>CAVPNJ010000003.1:0-179140 GCA_963706785.1 uncultured beta proteobacterium
CACCGTATTTCAGGAATTTCCGCGGCGGTCTTCCTGCTGGGCTTCATCCTATTCCTTTCGAGCTGGATCGAACTGATTCCGTTGGCGGCACTGATTGGGCTGATGTTCGTCGTGGCCCAGAAAACCTTTGCATGGGGCAGCTTGCGTGCCCTACGGAGGATTCCACGCCAGGATGCCATTATCGTTATCGGTGTCACCGTGATCACGGTTCTTACTGATTTGGCCGTCGCCGTGCTGGCAGGTATTGTTTTTGCCGCGTTGGTATTTGCTTGGCAGCAGGCCAAGCAAATACAGGCCGACAAGCGCATCGACGGCAACGGGATGAAGGTATACCAGCTACGCGGTGTGCTGTTCTTTGCCTCAGCCGCTAACTTTTCGCGCCTGTTCACGCCCGACGAAGACCCGCCGCACGTGGTGTTGGAATTTGCCGAGGCCCGTGTGGTCGACCATTCTGCGGTCGAGGCTATAGATTCGCTGGCAAATCGTTACCAGTCGGCAGGTAAAACCTTGCACCTTCGCCACCTTAGTCCTGACTGTCTAGAGCTTCTTAGCAAAGCCAAGGACATGGTGGAAATCGACGTCTATACGGATCCGCACTATCATATTGCCGACAGCAAATTGGGTTAGCCGGAACGCCCGGGGAAGACGAATGGCGTCGATTGAGTTATTCTCTTCTATCATTTAGAAGGAGTAATACTCATGGCCCAAGCCACTGCCCGCCACATCCTGGTTTCGACGGAAGAGAAGTGCAACGAACTTAAGACTGCTATCGAAGAAGGCGCTGATTTCGCGCAAGTTGCAAAAGACAACTCTAGCTGTCCATCCAGCCGCGATGGCGGCAACCTCGGTTCGTTCGGTCCTGGCCAGATGGTTAAGGAATTCGACACCGTCGTGTTCAGCGCGCCGATCAACGTCGTTCAAGGCCCGGTGAAAACCCAATTTGGTTACCACCTGCTTGAAGTGACCAGCCGTCAAGACTAAGCTCGGTCAAGCCGGCACCAGGCATTTGCGCCGTGCCGGCGTTTGAAAAGATTTACCCGCTTAATGTGCAGAACTTTTAGAAAAAACATTAAGTACGATTACGCCCGAAACGATTAGTCCCATGCCGATCACAGCGGGAAGATCAAGCTTCTGCCCGTAAAGCGCCCACCCGACAACGGCGATCAACACGGTGCCTACACCCGACCATATCGCGTAGGCGATTCCAACTGGAATAGCGCGCAGGGTAAGCGACAATAAATAAAAGGCGATAAGGTATCCGACAGCTGTAATAACTGACGGTGCCAGCTTCGAGAAGCCTTCGCTCGCCTTCAGTGCGGATGTTGCGATGACTTCAGCAACAATCGCGCCCCCGAGCATTAGCCATTGATTCATTAGTATCCTTTCTTCAAGAGCCGCGAATTTAACAGAAGAACCAACGATCATGCCTGCCGGCAGTCACCCGCGCGCAATTTTTTTTGCATCGTAATCGCTGCCTTTTAACATCGTAATCAGCATTTTTTCAACTTGCCGGCCCCAAGCTGGAGCGAAACTTGGTCAGCTGAAGTTACCAAGATTGTGCATTACTTCCCAGATTTACTTATGTCGACAGTGTCACTAAACTAACTGAGGGTCGCGGGCGTTAATCGAGCGATCCTCTTCATTAGTTGCACTAAACGTTGTCGGAAATAGTAGTGAAAAACTGCACACATTGTGTGCGGGGTCTACTGGTGTCGTTGGTCCATTAAACAGGAGTATCGATCATGGAAACTGTTATCAGGACATATTCCGGAAAGGGTGCAAAAGAGCTATTCGATCTGCTGGACAAGCGCAAGGCTGACGTTGAACAACTGCTGCGTTCGGTCAAAGGCTTTGTCGGTTACACCCTGGCACGCAGCGCCGAAGGCGGTTTCTCGGTGACGGTTTGCCAAGACAAGGCAGGCATTGACGAAAGCGTACAAAAGGCCAGGGAATGGATCGCGAAGAATGCCGCCGATACGGGCGCGGCGGCGCCTCAAGTATCCCAAGGCTCGGTCATTATTCACATCAAGTAAAGCAGCCGCGGCACGTCGTTCACCGGTTTAGCGCAAGACATTTCTGTTGTTGCTTGCTCAAGCGGCGCGTCGCGGCATACGTACCGGTCACGCACAGTGCAGATACTGATAAACATCGACGTTCCCGAGCTTGATCCAGCGATCAAGTTTTACAGTGCGGCTCTATCTTTGAAACTGAGCCGCACTATCGATGACGATGTCGCAGAGTTGACGGGTGCATCGTCGGTTGTCTATCTTCTACGTCAGTCAGCCGGTTCACGGCCGGCAAAAGGTCTCGTCGATGTGCGCCAATACCGTCGGCACTGGACACCAATCCACCTTGATTTTGTTGTAGACAATATAGACGAAGCTGCGAAGCGCGCCATTGATGCCGGCGCATCGCGGGAAAGCGAATGCGTTCAATGGAAGGGATCAAAATGCATAAGCTTCTCGGACCCCTTCGGTCATGGCTTTTGCCTCATCGAGTTCACTGGCGAAAGCTACATCGGTGACGATGCTTGAACTCAAATCTTCACTTGAAGGATTAACACACCATGACAACTGGAACCGTTCAATTTCATCGCGTCTTGCGCGCAAACCCCGAGCTTGTCTATCGCGCTTTCCTGGAACCAGACGCAATCGCAAAGTGGCTTCCCCCTTACGGATACACTTGCCAGGTGCACCACATGGACGCCCAGGTCGGCGGCTCTTACAAGATGTCCTTTCGCCACTTCGGCACCGGCGACGGTCACTCGTTTGGCGGTGAGTACCTTGAACTGGTGCCGTTCGAGAAAATCCGCTATTCGGACCAGTTCGACGATCCAAACCTGCCTGGTCAGATGGACACCACAGTTTCACTGCGGAAGGTGTCTTGCGGCGCCGAGCTTACCGTTGTGCAGAAGGGCGTGCCCGAGGCCCTCCCGGTGGAGATGTGCTATTTAGGCTGGCAGGAGTCGCTTACTCAGTTGGCAAAGCTGGTAGAGGCGCAAAACCTTGCCTGATTCCGCCAGCAAGCACGTGGCTCATGACTTCGTGCTCGCCTGTTGTTGATTCCGGAAAGCCGCCTCTCCGGCGTCCGATATCTCGACCCATTTTTTGTCCGGGGCCGCGCCTGCGACGTAGCTATCGTGCCAGTTCCACCACTTGTAGGGCGGGGTCTGGGGATAGCCCTCGGGTGAGTCCTCCCAAAGTTCCTGGCGGCCCAGCGGCGTGATGTCCAGATAATTCCAGGTGTTTCCCATCTGCTCGTCGCCGCGGTTATTAAGGAAGTAGGTGCGATATACGTGGTCGTTGTCGCGGAAAAACACGTTCGTGCCGTGCCACTCGTCCACTCCGAAGTCGGCATCGAAGGTATCCGTAAGCGTGAACCAGGGGATGTCCCAACCCATCCGCGCCTTCAGCTGCGCGATGTCCGCCTGAGGCGCACGCGAGACGAAGACGAGGGTGGTGTCGCGGGCATTCAGGTGGGCGATATGGGCGACTTGATCGGCCACCATAGAGCAGCCCCGGCAGGCGTGGTCGGGCCAGCCGAAGACGCCCGGTTCGAAGAAGGCGCGGTATACGATTAGCTGACGTCGGCCGTCGAAGAGTTCAAGCAAATTGACCTTGCCGGCAGGTCCCTCAAACGCATACGCTGTCTCCACCGCCATCCATGGCATTCGGCGTCGCTCGGCGGCCAGCGCATCACGGGCGCGGGTTTGGGCCTTTTCCTTCACGAGCAGTTGCTGGCGCGCCGCGTCCCACGCCTGTGCTGACACAACCGGTGGCGTATGCATGGCCGGCTGTCCTTTTTTTAGTCCATTCTCGTCTGATGTAGTCATGGCTTGAAGACCTCCTAATTTGAGCGAGTCTGCACGCATCGTGGCTCAAGCGCGAGCGGATCGTTGCTCATCGTTCATCATTGACCGAGAGATAGTTTGGCACCGAAGCTGAATGTTGGAAGTAAAAAAGTGTGGCGGTTTTCGGAGTAAGTCGCAGATTGCGGTTGCTGGCCTGCACTCAAGACTAGGGCATAGTCCGGAGGCGTCCACATGAGCAATATATCAGTTGCTGCAACCCAAGCCGTGACACGAAGTTAACTTGCCAGAGGCTTGCTCTTGCGGGCCCCGGCCCTTCGGACCGGATGACTCGAAATGGCTTTTGATGACGAGCTATGTAATCCCATTAGCTGCACAGATTCCATATGTTTAACGGTATGTCGAACTTCTGAAATTAGCCATCTCCGGAATATGGCAACTTCAGGACGAGCCTCGGGTTGGGCTTCAATCAGCCAATAGGCGTAGTCGCTTTCGCCGGTTTTATCGGTTGGCATGGCGACTAGTCGGCCATCGGCCAACATGGGAAGGATCAGCGCGATACGTCCCAAAGCGATGCCATGGCCATCGACCGCAAGCTGCACCAGCTGATTGTATTGATTGCAATGCAGGTACGATTTTGGCTTGGCATCCGTCATGCCGTAAGCTGCAAGCCACTCGGTCCAGCGTAGCCAAGGGCGCGCATGTGGCTCGTCATATTCAAGCAAGACTTCTTTCAACAACGCTTGTGGGTGCTTAAATGCGCGTGCTGCGACCGCCTTGCTTGCGATCGGAGCGACTCGTTCCCCGAATAATTTGATCGCCCCCGAAGGAACGTCAGCTTCACGCGCATACCGAATTGCAAGATCGATGCCTTCCTGCTTCAGGTCGAAAATGCGGTTATTTGCTGCGACCCTGACGTCGATGTTCGGATTAGCATCCTGAAAGGCGGCAAGTTTCGGTAAAAGCCACAACGCAGTGACGCCAAATGTAGCCGTAATGGTAATAGGCTGGGGCTGGCCATTGTTTCGAACAGATTCGGTCAATTCGGCCAGTCTATCCATCCATGGGGACGCAAGGACCATTAACCGTTCACCCGCTTCAGTCAACGCAATTGCCCTGTGTTTTCGAACCAGAACCGGCGTCCCCAAATATTTTTCCAGTGCCAATATTTGCCGGCTCACGGCTGACTGGGTTAAGCAGAGGTCGTTGGCCGCCTGTGTAATGCTCATACGCCTTGCCACTGCCACAAATCCGCGCAATGCATCAAGCGGTGGAAGGTTCAACAGGGGATTGCTCATGCGTGGCTCTCATGTCAGGACTGCACATTTTATCGGTATGGTTCGGCTTTTATAGAAGGCTATCGCGTAGGGATAAATTCTAATCCATGAGCCGGGTCCCAGTCCGTTCACATTCGCTAAATGAATGTCAGACATGCATAAATACCGGTTGAGCTGGAATGGTGGAATTTGTTTAATAAAGAGCAGGCGAGAGATTTCGCCAATATTCACTTCCATACAGCCTATGAGGTGCAAATGATTATCGCTTTTACCACCTTTGTTTTGCCTAAACCCGTCACCCTTGAGGACGCGCGCAGCATATTTCTTAGCACCGCGCCAACATATCAGGGCGTAAAAGGTCTATTGCGCAAGCACTACGTTATTTCAGAAGATGGGGGAACAGTAGGCGGCGTTTATCTTTGGAACTCGCGGTCAGAAGCGGAAGCGATGTACACAGAATCATGGCGCTTATTTGTGCGAGCCAAGTACCACACCGACCCAACCGTCACTTACTTCGAAAGTCCCGTAGTGGTCGACAATATGGCTGGGCATATCTTCACCGACGAGTAGGAAAGCGCCGTTCGCACAGTTATCATGTATTCCTCAGGACAACATCCGGACAGGATTACGTGATGGACAAGATTCGGCTGGACAAATGGCTCTGGGCGGCGCGCTTCTACAAAACCCGCAGCCTGGCGGCGCTTGAAGTCGGCAAAGGCAGGGTGTCTGTCAACGGGCAGCAAGCCAAGCCAGCGCGCGAGATATCGCAGGGCGACCTTGTTAGCATTCGCAAGGAAGATCCAGCAATTCATGTTCGGGTAGTTGCGATAAGCAGCGTACGTGGGCCTGCGCCGGTGGCGCGCACCTTGTATGATGAAACGCCGGAAAGCATCGCGGCACGTGAACACGCTGCCGAAATGAGGCGCCTTGCCCCCGAACCTGCTCATGAATTTGCAGCGGGGCGCCCAACCAAGCGCGATCGGCGGCAGATCGATTTTGTACGAGGTAAACAATAAGGTAATAAGGTGGTCTTTGATGTAATGCACTGCACCATCAGAAAAATTACGGCCCACGCCGTCCGCCAGTTGGCTTGCTTACAAAGCGCACATCATGAGACATATCGAGATACACAGGACGCATCGAGTCGGATGGCTACGCGCCGCTGTACTCGGCGCGAACGACGGCATTGTGTCTACGGCCAGCCTGGTATTGGGGGTTGCTGCGGCAGGGGCAAGCTCCCGCACTATTGTAGTGGCCGGTGTTGCCGGGCTGGTTGCTGGCGCCATGTCGATGGCCGCCGGTGAGTATGTATCGGTCTGCTCGCAAGCCGATACTGAACGCTCCGACCTGGATAGGGAAAGACAAGAGCTGCTTGCTTATCCAGAGCACGAGCATGGCGAACTGAAAGAAATCTATGTCCAGCGCGGACTCGACCCGGCACTCGCTGCAGAAGTCGCGACTCAATTAATGCAACATGACGCGCTTGGCGCGCACGGACGTGATGAACTGGGTATATCCGAGGTGCTCGCGGCGCGACCCTTGCAGGCGGCATTGGCGTCGGCCGCCACTTTTTCAGTGGGCGCAGTTTTGCCTTTGCTGATCGTTCTGTTATTTCCGTCTTCTAGTCTGTTGTGGACGGTCTCGCTTGCTTCTTTGGTATTTTTGGTGGTATTGGGTGCACTCTCAGGATGGGCGGGTGGCGCTTCGGCAATAAGGGCCGCAGCGCGCGTTACGTTTTGGGGTGTCTTGGCCATGGCGTTGACCGCCGGGGTGGGAATGCTTTTCGGGGTAAGTGCATAAAACCATTCAGGAAGAGACTACAAGCCACCCGCACACTGAACGACCGTGCCGGTTATATAAGATGCTGCCGGCGACATCAGCCATACTATGGTTTCGGCAACCTCTTCCGGCTTTGCCAGGCGGCCCATGGGAATCTTCGGTGCGACGCGCGCAGGGCGATTGGGTTCGCCCGCTGCGGCATGGATTTCGGTTAGTGTAGACCCGGGCGCCACGCCGCATACCCGTATTCCGGCTGTAGCGACTTCCCGGGCCAGGCCTAAAGTGAAGGCATCTATGGCGGCTTTGCTTGCCGCGTAATGTATGTATTCGTTGGGGCTGCCGGTGCGCGCCGCCACCGAGGATACGTTGACGATAACGCCCGCAGTATCGTTCTTTGAGAAACTTGCCAGCGCAGCGCGACAGCACTGTATGGTGCCGAAGACGTTGACTTTGAATACGCGTTCAATGGTGTCGTCGGTGGTAGTCGAAAAGGGTCCGATCGGACCAGTGATGCCGGTGTTGTTGACCAGGGCTCTCAGGGGGCCCAGCCCTTCTTCGGCCAGTTCAAACATACGAAGGATATCTTCGTGTTTGCCCACATCGCCTTGTATGGCGATAGCTTGGCGGCCATGTTGCAGTATGGTTTCGACGACAGCTTGCGCGGCCGATTCGTCTTTCAGATAATTGACCGCCACATCGAAGCCATTGCGTGCGGCGGCAATCGCGGTTGCGGCACCGATGCCGCGACTGGCTCCGGTGATTAGAACGGTATTATTAAACGCCGCCATGCCATCTCCCATTATTTTGTTTTGTGTTGGCATATTATGCGGGATAGCGCCTGTCAGAGCATCTATGCCGTCCGTTTTTTAGCGTGATGACAACGAGTGTGCACTTCAGGGGTAAACTCTTTTTTCGATCCATGACTAGCCATTGGCTGCGCGTGGTTCTTTATTCAGCAAAGGAAAGAAATGAGCACATCCAAACGCCTGCGGTCTGCGAATATTACCCAGGGTGCCGCGCGTGCCCCTAACCGCTCCATGTACTACGCTCTGGGCTACAAAGAAGAAGATTTCCAGAAGCCGATGGTGGGGGTGGCCAACGGCTACAGCACGATTACTCCATGCAATAGCGGCTTGCAAAAGCTTGCGGATGCAGCCATTGAAGCCATTGAGTCGTCCGGCGGCAACGCGCAGGTGTTTGGTACGCCAACGATTTCCGATGGCATGGCCATGGGCACCGAGGGAATGAAATATTCACTGGTGTCCCGCGAAGTTATCGCTGACTGCGTTGAAACCTGTGTGCAGGGGCAATGGATGGATGGCGTAGTCGTGATTGGCGGGTGCGATAAGAATATGCCGGGTGGCATGATGGGAATGCTGCGCGCCAATGTGCCGGCCATCTATGTGTATGGCGGCACCATTCTGCCGGGCAGGCTGAATAATAAAGACCTGAACATCGTCAGCGTATTCGAAGCCGTGGGCGAGAACGCACGCGGGCCGCATGAGCGACCAAGAACTCAAGCAGATCGAGCTGCACGCCATACCCGGACCAGGTTCCTGTGGCGGCATGTATACCGCCAACACCATGAGCTCCTCGTTCGAGGCGCTAGGCATGAGCCTGCCGTATTCGTCTACCATGGCGAACGTACACGACGAAAAAACGCTTTCGGCCGCCGAATCGGCCCGTGTACTGCTAAAGGCAATCGAGCTTGATCTCAAGCCGCGCGATATCGTAACGCGCAAATCTATTGAAAACGCGGTAGCGGTCATCATGGCCACGGGCGGTTCAACCAATGCCGTGCTTCATATTTTGGCCATTGCCCATGCCGCCGGAGTGGAATGGACCATCGACGATTTCGAGCGGGTGCGCAGGCGTGTGCCGGTTATCTGCGATCTGAAACCTAGCGGGCATTTCCTGGCAGTTGATTTTCACAAGGCCGGTGGCGTTCCACAGGTTATGAAAATATTGCTGGATGCCGGGCTCGTCAATGGCGATTGCATCACCATTACGGGCCAGACGATCGCTGAAATCCTGAAAGATGTTCCCAGCACTCCGGGCGCGGATCAAAATGTTATTTTCCCGATCGATAAGGCTCTTTACAAAGAAGGCCACTTGGCGATCCTTAAAGGAAATCTGTCTCCCGAAGGCGCGGTCGCTAAAATTACCGGCCTGAAGAACCCTGTCATGACTGGCCCGGCCCGTGTGTTCGACGACGAACAGTCTGCCTTGCAGGCCATTCTTGATGGCAAGATCAAGGCCGGCGATGTCATGGTGTTGCGCTACCTCGGGCCTAAGGGTGGTCCCGGCATGCCCGAAATGCTGGCGCCAACGGGGGCCCTGATAGGCGCGGGGCTGGGCGATTCGGTGGGTCTTATCACCGATGGCCGCTTCTCAGGCGGAACTTGGGGCATGGTGGTTGGCCACGTTGCCCCTGAAGCAGCTGTGGGCGGTTGCATTGCCGTCGTGCACGAGGGCGATTCGATAACTATCGATGCGCATCAGCAACTGCTGGAACTGAATGTACCAGCGGAAGAAATTACCGCGCGCCTTGCCAAGTGGAAGGCGCCAGCACCCCGCTATACCCGCGGCGTGCAGGCGAAATTCGCCTTTAATGCATCCACCGCGAGCACAGGGGCGGTACTCGACCGGTTCTAAACGAGGTCGAACAGCAGCACTTCAGCCTTGTTGCCGTCGGCAAGCGTAAGCAATGCCTCGTCGACAATTTTCACGCCATCGCCTGCGGCAAGCAATTGACCGTTAAGCGTCAATCCGCCGCGGGCGACATGCAGGTAGGCGTGGCGGCCCGCTGCGATCGGATGTTCGATACGTTCGTCGCCATCCAGCAAGGCGGCATACACCTTGGCGTCTTGTGCGATGGTTAATGAACCGTCGGTGCCGTCGGCCGACGCCACCAGACGCAGTTTGCCGCGTTTTTCTTCTTCTGAATAGCGCTTTTCCTGGTAGTTTGGCTTGATGCCGGAAAATTTCGGCGTGATCCAAATCTGCAGAAAATGGACCGGTTCGCTGTGTGAGTGGTTGAATTCACTATGACGCACGCCGGTGCCAGCACTCATGACTTGGACATCGCCCGGCCGGATTACCGAACCGGACCCCATGGAATCTTTGTGTTCCAGCGCGCCTTCCAATACATAGGAAATAATTTCCATGTCGCGGTGTGCGTGCGCGCCAAAGCCTTCACCCGGCTGCACTGTGTCGTCGTTGATGACGCGCAGATTGCTCCAGCCCATGTGGCGTTGGTCGTAGTATTCGGCAAACGAAAACGTATGGTAACTATTCAGCCAGCCGTGTTGTGCGTGGCCGCGATCAGCGGCTTTACGAAGTTCGATCATCATTTTCTCCAGTTTGTGTAGGAGTTGAGCTCCAATAACTGAGTTTAATATTTATCTATTCGATAAAATAGCGCAAAATATCGCTTAAATGCATCGATTAAATCGATATAACGTTTTGCTAACGGCGCTTCAGGATTGAACGGATCAACCATGCAGGGACTTAAGACCACACTTGAGCAGTGGCGGGTATTGCAAGCCATCGTGCAATACGGTGGTTTTTCGCAGGCAGCCGAAGCGCTGCACCGCAGCCAGTCGTCCATCAGTTATATGGCATCCCGGCTGCAGGAGCAGCTGGGTATATCGCTCTTGATCATCGAAGGTCGAAAAGCCCGGCTTACCGAAAACGGCAAAGCGTTGCTCGCTGCGGCCACCGAGCTGTTATCCGATGCGCAACAACTGGAACAGCTGGCGAAAAGGCTAGAGCAAGGCTGGGAGGCCGAGCTGAGGCTGGTCGTCGACGTGGCGTTTCCGACTCCAGTGCTATTGCAGGCCTTAAGTCAGTTCACACAGGTGGCGCCGCAAACCCGTGTTCAGTTAAGCGAAGTAGTGTTGTCCGGCGCGGATGAAGCGCTTCTAGAACAACGCGCCGACATTCTGATTGGTACGCGCGTGCCTGGCGGATATCTGGGCGATCTTCTGCTTAATGTCGATTTCATTGCTGTCGCGCATCCCGATCATGCGTTGCATCGTCTGGGCCGAAGCTTAAGCTCTGAGGACTTGAAGCGCGAAATGCAGATAGTCCTGCGAGATTCCGGCACCGTCAGCCCGCGTGACGAAGGCTGGCTGGGATCGGCGCGGCGATGGACGGTAAGCAGTATGGAGACCTCATTGGCCATGGTTGCCGACGGCCTCGGTTTCGCGTGGCTGCCGCGCCATTTGATCCGTAAGCATCTGGAAGAGGGCAGTTTATGGCCCTTGCCCTTGAACGAGGGACAGATTCGACGGGTGTCGCTTTACCTGACGTTCGGGAAGGAAGCCAATATGGGCCCCGCGGCCCGGCAACTGGCCAAAATTCTGCAGACGGCAGTGCAGCGCGACAGCGACTGACTTATTCTGTTTCCAGATCAAACGGGACCGTGAAAATCAGGCGCAGACAGTACTTGCGTAAGGCACGCGAAGTCGAAAAAAGCTGCAGGTTCGCTATAGAGACGAATTACTTGATGAAGGCCGCCCGGTCGCGTAATAGTAGCCACAGGCAAAGGCCGGCGGGTATGATCAGTGACGCGTAAGCTAGGCTATAGCTGCCGAAAACGGTGGCGATCACTCCAAATAAGGGTGGCCCGACGACAACGCCCAGAAAGGTCATAGACAAGGTACCGCCAGTGGCGAGGCTGGCCTGACCCTTGGGCGCCTGGCGCGCAACTTCGGCAAGGTACACGCCGTTCCAGCCGACCGCACTGCTGCCAAACAGCGAAAGAACCACGATGATGAGAACTTTGGAATCTGTGTATTGCAGCAGGGCGGTCGCCACCGCGCAGAACGCAATCAAGACGGCAAGGGCGGCCAACATATTGGTTGAACCCAGGAATCGATCGGCCATATAGCCCCACAGAAGTCGGCCAGCCACGCCCGCCGCCTGCGCGATGGCTAGCGTAAAGCCCGCCACGATCAGGCCCATGCTCAGGTCCTCGTGCAGGAAAGTGACCAGATAGGTCGTAAGGGATAGCTGTGTAATCGAGAAAAGGAAAGAGACAGCGGCCAGGATGGTCAGACTGCGATGGCTGAACACCAGCTTCAGGGGTGCGGCCAGTCCGTTGCCGAAAGACAGGCGCTGGGCACGGTCTTTGTCGGCATCCAGCGCTGCACATAAAGGCTGGATAGCCGCAGCGCAAAGCAAGGTCGCGGCCGCGACGGTCAGGAACGCGCCTTGCCAGCCAATCAACTCAGCCAGGCTTGGGACGATTACACCGGCCAGCACACCGCCCAGCGGCACACCCGTTTGTTTGATGGAAAACACCAGGGACATGCGATGGGCCGGCGTGCTGCGCACGAGCAGATGGGAGCTGGCGGGCGTGATGGGCCCATAGCCTAATCCGACGAGTACGGCACCGGTGGCCATTGCCAGCGGCGACTCGATGGTGCTCATGGCAACGCCTGCCGCGCTAAGTATGAGGCCCATCTGGCTCATGCGGATCGCGCCAAATCGTCTGACGGCGCCTCCGGCGAGCAAGCTGGCCGCCATTGCGCCGGCATAGGCCAATGCGATGTATAAGCCGACGTAGGCGGGCGATATGCCCAAGGATGCGGCGACGGAAGGAGCCACAACGGGAAGGGTGAGCAGGGCCATTGCGGCCAGGGACTGCACGGTTAAGGTGGCGGCGAGTACAACGAATGCCGAGGGGGTAGAACTCATGACGCAGATCCTGGTTTTGGTCGCGGATAGGGTGCGGATCATGCCGTCATGATGCCGTGGCCGGACGTTACTTCGCGTATCATAACCTTCTGCGGCAGGGCGAATTGCCCGACTCTTTTTATATCGAGCCCAACCGGAAAGGACATATCGTGTTAACTACCGAGCAACGCGCCATGCAGCGCGACATTATTACCGAACTTCGTGTAAGCAGCGCTTTCGATGCCAAGCGGGAAATAGACCGACGTACAAACTTTCTTGCCGATTACTTGATATCGACCGGGCATCATGCCTTGGTTCTTGGGATAAGCGGCGGTGTGGATTCGCTGCTCGGCGGCTTACTATCGCAACGGGCCGTGCAAACAGCACGCCAACGCGGTCATAAGGCCACATTTATTGCCATGCGCCTGCCTTACGGCGAGCAGCGAGACGAGCATGACGCCCAGGCATGTATCGATGTCATCAAGCCCGACGAGATCGTTACGGTGAACATCAAGCCGGCAAGCGATGCGATGCTTGCGAAGCTACTCGAAGCCGAGGTGGAGTTTCGGGATGTCGCCCATCAAGACTTTCTGTTGGGCAACATTAAAGCGCGTCAGCGCATGATCGCGCAGTATGCCGTGGCGGGCGCGCACAGTGGTCTAGTGGTGGGAACGGATCACGCCGCCGAAGCGCTGATGGGTTTTTTCACCAAATTCGGAGACGGCGCCGCCGACATTACGCCCTTGGCTGGCTTAGTCAAACGCCGGGTGCGGGCGCTGGCGCAAGGAATGGGGGCGCCCGACAAACTGGTTTTCAAGGTGCCTACCGCCGATCTCGAAACATTGGCCCCTTTAAAGCCCGATGAAGATGCCTTCGGCATGACCTACGACGAGATCGACGACTTTCTGGAAGGCAAAGACGTCGCCGAAAAGGTGTACGACGTTGTGGTGCGAACTTACCGGAATACCGCCCACAAGCGCGCCTTGCCGGTGGCCCCGTCTGCCTAGTCCCTAGGAACGGCGGCACATGCCACCGTTCTTTTTTAGGCAACTCGGATTACTAGATTACGGCTTCGATTAGAAATGGACCCTTGCGCGCGATTGCCGAGCGCAAAAGGTCGATAAAGCCGCTAGTATCGGTGGCCCGGCCCGCCTCGACGCCGGCCGCTTTGGCCATATGTACCCAATCGAAGGTGGGGTTATCCAGATCCAGCATTCGACGTGCATTGCGGCCCGGTTCACCAGCGCCCACCATTTTCAGCTCGTTGTGCAGAATGGCGTAGCTGCGGTTGGCGAAAATAATAGTGATGACATCAAGTTGCTCACGGGCCTGCGTCCATAAGCCTTGCAACGTATACATGCCGCTTCCGTCGGCTTGCATCAGTATCACTTTACGGTCCGGGCAGGCCACAGCTGCGCCGGTGGCAAGGGGGATTCCGATACCGATGGCGCCACCTGTAATTTGCAGGAAGTCGTGGGGCGCAGCGCCAAAGGTGGATTTGAAGGAATCGCGCCCCGAGCTTACCGATTCATCACAGATGATGGCGTTATCGGGACTTAGCACGCCGATAGCCTGGATGACGGCCGCGGCATTCAGTACGCCGTTCGGCAATTGCGTCGCCGTGCGTTCGGACGTGACGGGAGCGATGGTGCTGTCGGCACCTACCGCATCAGCGAGCGCTTCTAGGGCCTGTTCCAGATCGTCGCCGGCACGGGCCAATTGAATGCTTTGGCAAGTATCGGGTGCAAGTAATCCGGGCTTGCCGGGATAGGCGAAGAAAGCCACAGGTGCCTTGGCGCCGATCAGAATCAGTTGTTCTGTGTTTTCCAGCGCTTTAAGAGCGAGATCGACGCTAAACGGTACACGATCGATCATGACACGCCCGGCACCGCGTTCGACTCGTCCGTTGGACTGCTGTGCCATCAGGCGCGCGCCCGTTTTAACGGCGATGCGGCTCGCTGTTTCCAACGCCTTACCGCGCAAGGCTTTACCGGACAGCAAAATGACGGTATTGCGGCCGTTGCGCAAAGCCTGGGTAGCGGCTTGCAATGCGGCCGAATCTACGGGGGACAACGCGGCAACAGATGCGCGCTGTATGTCGGCCGGGGCGTCCGTCCAGGCAGCATCGGCCGGCAGTATTAATGTCGCGATTCCCCCGGGGCCGCTACGCGCCGCTTCAACCGCCGCGGCAGCGGATGGGGAAACGTCGGCGGCTGACTGTATCCGGTGCACCCAGTCGGACATCGGCCGTGCCAGACTTTCAATGTCGCTGGTCAGCGGGGCATCGTATTGCAAATGATGCGTCGCGTGGTCACCGACAATGTTGATCATTGGGGTGTTGGCGCGGCGAGCATTATGAATGTTCGCCAGGCCGTTAGCCAGGCCTGGCCCAAGGTGCAGAAGCGTTGCGGCGGGTTTGTCGGCCATGCGCGCATAACCGTCGGCGGCCCCGGTGACGACCCCTTCGAACAGACCCAAAATGCACCGCATTTGAGGTTTTTTGTCTAGAGCCGCTACAAAATGCATTTCCGATGTACCGGGATTCGCAAAACATACGTCAACATCGTTTGCCAATAACGTGTCGCAAAGACTATCTGCACCATTCATGGATAAAACCTTTCGTTGCTAATTCATAAAAAAGTAGAAATATGACAATCGGGAGCTACTGTGTCTTGATGTCGCGGTCTTTTACCAACTTGCCCCAACGTTCGCGTTCTTTGCGTTCGAAAGCAGCCAGATCATCGCCGAACAGTGTGCCTGCCTGTGCACCGATGGCGATGTATTTTGTCTGTAAGTCCGGTGACGCCAAGGCTTCTTTCGCAGCACCAATCAATTTGTCCACGGCTTCTTTAGGTGTGCCTTTAGGCGCATAAAGCGCAAACCAGGCGGTTACGTCAACACTCGGATAGCCGGATTCGGCCACCGTGGGGATATCAGGTGCCGAAGGCGACCGCTTAGCCGAGGTAACCGCGATCCCGCGCACTTTCGAACCATCTTTGATCTGTGCCAGGGTACTGGGCAAATTGTCTATGAGTACGGAAACCTGGTCGCCGATCAGGGCGGGGAGGGATGCCGAGACGCCTTTGAACGGAATGTGCAGCATTTCAATACCAGCGACCTGTTCAAGGTAAGCGCCGGTAAGATGAACCGATGAGCCCACGCCTGGAGTGGCGTAGGTCAGCTTCGCGTCCTTAGCCGCTTTTGCTGCGTTGACCAGATCCTTCACGTTCTTGATGTTCGATTTTGCATTGACCGCAATCACATTAGGAGTAGTCACAACCAGCGCAATAGGCTCGAAATCCTTCTCGGGATTGAACGACATATCTTTGTACAGGAATTGATTGATGGTTTGCGTGCCGATGGTTCCCATACCTATGGTGTAGCCGTCCGGCTTGGCTCGAGCAACAACGCCCATGCCAATGTTGCCGCCTGCACCCGCCCGATTCTCAACAACTATCGTTTGCCCCAATTTGGCTTCCATGGCTTGAGCTATGGTTCTGGCCGCGATGTCGGTCGTGCCCGCAGGAGGGTAGGGCACGACCAGGGTGATGGGCTTTTCAGGGTAGCTGGCGGCGTGCGCCGTCATGACCGTTGCCAGCGTAGCCAATGTGGCATAAGCCAAACGTTTAAGAGTGGTCCGGCCGCGGGGCTGGTGTTTCAGTATCATCGTTTTGTCTCCTCTTCTGCTGCGTGATGGGTCGGTTTAGTATCCGACTGCTTGCCCGTCTCGACGGGGGTCTGATGCGGCGATATAACCGCCATGTTCTTGACGCAGAATCACCTGCGCGGCGCCGAAATCCAGGCTGTCTGGGCTTTGCGGCTCGATACGATGGCCGGCGGCTTTCAAGACTGCGAGCGCTGGCGCCGGGACACGCGATTCAAGCATTACGCGGGGCCCCGGCTCTACACGAAACCTTGGGGCGTCGACGGCTGCCTGAGGATTGCGCTGCAGATCGACCAGTTGCTGCATCATCTGGACGTGACCCTGAGCCTGCATGTTGCCGCCCATGACGCCGAAGCTGGCAAAAGGCTGCCCTTTGCGCGTGATGAAAGCCGGAATAATGGTGTGCATAGGGCGTTTCTGCGGGGCAACCTGATTGCGGTGACCTGGAACCAGGGAAAAATTGCGGCCCCGATTATGCAGCGCGATACCGGTGTCGGGCACGACCACGCCCGAACCAAATCCATGGTAATTCGACTGAATGAACGAGACCATCATGCCACTACTATCTGCCGCGGTAAGGTAAACCGTGCCCCCTTGTTCGGGTGAGGCCGGCGATTGGCGTAGCAGCGCGCTTAGGGTCGATCAGCGCTGCGCGGCTGCGCAAATAGGCGGGGTCCAACATTTGTTGCGTCAGCTCGTTCATGCCGATCGGATCGCCAACATGCTGATGCAGATCGGCAAAGGCCAACTTCATTGCTTCGATCGGCAGATGAAATAGACCAATCGGGTCGTCGGCTTGCGGTGGATCGAAGGTGTCGAGCATGCCCAGTGCCATCAGGGCGGCGATGCCTTGCCCATTCGGAGGCAATTCATGCAGTAGGTAGTCGCCCCGATACTGCATAGCGATGGGTTCTACCCAGTCGCATGAATGGCTTTGCAGGTCGGCAGCGACCATAGAGCCTCCGGTTTGCGCCGCGAACGCGGCAATCCGGTCTGCTAGTTCGCCTTCGTAGAGGTCTCGGCCTAGCGTTTCCGCTATGCGTTGTAAGGTGCGCGCCTGTGCCGGGAAACGCCAGATATCGCCAGCCTTCGGTGGGGCCCCGCCCGGAAGAAAGGCGGCGGCGAAGCCTGGTTGATCTTTCAGCCGTGGCGCTTGTAGTGCCCATTGACGCGCGATAACCGGCGATACGGCAAAGCCATCGGTGGCATAGCCGATGGCGGGCTCAAATAACGCAGCAAAGGGCAATTTTCCAAAGCGCCTGGAAAGTTCCGCCCATCCTGCAACCTGTCCTGGAACCGTAACCGTATCCCAGCCTAGTTCCGGCATTGCATCGCGTCCCGCGAAGCGTTCCGGCGTCCAAGCTGCTGGCGCACGGCCCGACGCATTCAGGCCATGTAATCGGCCCTGGTCCCAAACCAATGCAAAGGCATCACCGCCAATACCGTTCATGACGGGTTCGACCACCGTCAGCGTGATGGCGGCCGCAAGTGCGGCGTCCACGGCGTTTCCGCCGGATAACAGCATGCGTAAGCCGGCTTGGGCGGCCAACGGCTGGGATGTACTTACAGCATTTGGCGCCAGGACAGGCAGTACGTTGGCTTTGATTAGGGAAGTCCCAGAATGAGTTGGCTGACACAAGATGACTCTCTGTAAAAAGGTGAAGAAAATGACGTCGTTACTGAACGGCGATATTGGCGCGCTTGACCAAGGCGTCGATCACAGGACTTTCGGTACGAATCTGGTTGGCCAGAGCTTCGGCTGAGCCGTCGCCCGGTTCTATACCCATATCCAGCAAGCGTTTGCGTACAGCGGTGTCTTTCAATGCGGCTTGCAGGGCCTTGCGTAAAGTGTCGGTAACGGCGGCTGGCGTATCTTTCGGAGCAACCAGGCTGAACCATGCAGTCATTTCAAAATTGGGATAACCCAGTTCGCTGATAGTAGGAAGTTCGGGCAAGGACGATAGCCGCTGCTTGCTCGTAATGGCCAGCACATCGACTTTGCTGCTGTTGACCTGCGGCATGCCGGTGGCGACCATGTCGAAAAACAGATCGATGTCGCCGCCTATCAGCTGCGGCAGCGCCTGGGTGGAACCTTTGAAAGGAACGTGCAGCATCTTGATGCCGGCCACCTGCTGGAAATATTCGGCAGCCAGATGCGACGACGTGCCAGCACCAAACGACGCGATGCTTAGCGTGCTGGGGTTCTGCCGAGCGAAGTCGACGACGTCTGCTACTTTCTTGAATTTGTGCTTTTTGCTGGCAAGCAGGACCATGGGACCGATGCCTATCATGCCGATGGGCGCGAAGGCATCAGGGTCATACGACAAGGTCTTATACAGGTAGCGATTGGTGACCAGTGTGGAGTTGGTCGCCAGCAGAACGGTATAGCCATCGGGCTTCTCGCGCGCTGCATACGATGCGCCGATCGTGGTGGCGGCGCCGGCCCTGTTCTCAACGATCAGTGCCTGCCCCAAAGTCTTGCTCATATGTTCGGTCAGGACGCGAGTCAGTGCGTCGGTCGCGCCTCCGGCGGGGAACGGTGTCACAACAGTGATTGCGCGTTCGGGAAATGGCGCGGCGGTCGCAATGTTGACCAAGGTGGCAAGTACGGCGGTTGCGAAGATTTTGGTACCAATTTTGATCATTCTCGTCTCCATATTGGTTTTATTTGCTGTGTAGGGAAAAGACAGTCTTGCCATCAATAAACTGAATCCCGTACAATGGAATTCAGTTTCAGTTTTAGAACCAATATAGAAGCACTCGCGCAGAAATGCAAACCCTTTTGCCAAAGACATCTTCATGCCCATTGATTTGAACGCCTCCATGCAAGCGCATGGCCGCCCGGCCCGCCGTAAGCGTAAGGCGCTACAGGCCGACGAGACATCACCCGATTTTGTCGAGGCTTTAGCCAGAGGATTACGTGTCATGCGCTGCTTTGGGCCGGGCGTCAAAACCTTGGGCAACCTTGAACTGGCCACATTAACCGGATTGCCTAAATCCACAATCAGCCGCATCGTCTACACGCTGACCGTGACGGGGTACCTGCGTTATCACCCTGATACCGGGCGATATTCGCCGGGCTACGGGGTATTGGCACTGGGCTTTGGGCTATTGGCGAATCTTGAAGTGCGGCAATTGGCGCGGCCGTTGATGGAAGAATTGGCGCAGGCGACGGGGGCGGCTGTGGCGTTAGGCGCGTTCGATGGGCATGCCATGACCTATGTCGAGGCCGTTCATGGTTCCTCTGCTTTGTATCTACGTTTGCCCGTGGGTCACCGGCTAGGGCCTGATAGCGCCATGGGGCGCGCATATCTTGCGGCCTTGCCAACCGCCCAACGCGATGGCGTGCTGGCCCGTTTCGAAGGGGAGACCATCGCGCCAGAAATTCTTGAACAGGCTAGTCGCGATTTAAGTGCGACGGGTTGCTGTTTTGCGGTCGGCGACTGGCAGCAGGGCATCAACGCCGTCGCTGCGCCCTTCGCAACCTTTACGGGTGAAGGATTCTTCGTGATGAGTTGCGGTGGGCCCGCCAGCGTACTCCCGGAAGATCGCCTGCACGGCGAAGTGGCAGGCATGCTACGGAAAACCGTTAAGAAGCTGTCTCAGGCATAGCTTGAGCACGGACTGATCCTTTCCGTCTTCAGTAATACAGGTGTTCCCGTTTGTAGTGACAGCTAACGCCCGCCTTTACGTTCGACAATGGCAAACACCCCGCTCGCACGGAAGATTTTCTCTTCATTCACATACAGAAAACAGTCGGCGAACGCCATGCGGCGGCCTTGCTTTTGTACTGTCGCACGCGCCACGACCCAGTCGCCCATTTTCGCGGCTTTGAAGAATTCGCTGGTCAGGCTTACGGTAACCAAGCCCACCTCGTCACCATAGGCTTCGGCCACAGCGTCACCAATGGCGCTGTCGGCAATTGTGACCAGCAGGCCGCCATGGGTAATGCCACGAAGATTGCTGTGCTTGGTAGAAATACGTAGCGCCAATTCGATCTGCTTGCCGTTCTCTACCTTTTCATAGAAGGGGCCGCATAGATGGGTAAACTCGCTGTTATGGTGGCGCTCGCGATAGCCGTCGGGAATGTCTGTCATTGGAATGCTCATGTTGCAAAAGGGCTGGTTCAGCCAGCCGTGATCATATCGCTATAGCGAGCAAGATGAAAATCGCCGGCTCGTCTCGCGGGGTGTCCAGTGTTAAGCTAAGGCGCTAACGAAAACTGTTTATTAACGTGTAATTTCGGAGGGGACAGAAGTATGAATGAAGTCGACACAACAAGAAAAATAGCGTTTGCGACGCTGATAGCCAGTGGTATCGTGGCCGCGGCTTTCAACTTACCTGCACAGGCAGCTGCGTGGCCAGAAAAGCCCATCGAAGTGATTGTTCCGTATACCCCGGGGGGCTCTACCGACACCGTGTCGCGGGTGGTAATGAAACGGCTTTCAGAACGCCTGGGACAGCCGGTGGTTATTTCCAACAAGCCGGGTGCAAATAGCACTATCGGTACCGCCACGGCTGCCAGGGCCAAGCCCGACGGATATACGCTGGTGATGGTATTAGCCGCGTATACCGTGAATCCGCATTTGTACAAGCTGAACTATTCTTTTAAAGACTTCGAGCCTATCTCGCATGTCGCTGATTTGCCTCTGTTTTTATTCGTCAACGATAAGCTGCCCGTTAAAACGGTGGCTGAGCTGGTCGACTACGGCAAGAAGCATCCGGATACGCTCACTTATGCGTCAAGCGGTACCGGCTCCAGCGCGCATCTAACGGGCGCTAATTTCGGCCTGCAGGCGGGTCTTTCCATGACTCATGTCCCATATAAGGGCAGCGCCCCGATACTGACCGACTTGCTTAGCGGCCAAGTTTCCATGGTATTCGACCCGATTCTTGTTCCCATGCAGTACGTGAAGCAGGGCAAGCTGAAAGCACTGGCTATTACTTCAGCAAAGCGTTGGGATGACGAAGCCGACATCCCAACTATGGGCGAGGCGGGTTTCCCCGGTTTTGTCATGAATTCCTGGGCGGCCTTGCTTGCGCCAGCGGGTACCCCGAACGATATCGTCAATCGCGTTTCCAAAGAGATCGCCGAAATTGTGCAGGAGCCAGAAGTCAAGAAAACCTTCAAGGACTCCGGCTTCGTGCCCGTCGGCAGTACCCCGGCGGATTTAACCAAGCTTATTCAGAAAGACACAGTGATGTATGGCCAGATTATCGAGAAAGCCAATATCAAATTGAATTGATGCGGGGCGTCTAGCGCACCGTCCCGGTTATCCTCTATTAAGCGGGGCGATGGCGTCGCTCCGTCAATGCCTCGATCGCTTATTTTTGCGGCCTGGGCGTCGTTGCGGTGCCCCGCGGAAGAATGGGGCATTCCACTTTGGGCTGGTCGCCGGTCAGGGCGATATTACGCAACGGACCTGCACGGAAGACATATTCGCCAGAGACCGTATTGGTGACGGTGCAGCAGCCCTTGTCGCCCACGGGAAGTATTTCGGCACCCGGCTAAGAATCAAAACATTGCAGTTTGCAAGCGGCCTACTTGACTGGCGAGCGCTCCTGTAATCGTCGGCGACGATGCAGCAACACGGCTACGCGCGGGCGTTGACGTCGACGTCTATAATCTCGGACCCGCCAATATGAACAGCGCTTCCTTCGACTTATCGGATCCACCTTGCAGATCGGCCTTTTAGTATTAATCGCGTTATCCGTGCTCGGCACGTCATTCCTTTCCGGAGTATTCGGCATGGCCGGCGGGATGGTGCTGATGGGCATCTTGATTGCCTTTCTGCCCGTACCGGCGGCAATGGTTCTGCATGGCACCGCGCAAATGACCTCCAACGGGTGGCGCGCGATCATGTGGCGCCGCAATGTGAATTTCCGCATCTTCGCCCGATACATTGCTGGCCTTCTGGTTGCCGCCGCGATGTTCTCGTTTATGGCGTTTGTTCCGGACAAGGCCTTTGTTTTGATTGCCCTTGGCATCATTCCGTTCATGGCTGTATTGATACCCGCGAAGTTTGTGCCGCAGGTAAACCGCCGCTTGGGCGCTGAGCTTTGCGGCTTTCTGAATACGGTAATGCAATTCATTGCTGGGGTTTCAGGGCCTTTGCTTGATGTCTTTTTTGTGCGTAACCAGATGGACAGGCGAACCATAGTGGCCACCAAAGCCGCATGCCAAACGTTTTCGCACCTGGCGAAGCTTATTTACTTTACGAGTATCCTGGGCGATCAAGTCCAGGCCGATGAATGGGCTATGGGTATTGCCGTGGTGATGGCCATTATGGGGACCAGCCTGAGCAAACTCGTTCTCGAAAGACTTACCGATCATCAGTTCCGGCGCTGGACGCAATGGATAGTGATGACGATTGGCGCGGTGTATTTAATGCAGGGTTTTTATGTGCTGTGGTCACGTTAGGCCCGATTGTTAAGGGCAGATAAAAAGATCAAATACACCGAAGCGTTTCAGTGCATCTGCCTGTAAATATGTGACGATTTTCTATAAGCAGCGGCGATGCTCGCAGACGCGATCATCTAAAAAACAACAAGAAGGAGATAACTATGCTCAACAGTGCATTCGAGCGGGTAAGTAAAGACGAGGTATCCCAAGCATCCGCAATCGCCTCATCTATATTTTCCGATGTCGCTGATCGCCGTGGGGCGCTCGATGGCCGGATCAAGTCTGTAACTCCGGGCTTGCGTGTATGCGGTCCAGCCCTGACAGTCGAGTTGCGCCCTGGCGACAACCTGATGATCCAGGCCGCGCTTGTGTTGGCCCGACCGGGCGACGTGATCGTGATCGATGGCCAGGCAAATACAACGTATGCCGTGATGGGTGAAATGATGTGCGCACACGCGGCGGCTGCGGGAGTGGCGGGGGTCGTGATTGATGGATCGGTGCGCGATGTCAGCGAGTTGCGGTCTGGCAGTTTTCCCGTATTCGCTTGCGGTTCCAATCCGAATGGTCCGTCACGCCAGTTGGGGGGGCGAATCGGCCACCCGGTGTCGGTTGGCGGGGTGGCGATCGAAGCGGGCGATCTGATCGTAGGCGACGACGATGGCATTGTCGTGGTGCCTAAGGCGCGGGTCGCACAGGCCCTGGTCGATGCACAGAAGAAAATCGAATTCGAACGCAAGCGCATGCAAGATATTGCGGAAGGACGCCTGATATACGGCTGGCTGGAAGGCACGTTAAAAGACGTTGGCGCCTTGTCACGGGACCAGAGCCTGGAGCAACTCATTGCCCAATTCGCCGGCCAGAAAGGCGCCGATTAAGGGTCCATCAACCTTATTTCAGTCGGGTGAAGTAATGCGGAATGCGTTCAAGGGCGTATTCCGCGCTGGCCTGCCTAATTGACGTCCTGTCGCCTGAAAAACGCCGCGTTTCGCTGAATATTACGGGTGCGCCTCCGGACCCGTTTGCTTCGAATGCCCACGCGAAGCATTGGGTCCCGGCCGGAATGGCGTCATCGGTGTCATCGGTTACCCCCGTATTGGATACCGCTACATTCGCGCGGCTATTGCCCAGAGCTCCTTCGGCCATCTCCCGCGCAATTTCTTCGCTGGTCAGGTTGAATTTGTCCAGTGTCTCTTGCTTGACGGCCACGCAGTTTTTCTTGGCATCCGGGGAATATACGACGAAAGCGCAGTCAAGCAGTTTTCCCGCGCCAGGAATGTCCGCGAGCGTCGCGGCGATAAGCCCTGCGGTGCACGACTCCGCCGTGACTAGCATTAATGATTCGGACCTCATGAAATTTGCCACTTTTTCGATGCTTGCCATGCTTCCCCCTGGAGCGTCATAAAGTTGACGTTCGCTGGGGGCTGATAGCAAGCGGCATGCCGATCGGTCCACGGGGTTCCAGGATTACTCGCTGTCTTCGTCGCGCAAGATTTGCATGGCTTTTTTCAGAGCAGTTTGATAGCGAGACTGGGCCCGGGCAATGGAATCATCGTCCCATTCGTAGAACCCTTTGCGACTGGGCGATTTGACGCCGTAATGTCCCTGCGAGACCAAAGTTTGCATCAGTGGGCTGGGCTCTGTGTTTTGATGCAGTTCGGGGTAAATCGATGCGGCAGCCGCGCAATGAATGTCAATGCCGGCCAGGTCTTTTTGCAGCAAAGGGCCGGCGGCAATATAACGAAAACCAAAACCATAACGCACCGCGAGGTCGACGTCTTCGGCGCTGGCGAATCCTTCATCGACCAAGGCAATGGCTTCGCGCATTAGCGCGTGTTGAATGCGGTTGGCCAGGAAGCCGGGAACGTCTCGTTTGACTTGCACCGGTTTTTTGCGCACTGCGCGCATGATATCGCTGACCTCCTGGGCGTGAACTTCGTCGGTATGAATGCTGCGGACCACTTCAACGGCAGGTACCAAGTGAGCCGGCATGAAAAAGTGCAGGCCCAGCATGCGCTCTGCGCTTGTGCAATTTGCTGCAATTTTGCTGATAGGCAAGCCCGATGAATTACTGGTAAGCGGGATACCCGGGGGCGCTAATTTTTCGAGTTCCTGGAATACCTGTTGTTTAACAGAGAGCTCTTCAAGGACGCATTCTATGACGATACGCGCATGGGACCAGTCGATGTCAGACAGTGATGCGAGGGCGTCAATCGACCCGCCTTGCTTGTGAATGCCGGTTTCGGCGGCGGCGGCCGGTACTGCACTGGGCAGGCGCGCCCGTGCCTTATCGTTCGTTTCAACGACTTGGGCGTTCCAACCAGCGGCGTAGAAAATGCCAGCGATGTCGCAACCCATGGTGCCGCCGCCGACGACCACAACAGAATCATTCAGTGTCAATTTAGTCTCCTGAAAAAATAATGGGGCCGCGTCTACGGCCCCTAGGGAATCAAGCCAGCGAAGACCCTTACTGTACTTTGATGTCAGCTTCCTTGATCAGTTTGCGCCATTTGTCGATTTCCTGTTGCTGGAATACCGCGAATTCTGCCGGCGGCATACCAGAAGGTTCTACACCCATGGTGTTCAGCTTGCTAAGTACGTCGGGGCTTTTCAATGCCAGGCTGATTGCCTGATAAAGCTTGTCGACAATGGGCTGAGGTGTGCCTTTCGGAGCAAAGACCGCTTGCCAGGCACGGATTTCATAATTGGGTAAGCCGGCTTCCTGCATAGTGGGAACGTTAGGCAGGCTCGCAAGCCTTTTTGGCGAGGTGACGGCCAGTGCGCGGACGGTGCCTTGCAGCACATGAGGTACGACGGATGGGCCTTCAAACATCATGCTGACCTGGCCGCCAATAATGTCGGGCAATGCCGACTTGCCGCCATAGGGCACATGCACTGCCTTGACGTCTGCTTCCGAAGAAAGCAGCACGCCGGACATGTGCTGAGTTGTGCCAATGCCGGAGGATGCATAGGTTACCGTTTCGGGGGCGGCTTTGGCCGCGGCGATGACGTCTTTAAGGCTCTTGAACGGGCTGTTATTTGCCACAACCAGCGTATTGGCATTGAACCCGATGATGGTTATGGGCTCGAAGGACTTCACTGCGTCGTACTGCATATTGGGGAACAGCCCGACGTTGATCGCATGCGACGCGATACTGCCGCCCATGATGGTGTAGCCGTCGGGCTTGGCTTTGGCGACATAACTGGAACCGATCATGCCAGTCGCACCCGGCCGGTTCTCGACCACCACCGATACCTTGAGCGTCTTTGCTATCTGGTCGGCAATGATGCGGCCCAGGGTGTCGGTATTGCTGCCAACGGGAAAAGGCGAAACATAGGTGATGGAGCGCGTTGGCCAGTCGTCGGCCGCAAAAACGGGCTGTATGCCCATTAAAGCCGTCGACATGCATGACAGGATTATGGCTTTCTTTAATTTGAACATTTGTCTCTCTCCAGTATTTACTTATTAGTATTCTGATTCCGGGGCAGGGCGATGTTCGCCTTGCCGTGCCCCGGTTTAACTCACTTCACTGTTTCCCACTTGCCGAATTTGGCAATGAACTTTTCGTCGAATCCGAATCCCAAGCCCGGTTCCTGGTGCAGTATGACTTTGCCATCTTTGTGCGAAAGTTGGCGGTCAACCAGGTTACGGAAATTCAGCACCTGATCGTTCCAGAAGAATTCCACATACCTTGCATTTGGCGTGCTGGCCACTAGGGGTGCATGCAGGTCATGGAACCAGTGAGGGCACATGATCAAGCCATAACTGGCGGCCGTCTGGGCAATTCTTCGCCATTCGGTGATGCCGCCACACACCGCGGCGTCGGTCTGCAGAATTGACGCCGCGCCCTTGTCCATCAGTTCTTTGTGATACCAGCGGCCATAACCGATCTCGGCCGTTGCGATAGGCACAGTGGTCAGCTTGGCGAGCCGTGCATGGTTATCGATATCGTCCGGAAGGAACGGTTCTTCGAAGAAGTAGGGATCGTATTGTTCAAAGCGCCTGACATACTGCATGGCTTGCGTGGTGTCGGCCCAGGCATTGTTCATGTCCATCATCAATTCGACGTCAGGGCCTATGGCTTCCCTGGCAGCTTTCAGTCGTTCTTCTTCTTCGCGGGGCGAAAGCCGGCCCGATTTCATTTTTACAGCCTTAAAGCCTTTCGCTACATAGCTGGCCATTTCTTCGCCCAGATGCTGAGGCGTTTTGCCGTCCAGGTAATACCCGCCGCTTGCGTAGGCGGGTACTGCCTCGAGTTCGACGGCGCCCATGAACTTGTGCAACGGCAATTGGTTGGTTTTGGCGTTCAGATCCCACAGCGCGATGTCCAGAGCGCTAAGGGCTCGCATAACCGTGCCCGACCGACCCTGCAGCAGTGCTTCCTGATACATTTTCTGCCACAGGCCTTCAACGGCGTACGAATCGCTGTTAATCAGCACCGGTGCAAATAATTCTTTGACTGCCTGGCTGAATATGGCTCCGCCTGAACTGCCGACATAGCAAAACCCTATGCCTTCGACCCCGTCGGTGGACCGGACTTTGACCAGGCCGTAATGTCGGGTACTGACGGTTCTATTGGAAAACGATGTGACGACGTCGAGCGGTACCGCGACTGCACAAACTTCTATGGACTGAATAATTGGCATAGAATCTTTTCTCTTCTGTAAGCTGGATTAAGTTAATGAATGCTTTTTCCTATTCTTGTAGATCTGGAATGAAGGAACAATGTTCTTTCCCTGCCTTCAGAAGTAAGAAAAACAATCTTTTGATCTGCGGTAGCCTGCCCTTGGCAACCATAGGCCAGACACCGATTCCCCGGGAGGAACGTGGACACCCGTTTTATAGAGAGCTTCGTGCAGGTGGTGGAACTGGGCTCGATTGCCGCCGCCGCCCGGTTCCTGGACCTGACTCCTACCGCCGTATCGTTAAGGCTGAAGGCGCTGGAGGCAGAGGTCGGTACCGCGCTTATCGAAAGGTCGGGCAGAACCGTCAAACCGACACAAGCCGGCAACAAGGTGCTTAAGCAAGCCAAGCTGATCCTGCTCGAGGTGAAAAATTTCAACGCGCTTGCCAGCAATAACGAGCTGCCCGCGGGGCCGTTGACTTTGGGGGCGACGCCTTCGGCCTTGAAAGGCATGCTCCCGCCGGTACTAAAGAAGTGGGTTGAAACCTACGAAAATATAGAGGTCCTGATCGAGCCGGCCGCGTCGACCGTGCTGTATGACCGGGTGCTGCGGGGCGATCTGGACGCGGCTATCCTGGTGCATCCCTTCTTCGAGATGCCGAAAACGCTGAATTGGAAAACGCTAAGAACGGAGCGCCTGGTCTTATTGACGCCGGCGGGTATGGAGGGACGCGACCCTTTCACCATCATCAAGGAAAACCCATTTATACGCTACGACCGGCGGGTGGTTGCCGGAAAAATGGCTGATGAATATTTGAGTTCGCATAACGTGCACCCTGATGCCAAGCTTGAGCTGGACGGTATCGACTACATCGCCGACTTGGTCAAAAGCGGTTTAGGGGTATCGGTGCTTCCCGACTGGGCTTCCGGTGACCTTATCGAACCTGCCCTGACGCGCCATAGCCTTCCGGAACCTGTTCCGACGCGCAGTCTTGGATTGCTATGGCTCAGGGCAAATTCGCGCGAGAAACTAGTGCGCGCTTTTCTGGATTTGGCTATACCGTAACTGGGGACACCGCCTGACCGTTGGTGAAGTAACCGGTCAGGTTCAGGATGGCTAGCTCGGCCATTTCCATGCGTGTTTCATGGGTGGCGCTGCCCATATGGGGTGCCAGCACAACATTACCCAGGCGGCGTAAGGGGCTGTCGACCAAAGGCTCTTCGTTGAAGACGTCGAGCGCGGCACCCAGAATGGTGCCATTGGCCAGGGCTTGGCAAAGATCGATCTCGTTGACGACGCTGCCACGGGATATGTTGACCAATATGCCCGCAGGCCCAAGCGCTTGTAGAACATCGGCGTTGATAATCTGAAATGTGTCTGGGCCACCAGGGCAGCACACAATTAGAACATCTGCATGCAAGGCCAGCTTTTTCAGGTCATCGAAATAAACCGCTTCGACTTGTTGCCGGGTTCGGCCAAAATATGCCATTTCAACGTCGAAGGGCACCAGGCGTTTGGCGATTTCCTTGCCTATTCTGCCGAAACCGACCATGCCGATTTTCTTGCCAGCCAGAGTGGTTCCAAGTGGGAATGGACGTATTTGCCAGTCTCCGCTTCTGACGAACTGGTCGGCTTGCGGCAAGCGGCGCAGTATCGCCAGGAGCAATCCGATCGCGAGCTCGGCTACGGCTTTGTTAAGTACGTTGGGCGTGTTGGTAACAACAATACCCCGGCTTTTGGTATAGGGTAAGGGAATCCCGTCGTAGCCTACCCCATTGGTGGCGATGATACGTAAGTTAGGGAGCCGCTCGAGCAATTCCTGCGAGATGCGATAGTTCGAGCGCGTAACGATTCCTTCAATGCGGTGGTGCAGTTCAGAGTTGATGGCCAGATCGTCGGGCGTATATAGCTGAAATACCTGCCCGAGCCGGTTAGCGATCGCTTCTGGAAAAACGCCGAACGTCAGCAGGGGCGGGAAACAGGTATATGGAATCATGTTGGTGGAGGCGGCGCCTGGAAGACCAGGCGCGCCTTGAGGTCAGGCGCCTGCGTATGCCAGCGCCTTGGAGTTGTTGATCTGGAAGTTGATTTCAGTCAGTTCTTTGATTAGCTGGCTATTCTGTTCCTGGTTCAATTCGACCAGGGGGGGCCTTACTGTAGCCCAAGCCGGGTCTTCCGCTTGCCATGCAATAGCCGCTTTCATGGCGGGAATCATGGGAAGCTTCTGGAATACACCGCGAACTGAATTCAGATCGGCTTGCTGCGCATCGGCGTCGTCTTGTTGCCATGTTGCATAAAGACGGGCGATGGCCGATGGATTGACATTGCCGGTGGCCGTAATGCAGCCTGCGCCTCCGTGGCGCAAAGTTTGTAGCAGGAAAGCCTCGCTGCCCGCGAAGACATCGAAGCCTGCCGGCTGGAACTGCTGCAGCATGGCCAGAGTGTTGTCCCAATTTCCCGAGCTGTCTTTGATGCCGGCGATATTGTCGGGATACGCCTGCAGCAGGCGTTCGATAAGCGCCAGGCTGATACCCACCTGAGATACCGGCGGAATATGATAAAGATAGATTTTCAGTCGTGTGTCGGCAACGCCGTCGATTATGCTGGCGTAATTGCGGTACAGGCCTTCGTCGCTAACGCCTTTGTAGTAAAAGGGCGGAAGCATCAAGACCCCACTGCAGCCCAATTCGACCGCATGCCTGGACAGTTCGATTGAGTCTGTAATCGAACAACAGCCGGTGCCAGGCATCATTTTGTTGGTGGGCAAGCCGTTTTCCACCAGTACGTCCAGCAGCTGTCTTTTTTCGTTAGTCGACAGGGAATTCGCTTCGGAATTCGTGCCGAACACGGCCAGCCCTACATCTTGTTCGATCAGGGAAGTGCAATGTTTAAGAAATCGCGGCTTCGAAATGGAGTAGTCGGGGTTGAATGGGGTCAGGACGGGGGAGAGTACCCCACGTATTTTCGAATTGGTCATTTGGTCTCCGCAAATTGATTTCATGCACTGAACTATAAAAGTATGGCTTCAATACACTTTAAGTTAAAGTGATTTTCGCTTGGTTTAGACAATAGATTTTTTTGCTTTCTCATCGCTTACCATCGGACACCATGGACACGAAATATATGCAAAGCTTTGTCGCCGTAGTCGAAGCGGGCTCTTTTGCCGGCGCGGCCCGGCAACTGGACTTGACCTCGGCGGCCATTGCAGCACGTATCAAGGCCCTGGAAGCCGATTTGGGCGTTGAGTTGGTAAAGCGGTCGGGGCGATCGGTCAAACCGACCGAAAGCGGTATTCGCATCCTTGATGAAACGCGGGCCGTTATTCGCAGCATTCGCGATCTTCGCGCTATGGCTGTCGACGGCGGCCAGCCCGGAGAACTGCGCATTGGTTGCTTCGTTTCGGCACTGAACATTATTCTGCCTCCGATACTTAAACGTATCTACAACATTTATCCGAATGCTTCGATCTTTGTAACGCCGGGTGCGTCGGTAGACCTATGCCGCAAAGTGGCTAATGGCGAGCTTGACGCAGCCATCGTGGTGGAACCTCAGTTTGCCGTGCCAAAAAATTGCGTATGGCAAGCTTTCATGGAAGAGCCGCTGGTTGTCATGGCGCCTGAACATCTGAAGAATGAAGGGGCTCACCATCTGCTGGCAACACAACCTTTTATTCGATACGACCGTTCAGTGTATGGCGGTCAGCTGGCGGATCGTTATTTACGGGATCATCAAATACGCCCCAACCAACGCCTTGAGATCGATGGCATTTTTGCCATTGCCTCGTTGGTTCACGAAGGGCTGGGGGTTTCGTTGATTCCGGATTGGTCATTGATGTGGAAATCGCTGGCGATCACGCGCGTGCCCTTGCCCGGACGGGCGCCCGTGCGAAGAAATGGCCTTGTGTGGAATGCACAAGGCCATCATGCCAGGATGGCCGCTTCCGTCTATGCCGAAGCCAAGGCGGTCTTTGGCCAAAATTTATAGCCATACCGCTGATCGGGCCGCGGGCCGACCAAGTTTATTTGCCCGAGCCCGGGCCATCAGGGCGAGCGGCCCGCAGGAAGTCGAAATCGACGCCTTGGTCTGCTTGCGTGACGGTATCAAGAAACAGCTTCTTGTACCCCCTTTCGGCGGTCGGAGCGGTTATTGGCGACAGTTCGCGGCGCCGTTGCAATTCCGCATCGCTAACCAACAGGGAAATTTCCCGTTTGCTGACGCTCAAGCGTATGCGGTCGCCGTTTTGTACATAGGCCAGAGGCCCGCCAATGGCCGATTCCGGGGTCACGTGCAAAACGATGGTGCCGAAAGCGGTTCCGCTCATGCGGCCGTCGGAAATCCGAACGATATCCTTTACCCCCTTGATGGCGAGCTTTTTCGGAATAGGAATATAGCCGGCTTCGGGCATGCCCGGCGCGCCTTTCGGCCCGATATTTTTCAGCACCAGCACGTCGTCCTTGGTAACGTCCAGGTCGTCGCTGTCGATTCTGTTTGCCAGATCGGCTGCATTCTCAAAGACCACGGCGCGGCCTTCGTGTTCCATTAGTCCGGGGTCGGCGGAAGATTGCTTGATAATGGCGCCGCCCGGCGATAAATTGCCTTCGAGGACAGCCATGCCGCCCTGGGGATAAATTGGATTGTTCATGGTTTTGACGACATCTTGCGCAAAGCCGGGCCCTGCCATTTCGATTTCTTCTCCTAGTGTTCGGCCGGTTACCGTCAGGGCATTTAACTTGAGCAAGGGTTTCAGTTGGCGCAAAAGAGTGGCCATGCCACCCGCCTTGTGAAAGTCTTCCATGTAATGCTGGCCCGAAGGTTTAAGGTCTAGCAATACCGGCGTGTCCTTGCCCATGCGATCCAGTTTTTTCAGATCGATGTCCAGCCCCAAGCGTCCGGCAATGGCAGCCAAGTGCACAATGCCGTTGGTCGAGCCGCCAATGGCCAGTAAGACTCGCATGGCATTCTCGAAGGCATCTTCGGTCAGGATTCTGTCGATGGTCAGGCCCTGCTTTGCGATTGCCACCGCTTGAGCACCAGTCAGTTCAGCGATGCGCATGCGGTCAGCGGTAACCGCGGGCGGGGTAGCACCGCCGGGCACGGTCATGCCCAGCGCTTCGGCAATACATGCCATGGTGCTTGCGGTTCCCATAACCGAGCACGTGCCGACGCTGGCCACTAACTGATTGTTAACGTCGGAGATTTCTTCGTCGTCTATTTCTTCGGCCCGATACTTGCCCCAATAGCGCCTGCAATCGGTACATGCGCCCACCCGCTCGGATCGGTGCGAACCAGTAAGCATCGAACCCGTAATAAGCTGGATAGCAGGGATGCCGGCAGACGCCGCGCCCATAAGCTGCGCCGGCACCGTTTTATCGCAGCCGCCAATCAGCACGACAGCGTCCATGGGCTGCGCCCGTATCATTTCCTCGGTGTCCATCGACATGAGGTTACGCAAATACATACTGGTCGGATACGCGAAACTTTCGTGAATGGAGATCGTGGGAAAGTCCATGGGCAGCCCTCCCGCCAACATTATCCCGCGCTTAAGCGCTTCCATCAGCTGCGTCACGTTTCCATGACAGGGGTTGTACGCGCTGCCAGTGTTGGCGATGCCGATTACCGGACGTTCGAGGGCCGAGTCCGAGTAGCCTGCGCCCTTGATAAAAGCCTTTCTTAAAAAGAGGGAAAAGCCGTTGTCGCCATAGCTGGTCAAGCCTTTGCGTAAACCGTTAGCATCAAGCTGGGGTGTTGCCGGGAGTTTCTTGGTCATGAACTAGGTCTTTCTTTCGGTTAATTAACGGTGATTTTGCCGTCGTGGATCACTTTGGCCCATTGATCGATCTCGGCAGTAAGCCGGACTTTGGATGCATCAATGCTTAGCGGGTCAGCATATACGCCTTGTTGCAGCAGCTGTTCCTTGACTTCCGGCTTGGCCAGAGCAGTGGTCAGAGCCTTGTTGATTTTCTGTAGAACCGGTGCAGGAGTGCCGGCAGGCGCCATGACGCCAAACAGGGAACTGACATTAAACCCTGTAAAGCCTTGTTCCTTGGCGGTCGGGATATCGGGCAGCATCGAGACGCGTTCAGGGGTCAATACTGCCAAGGGTCGCAACTGACCTGATTTGATGAACGAGATCGCTGCAGGAACGGTTTCTGTCATCGTTTGGACTTGGCCCCCGACCAGGTCGGTCATGGCCGGGCCGCTGCCTCGATAGGCCACATGCATGATATCGACGCCTGCGATCTGTTTGAATAGTTCCATCGCCATTCGTTGTGGTGCACCGGCCCCGGATGATGCAAAGTTGAGCTTGCCGGGATTCTTCTTGGCGTACTCAACGAGTTCTTTCAATGAATTAATAGGCAGGGAAGGGTTGACCACCGCGACCAAGGGAACAAAGCCGACGACGCCGGCGGGGGTCAAGTCTTTTTGCAGATCGTATTGCAACTTGCCCTTTTCCAGCGTCGCCATAACGGAATGGGATGTCAGCGCGCCCATCAGTAAGGTGTAGCCGTCTGGTTTGGCACGGGCCACTTCAGCGGCGCCGATGTTGCCGCCGGCCCCCCCGCGGTTCTCGATTACCACCTGGCTGCCGATTTCGTCGCTTAAATTCTTGCCGACAATTCGGCCGATAACGTCAGTTGCGCCGCCGGGAGGGTAAGGGATGATGAGCCGTATTGGTTTATCGGGGTAGGCCTGCGCGTTGGCGGTTGCACCAAGGGGAGCAGCCATCATGAATACGGCCAGTGAAGCGCTGAAGAGTGTACGTGTACCGGCTTTTTGAGTTGTCGTCCGAAACATAGTTGTTCCTTAAATATAGTCTTATGAATGTCTCCTGAGATCTTTTGTATGGTCGCAAAATTATTGAGGGCGAATGCAAAATATCTTTTTGTTTGCACGAAAAAATTTGCAAAGCTCGCGATACAACCATTGCGTCCCGGGCGGTTTAGGCGGACCATACAAATGGCAAACCCGCCGTTTTTTAAGGTGACGTCATGACACTTTCTACGCGACTTCTATTGACTGCCGCTCTATTGAGTGGCTGGGCCGCCGCTCCGGCCTATTCAGCACCCGCCACAGCGACTCAGGCTGCAGAATCCACGTCTGGCGGTTCGAACGCTAAAACGGCCCAGCAAGAGCGTATGGTGACTTGTAATCAGAACGCCACGGGTAAAAGCGGTGAAGAGCGCAAGGTCTTCATGAGCAGCTGCCTGAAAGGCGAAGTCACGACTTCGAAAGAGCTAAGTGCGTCGCAATTGCGCATGAAGGACTGCAATGCCCAGGCAAGCACCAAGGCGCTAAAAGGCGATGACCGGAAATCGTTCATGAGCACATGCCTGAAAGCGAAATAAGCCAAATTTGCTTATCGACTTCGCGGACCAGCGCGCCAGCCAAGCGTCCCTTTTTGGCCTCAAGCCCCACATGGATACTGTCGATGCGGGCTTTTTTTCGGGCTTCCCAACCCTAGTCGCGGCGATGCCTATAATCATGTCACTTCTTCACAAGGAAATATCATGACAATTTCGCTTTACGCCGCTTCAGTTCCTGTTTTCAAACAAATGTTAAAGAGCGTGGACGGTATCCTGGCCAAAGCCGAAGAACACGCTGTAGCCAGGAAGATAGACCCGAACGCCTTGTTACAGGCACGTCTTTTTCCGGACATGTTTCCTTTGATCCGCCAAGTGCAGGTCGCCTCAGACTTTGCACGTGGTGTGTCGGCACGCCTGGCCGGGGTTGAAGTTCCCAAATTCGAAGATAATCAACAGACCTTTGCCGATCTTCACGAGCTAATTGCCAAAACCTTAAGCTTCATCGATGGTGTTACTCCGGAACAGATCGATGGCCATGAGGACCGGGTTATCGTTACGCGTCCTGGCACGCCGAAGGAAAGGAAATTTACTGGTCAGTCGTACTTGCTGACTTACGGCCTGCCCCAGTTCTTTTTCCATGTAACGACAGCCTATGCTCTTCTTCGCCATAATGGCGTCGAAATAGGCAAGGGCGACTACATGGGCAAATACTAAGCTACCAAGCGCGTGTAAGCTAGGGACATACATGAATCAAGCCGACATTGTTTTTGAAGCCATCACTTCGCGTCGCAGTGTGCGGGGCTTCCTTTCGAAGCCTGTCAGCAACGAACACATCAGCGATATCTTGTCGGCTGCTTCGTATGCCCCCAGCGGCAGCAATATTCAGCCTTGGAAAGTGCACGTGGTAACGGGTGCCATGCGCGACGAGCTGTCGCGGCTTTTGCTTGACGCCCACGAGCGCAAGCTACCTGAATCTCGCGAATATGATTACTATCCTGTGCAATGGCGCAGCCCGTACATCGACCGCCGCCGCCAGACGGGGTGGGGTTTATATGAAACGCTGGGCATTAAAAAGGGCGACAGGCAAGCGTCGTCCGAGCAGCACGGACGCAACTATCAATTCTTTGGCGCGCCAGTCGTATTAATATTCACGATAGATAACGATCTGGAACAGGGCAGCTGGCTCGATTACGGCATGTTCTTACAGAGCATCATGATTGCGGCGCGCGGCTGCGGCCTGCATACCTGCCCACAGGCGGCACTGGCCAATTACCCCGGCATCGTGAAAAGTACGCTGGGTATTGGCGATGACCAAATTGTAGTGTGCGGAATATCCATGGGCTACGAAGACCCCGCCTGTGTCGCCAATCAGTTCAGGCCCGATCGCATCGCATTGGAAGATTTCGTTATCTTTCATTCCTAGCGTCTTACTTCGCAGGCCCAGCCTCGATTTGGCCGCACTTACGTCATATACGAACGTCGCTTTCGAAGATTTGAACTGGCTTCTTTTACCCTTGCTCCGTAGACTGGTCATCTATCTGGACGAGGGTATCGATGGTTGGAAATGCATTAAAGGGCGTACGCGTCCTCGATTTGTCGCGCATCTTGGCAGGGCCTTGGTGCACCCAGAACCTGGCCGATTTGGGTGCGGAAGTCGTCAAAATCGAGCGCCCGCAGGGCGGCGACGACACACGAGGTTGGGGGCCGCCTTATTTTGAGTCAGCAGATGGTTCCGACTTCATGTCGGCTTACTTCGCTTGCTGCAATCGAAACAAAAAATCAATCTGCCTGGACTTCAAGTCTGAGACGGACCGCAAGCAGCTCGTCGAGCTTGCGCGTACTGCCGACGTGCTTGTAGAGAATTATCGAGTCGGCACACTGAAACAGTACGGCCTCGATTATGAAAGTTTGAAGGCCATTAATCCGAAGCTGGTCTATGCGTCCATTACAGGGTACGGGCAAACCGGACCCAAAGCGGCGCGTCCGGGATACGACTATATTTTTCAGGGCCTGGGTGGCCTGATGAGCTATACCGGTCGCGCCGACGATGAAGCGGGCGCCGGTCCTTTGCGCGCGGGCGTGGCAGTTGTCGATATTACGACGGGTATGTACGCGACATCGGCGATTCTTGCTGCCCTGTTCCAACGCGAGCGCAGCGGCGAGGGGGCATGGTTGGACTTGGCCTTGCTGGATGTCGCAGTCGCCATGAATGCAAATCAAGGCGCCAACTACCTGGCATCGGGGCGTAACCCTGAGCGCAGCGGAAATGCCCATCCCAATCTGGCGCCCTACGAGGTTTTTGAAGCGGCAGACGGCTATTTTATCCTTGCGGTGGGAAACGACGTTCAGTTCAAAAAGTTATGCGAAATGTGCGGTTGCCCCGAACTGGCTGACGACGAACGTTTCGCGACCAATAGCGGTCGGATCAGCAACCTGAAAGCTTTAAGGCCGATTCTGGCCGCTATTCTGATAAAAAATCCACGTCAGTACTGGAGCGATCTTCTGGATGCCCGGGGAATTTCGTGGGGAGCGGTGAATACGTTGGAAGAAGTGTTCGCAGACGAACAGGTCCAGCATCGCGGCATGTTGAGATATGTGAATCATCCGGTATTGGGCGACATTCCCCTGGTCGGAAACCCAATGCTGGCGGGCCACTCGCATATGGGGCGCTTCGATCCGCCGCCTTTACTGGGCGAGCATACATCACAGCTATTACCCGCATCCGAAAAAAATTAAATTACTAATGAGGTCTTTTATGTTGAACAAATTTATCAAATCAGCGATTGGCACTGGCTTATTGACAGCGTCCACCTTGGCATCGGCCGCTTTCCCCGAACAACCCATTAAATTGATCGTTCCTTATGCGCCTGGCGGAACGACCGACCTCGTAGCCCGTGTGGTCGCACCCAAATTGGGTCAGGTTTTGGGGCAGTCTGTGATCATCATCAATAAGCCGGGAGCAGGTGGAGCGATAGGAAGCGCTTTTGCGAGCAGGGAAAAGCCAGACGGCTACACCTTGGTCATGGCAGTCGAAAGCTCGCATGCCGTGAACCCCAGTGTGCAGAAAACATCGTTGTATGACCCAGTGAAAGATTTTTCGCCCATCAGCAATTTGGCGAACGTGCTGGGCGTCCTTGATGTGAATGCGAATTCCGATATCAAGACATTCTCGCAGCTTATTGAAAATTTGAAAGCAAATCCTCAGAAGTTCACGTTTGGGTCTTCGGGTAACGGCGGCTACAGCCACCTGTTCGGCGAGCAATTTCTAAGCGTAACTAAAACGGAAATGCTGCACGTGCCTTACAAAGGCCTGGGACCGGCCTTGACCGACCTGTTGGCCGGTCAGATCCATGTCGTATTCGACAACCTGCCATCGTCGGCCGGGCAAATTCAGGCGGGCAAGATTCGCCCGTTGGCTGTGGCCGCCCCGGCGCGGGTAAAAGACATGCCCGATGTTCCGACTTACGCCGAGGTGGGATATCCCCAACTGAATACGCCATCTTGGTTTGGCCTGGCCGCACCGGCAAATGTACCGGAAGATGTTCTTGAGATCTTGAATCAAGCTGTCAAGGCCACGTTGGCAGATCCGGCGGTCATTGCCCTGATTGAACAACAAGGTGCCGTTCCCAACTACACCACGCGACAAGAGTTTTCCGCAATGATCAGCAATTCGAACCAGCAATGGAAGAAAGTCGTTGAATCGATCGGCTTCGAAAAACTGTAAGGAATGATATGAGCAAGAAAGAATGGGAAGAGCATGCCGCTTTGGTCGTTGCTGACAATGGTGTCGGGACACTGTCTATGCGTAACGCAGGCAGTTTGAACATTCTTGGCACACCGGTTGTTGCGGCGCTGTCCGCGGCCCTGGATGAAATCGCAGCGCGGACCGACATTCGTGTTTTGATTTTGCGCGGTGAAGGCGACAAAGCCTTCGTCGCGGGGGCCGACATCAAAGAAATGGCCGATTTCGATGAGTCCCGTGCCGAGGCGTTTATCGACGCTTTGCGGCAGTTATGCGATCGCGTGCGGCTCCTTCCTATACCCGTCATTGCACGGATGCCGGGCTATTGTCTAGGGGGCGGGTTGGAATTTGCTCTGGCTTGCGATCTGCGCATTGCCGACGATGCCGCAAAGTTCGGCATGCCCGAAGTGCAAGTGGGGATTCCATCCATCATCCATGCAGCATTGCTTCCCCGCCTTATCGGCAAAGCCCGCGCCACATGGATGCTATTGACTGGCGAGGTTGTCGACGCGACACAGGCGCTATCTTATGGATTGGTGGACCGGGTCGTACCTCTTGCCGACCTTGACGCCGAAACGATTCGCGTGGCGAATTCACTGGCCGGATTAGGCACTCAAGTGCTTGCCCAGCAAAAACGTCTGCTGCGCGAGTGGGAAGATGAACCGCTGGACACGTCGATTCGTAATGGCGTCAAAGAGTTCGCTGCCGCATTCAATACCGGCGAGCCCCAGAAGTACATGGGTGAATTCGTTCGCGCCAAACTGGCCCGCAAGCGCTCGCAGGAAGCTAATTAACAAGTAAATTGTGACGCTGTTGTAAGGATCCCAGCTACTCGCTATTCTTTACCATACTCAGGTAAAGAAATGGCGATAGCGGGAGATCTTGTGCGCTACGATTTGAAGGATTTAAGGCTATTCAAGGCCATACTTGAAGCGGGGAATTTGTCTGCGGGCGCAGGCGTCATGCATATGACCGCTTCGTCGGCAAGTTATCGGCTCAAGAACCTTGAATATGCTGCGGGCAGCCCTCTTTTCAGGCGGACTCCAAAGGGCATGGTATTGACGCCTGCTGGCGAGGTTTTGGCGCGTCATGCCAATAAACTCTTGGCCGATGTCGAGCTAATGCATGCGGAACTTAGCGATTATTCCAAGAATCTGAAAGGAAGCATTCGCCTGCTGGCAAACAGCAGCTCTTTAAATGGCTTCATCATTCCCAGCCTGGCGCGTTTCCTTGCCGCAAATTCCAGTATAAATGTCGATCTGAAAGAGAAAGACAGTCCTTCGATTGTTACCGGAATCGAAGACGGGGATGCCGATATCGGTATCGTCGCCGGCGACTTCAGTTCGCATACGTTGGATGTGCAGCTTTATGCCATAGATCGCTTGATTTGCGCTGTGGCGATTGATCATCCATTGGCAGGCGTAAAGTCAGCATCATTCCAGCAACTTCTTGAACACGATTTCGTCTGCATGGATCGAAGCAGCAGCAATTTTGTGTTCCTGAGCAATCAGGCACGTTTAGCGGGAAAGGCGCTTAACGCCCGTGTCCACGTCCAGGATTTCAGTTCTGTACTGTATCTGGTCGAAGCCCAAGTCGGAGTGGCTTTGGTACCTGCCAGTGTTGCCGAGCAGCATATCCTTGAAAAGCGCATCTGCGGTATTGCAATCGATGAACCATGGTCAATCAGGAATCTGCATCTTATTATCAAGCACGAGTCAGCCAAAATAGGGCTCGTGCGTGAGTTTGCCGATATTCTGTTGCACGATCCGCAGGTAGTCGCTGCACGCCACAAAGGCAGCTAGGCTGGCGCTACGTTGCGGTGTTCGCTGTTAGCGTGGGAGAAAGCGAAAGAGAGCCTCTTGCATTTCGGTCAAGGTTTTACCATGCATAAGCAATTATTTTGTTGACTCTTTCAGCAAAATTACACCTTTGCTCGTAAGCAAAAGGTGACCGGCCTCTTGGCGGTGGCTGATCAAGCCATCGTCCTTGGACCATTCGAGCACTTGATTGGCTTGCCCTTCATCCAGGCCTAGCTTTTTGGCGCTTTCAAACCATGCCGATGCATTTATGGTGCCTTCATAATTCGGCAGGCCGCGCATTATCCGGACCCAGCTTTCTTTAAGACGTTGTGACGATAAGTCGTCTCGCCACTGATCGCTAATATCTTTAGTCATAAATTTCCTTATCTTTCTGTCAGTCGCTTAAGGGTATCGGACTGGCTTGCCAGGGAGATCGGGCAAGGGAATAAATTCGGTCTCGTTGGGAACCATGGGAAAGCGCTGCGCGCGCCAGTCGTCTTTGGCTTGTTCGATACGTTCGGCAGAGCTGGAGACAAAATTCCAAGTCAGGTAGCGCGAGCCATCCATGGGTTCGCCGCCCAGCAGCATGAGCCTGGCCGGCGAGGGGCCCGCCGCAGCCAGGGTGACATGTCTACCCGGCTTCAGCACCAACAGTTGGCCCGAATCGAAAAGCCCGTCTTTGCCCAGGTCGAGGGTGCCCTGCACTACGTAAATTGCCTGTTCAGGGTACTCGGGGGGAATTTCCAATTGCGACCCGGGTTGCAATACCACGTCGACCTGGAAAAGATTCGACAAAATCGGCACCGGAGAGCGACGCCCAAAAAAACTGCCGGCAATAATACGGGCCGACACCCCCTTGTCTTCCTCGACCGGCAGATCGCCTTTTCCCGTATGCAGGAAGGCAGGTTCCGTTTCTTCATGCGCTTGGGGCAGGGCGACCCAGCATTGCATACCGAACAAAGATGATTCAAGTTGGCGGTCATGTTCGGCCGTGCGCTCGGAGTGCACAATGCCGCGGCCCGCCGTCATCCAGTTGACGTCGCCCGGCTGTATGGCCTGTACGCTGCCCAGGCTGTCGCGATGCAGTATTTCGCCATCAAACAGATACGTAACCGTAGCCAAACCAATATGGGGGTGAGGGCGCACATCCAGGCCACGGCCTGGCGCAAAAACGTGCGGCCCCATCTGATCAAGAAAGACAAACGGGCCGACCATGCGCCGTTGCTTTGATGGCAGGGCACGCCTTACTTCAAAGTTGTCGCCCAGGTCTTGCGTGCGTGGTACGACGACAACTTCCAGCGCGCCGTCGGGGAGAAGGTCTTCTGGCATGGCGTGAGCTCCTGATCAACAATGGGCATCGGTTTCGATCAATAGTACGTCAATCGCCTGTAGTGTGTCAGTGCTTCGAGAGGTGAGACGCTACATTGTGCGACAGCATGAAGTGAACAAATGCCCCCGCCGCAAGGTTCTGCCGTGCGTATTCCCGGCAAATAACATAAAGCTCTTTTTGCAGCGGTGCGCCTTCGAATGGTATGGCGCACAACAGGCCACTACGAATCTCATTAACAACGCAGGCCGCCATGACCAGCGATATTCCAAGTCCGGCTTGTACCGCGTGTTTGACCGCCTCGGTACTTCCCAGTTGCATCGATGTGCCGATTTTTTTGGCATATTCGCCAAAATATTGGCCTAGGAGTCGCCCGGTTCCGCTGCCGGTTTCGCCGCCGAGCAATACTTGATCGTGCAGGAACTCGCGAGTGACGCTGGGCATGCCAGCCCACGGATGTTCGGGTGAAACAATAAGGACGAGATCCTCGCGGCGCCATAGCGTGGCAGAAAATCCCGGCCGAGGATCCCACCACTCCATGATGGCCACATCAATTTCGAAATTCTGCAGTTTTTCGATAATGCTGGGATTGCTGCCAATAACCAGGTCTACGGTATGGGGCAACGTGTCCATAAATGCTTTCAAATAGGGCGGCAGCAGGTAGATTCCAGTATTCGAACTGGCGCCGACTATCAGTTTGTTATCGTCAAACAGTGTGGAAGCCCGGGTATGTGCTCTGACCAGGTTTTCCGCATACGGTAGAAACACCCGACCTTCCGGCGTAAGCACGCTGCCTGCGTGATTGCGCTCGATCAGGGTGACTTTCAGCGTTTCTTCCAGCCGCCGTACATGCTGTGTGACCGACGACTGAGATAAACCTGTGTGCTTGGCTGCTTCGCGAAATCCATTATGTTTAGCCACGGCCAGAAACGTGGTGACACGTTCCAAGTTCATTCTGCACGCTTGTCATGAATGGCGGGAGCATTAATCGACCCGGATGGCCTTTCTCCGCGTAAGGCCTGAATGATGTTGTGCGCCGCTTCACGTTCGATGTCGAGGCGGACTTGTTGCACGGCCGAGCCCAGGTGCGGCGTGAAGAAGGTTTGGCGTGTATTGTCGAGTAGGGCTTGAGGAATCGCGTCCGGACGGTCGGGTCGGGACCATTCTTCCATTTCGAACACGTCTGCGGCATAGCCCGCCAGCTGGCCGCTGCGCAAGGCGTCGATGACAGCGTTCTCGTCGACAACCGAGCCCCGGCAGGCGTTGACAATATAACTGCCCGGGCGCATTTTCGCGATGGCGTCGGCACCAAGCAAGTGGAGGGTCTGTGGCGTCATGGGCAACATGGGGATCACGAAGTCGCTGCTTGCCAGCAATTCATCCAGGCTAAGCTGTTGAGCGCCCCATGCCGTTTTCTGGTCGTCAGGCAGTGGAATATTGTCGCAATACACAATTTTCATGTCGAAGCCGGATAGGCGTTGCGCGACGGCGCGTCCCACGGCACCCATGCCTATGATGCCCACGGTACGTCCGGTCAGGCCGGTGCCGTATAGTTCCGGCCTCCAACCGCGAAAACCGCCGCTCCGGATACGCCGGTCGCCCTCCGGTAAGTGACGCGTCAGGCCCAATAGCAAACCAATCGTCAATTCCGCGGTCGGTATCGTCAGTAAATCCGAGACGATGCTGAACCAGATGCCGCGTCGCGTGCAGGCATCAACATCAAAATTATCATAGCCTTTAAGCGCCGCACTGACGATTTTCAGCTTCGGGCAAGCTGCTAAAAATTGCTCGTCGATGCTGTCAGGCATGAACACCATTAATGCATCTGCGTCGGCTGAACGGGCCAGGATTTCGTCGCGGCTTAATGTGTCGTGGGAGGTGTTGGCCCTGACAGTGGCGACGGACTCCAGGGTCTCGATGATTTCCGGGTGAACCCAGTGTGTCAGTACAACGGTTGGTTTCATAAAGCAGGCCTTTATTTACTGTTTTTATTACTTGAATTTGCTGCGCAAGCCGGAACTTAGCGCATCTACCAGGGTGACCATGACCAGAATGACGATCAGAATCGCCGACACTTCCTGGTATTGCATAATGCGTAGCGAACCCATTAGTTCGAATCCGATTCCGCCCGCGCCTACCATGCCCATTACCGTTGAAGCACGAAAGTTGTATTCCCAACGGTAAATCGCCGTGTCAGCCATCTGGGGCAATACTTGCGGGAAAATGCCATGCAGAATGACTTGCAAGGGACTGCAACCCGCCGCTCGAGCTGCCTCGACGGGTGCCTGGTCGGCGTGTTCAATTGCCTCGGCAAAAAACTTTCCGACCATTCCGATAGAGTGCAGGCCTAAAGCGAGCACGCCCGGCAGGGCGCCGAAGCCAACGGCGGCGACGAAGATAATTCCCATGATCAGTTCAGGTATCGAGCGCAACAGGTTCAATAGGCCGCGCGCTAACTGATATACAGTGGGATGGGGACTAGTATTGCGTGCGGCCAAGATCGCAATGGGAATGGACAACACCACGGCAATGGCCGTTCCCGCCACGCTCATTGCAAGCGTGTCAAGCAAGGGCAAAGTCCAACTGCCGATTTGGCTGAAGTCGGGGGGAAACATTTCCCCGATAAGGCTGAACAAACTGGGCACGCCTTGGCTAAGCCGTTCGGCGTCGAATACCCCGACGTAATACAAGCAGCCTATGACGACTATCGCGATCAAGGCAATCTGTGCCAAAGACCGGTTCCAGCTGCGTCGCTGCTGCACTAATAGGTGATCGAATTCAACTTGCATGGAGGCGTGCCCGATTATCAGAATTTGGAGAGGTCAAGTTTCAAGATGGAGCCGAGGTCGCGAACGGCGTCATAGTCCTTGTCCGTCACCGTTCCGAATCCTTCGGCTTTGAATGGTTTCAGTACAGCGGGATCAGTCATTCCCAAAAAGGCTGTACGGATTTTGTCCTTCAGTGCGGGATCCAGGTTGGAACGCACGGTCCATGGGTACTGTGGAAAGGGCTTGGACTCTGCCAGGATCTTTACCTTTTTAGGGTCGATCATGCCGCGTTGCACCAGCGCTTCGAATATGGGCTTGCTTAAACCGCCGGCCTGGGCATGTCCGTTCTGCACTGACAGGGCGACCGCATCGTGCGAACCCACGAAGTGTTCCTTGTAGTTTTCGCCGGCCTTCAGACCTTTCTCGGCAAGAACGGATTTCGGAATCAGGTGGCTGGATGTCGAGGCGACGTCGCCGTACGCCACGTTTTTGCCGGCGATATCGGAAATGCCGTTGATTCCAGCCGCAGTGTTGGCCACCAGTACTGACTGGTAAGTGGTGCTGCCTTTTTGCTTAAGCGCGGCGAAAGGTTCGATTTCGCTTTTCTGTTTGGCCAGCACATACGACAAGGGACCGAAGTAGGCCAGGTCAAGGCGTCCGTGACGCATGGCTTCGATCATGGACGAATAATCGGTCGTAACGACGATATCAATCTTCTTGCCAAGCTCTTTTTCTAGATAGTGCTTAAGAGGCTGGTTGTTCTTGATGACGGTGGACGCATTTTCGTCGGGCAATAAGGCCACTTTCAATGTGTCAGGGTTGGGATTGGGTGCCGCACTTGCCGCGCCACCCAGCAGCGTCAGCGATACAAAACTTAATGCGGTAAATAACTTCTTCATCTTCATTCCTTGGTTTGGGAAAAATTAGGCGGAAACAGCTGGGACTAGCGGGATACCGGTAGAACGCGTATCGCGATCGGTGCCCGGATCTCTTGCTTGGTAAAGTTCGGCGACATTCGTCGCGGTCAATGCGTCGGGGGCGGCATCGAACACCACCCGGCCTTGAGCCAGTCCGACAATACGGTCGGCATAGCGTTTAGCAAGATCAACTTGGTGCAGGCTCACGACCGCCGAGATGCCATCCTCTTTGCAAATCCGGTGCAAAAGGGTCATGACTTTGTCCGCTGTCGCAGGATCAAGGCTGGCTACTGGCTCGTCCGCAAGCATCAACCTTGGCTGTTGGGTTAATGCCCGCGCAATGCCGACTCGCTGCTGTTGTCCGCCGCTCAGCGCATCGATGCGCGCCATGGCTTTGTGCAGCAAGCCAACGCGCTCCAAACTTTGCAGGCCAATGGTTTGCTCTTCTCGAGATAAGGGAAACAGGCTGCGCCAGGCGGAGTGATACCCCAGTCGCCCCATCAGCACATTCTGCAGCGAGGTGAGCCTGGCAATAAGCTGGTGTTGCTGGAAGATCATGCCGGTCTGGCGACGATGCTGTTGAAGCGCTGTCCGGTTTACCAGGGGACCCAACGGAGTGACGACAGTTCCTTGATGCAAGGGGTGCATCAGATTAAGGCTGCGCAACAGCGTCGATTTGCCGGCACCCGAGGCACCCAGCAAGACGGTGAATTCTCCTTGCCTGAAATGTATGGACGTGGGGTGCAGCGCGACGACAGCACCAAACTGCACGGAAACGTTGTTAAGTTGGATCATGGTCCTCTCGCGGTTTTTTGTAATCAATCTGGCTGAACGATTACAAAATCGAATCAAGAGGTCATGGTAGTCATGCTTTATTACGGCGGCATGACGATGGCGTCAGCACCTTGCAGGGAGCGATAGGCACGCTGACGCACTTCAGGCGGCACCCTTGCAGGGGTGCCGCCGCGGCGATAAGGGATGAACGGGAGCGTTTAGTCGTTCAGTGGGAAGCGGCTAAAGGCCGCGCCGTGAGGGTGAATTCTTTAGAGGGTAAAAACAACACAATCGCGGCAGCGATGAACAGAAGCCCGCCTGCGCTTCCGAATGCGATCCAGTGGGTTCCGAAAGTTTCGTAACCCCAGCCGCCCAGCCATGAGCTGATCATGGCGCCCACTTGGTGGCCCAAGTACGCGCAGCCGTAAAGAACGCCCACCAGGCGCACACCATAGATATCGGCCAGGATGGCCGAGGACATGGCAATGCTGCCGGCCCAGACTATGCCGCCTAACGCGGCAGTAGCGTAAAGCTCCCAGTGAGCGCCAGCCAGCAATAGGCCGAAAAACCCCAAACCCCGGACGAAATAAATAACGGCCAAAAGCTTTTTGCGCGGCACGATATCGGAAATGCGGCCAAGCACCAGCGTACTGAAAATAGCCACCAGGCCGATCAGGCCCACACCCATGGAGCTGGTCGAGGCATCGAAGCCATGGTCCATCAGCATGGGAACCCCATGCGTTCCCAATAGATTCATGCTGAAGCCACAAGCGAACAAACCAAGGGTAACCTTCCAGAACGGTGCGGTACCCAAGGCTTCGCGCAGTTTCAGGCTTTCCGCCTGAATACGGCCTGTGTTCGATTGGGCAGCGGCCTGCTCAGGAGTTCGATCGGCGTGCGGCGGGGCATCGTCACGAATGACGAATAAGGTCATTGGAACCGTGATGACGGTATAAATTGCAGCGAATCCAAGAATAGTAGCCTTCCAGCCCGCGGCTTGGATGGCGGTGTTCAGTAGCGGCGTCATGATGGCGATTCCCGCCATTGAGCCGGTGGATAAGAAAAACAGGGCCATGCCGCGACGGCGTATAAACCATTTGGTCAGTGCAGGAGTAAGCGTAACCGGGCTGGCCAGGGCAAGACCCAATGACAACAGTATCCCGAATGACAGCAGAAAGTTCAGCGGATCGCGGGCGTTGACCGTCCAGATGCATGCTGCCACCACCACAGCGTTACCCAGTAATAACACCGGTCGGGTACCGTGCTTGGCGACCAAGTAACCGGCCAGCGGCATTCCTCAGACCATAGCAGAGCATGCCGATGGCAATGATGCCGGAGAGCAGACTGCGGCTGAAATCCAGGTCGTCGGCCATAGGCAGGAAAAAAGGCCCGATACCCATGCGCATGCCAACAGTCAGTAACGTTAAGATCGTTGCCGCGGCGACGATATTCCAACCAAAATACCACCTGCCACTAGGGTTTGCCGCCACTTCCGTCTCCTGCGATGTCTCTAACGCCCGATATCATTTATGTATTGCCAGGCGGGCCAGTTCTATATGCGGTCGGTAGCGCCGCACAACATTGGAAACTATACCTGAATAGCGGGCGTGGGCTCGACCCTTTTTAGAAAGAATGTTAGTTGCTGATGCCCCAAGTTTCGACCAATTTGCGCAACCTTTCTTGTTGGTCCGCAGTTAAAGGCCATGCCGCCGGCGGGCGCGTTGGGCCACAGTCCTCTCCGATAAGCTGAAGCGCCGCCTTGACGCCGGTAACATTGGTGCCGTTAAGTTCTTCCGCACGTATGGTTTCGAACTCCTCGACTTGGCCGATAAGCTTCATGGCGCCTGCGTAGTCGTTGATACGTAACGCTTGAAGAATGGCTACGGATTGGCTGGGCCATATATTAATGAGTCCGGATGTGAATCCTTGTGCGCCTACTGCACACAGCGCGGGGGCCCAGGTTTCGGCAAGGCCGCCGACCCAGACGATGTCAGGATCGGCACGCTGAATGGCCTGCGCCAGTTTCATAGGACTGGGTGCAGCCCATTTCACGCCGGCGACAGCAGGAATTTCGGTCAGACGCACAATCGCCTCGGTGCCGATGGAGTCATTGCGCAGATAAAGCATGACGGGCAGCCCGTCGGCCGCGTCGGCAACGCGCTGAACGTAATCGAAAAGTCCGCGCGGTGAGACAAAAGGATCGGGCGGTTGGTGCACCATGATCCCGTCGACGCCCGCCAGCTTCGAGGCACGGGCCAGGGCGCAAGCTTCATGCACACTGCGCCCGACACCGTTGATGACAGGAGCGCGGCCCGCAGCCATGTCAGTGACGGCTTCCATCATGGCTTGGGCTTCGGCTGCCTGCAACGCATAAAACTCGCTGGTGTTGCCGTTGATTACCATGATGTCGACTTTTGCGTCGATCGCCCGATCGAGAATCGGGCGCAATTTCGCGGGCGCGATCTTGTCATTGGCATCAAAAGGAGTCACCAGTATCCCGGATATTCCGGTAAGCGCCTGGCGCAACTCGTTTGAAATTCCGGTCGTCATATTGTTCCTTTCCAGAGGGGGATGGACCTAGTCTGCGAGGCGCATCGCCGGCGTTATTTGGCGCGGATCGGTGCGAAGTTCAAGCAGCGCAAGGCCGCCGGTATCTTGGGCGCGCTGGAACGCAGCAGCAAAATCTTCTGTGTTTGTGACCAGTTCCGCATAGGCGCCAAACGACCGAGCCAAGGCAACATAGTCAGGGCCCTGAAGACGTGTTCCGCTAATGCGGCCCGGGTGGTCGCGCTCCTGGTGCATGCGTATCGTGCCATACATGCCGTTATTGACCACCAGCACAATCAGCGAGGCGCCATACTCGGCAGCCGTAGCCAGTTCCTGCGGGTACATCAAAAAGCAGCCATCGCCAGCCAGGCACACGACGGTTCGTGATTTATCACGCAATGCCGCTGCTACCGCTGCCGGTAAGCCATAGCCCATTGCGCCGCAAGTAGGCGCCAGTTCGCTGCGTCCTGTGCGATATTCGTAGAAGCGGTGCAACCAGACGGAATAGTTGCCCGCGCCGTTGGTCAAGACAGCATTGTCTGGCAAAGTCTTGGACAAGTGCTTGATAACGGCGGTCATGTCTACGCCATTGTGTGTGGCGGCCAGGGTAGGCGCGGCGCTGAAGGCTTCATGTTCGGTTCGCGCGGCGCGGGTCCATTCCGACCAAGAAGGGTCAGTAGGCGCTGCAGAGCGCGCCAGGTCCGAAAGGGCGCGGCCGGCAGCGGCATGCACAGCCACATCGGCCTGGTAAACACGTCCTAGTTCACCTGCATCGGCGTGGATGTGAATCAGCTTTTGCTTGATCTTTGGCGGGACCAATAAACCGTAGGCGTCGGTTATCACGTCGCCAAGGCGCGTTCCGATGGCAAGAATCAGGTCGGCTTCCCGGATGCGCTGCGCCAGCTTCGGATTCATGCCTAGGCTCAAGTGACCGGCATAATGAGGGTCACGATTGTCGATAAGATCTTGGCGCCGGAATGCGCAGGCAACCGGCAGCTTCCATTGCCGAAGAAATGTGGCCAAGTCCTGGCGTGCGTCATCGTTCCAGTTGGGCCCACCGACCATCACCAGCGGTCGTTTGGACTCAGCCAGCGCCAGGGTGATCGTAGCCAGTGTCTCTGCGTCCAGGCCCGGCGTTTGCAGCGGCGTAGCGCGGCAAGCGGGTTTATGGCAGATATCGACCAGCATGTCTTCCGGAAGTGAGATGACCACTGGTCCCGGGCGGCCGGATACGGCAGTATGGAAAGCCCGGGCAAGGATTTCCGGTATGCGATCCGCATCATTGATTTCCACGACCCACTTCGCCAGCGCGCCGAACATGGCTTGGTAGTCTACTTCTTGAAATGCCTCACGGCCTACCTGACTCCTGGCGATTTGTCCTACGAACAGGATCATGGGGGTGGAGTCCTGCTGCGCGATATGCACGCCAATGCTGGCATGGGTGGCGCCTGGGCCGCGAGTCACCATGCAAATACCGGGGCGCCCGGTCAACTTGCCATCGGCTTCGGCCATGTTCGCGGCCGCGCCTTCATGTTTGGCGACGATCAGTTCGATTTCGGGTGTATCGTAAAGCGCGTCGAGTACTTCCAGGTAGCTTTCGCCGGGCACGCAAAATACGCGGTCCACACCATGTATGCGCAGAGCGTCGACGATGGCACGGCCACCACTTCGCGGCGCAAACGCCGTGTTGACCGCATTGTTCGTTGATGTGATTGCATCCATCATCTGGATTCTCCTTTGTGATGCGACAGGCCGTTAGGCAGTCTGGCGAAGCAGTGTATAGGGGCTTCGTTGTCCTCCGATATCGCGGGGAGCTCATTTCTGATATGAAGAATTCACATGGCAATTGATTCGCATCAGCCGATAGAATCGCCTGACTATTACCCAATGTGCGCTGCGGATGATGCACAATGAGGGCACCACAACCAAAAAAAACCGGAGACAACACGATATGAAGACAGCCTCGAAATCATTCTTTTTTTCTATGCTCGGTGCGCTTGCATTGGGCGCGGCTTCCATGACAACGGCGGTTGCAGCCGACAAATGGCCAAGCAAGCCTATTACCTATGTCGTACCCTTTGCGCCAGGCGGAGCTACCGATATTTTGGGACGCACATACGCTCAAAGCCTCAGCGAGACGCTGGGTGTACCGGTGGTGGTTGAAAACAAGCCGGGGACCGGAGGCAGTCTGGGTTCGGCCTATGCGTCGCGCGCCAAGCCGGATGGCTACACATTGGTGGGCGGAACCATCAGTTCGCACTCCATCAATGTCAGCATTTATCCTTCAATCGGATACGATCCCGTAACGTCGTTCAGTCCTATCATCCTGACGGGCACTCTACCCAACGTCCTGGTCGTGCGCGCCGATAGCGACATCAAATCAGTCGACGATCTGATCAAGAAAGCACGCGAGAAAAAGAGGGCCTGACTTACGGATCTTCAGGGGTGGGATCATCCCAGCATCTGGCGGGGGCCCTATTTGCCGGCACCATCGGCGCACAGATGCTGCACGTGCCATACAAGGGCAGCAGCCCATCGTTGCAAGCCCTGGTTGCAGGCGACATTGATCTGCTGTTCGACAACATTACCTCTGCCGTTCCTTTGATCGAGGGCGGACAGCTACGCGCGCTGGCGGTAACGTCAAGCACTGCCGCGGACGCGCTGCCGGGCGTGAAGCCACTGAAAGAGCTTGGCTTGAAGGACTATGAAGTGGTGTCGTGGCAAGCCGTGTTTGCCCCGGCCGGCACACCCAAGCCCATTGTCGACCAATTGTATAAATCCATGCACGCGGCTTTACAGAAGCCAGCCGTACAAGAACGCCTGAAAAACCTGGGGCTGACTATTTCCGGTGCAGGCCCTGAAGAGCTGGGCGCATTTCAGAAGGCCGAGGTCGCCAAATGGGCTGAAGTTACCCGCAAGGCAAACATCAAGCTGAATTAAGTCGTGGTTGGCCCGGCGTAAGGCGTTACGCCGGGCCAGTTTCCTTGCGAAACCTGTTCGCTTATCACCTGTCGTATCGACTGCAGAATATCCCACTGACCGATCACCGGCGGCCTGTTGCGGGCCGTGGCAATGGCGATTTCGCGCGTCACTACCGGTTCCACCAATTTGGCAGCTTGCAAGTTGCCCAGAGCGACCTCTTCTGCGACCGTGGCCAATGGCAATATGGTGCAGGCGATGCCTGCCTGAACCAGGTTCTTGATAATGGCGTTGGAGCCATCGCACTCAACCTCGATCTGCAGCTGGCTAGTGCAGTTGGCGGCCAGGGTCTCAGCCAATTCGCGCAAGCCGTGCGGAGTACTAGGCAAAATAAGGGGGCTTTTCAACATATGGGCGACCGAAGCCGTTTCGCCTAGCGGCGCGTGATCGGGCGGCGCCACGAAATACAGTGGTTCATGGAGCAGGACATCGACATCGACCAGGCTCGCCTGGTTGGGCACATATAGCAGTGCGACGTCGATCTTTCCTTCCACCAGCCAGTTGATCAACTGGTGGCCCAGCGCCTCGACCATATGCAGGCGTGTATCGGGAAAGCGGGCCCGCATCGCCCGCGCAACAGCGGCAAAACTGCGTTGTGCAAGCGTGGGCTGTGCGGCAATCACCAAGCGGGACGGACCCTCGTCGGCCAGGGTAACCGCCAGCTTACGCGTTTCATCGAGCGCGTCGGCCACCGCTTTGGCACGCGTCAGCAGCAGGGCGCCGGCATCGGTCAAGACAACGCCGCGGCCGCTGCGGTGGAACAGGCGCACTTTCAAATTGGCCTCGAGTTTTGCAATATGGCGCGTCATGCTGGACTGCTCGATACCTAGCTCGATGGCGCTGCGAGAAATACTGCCCGATTCGGCGATTTTGACGAAATATTCAAGCGCGATGGGATTCATGTCGGTATTGGCCTCCCTCTTGTGGTGTCAGTCAGAAAGCTTACTGGAAGCCCAAAGTCGACGACTTCTTGCAGCGTGGACTGGATGCTACGCATGACGGGCCGCGTGTCGTCTCGTCGCATTTGTAAGGAATAATGCAGCGGTTTTAGCACGGGCCATTCCGGCAGCGCGTGTAGAAGTCCCCGCGCGAGCAGCGGCGCAGCCCAAGCCTGGGGCAGAAAGCCGATACCGACGGCTTCGATCAACAGCGCGGAAACAGCGCTCCAGGTATTGCACGTAAGGCTGCGTCCCAGTACGACGCCGGTGCGTGACAGCCACTCTTCCACCATGCGATGCGTTCCTGCACCTGACGGCATGGTGATCAAAGGCGCCATTTGCAGCAGCGCCGTGGATTGCTCCGTGTGGGCGTGTAGCAGAGCCGGTGCCGCCACCCAGATAAATTGCGCTTCACCCAGAGGACGCGACACGATGCTTCGGCGAGACGAGAATCCGGCCGCAAGTGTGAAATCGAGCTCGCCGTTTTCCAGCGCTTGTTCCATGGTGCTGCCGATTTCTACATTCGGTTCCAGTTGCAGGCCGGGATAACGTTCGACGGCCAGGCGAATGAAACGGGGCAGCCAGGTTTGCGACGCGAGTTCTCCGACGCCGAAGCGCAGGTGGCCTTGCAGGCCTGCTTCGTGCTTCACAATAAGGCGCAGCGCTTCCGATTGGTCGAGCAGGGCGCTGACGTCAGGAAGAATGGCATGCCCGGTTGCTGTCAGGGTGGCCCGATATGTATCGCGGTCGAACAGTGGCTCTCCCAGTGAAGCTTCCAATTCCGAAATGCGTTTAGATAATGTAGATACCGATAAGTGGAGGCGTTGCGCCGCGACAGCGAAGCTGGCGCAGCTTGCCGCCCAGAAAAAAGCTTCCAGTTGCTTAAGAGTCATGCGTTTTGTGCTTTAGGCGTCATGTTGAATTTCTTCGAACATGATGATCATAATATTGTCGCTATATATGCATAAGAATATTCCGTACCATAACACCGGTCCGGTGAAGGAGTTTCCTTCCTTGGCGCATTTTTTTCGTTGTGCCCAATCAACAATCGAACGTTTAACGGGATTCATCCCAGCGACCTACTATGCTCAAGCGCATTTACTGTCTTAATGATTTTGAACGTCCGGCGCGCAGAAAGCTGCCTCGCCAGTTGTTCAGCTACATTTATAACGGGGCCGATGACGAAGTGTCGGTGAAGAATAATCGCGCTGCCTTTAACGACTATGTGCTGATGCCCCGCATGCTGGCCGGGGTGGCGCAGCGCGGGCAGAAAATAGAACTGTTCGGACAAACCTTTGATTCGCCCTTCGGTATTTCGCCGGTAGGCCTTAGCGCGATGTGGGCCTATCGGGGGGATGTCCTGCTGGCCAGCGCTGCGGCGCGAGCCAATATTCCGGCCATCATGAGCGGCGCCTCGCTGATCCCGATGGAAGACGTTGCCCGGGCCGCGCCTAATACCTGGTTTCAGGCCTATATGCCCGGCGATGCGGCACGCGTGGATGCGTTGCTGGCGAGAATCGGTGCCGCCGGGTTCAAGACCCTGGTGCTTACCGTAGACCTTCCCGTTACAGTCAACCCGGAAAATTATCAGCGCAATGGCTTTAGTTCACCGCTCAAGCCCACTATGCGCTTGGCGTGGGAAGGCATCAGCCATCCGCGCTGGTTATTGGGTACGTTCGGTCGGACTTTGCTGCGTCATGGCATGCCGCATTTCGAGAACTGGCGCGCCGAACGGGGCGCCCCGGTGCTGTCGGCCAAAGTAGAACGAGACTTTCAGGCGCGTGACCACTTCAACTGGAGCCATGTGCGGCAAATTCGGGATGCCTGGAAAGGCAATTTGGTGGTCAAAGGTCTGGTGCGTTGGCAAGACGCGGTACTGGCCCGCGACGCCGGCGTCGACGGCATCATCGTGTCGAACCATGGAGGCCGTCAGATCGACGGTTCTGTTTCGCCGATGCACGTACTGCCGGAAATCGTCAAAGCCGTGCCCGATGTGGTGGTGATGATGGATAGTGGCATACGCCGCGGCAGCGATGTGCTTAAGGCTTTGTCGCTGGGCGCCAAATGTGTGTTTGCCGGCCGTCCATTCAACTATGCGGCGACAGTAGGCGGTGCAGCCGGTGTCGACCACGCTATCCAGATCCTGAAAACCGAAATTCATCGCAATATGGCTTTGCTGGGAATCAACCGCTTGAATGAGCTGGACGATACCTTGGTGCGCCATGTCTCCAGCCTGGGGCCTGCAGGGCAAGCGGTGTTGCAGTCCGCCAGCACCTATTGATTCTTTATTTTCAAGGAACCTAACCGATGTCGCCAGAAACGCCTCATATGATTCGGATGCACGGCAACGATAACGTTGCGATTATCGCCAACAATGGCGGGCTGGCGGCAGGTGCAGTGCTGGCCGACGGAACTGTTCTTCTTGAGTCCGTGCCGCAGGGGCATAAGGTGGCCCTGGCCGATTTAGCGATGAATGATCCGGTTTACCGCTATAACGTCATCATCGGCTATGCCCGGCAAACCTTGGCGCGCGGCAGCTGGGTTAACGAACACAGGCTCGACATGCCCGAAGCGCCTGGCCTGCACGACCTTCCAGTGGCGACGCAAGGTGTGGTTCAGCCAGCGCTCGACGGCTACAGCTTCGATGGCTTCCGCAATCCCGACGGCAGCGTCGGGACGCGCAACATCCTGGCGATCAGCACCTCGGTGCAATGTGTATCAGGCGTCGTCGATCATGCCGTGCGCAAAATCCGTGAAGAACTGCTACCCAAGTATCCGAACGTCGACAACGTTATTGCGCTCGAACACGTTTATGGCTGTGGCGTTGCGATAAACGCGCCCGATGCCGTAATTCCTATTCGCACCTTGCGTAATATTGCCCGTAATCCCAACTTTGGCGGGCAGGCAATGGTCGTCAGCCTAGGATGCGAGAAACTGCAGCCCGACCTGCTATTTCCCAAAGCAACCATCCCCATCCGCGATAGCCGTCAGCGTGCGGATTTAGAAGGTGTTGATGTCGTCTGCCTGCAGGATGACGAGCACGTCGGTTTCGAGAGCATGATAGCCTCCATCGTCAACCTTGCCGACAAGAAACTGCAAATTCTGAACCAGCGCCGGCGCGAACCCTGTCCGGCATCGGCGCTAGTGGTTGGAGTCCAATGCGGTGGCAGTGATGCGTTTTCGGGCGTTTCGGCTAACCCCTTGGTGGGCTTTGCATCAGACCTTTTGGTTCGGGCGGGCGCCAAAGTCATGTTTTCTGAAGTGACCGAAGTTCGAGACGGCATCGCTCACTTGACTGCGCGGGCGGCCAACCAGGAGGTGGCCGATGCTTTAGTTCGAGAGATGGATTGGTACGACCGCTACCTCGGGCGCGGCCTGGCCGACCGCAGCGCGAATACTTCGCCTGGCAATAAAAAAGGCGGACTATCCAATATCGTCGAAAAGGCGATGGGGTCCATTATTAAATCGGGTTCGTCACCAATCGTCGGCGTGATATCGCCCGGCGACCTATGCGAGCGGCCCGGTCTTAATTTTGCGGCAACGCCCGCCAGCGATTTTGTATGCGGCACCTTGCAATTGGCAGCGGGTATGAATCTACATTTATTCACGACCGGACGAGGAACGCCTTATGGCTTGAAAGAAGTTCCCGTGATCAAGCTGGCAACCCGCAGTGACCTGGCCCGGCGCTGGCACGACTTGATGGACGTCAACGCAGGCCGCATTGTCGACGGTGACGCCACCATAGAGGAAATGGGCTGGGAATTGTTCCACCTGATGTTGGATATTGCCAGCGGCCGCAAGCAAAGCAAGGCAGAAGCCTTGGGCCTGCATAATTCGCTGGCATTGTTCAACCCGGCGCCTGTGACCTAAGATTCAACGAAACGGGCAGGCTTACTTTAAAGGGAAGCGAATGATCAGTCATTTGGATCACCTTGTTCTTACTACCGCCAACGAGCAAGACTGTATTGTTTTTTATACCGACGTATTAGGTATGACTCTGGAGCGCTTTATCGGTGGTACCCCACCTGTTGAGCGAAAGGCATTCAAGTTTGGTAATCAGAAAATCAATCTGCATATAAAAGGGCACGAATTCGACCCCAAAGCGCATGTGCCGACGCCGGGAGCGCTCGATCTGTGCTTTATTTCTTCTTTACCCTTAGAGCGCGTTATATCGAAATTACAGGGCTGCAACTGGCCTATTGCTCAAGGGCCGGTTGTGCGCACAGGTGCGACAGGAAAAATACGATCCATTTACGTTCGAGATCCGGACCGAAATCTAATCGAAATTTCTGAACAACTTGCCGGCTAATGCTGAGCTGGCAAGGCCAGTTTCCCCGCGTCGGGTCTATCTTGCTAAGCCTGACTGCGATACGGTGAATCGCCCCTGTTAGGGCTCTTAATCAAATATCAGCGACAAATGGGTTGCAACGCCAGCCAAAGCGCCATCGCCGTCGGCCTTTGCGTGTGTAACGATGCCCTGGACCCAGCGCACGGTGGGATAGGCACGCACCTGGTCCAAGCCTTCCTGTGCAATCTGTGCCCCCGAATGGCCGTCGCGGCCCAGCAGGCCGTGGGATGTCTCGGTAAACCGATTACGGCGTTTCCCAGCATCGATGATGACGACATTCCGTCGAGCACGTGCCAGTTGTAGGGCTGCGGAAAGGCCAGCGTAACCCCCGCCCACTATGATGACGTCGTCGTCCATAACTGTGTCCTTTTTCGCAATTGCGGTGCCCTCGCCCTGCGGGACTGATCGCGCTAATTCGTTGCGATATAACGAGACGCGTGCCGCAGGTCGTCCACCCATCTGGTGAAGGCGGCTTCCCGTTCATCCGGCGGTCCGCGAAGCAATGCCGAGGGATGAAGCGTCACCAGCACCCGCAGACCGTCAGGACGTTCAATCCATTGCCCGCGCTGCCGCATAACGCCCACAGCGCGGCCTGCCAGCGCGCGGGCCGCCGTCGCACCCAAGGCGACGACGGCTTGGGGCTGAATCAATTCGAGTTCCCGGTCGAGCCACTGCATACAGATCTCGATCTCTTGTTGCGCCGGCGTCTTATGAATACGCCGCTTGCCTCGCGGTTCAAACTTGAAGTGCTTCACCGCATTCGTCACGTAGATGGAGTCGCGGGCCCATCCCAGCTCCTCTAGCGCTCGATCCAGCAAATGCCCCGAAGGTCCTACAAATGGACGCCCTTGGATATCTTCCTGGTCGCCGGGTTGTTCGCCTACCAGCATGAGCTTTGCGGTTGCCGGGCCTTCACCGAATACCGCCTGCGTCGCATGCTCGCCGATAGGACAGTCACGGCAGCGTTGCGCCCCATGGCGCAAATCGTCTATTCCCGCCCGGGGCGGAAGTCGATCCGATTCCCGTACTGGCTTGTCATTGGGCATGAGCATTTTCCTTTGAAGCGCAGGAATGCTAGCAATGCACGTGCCGGTGTTCAGCTTTCCCTAGTGCGCGCATGGCAATTTAACTTGTATTGATATAAGTACATATATACAATTAAACGCTGGAACTAATACAACCATCGCAAGGACTTCCAATGACGGCACAGACGCTAGCTCAAAAATTGATAGCCCGGGCTTGTCGTCGCGACTACGTAGCCGTCGACGAAATCGTCACCTGCGAGGTGGATTTGGCCATGTTCCACGATTCCAGCGGCCCGCGCCGTCTTAAACCCATGCTTGAAAGAATTGGCGCGCAGATTTGGGATAAATCGAAGGTGGTCCTGGTAATGGATCACTACGTGCCTGAAGAGGACGACGATTCGCGCCGAATTTTGAAGATAGCGCGCGACTGGGCCCAGGAACAGCAACTGCCCCACGTGTATGACTCCATCGGTATTTGTCACGTGGTGCTGCCTCAAAAGGGGCATTTGCGTCCCGGCATGTTCTGCGTCGGGGGCGACTCGCATTCGCCCACGGGCGGGGCTTTCGGTACTTATATGTTTGGCGTCGGCAGCACGGAAATGCTGGGCGTAGTCGTAACCGGGCAGATCTGGGTCAAGACGCCGCCCACCATTACCATGCAGTGGTCCGGTGCGCTGGCCGAAGGCGTTACGGCCAAGGACATGATGCTGCACATGATTGGTTTGTATGGCACGAATGGGGCGAACTACGGAGCGGTGGAATACACGGGCGCTGCGGTTACTGCCTTATCGATGCAGGAACGCATGACCTTGTCGAATATGAGCGCAGAACTGGGTGCCCAGGTCGGGCTGATTGCGCCAGACCAAACGACCATGGATTATTTGAAAGCAGTGGGTGTCGGCACCGACGTCGATCTGGATTACTGGAAGACCGACGATGCAGCCGAACGCGACATTCGCATGTTCGACGCCTCGCGCCTCGCTCCTATGGTGGCTGCGCCCCACAGTCCTGGCAATGCACATTCCGTCGACGACATGATCGGAACCGCCGTGCAGGTGGCATATATCGGTGCTTGTACGGGCGCCAAGCTCGACGACCTTCGCGCAGCGGCCAAGATATTGAAAGGGCAGCGCGTCGACTCGGGCGTCAGACTCATGGTGGCGCCGGCCACCATGCGCGATCAACAAGATGCGCAAAAGGAAGGAATCATGGACATTCTGGTCAATGCGGGCGCCCAGGTGTTTGCTACATCTTGCGGTGCTTGCTCCGGATACGGCAATGCCCTTGCGGGGGCGTCCAACGTCATTTCCAGTACGGCGCGAAATTTCAAAGGTCGCATGGGCTCGTCAGACACCAATGTCTATCTGGCGTCTCCCTACACGGTTGCCGCGTCTGCTTTGATGGGACGCATCGCGGATCCCCGGATCATTCTGGCGGAGGGCAAGCAATGAATCGGCATCGCGTTTGGCGCGTGGGCGAGGGTATCGATACGGATGCGCTTGCACCTGGCGCCTACATGAAGCTTGAACTGCCTGAAATGGCCCGGCATTGTCTGGAAAGCCGTTACCCGGGTCTCGCATCGGCACTGCGGCCAGGCGACGTGATCGTGGCAGGTCCGAGCTTCGGCATTGGCTCGTCGCGGGAACAGGCAGTGGGCGTATTGGTCCAGCTGGGTGTCAAGGCCGTGATAGCACCATCATTCAGCGGGCTATATTTCCGTAATGCATTCAATTTGGGTTTGCTGGCAATTGTGTGTCCCGAAGCGGAACAAATCCCCGAGGGAAGCCACGTCGAAATCGACACCGAGCAGTCGGTGCTGCGCCTTTACGAAAACACAAGCGCTAAAGACGACCATCTCGTACGGCCACAGATTCTGCCGTGTCAGAAGATTCCTTCTTTCCTGGTTGAAATGGTGGCGGCAGGCGGTCTTCTCGCCCAATTACAGCGGAAGCTATCCACAACTTGATTGCTATTTTGCCTCTTCCCAAGGGGCGAAACCCATTCTGAAGCGAATAATGAAAACACTGAAAACCCTCTTGCAAAGTTCGCCTTGCCTTCTTGCCGCCGGTGTCTACGACGCTTTCTCCGCCTTGATCGCCGAGCAGGCCGGGTTCGATGCTGCGTACTTGTCCGGGGCCTCTATCGCTTATACACGCCTAGGTAAGTCGGATGTCGGTCTGACGACTTATACGGAAGTGGAGCAAACCTTGTCGCGTATTACCGATAGGGTGGAGCTGCCTATCATCGTCGATGGTGACACCGGATTCGGCAATGCACTGAATGTGATACGCACCGTTCGAGGGCTGGAGAAGGCGGGTGCCGCAATGATCCAACTCGAGGACCAGACCTTTCCGAAGCGCTGCGGACATCTGGCAGGAAAATCAGTGGTGCCAGTGTCCGAGATGTGCGGGAAGCTCAAGGCTGCCCTGGATTCCCGCCGGAGCAATGACACGTTGATCCTGGCTCGTACGGACGCCGTGGCGGTCGAAGGGCTGGAAGCTGCCCTCGACCGTGCCGAGGCCTACCTGGAATGTGGCGCTGATGTTTTGTTCGTCGAAGCGCTTCGAACCGATGCGCAAATGATCCAGGCCTGCGACCGCTTCAAAGGAAGGGTTCCGTTGTTGGCCAATATGGTCGAGGGCGGCATGACACCGATATTGTCGGCCAACGAATTAGGTGAACTCGGATTTGGTATCGTCATCTTCCCGGGAGGCGCAGCGCGCGCAGTTGGGCACGCTTTGCAAAGCTATTATGGCAAGTTGCGGCAACACGGCTCGACGGCCGGTTCCGCGAGCGCCATGCTTAATTTTGAACAGCTAAACGATTTGATCGGGACACCGGCGTTATTGGAAACAGCCGCGCGCTACGAGTAAGCTGGCTTGCATCCCCGATTAAAACGTATCGTCTACGGTCCATGCGTCGACGCCCTTGGCGGGCTTGTTAGACAGCGCCATGCGGTATTCGAAGGTTTCGGGGTTATAGACGGCGATCAAGTATTCGACCGGCCGACCTTGCGTATCACGTGTGACGCGTTTGATGCATAGCAGGGGCGAGGAAATCTCAACATTTAACGCTTCGGCATGATGCGCATCGGCCGCCGTTGCTGTGAAGGCTTGTTCGGCGGAGCCCAGCCGGATTCCCAATCCTTTCAATAAGGCCTGCAAAGGCGTGCGAGCCATATCGTCTTCGCTGTAGCGCTGGCCTATATCATCGGGTACGTAGGTGACCAGATAGGAAAACGGCGCGTCGTTGTGGTAGCGCACGCGTATGGCTTTCTGCACCCTGCTGTTGGCTGGTAATTCCAATTGGTGCCGAATGATTTCGCTGGCTGTCTCGTAGCTGAAACTTAACAAGCGGGCCCGGGTGCCGCTGCCCATCTTGTTCAAGTGGGCCATAAGTTTATTGATGTCTGCCGGCAAAGGCTGCGCGGCCACGTTGCGCGGAATTGGAAAGGTTCCCGAGCCTTGCCGGCGTTCAACAAGGCCTTCGCGCTGCAGCAGTTCTAATGACCGGCGGATGGTCAACCGTGAAACCTGGTATTTTTCCGCCAGTACGTTTTCACTCGGCATCGCCTCGTCGTGGGCATATTGCCCGCTTTCGAGTGCCTGCTTCAACAGGCGGTAGATTTTGTAATAACGAGGCGTAGGGTTGTTGATCATTTCTCGGTCAGTCGGCAGTAACACCGGTGAATTCTACGACTTTGGCATAACGCTTGATGTCTTGCGATACGAATTCGGCGAACTCTTCGGGCGTAGAGGTAACTACGGTGCCGCCTTCCGGAGCGATCAGATTGACGAAGCTTTCACGTTTTGCGCCTTCAGCCACTGCCCGATTCAGCTTTTCCAGCCGCTCTTTAGACATTCCAGCAGGACCGAACATGCCGAACCATGCCTTTGATGTGAATCCGTTTACGGTTTTTCCGATCGGCGGAGCAGAAGGAAACTGTTTCATAGGCTCGGGGCTGGTGACGCCTAGAAATTTGATGCGGTCACTGCCGTACAAGGGCATGACGTTGACTGCGCTGGCGAACATCAAATCAACCTGTCCACCCACGAGATCCTGCAGGGCTGGTGCCGTGCCTTTATAGGGCACGGTCAAAGCCTCGATGCCGGCATCCATCTCGAAACTGGCTGTCGCCATATGCAACGACGATCCCACGCCACCGATTGCGAACGAGTATCTGCCTGGATCTTTCTTGGCCATCTTGATCAGGCTGGCGACATCCGATGCGGGGAAATCTTTGCGGGCAACAAGCACGCTGGGCACTTCGGCCAGCATGCTGATAGGGGTGAAGTCCTTTTCGGGGTCGAATGGCAGTTTTTTGTATAGGCTGGCGTTCACGGTGAAACTGGTGAAGCTAACCAAAAGCGTGTTGCCGTCCTTCGGCGCTCGGGCGACCTGATCGGCGGCGATATTTCCGCCAGCGCCTGGACGGTTTTCTACGATAACCGTCTGCCCGAGTATTTCAGTCATTTCTTTCGCGATCCCGCGCGCAACGCGGTCTGTGGTGCCGCCAGGCGATGCGCCAACCACGAGTTTGAGGGGGGGCTCTTCCGCCAGAACAGACGACGGAACAGACATCGAGAAAGTCAGGATAGTGCTGAATAAACCAGCGCGTATAAATTGTTTGTGCATGTCTCAGTCTCCTCTGGGTTGTACTTGGAATGCTGGGCGTAATCATATACATGTATTGATAACAATACAACTGTTCGCACGGCTAATCGTGCACGTCCGAAAAGTGTGCGTTAGGCCTGAGTTATGGAGAGCCACACCGTCGTGTACCTTCATGCGGCCGCAGTACACCGTTTGGCTGGCGGTCCGGGCTCGAAGTAACGGTTAATGCAGAGATTTTCTGATCGACAAGAATGCGCTGGAACGTAGCGACGGGCTTTAGGTTAATGCCCGCTTGAGAAGAGGCCATAGGAATATCGCCGCCAAGCCCACTATGGGCAGCCACCAGCCGGGCCGCTTTGCCCTGTAAAGCGAGACCGTGCCGACAGCGGTGACTCCGACGAGCAGCACGACCATTATTACCATTTGCGCAATCTGAGCAGTTGTCACGGGTCTAACGCCTTCAAATTTTTGAGCATTCGATTTTACCTTGTTGCGTAAGCGCGGAAAATGGGATGATGATTGCCAGGGTTGCATGTGCGCCAATTGAAAGTCATGCATGCGAACGCAGGGCTGCTTCGTATGCTGGTACGATTGAGCGCTGCTCAATTCACACTGCCCAATGAAGAATACTCGCACTCTGACCCTGGTGCTCGCAGCTTTGGCGATGCTGGGTCCATTCGCTACCGACGCCTATCTTCCTTCGTTCCACAGCATTGGAGCGGAGTTTCAGGTTGGTCAGCCCCTGGTGCAGCAAACGCTCAGTGTGTATTTGTTCGCCTTCGCGTTCATGAGCTTGTTTTGGGGCACCTTGTCCGACAGCTTCGGTCGGCGTCCGATCATCATTATTTCGCTGGTGCTATTCGGTATCGGTTCGGTGGGCTCTGCGTTGGCGCCATCGTTCGGCTGGCTGCTTTTTTTCCGAGGCGTGCAAGGCTGCTCTGCCGGAGCTGGGAGGGTCGTAGGGCAGGCGTTGGCGCGTGATCTATTCCATGGCGCTGAGGCCCAGCGCCTGTTTGCGAATATTGCGTTGGTGTTCAGCTTGGCGCCGGCTATCGCGCCAGTGGTGGGCGGCTATTTGAACAATCATATGGGTTGGCGTTCCACCTTTGTCTTATTGAGTCTATTCAGTGTTGTCTTGCTGGTTTTCAGTCTGCGTAAACTGCCTGAAACGCTAATTGTCAGCAAGCGCCAGCCTTTGAGGCTGGGCGTGATTGCGCGTAATTACTTCAAGGCTTTATGCAATATCCAGTTTGTGATATCGGTCACGGCTGTCGGTTTCGCCTTCGCGGGCTTTGCACTGTATATCTCATCGGCAGCCAACTTCATTATGGGAATACTGAAGTTGCCGGAAACGGCCTTCGCGTGGCTGTTTTTGCCTTTCATTAGCGGCATGGTGTGCGGATCGATGATCAATTCGCGGTTCGCCGAACGTATTCATCCCACCGTCATGATACGTGCGGGTTTGAGCATCTTGGCGTTCGGAGCCTTGCTGAACGTGCTGTACAACAGTTTTTTTATTGCCGCGGTGCCGTGGGCGGTTCTGCCCATTTTTGTTTACGCCGTTGGAATGTCGATGGCTCTGCCCGGCATGACAGTCATTACCTTGAACACCTTTCCCAAAATGCTGGGCCTGGCATCGTCGCTGCAAAGCGCGGTGCAGATGCTGATTTTTGCGGTCGTGTCCGGGTTTGTGGCTCCGCTGCTATTTGAAACTGCATTGTTGCTTGCACTGGGTATGGGCGCCAGCGCTGTCCTGTGCATAGGGCTGTGGTCGATTAGCAGAAGCGCGACGCTTACTAAAATGTCCAGCCGTTAATGAAATGGTCAAACCTATGCGTTAGGATCTTCGGTCGAATGTTCTGCTGCAATCAGCACCAATCATGAGCAAGCTGCCGTCCCGACGCGCCCTACGTTCCAATCCTCTGCGCGCAGCCGCTACGCTGGCGCTTGTACTGCTCTTGTCATCGCCTTCTTTTGCAAGCCCAGAGCTGTCTGTGCAAGCCCTGCGCTTTATTGGCGAACAACAAATTCCGTACAAGCAGCAGTTTCTCGGGACGACAGTAGGCGGTCTATCGGGCATTGATTACGATGCCAGAAACGATTTATGGATACTCGCGAGCGACGATCGTTCCGATTTTGATCAGACGCGCTTTTATACAGCTGTGCTCGCATACGACGAGCATTTGTTTGCCTCGGTCACGCTTACCGCCGTGACGCGGCTGAAGCAGAAAAGCGGCTTCACTTATCCGAAGCGCTGGTTCGGGGGCGAGAGCGCCGATGTGGAGGCGATTCGCTTCGATCCTGTCGACGGCAGCATTTGGTACACCAGTGAGGGCGATCGAGGGCGGGGCTTGGACCCCTTCATACGGCGCGCATCGGGCACCGGCTTATTTATTGAAGAACTCCCCAGACACCCGCAATTTGCCATGCGGCAAAGCTCGCAGACTGGACCGCGCAATAACTTGGCTTTCGAAGGCCTGACGTTTGCAAGAGACGGCTTATCCCTGTGGATGGCGATGGAGGCTCCGCTGTGGGAAGACGGAGCCCTGCCGTCGACTTCTGCGGGCGCGATAGTAAGGATTACGCAGTTCAGCCGTGGCGGCCGGGTGCTGAAGCAAGTGGCGTATCCCCTCGACGCTATCCCGACGACGCCTGGCAGGGGGAAATACGCCGACAATGGCGTCACCGAAATACTGGCCGTCGATGACAATCGCTTCCTGATCATGGAGCGCTCGGCAGTGCAAGACGCAGCGGGCAAGTACCGCAACTTTATCCGCATTTACGAGATGGATATATCCGGCGCCACCGATGTAAGCGACATCATGTCGCTGGCTGTGGCCGATTTTCAGCCCGTCACCAAGCGGCTCGTGCTGGATCTAACCACCCTCGCATTGCCCAAGCTCGATAATATCGAAGGCATGGGCTGGGGACCTAAGCTTGGCAATGGCAATGACAGTCTGGTATTGGTGTCGGATGATAACTTCAACGACAGTCAGGTGACACAGTTTCTTGCGTTCGAGGTGTTCACACACCCGCAGCCATGAACAGGATGGCAAGTGCCGATGGCCTCGCTTACAGCCCGAAATAGGCCTCGCTACTGCCTGTCGGATTTCAGCTGATGGGTCGCGCAGATTCCGACGCAACACTGCAGGGAATCGCGGTCGCGACAGAAAATGCGATAGGCCGGCAAATGCCGCCATCAGGACTGTAGAAATTAAACAGCATCGCCCGCATAATTCGAATTCGCAAGTGAACGATTGTCCTTAGAAAGGAGATGTCATGACGAGATTGACAGCCAGAGATTTCGCACCCGAATTGCTCGAGCTCTACGATTTTTATGCGCACGGAAAAATCACCAAGCGGCAGTTTCTAAGCCAGTCTGCCAAGTTTGCTGTGGGCGGTCTGACTGCTTCCGCCATCTTCGCTTCGATGCGGCCTAACTATGCCTTGGCTCAGCAGGTTGCGTTCACCGACCCGGGCATCGTCGCCGAATACATTACCTATCCATCGCCTCGGGGCCATGGTGAAGTGCGCGGCTATCTCGTCAAACCCGCCAAGGCTCAGGGTAAGCTGCCTGCCATTGTGGTGGCTCACGAGAACCGCGGGCTCAATCCTTATATTGAAGATGTCGCGCGCCGACTGGCAAAAGACGGGTTCATTGCGCTCGCACCCGATGGGCTTAGCTCAAAGGGCGGCTATCCCGGCAACGACGACAAAGGTCGCGAGCTTCAGCAACAGGTAGATTCCGAAAAGCTGATGAACGATTTCTTTGCTGCTATCGAATACTTGATGGCGTACGACGGGGCTACGGGAAAAGTGGGAATCACTGGCTTTTGCTACGGAGGTGGCGTTGCGAACGCCGCGGCGGTGGCATACCCGGAACTAGCTGCTGCCGTTCCGTTTTATGGTCGCCAGGCCCGCCCGGAAGATGTTCCCAAAATTCAAGCACCGCTGCTGATTCACTACGCCGAGCACGACGCCCGAATCAACGAAGGCTGGCCAGCCTACGAGGCGGCCTTGAAAGAGCACGGTAAGCCCTACGAAGCGCATATATATCCCGGCGCGAACCATGGGTTCCATAACGACTCGACGCCGCGCTACGACAAGGATGCTGCCGAGCTTGCTTGGCGCCGTACCGTGGACTGGTTCAAGCGATACGTATCGTAAAGCATCTACCGTATAGAAAGTCTTCAGTGTTAACCACCGCAGGCATAGGTAGGTAGGTGCCCAAAAGTAAAGACACTAAGGCTTTCTATTTAACACGTATTAATACCGGTAATCTGAAGACAGAGGGCAGAATAACTGAAGCTCGCCGCCGAAGCTGTGTCGAGTTCTACAGGGATTCAGCAACATCAAGCCTGCCTGCTCCGGAGACGCCTATGAAGTATTCTGCCCCCTTTCTCGTGTCGCTGACCATTTCAACGGTTTCGTGGGGTAATGAATCGTGTACACAAAACCCAATGCGAATCGACGTATGCCGGGCCGCCGCCACTATTTCGGAAACGATTGCAGAAGGACTTCCGCTTCGAATTAACCATAGCGTAGTACTCCAGGCAATTCACGCGTCAGAAAATGTAATCAGTATGCGGGCCGTGTTCGACTATACGGAAGACTACCTCGTGGCCCACGCAAAAGAAACAGGCGTCACTTTAGACAGCTTAAAGATGTCGGTACGAAAAACCGCTATGTCGATCGCCTGCCGTCCTGAAACCGAGCTACAGGCGTTTATCAAGCTCGGGGGAAAACTGCGATTTACCTACGATTTCTTGGACAAAGAGCATTTCCTAACCGTGAACGTGGACCGTTGTGCCCCAGGGTAGGCTATCAAGCGCGTATTCATCCCAGCGCAGCCACCGCTGAAACGCCCTAATCTGTCCCATGCGGAATCTTTCCGAGCGCTAGAAGTTTTCAGCGCAATATAGTCGTTCTGCTTGGGAGAATAGTTTATTCTATTCTAAACAGGCATTCTAGGGACCGGGATTCTTGATGTCAATTATTTGGGCCTCTGCTACAGTGAGTGTCCCCGCTTGCACACTACCGAGCTCGTCTTATGAAAACTTTAGTCGTGGCCATCCTGCTTGCGCTGCTTGGTGCGCTGCTGATCACTGGTCTGTACAAGCCGAAGCCTTTGGAAGCGCAATTGCTGAATTTGCAGGTCGCGCGGACGATGCCGGAAATGGCCAACGAACTAAGCGACGAGTCGGCCGAAATTCAGGCTTTGTTCCTCACGTATGCCCACGATCCGGTCTTGCTCGCAAAGGCACGGCTCGCGCTTCTACGCTATCCCGATATCGTCAGGCCCATCTTCCTGATGTATGGCGAGGGCCAGGATTTTCAAGAAGTGCTTAGCAGGTACGGCGAAGACGTCGTCCTGCCTATTCGTTATTTCATGACCAACGAAGTCTTCACGCTGGAAGTGATGCGCGGCGTAAGCGAGACATCGCAGTCGGCCCTCAGCGCCATTCGCGGGTTGTGGGACGAAAAGGAGCCAACGCAAGCCCTATCCAAGGGGGCGCTTTCAAGCGAAGAGCGCGGCAATTATGCGATTCAGTTCATTAAGGCAGACGGCTATGATTTCCTTGGCCAGTTCGTCATCAGCCCCAAGGGCGAAGTAAGCTGGATCCAAACAGAACGCGTCCTCGAAGGACTCAGTAGTTTTTTCGCGGGTGGGGTTAAAGCGCTGGAAAGCAAGTACCGCGGCGACGAACCAATAGCTGCTGGCGACGTGGGGTGGGCGGCACTTGATGTCGCGATCGGCGTCAGCGCGCTCAAGGTGCTTCGTATGGGCCGGGGGGTAGCAGCGGGAGGTCGTTCGCTGAGCTTCACCGAACGCTCGGCAGCGCTGGGGGCGGGTTTGTGGCGCGGCAGCGCGATTGGCTCACGTATCGTGAAGTACGGCGCACCGGCGGTGCTGGCCTATATCGCAATCAGGCACCCCAGCGTCATCAATTCCTCTTTTGGATATGCAGCGGACAAGCTCGGTTTGCCGGTCGGTCTGGTGCAAATAGTGGGTTGGACCTTGGTGCTGCTTCCCATCATATTGTTGCTGCGGTTTGTTCTGGGGCCGATTGGCTGGCTCATGGCCGGTGTGGCTCGCATGCTGCGCTGCATCGACAGATCCCTGCGGCGCCGAACGGCGAGAAGGGCATCCGCATACTGAGTCTTTGCATGACGCTCGCATCATTTTGATGTGAGTTCGGACCTAATGACGATCAACGGTCCTTACAATACGGGTCATAATTACATCTTTACATTCTCGTTAAGCGCCTGCCGACATGGAACTTCGCCAATTGCGTTACTTTGTTCGGGTGGTCGAGCTCGGCAGCATGGGCCGCGCCGCACGAGACCTTGGCGTCGTTACGTCTGCGCTCAGCCAACAAATCAGCCGACTGGAAAGCGAACTCAGTACGCGTCTTTTGCAACGTACATCGACAGGCGTGGTGCCTACCGCTGCAGGTCTGGCGCTGTGCCAGGAGGCAGAGCTGGTGCTGCGCCATGCCGCCAATGCCGTGCAGGCCGCCCAGGCAGCGAGGCTTGCTGGGCATGTATCGATAGGGATGGCGCCCACCACGGCTTCTGTGTTGGGTGTGCCATTGTTGCAAGCCATGCAGTCACGTTACCCAGACGTACGGCTGCACTTGGTCGAAAGCCTATCGGGAAATTTGTCGCAGATGCTCGGGCGGCGTCAATTGGACCTTGCCGTGCTGTTTCACGCCGGAAGCCGTCAGGATTGGACCCTATTGCCTACGCTGACCGAGCAGTTGTTTGTCGTGGCACATCCCGCCCGATACCCTCTGCCAGAAAGCGGCGGTCTATCCCTGACTGATATCGTCGGCCTGCCACTCGTCCTGCCCACAGGGTCGCACGGCCTGAGGGTCATTGTGAATGCTGCTTTCTTCCATCACGGCCATGAGCCCAACGTCATAGCCGAGGTCGATGGTTTGTCCATGCTGATGGACATCGTGCATGCAGGCCTGGCCGCCACCATACAGCCCGGGGCGGCGGTGGTTCGGGCCAACGACAAGCAGTTACTGCGCATCCCTTTGCTGCACGACAGGATGGTGCGCCGCAACCTTGTGGCGAGCCTATCGGATGACCAGCTTTCGCCCGCCGGTTTGGCGGCGCGCGTCGTCCTAATTGACGTCATGCGCTCGCTGGTCGCCGACGGCCGCTGGCCGGGGGCGACCCTGACTCGTTGAGCTCCATCCAAGTGTTCACTATTTGTGAAGGACTGTGGCTTAATGTCCCGTAGCGGCAGAATGGAAAGACGATTACATTACGGCCGACAAATAGTCGAACCAAATCAGCACAGCCCGGCGCTGACTGACAGTATCTTTAAGTGAGGGGACTTTCCATGAAATTAAATAAGCTGATGACCAGCCTGGTGCTATCGGCAGGTGCATTATTGGTAACGGCGGCGCATGCCGCGCAAGAGCTTCCCGACCGACCGATCTCATTGGTCGTCGGCTTTGTGGCAGGCGGCGCTGCGGACACGTCGGCCCGTCTTATCGCGGAACGGCTGGCTAGCAATACTGGCCGCTCGGTTGCTGTCATTAACAAGCCCGGCGCAGGCGGCAATATTGCCCATCAGTTCGTCGCGAACGGGCCAAGCGACGGCAGCATGCTGCTACTAGGTTCGGTTGGACCGCTGACGATTTCTCCCCACCTAATGGAAGTGACCTACGACCCCTTCAAGGATCTGGTACCAGTTTCAGGCGGCGTGAATTTTCCCAATGTACTCGTGGTACACAAAGCGGCCGGCGTGAAGACGCTGAAGGAATTTTTGGACTTGGCTAAAACGGCACCCGAGAAAGTGGACTTTGCATCGTCTGGCTTCGGAGCCGCATCCCATATGGCTGGCGAACTGCTGAACATGGAGGCTGACGTCAATATGGTGCACGTCCCCTACAAGGGCGGCGCGCAAGCCATGCAGGACTTACTCGGCGAGCGCGTGATGTCGTACTTCTCGGCACCTCCCACCGCCATGCCTTACGTGGAAACTAATAGGCTGATTCCGCTGGCCACAACCGGCTTGAAACGGCCCGCTTATCTGCCGAATATTCCCACCGTCGCGGAATCAGGCTACCCCGGATTCGAAGCCTTGAACTGGTACGCCTTCGTTGCTCCGGGCAAAACGCCTGAAGCCGTTCTTGAGCGCTGGAACCAGGAAATCGTTAAGGTCTTGACGGACCCCGAAGTGGAAAAGAAATTGACTGAATTCGGCATGACTCCCCAACCGACCACACGTCAGGAATTTGCTGCTTTCATAAAGAAAGAGTACGACAAGTGGGGCAAGATCATCAAGGAACGCAAGATCCAGAAGTAAAACGTTTCTGCAGCAGGCGTACTATGCGCCTGCTGTATTTTTTGATATCGCAACTAAATAGCTCTACTGGTTCGCAACTTGCTACGGAATAGGTCGCCCACACTATTCCGGAGGGATTACATGTCCGCAAAGCAAATATCAGCGTCCATACAGAATTGGCCAGAAGATTCCAGGGAAGCCGCACAGCTGGTGGTCGACCAATACGGAGAACCCGATGAAATCACGGATTCCGTGGTGATTTGGCATAAGCCCGGGCCCTGGAAACGTATAGTCGCGTTCAAAAAAGTACACGAACATAACTTTCCTACGACGCATCTGGATTCCGTCGAGTCGGTCATCGATTACCGGTTTCCCATCAACAAGATCAATGATGTCGCCGCGTTCGACGGCAGCGTGGTGGTCAATCGCACTACCGGTGAAGTATCAGCGCGTTGCCACGATGAGCAGGCCAACTGTCTCGCACTCAATCTGATGCATGACATCGCAACAGGTGCCAAAAGCATCAAGGAAGCTCGCGACTATTACGCGAAAGAGTTTCTAGATTACCGTCGAAAGAAACCAACCCCCTACATGGAGAAGTTGCACTTCACTCCTTCACAAGGAGGCTCCGCGGATCCTGACGTGCGCCTTTTATCTGACGAAGATTTAAAAAAGGCAGTCGAGGAAGGGAAGTCAGCAGGGTCTTAAAACCCGCACATCGACATGAAATTCGTCCACTGCACTTGCATCTGCGGCGTAAGGTAGCCTACGAAGGACAGGGTTAACACCGCGGCCAGCGCAAGCCAAGCGGCGACGCGCCCCAGCCGCAGGCGGCGGACGGGTCTGGCCGTGGTCTCGATATTGCTGCAATGGCTTGTAGACATGTGCGTCACCGTGTCGGAAAATTCGCGTCAGGCCGCTGCGGGGCTGGCGAGCGTCTGTTCTTTGATGGGAAGGCATAACAGCGCGGCAACGACGGCCAGCACGATGCCCGTCCACCAAACCATTGTATAACTGCCAGTGGCCTGATAGAAATAGCCGCCCATCCAGACGCCGATAAAGCTGCCGACCTGATGCCCCAGGAAGGCAATGCCCGATAAGGTGGCGGCATACCGAAAGCCATAGATCTGTCCGATCAAGCCCTGCGTAAGCGGTACGGTGCCCAGCCAGAACAGGCCCATCCACGCGGCGAATACGTAAGCGACCATAGGCGTCAGGGGAACGGCGAGCAGAAAGATGATGCCGAAGGCCCGCAAAAAATACACGCCCGCCAGCAGCGTCTTTTTGCTGTACCGCCCGCCCAGCTTGCCCGCATATATACAGCCTGCAACGTTGAATAGCCCGATCAGGGCGATAGCCGTGGCGCCATGCGCAGCGGTCAAGCCGCCATCAGCCAGATAGGCCGGCAGATGCAGGGTGATGAAGGCAGTATGGAAGCCGCAAACGGCATAGCTCCAAAACAGGAAATGAAAGGATGGATGGGCAAGTGCCTGACGTATCGCACCGCCAAGGCTATGCGTCACAACGCCCGCGTCGGGCTTGCCCCTAAGAAAAGCTGCTAAAGGCAAGCCGGCTGCAACGAACATCGAAAGCACCCAGAGCGCGCCTGTCCAGTCCAGCGTCGAAATCAGTAGTTGCCCGGTTGGCACGACGGCGAACTGGCCTAAAGAGCCGCCGGCGCTTGCAATACCCATTGCCGTGCTGCGATAGGCTGGGGGAACAGCGCGCGCCACCACCGGCAGAATCACCGGGAATGTCGTGCCGGCCTGGCCTAAGCCGACGATCACGCCCGCCGTCAGGTACAAGGACATTTCGTCGGTAGATAATCGCATCCCGATCATGCCCATCACGTAGAGCACTGCCCCTAACGCGATCGTGCGACCAGCCCCGTAGCGGTCAGCCAGCATGCCCATGAAAATTGCGCCGACACCCCAGACAATGTTCTGGATGGCGAAGGCCAGTGAAAAGACGTCGCGTCCCCAGCCGTGTTCCAGGCCCATTGGCTGCATGAATAATCCGAAGGTGGCGCGCACCCCCAGGGAAAGCAGCACGATAAAGGCGCCGATATACAGCGTGCGCAAGTAGGGCGGTTGTACTTGGATTGACATGGAATCAGGCGTTACGTGGCGTTGGCAGGACGGCGTCTTGCGGTCATCGTGAATAGTAGCACCGGCCGGCGTACAGTATGGGTTTAGTAATTTCCCATCCTGCCTTGATCTCGAGTGAGCCAAAAGACTACTACGTGGCGTTATAACCTGTTGTCGACATAATAATTATGGGTTATAAGTTCATCGCTAAAAAAAATAAGAACGCTCGCTTAATCCTTCCGCCAAAAAATCAGGAGATCATCATGAAGAAAACGACGGACGTCACGCGTCGGCGCCTGCTTATCACCGCGAGTGGTGCAGTGGCTTGGGCTGGCTTGGGCAGTGGTCTGGCATTGGCCGACTCGACCGAGCCGGCAAGCAAATCGTCGCCCGGCCCGGTATCTAACGCGAAGCCCTTGCCTGCGTACGCCAAATGGAAAGATGCGGACAGCATGATCGTCCACAGCGCCAACACCATCGAGACGCGCCGCAATGCCTTCGGATCCAGTGGCATCACCCCACTGGACAGGCTGTATATACGGAACAATATTTCGCCGCCATCCGAAGACATCATGAAGGACCCGGACGCCTGGAAGGTCGAGGTCAGTGGTGTGAAATCTCCGCGCACCTTCACCGTGGCCGAACTCAAGTCGTTGGGCCTGGTTTCGGTCGCGATGGTTTTGCAGTGTTCCGGCAACGGCCGAGCTTTTTTCAAGCATAAGCCCGGCGGCACGCAATGGACAGTGGGCGCCGCCGGCTGCGTTATCTTTACTGGCGTTCCCATTAAGGCGGTGCTTGAGGCCACGGGCGGCATGGCCGATGGCATGGTCTATATGACCAGCACCGGCGGCGAGGAAATTCCCCCCGGATTGGATCCCAAGACCATCATGGTAGAGCGCTCGGTGCCAGTGTCCGGCATTGAAGACGCCATTCTTGCGTGGGAAATCAACGGCGAACCACTGCCACTGGCCCATGGCGGCCCGTTGCGAATTATTGTGCCTGGATATGCTGGGGTCAATAACGTGAAGTACGTCAAACACGTCGCCTTTACCAAGGAACAGTCCGCCGCCAAGATCCAGCAAAGCAGCTACCGGAACTCGCCCATTGGCGTGAAGGCCACACCTGAATTCGATTCGATTTGGGAAATGGACCCTAAATCGTGGGTCACCTTGCCCTCGGATCCTGGCAAGCCGGTGAAGGCCGGTCGTGTCCAGATCAGCGGCATTGCCATGGGCGGCATGAGTGAAGCCAAGTTGGTCGAGGTTTCCCTGAATGGCGGCAAAGACTGGCAGCAGGCGCAGCTTACCGGGCCGGACTTGGGTAAGTATGCGTGGCGCGGCTTCGTGCTGGCCGTCGACCTGAAACCAGGCAGTTATGCTGTGGCCAGTCGAGTCACCAATGCGGCCGGCACATCCCAGCCGGAAGCGCGCAAGGAAAACGAGCGCGGCTACATGAATAACAGTTGGCGTGACCACATGGTTACGATCGACGTCGTATAACCCTTTTCTAGAAGGATAGTAATGAAATTCGCGGTAAGTATTGCAGCTTTGGTGGTAGCGGGCGTCGCAGGCCCATGTATGGCCGGTGGCGGCCCCGATACCGCCATGCTGGCGCGTGGCAAGGCCTTGTTCCAAACGCAGGCAACGCCCGCTTGTGCGATATGCCATACCTTGGCGGATGCCGGCTCAGCCGCAGCTGTTGGCCCGAACCTGAACGAACTCAAGCCGGATCTCGAACAAGTGCGTCGTGCGCTTAGAGACGGAGTGGGCATCATGCCATCGTTCGCGGACACATTGAGCGAAGACGAAATGAACGCGGTAGCAGAATACGTGGTCAGCGCAAGCAAAGGCTAACTCGATGTGGTCAGTCTCCTCCATGACAATAAGATAAATCGCATTGACAGTCCAAAGGCGGCGGCTTAATCTGCCGACAGTCAATATAGATTGATGATAATCAGAAAAAATCCGAGGAGACGTCAATGAAAGTTAGTCAGTTACTGAAATCCCTGGCTGTTGTGACCGCTCTGTGCGCGGGCGCTGCGCACGCGCAGGTCAGCGTCATGCTGCCTGCCAATCCGGGCGGTGGTTGGGATTCCACGGGGCGGCAAGCGTTCCAAGCCATGAATCAGGCGGGTATCTACACGGGTACCGTGAACTTCACCAATAAGGGCGGCGCTGGCGGAACGATTGGACTATCGGATTATCAGCGCTCGCAGAAAGGCAAGCCAGACGCGCTGGCGGTATTCGGTGCGATCACGGTGGGCGCCATTACGCTGAACCGTTCGCCGGTCGACCTTAGCAAATTTAGGCCAGTTGCACGCCTGACCGCCGAATATTTGGTGCTTGCCGTCAAGGCCGATTCACCCTACAAGACTTTGGGTGATTTCGTCGCTGCTCTCAAGAGCAATCCAGGCGCGTCAACCGTGGGTGGTGGTTCTGCCGGCGGCGTCGACCATATCGCACTGGCCTTGTTGGCGCAAAGCGCCGGTGTCCCGGTACCATCGTTGAACTATATTCCTCAGGCTGGCGGCGCAGACACAGTTATCGGCATCGTCAACGGCACACTTAAGGCCGGTATTTCGGGTATTTCCGAATTCCAGAAGTTTGCCCAGGAGGGCCGGATACGCATATTGGGTGTCACGACCGCCGAGCGGATGAAGAGTCTGAAAGACGTTCCTACCTTCAAAGAGGCGGGTTACGACGTCGAGATTGCGAACTGGCGCGGTATTCTGGGTTCAATCGACATGCCCGAGGCCAATCATAAGGAATGGGTCGAGCGCTTCACGAAACTGGATGCAAGCCCGGAATGGCAGGCCGTACTTGAAAAGCAGGGTTGGGATTCCTACTTCCTGCCCGGCGATGCCTTCGGTGCATTCATCCAAAGTGAAAGCAGCCGAATCAACAAGATCCTCAAAGACGCAGGACTGGCCAAGTAAGCACATAGCAGCCAAGAAGGAATGTCGATGACATTGTTGCGCAAAGGTCCTTGGTGGCTGGGGTTGGCCGTCATCTTTATGGGGGCGGTCTGCTTTTATGCCTCGACGGAACTGGCTGCCACTGCACAGTATGCGGCTGTGGGGCCCGGCATATTCGTTGCCGGGGTCGGCTTGGGGCTGATAGGCTTGGGCGTATCGTTGCTGATCCAAATCGCGCGCGGCGAAGTTTTTGAACCCGAAGAGGCCGAGAACGCGGTGCCCGGCCAATCCATGGACAAGCGTGCTTTTTTCACTGCATTGCTGGCCGCCGTGGTTCCCGCGCTGACCATTGAAACTCTGGGGCTACCCGTGACGGCCATGTTGTCGTTCATGTTGGTGGCACGTGCATTTGGTTCACAGCGTCTTGTCTCGGATCTTGTTGTCGGATTTGTGCTGGCCAGCATTTGCTGGTTTATCTTCGGCTGGTTGGGGTTGCAGCTGGGTGGCTTCTTTCCCTTGGCGGGCTTGTAATGGATACATTGCTGCTGTTGCTCCACGGCTTCGAGGTCGCTCTGACACCCACCAACCTGATGTGGGCCTTGGTGGGGTCAGTGTTGGGAACGGCGATCGGTATTCTTCCCGGTATCGGCCCGGCGCTGACTATTGCATTGTTGTTGCCAGTAACGGTTTCGGTGGGGCCGGTTTCCGCTTTTATCATGTTTGCCGGAGTGCTCTACGGCGCCATGTATGGCGGGTCGACAACGTCCATCCTGATCAATACGCCGGGCGAGGCCGGGTCGATGATGACCGCGCTCGAAGGCAACAAAATGGCAAGGTCGGGCCGTGGCGCAGCGGCATTGGCCACCGCAGCCATCGGTTCCTTTGTTGCAGGAACCATTGCAACCTTGCTGCTCACGTTTGCGGCGCCCGTGGTGGCCGAGCTCGCCTTTTTGCTCAAGCCTGCCGATTACTTCGCATTGACGATTCTTGCGTTTACGTCGGTGGCAGTGGTCATGGGCGCGTCGCGGCTGCGTGGGTTTGTGTCCCTGTTCATCGGGCTGGCGCTGGGCGTAATTGGCATTGATGCCATGACCGGGCAGCCACGGATGACTTTCGGACTTGCTCCGCTGCTGGAAGGCGTCGAATTGACGGTCGTGCTGGTTTCCCTCTTCGCGGTAGGTGAAATTTTGTACGTGGCCAGTCGCTACTCAAATGCGAAGGACGATATTGTTTCCATCAAAGGTAAGGCTTTCATGACACGCGAGGACTGGCGTCGATCCTGGAAACCTTGGCTGCGCGGTACCGCCATCGGTTTTCCGATAGGCACAATTCCTGGCGGCGGTTCTGAAATTCCAACCATGCTGTCCTACACGCTCGAGAAAAAGTTGTCACGGCACAAGAATGAATTTGGAAAAGGGGCGATCGAGGGCGTCGCAGGGCCAGAGGCAGCCAACAACGCAGCTGCGGCGGGCATTCTGGTGCCGTTGCTCACGCTGGGGCTCCCGACGTCGGCCACGGCAGCTATCCTGCTGGCGGCGTTCCAGAACTACGGTCTACAGCCCGGCCCTTTCCTGTTCACCAGCAATCCGGAACTGGTCTGGGGCCTGATCGCGTCTCTGTACATTGGCAATGTCATGCTGCTGGTGCTGAATCTGCCCTTGGTCGGCATATGGGTCAAGCTATTGCAGATTCCCCGGCCACAGTTGTATGCCGGTATCCTGGTTTTTGCGGTCATGGGCATCTGGGGTGTGTCGGGGTCAGTGTTTGACCTGGGTTTGATGGCCGCACTGGGTCTAATCGGCTACGCGATGCGGGTTTACGGGTTTCCCATTCCACCGCTATTGATCGGCATGATCCTCGTGCCGCTGACTGAAAATCAGCTCAGGACAGCGCTGGCAGCGGGCCAAGGAAAAATATCCGTACTGTTCGAGACGCCCGTCTCGATAGCCTTCCTTCTGCTCGCCATCCTGTTCCTGTTCTTGCCCTTTTTGCTTAAACGCTTGAGGTCAGCGGCGTAGGTGCTTGACCTTACTTGCATCGCGCATCGGTTCATTACAGATAGGTTAAACCTTTAGAAACCTTCGGGGTATCCCCCATAGAGGCCCAAGTGCGGCTGCTTTAGTATTGCAATTGTGGTAATGGAGCTTTGGTCGCAAAGTTTTGCTGTACTCGCTCAGAATAACTTTACCAGAGGACAATCTTGGACTCGAATCGTCTGCCTCTACAGCCTGGCGACACCGTTCCGGCGGGGAGCCGGCGCACCTCAGTACACTGGGCACATTGGACGCATCGCATTTTCGTCTTCCTAATATATTGCTTCATGCTCAGCCCACTTTTTTTTGTGGTGTGGCTAAGTTTTTTCCAAGATGCAATCCTGTATTTTCCACCGTCTGGTTACACCTTAAGTTGGTACCTGAAGGCGGTCACGCAGCCGGCATTCGTCAACGGATTTTTGACAAGCCTGCAGGTTGCTACCCTAGCTGCTGTGGTGGGTGTTGGGCTGGGAGTCATGGCGGCGTTGGGCATTATCAGATTTCGCTTCCGGGGCAATAAGCCCGTTAACACCTTGCTGCTTTCGCCCTTGCTTATACCGGGTATCGTTGCTGGCGTCGCCATCTACCTGGCGTATTTGCGACTGGAGAATTTCCTTGATATGGACATCGTGGGAACGTATGGCGGTCTTGTAATCGCCCACGTTTGCCTCACGATTCCCTGGACAGTGCGATTGGTGTCGGCGAGCATGGAAGGCCTGGATCCTTCCATCGAGGAAGCAGCACGTAATCTGGGCGCCAGCTCTGTCGTAGCCTTTGTGCGAATTACGCTGCCCATGTTGCGGCCAGCCATCGTTGCGGCGTGCTTGTTCAGTTTCATTGTGTCGTTCGAGAACCTTGAGCTGTCGCTTTCCCTGGTGGGTCCGGGTCGTACGACTTTGCCCATTGCCATCATGCAGTACCTTGAGTTCAACCTGGACCCGACTATTGCGGCGGTCTCTGCAATCCAGATCGTCTTGTTGGGCATCATTATGCTGGTCACCGACCGTTACGTGAAACTCAGTCAGGTGGTGTAAAAGATGGCAAAAGTCTCGATTGACAGGCTAAAAAAGCAGTTTGGTTCCTCGGTGGCCGTTTCGGATTTTTCGCTGGATATCGCCGATGGAGAATTGGTAGCGTTTCTAGGCCCTAGCGGCTGCGGCAAAACTACCACCTTACGGATGATTGCAGGGTTCATAGAGCCCACCGCAGGTTCTATATATATCGGCGGCGACGACGTTACTCAGGTGCCCGTACACAAGCGCAATACAGGCATGGTGTTTCAGCGTTACGCGTTGTTTCCTCATATGACCGTAGCGGAGAACGTGGCTTTCGGCTTACAGATGCGCAAGACTCCTGCGGCGGAGCGCGACAAGCGTATCGGCGTCGCACTCGATATGGTACGCATGACGCAATTCTATGACCGCTATCCGCGTCAGCTATCCGGTGGCCAGCAACAGCGGGTTGCCATTGCGCGCGCCTTGGCCATTCAACCAAAAGTGTTCCTCCTTGATGAGCCGCTCTCCAACCTGGATGCGAAGCTCAGGCTCGAGGTCCGTGAAGAAATCCGGAGTCTTCAGCGGGAACTCGGACTAACTACTATTTTCGTTACGCATGATCAGGAAGAGGCGCTGGCCGTATCAGATCGCATGGCCATTATGTACGACGGCAAGGTGCAGCAAGTAGGGCCGCCTAACGACCTGTACGAGAAACCTGCCAATTTGTTCGTGGCTGATTTCCTCGGCAAAATGAATTTCTTCGATGGTCGCATGACCGAAGCATCTCGCTTCAGCACGGGTAATGGAATCGAGTTGACAGTAGACGGCGCAATTTCATCCACCAACAAGGTTGGCGTGCGTCCAGAACGAGTTTCCTTGTCCACCGAGACCGTCGGACGGAACGCCTTGCCGGGCATTGTGGAATCGGCGGTCTATCTAGGGCCCGTTATTAATGTGCGTGTTCGCCTGGATGCAGGAGATGTTATCGGGTGCCAACTGCCCAATACCGCGGAGTCGGCAAGCCGGCCAGTGACGGTCGGCGCCCGCATCCACGCATGCTTCAGTCCCGAGGACTGCGTCGTTTTCTCTGAATAAGGCGGGTATTTGCATGTCCGAACTCGATAAAAACGTACGCGACGGCAAGCAGCTGGGCAGAAGCCTTGCCTTTCCGGCGTCCATCGTGGTTCTGCTGGTAATGCTTGTGCCCATCTTGATGCTTTTCCGGTACAGCTTCAACCATTTTGATTCGTCCATGATGGTGGAAGGTTTTACCCTTCAAAACTATATCAACTTTTTCCGGGATCCCTATTATCGCGACGTCTTTCTGGACACCTTATATGTAGCGTTGGTATGTACCGTACTGGCTTTGATTTTGGGCTTTCCGGTGGCCTATTTCTTGGCTAGAACACAAAGCCGGTACAAAAGTCTGTTCATTATTCTTCTTGTGTTCCCGCTTATGGTTGGGAACGTGGTGCGTGCGGCGGGCTGGATGGTCATTCTAGGTAACGCCGGATTCGTGAATTTTGTCTTGCAGTGGATGGGGCTGATCAACAAGCCCATACAGATCATGTACACGCCACTAGCTGTAATCATAGGAACGACGGGCGTGATAATGCCCTACCTGATACTTACTTTGCAAAGCGTTCTGGAAGGCATCGATTTTTCGGTCGAAGAGGCCGCACAGAACCTGGGCGCAGGCTTTTTGACTACCTTCCGTCGCGTGGTGCTGCCCATTGCGGCGCCAGGCGTGGCAGCCGGGACAATGCTGGTGTTCATCTTATGCATGAACGCGTATGCAACGCCCGTTTTACTCGGCGGGACGGGCATCACCATGATGGCCCCAGCCTTGTACGATCAAATCACCAAGGCGTCGAACTGGCCGTTTGGATCAACGCTTGCATTGGTTCTGGTAATTGCCACGCTGGTCATGGCCTTGCTGTCCAGTTGGCTGATTCACCGTCGCTACGTCAAGACGATGGTGTCCTGAAAAAACCTGATTCCGCTGGAGAATACGATGAGTGTTGTGCTGTTTAAAAATGGGGCACTGCTGGACCCGACTCTACCAGAGCTGCTGCAGGGCCACGATGTACTGGTGGAAGACGGCATAGTCAAAGAGGTATCCGATAAGCCGATTTCCGTTGCAAATGCGCGTGTTATCGACGTCAGCGGCAAGACCATCATGCCTGGTTTGATTGATCTGCACGGACATGTGATCGCTACGCAACTGAACCTCAGCACGCAAGGCATATTGCCTGACGCGCTTGTGATGATGCGATCAGTCCCGATTATGAGCGGGATGCTGCGCCGTGGTTTCACCACTCTCCGTGACGCCGGTGGCGCAGGATGGGGCCTGAAATGTGCTGTCGAAGAGAAAACGATAGTCGGGCCGCGCCTGTTTATCTCCGGTCGCGCGCTTAGCCAGACAGGCGGCCACGGCGACCCTCGTCCGCGCTCCGATCATTTGCGCCCTATGAGCTTTTGCGGATGTTGTTTCAGGGCCGGCAATATCGGTCGTGTGGTCGATGGTGTGGATAACCTGCGGCGCGCTGTCCGGGAAGAATTCCAGATGGGTGCGGACCAGATCAAGATCATGGCGTCCGGCGGGGTCGCTTCCCCCACTGATCCCATTGCTGCTTTCGGCTACTCGGAAGACGAGATGCGCGCGGTCGTGGACGAAGCCCGCGGCCGTCAAACTTACGTTATGGCACACTCGTACACCCCGGAAGCCATTGAACGCGCCGTTCGCATGGGGGTGCGCACTATCGAGCATGGCAACCTGATTGACGAGCGCGTGGCAAAGCTTATGGCAGAGAAGGGAACCTACGTTGTGCCTACGCTGGTGACTTACGAGGCCTTGGCAAGCGAAGGCGCCTCGTATGGCTTGCCCGCAGACAGCGTTGAAAAGATTGCAACCGTACGCACCGCCGGTCTGCAGTCGCTGGAGATCTTTAAACGTGCCGGCGTAAAAATGGGTTTTGGATCCGACCTTCTTGGGCCATCGCATCGATTGCAAAGCAACGAATTTCGCATCCGTGCCGAAGTGTTGTCGCCGTTTGAAGTCATACAAAGCGCAACGCTTATAGGCGCGGAAGTGCTCAATATGCAAGGCAAGCTTGGCCAGTTAACTGCCGGGTCCATCGCTGATGTGCTGGTCGTCGACGGCGACCCGTACAAAGACATCAATTGCCTGCTCGGTCAGGGCGACCATATCCCGCTCGTAATGAAAGCGGGTGAAATCTATTTCGATGAACTGGGGGGATAGGTCTCCATGGCCAGGTATTACCTTGATCGCCTGCTGCTTGTACGCTTGAGAAGTGTCAACACGGCAGCAGACAGACGGAACTTCAGCCTGATGTCTATAGGTTAACTTGTACCGAGGTTTTAAATGACCGTATCTGACAACCCCTATAAAGACTCACTCCCCGGCGAAGAGCTTGGCGATTTGAACGCGGCCAAGGGCTGGAACCCTCCGACGGCCGCAGTCGCACGTGACCGTGGCGCGGGCCCGTTCAAGCGTCTTGTTCTGCGTGGTGCCACCATAATCGACGGCACTGGCGCTCCGCCATGGGGTCCGGTGGATATCGTGGTCGAAAACGAACGCATCGTCGCCATAGTGGGCGTGGGAGCGTCGCTGAACACCATTAATCCCAATCGACGTCCGGCTGGGGGCGATCATGAAATCGATTGCCATGGGAAATTCGTAACGCCTGGATTTGTTGACTCCCATGCGCATATAGGGACGCCGTATCATTCCATGTCGGGCATCGTGCCGCCGGCCGACTATATTTACAAGCTATGGCTCGCCCACGGTGTCACTACAGTACGGGAAATGGGCGCCATCAACGGCCTGAGCTACACCCTGCAGCAAAGGGACGCGTCGGCAAAAAATGAAATTGCCGCACCTCGCATTGTGTCGCACGCCTATTTTCCTGCAGTGAACGACAGGGTGAAAACCATCTTCACAACTGACCAGGCACGAGAGTGGGTACGCAAGCTTAAAGAGCGTGGCGCCGACGGCATCAAGTTCTTCGGAGCACCTCCGGCCATTATGCAGGCCGCCCTGGACGAAGCCGCAAAAGTGGGTCTGAAATCTGCGTGCCATCATGCACAAATGGCGGTAAGCCGAGTTAATGCGCTGAAGTCGGCGTCGTGGGGACTGACCAGTTCAGAACATTACTATGGTTTGCCCGAAGCACTTTTCGAAAATAAGGTAGTGCAGGACTTTCCTACAGACTACAACTACAGCGACGAGTATTTTCGCTTCGCGCTGGCGGGCCAGACCTTTATGCAGGCAGCCCAGCCAGGCAGTGCGAAGTGGAAAGAGGTCATGGAAAAATTCCTTGAGTTCGGACACACTTTCGTTCCGACCTTCAATATCTATGATGCGAATCGTGACCTAATGCGCGCCCGGCGCGCCGACTGGCATGACGAGTACACCTGGAGCGCCGTATGGAAGTACTTCCAGCCGCAGCGTGGGGGCCATGGCGCCTACTGGTATCGTTGGAGCACCACTAACGAAATTGAATGGAAGCAAAACTATCGCTTGTGGATGCAATTTATTAACGAATACAAGAACTTAGGCGGGCGCGTGTGCGCGGGTAGCGATTCCGGATTTATTTTTCAGATCTACGGTTTCGGTTTTATACGCGAGCTGGAATTACTTCAGGAATCTGGCTTCCATCCCTTGGAAGTTTTGCGCGCGGCAACGTCGTTGGGTGCAGAGCTGCTTGGCCTCGACGAGGACACCGGCTCTGTCGACATGGGCAAGCGCGCCGATCTTTTAGTGTTGGATCAAAACCCTCTGGACGACTTCAAGCTGCTGTACGGCACGGGTGCCATGCGTTTGAATGACGGCAATGGCAAGGTGGAATGGAACAGGGCGCTGCGCTATACGATCAAATCCGGCGTTGTCTACGATGTAGACGAATTATTGGCGGACGTGCGCAACATGGTTGACGGGAGCTGGGAAGGTGATCCGGAGCGTCCACCGCATGTCCGTTGACTTAATCATACTGTCGGGTTTTCTTGGCAGCGGGAAAACTACGCTCCTGGTCGATTTCCTTAAACAAGAGGGCGGTTCTGACACAGGCGTCATCGTCAACGAGGTCGGTGAAATCGGCATCGACGGCGCAATCATTGCCGATGGCAGCGACGGCATTCCCATGTTGACGCTGGCAAACGGATGCGTCTGCTGCTCATTGCGCAGCAGCCTGGTGCATACAGTGTGTGCTTTGCTGGATTCGCCTCGTCCTGTGGGCGCACCGCCTTTTCGCCGCATCATCCTGGAAACCAGTGGGCTGTCTAAACCGGGGCCCATAATCGCTTCATTGGCCGACCCCCAGATCAGCGCTCGCGAGCTGCGCGTGAGTGTCGTCAGTACCTACGATTGCGTAACGGGATCGCTGAATGTGGAAACGTTCGAGGAAGCTGTAGCACAGTTGGCAGCGGCTCAGCGCATCGTCTTCACAAAAATAGACAGGGTCGATAGTCAGAGCCTCGAGCAGCACTTGCGTCGTGCCGCAGGCGTCAGCCCGCTTGCTCAAGTGGTGGCTGAGACCGACCGCCGCAAGACTGTCGCCAAGGCCTTCAGCTCGATGCCGGTATTAGATCCGGTCGAGGGGGCGCTACAGGCTTTGCGTACTACGGCCCAAAAAGGGCTGAGGCATCCGCGCGTGCATGTATTGGGGGGAACGGTGCAGCACGAAGCATCGTGGTCCGACGTGGCTCAGTGGCTTGACGATCTTGCAGGCCTTTGCGGCGATCGCCTTCTACGTATCAAGGCGCTTGTGCCCGTAACCGATTGCCCCGAGCCCATTCTTATCCAAAGTGTTGGGACAACCTTCAGCGCACCGCGCCGTATGGTCGACAGAGGCAAAGACTACCCTGCCGCTTGCATGGTTATCGTTCGCGATTTGGATGCAGAATACATAAATAGCGTCTTGCAGGGCGCACCGATCATTTTGGCACTGGCCAGCACGCAATCTGCTTTATAAACCCGCTGGACTTCTGTATTTTCCGCTGAAGGCCAGTGTTTATGTTCGCAGTACATACATTTTCACGGAGCATCACATGAATGCACATAATGAAAATCGACGTGGCTTCCTTAAAAAGGCTTCTAGCCTGGCCTTGGTTCCCGCACTGCCAATGATTCCCGGCATGGCGCATGCGGCGGGTGCAGAAGTGATCGTAGGCACATGGGGGGGCGACTATCAAAACCTATTGCAGCAATACATAGAGCCCATCTTGGCTAAAGACGGCATCAAGGTGATTTACGATACTGGCAATGCCACGGCACGCAATACAAAACTCAAAGCGGAACGTAATTCCCGTCGTGGTTCCATGGATGTTCCTATACTGGGCGATCTCGACATGTACGACGCCAGCGCGGCCGACGTATTCATACCTGTATCTGAAAAACTGGTTCCTAATCTTGCGAATGTCATCGACACCTTCAAGACGGGGTACTCGATTCCGCATATTTTCAGTGCCATGGTGCTGGTGTACAACAAGGAGAAAGTGCCTGGGGGACTAAAATCGTTCAAAGACACGCTGGATCCCAAATACAAAGGGCGCGTGGCGTTTTCCGACATTTTGTTCAACTTCAATACGTTGTTCGTCGGCCTGTCTGAGGGCGGCAAGGGTGATAGCTTCGAGCCTGGCTACAAGTTTCTACGCCAACTTAAAGGCAACCAGCCTAAGGTGTTCCCATCAAATGAGGCGGTCGCAGCAGCGTTTAAATCTGGTGAAATCTGGATCGCGTGCATGTGGAAGGCGCGCGCCTTGCAATGGCGCGATGCCGGTCTTCCTTTGGAATTCGTCATCCCACAGGAGGGCGCAATCCCCGTCACGTTTGAAGCCGCGGTGCCTAAAAACAGCCGCAACCAAGACAACGCATGGAAATACATGAATGCGCTGCTCGACCCGGAAGGACAGGTCCATTTCGCGCGTAGTATGGGCTACGCGCCTACGGTGAGGAACGCAAAGTTACCCGCAGACCTCCAGGGGCGCGTCGGATTTTCAGAAGCAGAGCTTGCCCGTATTCATCCGTATAACCTGGAAAAACTCGCTTCGCAGAGGGCTGCAAGCCTAGATTTCTGGAACAAGGAATTTAAGTCTGGCTTGTAGTGGCACCCGGATCGACATAAGAAGCCGAGCCCGTCTAATGGCCCGGCTTAGTAACTGTTTTTGGATATGAACATGAGACGTATCCCGGAGTACCGATTGCCTGAGTCCAGCGCGATGATAGTCGCTCCGCAGCCCGAGGCAGTTTTCGCTGGTGCAGATATATTGCGCGCTGGCGGCAACGCGTTAGACGCAGCAATAGCGTGCGCCATGACGCAAGGCGTAGTGGACCCTTTAATGTGCGGCGTGGGCGGTTTTGGCTTGCTTCACATTTACGATCCATCAACGGGAATTAACACGGTTTACGAGGGATTCGGCGGTTGCCCGGCTGAAAGCCGTGTCGATATGTGGAAGGACATTGCGCTCGGCGACACGGTGGATGGGTTCGGATTCATCGTTAAAGACTTCGTGAATGAAGCGGGCGCCATGTCGGTCACAGCGCCGGGCTTGCTTAGAATGCTCGACGCAGCACATCAAGACCTGGGTTCTGTACCGTGGGCGGCATTGTTCGATTCAGCAATTGCGTATGCGCGAGAAGGGTGGATAGTCAGACCTCACGTCTACACGGTGTTCACGCAGGATGAGAGCAAGTATGGGCGCATGAATTACGGCGACAAATTGCGACTAACTGAAGATGGTCGACGCATATACCTGGAGCTCGATGGCGGGTATAAAAAGCCTGGCACTACCATACGCAATCCCGATCTAGCTGGCACGCTTGAAACGCTTGCTAAAGAGGGTGCCGAAAGTTTTTACACCGGCCCCCTTGCGCAACGCATCATCGAAGATGTACGCCGCAACGGTGGAATCCTGTCGCACCAGGACCTTACTGAATTCCAGGTATACAAGTCCGTGCCGTTGAGTGTGGATTATCGCGGTTGGCGCGTTGCGATGCCGGGGCCTCCAGGTGGTGGTACGTTGGTTGCGCAGATGCTGAAAATTTTCGAGCGTTTCGACCCAGTTGCGATGGGCTTCAACTCTGTCGAATATATTCGGGTACTGACCGAAGCGATGAAAATCGCCCTGCGCGATAAAGAGCAATTCATCGGAGATCCTCGGTTTTCGGAAAATCCCATAGATCGGTTGCTGTCAGACGCTTACATTGACGAATGCGCGCAGATAATTCGTAAGGGTTACAAAACCGATGTACCGCGCCAGCGCGCCGTCGAATCGCAGCACACCACCCACGTTTCCGCGGTAGACGGCAATGGCATGGTAGTGTCGTTAACGCATACGCTGGGCAACCCATCGGGCTTTATTGTGAAAGATACTGGGCTAATGCTTAATGGCGCCATGAGCACTTTCGACCCCATTCCGGGCCGGCCTAACTCAATCGAACCAGGCAAGCGCCGCTATTCGTCAATGGTGCCCACCATAGTGTTCGGTGGCAATACACCAGTGTGTTCAGTGGGTGCGCCCGGGGCTTCCTGGATAGGCCCGGCTGTTGCGCAAGTTCTACTTAATATGCTTGACTGGGGTATGGACATTCAACAGGCCATCAGTGCGCCGCGCGTCGTGTCCACTAGCAATGCCATTGACATCTCTAACCGAATTCCTTTACGTATTCAGCGTTCATTAGAAGAACAGGGCTATACCGTACGCCGATCGCATCTGTCGTATGCCTTCGCAGGCGTGCATGGCATTACGATGTTCGACGGTATTCTTCGGGGTGGCGCAGACCCGCAGCGCGACGGTTGTGCCGAAGGTGTGAAGGCCTAGGAGTAGACAGTCGTCCAGGCAGCGGCAAGTTTGCAGGGAATGCCTCGCTGGATGCACGGGACGCAAAATCAGGGTATTGTCCTTTGCACTACACGCAAAGGTCATGTTCATCCGATCCTATTGCACATGGCTGAAGCCGCGCATACAGTCGTCGTTCATGGTGCTGCAGGTATGGCCTTGCAGTCGAGTCCGATACTATGATGAAAATGGAGACAACGAGCATGAACCTGATTGATGCCAACACGCCGGAAAAGATACGCCTGACGGTAGACGACGCGGTGCAACTGGGAGAATCCGCGCTCCAAGGAATAGGTTATACCGCCGACGAGGCCCGCACGATCACCCACCATCTTGTCGACAACTCGCTGTGTGGCTACGAGTTTGCCGGCTTGCCTCGCATTCTTGCCATTGCGAACAGCCCCGAACTGCAGAAACCGCGTTATCCGGTGAAAGTCATTCATGAGACGCCGGTCTCTGCGCTTCTGGATGGGGGAAATCACGTCGGCTACATTTCCGTGAACGCCGCTGCCGAGCTGGCCATCGAGAAGGTGGCCAAGTCCGGCATCGCCGTGGTCGGGGTGGCCAACAGCTGGTTCAGCGGTCGTAACGCCTACTATCTCGAGAAAATTGCGCGGGCGGGGTATGTGGGTATCCACACCGTAAGTGGCAGCCCCATGGTGGTGCCCATTGGCGCCAAGCGACCGGCGCTCGGCACCAATCCTATCGCTTTTGCATTCCCCGGCGAGGTTGACCCCTTCGTTTTCGACATGGGGACGGGCGCCACGATGTGGGGTGAAGTGTTGCTTCATGCCTTTCTCGAGAAAGACTTTTCAGATGTCGTCGGCGTCGACGCCCAGGGTGTTCCAACAAAGAATGCGAAGGCTATCGTAGACGGTGGTGTCATCCCCTTCGCGGGCCATAAGGGCTATGGCTTGTCGCTTGCCATTCAGGCTTTGGGTTTGTTGGCGGGGGCCAAGATGCGCGCAGGGAATGTGTCGGATTTCGGATTCCTGTTCATTGCGTTCGATCCGGAAATCATGATGCCGGCGGCGGAATTCAAGGCCCAGCTTACCGAACTTCTGCAAAATATAAAGAACCTGCCAAGGCAAGACGGTGTCGATGAAATCCGAATTCCGTCTGAGCGTTCGTACCGCGAGCGCGAGGTGCGTCGCGAACAAGGCATTCTGCTGCAGCGTCGCGTCTACGATCAACTGATGGAGATGCAGGCCGTACATGGATGAATTGACTGCAATCCGTGTATTTGTGAAGGTGGCCGAGGCGGGCAGCTTTTCTGAGGCCGGTCGCCGCCTTGATATGGCGACTAGCTCTGTCTCCCGCCAGATCAACGCGCTGGAAGAATCGCTCGGAGTCCGTCTCTTCAAACGCTCTACGCGCAACCTCGTGCTTACCGAGGCCGGCCAGACCTATCTGGTTTCGGTAAACCCCGCGCTGCGCCAGCTAGAGCTTGCCAGGCGTAGCGCTCATTCCTACCAGCGTACGATTAGCGGTTCCATCCGCGTGCACGTTCGCACGTCAGCCGGAACTGAGGTGATCGTACCGGCATTGTCGTCTTTCCTTGAGCGCTACCCCGACATCGAGATTGACATCACCTTGACCGATGAACGCGTGGACCTTCTTGCCAATGGCGTCGATGTTGCGGTGTGGCTAGGTAAGCTGGAAGACTCGAGCATGGTGGCAAGAAGTCTTAGCGGCAGCAAGCGGTTGGTATGTGGTAGCCCGGACTACCTGCGGCGATATGGCATTCCGTCCAAACCGGAAGATCTGCTCCATCACAGCTGCTTGATCTATCAACAACTTAATTACTCGAAAGAGTGGCGCTTCCGCAAAGGCGACGAGTCGATCACTGTTCCGGTCACAGGCAGGCTGCGCACGTCGAATAGCGTCGTGTTGATGGCCGGTGCCAAACAGGGGCTGGGTCTTGTCATGCTGCAGGACTGGATGGTGCGCAAATCCGAGGAGGACGGCGTGCTGCAAACTGTGTTGCGAGACTATGAAGCCTTCCCGACCGAATCCGATACCTCGCTTTATGTGGTGTACCCGCAGCGTCAGGGTTTGCCGCTGAAAGTACGGGTCTTTATCGATTTCCTGGTGCAGTTGTTTGATCCGGACTGGCAGGCGTCTCATGAAACGGATGTTCCCGTCGCGGCGCAATCAGCAAAGCCAGCGTCCAATGACGGAGCCAAAGCTAAACGATAGGTGACGACACCGCTAGAACGGTAGCCGCCCATCGTCTTTTTAGCGTTGTTCTGGGTTGACGGGCAGGCGATAGAATTGGGCCGCTGTGCGCCAGAACAGGGCGTCTTTCTCTTCGGACGTCCACTGGCAACGACGATTCGTTGGCATCCATGACCGGATCAGGCATGGGCTGAAGGCTCGTTCTGCTGTATCGCTTCGGCATATTGCGGGTCGTTCAATTCGGGGGCCACGCCTTCAGGCAATCCCAATTCGAAGGTGTTGAGCGTCAGCGAGACCATGCAGTAGTAGCCGAGAATGGCAACCAGTTCAACCATGCCCCGCTCGCCCAGCGTTTCGAGTCCGCGCGCATAGCTGGCCTTTGATACACGCCCGGTTTGCAGTAGCTCGGTCGAGATCTCATGGACCAAGCGCTCCAATGCGTCGTTAAACGGCGGCGGCCGGCGTTCGGCGATGGCAGCGATGATGTCTGGATGCAGCCCTGCGTCCAGGGCCATCTTTTTGTGCGCTTTCCATTCGAAGTGGGCGGTCCAGTGGCGCGCGCAGACCAAGATGGCAAGCTCGGTCAAGCGCGCATTCAATGATGTCTTATAACGTAGCAGGGCGCCCAGATGCTGGGCCCGTGTCGCAAGCTCAGGGTTTTGTATCCAGGCGATCATCGGGGCGGGCACTTTTCCGCGTGGACCGGCGGTTACCTCCTCGCATGCGGCAATCTGGTCAGGCGACATGTTCGATGGGTCTGGCATTTTTATTCGTGACATCGTGATAGTCCTTCAAACGTTATATGGTCGGGCGGGCAAGCATGCGCGCGCCCTTGTTTAAGAAATCAATCCGGCTTCGCGGGCCTTTATTTGCAAAGCGACATAGTGCGAATAGATTCTTGCATGGGCGAATCCTCCTCCAACGAACCACAAGCCCGGCTGCGGAGTGGGCCGGAACATGTTGGAAAGTTCGCCGTCTTTAGCTAGCCCCCATATCGGCCCGACTTTACCCGCTATCGCTTCTCCCAGCAGTTCGCGCAACACTTCATGCTGATTCTGATAGCCCGTGGCGGTAACAATCAGATCGGCCCTCTGGACGCTGCCGTCCTTCATCAGGGCTCCGTCCTTTACGAAGCGTTCGATATCGTCGTACTGAATCAAGCCGATTTCGCCGTTGATGATAAGTTCTGAACACCCACAGTTCAGGTAATAACCCCCGAAGCGCCGCCGCAATTTCATTTGGTGTCCGGTATCGTCTTCGCCCATGTCCAGTTTCATGCCGCGCGCCTTGAGCCCTTCGATAAGCTCTTTGTCGATCTGTAGCATGCGCTTCACCGCCAACTGGTAGCCGCGCACAAGCAAGGGATAGGTGCTGGAGGCGGCAATAAGATCACAATCTTCCAGTGGCAGCCCTTCGTTGTAATAAAGGGAATGGTTAATGCTTGCGGCGTCGACGCTGACCACCGTGATCGACCCGCGCTGAATTAGCTTAACGTTGGCGCCATGGGCGTGCAGATCTTGCGCGATGTCATGACCGCTAGTGCCCGCACCCAAGACGAGCACCGATTTCCCCTTCCACGCTGACCCTTCCCGGTAATCATGGGTGTGCAGGATTTCACCTTTGAAGTCTTGCAGGCCTGGTGCCCGTGCAGGTTTCGGGGCTCCGACGATACCGTTGGCAAATACCAGATGGCGGGGCCTTAATGTGCGCTCGCTTCCATCCTCGCGGCGCACTCGGGCGATCCACTGTCCTGCATCCTCGTCGTAAGATGCCCCTTCGAATTGCGTGGCGGTCCAGACGTTGCATTCCATGGCCCAGGCATAGGTTTCCAGCCAGTTTCCAAGCATATCTTTGGGAAGATAACTAGGCCAGCTCGGCGGGAAAGGCATGTAGGGAAGGTGATTGAGCGGAACTCGGTTGTGTAGCGCCAGTGAATGATAGCGAGTGCGCCAGACATCGCCCACGCGTGGCAGCTTTTCGACCACCAGTGTATCGATGCCCTGTAGCCGCAAGCGGGCGGCCAGGCTCAAGCCGGCTTGCCCCGCGCCTATGATAAGCACTGACGGTTCGCGGTCATCGAACGCCTCTTCGCGTGCACGCCTGTCCGCCCAGTTCATACCGCCGAAAGCTCTGGAATAGGCTTCTCCGCTTGGGCGCCGCTCGTTGATGGGCTCTTCGTAGCCTTTCAGTTCGTCCAGCGATGTCATTAGAACCCAGGCGCGATCCGGCCCGTCGACGGGCAGGCGCAGCACGCCGTGCCCCCGTCCTACCCGGGTCTCGAACTTGAAGATCGCCTCGATGCACTCGACGCCGGCGCGCTTGACACGGCGGGGAGGCGTTCGGGCGCTGTCAAACGCAAACGCACGGGCTCGTGTGTTCGACTGCGCTTTTACCAATCCGTCTACAATGGCTGCAGCGCCGACATGGGGCGTGATATTCCACGTAAACGCGAGCAAGTCTCGCCAATGGCTATCTTCGGTGAATAGTTCGTTCAGATCGTCGCGATCGCCAATATGCAGACGCGACTCAAAGCGCGACAGCCAATTAGTGACTAAATCGACGTCGTCGGTAACAAGGGTGCGATTGAGGGTCATGACATCTTGCATTTTTGCTCCTGTGTACGCACGATGCGTGACAGTGCGAAGAATTGCGCGTGACGGTCATGCGAACCCGTATTGGCCGCCTTCACCGTCTAACTTTACAACTCACATTCTAGATATCGTGGCTTGCCTGGCATAGCGGTCTAGCCGGCAAGCAACCTTGCTCGGCGTGCAAAGATCAGGCGGATGGAAATCTGGCCGGCCTTTCCGGATCTTGCAAAACACCTTCTCGTAGGCGCGCTATATTTCCGGCGTACCGGGCCATAGAATTAGCTCTTCGTCCAACCGCGGACTCGCGGCTTCGATGACAAAGCCAGGCAAAGGAGACACCATAATGACAATCAGTAGAAGATCACTATTGAAGGCGGCCGGCGCTCTTCCGCTTATCGGGTTGGCAAAGACCTCGTATGGCGCCGCTCAGTATCCATCCCGCCCAATTCGTATCGTGGTCCCGGCGTCGGCAGCGACTTCCATCGATGTAACAGCCCGGTTCTTTACCGAGCCGCTATCGAAGCGCCTTAATACACCGGTCGTCGTTGAAAACAAGCCGGGTACCGGGGGATTGATCGCCTACACGAGCACGGCGAGGACAGAGCCTGACGGCTACACCCTGATGCTGGCCGGTATTCCCATGTACCTATTGCCCTTGCTGTCACAAGGAACTGCTACCTTCAATGCGCAAGCGGATTTCACGCCCGTGACGCGCGTTGCACGCGTTTCACTTGGCGTAGTGGTGAGCCCCGAGTCCCCGTATCAGACGCTGGATGACTTGATACAGGCCATGAAGAAGAGCCCCAATCAGCTGACATACTCGTCTCAAGGCGTAGGTAGCACCGCGCATCTTTGCTCCGTGCTGTTTACGCACATGAGCAACACCAAGGCACAGCACATTCCATACAAATCGACCACAACCGCGACGACAGACGTTGCGGCAGGCCGCATTTCCTTTACGGCCCAGACGGCCCCGGCCGTGCTCGGTCTGCTTGAAAGCGGCAAGCTGCGCCTACTTGCCGTTACCGGCGACAAACGCTGGGAACGGTTCCCCGATGTGCCCACGGTGGCAGAAGCCGGCGTCCCGGGCTTCGAGTTATCGTCATGGCTGGACTTCGTTGCGCCTAAAGGAACCCCCGAACCGATACTGCAATTATTGACCCGTGAGTTCAGCGCGATTGCACTGACACCGGAATATAAAGATTTCTGCAGTAAGCAGATTATTTTCCCTGACGTCGTGGGGTACCAGGAACTTGCGCGACAGATGCCGGCGGAGGCAGAGAAGTGGAAGAAGATTGTCGGATTGGCGCAGTCGGCGTAGTCAATTAAAAGCCTTGCGTGGATAGACAGTAGTACAGGAACGCTGTACTACGCGCACGCGCAATTTGCTTCCACTTCAGGGCCGATTAGGCCTTCAGCACAGGCTGCGAATATCCCGAAATGAACGATTTGACCTCTCCGGTTTCGGGGTTGAACACGTGCCTTCTGACTGTAGCGATATCGGCCCCATACAGGTGAATGCTGATGGACACGCGATCATCGTATCGATTGGCCACCCGATGTATATCGCCAATAGTGGGAGACACGCAATCTACCATACCGGTGCGTAGCTCGGTCCGGTCGCTAAGGCGCAGGCGGCCATTGGCGAGTCGTTCATAGTTTTCGGCTGTCTCGCTTCCTCGCAGCATACCGATTACTCCCCACACGGTGTGGTCGTGCACCGGCGTGCTTTGCCCTGGACCCCACACGAAGCTGACCAGGGAAAACCGACCCTGCGGGCAAACATATAGCGGGTATTGTTGGTAATGCACGGGGTGGGGCTGTGCGTAGGCTTCATCCAGCCAATCATCCTGGCTGATCAGATTCTGTATCAAAGACTTGGCGTGGTTCAGAATATGCGCTTCTGACAGGCCGTCGTTGGCCAGTATCGCATCCATTTCAGCCACGAGGGCGTTGATTTTTGGGTTGTCCATGAAGCCTCCGAAATTGTCTACGCGGCTTGTTTAAGCGATTGTGCGAGGGTTTTACGGTCGATCTTACCGATGGAATTCTCGGGTAGCGCATCCACGAAAATCACGTCATCCAAGTGGTAGGTTCGTGATAGCTGTTTGCTTACGATCGCCTGGATAGCTGCCTTGTCCTGGCGACTGGGGTCGGCCGAGACGACGAACGCAACGGGTACTTCACCCAGGTCGTGATGAGGTCGGCCCACAACGCAGCAGCTATGTACGTCAGCACTGGTGCTGATAACTTGTTCGATAAGTGCTGGCGATATGTTCTCACCGCCGCGGATGATGACGTCCTTTAGACGCCCCGTGATGTAGAAGTAGCCGTCTTCATCTTGACGGCCTAAATCGCCGCTGCACAGGACCGATGGGAGCGGTTCGAGCTGGCCATCGCCCAGCGTGCCAAGGTAACCCAGCATCAGGCTGTCGCCTTCGATGCAAATCTCGCCATCTATTCCTGGCTGCGTAATGGTGCTGCCATCGCTGCTGCGCAGATACACCTTTTGAAAGGGAAGCGCCTTGCCAATTGAACCCAGCTTGCGTGCTTCGGGCGGGTTGAGCGTGGATGTGCAGGTAGCTTCGGATAAGCCATACGAAACGATCAACGGCCGACCGAGTGCGGCTTCGATCTTTGCGTGCAATTCGCGAGTGATGGGCGCAGACCCGCAGCGCGCAAAACGCAGGGCGGCCAGACTGGCGGGGGTAAAGTCCAGTTGGATCATTCGTGAAAACATTGTCGGCACGCCTGTAATGATGCTGGGGCGGTGCTGCTCTAACAGCGCGGGCATGTCTTCAGCTTTAAACCGCCCGCCCAGCACGACCTGCGCGCCCGCAAGCAACGGGCTGAAAATCTGGTTGTTCAGACCATTGGTGTGATACAGCGGCATTACGTGCAGCAGCTTATCTTGCGAGGTCAGGCCCGTGGTAGAGATGACCCCGCGGGCGTTGTTGAGTAAGCCCTTGTGGCTGAGCAATACGCCCTTGGGGCGTCCGGTGCTGCCCGATGTGAAAAGCAGCAGCCCGGGGTCTTCAGGTTGGATATCGTCGCACCACCAAGCCGGCGCGTCGGCCAGCTTGTTTATGAGCAGCAGCTTCAAGCCTGCTTGAGCCTGGTCGAAATGCACTGCATTCGGAGGATCCGCCAGCACTGTATCAATGCCAACGGATTGCAACCTATCCAGGATTTCCTGCCTGGTGAGCCGAGGTTCAAGTGGGCACGGACAAGCACCCGCGGCCATGATTCCTAGTAGCGCGACCAGGCTGTCAAGCGACCGTTCCATTGACAAAGCGACCAGCTGTCTTTGCTTGATCCCTTCCATTCGCAGTTGGCCCGCCACAAGGCTGACGCGTTCGTACAGTGCGCCGTAAGATACGACCTCTTGACCGGATGCATGGTGCAACGCTGGTCGCGCGATCCAGTCTGGCGAGCGCCATAGCGGCGGGTAAGCGGCGAGTAAATCGGAGGGATGTGGCATGACTCTAGTTCCTATCGCAGGGTGACAGCGGCGTCGTGTTCGAAGACTTGGTCCGGGTCGAGCGCTGCCAGCGCGGCGATTTCGCGCTCGGTGGGCAGCTCGGTCGGTTTAGCGCCTGTGTGATCGAACGCAAAACCTGTACGTGCCTTTACTTCTTCAAGGCTGGATTCAGGATGCCACGATCGCAGCGCAAGTCGGTCATCCTTCTTGATAAACACCGCGATGGGCGTAACAACGCCATGAAACCCGCCCCACGAAGTACGAAAATGCAGTTGTTCGACAAAGGTTCGCGGGGAGTGCTCGGTGCGCCAAGTGCATGAGCGCCGTGCTGTGGGCAGCATTACCGCGCCGCCTCCACCACCGGGTAATCGCACCTTTGGCTGGTGCCAGTCGCCAATGACCGAGTTATTGGCATTGCCCTCGCCATCGATCTGTGCAGCACCAAGGAAGGTCAGATCCATCCGACCCCGACAACACAAGTCGTAGAAATCTTCGTTGTCGAAAATGGATGCCGTATGTTCCGCTAGCGCCGGATCAGAGCTTGAGATCGGTATCTTTGAAGGCCTCGGGTCTACTCCCCCAGCTACGTTGATATAGATGAAGTCCCAGTCGTAAGCCTTCTTGGCCATTAAGCAAGCGAGCATTGGCAACGTTGAGTTGACGCCGCTGAATGTGATTTCGTTTGGCCGAATGAAGCGGGCCAAGTTCGTGACAATATAGGAAAATGGACTCCAGTTCGCGCTCATTCGACATGTTCCTTCAAGGTTTCGGGGGCGGCGTTCAAATGCGCCTGCAGCGCATCTGGACCTGATTCGAGGTATCTTTCAACGGCGGGATAATCTATCTGGTATTCGGGTGAGCACGAGCCTGGCCATGCGCCATTTGGCACCACGGCATAGGCCTGCACCATGAAGTAAGGAATCAACGTTACTTCGGGTTGTTTCTCGAATACTTCGGTGTCGACTATGCGCTCAGCCACTATCAGCACGCTCTTCGCGGCGCGGCTCATGATGCGGTCCCAGTGCGACGTGCCCAGCACGCGTACATTGCCTTGACTGTCTACTTCATTGGCATGTATGACGGCAAAATCAGGCCGGATCGCAGGTATTACCCAGACCGGATCGCCTTTTTGGTAGGGGTCGTCCAGCTGCTTCCATCCGTTCAGGTCGGTGAGATGGCTGCCGTGAATACCAGCGCAAGGCTGGAACGGCACGCCAAATGCCGCCGCACGAAGGCCCGCAGTCAGCGTGGCACAGGCATGCTCTTCAAGTTTCAGGGCGCCGGTTTCGACAGCTTTGCGGTAGTGGGGCGCCAGTCCGAAGTTTCCTTCCATGGCAACGATGCCGGTTCGTGCGCGGCTTGCGACTCCTGCCCGGCACAAAAGGTCAATATCGTAGCCGGGTGATTGTTTGATGATCTCTAAGTCGCGCTTCCGCTGGCGCACGAGTTCTCGTACAAGGGCGAAGGGGCCACGATGCAGGAAGCTGCCGCCTAACGCCACGGAGGCGCCGTTCGGGATCAATGCTGCGAGCTCTTCGATCGATATATGCTTGTCTTGCTGGTTAAATCCGGATGGCATGGTTTTCTCCTGGTATGGGGTCAACTCCCCAGATATTCCTTGATGCGTGCTTTGAACTGCGGCCTGGATGCAGAGCGTACGAGTGCTGCCATGTCGGCGTCGGCGTCGCTAGTATCGAGTGCCTGGTAAAGACTGGCGCGGGTGGCGCGATCAAGCGCGATCGCCATCTGCCCGGCCTGGTCAAGCAGGCCTTCCCAATTGGTATCAGCCGCGATTTGCTGCACGAAACCAATGCGTACCGCTTCGTCGGCGTCGAAGGTGCGCGCCGTCCCGAGAATGGATAGCGCGTTGTCGGCGCCCACAATGTTGCGAAAACGTCTGGTGCCCAGTATCAGGCCGAACTTCAGGCCCGGCATCCGAAAACTTGTGTCCGGCGCACAGTGCCGCTGCTTGCATGCGGCGAACAAATCTACACCTGCACCGAAATTGCGCCCGTGAGCCAAGGCAACCGTAAGCGCCGGTGATGTCGCAACGAGTTGCAATAGATGTTCGATGCGAATCATGCGTAGTACAAGGTCCCCCTCGCTCTGGTCTTCGTAGCCGGTAAAGTCGAATCCGGCGCTCAGATTTTTACCTTCTCCGCGAAAGACGAGTAGTGGCACATGTTGCGCGTGTGCGTCCTCGATGCCTTCGATCAATGCCTCGACCAGATCAGCAGACAGAGCATTGCGTTTTTCGGGTCGGTTCAGAATGAATGACCAGCAGTCTGGCTGGCGCTCGATCTTCAATTGCTCACTCATTACCCACTCGCTCCGTCAAGCGCGCTTTTTGTAGTTCAGCAAGTACTTCTTGCTTGTGTTCGCCAAGTTCGGGGGGGCGACGCAGTATGCCCGCCGTCCGCGAGTCGAAGCGTACCGGTGACACGAAGGTGCGCGTGACTGCGCCATTGGGAAGCTCAAGCGGTTGCACCCACTCCATGTGGTCGACCTGTGGGTCGGCCAGAACATCAGAGTAATTGTTGATGGGTGCGCAAGGCACCCCCGCTTCCCGGAAGCGAGCCAGCCAAGTTTCCGCAGCCTCCGAAATGAAGATGTTCTCGAGGATTACGCGTAACGCATCCTGGTTCGTCGCCCGATCTGTAGTATTGACGAAGCGTTCGTTTTGAAAAAGATCTTCCCGACCGACGACGGCGCACACGGCTTTCCAAAGCGAATTGTTGCCCGCCGCCATGCCAAAATAGCCATCCTTGCAGCGAAACACTTGGTAGGGAGCGTTGCGTGGGTGGGCAGAGCCAAGCTTGACTGGATCTTCGCCGGTGCCAAAATACTGAGACGTTTGCAGTGCGGCGATGCCCAGCGTAGCCCCTAGCATTGAGACGTCGATATGCGTACCCTCGCCGTCGGCTTCGGCCTTACGGAGTGCCGTTGAAACCGAGAATGCGGCGTATAGGCCTGCCGTAAAATCGCACACGGGCACACCGCACTTGACGGGGGCTCCGTCAGGTTCGCCGGTGACGCTCATGAGGCCGCTCATTGCTTGCAAGGTAAGGTCGAAACCGCCTTCCTGGCTGCGCGGACCGCTTTGACCATACGCAGAGATCGAGCAGTAAACCAGGCGCGGGTTAAGCGCTCGCATGGCGGTATAGCCCAGCCCGAGGCGGTTCATGACACCGGGCCGGTTATTTTCTATCAATACGTCGGCTTGGGATATCAGCTGTTCTGCAATCTGGCGATCGTTTTCATTCTTCAGATCGAGCGTCACAGATCGCTTGTTGCGATTCAGCGATGCGAAGTTTTCGCTGTAGCCATCCGTAATGGGAGACCAGCTTCGCAAGGTGTCGCCCCCGCCGGGTGACTCGATCTTCACCACATCTGCGCCCATGTCGGCTAGTAGCATCCCGCAGAACGGGCCCGCTGCTACGTTGCAGATTTCGATAACCCGTACGCCCTTAAGCGTTGATTCTTGATTCATTTGTTCTCCTGCTTGGTTGAGACCGTGATGCCGAAGTAGCCGCCGCGGTAGCCCATGTGTGCCGAAAGCTGCCGGGCTGTGTTTTGTACGAGGGGGGCGTATTCCGCCATTTTTTCAGTGGTGAGCCGCTCGAGCGGCCCGGAAATGCCTAGGGCTGCGACGACTTTATCAAGACCGTTAAACACGGGCGCTGCAATGCCGCCAATACCCAGACGCCACTCGCCCCGATTGATGGCATAGCCGATGCGGGCAACGTCGGACAATTCTTGTTTGATCGCAGCCAACGACACGTGAGTGTCTTCGGTGTGTTTGCGAATCGCTTCGGCGTAATGTTCGATGTAGTCGGGGGTCTGGAAGGCAAGCAAGGCCTTGCCAGTAGCGACCGCATAGGCAGGGGCTCGACCCCCCACCGTTGAATACGCCAATAGGGGCTGCGGGCTGTCGATTTTGTCGATATAAACGACGTCCAACCCGTCGAGAACGGATAGGTGAACGGTTTCGCCCGTTTTGGGTGCGAGTTCGCGCATGAAGGGCGGCGCCACGCGGCGGACGTCCATACTTGCCAATTGCCGGGCACCGAGCTCGAACATTTTAAGCGTGCACACATACGCCCCGGTGCTGGGGTCGCGGCGCACATAACCCGCGTGAGCCAGCGACTGCAATGTGCGGTGCGTATTGCTGCGAGTTAATCCGACCTCGGCCGCGATCTGTTCAAGGGTATGAGCCTCGCCATCGAGACGGCTGATGGTTTCGAGCACCATAAGGCCTTTGAGTAAGGTTTTATCCACCGACTTCCTATATGTTGGTATTCCAATCTTAGAATCTTACCTGATTTCCGCTTTGGGCTGAATCAGTCTTATCGGGCATGGGAAGACACCGTCCGTAGGTCATGCTTTATTGGTTTCAGGGTTAACACCTATAAGCCTTTAGGAAAGCGTAGTTCCTAGCATAGATAAAAAGCGAACCGGCTCAAAAAGACCTATCTCATCCGTGCTGAAAATCATGGTATATATATCTCCGTAAAAAATCAAATAATAGAATCATTGTCCTATATCTTAGGAAATCGAAAGGAGGTAGTTATGAATAGAATCGTTCAACGTTGGCTCGCTGGCATCGCGCTGGCCGTTAGTACGTCTGTCGCAGCAGCAGGTTCGTGGCCGGCGTCACCGGTCCGCATGATCGTCCCGTATCCTCCGGGCGGCGCCACAGATTTTTCTGCGCGCGTCTACGGGGCGGAGCTCGGCAAAATTTTGGGTCAACCCGTTGTCGTCGAAAACAAGGCGGGTGCTGCAGGCGAGATCGGCGCGCAGTTTGCTGCCAGTGCGCAGCCCGACGGCTACACACTTTTGCTAGGCGCATTGGGAAGTTTGGCTATTAATTCGCTTCTGCCATCAAAGAAGCAGCAGTACGAGTTTCCTACTGCTTTTGAGGGCATTTCTTTGGCCACGTCCACCCCGCTGGCTCTCGTCGTCCGGACCGGCCTTCCCGTCAACAACGTCCAAGAACTCATCGCTCTCGCGAAAAAAAATAAAGGCCAGCTTACTTACGGGTCAGCCGGCTACGGCTCATCACAGCACATGGTGGGCGAAAAATTCCAATTGGCGACAGGTATTAAATTGCTGCACGTGCCCTACAAAGGCAGCGGGCCGGCACTGCAAGATCTGATGGGCGGGCAGGTCGACATGGTGTTCGAGACCATGCCTGCGCTAATGGGGAATGTGAAAAGCGAGAAGCTTCGCTTTATCGGTGTCACCACTAAAGAGCGTGCAAAATCATTACCCCGAATCGCGACCCTGCACGAACAGGGCGTGACAAACTTCGACATCAATACGCGTTACGTATTGCTTGCTCCCAAGGGCACGCCCAAGGAAATTCTTTCGAAGTTGTCCGACGCGATGAAACAGGCGGCGCAGGTAGCGGCTGTGCAGGACGCCATGGCCGGACAGGGCGCGCTTGCGGTACCTTCTTCGCCTGGGGACACTGACTCTGCGCTTTCCGCTGAAGTGGCCATTTGGGCTGACGTCGTCAGCAACGCCGACCTCAAGTAAGTTCGTTTACTGCATAGCTTATTGCTTGCCGGCGGCAAATAGACAAGCGCACGATGCCAACAAAAAGGCCTGAGCCCGGTAATGCACCGGCGTCAGGCCTTATAGCTCTAGCTTTACTGCCCAGCTTGTGGGCTCAGTGTATTAAGCGGCTTTTTTCAGCGATTTTTTCAGCGCTTTGATTTTGCTTTCATGCTTGTCTACTTTGCCTTGACGAGCCTTGATTTTTTGCTTGATCGATTTAACGTTCTTGGACATGCTGTTTTCCTTACTGACTTGGCCTATTCAATGGATTTATGCTTTTTCATAAATTCACGAATAAATAGCCTGATTTCACGAGCGGCGGTGGTATCCAGTTGTTCACATAACTGTGAAAACTGTTCGCGCTCGGCGGTGCTGATGCGAATCAGCAGCTGACTATCTTTTTTATTAAGCTTGGTTTTAGTGGGTTTGTCTGACATCTGAAATACTCAAGAAAACTAAAGCTTAAATGGAAAAGATATATGCATTGTATATGCATTTCTAAGTGAAGGCAAGGATCGCGCTTTCGGCCGGGGGTGTGAGTCCACTTGCCGAAAGCGTCGAGCAGCTACGATTGGCAATTATTCGATCTTGATTCCGGCGCGATCGATGACTCCGGTCCATTTCTTTACTTCGGCATTGACCAGGGTCTTGAACTCCGCAGGGGAGCTCGCCACGACTTCTACACCTTGCTTGTTGAATTTATCGATCACGTCTTTTTCGTGCAGCATCTTGACCATGCCTGCATTCACCTTCTTGATGATATCGCTGGGTGTGCCGGCTGGCGCCTGCATGCCGAACCAGACCGAGACTTCGTACCCGGGCACCCCGGCTTCGGCTACCGTGGGGATCTTCGGCAGCAGAGGTGCTCGCTTAGTCCCAGTTGCTGCCAGTGCATTCAGCTTGCCGGCAGTGATATTGGGATAGACGTTCGGAAGGTTATCGAACAAGACGTCGATATCTCCTGCCAGCAACGCCGTAACCGCAGGTGCACTGCCTTTGTAAGGAATGTGGGTCATCTTGGTGCCTGTCAGCTCTAGAAAGAGCTCCATCGACAGATGATTCGATGAGCCCGAGCCGGTGGATCCGTAGTTGATCTTGCCTGGGTTGGCCTTGGCATAGCTGATGAACTCTTTTACGCTCTTGAATTGGGAGTCGGCCCGTACAGTAAGGATGTTCTGCGTACTGCCTGCCCAGACCACGGGCTCGAAATCCTTAAGTGCGTCATAAGGCATTTTTTCCCGATATAGCCCCGGTAGTGCCGAGAACGGCAGGGGCGTGATTAGCAGGGTATAGCCGTCTGGCTTGGACTGGGCCACCATCGTGTTGCCGATCAGGGTATTGCCTCCGGGTTTGTTCTCGACGACTACGGACTGTTTCCATGCCTTGGTCAAATATTCGCTGGCGGTTCGGGCCAAAGTGTCATTGAAGCCTCCTGGGGTATAAGGCACGACAATGCGCACGGGTTTGTTGGGATACGATTCCGCTGTGTCTGCCGACACCGGGCTTATCGATGCCAGTGCCAGGCTGACTCCACCCAGTAGTAAAGTTAATTTTCTAGTGTTCATGATTGTCTCCTCGACCCAGAGGCCGTGTTGTTATGTATCTAGAATTTCACGACGTATCCCGGTCCATCGATCACCGGAAAATCTTTGAATATGGATTCATCTACTTCCACGCCCAGGCCAGGGCCAGACGGTGGTTCGACACAGCCGTCTTCGCCAATGGAGAAAGTCGGGCCGAACATGTCGCGGAATGGATTGAAGTGCGAGACGCAGGCTTCGAAATAGCCTGAATTCTCGGTTGCTGCGAGAAAGTGCAGCGTCGCCGCATGGTTCAGGCCGGTTGCCGAACTGTGTGCGTTGATCGGAATGCGAAAGGCCGAGGCCATTGCGGCGATTCGGACGGCTTCCGTAATGCCGCCTGTCTTGGATAGATCTGGTTGCCAAACCTGCACAGCGCCAGCTTCGAGCATTTGGGCAAACTCGAACCGCATGAAGTGGTTCTCGCCGGCGGCCAAAGGGACCAGTGGCGTAATCTTGCAAGCTTCTCGATAAGAGGCGAAATCGTTGCAGGCAAACGGTTCTTCAAGCCAGCCGGCCTGGATGTCCGCCAGCACGGGCATGACTCGCCGCGCCTGCGCAATGGTGTAGGCGGTATTCGCGTCCGTCAGGATGTCGATGTCGTCGCCAACCATTTTGCGAACATGCAGACAACGCGCAATGTCATCCTTGACCGTATCGCCAATACGCAGCTTGATGGCTCGATAGCCCTGATCAATGTATGACTTCGCCTCATCGGCCAGGGCCTGCGCTGGCTGGTAGCCCAAAGCTATGCCGCCTGCATATGCAGGTAGGCGTCTGCGCGACCCGCCCAGCAATTCATACAGCGGCATGTTGGCGGCTTTTCCTCGAATGTCCCACAAGGCCATGTCGATTCCCGACAATGCAAGGGCAGCGCCGGCGCCCAGGCCGTGGCTCGAAAACTGCATGCGGTGCACCCGTTGCCATGCACCGACAACGTCGGTGGCGGACATGCCGACCAGTAGGGGGGAAAGCGTGTTGTGGATGTGACTGACAATGGCGCCAGGGCTGCGACCTGGATGCGATTCACCGTAGCCTGTAATGCCTTCCGACGTCTCGACGCGAACGACGATGGCATCGCGCTTCAAGGTGCTGCCGACGCCCATGGTGACGGTCTTGCCCTTAGGTAATTGGTAGGAAAGGGGAATGGCGGTGATACGGGTGATTTTCATTGGGTATCCTTGACTGCGTAGCATTCACGATTGACGACGTTTTCTGGTTGTTCGCCGCGGATTAGCGCCAGCTGGGTCTCTACGGCCATCAAGCCCATGGCCCGTTCCGCATCCTGCGTAGTTCCGGCAAGGTGAGGAGTGAGCGCAACGCGTGGGTGGTCACGCAGCCTGCTATCCATGGGTAGCGGCTGGCTGGTGAATACGTCTAACGCGGCGCCTGAGATTTGGCCGGTTTCCAGCGCATGAATAAGATCAGTTTCATTGACCACGGCGCCCCGGGCCACATTGACCAGCACCAGGCCGGGCTTTGCACGTAAGAAAATATTTTGATTGATCATGCCGCGTGTCTGTTCGGTCAGTGGGCAGGCCAGCACGATGAAGTCACTGCGTTCAAACAGTGCTTCCAGCGTCAGGGCGGGGATGCCTTCTGGCAGACGGGAGGGACTGCGTGTATAGGCCGCAACACGCATGTCGAAGCCATTTGCCGCAATCTGCGCAATTCGCTTGCCGATAGCGCCAAAGCCTACGATGCCTATAGCCCTACCGCGGAGTTCGAAGGTTGTCGAGGCAGCACTTTTTCGCTCGTTCCAATTGCCCTGACGCACCAGATTGTCAAAGAACCTGAAACGGCGCGCGCTTTCCAGCATGGCGGTGATTGCGTACTCGGCAACAGCGTTGGCATTGACTTCGGGAGTGTTCGCGACGGGCAGGCCGTGTCGTGTCGCGCTGTCTACCGGGATGAAGTCCAAACCTACACCGTGGCGGACGACTCCGCACAATGTATTGGGGCTGTCGAATAGGTCGGGAGGCAGCTGCCTGCGGACGATGAGTCCTTGTGCATCCTTTATCTCATCGCGCAGCATTCGAATCGCGGCGTTAGCGTCCATGCTGGCGTCAAGTATCAACACTGATGCGGCATCGGCCAACTTTGCATGCGCTTCGGGATGAATGGCGTCGGTGAGTACGACTTTGGGCCGACTATCGATATGGTTCATAGCTGGCGCCATCGTTATTTTTTTGCGGCGGCCTCGAGGGCCGGCGAAGCAGAAAGATGATCAATCAGCGTGGGTACGGGCGATTGTTCAAGGCCGGCCTGTGCAGCTTCGGCGTATAGCTTTTTGATTGCGTCGGCCAGCGTGCCAGGGGCACCTTGTTCCGCGGCCATGGTGCAGTAGTAGCCCATGTCCTTCAATGCATTGGATACTGAGAAACGGAAACCCGAGGGGTCGTCAGATTCGATGTAGGGACGCAGCCGGTTCAGCACAACGCCTCCGCCGCCGCCGGCGGCCAGGATATCGCAGAATGTTTTCGGGTCGGTGCCGGTTAGGCGTGCGCATGCCGCGGCCTCGGCCAGGACGGCTGAGAATCCCAGCGACACATAGTTATGCAGCAACTTCATTTGGTGGCCGGAACCTACCGATCCTGCATAGGCGATATTCTCAGCGTAGCTCTGCAGGACGGGTAGGCAGTTTTCATACACCTGGCGATCGCCGCCTACAAGCAGATTCAGCCGGCCTTCGGCGGCTTCCTTCGGCGTGCGCGTCATTGGGGCGTCCAGGAAGTGCGCCCCTGCGTCCTGAATTGCTTTGGCGATTTTGAGCGTCGAGGATGGTATGGCGGTGGAGCAGTCGATGACCGTGCTGCCCCGCCTTAAACCTTCGATTACACCTCCTTTCTGGAAGAGGACCTCTTCCACCTGAGGAGACCCCGTTACGCAAAGGATGACAATATCGACCTTGGCGGCCAGCTCGGCCGCTTGCTGACTGACCTTGGCTCCGGCGGCGAGCAGCGTGTCCAGAGGCTGATTGCCTGGATGATCCAGTACGGTCAATGGAAAGCCGTTACGTAGCAGGCTCGCGGCAATACCGGAACCCATCAAACCTACGCCGATCAGCCCGATATTTGGTTTTTGTTCAGTCATGGATATTCTCCCCTGGAATTATTCAGTGTTGTTTACGGAGTGCCGAGCCCGCCAGCACAGATGTATTTGATTTCGACATAGTCATCTAGCCCATACTTGGAACCTTCGCGGCCGACGCCCGATTCCTTTATGCCACCGAAGGGCGCCAGTTCGGTCGAAATGATGCCCTCGTTCAGACCCACGATGCCGGTTTCCAGCGCTTCTGAGACGCGCCAGGCACGGCCATAGTCGGCCGTGTAGAAGTAGGCTGCCAGTCCGAATGGCGTATCGTTTGCCAGGTCGATGACTTCCTTCTCGGTGCTAAAGCGGATCAGCGGCGCAACCGGCCCGAATGTCTCTTCTTGCATAAGCTTTGCTTGCCGCGAAACGTTGACGAGAATGGAAGGCTCATAAAAGAATCCTCCCAACTTATGGGTGCTGCCGCCAGTTAGAACGCTTGCTCCTCCCGAAACGGCGTCTTCAATATGCTCCGTCACTTTGTCGACTGCCGCTTGGTCAATGAGCGGCCCAAGGTCGATGTCCTCGTCCAAGCCATTGCCTATTCGCAACGACACCACTGCCTGCTTGAGCCGTTCGGCGAAGGCATCGTAGATACCGTCCTGGACGAAAATGCGGTTCGCACATACGCAGGTCTGGCCCGCATTCCGGAACTTCGAAGCCATAGCTCCTGCCACGGCCAGGTCGAGGTCGGCGTCATCGAAAACGATGAAGGGCGCATTGCCGCCCAGTTCCATAGACACCTTCTTCATGGTGCCGGCGCACTGCTGCATTAAGTGCTTGCCTACGCTGGTCGATCCGGTAAACGACAGTTTGCGCACTAAAGGATTACTGGTCAGCTCTTCGCCTACTGTCCCCGAGTTGCCTGTGACTACATTGAGTACACCAGGCGGGATGCCGGCTTCCTGCGCCAGTTCTGCTAGCGCCAGCGCGGAGTACGGCGTCGCGGTAGCAGGTTTGATGACGATGGTGCAGCCAGCCGCCAGCGCCGCCCCTGCCTTGCGGGTGATCATCGCATTAGGAAAATTCCACGGCGTGATGGCGGCGACCACCCCGACAGCTTGCTTGATGACTATGATGCGACGGTCGGCCGTTGCGGCGGGAATGATGTCGCCATAGAGTCGCTTCGCTTCCTCAGCGAACCATTCAAGAAACGATGCGCCATAGGCGATCTCGCTGCGAGATTCTTTGAGGGGTTTGCCTTGCTCGAGGGTAAGCAGTCGGGCGAGATCCTCTTGATGTGTCATGCACAAGTCGTACCAGCGGCGAATTAACTGCGCACGCTGTTTGCCCGCCATCGCGCGCCATGCGGGCAGGGCGCGGTTCGCAGCTTCGACAGCCTCGTGGACATCCCTCTGAGTCAGCGAAGGGACAGTACCAAGCTTGGAACTGTCTGTTGGGTTGATGACGTCAATGACTTGTCCGTTGGATGCGTCCGTCCATGCGCCGCCTATATAGCATTGCTGACGGAATAATGAAGATCGTTTCAGGTTCATCGTGTGGTCCCCGGTGGATGTGCAGAGTTAGCGTGGAACGAGCAAATTGCTTGGAGTGCGACCTTGATAAAGGGCGTCCAGTCCATCAATGAGCAGCATGCCCATGGCATCGCGGGTTTCCTGGGTAGCGCTGCCAAGGTGCGGCGAGAGAAATACATTGTCGAGCTCGCGGTAGCGTGCATCGACATTGGGTTCATTGGCGAATACATCGAGACCCGCCGCAAACAAGTGCCCCGTTGTGAGCGCCTGTATCAACGCGTCATCGTCCACCAGCTCGCCGCGCGATATATTCACTATCACGGCGCGCGAGGGCAGTAGCGCTATGCGCTTTGCGTTGATGATGCCCTTTAACTGGGGAGAGCCGGGCGCCGCGATCACGAACACGTCGGCGACTTGTAGTGCATCGTCAAGATCGGCATGGTAGATTGCGTTCGCTTCCTGCTCTGGCGGAAGTTTCCGTCGATTGTGGTAGTGGATCTCCATGCCGAAGGCTCGGGCCCGTGTAGCGATTTCTCGTCCGATGCGCCCCATGCCAAACACGACAACACGTTTTCCTTTCAGCCCGATTCCCAGCAGTTGCGTAGGACTCCACCCCGTCCAATTGCCGCTGCGCACCAAGCGGTCTGCTTCGTAGCCACGACGACATGCGTTGAGCATCAGCATCATCGCGATTTCCGAGCAGGCATCGCTTAACACGTCGGGCGTATGCAGCACTCCGATACCCAGTTCTTTAGCTACGGTCGTATTGATGTGGTCGTAGCCCACTGAGAGGGTCGCCACGTATTGCAAGGTGGGGGACAATTGACGCAGGACGCTGTCATTGATTTGTTCGGTGGCGCTGACAAATAAAACCTGGGACCCTAGCGCAGCATTGACGATTTCTTCGGGGGTCAGGATGCCGTCATGCTCATTGATGCGTAAATCGTAGCGTGTGCGCAAAGCTGCTTCGACACTTTCAGTGAACCGCCGACATAGAAATGCCGCGGGTTTCGGTGAGCCTGGGACCATATCCTCCAATGCCTCCTTTTATGCTTTTGTGATACTATCAATTCGTAGTACAAATTTGTCAAGCAATTTTCTGGCTGATAGTATTTGTAGCAAGAGGCGATCGCTAAACATGCAAGAAAACAAGCCAGGCAACGAAAGAACGCTTTCAGACCGCCTTACGGATATGCTCGCCCGCGAGATACGCAGTGGCGCCTATCCCGTCAATTCGCGCCTGCCCACTGAAAAGTTCATGACAGAAGAATATGGCGTAAGCCGCACTGTAGTGCGGGAAGTCATTTCTCGGCTCAAGTCTGCTGGACTAGTGGATACCCGCCAAGGCAGCGGTACCGTCGTGCTCGATCCGACATCCAGCGACGCATTCCGCTTGGGACGGCCCGATGAGAATCCGGCTCGGGGCGTCTTGCGCATCATCGAACTACGTCGCGGACTGGAAGCGGAAATGGCTGCTTTGGCCGCAGAGCGGCGCACCCCACAAGATATGCTGCGCATCAACCGTGCGCTTGCCGAAATCGATAGGGCCGTCCACGAGAATGGCGACGGCGTAGAGGAAGACTTGGCTTTCCATATTGCTATTGCCCACGCCACGGGTAATCCGCATTACCCGGAACTGCTAGGCATGTTGACGCGAGCCCTGAAGGACGCCATACGAGTAACGCGTGGACATGAAGCGCGTCAGATCCAGCTGGCCGAGAGCGTTTGCAATGAACATGAGGCCATACGTGCAGCCATCGAAAGCCAGGACATTGAAGCCGCCAGGGCTGCGGCATATCATCACATGCTGAATACTGCTAGACGCATCGAGAATGTCGATCCAGAATACTGGCAAGGCGCCAGCAGTGCGGCAGCGGGCAGGCTGGCGCGTACCCGGCTGGCGTCCGAACTAAGGAAAAGCAGGTAAATTAACTTAGTACCGCCAATTTCTTTCGAGTGATAAGGTCGAAGTCTATCTCTGCACCAAGACCCGCGGCGGTGGGCGCGAGCACCATGCCTTCGTCGTTAACGGTAATGTCTTGCACAAGCCCATATTTTTGCGCCTCGTCGGGCAAAAGGACTTCGAAAAATTCCGTATTGCGAATAGCCATGGTGACATGAAGATTGGCCACATTGTTCAGTGAGTTGCCTCCGTGGTGAATCTCGAAATTCATCCCGAACGCCTCGGCAAGATGGGCTGCCTTCAGTATTGTCGTTATGCCGCCTTTCACTGCAACGTCGCCGCGCAGGTAGTCTGTGGCTTTTGCCGTTAGCCACGCCACATACGTATCTAGACCGGCAATGGGATATTCCGTTGCCATGACGGGTATGTGAAGCTGCTGTTTAAGCTTCTGGTAATTGTAGATGTCCCATTCCGCCAGTGGATCTTCGTACCAGTAAAAATTCATCTCTTGTATCGCCCGGCCGACACGCAGCGCCTGCGGGTAATCGTAGCCCCATGTCGAATCAAGCATAAGCTTGTAGTCGTCGCCCACTGCGCTGCGTACGACTTCGCATAACTGAATATCTTCCTGCCAATTCTGTGGCGGATGAATCTTATAAGCTGCCCAGTTCCTGGATTTGAACGATAGTGCCTGTTCTGCATAAGACTTATGATCGGACAGCACGGCGGAACTGGCGTAGGCGGGTATGCGGTCGCGGAACGAACCGATCAATTGGTGAATGGGTAGTCCTGCAATTTTTCCTGCAATATCCCACAAGGCAATATCAACGGCACCGATGGAACGAATACTTGCGTTCCTGGATCGTTGCCACAGTGCCTTGTTCAAGGCTTCTCGATCGAGCGGGTTCTTGCCGATCAGCACAGGCTTGAGAAAATAGATAAGGCCCGGAGCGTCCATGTCGGCAGGATTGCGGGCGGAGCCAATAAAGGCGTGTCCTACAACACCCTCATCGGTGATGATTTCCAACAAGCCCAGTTTGCTTTTGCCACCGAAACTACCGGTGTGCTTTCCGTAGCTCGTGGCCGTGATGCCATCCCAGGAAAATAAGGTCAATCTAACGTCGGTAATTTTCATGAAGTTTTGTTTCCAGTTTAGTCAGTCTTGATGTTGTTTTCGACTACCGCACTGCCCATTTTCTCGTCTCGGTCTGAGCGAATGCATCCACGGACGGAGCCGGCATTGCGAGCGCAGTCTGGTTTCGGACCGTCGCGAAAAGTGAGCGTCCTTAACTCGAGCTATTTGCCTACCTATGCATATACCACGATGACCGCAGACAAGGCTACCGATATGCGGTTGTGACCAGCGCGGACGCTCCTGTGTTAGCGGCTGTAATAGCGGTTGCGCTCGCCTGACGGCGAGACGTAAGCTTTGTTAAGGGATGGTCGTAACCCCCCCCTCGTATCTTCAAGGAATTGTTCACGTAGGGCCTGCGCGCCTGGGAGGAATCATGAAGCTACAGTATTGGGTGACGATTGCCGTGGCGAGCGCATTGTGGGGACCGGCTTGCGTGTCGGCTCAAACGATTCAAGGAATTCACGGGATTCCAGGAATTCAAGGTTTGCAAGGTTTGCAACGGATGCAAGGCAGGCCGCATTTACCTATGCCGCACAGCCCGGTAAACCGGCCGGGCAGCGCAGGAAATTTTTTTCTCCATAGTAGTCCGACCTTTCCTAACCGACGTGTTCCCAGTCTAGAGCCACCTGAGTCCGGCGACATCCATCCCGTCACGCCCGATATGGCTTGGCCCAAGTCGCATTCTTTAATCACGCCGGGGCGTCCGTCAATGAAATCCGGCCCGGGCAATATCTTGAATGGTGAGGACCTTTCCGGCAGGGGGGACTTAGGTATCGAAGAGCCACTCGGAGGTATCGGCGGTGCCGACGGCCTCCTCGGACGATAAGTTCGGCTTTAGGTACCGGCTGCAATGTCGCGCACCTGCGGGCCGACGTACAGCTGACGTGGGCGACCGATTTTGTACTCGGGGTCGGAAAGCATTTCGCTCCATTGAGCGACCCAACCGACCGTGCGAGCCAAGGCAAAAATGGCCGTGAACAACGAAGTAGGAATTCCAATGGCGCGCTGAACGATGCCCGAGTAGAAGTCAACGTTTGGGTACAGTTTGCGGTCGACAAAATAAGGATCTTCCAGAGCGATGCGTTCGAGCTCCATTGCCAGCTTGAACAAGGGATCATTCTCCAGGCCCAGTGCCGACAATACTTCCTTGCACGTTTCCTGCATCAGTTTGGCACGCGGGTCATAGTTTTTATAGACGCGATGGCCAAAGCCCATCAGCCGCACGCCCGAGTTCTTGTCCTTGACCTTCTCCATGAATTCGCCAACCTTGGCCACTCCGCCGTTGACTTGCAGCTCTTCGAGCATCTGCAGGCAGGCTTCGTTCGCACCACCGTGCGCCGGTCCCCACAGGCAGCCCACACCCGCGGCAATGGCCGCGAAAGGGCTGGTGCCCGACGATCCGCAAAGACGCACCGTGGAGGTTGATGCGTTTTGCTCGTGATCGGCATGCAAGATGAAGATGCGATCAAGGGCACGTTCGACCACGTCGTTGACCTTGTACTCTTCGCAAGGCGTGGCAAACATCATGTGCAGGAAATTGCCGGTGTACGACAAATCGTTTCGCGGATAGATGAACGGTTGGCCCTGTGAATATTTGTACGCCATCGCCACCATGGTCGGCATTTTGGCGATCAAGCGGATGGCCGAAATGTCGCGATGCTGCGGGTTAGTGATGTCGGTGGAGTCATGATAAAAGGCCGACATGGCGCCCACTAGCCCGGTCAGCACGGCCATGGGGTGCGCGTCGCGACGGAAGCCGCGTAGAAAGTTCTGCATATGGTCGTGCACCATGGTGTGGTGCGTGACCAGCGAGTCGAATTCCTTCTTCTGTGTCTTGTCGGGCAGGTCGCCCTTTAGAATTAGATAGCAGATATCGAGGAAGTCGCAGTTTTTCGCAAGCTGATCGATAGGATAGCCACCGTACACTAATTCGCCCTTATCGCCGTCGATATAGGTAATGCCCGACTCGCAAGAAGCGGTAGAAAGGAAGCCAGGGTCATAGGTGAACATTCCGCTTTGGCCGTATAGCTTGCGGATATCGATGACATCAGGGCCGACAGTGCCTTGATAAACGGGAAGCTCTATCGGCGCGCTACCATCCGAAAACGATAGCGTGGCTTTCCTATCTGACAATTCCATACGTATTCTCCGTGAAAACTACAATATTTGCGTCTGCCTGAGGTTCGTGGCAACGTTGGCGGGCCGATAACGCGGCCGTACTGTGTTCCACCATTCATAAATGGTGGCGGAAGTCGCGTGCCAGCCAAGTTATCTGACGCATAACTGCGTAGAATGATACGTTAATGTATCTTTTCGGATAAGTTTTATTTTGTTAACGGCCGACGATGAATCAGATGGAATGAGTCGCGATTTAATCGCATAAAAACCAAAGGTTTTCCACCTGATAGCGCTGTGAAGCAACTTCGGTTATTTCGACATGCCGTGCCATAGAAGGTCGAAAACACTTTGAACAGCATCGCGACGCGCTAGCCGTCCGGAACGTATCATGGTGGCCGCATTTCGCAGTAGGGCGAACATGGACTCAAGCAGCCACGCCGCAGACAGATCGACCCGCAGTGCTCCGGATCCTTGCCATTGCTGGAACAATGCAATTAAGGATGCCTTTAAGGGTTGTGCTCGCGCATCCATGGTTTCATTGATCTGCATCTGCTCATCAACATAGGCGTAAAGCTCGACGATAGGAAGTAATTCCTCAATAAGGCGCTTGATAGCGTGCTCTGCCGTACCCTGACTTGGCCGAGCTCGCGCGATTGCTTGTTCCGCACTGGCGATGCCTACTTCGGACATGGTCAACATCATCGCCTCGCGCGAGGGAAAGTGTCGACACAAGGTTGCACGGCTAAGCCCAACCATCGAGGCAAGCTGCCCCATTGACGCGCGCGGTTGGTCCGCCAATGCATTGACCAAATTCAATAGCAATTCCTCACGGATCCGAGATTTCGACGCAGCCATAACCGCTCCCTAATGCTTATTGGTGATGTGTCACATAGAGCAGCGGCATCGTCAATTAGCCGCGAAGAATGACACTGCGATCTTACTATGATATTCTGCGTCAAATGAGACAAAATAGTATCGTTATGGATTGTTTTATCTCTTCCGATGGCCCGCACGTGGCATTTCGTCGTGTGGATCAGCGACGGCCCAGCCAGTGGGTGGTCCAGACTACAGCGGCTCGACGAAAATCGTTGCGCAAGGGCCGGCATCCAAGCAAGGTCTGGGTGTGCATCTGGGATATAACTCAAATTACAGGAAGGCGACTTTGGCGTACGAGACCCCAAAGTTATGGGCTTATGAGTTTGGGAATGGCTGGGGTAGGGTAGAGGCATCCGCTACTCGCACCATTCGAATGCGAGCATAAAAAAGCCCAATCCAGGATTGGACTTGCTCGGGTTGGCGTACACCTATCAATTTTAACGGTAGGTTCGCCTAAGCCGCCGCGGACTTCGCGGCCATCGGGCGCGGACGTTTAATTAATTGCCGGCACCGCCAGCAAGTGGTTGGAAAAGCTGGTTTCGGTCTCGCAGCGCCATGTCGCCCACAGTTTGCAGCCCTCAGCAGATCCCAGGTCAAGCTCGAGCGCCACCCAGTTGCGTGCAGCCATAATGGGCTTGTCATGGTTTGGGAAAACCATCATCTCCGCGACATATTGCACGTCGATTGTTTGTGGCCGTTTGGCGCTGACATTCAGCCAAGACAAAAAAAGCCGCTCCATAACGCCCATTAATGAAGGATGAACGACAGCCGACGAGGTCAACTGATGTATTTGCGACCAGTTTTCCGATGCAGGGAGATCCTTCCTGTAGGCTGTGCCCCAAGCCGCAACGTGAACGTCCCCCGAAACTAAAGAGATCCGTATGCGCTGTTCTTTGGCAACAGACGACAGGACCTCAAGCAGACGCTTGCGTTCCCCCTCGTGATCGTCATGCGACCATTGATCCTTCAGGTCATCTGCATTGCTGTCGGTTACATGGTCCTGGCCGAATTTATCCACGAAAACTTCGGCGAGCGATAGCTTTGGATGCACCACAGGGACCGAAGACATAAACAGCATATGCTGACAAGACTGAGTTGGCTGTGGCTTGAGCTCTGCCTTCGGTACAGATGCCAGCCAGCGCTTGAGGGCAGTCCACGAATTCTCACCGAAAACCTGTGTACGCGAGCGCTCGGTCCGAAAGTCGGCGGCGACGATGGAAATAGGTCCGACCGAATACGTTGAGGTGAACCCGGGCTGTTTGTCCAATAGCGGTAGAGCGAGGGAATCCCCGGCCAGCACTTGACTCCAATCTATGGGCTTGAATAGGGGATCTTTATTGGAAAACCCCTCAGGCGTTGCGTCCTCTAGCACCGGGAGATCGGCCAACGCATGCTGCATTTGAAAAACCCAGAACGCACGGCGGGCATGCTTGAACATTGTCTGAAATAAAGGGCAGTGTTGCATCTCGCAACTGTATGAACCCCAGCCGTCAAAGATATCGTGGTCGTCCCACATCATGATGGAAGGTATCGACGCCATCGCTGCCGCAGCGTCAAGAGTCGGTTCTGGGGCAGACCATGCCGAACGGTCCTTTGGCAGCCATCTCTCTCTGTAGAGCCTAAAATAATAGGACTCGATCTGGCGCTCAAGGGTCGCGGACACCTTGAAGGCCAATTGTTCATTGCGAGACAACGCGACCCATTCCTTCAATTGAGGAATATCCTCCCAGATCGAATCAAAATAAAGTTGGTCTCCTCCCATTAGCATCAAATTGAATCGCTGCAACCCCTGGTCGTGAATGCGCTGCTCGTGCCAAAGCTGCTCTTTGTCCAGCAGCTTTATCGCTTGATTTCCCGGTTGAGCACGCAGCTCGCGATCGTGGCTATAGAGCAGATCTTCCCATACAGCATTAGCCTTTCTAACCAGCTTGCGCATGCCGGCAGGATCCGAAAAGCCATTACATGATACGTAAGCCATGCGGGGCGCATAGTTTTTTCCTGGAACGGTCATCTTCCACTGAAGGGCGCCAGGAATGCCGTAAGTAACGGTGCGTTCGTCCTTCGCAATTTTGCAGGAAAGGTCATAGCGAATATAACGTTCGCCAGCAAAAACGAGCAATTCCCTAGGTTCTTTGCACAAGCGCCCATCGACCTCGAACTCAGGCACAGCGGTAGTCTCTTTAAGTCCCAGTAGCGCCGTGACCCTCCATTTCCCGTCGGACCCGATTCCTCGAAACGACAGGAGCGGGCCGATCAGCAGATCTTTCTCGTTCATTGCGTCATTTCCCTTTTGTTTGCTGTTCGTTGGCGATGATCTTGACGATACGAGCCCGTGATCGAGCTTGTATGGCTATCGTGTCGGTATCCAATTCGACGACATCAAGTGCTTCAAGAGAAGCGATGGCGAAGTGCAATTCAACGGTGTTAGGGACGTGGAGGCTCTTTATAAGCCGTGGGACTTTGCGAACATTATAAGTTCCTGAAGCAGAAAAAACTGACGCTTTACCGATCGCAACTCTTCTTTGCAGAACAGGCTTTAAGGCAGATACCGCAATGCATCGACTGCCTTACCGTCGTAGCGCAGTTCAAAATACAGGTTGACGGCATTGCTGCCCGTACTGCCCATCGTGGCAATCGTTTGCCCTTGTTTGACCTGTGTGCCTTCTTTGACCAATAGGCTTTGGTTATGGGCATAAACGCTTAGAAAGTTAGCGTCGTGGTTCACGATCAGCATATTGCCATAACCTCGTAAACCGTTACCCGAGTAGATTACCTTACCTGCTGCTGCAGCCTTCACGGGCGATCCTGCCGCGGCAGCGATATAGACACCCTGGGTGTTGGATGGCGAGGTGCCTCGCTTTGATTTTCCTTCTGCAGGCCAGACCAGGTCGATGGATCGCGGCGCTGCAATTGACGGACCCTTTGCCGTCTGTGCCGGGGCGGACGTTGCTGACGAGCCGCCTTTCACATTCAATACCTGCCCGACCCGAATGTTATCGCCGTCTTTCAGGTTATTTGCACGCACGAGCGAATCAACGCTTTGCCCATACTTTTGCGCAATCTGTGTAAGGGTGTCGCCCCTTACTACGCGATATTGGCCTTGCCCGAGGGGCTTACTGGTTCCACACGAGGCCAATACTACCGCCAGACTGAAGGCTGCCAAACATCGGCTGTACGAGCGAATCATAGATACAAAGATAAAAGATAAAAAGATTTTTGATAGATGGGAACGCAACATGGGGCATGGCTTTGCCACCACCGGGAGAGGGGCAAAACGAGGCATTGCGGACAGTAGAGTTTAAGGCAAATGCGAAGCTTTATCAGCTACGCATGAGTAACGTCTTATGGCATTTGAAAGATAACACTGGCCCAGAACGGGCTGTCGCCGGGCTTTGGCATACCGTTAGCGCATAAAATTTCCCGCGTTAACCAGGCGGTCCGAGGCATTGCCGACCCATACCGTGTAGACGCCAGGGGGGACCACGAACGCCTTGCTCGACGTGTCCCACACGCTCAGCGGATGGTGGCTGGCGGCCGGGTCGAGGTTGATGCTGACGTTCTGGCTGGTCCCGGGTTCGAGCACGACCTTGTGGAATCCGACCAAGCGCTTGGGCGGCTGCGGCAGCCCGGCGCCCGAAGGCACAGACAGGTATACCTGCATCACATCCGCGCCCGCACGGTCTCCTGTGTTGCGCACGGTCGCCTCGACGCGGTAGGTGGTTGCGCCCCGAGCCGGCGTATGCAGTCGCGGCGCCTCGATCGCAAATGTGGTGTACGACAGGCCATGGCCGAAGGCGAACGCAGCCCGCCTTTTGTTAGCGTCGTACCAGCGGTAGCCGATCTGCAATTGCTCGCTGTAGTCGACATGGGGGATGCCCCGCCCGTCCATGACACCCGGGTACTGATTGGACGAGACGGTCTCCATGAAGCCTTGACCTTCGATGGGAAAGGTCACGGGCAATTTGCCGGAGGGGTTGTGCATACCTAGCAGCAGGTCGGCCACGATATTGCCGTCCTCCTGTCCCGGGAACCAGGCTTCGAGCATCGCGGGCCCGCTCGCACCAAGCCAGCGCGCGGGTATCGGAACGCCGGCGTTGTCCTTGAGCACCAGCGCAGTCTTGGCATGCATAGGCCGCGCGGTCGCCGACTTCACACGCAACAGATGATCGATCATCGCTATGCTGCGGCTGTTGCGGCCCGCATTGTCACCGCCCTTGAACGAGATCGCTTTGGGTATGGGTGCATACCAGTCGAGAGAGTCGCCCCTTGCGGTGAGCGTTGCGCCGGTCTCGTCACCGAAGCTGGCACGGTCGGCGCCTTCTTCGGCGACGGTGCCAGCCATGATAACGACCGCCTCTGCGTTGGCCGCCGCCTTCAGCACGTCGTCGAAGCGGGCGGCTTTGCCATCAAGGGTGGCGCTGCGATTGGCGTCGTCCACCAGTGCCAACTGAACTTTGACCGATGGGTTGCCGGCCTGGGCGAAGACATGGCGCAGCCCTTCGGCGGGAGTGACGGTATAAAAGGGCACGACATCGGAGCTGCCGCCGCCCGCTCCCATCACCTTGCCTACCATCGATCCGCCGGCCACCGCCTGCTGTGCGTAGATTTGGCTAGCCTTGCCCACCAGCAGCACCTGCTGCACATCGCGCGGCAACGGCAACGCGCCGTTGTTCTGCAGCAGCACCGCGGTCTGGACCCCCATGGCGCGCGCCTTTTTTCCACCGTCCTCGACGTCCAGCTGCCGCTGCACGATAGGGCGATCAAATACGCCGAACTTGAACATCTGCACGTAGCGGCGTCGCAGCGCAGTGTCGATGTCGGCCATCGTGAGCTCACCGGCCTTAAGCGCGGCGCGCAACTTATCGGGTGCGAAAAACTGCGGTAACGGCATCTCGTGATCGAGTCCGGCGCGCATCGCCTTGGCAGTGCTTTTGGCCGCGAAAAAGTCCGACTGCACATAGCCCTGGAAGCCCCACTGGCGGCGCAAAACATCGGCAAGCATTTCTTCGTTCTCACAGGCAAACGCTCCGTTGAGCGCGTTGTAGGAGCACATCACCGCGCCGGTTTCGCCATCCTTGACGGCCATCTCGAAGGGCAGCAGGTACAGTTCATGCAACACCTGTGGATCGATGCGCTCCCATACCGTCATCCGGTTTACCTCCTGCTCATTGCCGACGTAATGCTTGGCGACGGCGATCAGGCCCTTGCCCTGCACCGCTCGCGTCTCGGCCACCGACATAACGCCGGCGAGGTAGGGGTCTTCGCCCTTGTACTCGAAATTGCGCCCAGCCAGCGGCAGGCGCGCCAGGTTCATGCCTGGCGCTTCGAAGACGTGCAGCGCCAAGCGGCTGCCTTCCTCGCCGATCAGTTCACCGAAGGCGGTGGCCACGGCCGGATCGAAAGAGGCGGCTACGGCGATTGCGGAAGGGACGGCGGTTGCCTTGGCGGAAGATGCATCGAAGTAGACCGCCGTATCGACATGCAGGCCATTCAAGTAAGCCATCCGGGGCGGAATGTCCAAGGCGACGCAATCGTTCTGGCCGATTCCGACCGGGCCGTTGGTGATGCGTAGTGTGGGGATTCGCAAGGCTGGGATGCCCGTGACGTGGCGTGCGCCCTTGCAGTGGGGCAATTCGGGGACAATCTCGGGCATTGCGCCGGTCAACTGTTGGGCCTTCTGCTCGAAGCTCATTTCGGCAAGCAACAAGTCGGCACGCTGTTCCGGCGTCAACGACTTCACCATCCACGGCACTGCTTCTGCTGCAGCTGAAGTTTCGCCGTGGGGCGTCGGGGTGCTCGCGCATCCCGTCAAGGTAATTGCGGCAAGGAACAGGGCGCTCGAGAATGCGCGCTTGCGGCATAGCGGGAAGGATTGCATGAGCGTCTCCGATCCAGGGGTTACACGCCGAGAGCCAAGTTCTTGTGTGTGCCGCCAAAGCAATAGGCCTAGTCGCCAGCATTGGGAACGGCAGAAATGCATCGAAGATGCATCCCTTCAACCATCGGTTAACTTGTACTGTTTGTCAGTTCGTGTGGGAGCCCTGATCTGCAGGTCGTTCGTGCATCTAAGGCCGTATTGCTGTCCGCTTTAAGGGAATAAGAAATGTGAAACCAGCATATACCAACATTTGTATCAACAGCAAGCGCTTGGTGTTGGTTGAGGTCCCTGACGCTAAATCGGAGCGACGCCGCGTGTCGGCACCCACGGTATGGGCGCTCCGGGCGCTGGCGTTCAAGCCAATGGTGTGCGTGGGGCTGCCCAATGCGGCGGTGCATGGGTTCCCTATTTATGAAAATATCTTGCCTTAAATCGCGTATGGTCCATATGCTTGTTTGCTGCTGAAATTCCGTAGCATGGCTGAATCTCATAGGGTAAATGCCTACGTTTTAGTCGTAATTATTTCTTTGACTCTTGCCTGTTCCAGTTCTAGAATATGTAAATACATTGTCTTAATTGGCGTTTTAAAAGACGCCATCAAAAGGTAGTGACCAGAGTTCAAAGGAGCACTAAATGCGCAATCTCAGTGGAAGAACCGTAGTGGTAACCGGTGGCGGTGGGGGTATCGGCGGAGCCACATGCCGTCGGTTCGCCGAAGAAGGGGCAAAAGTCGCGGTATTCGATATGAATCTCCAGGCTGCGCAAAAGGTTGCTGACGAAATCAACGCTCAGGGTGGTGTCGCCCAAGCGTTCCATTGCGACATCACCAGCCGCGCCGATGTCGACGCCGCTGTGGCCGCTGCTGAAGCTGCGCTCGGTCCTATCGCGGTGTTGGTGAACAATGCAGGCTGGGACGTATTCAAGCCCTTTCTTAAAACTGTCCCGGCCGACTGGGAAAAGCTGATTTCCATCAATCTTGTCGGGGCGTTACACATGCTGCACGCAGTACTGCCCGGTATGGCCGATCGCAAGTATGGGCGCATTGTCAACGTCGCCTCCGACGCCGCCCGTGGCGGGTCTTCGGGCGAGGCTGTGTATTCCGCCTGTAAAGGCGGTCTCGCGGCGTTGTCTAAAACATTGGCGCGCGAGCATGCTCGCCAGGGAATTACCGTAAACGTGGTGTGCCCGGGGCCAACCGATACGGCCTTGCTGGCAGGCGTCGCCGAAGGTGCGCGTGACCCTGCCAAATTGCTTGAAGCCCTCCGTAGCGCTATCCCTCTGGGTCGCCTGGGTCAGCCCGACGACCTGGCCAGCGCGATCGCCTTTTTCGGCAGCGATGATGCCGGCTTCATCACCGGCCAGGTTATCTCGGTTTCGGGTGGTCTGACCATGCACGGCTGATCGCTACTTATCACTTTCACCGAATTCTTAAAGGAATCTACCATGCAATTCGAAGACATTCTGTATGAAGTCCGCAACGGCGTGGCTTGGATCACCATCAATCGCCCCGAGAAAATGAACGCTTTTCGCGGGCAAACCTGCGATGAATTGATCAAGGCGCTGAATAAGGCTGGTTACGACCGTCAAGTTGGCGCCATTGTTTTGGCGGGCGCAGGTGATCGTGCGTTCTGCACGGGTGGCGATCAGTCTGCTCACGACGGCAACTATGACGGCCGCGGCACCATTGGTTTGCCAATGGAGGAACTGCACAACGCCATTCGCGACGTTCCCAAGCCTGTCATTGCACGCGTCCAAGGCTATGCCATCGGCGGTGGAAACGTGTTGGCCACTATTTGCGACCTCACTATTTGTTCCGACAAGGCCGTTTTTGGTCAGGTCGGTCCCAAGATGGGTTCGGTCGATCCCGGTTATGGCACGGCCTTTCTGGCTCGCGTTGTGGGCGAGAAAAAAGCGCGCGAGATCTGGTATTTGTGCCGCCGTTACACCGGGCAAGAGGCTGCCGCCATGGGGCTTGCCAACATTTGCGTGCCGCATGACCAGCTTGATGCCGAAGTGCAAAAGTGGAGCGAGGAATTGTGCGAAAGAAGCCCAACGGCGATTGCCATTGCCAAGCGCAGCTTCAATATGGATACCGCACACCAAAGCGGCATAGCCGGTATGGGTATGTATGCGCTCAAGCTGTTTTACGAAACCGAAGAGTCGCGCGAGGGTGTCAACGCATTCAAAGAAAAGCGCAAACCCGAGTTCCGCAAGTACGCGAAGTAAATCCTAAATGGAGCGCTCGTCATGCAAGCCGATGTGAATTATCCGTCAGACGCCGTGTGGTGGCCCGACCGCAGCACTGTAGAAGACGCCAATCTAACGCGCTTCATGCGTGCGCTTGGGGTTAGTAGTCTCGAACAATTGAACGATCGCGCGAACACTGATCCGGCCTGGTTTCATGACGAGTTGATCCGGTTTTTGGACTACCGCTTTTACAAACCTTACGAGCGCGTCCTGGACCAGAGCGACGGCTTGCCCTTTGCGCGCTGGTGCGTAGGGGGAACGACCAACGTGGTGATGAACTGCCTTGACCGACGCCGCCGGACAGAAGGGTACACCCATACTGCTCTAGTGTGGGAGGGCGAGGATGGTGCAACATCGGCCTGGACATTTGCCGATCTGGATCGCGAAACCAGCCGCCTTGCCTGGGGGCTGCGTAAGGTAGGGCTGGGGCAGGGCGACGTCGTCGGCATGTATTTGCCCAATCTGCCGCAGGCGGCGACCGCCATGTTGGCCGTGGCGAAAATCGGTGGCATCGTGCTGCCTATGTTTTCAGGCTTTGGTGCCGAGGCCATTTCACAGCGTTTAACCGACGGTCGTGCCAAGGCCCTCATCACGGTGGATGGCTCACTGCGGCGCGGCAAGCCTATCGGCGCGAAAGTCATCGCCGATAAAGCGCTCGAGGACTGCCCGAGCGTCCAACATGTAGTGGTGCTGAACCATTTAGCCACCGAGCATGGTTGGATAAACGGTCGTGATCATTGGTGGCATGAACTTTGTATAGATGCGCCGGAAGATTACACCTTGGTGAATACGCAGCCTATGCCCGCCGATGCGCCTTTTCTGGTGATGTACACATCCGGTACAAGTGGAAAGCCTAAGGGCGTGGTACATACCCACTGCGGCTTTCCTGTCAAAACGGCGCTCGACCTATCCATTTGCATGGACTTGAAACCTCAGGATCGATTTCTCTGGATGTCCGACATGGGCTGGCTGGTTGGCCCAATTCTTGTTTTTGGCGGACTTTTGGTCGGCACGACGGTGGTGTTGGCCGAAGGAGCGCCCAATTACCCGGAACCCGACCGTCTGTGGCGTCTTATCGAGCGTCACCGCGTTACCTATCTGGGGTTGGCGCCAACGGTGGCCCGACTTTCCATGTCGATGGGCGATGACGCGCTAAAAGGGCTTGATCTTACCTCTCTACGTGTCATCGTTTCTACCGGCGAGCCCTGGACTTCCGACGCTTGGCACTGGGTGTTTGAACGCGTGGGCAGTAAGCGGGTTCCTTTACTGAATTATTCCGGCGGGACCGAAATTGGCGGCATCCTGACAGGCACCGTCATCCATCCACTAAAACCTTGCGCTTTTGCCGGCCCTGTGCCGGGGACGGGCGCCGATGTGGTCGACGCGCAAGGCAACAGCGCTGACGCTGGCGTGACTGGGGAACTGGTAATGCGTCGTTCCAGCATCGGGCTGACCCGCGGGCTGTGGCACGATCGCGAGCGTTACCTTGATAGCTACTGGTCACGATTGCCAGACGTATGGGTACACGGCGATTTCGCCAGCCGCGATGCCGACGGCATGTGGTACGTGCATGGTCGCTCCGACGACACGTTAAAGATTGCCGGCAAGCGTACCGGACCCTCCGAAATCGAGACATTGTTGATGGCCACCCGCCTGTTGATCGATGCCGCGGCTATCGGTGTACCCGATCAAATCAAGGGAACGGCGGTGGTCTGTATTTGCGTTCCCTGCGAGGGCATCGATTTGAAAGACGCGGCACAGCGCCTGTCGTCGGCGGTGGTGGCTGGTCTGGGCGGGGCGTTCAAGCCCGCTCGAATTGTTTTTGCATCCGGTCTTCCTCGTACGCGCACGTCGAAAGTCATGCGACGTGTGGTCCGCGCGGTCTGGCTTGCAGAAGACCCTGGCGATCTCAGCTCGGTGGTCAACCCCGAGTCGATCGAGTCCATCCGAGCATCACTTAATGAACCGGATAAGGCGTAAGCCGAAGCAGCACCTTGTGACGATGCCATAGAACCTCGTCAAACCATAACAAACAGGAGACATCCATGATTCGTTTCACCTCTCGATTTAACTCTGCGACAACACGCCGTTTGATGGCGTTTGGGGCGGCATCCGTTATGGCCGCTAGTAACGCTTCCTGCCGCCAGCCAGACTGCGGCGTGGCCTAGTAAGCCTGTTCGTCTGGTCGTTGGGTTTGCGCCAGGCGGTGGTACAGACGTCGTGGCGAGTGCGTTGGCTCAATCCCTGACCAAGTCCACAGGCCAGACCTTCATCGGTCGAAAACGAGCCGGGCGGCAGCGGTAATATAAGCGCCAGCGATGTGGTCGAGCCCACCCAGACGGATACGCCTTTCTGGTTGCGCCCACGTCGGTCGAGACTGTCAACCCCTTGCTGTTCAAATCCGACCTGCTTCCTTCGCGCGATCTTTCCCCCGTTATGGCGATAGGGCGCATGCAGATGTATGTCGTTGCGCGTCCCACGCTCGAGGCAAAAAATTTGAACGAGCTGATCGCCATGGCGAAATCCCAGCCTGGCAAGATGAGCTACTCGTCCTCCGGCGCAGGGACGCCGCCTCATCTGGCCGGTGAACTGCTGAACCAGAGCGCCGGCACGGTAATCACCCACGTACCGTATCGCGGATCAGCTCCGGCGCTCAAGACGTTATGGGTAGCCAGGTTGATTTTGTCTTCGATCCGGGCATTGCGCTGCCTCACATCAAGGCCGGCAAGGTCAAACTTCTGGCCGTCGCGAGCGACCGCAAGTCTCCCTTCTTTCCTGATGCGCCCACTTATGCCGATTTAGGAGTCAAGAATGCCAGTCTGGATATCTGGTTTGGTGTTTGGGCACCGAACAAGGTGCCTGCGGAAATTACCGAGCGTCTTTCGCGCGAGATAAGTAAAGCGCTAGCCACGCCTGAAATCAAGGAGAGGTTCAATGGTCTTGCCGCAGAGCCTGCACCGTTGGAAACGCCGGCCTTTCGTAAGCTTCTAAAAGAAGAGTATGCAACGCTATCCGCTGTCATCAAGGATCGCAAGATCGCTGCACAGTAAGCGGTTCTGACTATAACCATCTAACACTTCGGAGATCAATATGTCCGTCGATACCGAGTCCTTTGACATCCTCCTGTCCACCATCCAACGCTTTGTGCAAGAACGTCTTGTACCGGCGGAAGATTATCTTGAGGAGCATGATGAAGTTCCAGCGGATATTGTCCAAGACATGAAAGCGATGGGGCTTTTTGGCATGACCGTGACCCCAGAGTACGACGGCATAGGGCTATCCGTCAGTCAGGAAGTTCTGGTGAATTACGAGCTGGGACGTACCGCGCCGGCCTTCCGCTCTGTGTTCGGCACGAATATCGGCATTGGTTCGCAGGGCATTTTGATGGACGGTACGCCCGAACAGAAAGCGGAATACCTGCCCAGGGTGGCCAGCGGTGAACTCATCATGTCCTTCGCGCTGACCGAGCCGGATGCCGGCACCGACGCGGCGTCTTTGAAGAGCCGCGCCGAGTTGCTTGGTGATCACTATGTACTTAACGGCACCAAGCGTTTCATCACCAATGCACCGCGTGCCGGGGCTTTTACACTCATGGCGCGTACAGGGGGGCCGGGCGCGGGTGGCGTTTCAGCATTCATCGTCCCGGCCAATAGTCATGGTCTCAAGCTGGGCAAGAACGACAAAAAGATGGGGCAGCGGGGCACCAAAACCTGCGACGTAATATTGGAAGACGTCCGTGTGCCGGCGGCCAATATCATCGGCGGGTTGCCAGGGCAGGGTTTCAAAACCGCGATGAAAGTATTGGATCGAGGCCGTCTGAATATTTCCGCCGTCTCTTGCGGTTTGGCCTCGCGCATTATGGATGAATCACGTCGCTATGCCCGCGAACGCAAGCAATTTGGCAAACCCATCGGCGAATTCCAACTGATCCAGGCCATGCTGGCTGATAGTCAGGCGGAACTAATGGCTGCGTGGGCTTTGGTGAAAGAAGTCGCCCAGCGTTTCGAGATCAAACCGCCTCATGTGTCCGATCCCGATATTTCGATGCGGGTGTCTTGCGCGAAGCTGTTTGCTACCGAGATGCTGGGTCGCGTGGCGGACCGCGGTGTGCAGATACATGGCGGTGCCGGCTACATCAACGAGTACCCGGTCGAGCGTTTTTATCGCGATGCGCGCCTGCTGCGCCTGTATGAAGGCACGACGCAGGTCCAACAGTTGATTATTGGCCGGGAGCTTCTTCGTCAAGGTTGAAGCCAGGTTTGTCTACAGATCGGGAAGTCGACCCGTGCGACCGCTTCCGCTCAGGCTTCCGTGTCTCCGCCCTGGTCTAGAGCCTGCATGTTGTCCAGCAGCTTCAAAAGGTAATGTAGCGTGTGGGTGATGTCGCCCACCGAAAATTCGTCCAGCGCTTCCTCGTAGTAGGCGTAAATCTTCGGCAGCGCTTTATGCAGCCATACCTCGCGCCCCGAATCGGTCATCTTGATCAAACGCGAGCGACGATCCCTTTGGTCTGTTTCAACGTGAATATGGCCGTCCCGCTCCATCCGCCCGATAACGCCGGCCAGGTTTTGACGGCTTACCATCAGGTAGCGAGCCAGCTCATTCACGCTCATGCCCGGTTCTGCCTCTTCCCGCGAAAGCGCGCCCAGCACCGCCCATTGCTGGGTGGTCAGGCCTTCGCTTTCCACTGCCCGAGACCCCGTTTTATGCAACAAGTTTGCGCATTGATACAAGCGAAAGAACAGCCGGTTCGCAAGCTCCATGCGCGCGATGTCTCTTTGGGATGTTGACGATTTCATGAGGTCTGGTCAGGGAGTGAAGTTCGGGCGACTGTTATTCAATGAGCCGATGAATTGCCTATTGTACGAGTTCGCGATCTATACATGCCTTCAGGCTTAGTAGAGAATCGCCACGACAGCCAAGGCTTGGGATTCGATTCATAGGGCTGCTCGCTGTAGACAAATTTTTATGTCACATATTGTAGGGCTGCTTCGTCTCATTTATGACGGGAAGCGATTCCCGGCATTTCGTTCACCCAACTTCCTAGAGGTAAGTTTTTTTATGTCTCATGCCCGTCTCAACCCGCACTCTGCCGCTCCAAAGGCCCTGAATGCTATGCTGGAACTGTCCAACTTTGCAGAAAATAGCGGTCTGGAGCGCCCCTTGCTCGAATTGGTCAAGATACGCGCATCACAAATTAATGGCTGCGCTTATTGCATCCATATGCACGTCAACGACGCGCGAAAGTACGGGGAATCAGACATGCGGCTGCATATGCTTGCCGCCTGGCGAGAGTCGTCTTTGTATTCGCTCCGTGAACGGGCTGCCTTGACGTGGACTGAAGCTTTGACCAGACTGCCGGACACTGGTGCACCTGATGCAGACTATGACGAAGTTTCGCAACATTTCAGTCAGCAAGAGCAGGTTCATTTAACGCTGGCCATTACGGTCATCAACAGCTGGAACCGTATTGCGGTCGGCTTCCGATCACAACACCCACAGGAGTAAGCGGACATGCACGATATCGACGTCAAGCCACATGTCGCCGTCTCGGGCTTTGAGCCGCAACGTCCGTATTTACTGGGACTCGCCTACCGTATGACTGGCACATGGTCCGACGCGGAAGATATCGTGCAAGACGCATGGTTGCGCTGGCAAGCGGTAAAGCACGACGAGATCGACTCGCCGCGCGCCTTCCTATCGCAAACCGTTACTCGTCTTTGCCTAGACCTGTTCAAATCCGCAAGAGTCCGGCGCGAAGAGTATGTAGGAACGTGGCTTCCCGAGCCGCTGCCCACACCGTGGGACGAGGCCTCTTCAGATCCGGATGCGCTCGCTCACGATATATCGCTTGCATTCATGCTGACTCTAGAGCGCCTGTCTCCGCTAGAACGTGCCGCTTTTTTACTAAGCGATGTCTTTGACCTGTCGTTCCGGGAGATTGCCAAAACACTACATCGCAGTGAAGCCGCATGCCGGCAGCTTGCCGCGCGCGCCCGTAAGCGTGTACGTGAAGCACGGCCGCGGTATCGAGTAGATGAACAGGAAGGACTTCGGATTGCCGAGGCTTTCCTGCAAGCGTCTCGGGAAGGGCACATCGAAGAATTGCGCAGCCTGCTTGCCGAAGACGCAGTGCTTCAAACCGACGGGGGTGGTAAGAAGCTTGCTACCCTTAAACCGATACTGGGCGGCCACAAAATTGCCCGTTTCTTCGCAGGCATCGCGTCAAAGGAAGGCGGGAAAGCTGACGTGGCGCAAATTATGTACTTAAACAATTTGCCCAGCATCGTAGCCATCGAAACGGACGGCTTGCCTCGCACGATTTCGCTGGATATCCAGCATGGCAAGGTCGCTGCGATTTATATCGTTCGAAACCCTGACAAATTGCGGCACATTCAAACGGTGCTGGAACAACGCCACTAAAACCTGCAGGTCTGCTTGGCAATTTCTGCGGCGGCATAATAAAGTTCGCTCTGCTGCTGTTTCAAGAAGGCCACGAAATAGGTCGCCTTAGGCGGAGTGGTGGACTCGATGCTCTGTAAACGGTTTTGCTTGACCAGGTCGCTAAAGAGAGACCGCGGCAGGCAACTGACGCCTATTCCCGATTCGATCAGGCCTGCCAGTGCTACCAGACTGTTGCTGCCAAAGACTTGTCGCGGCGAAAGGCCTGCGCTGGCAAACAGCTTCTGCGTGATCATCGTGAGGCCGGACTCCTTTCCTTGAATTAGCAAGGGCTTGGACGCCAGGGCGAACAAGCTGATCCGTTTTCGCTTGCCAAAAGTTCCGGGCGCGCAGAACCAGGAAAACAAGGTGCTGCCCACTTCAACGCGGCTCATCGCATCGGTTAACGAAGGCTGGGGAATAATCACGATATCCATGGTTCCAGCGATGAGCTTTTCTTGAAGGGAAGTCGAGATGTCAACGTCGGGATGCAGGACGACATGGGGATAGGACTTTTTGAACTGTTGCACGAATTTGGGGAACCATGTCAACGCCACGAGTTCTGTAATGCCGATATGAAGAACTGTCTCTGGCGTGTTGGCGTTAGAGCGGCGTGCCTTTAGATCTGCAAATGCAGTCAGTACGTCTTCGCATAGCCCAAGCATGCGCCAGCCGAATTCTGTAAGCTCGGTTTTTAGTCGCGGCGTTGGGAAAACAGGGCTTCCACAGCGCGCGGTCAACTCTTGCAGGCGGCGCGATGCCGCGGCCTGGGTGATGTTCAACTTATTGGCGGCTCGTACGACGCTTCCCAGCTTCATTAACCAGTAAAAAATCTCGATCTGCTTGAGGGTGATGCTTTGAGCGTCATGAGCCCGCGCCGTCGAAGAGTTATTGCTTAATCCCCAGGCGAAGTCCAGGAGCTCCGCGTGACGATGCAGAACTTCGCGTGCGCAACGCAATACTGCTTCGCCTTCCAGCGTAGGAACTGCAGCGCGACGCCCCGGCTTGAAGATCGGGTAGTCGAACCACTGCTCAAAGTTCGCGACGTGAGCGGAGATAACCGACTGAGCCAAGCCCAATTGCTGTGCGGCCCCTCGGAAGCTACCGGCGTCCAACACCGCCCGCACGGCCGCCATGGTTTTGAGCGTGACCATTATTACCCCTTAAGATTCGCTTAATATCGCTTTTTTGCATATTATAAGATCGAAATAAATCGCTTTATTAATTTTAAGCTAGCTGCCAGAATCGGCTTGAGATCGGTTCGAACAAACATGGGCGAGAGCTTATTCGGCTCTACAGAAACCGGCATTTGAACTTTGGCGAGGAGCCGACATGAAATTACATGCTTTACGATGGGCTGTTTCTATTGCAACACTGGCGGTGGCCACCTCGGTCAGCGCCGATCAATTGGCGGATGTCAAAGCCAAGGGCACCCTGGTCTGCGGGGTAATGACGAACCTCGATCCGTTCGCCTTTGCCGACTCCAAGACGCAGCAGCAAATGGGCTACGACATTGATTTCTGTAAAGGCGTGGCCAATCAACTGGGCGTCAAGCCCGAGTTGAAGGTCATTTCTTTTGATGCGCGCATCCCCGAACTGAGTCAAGGACGCGTCGACATCCTCGCTGCGGTGCTGGGCTACACCGAAGCGCGTGCAAAGCAAATCGATTACTCCGACGCCTACTTTGTCAGCATCCAGAAGATGGGCGTGCGAGCCGACAGCAGCTATAAAGTACTTGGCGACTTGGCCGAAAAGCGGGTAGGCGCGGTGAAAGCCTCGAGCACGCTGAATATGCTCCAGCAAACGCTCCCTACCGCAAAAGTTATCAGCTATGACGACGCACCCGCTGCGTTCATGGCGCTGGTCCAAGGGAAGGTCGAAGGTTTCGGTCAATCGGAAACGCTCTTGCGTCGCTGGATTTCCAAGGCCACCGATCAAAAGATCAACGTGATCATGCCGCCTATGGGCCAAGAGGCCTGGGGCCTGGGCTTGCGCAAGAACGAACCCGCATTTCGCGCTGCGGTAAACGATGCCTTGGCAAAAATGGAGTCATCGGGCGAATCGGCGCAGATTTTTGAGCGCTGGTTGGGCAAGGACACTCTGTTCAAAATGGAACGAGAATTCAAGACCCAGCCCATTAAGCAATAACCGACCCGAAGAATCATCTCCATGGCATTTCACGAGTTGATGGTCGGATCTTACGGCCAGCAGTTTCTAGGGGGCATTAAGTTCACCCTGTTGCTCGCCTCTTTTAGCTGGTTACTCGCAATGATCGTGGGGGTTGTGCTGGCCGCCGTCCGCAAATTAGGCGGTGTGTGGTCAGAGCGTTTTGTGTCGCTGTACGTTGCGTATCATCGCAACGTACCGATGCTGGTTCACGTTTTGCTTTGGTACTTCGGCATCTCTAACTTGCTGCCGATAGCCTGGCAAGACTGGACCCTGGAACATGGCGGCGAATTCATTTTTGCCGCCATCGCCATCGGGCTGTGCACGTCCGCCTACTTTGCCGAAGATATTCGTAGCGGCATTCGTGCCGTTCCCCCAGGCCAGATCGAAGCGGCGCGCTCGGTCGGCTTTGGCAGCGTTTCCTCTATGGTTTACATCATTCTTCCGCAGGCCTTTAGGGCAGCGCTGCCGACCTTGGTGAATAACACAGTCGTGCTCTTCAAGAATACCAGCATGGCCATGGCCATTGGCGTGGCTGAACTGACGTACGTGACCAAGGAAATCGAGAACGCCACATTTCTTACATTTCCAACGTTCGCGATAGCGACCCTGTTTTATATCGGTGGCTCTCTGTGCATCATGCTTGTTGGCGAGCACATCGCCCGCAAACTGCAGTCCAGGGGGGCGTGAAGCATGCTGGATATCATCCAAAACCATTATCAGTTGCTGCTCGTGGGAACCTTCCCCAACGGCCCTTTGGGCGGCTTGGCGCTGACGCTGATCCTTTCGGTATTGGGTCTTATTGCCGCCTTCCCTTTAAGCATACTGCTAGCGTTAGGCCGCTTGTCGCCTGTCGCGCCCATACGCTATGCGGCCACCACTGTTGTCTACGTCGTGCGTGGTACGCCCTTGCTCATGCTGATCTTCTGGAGCTATTTCCTGCTTCCTTTACTGATCGGCAATACAGTCAGCGCGTTTGCCACCTTATTGTGCTCGTTGGTGATCTACGAGGCGGCCTATCTTTCGGAAGTCGTCCGGGCCGGCATCGTTGCCTTGCCGCCCGGCCAAGTCGAGGCCGCGCGTGCGTTGGGATTCGGCCGGGCGAAGACCATGGCATACATTGTTCTGCCGCAGGCCATATACAACATGCTGCCCAGCCTGGTCAGCCAGTTTGCCTCGCTCATCAAGGAAACATCTTTGGGTTACGTCATCAGTGTGCACGAATTGACCTCAGCGGCCAACCGCTTGAACAGTGAGCTGCTCACCAAGCCCTTCGAAGTGTTTTCCATCCTGGCGCTGACTTACTTCCTGGTATGCACCTTCGTCACCTTTGTTGCCCACGTTCTCGAGCGGCGCGTGGCAAGGCGCAGGGAAGGTCAGTCCAATCCATCCATTCGAGTCCACCGTGATCAGATATACGAAAGTCAATAAGTGGTACGGCAATGACCACGCCTTGATCGACATCGATCTCGACGTTCCGCAAGGCCAGGTCGTCGTGGTGTGCGGCCCCTCGGGCTCCGGCAAGTCGACGTTCATACGCACCATCAACCGTCTGGAGAGCATACAGAAGGGCCGTATCATGGTCGACGGCACCGATGTCTATGACCCAAGCCTGAATATCAATCGTTTCAGGCAAAGGATCGGCTTCGTGTTCCAACAGTTCAATTTGTTTCCCCATTTGAATGTCCTGGACAACATCTGTATTGCGCCGATCAAGGTGGCGGGCAAGAGCAAGTCGGAAGCACGCGCAAGAGGCTTGCAATTGCTGGAGCGCGTCGGCCTGTCGCACAAGGTGGACGCCTACCCGCAGCAACTGTCGGGAGGCCAGCAGCAACGGGTGGCGATCGCGCGGGCCCTGGCCATGGAGCCGCCAATCATGCTTTTCGATGAACCGACCAGTGCGCTGGACCCGGAGATGGTGGGCGAAGTGCTGCAGGTCATGAAAGAGCTGGCGCGGGGCGGCATGACGATGGTGTGCGTCACCCACGAAATGGGTTTTGCACGGGAGGTGGCCGATCGAGTCTTGTTCATGGACGCCGGTCGAATCGAGGAGGACAGCGAGCCGGATGCATTTTTTGGTGGCCCTCAACATCCTCGCGCGCGTGCCTTTGTGGCGGATCTTTCGACGCGCTAATCTTCTCGAATAGGATTTCAGAATGGCAATGGATACGTTAGGGGCCCACAGTAAGCCCAGTTTCGACCGTACCCTTATTATTGGCTGCGGATTGATCGGGGGATCGCTTGGACATGGCTTGGTGCATCACCGCGTGTGCGGAAGTGTCGTTGGCTACGACGCCAATGCAGCCAACGCCGAAATGGCGCTAAGCCGTGGCCTTGTCGACGAGGTCGCGACATCGCTGGATGCCGTAATTGCCGGTGCTGATCTTGTTATTCTTGCCGTGCCGGTTGGCCGCACGGCGGACCTGGTAAGGCATTTGGCACGCTGTGCCCCGCCTCATTCGGTTATTGTCGACACCGGTAGTGTCAAGCAGGCCTTTGCACAGCAATGCGCCCAGATAATGCCGGAAGCGATCAAGAAGCGTGTCGTACCGTGCCACCCCATTGCCGGTCATGTTACGGCGGGGCCCGAGCACGCCGACCGCGCATTGATGGCAGGGCGTCCGATGATCATGACGCCATCGTCGGGCACCGACCCGGATGTCTTGGGGCGCGTGGGCCAGATGTGGAAGCGCATCGGTTTCGACGTGCTGACGATGTCGGTACAGGAGCATGATGCAATATACGCCGACTTAAGCCATATGCCGCACGTCATCGCGTTCACGTTGATGAAGCACATACGCGAGCGCGGCATGCTGCCCGATACGTTGAGAATGTTTGCGGGCAATGCCTTCAAAGACATGACCCACCACGCCGGTCAGAATCCGCGCATGTGGCGCGACATTTTTTATACGAACCGTCAGGAAATCTGTCGATCTCTGGCAGGGTTCCGGCAGTCGCTCGATGAATTGGAGCGCGTCATCAACAGCGGTGATCACGATCGCCTGGAGTGCGAACTTACGCAGCTGCAGGAAGACCGCTTGCACACCTGGCAGTCATAACATGGATGTCATCGTCGTAGGGGCCGGTATTGTCGGGGTTTGTACCGCGCTTGAACTGAGTCGCGACGGCCATAGCGTTACGGTCGTCGACGCCGCTTCTGATGCCGCGAGCCAGGCCAGCTACGCCAACGCCGGCTTGCTATCTCCTGGGCATTGCTTCAGTTGGGCCGAACCCGGGATCGTCAAAGGCGTGCTCGCGGCTTTCATCAAAGGTAAGGACAGGCCGCGCATCGGCACACCGCGCAATGCGGCGCTGATCAAATGGCTAGGCCTGTTTGCCAAACAATCCTCGCTAAGCAGCTGGGAACGTAATTCTCGCCACGCACTGCAACTGGCTAGATTTTCACGAGACATACATTTCAGCACGGACGATATTCCGGTTAGTTTGTATGGCGGCACTCGTAACGGCCTGCTTTATCTTTACAAGGCTGGAGAAGCGCCATCGAAGACAGAGCTGGATCTATTGCGGGAAGCCGGCGAGCCATTCGAAGTGCTGAGGGGCGACGCGCTGCGGGCGCTCGAACCTTCGCTGAACGGTACTGATGCCCATGGATTCCACGAAGGAACTTACTGCCCGCTGGACGCCTGTGGCGACGCGCGCTTATACGCGCTTGAAGCTGTTCGAATCGCCAAGGAATGCGGCGCCCAATTCAGGTGGGAAACGCGCGCGGGCGAGATCATCATGCGAGAGGGACGGGTGGTTGGCGTGGGCACCGAATACGGCGTTTTGCCATCCGATGCCTGTGTGGTTGCGACCGGATATGCCTCTAGAAAGCTACTCCATCCTGTGGGATGTGAACTGCAGATCCATCCCGTCAGTGGCTATTCGCTTACATATCATGGAATTGAAGGGCCGCGCCCGGCGCGCGGTGGCGTATCCATTTCAGACAAAATCGCTTGGGCGCCTTTGGGCGCGGGGCGGATGCGATTTACAGGGTTTGCCGACATCGGCTACCCCGATGAAAGGCTGAGCAGCCATCGATTTGCCGCCCTGGAAGCCTTCGCCCGCAGGATTTGCCCGGCGGTCGACGGCATGAAGGGAGAGCATTGGATAGGCCAGCGCCCCATGACGCCGGACGGGCTGCCATATCTCGGTCCTGGCCCCCACCCGGGCTTGTATCTGAACTGCGGTCATGGCGCCATGGGCTGGACCATGGCCAGCGCCAGCGCTCGCCTGACAGCGGAAGTGATAGCAGGGCGGACGCCGTCGATGGATTTGGCGCCGTTCCGTCATGATCGACGCTTTCTATAGCGTAGCCGGTAAGGGCAAGCCATCTGCACGTGCCAGTCGTTCCATGGCGGCTTCGAGGATGGCGCGAGCATGGCCGGCGGCGTGTTCCAGGTCGTGATGCAACTGGGCGTCGTCTGCATTGCGAGACGCGCATTGTGCACTGTAGCGCTCGAAGCTGCCGACCATCAAAAGTACGTCCGCCAGGTGTCTCGGACATTCGCAAGCCAAGCCGCTGCCAGCCGCCGTAATCGTGAAAAGCGAATCTTCATCGAATCGCAACTTTGGCACGGCGGCTCGCGGCTGCGGCGGCAAGCGCTCGCCCGCAAGTGCCGATCGGCATAACAATAGTAATTCGCTCAGCTCGGCCGGGATGCGCGCTGCCAAGCAGCCGTGCGCGCGCAAAGCGCGGATGGTCGCGCTCGCGCCAAACCGGTAAAGGACAACGACGGCAGCGCCCCCACAGGTTTCCCGGGCCGACATAATGGCCGGCAGCGCGCTTTCGTGAAGTTCGGACAACTCGATCAAAAGGACTTCGATATCCGCATCGCGCGGCAGCGTAGTGGCTTGTTCGAGCGTTGCGCAACTACCTTGAACCGCCATGTTCTGTCCGTCGCGGCCACCGGCGGCAATGCGCCTGGCAAGGCTTCCGCCGATTATTGCGACTCTTAGAGGCCCCGCGGCCTGCGGTTCCTTAACTGGCGCTTCGATCAGCGCTTGGAGCTGCTCGCTCGGTAGCTGGGCAAGTGTGCTTATTGCATGTCCCTGATCCACCAGGTGTTTGAGGAGGCCCAGTCTGCGAACCTGTTCGGCAGAATACAGGCGTTGCCCTCGTGCTGAGCGCTGCGTGTCGGACAAGTTATAGCGACGCTCCCATACGCGTAGCGTTTCTGTGGAAAGCCCCGCCAGCCGCGCCGCAACTCCGCTTCGGTAGGAGATGTGCTTATCTTCTGCATCGATCTTTTCCATTTCCTGTGCCTTTTTAAATTGACCCGTGTTTGAACCGGCAATTAGGTGATTATAACGGTACAAACAATGGACACGCACGCAATCAACGCGTAAATTTAGTCAAAACGCGGTTCGCCGTCAGCCTCCGAGTTTTTCCGGTCTTCCGGATTTTGAGGTGGTTCCATCTTACAAATCACAGGAGTTAAGCATGAAACGTATTCTGACTGGAATTTCTATCGCATGCGCAATCGGCACGGTCCAAGCGGCCAATATCGTGGACACGGCAAAATCAGCGGGCTCATTCAACACTTTGGTCAGTGCAGTACAGGCAGCGGGGCTGGCCGACACCCTTAAAGGGCCCGGCCCCTTCACTGTTTTTGCGCCGACTGATGAAGCATTCGCCAAGATTCCCAAAGACAAGCTCGATGCGCTACTCAAAGACAAGGCGGCGCTGACCAAGGTCCTTACCTACCATGTTGTACCGGGCAAAGTCATGGCGAAGGATGTGAAGGCTGGCGAGATTAAAACGGTTGAAGGCAGTTCGCTATCTATCACCACGAAGGGTGGAAAAGTGGGCGTGGACCAGGCCAAAGTCGTGAAGGCGGATGTTGTCGCGGATAACGGGGTTATCCACGCCATCGACTCTGTTGTTATGCCTAAATAAGAAATGTCGGGCACATCCGGCCGAACTAGCCTTGGCGGGCCATCTCATCGGCAGTCACTATGCTAAATGCGATTTACGAGTGACGCGAATACAGAATGGCCCGCCGAAAGCGACTAAGCATGTGCCTGGAAGACGATTGTCACCAGGTCCGGATGCATGATGTGAGCCTCGTGCGAAGCGTCGCGGTAGTCCATCGCCTGATGCCTAATCAGGCGCAGCGGCTATATCCATTATGATTGCATCTGTATAGCCTAAGCTTTCCAACCGACTACCTATTGGCTTCTTATGATCAGCACTCTGAAAATCCGAGACTTGATCGCCTTGGGTTTCATGACGTTTGCGCTTTTTCTGGGTGCGGGCAATATCATCTTTCCTCCCATGGTCGGCCACTTATCGGGCAACCAGCTGTGGTATTCCGCGCTAGGCTTTCTACTGACCGGCGTCGGCTTGCCTTTGTTGACGGTCGTGGCGCTGGCCCGCGTGGGGGGCGGGATGGGCGCGTTGACGGCGCCCGTCGGGAAAGCCGCGGGTATCTTGCTGGGGGTGCTGGTGTATCTGACCATCGGGCCACTTTTTGCCACGCCGCGTACCGCTACGGTTTCCTTCGAAGTGGGTTTTGCGCCATTCATTGGCGCCGGTGGCATGGCTCAAATGCTTTATACCGCCGCGTATTTTGGGATCGTGATGCTGCTTGCCCTGTTTCCGGGGCGGCTGCTCGATACCGTTGGTAAAGTCATTACTCCTGTGCTCATCGTCGCTTTGATTGTGCTGGGCGCTGCGGCTGTGTTCATGCCCGCCGCCGGCGTTGGCCAGCCTTCGGGCCTGTATGTCGATGCGCCGCTCTCGCAAGGCTTCATTCAGGGCTACCATACGATGGACGCCTTGGGCGCTATGGTCTTCGGTATTGTTATCATCAATGCCATTCGCAGCCGCGGCATTTCAGATGCGCGCCTACTAACGCGGTACGCCATTATTGCGGCCATCGTCGCCGCTGTAGGGCTGGCGCTCGTATACGTGGCGCTGATATTGCTGGGTGCGGGCAGTGGGGGGCTTTCACCCGACGCGGTGACGGGCGCGCCCATACTTACTGCTTTTGTCGGCCATGTCTTCGGACCCCTGGGTAACGTATTACTGGCCGTCGTAATCACCCTGGCCTGTCTGACCACAGCAGTCGGCCTCGTGTCTGCCTGCGGCGACTACTTCAGCACGCTCTTGCCAATGTCCTACCGTAGCGTGGTTATCGCCATTAGTCTGTTAAGCACGGTCATTGCCAATCAGGGGCTCGAACAGCTTATCGCTGTGTCTGTGCCCGTGTTGTCCGCGATCTACCCGGTGGCCATCACGCTGGTCGCGCTTAGTCTGGCGTCTGGGTGGTGGTGCCGGCCATCTCGAGTGTTCATCCCCACCCTGATCGTGGCCACCCTATTCGGCATCATGGATGGGTTGACGGCTGCGGGCTTCGATTATCTGTTGCCCGAGGCCCTCGCCCATATTCCTGGTGCCAGTCTCGGCCTGGGATGGCTACTGCCGGTGCTGCTGGCGCTTGCCGCTTCAGCGGCCTATGATCGGTTCAGCCCGCGCGTTCAGCCGTAAGTTAGCTGCACTGTGCTTAGCGCGCCAACAGATCCAGCTCAAGCTCGACGAACCTTGGTGGGAACTCAAGTCGAGCGTAATAAATGATCACATCGTTGGCGCAGGCGGTACGTCGCACTTCGGCGACGCTGTCACCCGGGTTGAGCTGCAGGGCATTGGCAGATTGGAAGCCGGTTTGGATGATGGTCAGCTTCTGCCGGGATTCCGTGATTTCCAGGCCGGGAATTCGGGCGATCACCGACGCGGCAGCTTGCACCTTGAATTCCTTTTTGTACTTACGGAAAAGCGTGTCCTCGATATAGACTTCGCTGTAGCAAAAGGGTTGACCGTCTGTACTGTGCACTCGGCACAGATACTGGTATTTGCCTGCGGGCCGTGCCTTGCTATGCATGCCCGAATCAGGAAGTTTGCTTACGACGCGCTCGGATTCAACGATGCTGCGCGTCCCGAGTATATCGCTGAGCGCGACGGCTTCCTTCCACGAGGTTGGGATAGAAAGCGCGGCAGGACTGCCGCGGCGCGGCTCTACGAACGTACCCTTGCCACGCGCCCTGCGGATAAGACCTTCGCTTTCCAGCACGCTTAACGCCTGGCGCAGCGTCATGCGCGATACTTTGTAAGACTCCATCAAGGTTTCCAGCGATGGCAGGCGGTCGGCCGCCGACCATACGCCGCTATCGATACAGCTTCGGAACTCTGCCGCCAACTGAAGGTAGAGGGGCAGGCGGCTTCGGTTCATGACGGCGTTATTTAGTTCGGCATTGGACATCCTGTTTCCCGATAATGTGTTGCTTACCAACGGCCGACACAGGTGTCAGCCGCCAGCTGTTTTCGCCGGTTGAGTGTTATTCAATAGTGTAGCGGCCATCTCCTGAAGCTTGCCCCGCTGGATCTTGTTCGAGTTGGCACTTTCGACGACAGGGAAGGCGTCGATGACCGCTACGCGCGCAGGAACTTTGAACCCGGCCAGGCTAGCTTTGCAATGATTGATAATGTCCTGTTCGGTCGCATTAGCGTTCTTTTCCTGGACCACAAACGCAACAGGCACGGTCTTGCCCTCGTGGGGCACCCCAACGACCTGGCAGGCGGCAACATCAGTTAGTGCCTCGATGTACTGTTCAATCTCGACGGGATTCACCAGGAAGCCGCTAAGCCGAAGAAAGTCTCCCTTGCGGGCGTGAAATACGAAGGTGCGCTCGTCCAGCGTATGGCCCAGGTCTCCGGTGCGAAAGTAAGCATCCGCATCAATGACTTTGCGGGTGGCTTCTTCGTTATCGAGGTAGCCTTTCATCATGCTGGGCGATTTGATTTCTATTTCGCCCACCTCGCCATGGGGCAGTATTTCGCCTGATTCAGTGTCGCGCACCCGAACCCTGGCTTCGGGGGCCGCCAGCTGCCCCCCCGCAAGTTGTCGTTCGTGCAGTGGCGCGGCGGGCGACTGAGCCGCTACCAGGGCCTGAAGTTCGCTGGAACCGTACAAGCCCACCAGCGCGATACCCGCCTTTTCCGCGCGTTGGGGAAGATCGCCCAGCGACGGCGCGAAGCTGGCGAAGCCCGCTATCCGCAGCGACGGAAACGGATTGGCTTCATCACCTGCGACGTCGAGTATGCGGTCGAGCAATTCGTTGTTGGCGAAGGTGTGCGTGGCGTGGTAGCGCTTGATCTGGCGCGCGCATTCGGCGGGATCCAGGACGGGAGCAGAGACGAGCGCTGCGCCCGCTGCCAAACCGCCGAGCGCTGAAGAAAAACCGAAGGCGCCGCAAAAGGGCGCGCCCATAAGGACTGCGTCGCCAGGGACAATGCCATGAAACTGCGCGACATTCACGCCGTGCTTGATTAGCGTTTCCTGGTCATGCACGACCAGCTTGGATTGCGACGTCGTGCCCGATGTCGTATAGACCAGAGCGTGCGTGTTGCCGCGGGGTAGGTCTAGTGTGTCGGGCACCTGGGGCGCCGACGCATCGCCATAGCCGAACATGCGCGCGCCGAGGACGGGTGCTGCGGCGGGCGCCTCTCCGACCACCAGGACGCCTTTCAGTGACTGTAACAACTCTGCGTCGACATCTTGCAGGATTTGCGCGAAGGGCAGACCCTTGAATGTGGGCCACATGGCCAACCAGCGGCATTGTCCGCGCGATACGAGGTCGCCCACTTCACGGCTCCGAAACCGCGTATTCATCGATATTACAGTGATGCCCACGCGGGCGCAGGCCAGGAAAATGGCCAGCCACGCGGTGCAGTTGGGCAGCCATAACGCCAGCCTGTCGCCTGGGCGCGCTCCCTGCTCGTACAGCAAAGCGGCGACGCGGTTGGCTTCCCGGCTTAGCTCGCCATAGCTAACGGGCTTGTCTACATCATATAAGGCGATGGCATCCGGTCGTTCTGATGCATGTCGTGCGAGCAGCGCGGGAAAGTTCATATCGGTGCCCTACACGGTTGCAATAGGAGTTACAGGAGATCCAACTGCGCCTGGTAGCCGCAGGGGAGGCGCTGTCAGCAGGAAGCGGCTACGTTGATTTGCGTGCAGCCATTGCGCCAGATCGCGCAAATACCAAAGTTCTGCCAGCGGCAGACCTAGCTTGAACAGGCAATGGTGATGCAGCGGTAATAGCGACTTCTTGTCCCCCTCGTTATGCGCGGGGTAGGCTTCGACGGCATAGTTATCCGCGCAGATTGCGGCAATACCACTATTGGTAATCCACTCCAGCAGTTGGGGGTCGGCGCCGTTTAGCACAGCGCCGGTTTGATGCAAGACTTCCGCATTCGGACTGCCGGCCATTTCGACCACCGCCTCCGCAAAGCCCGTGCGAAGCAGGAGCATATCGCCTGGTTCCACGGTGATGCCGTCAGCAGCCATCACTTCGACCAGCTCCTTATAGCCGATGAGCGTTCGTCCGGTGCCGAAATGACGCACAAAGTCCACCAAGACCCCACGACCCTGCATACCTTTGACCGCGAAATTCTCGATGCCTAGCTTCGTGGCGCCAAAACCATGGGCACCATCGCAGCAGCCTTGCTCGTGATCGGCGCCAGGTGCGTCCAACACATCCTCGCCGGCGCGAAAGCCGTTGTAATACACTTTGCGCTCCTGCCCGTCCCCTCCTACATCGAATTGGGCGCCTACGTGGGCCAAGGCGTCCCATTGCGTGGAGTATTGCAACGACAGCGTAACCTGATCGTCGCTTAAAACGTCGATGGAGGTCGCATCGAGGTTTGCCATTGGGAAATTCATGTAAGGCACGCCGTCGCGTTCGGTGGCGGCCAATTGGGGCGGTTTGCGGCGAGGGTTCAGCACCATCCCGCCGGGCAGGTCGAGCGGCAGGGAAAGGCAGAATACCTTGCCTTCGCGTACTTCCCGGACCCCTTTAAGCACTTGTTCCTGCGTGAGCAGGTTGACGCGCCCAAGCTGGTCGTCCGGACCAAAATCTCCCCAGTTTGCGCCTTCCGGGCGCTGTGTCCAGCGTTTCATAATGTCTCCTGCTAGATTAGCGCGCATGGGTTCATGCGCATATGGTCATGTATGTTGTTCAGGAAGCTTGGCGATGCAAGGGTGGCTCGCCAGCTTAGGCTGCGCCGATCGTGATGCCGCCGCAGACATAATGGGTTTGCCCCGTTACGAATCCGCATCGCGGGTCGATGAAGTAAGCGACAGCGTGTGCGACATCCTGTGGTTGTCCAATGCGTCCTACGGGGATACCTTCAAGCAATTTGCGGGTGCTTGCGCTTTGCGCATCATTCGCTTGCTGGAAGAATTCCGTGGCAATTGGGCCGGGGGCAATGGCGTTGGCGGTGATGCCGTCGGCGGCCAGTTCCAGGGCCCATGTGCGTGTCATGCCGATGACGCCAGCCTTGGTCATGCTGTACAAAGTGCGACCCTGTTTCCCCAGTGCAGCGCGTGAACTGATATTGATGATGCGCCCTTGGCCAAGCGATCTCATACCCGGCAGCAGCGCCTGGGCGCACAAAATGTTCACCTCCACATTAAGTGCAACAGCGCGTTGGATTTCGCCAGTATCAACCTGCTCTAGTGTGCCGGTTGGCACGAAGCCCACATTATTCACTAAGCCATAGAAGGGACCGCCTTCTGCTGCGCGCGCAAGCGTGCTTATAACGATGTCTCGGTCTGATAGATCTGCGCTGTAGAAGGCAAGATGATCAGGCCAGTCGTTCGGACGCGTCCTGGCGATGCCTACCACCTCGTAGCCGTCGGCATCCAGCCGATCACAAATATTGCGCCCGATGCCGCGACTGGCGCCGGTGACGAGTACTTTCAGTTTTTCTTGCATGATAAGACAGACCTATTGAATTGCATTCAAAATCTCTGGGAGGTGGCCGCGATTGCATCGATTTCCGGCCAATGAAAACGCCGCTCCGATCACGAGGAAGGAAATTTAACGCATAGTAGTCTATAAAGCTAGACTTTAGGTTATTATCCTCGGCACAACATACTTATAAAGGAGACAATTTCATGAAAATCCGTAATTTCGGTCGAATCTCAGCAGTTCTCGGCGCCGTCGCTGCCTTTGGTTTTAGTCTAAGTGGCGCTAGCGCCTATGCCGCAAGCTATCCGGCACAACCGATCCAGTTGATAGTCGGCTATGGCGCGGGCGGCGGTACAGATATGTGCTTTCGTGCTCTTGCGGTAACGGCTAGCAAAAAGTTGGGTCAAACCATTATTGTTGAAAACAAGCCTGGCGCGGGTTCATCGCTTTCAATTGCCTACACCGTTCGGCAGAAACCTGACGGCTATACCATTGCGGCCCTGTCCACTGGCGCGGTGCTCAATCCCTATCTCGTGCCCACCATCGACTACGACGTTATGAAAGATCTGACGCCGATCGCCATGGTTGCGCAGTATCAGGTCGGCTTGCTGGTCCGACAGGATTCTCCCCTTAAGTCGCTGAATGACATTATCAAAGCCGCGAAGGAAGCGCCGGGTAAAATAGCCTTCAGTACAGCTGGCGTCGGCACACCCCAGCATCTGACCATGGAGAAGCTCGGGGAAGAGGTCGGCGTCAAGTGGACCCACGTTCCATACAAGAGCGGCATCGAGGCTTCTACAGCTTTGGTCAGGGGCGACGTGGAAGTCATGGCCCAGACGGCGGAATGGGTGCCTTATGTGCGCGATGGCCGTCTACGCCTACTGAACGTCTTCACTGAAAAGCGCATGGAAGGTTTTGAAAAGGCGCCAACGCTGGTCGAAGACGGATATCAGCTGATAGCGCCAAGTATTCTTGGTCTGGTCGGCCCCAAAGGCATGGATCCTGCAGTCGTTGCGAAGATCGACGATGCGTTTAAGGTCGCTATCGAAAGCAAAGCGTTCCAGCAATGCACGGACCAGTTTGGTCTTAAAACCGATTATAAGAACGCAGGCGAGTTTTCCCGGTACATACAGGGCACTGTTGATACCTGGGCGCCTGTAATCAAGAAACTTAATTTGAACTGACCCAGCATGATTTCCGTTTTCGACCACCTTGCCTGGCCCTTCTTCGATGATGGGCATCGAACCTTGGCCAAGAATCTGGATGAATGGTGTGCGGATAATCTTCGCGACATCAATTATGCGGACACATTCGCAGCGTGCCGCGAGTTGGTGCAACGATTAGGCAAGGGCGGCTGGCTGACGTATAGCGTGCCGTCGGGCGACCTGGGCGAGCTTGGGGGCAGGTTGCCCCAGCTCGACTCACGCTCGCTTTGCCTTATCCGCGAAACACTGGGCCGGCATCATGCGTTAGCGGATTTCGCCTTCGCTATGCAAGGGCTTGGTTCCGGCGCGATCTCACTGGCCGGAAACAATGCCCTGAAACAGCAGTATTTGCCGGGCGTTGCGGCTGGCCAGCGCATTGCGGCCTTTGCATTGTCTGAGCCCGACGCAGGCTCCGGATGTAGCTGCCCTGATGTGTTCAGCAACGCCGGATGGTGAAGACTTCATCCTGAACGGCCACAAAACCTGGATATCTAATGGGGGCCTGGCCGACTTCTACTGTGTTTTCGTCCGTACGGACGCCAATGCGGGTTCGCGTGGCATCTCCGCCTTCGTAGTTGAGGCATCTACACCCGGCCTGATCATTGAAGAGCAGATCGATGTCATCTCTCCACATCCTCTTGCCGTGCTTCGTTTTGATCAATGTCGTGTGCCTGCCAGCCAGATGCTGGGTGAACTGAACCAAGGTTTCAAGATCGCCATGCGCACACTCGATATCTTCCGGTGCTCGGTCGCTGCTGCAGCCACGGGTTTTGCGCGTCGGGCGCTCGATGAGGCGCTCGATCACGCCCGTCAGCGCAAAATGTTTGGCCAGACACTCGCAGATTTTCAGCTTACCCAGGCGGCGTTCGGCGACATGCTGACTGAGATCGACAAGAGCGCATTGTTAACATATCGCGCAGCATGGACACGCGACGTCGCAGGGCAATCCGCGACGGCGGAAACCGCCATGGCCAAGATGGCGGCAACCGAATCCGCACAATGGGTGATCGACCGTGCGCAACAGATGTTCGGTGGCTTGGGCGTAAAGTCGGGCATGACAATAGAGCGGCTGTACCGCGATATTCGCTCATTGCGAATTTACGAAGGTGCGACCGAGGTACAAAAGCTAATCATCGCCCGCGAGTTGATGAAGTAGGTTGCATAAGCAATCAGATCTGAAGTCGCGACGCGGTGTTCGAGCGATTCTCGTCAAGTTGTTTCGGCTGCCGGTTCCACCTTAGCCCCGTTACATCCCTCCGGTCATGCCGATAGGCATGGCTCAAGCCACAGCCCTCAGGCGAGCCCTTGCGTTCATATGTCACATCGCGCGCGGGCAATATCGCAAACGGCCCGCCTCTTTTCGGTGATACGCGGCAGTTCAAAATCACGGCTTAACGGACTATACTCAGCGCAGTCGTACGATGACATATGACTATGGACCATCCGTATGCATTATCATTATTCGTACCTTGTCCTACAACTAGAATAAAGTTCGCCATGCTGGGCGGCGGGCTCTTGGGAAGCATCTATGAACAATACACAACCTTACTCGGCTTTTCCGAATCAATTCCGGCGGGACCTTCTTGCCGGCAAGTGCTTGATCGGCTGCTGGTCTGCATTGGGCAGCCCCATTACCACAGAGATCCTGGGCTTGGCGGGTTTCGACTGGATCTTGCTGGATGGCGAACACGCGCCTAACGACGTACTGACGTTTATCCCTCAGCTTATGGCGCTCAAGGACAGTGTCAGCGCACCGATTGTGCGACCGGCCAGCAACGACACCGTGTTGATCAAGCGTTTGCTTGACATCGGTTTCTATAACTTTCTAGTGCCGTTCATAGAAACCGCTGACGATGCGCGTCGCGCGGTGGCGGCGACGCGCTACCCAGACAGCGGCGTGCGCGGCGTATCGGTCGCGCATCGCAGTAACCGGTATGGCACGGTCAAGGACTATCAGAAGGTCATCAACGACAACATCTCCGTCAGCGTACAGATCGAGACGCAGCTGGCTGTCGACAACATCGATGCGATTGCAGCGGTAGACGGGGTGGATTGCCTTTTCATTGGTCCTTCAGATCTCTCGGCAGGTCTAGGTCATCTGGGCGATGCATCGCCGGCCAAAGTGCAGAATGCGATAGCCCATGTTTTTGCCCGTGCCAAAGCGGCCGGCAAACCCTGCGGGATTCTCGCACCGGTGGAAGCCGACGCCCGTCGCTATATCGAAATGGGGGCTAGCTTTGTCGCCGTGGGCGGTGATCTGGGTGTCTTCCGCAGCGGCACACAGGCATTAAGGGACAAGTTTCAATCAAGCAATGAACTTATTGGGGGAGAAAAGTGATGAGTAAGTTGGGTTTCGTAGGTCTGGGCATCATGGGGGCGCCTATGGCGCTGAATCTCATCAAGGCGGGGCACGAAGTATTTCTGTTCAGCCGCTCAAGCGTTCCTTCGAATCTGGTCGAGGCAGGCGGAAAGGCCTGCCGCTCCGGTAAAGAGGTGGCACAAGCCGCTGACATTATCTTTACGATGGTGCCCGATACTCCTCATGTGGCGAGCGCGCTCTTCGACTCCGAGGGAATTGCCGAGGGGCTTTCGGCAGGCAAGATCGTGGTCGATATGAGCTCAATTTCGCCGATCGAGACCAAGGCGTTCGCCTCCAAAATCAATGCGCTCGACTGCGAGTATCTTGACGCACCTGTGTCCGGGGGCGAGGTCGGCGCTCGAAATGCGTCGCTTTCCATCATGGTGGGCGGCGCTGAAGCTACCTTCGAGAAAGTTCGGCCGTTCTTTGCATCGATGGGCTCGAACATCACACTGGTGGGTGGCAACGGTGATGGGCAAACCGCCAAGGTCGCCAATCAAATCATTGTCGCGCTCACCATCGAGGCCGTGGGGGAAGCATTGCTGTTCGCCTCCAAGGCTGGTGCTGATCCAGCGCGTGTGCGCCAGGCGCTTATGGGGGGGTTCGCTTCATCGAAAATTCTCGAAGTGCATGGCGAACGGATGATCAAGCGTACGTTTGATCCGGGTTTCCGCGTCGAGCTCCATCAGAAGGACCTCAATCTTGCGCTCTCGGCCGGCAAAGCGCTGGGGCTTGCACTGCCCAATACCGCGACATGCCAAGAGCTGTTTAATATGTGCGCCGCGCATGGCGGCAGCGGCTGGGATCACTCGGGTATGGTGCGCGCGCTCGAACTGATGGCCAATTTTGAGGTCGGGCAGGAAGGCTAAGGTATCATCAACCGTAACCTCATTCAAACGTTCGACACATGGCATTTAGTCCTGATCCGCGCTCGCGCAACCTGACCCAAAACGTGGTGGCGGCCTTATCCGAGCGCATCCGGCGTGGTGAATATCACGCCGGCGAGAAGCTGCCTACCGAGTCCAAATTCATGGAGTCGTTTGGCGTCAGCCGCACGGTTATTCGCGAAGCCATGTCGCGTTTGCAGGCGGCTGGACTGGTCGAGACGCGGCACGGGATAGGAACATTCCTGCGCGAGCCTCAAACTGAGCGGCAACTTCGCATTCACAACGAGAGCATCCTGACGATGCTGGACGTCATGGCGATCCTCGAGCTGCGCATCAGTCTAGAGACCGAGGCGGCAGGGCTAGCCGCCTTGCGGCGCACAGAAGATCATGTTCAGCGCTTGCGTGTCATTCTGGACGAGTTCGCAGAGCATGTGCAGAACAAAACCGGCAGCGCTGTCGTATCCGACGTCGCTTTCCATCTGACGGTGGCGACCGCCACGGGGAATCGCTATTTCCACGATATTCTCGAGCAGCTGGGCAATGCCATCATCCCGCGCACCCGCATCGACTCTGCGGCATTAGTCGAGGACGATCCTCATAACTATCTGGGGCGCATCCACCTTGAACACGAAGACATCTATAGTGCCATTGTGCGCAAGGATCCGGACGCCGCCCGCGCAGCCATGCGCACACATTTAACGAACAGCCGGGAGCGCTTGCGCCAATCGCAAGCACGCGGCGACGCGCCAGAACAATGAAAGTGGGCTTGACTTGTTGACCTAGTCCGCCGCGTTTCTATCGTCGACAGCGCCAGCACTGGCGATCGGTTATCGCACGCCTGTCCAAATGGAGGCGGGCCATAAAGCGGCATGCTCTGCTACGGACGCCATCTCTGAGGCCAAACGCACAACATATCAAACCCGGGACCGCATTCGTCGCATGCACCTATGGTTTCGCGAACTGGTCAACCTGGAGAAGCCTGTCATCGCAGCGGTAGACGGGGCCGCGTTCGGAGCCGGCTTTAATCTGGCCCTTGCATGCGACTTCATCATTGGCACGCCGACCACCCGTTTTTGCTCGGTATTCGGACGGATAGGCCTGGTTCCCGACCTTGGAGGCTTCTTCCTTTTGCCTCGGATGATAGGGCTTCAACGCGCAAAAGAAATCATATTCACCGCCAGAGAGGTAAAAGCGCCAGAGGCCTTATCTCTTGGACTTTTATATCGCATTGTGTCGTCCGAAACCTTGTTGGACGAAGCCCTGGCGCTGGCTGCACGTTTTCACGGGGCGTCAGTCGAGGCCATCGGTATGTCGAAGAACATACTGAACCGTTCCTTCAACCTCGACCAAGACACGTTGGCGGAGCTAGAGTCACATGCCCAGGCGATGTCGCTGCATTCTGAATACCACCATGATGCGGTGAACCGATTCCTTGATAAGCAACCACTGGCTTTCGTCTGGGATGAAACTCCACCGTGAGTGATCCTTGCAGTTTCAGGCGCATCAGCGGGGGATTAGCCAATACCGGGGCCGGCCCTTTATGTTTGTATGGGCCTCCTGGTACTGGCAATTGCTCCATGCCGGCATCGACGGCGATTTGCGGACCATACAGCGCCAGCTCGAAGCGTTGACGACGCACTTCGATATTGACTGTGATGATCGCAGAAAGCCTTATGGGTACCGATGGAATACTATTCGAAACGCTTTTCCTTGCCGGGCCTGAACGAACAGGAGTCGTTTGTGCAATTGGCGTGGCTTAATGAACCGTCTCTGCAATCTGCAAAAGCTCCAGCGCCGGAAACAGCTTGAGTTGACGCGCCGATTTCATATTGATGACGAATGCAAACTGCGTCATGGCGAGGACAGGCAGCTCACCTGGGTTGACCTCGTCGATCAGAATGCGTCGCGCCTGGCGGGCAGCCAGTTCACCCACGGCGTAATAGCGTGCGGAAATTGCCAGCAAGCCGTCGGCTTCTGTGACGAGGTTTTCGTAAGGGCTTAGCACCGGCAGACCCGCTTTCAGGGCTGCTGCCGTAAACGTCGCGCCGTTTCGTTCAATGAAGGAACTTGAACCGACATAAACGAAGTCAACCCCTTTATCACGAAGTGCCTGCATTTTCTCCGGGATGGTTGCGACGTTCGGCTGGCCGTTCGCATCGAGGTCGAACTCGATGGCCACAAGTTCGAAATCCATTGGCCCCGATAGGGCGCGGATTTCGTCCACTATCACGATCGAGTTAGTCTCGGTGCTGCTGTAAAGCATGCCGAGCTTGCGAAAGGCGGGGAAATAAGTCCGTATTGCGTTGAGGTTGATCTCTTCGGGCACGCGGTGGTGGGTGCCTGTGACATTGGTACGCCCCGTTTGCTCGTAGCTCTTGATGATGCCAGAGTTCACTGCATCCGCGACGATCATATACACCACAGGAAGCTGCGTGATGTAACGCGGATTTTTCGCTTCTTTCAGGGTTCCCGCCATGCCCAGGGTTACGGTTGTTCCCCAGGTAATCACGAGGTCCGGTCGCATGGCGCGCACCTCTTCCACAAAGCCGGCCAGCTTGGACCGGTCATAGTTGGCATTGCGCTCGACAAATCTGGCGTGGATTCCGCTTTTCACGATCGCGTCCTTGAACCCTTGACAGGCGGCCTCGCATCCTCGCCAGAGCGCCATATAAATCGAAAGCGGCTTGCCCGGCGCCCGCGCCGCTGCTGGGAGGGCGATCATGAGCGCCGTCAGGATCGTGGTCACGCAGGCTTTAAGAGAAGACATGGGTTCGCCCTATCCGTCAGGAACTCGTTCCGCAACCATCTCGGTGGCGATGAATATCAGGGTGCCTGCCACCGTCAAGGAACCAATCAGACCGATAGTTGCGCCATAGCCGTATTGCCCGACCAGCACGCCGGTGGTTGCCAGGCCGATGGCGCTGCCCGCCCGTTCCCACATGCGCAAGGCGCCGAGCGCTTTTGCCGACGTGGTGCGTCGCCGGCCCCTCGTGGCGATCTTGATGGCCAGCGGGATCTGTGTGGCCCGAACGATGGCGTGCCCGATTCCCGCCAATGCGACCGCGCCGACAATCGGCCACAGGCCATACCAGCGGGTCAGGCAAATCAGTCCGATTCCCGATATGGCACCACCGCAGGCGAGCAAAAGCGACGCGGCCGAGGAACGATCGACAATGCGAGCGGCCACCGGCGCCGCGAGGATCGTCATGAGGTAGTAGATCATGAGCACCCGCCCGATGTCGGCGGGACGTGAACCCAGATCCGACAGGGCCAGCGGAACGATATACCAGATGAAGGCCGCCATCATGATATTGGCAGGGATGGCGATGCCCACCAAAAGACCGAGGAAGCGGTGATTGGTGAGTGCGGAACGGGGCCGGGTCTCAGTAGGCATGTCGGTCGGCGGACGTTGAGCGCCATCGCCGGACATCATTTTGAGTGCGGCGAAGGCAGATACCGCAACCAGCGCCGCGCCGACGAGGAAGGTATTGCCGGCGCCCAGTCGCTCCGCGAGCACGCCTCCGACCGCCGTGCCGCAGAACGTACCGCCGATGACCACCGCCACAAATCCTCCCATGGCCCGGAAGTGCCTGCCTTCCGCGCTCGTGCGAAGCGCGTATTCCTGGCATGCGATGGTGGCCAGCGCATAGCCTGCTCCAGCGACGCCGCGCCACAGGACGAACTCTCCGACGCTGCTGCTGACGCTAAGCCCGATATGGCTGATGCCGACCGGAAGCAGGGCGGCCAGGAAGACCTTTCGGGCGGTGTAGCGTTCAACGAGCCCCCCGGCTAGAGGCGAAAGGACGATGAGAGCGAGCAGATAGGCGATCAGCGGAAGGCTGATCAGGACATCCTGGTCAGGCCAGGTCACATCGGTTGCGGCGGATCGCACGAGCAGCGGCAGAAAGGACTTGCTCAGTTCTTCTCCGGTCGCAAACAGGAAAAGCGGCAGTCTCATGTCCACGGCGTCTCTCAGTTCTGCGACGCGGGGTGGGGCGACTGTCAGCCGGTATCGGCGGCCGATGTCGGCGAGCCGATCATCCCGCTGCGTGTTCTCGTGTAGGCTCGACATGGCACGTAGGCGGAGCGCGGCGTAGCGATTGTGCAAATCTATGGCGTGATCGGAAAAGCGTGTTGCCGCCTGGGTGATGACGCCCCGGGTGCCAAACCTTATTCGCTGAGAGAAATCGCCGGTCGCCTGACGCTCGAGAATCTGATACAGGCCGTCGAGCGGTTTGCTTAGCGACCTCGTGACCGCTGCGAGCATGATCTCGAACGAGAGCAGAAACACCACAAGTATGACGACCAGCACGTCGAGGAATACGTCGACGAACTGTTGTTCGACGTAGGCGCGGTCCACGTTGATGAGGACTTCACCCGCGAGGGTGTTGCCAGAAAGAATTGCGAAGCGGAGGATGCCGTCCGCGGCGAAGCTTGCCGCATCGAAGGTGGTGGTCACTTGCGACGTTGTAGGGACGATACCGACGGCGCCATCAAAACGCCGCTCGACCTCGGTAATAGGGATGCCTTCGGAGCTTCGGATGGTGATGCGCGCCACCTCCGGAAAGGAGTCCATGACGTTGAGTAGATAATTTTCGGCGCCCGGCATCTGGTTGATCGGAACGCCCAAGGCAAGTGCGCGTTCGATATTGTCCCGGACGCCGGTGCCAATCAGTCGGGAGCGGTTGTCGAGTTCCGGTTGTACGGCGTGATTGAATGAGATCACTGCGATGTATCCCAGCGCGGCCACCGCAATGACAATTAGAAAAGCTGCCAGCGGAATCAGCAGGCTCGCGGCTGAATCTCCCGGGGACATGGGGGCGGCCATGGTCAGAGGACCTTGCCAGACGACTCCAGGGCTGCGAGTTCTATTCCGGCACTGATGTACTGGTTTTCGGCGGCTTCAGACAGGCTCAGCAAAGTGCGTGTGTCGATCCCGAACCCGACGACCGGCGGCGGCGCTAGACTTGTGCCCCCCGCCGCATGCCGCCATTTCTGTTGTTCGAACGCCGTGAAGGTGGCTTCGATTCCTGTGAATACCGCGATCAGGCGCTGCAGGCCGTAGCGCAGGATGAAGACGGCCAGGCCGGCCATGAGGAGGGTGATCGCCGCGGCGTAAAGGGCAAGGCTCGCGCCCATAGCCTTGATCGAGGTTTCGAGACCGGCCTTGGGGTAGACAATGACGACTCCTCCGATGGCTCGACCCTTTTTGGCATCCAGAATGGGCATGCCGCTTAGCAGCTGGTTGCCCGTTTCAGCGCGCCATATACCGCCGCCCGACAAGGCATGGGCATTCATCGCTGCCCACTCGATACGGGCTGGGGGCACGGTGTCCGTCGAAAGAAGTATCTTTCCATCCGGATCGAAAACATGGATTGCGTCGATTTGGGGGGCGCGCTGCCTTGACCGTTCAAGAATGGCGACCCCATTGCGTACGCTGGCAAGTGGAAGCCCTAGGCTGGTTGCGGCGCTAAATGACCGTTGCGCCGACTGAACGAGAACAGAAAGGCGCTCCTGCACGAGGCTGGACAGAATCGAACTGAACTGAACCGTGGAAAGTACGACCAGTGCCGCCAACACCGCAGCAACCAGCAGGACGACCAGCGCCCAGCTTCGCCAGAATAGGGACATTGTTCACCCCTCGTATCCGTGCTCACGCAATTTTTTCCATAGTACTTGAAAGTTGGTCGTTCCAGAACATGATGGGCATGTAACGGTTTCCCGCCGTCCACGCCGGGTCGGTCTCGCCGAGGGAGTCGCAAGTACGATCGCCTGCCTCGCGTCGGAATCGGCTAGTTTCATAACTGGAACAAGCATCAACCTCGAGGCCGAAATGAGGAGCAAAGAAAGCTTAAGGTGAATACGTGGGGTGATTTATCATGGCACATTCGGTTATCCGTAAGCGACGTGTAAATCGGCTTTTCGCAGCGTCACCTGATCAAGGGTCTCTTTGTTGGTTAAAAGTTACCTGGACCGAATCAGCTGTGTCGGTACAGTTAAGTACAGTGCCTACGATTCCCCGCCAGCGGGCCGTGCGGGGTGGTAGCGGTCGAGGATATGACGATCGGCGGGCGGGTCCTCTTGAAAAGCCAGCGACACGGCCTCGATGATCTCCGCCCACACGCCGGGCTCGCGCAGCACTGGCATCTGATTTGCCAATGCATTGCTTAGCTCCCCGCGATTCTGTTCGATAGAGCGCAGGACGCGGTCCGCTTGCGGGTCCGGCATTTCGACGACTTCTTTGAGCGCCTGGCGGGCGCGCCCGTGGTTGCGCAAATACCGTGATTGCTCGCGCATCTGTTCCGTCAGGGTGCGTTTGACTATGTTGGACAGAAAGACCACATGCGGGCCCAGGTTGGGATAGCGCCACACAGGCCGGACCTGCTCGGTGCCGTTGAACACGAAGTTGGACACGACACCGTCCGGATAGGTGGTTTGCGTGGATGCGAACGTTATATATTCACGTGCCTCTTGCATCAGGGGCTTGGATACGTCATCCAGCACGCGGTCGTAGCTGCGGCGCCCCCCGGCATCGTCGGTGATGACCGCCGATACGGGCAGAATTACCGGCTCGGGCACTGCGCCATCACGTCGCAGTATGTCGTTGATCAGAAAACGGTGTACACGGCCATTGCCGTCGGCCAGCGGGTGAATGTAGACAAATCCGAAAGCGGCCACCGTGCTGCGCATGACAGGCGACTGGCCTTGTGTGCGCTCGAGAAAAACGCGCAGGCCGTCCAGCATGGCGGCGACGTCATCAGCGGGTGGTGCCACGTAGTGCACGATGTTCTGATAGCGTACCGTTTCTCCTACGAAAACGGGGGACTGGCGCAGGCCAAAATGGGTGAGCGTGCTGCGTTTGCCCAGAATCTCGCCCTGCAGCTGGGCCAGCGCTTCGTTGGTTAAAGGGCAGTCGCCTTGACCCGTTCGCCGTGCCATGACGTCGGCGAACCGCTCGATGCGGCTGGCGCGATCCGCTTCACCCTCGATGGCAAAACTGGCTTTGCTTTCGCGTAGCGTCATCCATACGGCGGCGCGGCGCAGCAGGTCTTCGCCGAACTCGGCGGTCAGGTTCTGGAATAGCTGCGGCACATCCAGGTCGATGGCCTGGGCCACCGCGTCGGTCTTGACGACCGTTGGGCAAAAGTGCCGTGTGCCCGGCAGGTTGTCGTTAATGCGCCAGCGCGGCGCTTTCACCAGGCGATTGGCCGAGGCCGCCACGAGCTTAGCGTCGTCGATGGCATCGACATAATTGCCGCCCATGCGCTTCGGCACCCGCAAAGTATCTTCGGTCAGCCACTCGTACAGAAAGGCCGCCCGGCGGGCGTACTGCCCGGTGGGCTCGGCATCCACCCAGGCCTGAACAAAGGAAGCGCCAGTCTTGGCAAACAGGCGGGACAGAAATTCCAGGTGCGGCACTTCGTGGCGCAGGTGAAACTGAAGGTGCGCAGCCGGCTCGGCTGCCGGCCGCATCGCCTCCGGGTACGTTTCCAGCTTGTCGCCGTCACTGATTTGTGTGGCCCTCCGACCACCGATCTGGCTTTGCACAGGCAAGCGATCGGTCGGAATGATCTGATACGTCTGGGCTAGCCACGTTGCTCCGATAGGGTCGTTGGGGAGGTCACTCATGGAATATTCCTGATTGCGCCGGTTTAGCGTGCGTAAAAACGGTGAATGCTTGCTGGCACCGCGCTAATCCGATTATGCATGCCTAAAATCAATTATGAAATAGGGTTTTTGTCCAAATTTGATTATGATGTGCTTGAGCAGGCGAAGTCAATGATCTGTATCAGCGGATACCTTCCGGTAGGGTGTCCGAAATTCGTCGCGCTGTTTGACATTGCCTATGTGCGCGTTTATAGACTAGCCGCTTCCCGACGCTAACCCTTGCGCAATATCCATCATGATTGCTCAATAACGATTAAAAATAGAAATTTCTGCTCAAATTTGATTTTATATATTCTGCTTGATCGTGGCCCGCGATTTTGGGGGCGTGGCCATCTGAAGGGCTTTGGTCAATGTGCGCCGCGATTTTCTATGAAAGCATCAGCGCTGAACATGGAAGCGCTCGACCAGGGCTGTAATCTGGCGTGGTGGTCGACTTCGTACTCATGGATTGCCGCCGTCAACAAGTCCAGCAGGTCAGCCAATGGATGCATGGCCTCGTCCCGCGCGGGCGTGTCGCGGGTTTCGTCCAGAATCGCCTCAATCAGTGCCAGCGCGCGATCGTAATCCGCCTCATTGTGGATCGCGCCCACGCTCGCAGGCCAAGGCGAGTCTGGCGGCACCGGCCGCGGCGCAGATACTCGACGGCGCCGGAGCCATCGCGTTCCTCAGGGCGTGACGATGTTGAACCACAAATGCGGTTCTTCGAACAGGCCGGCGAATTCCAACAGCTTTTGGGAAGAGCCAAGGATCTTCGCCCGACCCGATTGCAACGCGCTCTTCCAGTCAAGGGCTTTGGCCTGAATAAGCTTGAAGTCCGATTGTGTGATCTCGACCGTGGCTTGGGCCGGCATGCCGGGCCCGGTACCATAATTCAACACGGAATTTCCGATGCTCACGGTGTACGTGCGATCCAGGTCCGTAAGCCGGAACGCGATGGCCAAGGTCTTGTCTTTCGCCTTATCCTCGTTCAAACGCACCGCCATTAGGTCAAAGATCATTTCTGGTGTCAGGGCAGCAATCATGTCTGCATTGTTGCCGGCGGGCACGGGCAGATCGGGTGCCCCCTGGCGCAGCTCCAAGGCGCCCTGCAGGTAGATTGAACGCCACGGCCCCGATTCAGCCTGATAACCCAGTTGCTCATAGGCGGCGGCCAGCAGCAGCCGGGCCTGTTGGTCCTGAGGATCGGCGAATACGGCATGCTTGAGCACCATGGCGACCCAGCGATACTCTCCCTGATCGTAATCATGTTGCGCTCGTTTCAGAAGATGATCGCGTCCCATGTACTCCACATACTTGCGCGCGGCCTCCACCGGTGGCAATACATCCAGACTGGATGGATGCGCATCGTACCAACCCATGTAGTATTGATACACGGCGCGGGCATTGTGCTTGAGCGTGCCATAATAGCCACGGGCAGGCCAATGATTCCGCAAGGATTCGGGTAGCTCGATCAGTTCGGCAATTTCCTCTCCGGTGTAACCCTTGTTCATCAAATTGACCGTGCGGTCATGAATGTACTTGTATAGATCACGCTGCTTGGTCAGATATTCTCGCACCCGCTCGTTGCCCCAGACAGGCCAATGATGCGCCTGGAACTTCACCTCGGTACGATCGCCGAACAGATCCATTGTTTCGTTGATGTAATGCGCCCATTGTCGCGCGTCACGCACCTGCGTGCCCCGCAATGAAAGAATATTGTGCATGGTGTTGCTGGTGTTCTCCGCCATCCACATCGCCTTGAACTGGGGCAAGTAGGTGTTCATTTCGACGGGAGCCTCCGTGCCCGGGGTCAGTTGCATGATCATCTCCACCCCGTCGACCACAATGGCCTCGCCGGTCCTGCTTACAGAGCGCGTTGGCGCTATCAGTGAAATCGTCCCCAAGGGATTGGTCATGCCCAAGCCGGAGCCGACGCCGTGCTGCGGTCCGCGCGGCAGGAAGGCGCCATACATATACGTGGCGCGGCGCTTCATGGCGTTGCCCGCTATCACCCCTTCGCTGATGGCATGCTCAAAGAAACCTTTTGGCGCAATGATCTCCACCTCTCCGGCATCCACAGCCCTTTGATCGACAATTCCTTTGACGCCAGCGTAATGATCAATATGGGAATGGCTGTAGATCACCGCCTTGATTGGCGCTAAGTCCACATGCTTCTGTATCAATGCGAAGGCTGCAGCCGCCGTCTCGGTGGACGTGCCGACATCGAAGACAATCCACCCGCTGTTCCCCCGCACGAAGGTGATGTTGGACAGATCGTAGCCACGCACCTGGTAGATATGCTCGGTCACCTTGTAGAGGCCATCCAATAGGTTCAGCTGCGACGTGCGCCACAAACCGGGATGCACAGTGGGCGGCGCGGTGCTGTCCTGAGTGATGAAGCTCTTGTAAGAGTCCAGATCCCACACGACGTTGCCCCTCTCGCCCTTGATCAGCAGACTGGGCTCCCTATGAATCAGTCCCCGGTTCGCATCGTCGAAATCCTGGGTGTCATGGAATGGCAGCGTGCGCATCAGCTGTGCATTGCGCTCCCGTGTGGTCTGACTGGCCGGCTCCGCCATAGCGCTCGCGGCCTTCAAACCTATCAGTGCCGCCGCCAGCAGGGCCCCCGTAAACGAACTCGCCATGGCGCTCCTCCTTTTGAATTAAGCATTAAAGCCGACCATTCTGAATCAACGCGACAGAATTTGGCCAACAAGGCCACGCGCGAACGGCTCGGTCATTAAATGCTTTTTCAACGCGCCAATCCTACTGTCGGCTTTTCACTAAAGCGTCTAATTGCACAAGAATTCACATGTACAAGATCACCTTATGCCTATTGACGGCCTGCGTGCTAAGCACTCAGGCCCAAGCCCAGTCCCAGAACGAGGCCAATAACCCGCTGAGCCCCCGCCCCCTCCTCAGCTTCCACGATTACTACGTGCCTGAGCTGCACAATGTCGACGGCGCATGGGCGAACCAGACAATCGTGCGCGCAGTGCTGCCCAACAAGACCTTCGGCCTGCCCCAACTCTGGCGTTTGAACGTTCCTATCGTTGCTCTGCATCATGATCGGCTGGGCAGCAAGTCAGGCCTAGGCGACATCACCCTGATGGACATCTTCATGCGTTCCAACGAGCACCTCTCGTATGGAATCGGACCTATGCTGGTCATGCCGACTGCCTCCAACGACCGCTTGGGTCAGGGCAAATGGCAGATCGGCACCGCTGCCGCCGTCGTGGCCACGCGCTCTTGGGGCTTGGCGGGGGGGCTGCTGACTTACCAACAGTCTTTCGCAGGAGACTCCGATCGCGACAGGGTCCAGTTGATGACCTTCCAGCCGGCCGTGTTCTACAACTTGCCCAATGGCTACTACCTGCGCTCCAGCGCTGTCTGGACTTTCGACCTGGAGCAACGCACTCGACATGTGCCCGTAGGCCTGGGTTTGGGAAAAGTCATGAAACTGGGGAGCAAGACCACCGTCAACGCTTTTCTGGAACCGCAATACTCAGTCGAAAAGAAAGGCGCGGGAGTGCCGGTATGGCAAATCTTTGGTGGCATCAATATCCAGTTCTGAGTTCAGCTGAGCTGGCGTTGCATCCAGGCCGCGCCAGCAATCGGGTCCGGAAGCCGCTCGTGCCGGTGCTGAATCCAGTTTTCATAGACATACAGGCCAGATCGGACCACCTCCTGGCGGGCCAGGGCCCAGGCGGCCTTGGCCGCCTGCGTATCCGACTGCACCCACGCCATGTCGCCCCGCAGGCACTGAACTTCCGGCATGAGCAGCGACGAGGCCCGTTCAAGCGCGATGTCGCACACTCGATCCAGCGCCTGACGAGCGCGGTCCATATGACCTTGAGTCAGGTGGCAGCGGGCCAGGATGCACAAGAAGGCGTCCGTAGCCAGCGGCATGCTGCTTTCAAATTGCGGCAACAGCGAAGACAGACGCTCCAGCTCCTCCTCTACATCCTCACCACGCACCAGCCTGCAATACAGGACATACGTTTCCGCGACGGCGGACCACACACTGCCCGGCAACTGCGTCTGCAATACGTCCAACAAAGCCTGGCTGCGACCGGCCAGCGTTTGCAATTCGCCTCGCAGATACAAAATTCTGAGCATCTGAATGTTGGTAATGACCCTGGATATGCGCGGCTGGCCTTGCTGGGCCAACTCGAGCGCATGCCGGGCATTGCGCTCGCCTTCATCGAGGCGCCCCTGCAGGACCTGCGACAGGCCCAACAGGCTATACAGCAGGGCGGGGCAATGATGCCCGAGCGCGCTGTCCATCGAGGGCGGCGGCGCCATCTGTGACAGGGCGAGCAACGCTTCCTTCAGAACCAGCTCCGACTGCTGGGGCCGTCCCTTCCAGAAGAGATACTGGGCCTCGGCATACAAGCCCCAGCCATACCACGAGCTCTGACCTAGCCGGCGGGCCATTTCCTGCAGCTGCTTGGCGCAAGCCAGGCTTTCCGGCAATTTGCCGGCACCGTGCGCCATCACCCATTGTCCCCAGAGAACTGGCAGGTCTTCCTGCAGCTGGCTAGCGCTTCGGCTCGCTGCCCTACGATAGGCCTCGGAAACTGGTTCGGCCGCTGGACCGCGATGGTTGATTTCCAGCACACCCAGAGTCACATAGCTTTCATGCTCATACTGGCGACGCAGCTCGACGTCATTCATATACTGCAGGCTGCTCAATACCTCCGACAGATGATCTACTGCGTGCTCAGTACGGCCCGCCTGCAAGGCGGCATCAATTGCGCGCCGCCACCACAGGGCTGCCTGCGGACTGTGGGCGTGGGTGAAACAGGCCGCAATGACCTCCTCTGCCTGTTCGGTCTGAATCAGGAAGCGCGCCAGGCGTGCGTACAGGCTTTTTCGCTCCTCCTTGCCGATCAGGCGCCTGAGTGCCTGCCGAAACACGGGCTCGCAGTCGATTAATTTTCCTGGTGCTGTTGACAATAACCCTCGGTCGATCAGTTCCGCCACCAATGATTCCACCCGGTCGCCGGGAAGCGTGCATGCAAAGGCGATTCCATCAAGGGTCGCTTGCTCCCACAGGACAGCCATGAAGAGCACGCGGCGGCTGTCCTCCTCCAGTTTTCCCAGATCAATCAACAACTGATCGGCCACGCAAGGCAGGTACTCCAAGGGCATGCCAAATCGCTTCAAATGCGCCATGTCCTTGATAAACATGGGGTTGCTATTCCCTCGCTCTCGGATGCTGCCTCGTACGTCCGTCTTCAACCGCCGGCCACGCGCATAAAAGGCAAGGGCCTTGTCCACATCGGCGCTTGATAGGGGGCACAGTTCGAGCGGGGCGGCGAAAGCCAAGCCAGATAAAGACTGGCGCGAGAGCACCAACAGCAGCAGGCCTGCGGGATACGCCCGCAAACCCGTCCAGATGTCGGCGGCTTCGCTAGCCAGGTTGTCAGCATGATCCAACACCACCAGTAAAGGACGCCGTAGCTCCCCAAATAGACTTGCGGCAGTCTTCAGCACTTGGCACGTCTCAACCATCAGGGAGGCAGGCTCACCGCCACTGGCCGCAAGCCGAGCTTCCAACTGCTGCATCTGCGCAGCCTCCAGCCCGAACCATGAACCAATGCAGCGGTTGAATAGAGGCCGCAGCGCTGCCTCCCGGTCTCTGTCCTGCCGACGCAAGGCGCACGCGAACGCCCCCACCGCCTCGACCATATCGTTTCGTGAGAAATCGAGCTTCAGCAACTGGCCGCCATCGCGGTCGACGTACTCAATCAAAGCCCGCGCCAGACGCGATTTACCCAAGCCCATACGGCCACTGATACTGAAGGCGCTCTTGTCCCCACCGCGGCATTGGTTCCACTGTTCGACCAACCGCTCAAATTCCTGCTGACAGCCGTACAGGGGATCGTCCGACCACTTGTCCTCTCCCAGGCTGAAATAGGCGCCATCCTGCCTGCGCAATTGCTCTATCTGCCAGTCCGACAGACGCGCGACGGCTTGCGGGCTGAGCAGGATTTCGCCCCGCCGCGCCTTCCAGGCCAGGGGCACAACCACCTGCCCAAACAGGCTATTGGCATTAACTTGCCTCTCATCCACCACGGCCAGGCTGACGTGCAAAGCCTGACCGATGCAGATGCTGTCGGGGGTCCGCAACGAACGAATGGCGCAGGCCAGTTCCACGGCGCTGGCCAAAGGGGCGGATTGCGCATGGGGAACGCCAAAATGTGCGAGTAGAGTGGAACCGCTAGCCTGGCCGAGCCACGCGCCATGCTGACGCACCGTCTCGACCAATTGCTCATGCCAGGAATCCAGATAGGCTACGGCCTCATCCGGCACAAGGTCCCCATCCAGGTCCTCTTCCCTTCCCTCGCCGGGCAGCCAAGAGAGCGCCAGGGCCAGTGTGACCACAGTTCGATAACCCTGGGCCTCCGCAGGGGCCGGTACCGCTTGCGATGCCGGCCAGACGGCGTCGGCCAGACGGCGTGTCTCCGGATCCGGTTCGATGCCCATATATTGCTTGAGCGCCTGTTCGCATTGCGCATACGCCTGCAGCGCCGCCTGCGGTTCGCCCATGTGCATCAGTATCGAGATGACTAGGCGATGATAGGCCTCGAGCTCGGGCGATTGCTGCACCCAGTCTTTGCTCATTGCCAATGCTGTTTCGGCCTGCCCCGATGCCAGTAGATCTTCCGTCCATCTGGAGCGCAACCGCAGCAACTCCAAGGCGATCCGGTCAAGCCAGCTTTGCCGCCAGACCGCGAAAAGCTCCTCCTCTGGATACTTGAGCCCATCCAGGAACGGACCGCCGTACCATCCCAAGCGCTGCTGGAGCAGGGGCCCCTCATCCGGCTGCTGCATGAGAAGGTTCAGGACATCGACCTGGATCGTTCCCGCACGAATTGCAACGGCCCCTTCCGATGTGACATGCACGATGGAAGCCTCATCGCCCAAGCCTTTGCGCAACACGTGCAAGGCATGCCGCAAACGTGACAGACCCTTGTCACGCGGCCAATCGGGCCAGAGCATTTGAGCCAACGTATCCCGGTGCATGGGCTTGCCATCAGCCAGGAAGAGAAGGGCGGCCAGCAACTTGACCTTGTCATAGCTGAGCAACGATGTGCGGTCGCTTTGGTCAATAGTTAATTGGAAGCGGCCAAGCAGGTTTACGACTATCACTGAACGATGCTCCGTTCGCAGATCCACCCGCATCGTGGCCAATCGTGGCAAATCGACAGCGAATCCGACACTAATTCTTATAAAAAGTCACGAGTAGTATTTGATTGTACCCAAACCTCTTGGCGACCTGAACTTGCCTGGCTTTGACGCGCTCGTGGAGGTTCGGCTACCTGCAGCGCTTTGCGGTGTGGTCGGCATGAAAGCCACCTTGGGACTGGTTTCTAAAGACGGTGTGTTCCCGCTTTCTGAAACGCTGGATCACATTGGACCCTTGAGCACCTGTGTGCAGGACAATGCCTTGCTGCTGGAAGTGATTGCGCAGCGACCGCTGGGCACGTATTCCAGCAAGATCGGCCGAGACATTAACGGCCTGGTCATTGGGGTGCCGACCCAGTTTTATGGCGAGTATCTCTCGCCCGCGGTGAAGCGCAGCATGCAAGAAGGCATTGACGCGTTGCAAGCAGCGGGGGCCACGGTGAAAACGGTAGAGATTGACCACATTTACGATATCTACGATGCGCAGCAATTCGTCTTGAAGGTCGAGGCCTATGCAACCCACGCGGCCTCATTAACTGCCAAAACGCCATACCTGCCCGAAGTGCAAGCGCGGCTATTGGCGGGCAAGGACGCCTTGGCATCAGACTACCTTCAAGCGCTGAAATACCAACGCACCGCTCAGGTCGAAGCTGTTACGTGCCACGATCCATCCTTTCACTAATGTCAGATGTTTTGCATCGCATCAGTGAGGAGTCGGGTGAGACAGCAATTCTCGCCAAGATGGAGGAGCACGAGGTGCTTTATCTGGATGTCGTGGAGCCGGACCGCACGTTGCGGTTTTCGGCGAATGCAGGGCAGATCAAGTCGATGCATAGTGCAGCTTCAGGACGCGCATTGCTTGCGTTACTTGATATTGAAGAGCGGTCTCAGGTGGTGAATCTTTTGAAGTTGCAGGCTTTTTCTGAGCGCACCATCACGGATGTTGATCGCCTGCAACAGGTGATCGCAGACGGCGAGAAGCAGGGCTATCACGTCGTGATTGGCGAGCATCAGTCGGAAACTACCGCCATTGCCGTCGGATTCAAGCTAGGTACGGAATCCTACGCGTTTCGGTAGGCGGGCCGACGCATCGGCTCGACGGCCGCATTGAGGAAGTCGCACGCATGTTGATGCGTCATGCGGTGGCGATAGCGGCCGTAGAGTAAATTTGATCTTAGCGTCTTTCATCGGTTTTAGTGACTCCTTCAGTTGACCTTTGCTCAAGCGGCATCAGGTCGATGGAAGACTGAGCTTTCTGGTATCAGCGTCCTGCTAACGTGCTTGGTAAGTGGAGAGGTTGGTAAGCCTGAGTAGGGAATTGACGAACATGACGGAAAACAATGGCTGTTTTATCATAGCCAAACGAGTTTCTTGGCTGGCTGGCGTCGAGAATCGAACTTGAATTGCAGGAGATTCAATGATCAAACTTTTTGCGATCATGGGCGGGGCGTTGCTGGCGCTGGGCTGTGCGGGCGTCGTCTCGGGAGAACCCACAAGAGAACATCGTTTGCATGCTGCAGCGGCGCGTGACGATGCGCCGGCCTTGATGCGCTTGCTCTCCGAAGGCGAAGCGATAGATGCACGCGATGCTTCGGGTTCGACAGCTCTGCTGGTAGCGACAAGGACGAATCATGTGCGCGCCGCCCGCATCCTGATCGAGGCGGGCGCCGATGTGAACGCGAAAGACCGCATCAACGACAGCGCTTACCTTTATGCCGGCGCACGCGGTCATCTGGAAATCCTGAAAATGACGTTGGCGCACGGCGCGGATTTGAAGAGTACGAATCGCTACGGAGGAACGGCGCTTATCCCTGCCGCTGAACGAGGCCATGTAGAAACCGTTAAGACCCTGATCGAGGCGGGCGTCGACGTCGATCACGTCAACAACCTGGGATGGACGGCCTTGCTCGAGGCAATTATCTTGGGTAACGGCGGCGCGCAACACCAGCAAATCGTCGCGCTTTTGCTGAAGGCCGGTGCGAATCCGGATCTGGCCGACCGGGAAGGCATCACGCCGCTGCGCCACGCAAGGTCACGTGGCTATCGTGAGATCGACGAAATGCTGGTCGCTGCAGGGGCTCACACTGAAGCAGACCTGATCTAAAGTAATGGGCCCATACCCGATGAATAGACTGTCCGTCGAGCTTCTTCACTGAGCCACTGATTAAACCGGCGGATGGCGAGATTGTCGCGATGTGCATCGAAATAAGTTCATCAGATCGAAGAGGGAATGCGCGGCCAACCGGGTAGAGGCCGCTAAAAGTTTGGTAGGATTTGACCCTACAGCTGCACTTCGGCCAGCCCGATACCGTCGAAACTGCCTATGACATGGTCACCTTGGTGGGCTTCGAGGATGCCGACCCGGGTCCCAGTCGTGACAACCGTTCGGGCGGGCGCGGTTGCGCCGTCGCGCGTTGCTTGGCGCAGCCAGGCGAGGAGCCCCCAGGTCGGTCGACCCCAGGGATGCGAGCCACTCCGCTCGACGACAGGCTGTTGACCGATCTTCACCGCGGCAAGTTTGTTGTGACCAGTCTTGCGCCGACCAGGGCTGCCAATCGCCCAACACGAGAGCGCCGTGGCTCTGCAGGTCCGCAAGGCGAAGTAGCGGTGGAGCGGTGGCGAGCTTGGGCGACACCCCAAGTGCGGCCAGCGTGGTCAAGTCAAATGGCGCACCGCGTGGGAGGTTGGATTGCAGCCGTTTGATTAGATCGTGTCGTGAATTTCTAGCAATAGGTGAAAAATAAGACGAAATTTAATCATTTTGTTGGGTTTTCGGAGGCAATGCCTTATCCACGGCGTCACGGCAGCCAAGATGCGCAAAATCGGTTGGCGCCCACAACTGGCCAAGATCGGCCGTGTTCATGTGAGCCAGGATTTGGGACTTGGGTCAGTCAAAGGGCATCTTTGTCCGATATTTGTAGTTGTTTTTCGGACATGTTTGTGTGATGGCTCCAGGCGAAATTTGTATATAAATTGGCAAGGAAGGATCTTAAAGTTCGGTGTATTTCTTGCTCGAACCTCTGGCCTTGTCGGCAGGGTACTTTTCGGCGTTCTTTTGAAGCTTGTCCTGAACGGCCTCGTTCAGGTCGATTCCAAGTACAGACGCCAAGCGAACGAGGTAGAGTTGCACGTCGGCCAGTTCTTCCTTGACCGCTTGTGCGGTGTCCGGGTTAGTGCCCGCAGTGCGCGACTGCGCTTCCGTCATCCATTGGAAGATTTCTGAGAGCTCGCCGACCTCGCCGGTGAGCGCCATGACCAGATTCTTGGGTGAGTGGAACTGTGCCCAGTCACGGTCTGACGCGAACTTTTCTAAAGCCTCGTTTAACAAGGTGACGTTTATGAGCGGTTCGGTCTGCGGAGCTTTGTTGTGGTCGGTCACGGTGCCTGTCCATATTGGTGTTTGAGCTCATGTATCTGCTGTTCGTTATTATTGACCAATGTCCCTCCAGTCACACGCCCCAGCGCCGTCCTTCCTCTATTGGCTCGATCATGGTCGCCGAAGACGACTTCAAATACATGCGTGAAAGCTCGCGGATCGTGGTCGCAATTTTTTCGCGTTTGCGTTTGAGCTTGAAGATGGGCCCGGCTACGGCAACAGCGCAGGGAAATTCCATGTTCAAGCGAACCGGCAAGGCAATGGCGCATATTCCTGCTGTGTACAGGTCAGAGTACGCAAAGCCCTGCTGCCGTGACTGCCGAATTTCGCCGATGAGGAGGTCGGCGTCGACGTGGTGCTTATCGAGACTGCGGGTCGTGGATACTTGGCTCGCGTACTCACGTAGTTCGGCGTCGCTGCAGGGCATTAGCAGGGCGCGTCCGACGGCGCTTTCCGATAGCGGGCGCAGTAAGCCAGGCTGGATGTAGAAACGCATCAAGCGTTGTGATTGCACGGTGTGCAGGTAGTGTGCGTATAGGCCGCTGCGGGTTCCCAGAATGACGGTTTCTCCGGTGTCTTTCTGTATTTGATCCATCAGCGCGATCACGGCGCCATTCTGGAAAAGTTTCCCCATGACCCAGTTCCCCAGCATCGCCACCGAGAGCGTTGGCATGTAGCTCTTGGTTTCCGGAATAAAGGTAAGGTAGCCGCGTGCGCACATGCTCTTTAACAGCATGGTGACACTGGACATGGGGTAATCGAGCGCGGCCGCGACCTGTGAAAGGGTAAGCGGCGCCTGACGAAACGCGAACAGTTCCAGGATCGCCAGAACACGATCAGCGGATTTCACCGACTGCGCAGAGCTTGGGGGCGCTGTTTTCATTCGTATTGACACTCTATGGCAAGATGGCCCGGTCGATGATTGTAATGGCGTGACGTCCGCCTTTCCTAGGAAGACACCTCGCGCTGACCAAGCTAAAGCCGTGGCTCACTTTATGGTAAGGCCGGTGTCCTTCACGACGCGCGTCCACGTATCTCGTTCATGCGCAGCGCGTTCCTTGGTTTCGGCGCCGGTGCGCCACAAAACTTGATCGCCAAGATGCTGCACCTGTTTAATGAACTCAGCATCCCGCACTACGCTTTGAAGGCTCGCCTCCAGTTTGTCTCTGACCGATTCTGATAGACCCGTTGGTGCGACGATGGCCGTCCATACGACGGCGCTTTCCGAGAAATGCTTAAGTGCAGGATCGGCCTCGCGCGCGAGTGGTAGGTCGGGTAACTGAGTTAGACGCTTTGTGCCCGTTACTGCCAAGGCCTTGAGCCTTCCGCTTTCCAACAACGGCAGCGTGAAAGACGGAGCAAAGATGCCGAGATCCACGCGCCCCGCGAAGATGTCGGTGACGGTCTCGGAATTGCCCTTGTAGCGCACCGGCAGCATTTCGATATCGAGCGAGTCCGTGAAGAGCGCGCCAGCCACCGCACTGACGTTTCCAACTACGGCATAAGAAACGCTCTCCCGCTTTTGGCGGCTTTCTTTTATGAAATCCTCCAGCGTGTCGCGCTTGTCGTCCCCAGCGGTGACGAAAATGTACGGATAGCCGCTGACGCTGCCGATATACGAGAACTGATTCTGCGGATCGATAGCGAACTGAGGGTTAACGGACGGTGCAACGCTCAACAGGCCGTTCGTCGTGAAGAGCAGCGTATACCCATCGGGGGCACTACCCACGACTTCGCGGGCCGCGATCAGGTTGTCAGCACCGGGCTTATTGATGACCGTGATGACTTGATCCAACCTCTTACTCAGATTTTCTGCAACGAGGCGAGCCATTGTGTCCGTCGGTCCGCCAGCCGAGAAGGGCACGATCAGGCGTATTGGACGCTCAGGGTATGCCGCGTGGGCTGCGCTGGGGGCGGCGAAGGCAACGACGAAGGCAGCTGTCGCGGCGAATGTTTTCAATATTGCTTTCATTATGTCTCCTTTTGGATACGTTATTTGCCTTTGAACTCGGGCTGTCTTTTTTCTTTAAAGGCGTTTAGTGCTTCCTGGTGGTCTTGCGTCGAGAACAACACCGCCATGTGCGAGGACACCTGGTCCAGGTGTGTGCGTACGTCTGTCGACAGACCCTGATAGACGCTCCTTTTCATCATACGGATGGCGAGCGGCGGGCCAGCAGCAATGTTCTCGGCCATCTCGTAGGTGGCGCTCATCAGTTGGGCATCGTCCACGACCTTGTTGACCAACCCAATGCGGGCCGCTTCATCGGCGTCGACGAAGCGTCCGGTCCATAGCAGTTCCAGGGCGCGCGGGATTCCAACGATGCGCGGCAGATACCACGCACCACCATCGCCGGCCATGATGCCAACGCGGACGTAGGTCTCGGCCATGCGGGCGCTTTTGGCGGCGATGCGAATGTCGCCCATCAACGCCATGTCAAGACCGGCGCCGGTTGCGACGCCGTTGATTGCCACGAGTACCGGCTTGTCCAGGTCGGCCATGATGAGAGGGATGCGGTGCACCCGATTCGCCAGCGAGTGCTTTCTTTCGATAGGCGATTCGGCCTGCTTGCGCTCGCCCATGCCTTGCACGTCGCCGCCGGAACAAAAGGCACGGCCGGCACCCGTTAGCACGATGGCGCGCACCTGATCATTACGCTGGCATTCCTGTAAGGCATCGGCCCACGCATGTAGCATTTCCGTGGTGAAGGCATTCAGCTTCTCGGGCCGGTTAAGGGTGATCGTCGCGATATTCCCCTGAATATCGAATAGCAGATTTTCGGTCATGCGGAAGCTTCCTGAGCATTGAGCGTTACGGTTGGCTGGGGGGATTCGGTAATGAAGTGCCAGAGCGGAGTGTCGCCAAGGTGCTGGAGCTTGCCGCCCAGCCAGTCGGCCCAATATCCATCCGAGCCGAATTCGTCTCGCCAGCTCAGCAAACGGCGTGAGGAGAAATGAAGCGTATGCTCGTGGGTGAATCCCATGGCGCCGTGCACTTGATGCGCGATGGCGCAGACTTGCGTGGCGGCTTCACTGGTGCGAATCTTCCCCATGGCGATGGCGGCCGGTGCGGGCGCTGAGGCGCTGGCGTTGGCACCAGCTTCGGCCGCAGCCGCGGCGCTGGCGATCTGTCCGGCCTGTTCGGCGATCTGCTGCTGGATGGCCTGGAATTTTGCGATCGGCCGCCCGAATTGCTCCCGTTCGAGGGCATACGAAATCGTCATATTCAAGACGCGCTGCATGGCGCCGGCCATTTGTTGCGCACGTAACAGCGCACCTTCCCACACCAATGCGAAGTGGCCTTCGAGCTCATGCTGTATCGCCACGTGGGCGGCTGGCACTTCGTGCGTCGTGAATACCAGCGTGTCGCGCGGTTCGCCAGCGAGGTTGGTGCCGGGAATGACCGATTCCGGCCTGGTGATCAGCGCGAGGCAAGGTTGATCGTTGACTTCCGCACGTACCAATACATGTGGGCAGTGGCGCCCGTAGGCCACGTATTTCACGATCCCAGTGGCCGTGTAACGACCGTTATCGGCGAGCTGCAACTTGACGGCGGGGCCGTGCGCAAGTGTGCTCAACGAAATGGGTTGCGCTTCGTCGAAGGGAATGCCCGCCCGCATCAGAGCACGTTGTGCGATGAAGGTTTCAACCAGTGGCAGCGGCACGTTGAAATGGCCGGCGAGGAGGGCGAGCCGGCACAGCGAATCTAGCGGGAGCCCGGTGACGTCGTCGTCCAGCTGCATGGAGGCCGCGCCGACCAAGCCAATTTCGCAGGTCTGATTCCAGGCATCGCCCAACCAGTCGCCTCGTTCGGCCGCGTCCATGACCTCGCGTGAGCAGAGCTCAGAAAAAAAACGTGTGGCACTGTCGGCCAGTAATGTGTCGATTTCGCTCATCGTAACCCCAGGCTCTTGGCAATGATTCCACGCAGAATTTCCTTACTACCGCCGCGTATCGAGTAGGCTGGCGCGTACAGCGTCCCGTAGCGCAAGCTGTCGTTGAACAATTCGTCCTCGAAATCGAGGCGCAGCTCTTGTGGAAACAGATCGCGCGCGATGGACGGGATGTCCTGCTCGAAACGCGTGCCCAGGTCCTTGACCAGCGCGGCTTCGGTGCTGGGGACCTGCCCGACTTCCAGCATGCCGGCAATCGAAAATGACATCTGATGCTGGGTCCACAGCCGTGTAACCAGTCTGGCAATCTCGCTGCGCCGCGACTCAGATGGGTACAGGTGTAGCTTATCGACCATGCCGGCGAGAATATGGTAGGTACTCAGCCAACGATCGGGGCCGCTGCGTTCGTAAACAAGTTCGCTGGTGACCTGGCTCCAACCTTGCCCAATTGTGCCCACTACCCGGTCGTCCGGAATAAAGACGTCGTCGAATACCACTTCGTTGAAGTCGTGTTCGCCGGCCAGGTTGATAATGGGGCGGATGGCAATGCCGGGCGCTGAGAGGTCGACTAAGAACTGACTGACGCCTTCGCGCCGGCTTTCACCGCGCGGGCCGGTCCGTGCGAAGAGAATCATCATGTGCACACGATGTGCGTTACTCGTCCACATTTTGCTGCCGGTGACACGCCAGCCGCCGGGAACCTGTACGGCGCGGGTGCGGATCGACGCGAGATCGGAGCCGGAGTCCGCTTCGCTCATTCCGATGCAAAAGTAGCACTCGCCACGGGCAATGGCAGGCAAAAACTCTTTGCGCTGACTTTCTGTTCCGAACTTTAGCAGCAGTGGGCCGCTCTGGCGATCTGCCACCCAGTGGGCACGCACCGGAGCGCCGGCGGCGAGCAGTTCCTCCGTCACGACGAAGCGTTCGATGGCGCTGCGTTCGTGGCCGCCATACTCTTTCGGCCAAGTCATGCCTATCCAGTTGCGCACACCCAGCGCTCGGCTAAAGTCGGAGTTGGGCGCGGCCCAGCCATACGGGCTCGGGGCAATGCGCCCAGCATCTTGCTCAGCTTGCACGAAGGCGCGCACCTTACCGCGCAGCGTCTTCAGCTCGGCAGGTTCCTCGTATATGGAAAATTTGATCGTTGAGTTCATCCGTGGCTCCTTGGGATGTCGGGAGGTTATCCACAACTGTGTACAGGAGCAATTTATTATTCACGTACGTGAATTTTCTAGTCTGCGATGAGTACATATATATAAGAATGAGGGAAATGTTCATCGATGAAGGCAGGAAGGATTGTGAGCGAGAAAAATTTGGGTAATGGACCGCTATCCGGTGTGCGTGTGATTGACCTTACATCGGTCGTATTGGGGCCAATTGCTACGCAACTGATGGCTGATTTCGGGGCCGATGTCATCAAGGTTGAAGGCCCGAGCGGCGACATCATCCGTTCTAACGGGGTGTCGAGAAAACGAGGCATGGGTTCGATCTACCTTTCGTTGAACCGGAACAAACGTTCTGTCGTTCTTGATCTGAAGCGCGATGAGGACAAGGAAGTGCTTCGCCGCCTGATCGCCACTGCAGATGTCCTTGTGCATAACATGCGGGTGAAGGCCATAGAGCGGCTAGGGTTTGGCTACGAGGCAGTGCGCGAGCTGAAGCCTGACATCGTTTACTGCGTGGCGACGGGCTTTGGGCAGGACGGCCCTTATCGCGACAAGCCTGCCTTCGATGAAATCATCCAGGCTTCATGCGGTTTCGTGGGAGTAAGCTCATTAGGCAAGCCGCAGCCCGAATACTCGCCTAACTTGATCGCCGACAAAACGGTAGGGTTATACATGGCGAATGCGGTGATGGCAGCCATGGTGCATCGTTACCGGACGGGCCAAGGCCAGGCTATCGAGGTGCCCATGCTCGAAACCATGGCTTCTTTCGTGCTGGCCGAGCATATGGGCGGGCTGACCTTCCCCGAAAGCAACGAGCCCGCGGGCTACAGGCGTATCGTGAATGGTGGCCGGCGCCCTTACCGTAGCGGTGACGGCTGGATCTGCGTGCTGCCGTACACCGAGGCGCATTGGATCGCATTCTTTAATGCCGTTGGCAAAGGTGATTTGATTGAAACGTTCGATATCGGCGATCGTCAGAAGCGTAATGCTCGCATCCAGGAAATCTATGCGGCGGTTGCCTCGATCACGCCGCTAAAGACCACCGCGGAATGGATAAGCCTGTGCGATGCCTTGGATATTCCCGTAGCAGAGATCCAGTCGCTGGACGACCTTCCCTTGCATCCGCATCTGCAAGCTGTCGGTTTCTTCGAAGAAGCCGAGCACCCCACTGTCGGGCGTATTCGTCAAGCTCGGCCGTCCGTAAAGTTCAGCGAAACCCCGATTGGGCTACACCGCCACGCTCCCGAATTGGGCGAAAACACCGAGGAAGTTCTTCGGGAACTGGACGACGAAATATCGCGTGAGTGATCCCGCTTATAGATGTCTGCCCGCTGCGCATAGGGGCCCAGCACGATCAGTGGAACCTGAGCGCGGATCAGAGACAGCGTCTGGCCCAGTACCTTAAGGCCCATCTAGTACTGACGGCCCTGTGCGGCTCGAACGACGTGATTAACCGTATTTGATGAGTGGCGCGGGGCTGGAATCGAACAGGCACGCTTCGCGGCGGGGGATTTTGAGTTGGCGATTTACGGTGTTTGTCTAGGGAAGTAGGGCGAAGCGGAGCGTAGGTCGAAATAACTAAAAACAATTGTGGATCAGTGGGTTAGCGTAGATTAGCGAAACTTGATGGAACTGATGAGTGTACCTGTACTGTACCGAAATAAATCAGCCGCATAGTCAAAGAGCCGTACTCATAGCTTTTCCGCGAAGGCATATCATGCGTGGTAAACGTGATTGTCACTTATAACCTCAGATCTGGCCAAGCAGCTTGGCGTTATGACTACTGGCCATTGAAGCGAAGAGTTGAAGAAGATCGACCTTTGATCGGCCTGCGGCGATAACGTCAATAAGGTCACCGACCGATATCTTTATAACTGTGTTAAGTCTCGGATTTAAAAGTATTATTTCTGACCACTCGGTCCCACTCCCTTCGACAGATGCCGCGTAACTTAGAAGCCAGTACATCATAACTTGACGATAATCAGATGAAGAAAAGGCCTTGTTGGTGCATTTGACTTCGATAAGTCGTCGATCAATCGAGAAGTCGCCAGTTCCGGACGATATCCATTGGTATCCAGGTATACGGGGCGATTGAGTAAGCGTGCCATCGAATTTTTTCTGAAGCGTGCCAAGCATACGAACTAGATTATCTGCTACTAGAGTAGCAACTTCTTTGTCAGCTTCATCGAGACCCCTAGGGAGCTTGGCGTCGAAGTATCTTCGCTGCCTCCGGACTGCTATTTCCAGGGTATGTTCCCAATTGATTGGCTCATTAGCTAAGAGCTGCTCGCCAGCGGCTATTGCGACCTCGAATAACATGGCATGTTGGAGCTTGCTAGCGCTAATTAATGCTAGCGATACCGGCTCGCATCCTGTAATTGCGAAGGCCTCACGATTTAAGTGCATCACTAAGCCTGGCACTAATTGGGGGAATAAAGCGTCGAATATCCCAGGAATATCCCTAGCAACAGTTCGCGGATCGGTTGCAGATAGACGCATCTTCGTCATTGATCGCACCAGTCTTGGTAAATACTAGCAAAAGTTGGTCGATTGCCGCGCTCAATGCCTAGACTCCATGATTGGGCGGTACTTCTCTTTACTTGCGCTCTGAAGCTGACTCCATCGTCCCCGAATTCGGGGGCTGCTAACCAAAGCATCCTTTGCTGCTCTGGGCTGATTGCATTCCAAGTGTTCCGGAGGCGAATAAAGTGTCCTCGATCCCGCCATTGATGCCAGCAATCGATGCAGGCTCTTTTAACTGCCTGAGATTCGGTGGAGTTATAAGTTGAAAGTACATACTCTGCACGAGATTGAGTGCGCCGGAGTCGAATGGTCCTAAGATAGAAGAGGCAGCTTGCCTCAGTTATCAGGAGATGAGGAGAGTGCGTAGGAATGGCATCTAGGAGCTGGTCGATTCCCTTGTGGATCTCTGTGAAATCGTTATCAGCTTGGATGGCATAAATACCTCTCATGATTGTTGACCATGACGCACGAAATGCATGTAGATTCTGCTGCGCCAGCAATGTCCCGCAAAGCTGCAGAGCAACCGCCGGACTTTGTAGCTTGAGTGTTCTGCCAATTTGTGCAACTAAGAATGCATCAGGCTGTCCTTTATTTAGTTCTAGATCTAACAGAGTACGGACTTCTAGGCTTTGGACTGTATCTTTTAGTTCTTCGTAATCCTCATCCGCCCTATCGGAGTAGGGATCAAATTGCATGTCGATCTCACGAAGTTTCTTCGCTTCGTCACCACCACCATGGAGCTGAGTGTGGACGTAGTCGCAGAAGTGCTTCCCTGTTAAGAAAGTGGTTTTGGTGCGATTGAGAGTGAGCCCATAGTCCGCAAGAGAGTGTGACAATATTGCGAGCGCTCGGTATGCGTCCGCTTGCGTCGGGGTTATCAAAACAAAGTCGTCCACGTACCTACGCCATACAATTCGTGCATCACTAAGAGCACGATCAGACAGCGGTTAGAAGTAGCTCAGCCAAAATGCGTGAGCACTGTCCCCCGACTGGGAGGCCGAAAGACCTACCGGACGCAAGCTTGCTTAGAAAACGATCAACTTGAGTTGGTAGCTCGGAGCCGCCAGGGAAAAGATCTTGACCGAAGGTCTCAAGCCTGTGGTGATAAATATGCTCATAAAAGCTTGAAATGTCTGTCTGGACGACTACTGAGGACTCACCCATCACATTGCAATCTTTGATTGCCCATTCACGAAATGATCTCCATGCAGATAGTCTATCGAACAGGGTACTACCCTCGGTAGTGTATCGATACGAGTGCACCCGATCACTACGGTGTGGTTCATTTGCTTCGGCGATTGCGATTGCCAACCCATTCAGATAGATATTCCAGAATGGATGAATTTTCGTCGTGACGCGAAATCCAGCAGCGCCAGTAGGCACAAGCAGCCGTTCCGAAAAAATATCAAGTGCGTTAATAGAATCTTTAACGTTTTTCTTATTAAGGGGAGCAAGATCCTGGGAGTAAGCGTATGCAAGTTCTGCTAACGCGTCTTGCTTATCTTTGACGAAACGGGTGTCGATATCGAACGGCAATGTATCGTTGTCCCCGTTTGCTCCAATATCAGCAGCCGCACGCTTGAAGTGCTCCAGTGTTACATCTGGCATAGCTCGTCGCCTCTCATGTTTGACTCCACTCTTCACCCAAAATCTCTGCCTGCTGTAACACCAGCTCTACAGCGGTATCTGCCATATCCGGCGGATATTTGTACTTGCGCAATATCCGCCTCACCATCAATCGTAGACTGGCACGCACACTTTCGCGCTTGGACCAATCCACTGTGATGTTCTTACGCAGATTCTCTGTCAGCTCGTGGGCGATTTTCTTCAGCGTTTCGTCTGTCAGCTTGCGCACGGCTGATTCGTTGGTACCCAGCGCATCGTAGAATCGAATTTCGTCTTCATTCAGGCCTAGCTCTTCGCCACGGCTGATGGCTTCCTGGAACTTCTTGGCCATCTCTACTAGCTCTTCCATCACTTGAGCGGTTTCGATACTGCGGTTTTGGTATGTATTTGACGAAGATAAGGCCCAGAACTAAATGTTTGTATTCTGCGGCATCCATATTGGCGCGCAGCTTGTCAGCAGCAGCCCATAAGGTTTTCTTGATGTCTTGGATCATGCGTGACTTACAAGTAGTGAAAGTTAATGTTACTGAATCGAAGTTAGCATAAACGTTTCTATTCGGTGTTTATGCATTCTCGTGAAGGTGTCGGATTTGGTAGCTGGTACTACGTCCACCGGCTTCAGTTTTTTGCAGCACGCCGCGTTGCAATAATTCCGTCATGTCACGTAAAGCAGTGTCTTGCGAACATTTGGCCAGCGCTGCCCATTTGCTAGTTGTTAACTTGCCCTCAAACCCATCCAACAGCCGATTGAGCACCTTGATCTGCCGTTCATTCATTGGAATGGTCGCCGCGTGCTGCCAGAACTTCGCTTTGGTGAATACCAGATCGAGGACGCCGTGGGCGTGTTCGATAGCTCTTAGCAGCGTTGCAAAAAACCACGCCAGCCACTGCGTCACATCCATGTCGCCCTTTTGCGTGCGCTCAAGGATCTCGTAGTAGGCCTTGCGCTGTCGCTGGATCTGAGCGGACAAGCTGTAAAAACGCTTTGGACTACCGTCTGCACGGGTCAGCAGTAGGTCGCCAATGGCTCGTGCAATGCGGCCGTTGCCATCATCAAACGGGTGCAGTGTGACGAACCATAGGTGACCTAGCCCGGCGCGAACGAGAGCAGGTTCTTTCGGTGTGGAGTCATTCAGCCAAGCGAGGAAGCGTGTCATCTCTGCGGTTATTCGGTTGGCGGGTGGTGCCTCGAAATGCACCTTTTCTCGACCAATAGAGCCTGAGACGACCTGCATGGGGCCGGTAGTGTCGCTTCGCCAATTGCCCACGCTGATGGGGTTGATGCCCGAATAGCCAGTGGGAAAGAGCGCCGCGTGCCAGCCGAATAGGCGCTCAGTATAGAGGGGAGCCATCGCGTTGCTGGTGGCGTCCAGGATCATGTCGACGATGCCGTCGACATGACGGTCTGCGGGAGCCAAAGCACCAATAGCGACGCCTAAGCGGCGTGCGACGGAGGAACGCACCGAGGCGACGTTGAGCGTTTCGCCCTCGATGGCACTGGTTTGGACGACGTCTTCGGTCAGTGCTGCCAAGCTGGCTTCGTCGCGCAGTGCCATTCCCACATCTGCTAGTCGGCCGAGCAGCAAGCCCTGGGCACGACTGGCGGCCGCCAAGGGTTCTGCTAGGGCGGCCAGATCGTAGCGCCAGTCAGGCCAATGCGGCGATTGCCAGATGTATTCACCGTAGTTCATGCAGTGATTGTGGCCTGTTTTTGACCTTCCGTCGAACCTTGATACATCGCGAATGTGTCTGTTGGTTCCGGATCTTCCAACGCCGACGTTAGACGCTCGCCAGCTTCGCGGCTGCAGCGGATTACGACTAGTTTTGATTGCTTGCCGCGCCGAGCTGACCTACACCACCCCCCCCCGTACTCGATCGAGGCGAGAATGCGGCGGACTTCCTGAGCACCCCGCTCGCTTTCGCAATGCTTTAGCGGGGTGCTTCCTCCTAGTGCTAAGTTGGGGCTTAACATCCATTTTTCCGCCGCAACTTTGTCTTCGAAGACACTTTCTGCCAAATGTTGAACTGAACTCAGCTCGGCGCTTTGCTTTTTCATATTGCTCCTCGTATTGATGGGGAATAGTTATCAAAATGCGCCTTGACCGGGTGGAGCGTTCGCCTACAGCCGCGGTTCCGAAACATTCACATATTGCATGCAGCTCTTCTGTCCACCTCAGGGTCGCATAGCCGATCTTGAGCGTGCTTGGAAGGTAGACCGAATCCTGATGTCGTTGCCGGCACGGTGACCCACCGGTCTCTTTCGTGGAGTTTTGAATTAAACGCTTGGATATTGGCATAGAATTTTTGAGAGCGCAGTGGCCGCATTTTTTATCAGCGGCCTTGCGTGCTTATTAAGTGGACGACGCACGTCGGATGACGAGGCCGAATTCAACGGGGAGCAGGCAGAGGCCATCGCGATTCCCTCTGCCTATGGATTGGTAAACCTGAAGCCAAAACAAATTCGCCCCTTTGGTACTTACGAAGCAGACCCTTTAGATAGGAAATAGGGTCTGTCTTGATGAAACCCGGTCTTTTCAGAGCGCCTGTAATTTCGTCCAGCACCATTTGTGCGTCTGATGGCGCGACATGTCGTAGTAGCGCTTCTGCGGCTTTTATCTGGTCAACGTTTAACCCCGGCGGAAGTTCGAGGTTGTGGATAACTTCGCGGTTAGTAGTATTGTTATTGATAGGGTTAGTTGTAGTAGTGTTATCAGCCACCCTATCGATAGGGTATGGATAGGGTATTGACGTCGACGAGAGAATAGCTGAAATTCTTTTGAAATCATTTGGTTGCGAGCGGGTGTGACATTCTGTTTTTTGGTTGAGCGAAGCTACCGACTGGGGTCTCAATGCCGTTTCGATAGGGTAGCCCAGCCTCCACTAGCCGGCTGACCGCCTCATGCCTCAGGTCATGAAACCGGAAGTCCGTCAGCCCAGCTGCTTTCTTGGCGTCCGTCCAGGCTTTATCAAACAGATAAGGCCGTCTCACACCATCCCGGCCTGGTTCACCGAAGAACACCAAATCCGTCTCTGGGGGTCGAGTCGGATTATCAATCGCGGCCTGGAACGCAGCCGTACCAGCCTTCGTCAGCGGTACCGTCCGTGGTGAGGAATTCTTCGTCATATCCAGCCGTACAACCCGCTTCTGCAAATCAACCTGGCCAAGCCTCAGTCCCCCGATCTCCGACAATCGCATCCCAGTTTCGAGGGCAATTCGGACGATCCTGCTAAACATTGGATTCGAATAAGCATCCACGGCAGTGAGCAGGCGCTTGTTCTCTGCAGGCGTCAGCCGACGATTCCGGCCGGCACCGGGAGCAGGGCGGCGGATTTGTGATACAGGGTTGAAGGGGAGCCCCATTCCCCATTCCTTGATTGCGATAGTGAACAGGTGGCTGAGCAGTGCCAGCTCCAGCCGAACCGTATTGTTGCTGCGCGGAACTGGCTTGCCATTCTCATCCGGATCGCCAGCCAATCGCATGTCACGGTATTGGGCGACGATGTCGGCGCTCAAAGCAGCCAGCGAATACTTTCCAAGATGCCTCAGCAGCGGCTGCGCCTTCTTATGCTCTGATACGCGTGTAGATTCCCGCTTGGTCGGCGTCACCTCCCGCAGGTAGCGCTTCAGCGCCGCCTCTACCGTCATCCGCTCCCCTGGCGCTCGCTGTATGTACACTCCGCGCACCATCTCATCTTCGGTACGCCGCGCCCAGTCCTCAGCATCACGCTTGGTGCGAAATGTTTCGGACGCAGTCGGCCAGCCCGTTTTTCGAATGACGGCTTTCCAGGTGCCAGATGGGGTCTTAACGATGGTTGCCATGCGAGTTAAAGTTCCGAAATGTACACTCGGCGCTTCACCACTGTACCGAAACTGTACCTGGCTCGCAAACTTGGAAAATCCCCCAGTCTTGGGGTTGGAGCTGAAACCGCTCTAAAAGCTTGTATTTATTAGGTTTTTTAAGTGGTGCCCGGGGCCGGAATCGAACCGGCACGCCTCGCGGCGGGGGATTTTGAGTCCCCTGCGTCTACCAATTTCACCACCCGGGCAGTTCAAGCAGATCGCCCTGTAAGACACAGAGCGTGGCAGAAAGGCGTAATTATACGCACACTTGAAAAATTTCGCATTGCCCCCACAGTATTTGAACGTCCAGCCTCGTGTCGGCCCCTCGGACCTAGTAGTTTTCCTAGCGGAATCCGCTGTTGTTCGGGATAGGAAAAAGCCGATAGTGCTGGTCAAATAAGCTGTGATCGCCCGTGCCGGGCTTGGTCTAGCTATTTGTTTTTATTGAATAATCAATTTTTTTTGCGTGGTCTAACAATGAGTCAAACTGATACGCCCGTCTCCTCGTCAGAAACCTTGGGCTTTCAAGCCGAAGTGAAGCAGTTGCTGCATCTGATGATTCATTCGATGTATAGCAATAAAGATATTTTCCTGCGCGAACTGGTGTCGAACGCATCCGACGCCTGCGATAAATTACGTTTTGAAGCAATCGACCACCCCGAATTGCTCGAAGGCGATGGCGAACTGCGTATCCGGGTCGAATACGATAAGGATCAGCGTACGATCACCATTTCCGATAACGGTATCGGCATGTCCCGCGAGGACGCGGTGTCGCATTTGGGTACCATCGCTCGTTCGGGCACCAAGGAATTCTTCTCGCACCTTACCGGCGACAACCAAAAAGATGCTCAGCTTATCGGTCAGTTTGGCGTGGGCTTTTATTCTGCCTTCATCGTGGCGAAGAAGGTGCAGGTATTAAGCCGTCGTGCCGGCGTCGACGCGACGGAAGCGGTAATGTGGGAATCCGAAGGCGAGGGCGACTTCAGGGTTGCGCCGGTTGAAAAGGCCGACCGCGGTACGTCGGTTACCTTGTATTTGCGTGACGACGAAGACGAATACCTGAATGGCTGGAAGCTGCGCGAAATACTGCGTCATTACTCCGACCATATTTCCCTACCCATCCAGATGCAGAATGAGGAATGGGACAGCGAAAAAGCGGAACAGGTCAAAAAGAACGAATGGGAGACCGTGAACCAGGCTAGCGCGCTATGGACACGTTCCAAGGCTGACATCCCTGACGAGCAGTACAAAGAGTTCTACAAGCATATTGCCCACGTTGCGACGATCCACTGGCGTGGACGCATAACCGGGTGGAAGGGCGCAGCGAATAACGCAGCTGTTGTTCATCCCCAAGCATGCGCCTATGGATCTTTGGGATCGCGACGGCCGTCGTGGGGTCAAGCTGTATGTGAAGCGCGTGTTCATCATGGACGACACGACCTG
>CAVPNJ010000004.1:0-797423 GCA_963706785.1 uncultured beta proteobacterium
ATCGCTATTCGGACTGCTGTTTTGGGAGACTATTTTCACTGCCATTCCGGGCGCCTTCTTTCACCCATTCCAGCAGGCTCCAGCCGATTTGTTGAGCAACGACTTTTATACCTCCCGCCGCCTCCAATTCGACGCCGGTTTCAAGCAGTTGGATTCAGGGCAATACAAAGAAACGATCTTGCGCAACTTTGAGCGCAAGGCGGGGCTGCAGTGCACCTTTGTCACGTGGGGGCTGCTTACACAAGAGCTCCTGGCGATGGCGTTGACATGCATACCAGCCGGCCACCTGTACATTGCCTTCAACCGTTTGATGAAAGATATCCGCGCCAATAGGTCGGGCCTGCCCGACCTAATTCAGTTTTGGCCTGAAAGTCGGCGCTACAAAATGATAGAGGTCAAAGGACCGGGCGACCGCTTGCAAGACAACCAGGTTCGATGGCTGGATTACTGTCATGCTCATCACATTCCCGTGGGGGTTTGTTATGTGCAGCGTCCATCGATGAGCGAACAATGAAATACACAGTCTCCGTTCGTGCTTTGTGTGAGTTCACCGCCAAGAGCGGGGATCTTGATCTGCGCTTCACGCCGTCGCCCTCGGCTCTAGGAGGGCATTGAAGGCCACGCCGCGGTCAGGGCCAAACGGTCTTCCGGGTACCAGTCCGAAATAAGCCTTTCGGGCGAATATAGAAACCTATTAGTCAGAGGCCGCGCCGACGGATATGATCCCGCGCTGAACCAAGTCGAGGAAATCAAGACTTTCAGAGGCCTGTTGGAAGCCATGCCTGCAAACCACCGTGCCTTGCACTGGGCCCAAGCAAAAGTTTATGGGCATCTGCTATGCGCATCGCGGGACATTCCGGAAATCCAGGTCGCGCTGGTCTATTACGACATCGTTCAACGTAAGGAAACCCTTTTCGTCCAGACATGCAAGGCAGAGGTACTAGAAGCGTTTTTTAATCAGCGTGCTGATCAATTCATAGATTGGGCCGAACAAGAGGTTAGCCATCGCATTGAGCGCGATCGCGAGCTTCAGGCCTTGCCTTTCCCGCACCAGGCGTTTCGCCGCGGCCAAAGGCAACTCTCCGAGACCGTGTACAAAGCGGCTCGACAAGAGCGTTGCCTGATGGCGCAAGCACCGACAGGAATCGGAAAAACCATAGGCACCCTATTTCCTTTATTGAAAGCCTGCCCCACCGCAAGCCTCGACAAAATATTCTTTCTGACGGCCAAGACGTCCGGCCGGCAGCTGGCACTGGACGCGCTCGCCACCATCGGTAACAAGCTAAAAAAGCCAGCCCTGCTACGGGTACTGGAACTTACCTCCAAGGACAAGACTTGTGAGCATCCCGATAAAGCTTGTCACGGAGAGTCCTGCGCGCTGGCTAAAGGTTTTTATGATCGCTTACCGGTAGCGCGCCTGGCTGCCGTAAACGCAGCCAGGCTCGATAAGACCGCGTTGCGTCAAATCGCCCTTGAGCACCAAGTCTGCCCCTATTGGCTGGGACAGGAACTTGCAAAATGGAGCGACGCAATTGTCGGTGACTACAATTACTTTTTTGACAGCTCGGCCTCGCTGTACAGCCTTACAACGAACAATCAATGGCGAGTGGGCATACTGGTCGATGAAGCGCACAATTTACTAGAGCGGGCACGCAAGATGTACAGCGCCGAGCTCAATGAATACGATTTGAGTGCATTACGGCGAACTGCCCCGCCTGCCCTAAGAAAAACCTTGAATAGCCTGGCACGGTCGTGGCGCGAAGTTGGCCGCGATCAAGTTGTGACCTATCAAGCTTACGATAATATTCCAGCAAAATTTCACGCCGCGTTGCTAAGAGCCAGTGTCGTCATAACGGATTATCTTGCGGAAAATCCACATGAGGTCAACGCATCACTTCAGCGTTTGAACTTCGACGTCTTGCACTTTCTGCGACTGACCGAAGTTTTCGGCTCGCATTCCGTCTTCGACATCAGCCTACCGGCTTCCGCGTTGACATCCGATCGTGGCGCTTCGGGTGCCAAGCTCTGCCTGCGCAACCTGATACCCGCCCCCTTCCTGGAAACGCGTTTTACTGCCAGTCAGGCTGTAACGCTGTTCTCTGCCACTTTAAGCCCCTGGGAGTTTTACCGCGATACGCTGGGTCTGCCAGACAATACTGCGTGGGTCGACGTCGCATCGCCCTTCGACGCCGAACAACTGAAGGTGCGCATTATTGAGCAAGTTTCCACACGGTACCACCATAGGGCTGAATCGCTTGCGCCCATCGCGCAGATTATGGGCAATCAGTATCTTGAGCAACCCGGTAACTACCTGAGCTATTTCAGTAGCTTCCAGTACCTGCAGCAAGCTGTGGATGAGTTCACTCAACGGTTTCCGGACATACCGGTCTGGAGCCAGATGCGCGGTATGAATGAAGCTGCGAAAGAACATTTCCTGGAACAATTCAAGGAAAACGGCAGCGGAATAGGGTTCGCCGTGTTAGGCGGGGCCTTCGCCGAAGGCATCGACCTACCGGGTAAACAATTAATCGGTGCCTTCGTATCTACGTTGGGCCTGCCGCAAGTGAACCCGGTAAACGAAAGGCTGAAGCAATGCATGAGCACCACGTTTGGACAGCGCTGCGGATATGACTACACCTACCTTTATCCCGGCATCCAGAAAGTGGTACAAGCTGCGGGCCGGGTAATACGCAGCACCACGGATCGCGGGGTGCTTTACCTGATAGATGACCGATTTGCCCGCCCACAAGTACGTCGGCTATTTCCAGCTTGGTGGGAAGTACAACTGGCCCCGGTCCGAGCAATCCCAGCTGCCGCCTATTCTCAGTAACACGCGCAGCTGATCTAACCGCGCTATGATCCTGCAATCCGTTGCGGGACGCCACGCATGCGGCAGGATCCCAGCACCATAAAAAAGAATACGAGACAAGGGTCAATATATGAAGCCGGCAATGGTACCGTGGGCGCTTTCCGGCGGGGCCGCTGTAGCGGTCGGTTTTGCACGCTTCGCCTATGCCTTGATCCTGCCGGCCATGAAGACCGATCTGGATTTGAACTATGCGCAAGCCGGCTGGCTGAATACCGCCAACGCGCTGGGCTACTTACTCGGAGCCCTGCTTACGATTTTCTTTGTGGCGGGCCTGGGAAACCGACGGCTTTTTATTAGCGGACTGTGGCTTACCACGCTGGCATTGGTCTCAAATGGACTGACCCACGATTTTTACTTATTGACGCTATTCCGATTTCTGGCGGGCTTCGGTGCCGCAGGCGCGTTTATTTGCGGCGGCGTATTGTCGGGCGTGTTGGGAACCAGGGCCATCGTCATTTTTTTCAGTGGCGGCGGCTTCGGTATGCTGGTTAGCGGCGCCCTCCTTCCCTGGTTGTTCGATTATGGCGGCCCTGCCGCCTGGCCCTGGGCCTGGATTGCCATAGCGGCAGTATGCATTCCGCTATCACTGGCAGCCGTCAGCGCTTCGCGCGGTATTGCCGAACCCTCGTCCGCTGGCACTTCCGCGGCGTGGCCATGGCGACCATGCATATCGGAATTCACAGCGTACTTTCTGTTCGGCCTGGGCTATATCGCATACATGACGTTTATTGTTGCCTGGCTCAGCCTCAACCCTATGCAGACCATGTCAACGGCGGCCATGACGTCGATCATGTGGAGCTTATTGGGCATTATGACGCTGCTCGCCCCGCTGCTGTGGCAACGAATGTTTAACGGTCGCCATGATGGTCTGCCCATGGCTGCCTCCATGGCTGTATTGGCGGTGGGCGCAGCCCTACCCCTTGCCCTTCCGACGATCATTGGCGTGTGGGCGTCGGCAGCGCTGGTAGGGTCCAGCGTATTCATGGTGCCTTCAGCAGCGACTGGCTTCGTAAAAACCAACCTGGCGAAACCTGCCTGGGGCAGCGCACTGGCAGTTGCCACCAGCCTATTCGCCCTAGGTCAGACCATAGGCCCGGTCGCGGCCGGGTGGATCAGCGACTTATCTGGATCGCTTACCGCGGGATTGGCGGCATCGGCAGTAGTCCTGATCGCCGGCGCACTTGTAGCGTCGGTACAGAAGCCCTTGCGAAATGACCCGACAGAACGTTAAGCGAATTTTTCTTTCAGTGTATTCAATGCCGACTGAAATACTTGCTGACCAATAGTGTGTTCTAGTTCTCGCTCTCTGCCTGGTGAACATTCGAACTCAGCAGTCCATTCGATGAATGTCTGGTCATTGTCGGTGACGGGCAACAACTTGAAGGTCGCAACATAATGATTTACCCCTAAGGGGCTTTCAAGTATCGAATAGATGAAGGTGTAATCGTAGTCCGATAGAGCCAGTAATTGCTCACGTATCGTGCCGCCGTCCCTTAGCTTAAAGTTCCGCACGCACCCTATCTGGTCTGACGGCACTTCCCCTTCTATCCTGCTGTGCACCACGAAAGACGTCCAACCGGGTAAGCCATTGAAATCTCGTACCTGCTCCCAGACCCTTTCGGCCGCTGCATCAATAACAGCGCTGACATATACACGAACCATGGTCACCCCTTGTCTTTTTCTGCGGTGTTTTCGGCAATAACGGCCCCTGATAATGTCGACATTGCACTATGGCTAAGTGCTTTGCCATCCAGTCCAATCTCCTTGAGCAGTTGGTCCACAATTGGCGCCTGAGCGCGATAACGCAGTGCCGAATTGACTATGCCCTCGGTGATCCCTCCTGCATCCGCCTCGTTGTTGAACGAACCGCCCAAACCGCCAAAGCCATCTAACTGCATGATCTTGATGCTCTCGATACGCTCCATCGGTTTGACCGATTCACGGACGATTCCCTCCATTTTTTCGACAACCTGCATACGCAATGCGGAAGTCCTCGCCTCGGGCGAAAGGACATTAGCGGCTTCATTCATCAGTCGCAGGCCTTCGGCTTCAATTTCCTGCCGAATGCGCGCGGCTCCCGCCCGAATTCTGACGGCATCGGCATCGGCTTCTGCCTGGGCTCTAACGGCCTTTCCACGGTCGGCACTAGCGGCACTCTCGGCTTCTGCTGCGGAACGCAACCTCAATGCGTCGCGATCGGCCGCCTGCTGAGCGCCTATTAAATCAATCTGTTTCCTACGTTCAGCCACTTCAACTTCGCGGGCCGAAAAAACTTTTTCCTCGGTCGCCACTGCCTCTGCGCGAGCAAGGTCGGCCGCAGTCTGGGCTTGAAATTGAGTTTTGGATTGCTGAGCCACTGCGATCGCGCGCTGTTGCTCCGCTAGCTCCAGCGCCTGTCGACGCTCAATCGTCGCCCCCTGAATTTCGCGTTCTTTCTGAATCCGTTCGCCCTCGATCAGCCTCTCGGATCGCAGGCGTGCCTGATCGATTGCTTCGCGTGACTCGATCTGTGCCCGCTCGGAATCGCGGTCTGACTCTGCGCGCTCGCGTGCCAGTTGCGCGCGCTGCTGCGCTCGAGCTATTTCCACCTCACGCTCCTGGGTCAGCCGGGCATATTCTGCTTCGCGGTCTATAGTCAAAGATAATTTTTCCGCCTCGAGATTCTTAGTGCGGATCGAAATCATCGTATCCTGCTCGATGTCATTGCGCTGCTTCTTACGACGTTCGATCTGTTCGGTAAGGCGCGTCAACCCTTCGGCATCAAATTGGTTAGATGGATTGAAAAACTCCATGGATGTCTGATCCAGCTGAGTCAATGACGCGGCTTCCAGCTCGAGGCCATTTTTGGTCAGATCGTCCGCGACGGCGCTGCGGACGCGCCTTACGTATTCACCACGCTTCTCGTGAAGCTCTTCGATGCGTCATTTCCGCGGCGGCAGTGCGCAAGGCGTCAACAAACTTGCCTTCAATCAGTTCCTTGAGCTGCTCGGGCTCCATGCTGCGCTGGCCTAGTGTCTGCGCAGCGGTCGACACTGCGTCCGCTGTCGCCGCAACCCGCACGTAGAATTCGGCAATGATATCTACCCGCATGCGATCTTTAGTGATAAGGGCTTTGTCTCTGCCGCGCATCACTTCTAGCCGTAAGGTGCTCATGTTAACGGGGATCACATCGTGCACAATCGGCAATACAAATGCGCCACCGTCAAGCACGACTTTCTGCCCGCCAAGTCCTGTACGCACGAAGGCACGCTCTTTCGACGAGCGTAAATAAAGCCAATGCAGTAACCACACACCGATGGCCAAAACGATGGCGATCGCAAGCAAACCGAGTAAAAACGTGCCGAATTCTGAACCCACCATGACGTGCCCCCCTGTTAACGCTGAATATTCTTAAAAGCGCGCGTGCGCTCGATAAGTGCTGTTTCGACGGGCAAACGCTCTAAGCTAGAGGCGCCATAAAAGCCATGACAAGAATGGCACCGATCAAGGATAAAGCTCGCGTCGTCGGGCGTGGCAATGGGGCCGCCATGGCATAGGACCATGATCTCGGGATTGACACTCCGAGCCGCCGCGGACCAGGCGTCAATACGGGCAGCGCAATCTGGAAGAGCCAGGGCTGTCTGGGCACCAATTGCCCCGCCCGTAGTCAGCCCAAGGTGACAGACAATCATGTCAGCGCCTGCGCGCGCCATGTCGGCGGCATTGTCTTCGTTGAACACATAAGGGGTGGTGAGCAAATCCAGCTTGCCTGCTGCCCTTACCAGGTCAACTTCAAGACCGTAGCCCATACCGGTTTCCTCGAGATTGGCGCGAAAGGTGCCATCGATGAGGCCGACTGTCGGAAAGTTTTGGATCCCCGAGAATCCGGCTTCAACAAGTTCTTGCAGGAAACGATCAGGAATCATGAAAGGATCCGTACCATTCACACCCGCCAGGACTGGCGTGCGCTTAACTACTGGCAGGACCTCGCGAGCCATATCCATGACGATTTCGTTGGCATTCCCGTAGGCCAGCAAACCAGCCAGAGATCCTCGGCCCGCCATGCGATAGCGCCCGGAGTTATAAATGACGATAAGATCAATCCCCCCGGCTTCTTCGCATTTCGCAGACATGCCGGTGCCGGCTCCGCCGCCTATGATGGGTTCACCCCGCGCGATCATGCCGCGAAATTTTTCCAGAATTATGCTTCTTGCGATGCGTGCCATGATGTTATTTCCTTATCTCGCAGCCCGGACGACCCCTGGTTCCGAGCGGGCAATTTCGTTGAAAGCCTGCACCAGCGCCTGGGCAAACCTTTGATCGTTGACGTCGTAGGGCAGCTTTATGAGCCTTCGATGTGCCGTAGTTTTGAAATTTTTTTCGATCGCTGCAAACAGGGCTTGATTCGCCAATTCGTCATGGAAGGGCTGGCCCGGCATATCGATAAGAGATACTCCTTTCTCCGGAATAAAGAAACGCACCTGACCTTCCATCAGGTTAAGTTTTTTGACAATGAACTCGCCGATTTTCTTGGACTCGCCGACGCTTGTGCGCATCAGCGTTACATTTTCATTATGTTGATAAAGCACCCGTTGACGATACTGCGATGGCACCGTATTTCGGCCATGGAAATTAACCATATCAAGCGCGCCGCAGGATCCTATATAAGGAATTTTTCGACGGACAATGGCGTCCAGTCGCTCATTGCCTGCAGAAAAGACCCCGCCCGCTATAAGATCCGCAATTTCCGTGGTTGAAATATCGATGACAGCATCCAGTAAGCCGGAGTCGACGAGCTTTTCCATGGCCTGCCCCCCTGTGCCGGTGGCGTGAAATACCAAGCAGTCATATTGGCCTTCCAAGGCCTTGCAAACAGACTGCACGCATGGAGTCGTGACACCGAACATGGTTAGCCCGATTGCTGGTTTAGACTCATCGACCTGGATCGGATGAGCCAGCATGCCCGCCAAGGCATGCGCTGCATTGCCCAATACACGGGCACTAATTCGGTTCAATCCGGAAATATCAGTTACCGAGTAGATCATGCAGATATCGCTTTGGCCCACATACGGCTTAATGTCGCCGCTGGCGACTGTCGATATCATGACTTTCGGTATACCTACAGGCAACGCTCGCATGGCCGGCGTGACCATTGCCGTCCCTCCGGAGCCGCCTGCCGATATGATGCCGCCCACATCACGCCGGCTATGCAGAAATAACTCGAAAGCCAGTGACATGGCAGACACTGCCAGGCCGCGGTCATTTACGAACACCGCAGACTCGCCCTCGGGATGGAAGCGGGCCACCTCACGCGGATGCACACTGGCAGAAGACACTCCGCCGCTCGTAGACAAATCCACAGTGACAGTGCGCACACCGAGCTTATCGATGCAGCCGCGCAAATAAGAAAGCTCTCGACCTTTTGTGTCGAAGGTACCGACTACGTAGGCTGCCCGATCTAGTGCTGAGGCCACGGTCGCGTCAAAAATTCGCGCTTTTTCGAAGTTGCCATTACCGACTGCCGCTTTGGGCGCTACCTCAGCGCCGATGGTCCGGTATCCAGGCTTAAAAGAAGAAAGCGAGTCGGATCGATTGTCCCAACGTGTCATGCGTTCCGTATTTGAACTTTCGCCGGGTTCAGGAGGATCGCCCTTGCGCCTTATGGTAAACACTTCGATCGGGGCGAGATGGTCTTCGTCAGGAGCAGCCTGGGGCATCGGCCCCCGGGTACTGGTTTGTACGTCCTCCTGAGTCGCGTTGCGCACGCCAAGCAGACGCTGCTGTAATTCACGATCGGAACCCAATTCGGCGGCAGGCAAAACGCGAGCCACACGGCCATTAACCAGGACCGCCACGGTATCTGCAACATCAATGGCAACACCAAGATTCTGCTCGATCAGTAACACCGAGATGCCCGACTCTTTTGCCAGCCTCGCGAGCATGGAGGTAACTTGCTCGACAATGACTGGCGCTAGGCCTTCTGTTGGCTCATCCATTACCAGCAGTTTCGGGTTGAACAACAAGGCCCGACCGATAGCCAGCATTTGCTGCTCTCCCCCCGAGAGCTGCGCTCCACCATTGGATCTGCGTTCAGCCAGGCGAGGGAACAACTGATACACACGTTCTACTGTCCACTCTCCCGCGCGAGCTGTTTTGGCAGACAGTCTTAAATGTTCGTCCACGGTCAATGATGGCCAGACTCGACGGCCCTGCGGCACGTAAGCAATACCGGCATGAGTAATACGATGAGGCGACCATCCCAGGATTTCCGCGCCATTGAAACGGATGCTTCCTTTGGCAGGCACCAGGCCGGTCACCGCATTACACACCGATGTTTTGCCCATGCCATTCCTGCCGACCACTGCCAGCACGCCGCTCTCGAGCGTAAGAGTGACATCTTGCACGGCATGCGCCTGCCCGTAAAAGACGTCCAGGTTACGAATCTCGAGCATCGGACCTGCGCCGCCATGCACAGGGGCTGTTCCACCTGGTTGCTTAATGGCCATAGCCGTGTTCCCCCATATAAATGGCCTGGACCTCGGGATCCTTTTCGATTTCTTGCGGGGTTCCATGGCGCAATACGCGCCCGTTATGCATGACTGTCACGCGCTCTACCACCGAGAGCGCGATCTCCAGGTCATGCTCGATAATTACATATCCAATGTGACGCGGTAGCTCGTTAAGCAAATTGACCAGTTCCCTGCGCTCCACAGGGGACAATCCCGCCGCGGGCTCATCGAACAAAATCAGTCGGGGAGCCCCGGCCAGAGCCATACCTATCTCGAGTTGTCGCTGCTGACCGTGGGATAACTCGGACACCCGTACTGCGGCCACATGAGAAAGACGCGCATGGTCCAGCAGATTACGAGTGGCAATCTTGCTGGAATCGTCAGCGGGTGGCCGGATAAAACTAAAGCGGCCGCGTGTAACGCCGCGCACCGCCAGAAAAAGGTTATCGTGAACCGACAAGTCGCGAAATAACAAGGACGACTGATAGGTGCGGCGCAATCCGCGGCGAATCCGCTCATGCACGGGAAGATGGGTGACGTCCTCGCCGAAAAGCAGCACTTGGCCGCTGCTTGACGAAACGTCACCCGTTATCGTGTTGAACAGCGTGGTCTTTCCCGCACCGTTAGAGCCCAGCACAGCGTAGCGCTGACTGGCGGCCACAGTAAAGCTGACATCATCGATGGCTTTCAATGCACCAAATGTGCGGGAAACGCCGTTCAGTTCCAGTGCATTGCCGGAACTGAACCCTGTTGCAACACGAGCAGTATTCATACGTTTATGCGTACCCAGGGAATCATGTGCATTCGGGGTTGGTACGGGAACCGACACCCATTTTCTCGAATTCTGCTTTGCTCATGCCAAGCAGCTGATCCACGTTCGGAGTCACCTTGACCACCTTGTTATACAGGGTGCCCTCGGGGCTCTTGGCGACTTCAGTCAGATAAATATTGGCGATCGCATTGCGGTTTCCGTCGAGCTTGACGTCTCCGGTTGGGGTCTTCACGGTCATGGTGGAGAGCTCGTCGCGCAGCGCAGCGTGGTTGTTTGCAAGGTTGCCCTTTACTGCATCAAGCGCGTCGAGCACCGCCTTGGTATTGACGTAGTAGGCATGAGCAAACAACGAAGGCGAAGCGAATGCGTCTTTGAATCCTGCGGCCTTGTAGTCGGCTACGAACTTCTTCCATTCAGCGTTATCCCAGTTGTCGGCGATGGGACCAGCTGAAGGAGTACCGATCAGCGCATCGCGCCGCTTGCCTTTGTAGCTGAGAACCGATTGATCGACAGTGATGGAGCCTGCTATGAATGGCTTGTTTCCTCCGCTCTGTTCGTATTGCGACATGAAATTCACCGCATCTGCTCCGCCCAAAGCGACATATATGGCGTGGACCGCGGATGGCAGCTTCGCGATGACAGACGAGTAGTCTTTGGTGCCTAGCGGTACCCACTGTTTGTTGGTAACTTTCCCTCCTGCCTTGCAGAACTCAACCATGAAACCCTGAACTTGCGAATAAGGGAAAGCGTAATCTTCGGCAACTACAGCGACATTCTTATAGCCTTTCTCGTATGCGTAGGTTCCCAAGCCTACCTGCCACTGTGCACCATCGGTTGAAAACCGGTAAAAGTTAGGCGCCGGGTCGACCACGGTCGTTTCCTGCGCCGCCGAGGAACCATTGACAAAGGTGACTGAAGGCTGGCCCTTCGCGTATTCCTTGACCGCAATACCCTCTGAACCGGAGAGAGGGCCCAGCAAAATTGCCACCTTATCCTGCTCGACGAGCTTGCGAGTCGCATTGACCGCTGAATCAGGCTGCCCATTAGACGATCCTGTAACCAGCTCTATTTTTTTGCCACCCGCCATATAGTTACGTTGCTTCAGAGCGAGTTCGACTCCACGCATTCCATCCTGACCGAGAACCGTGAAAGCGCCCTCCATTGTGGCAAGGGCTCCCATCTTGATGGTTTCCTGGGCGTGGGCGGCTCCCCCCAGACTTGCGAGCGCAAGGCCGATAATGCTTAGCGATATAACCGGATGATTAATCTTCATGGTTTTCCTCTTGTCATTTATGAGTTAACGGATACAACCTTGGAGAGTCACCGCTTTATGGTCGGGTGAAATAGACCTCGCGCCTTATGCCACAAACCCAGCAGGCCATCAGGAGAAAACAGAACGATCAGTAAGAACGCGCCGCCGATAATTAGATTGAATCGTTCACGGCTGATTAAATCGATTGCGAAGTTCTGCAGCAATACGAAAATCAACGCACCAATAAACGGTCCAATCGGATGGCGCATCCCCCCGATCACGGCAATGATAAGAATATTGATCAAGGCGGAAATACCGATGGTCCCGGGTGAAACCCGAGCGTTGTACCAAACCAGTAATACTCCGCCCACACCGGCAATAAGCCCTGCAAATGCATGCGCTGCGACACGGTGTGCATTGACATCAAAACCTATGGCGCCCATGCGTCGCGAGTTGTCTCGCGCTCCCTGCAGCGCCGTACCGAAAGGGGTACGTACCAAGTACGTGACCACCATGTACCCCAGTACGGCGCAAGCTAAGGCGAAGTAATAAAAAGGAATGGGGTCTCCTAGCTTCAGCCCGAAAACGGTCGGCGGCAATACCTGTGAAAATCCTTGAAAGCCGTTAAATATGCTGTAATTCTGCTGCGTGAAGTAGTACAGTGCCACCCCAATTGCCAGGGTGATCATGATCGTATAGATGCCATCTGTTCGCACCGAGATCAGGCCGATCAACGTAGCAGTGAAGACTGCCAGCAAAATTGCGGTCAATGCTGCCAGCCACCATGGCCACCCCAAGCTGATCTGCGACACCGAAGAATGGCCAAATATCGCCACTGCGTATCCGGCGATCCCGGCAATAGACATTTGCGAAAGAGTAACCATCCCGCCGTAACCCGCCAGAAAGGCCAGGGATAATGCAATCAATCCCAGGACCATGGCCTGAGCACCAATCTGGAAGGTGAAAAAGGGAGATGCCAACCATGGGTACACAAGCAGCAGGAGTAAAACAAACAAGTAGCGTAAAACTTGCGGCGATCGTCGCACGCTATTCGTGCTTGCCTGGGTCGCCGGCTCAAGGCGCCGCAGTGCGGGCGTGCTGGTAGCGCGTCTCCATTTATTGGCGCTCATACTTGTTTCCCCATTAAGCCGCGGGGCCGGAATGCCAACACCAGCACCATAATGAGAAAAGTGAAGACAACGCCATACGTGGGGGCGTAAGCCAACCCCATGGTCTCGGCCACACCAATTAGAAGTGCACCTAAAGCTGCGCCACTGATGCTACCCATACCCCCGACGATGACGACGACGAGCGATGCGAGCAGATATCGGGTATCTTCACCAGGCGCAATGGACAACGCCGTACCGCCTATTACGCCAGCCACGCCCGCCAGCCCGGCGCCGAGCGCGAACGTCACGGCAAAAATACGTTGAACGTTCACCCCGCTGGCTGACAGCATGCGTTTGTCATCGACGCCCGCCCGTATCATCATGCCCACGCGACTCCTGTTGAGGAATAGCCAGAGCGCCACGCCAACGACAATTGCCGTGGCGAGCACGATCAAGCGGAATGCCGGGTAGGCATTGATCAAAGGCAGAGGAACAGGAAACTGCATCCATGCCGGAGGATCGAACTGGTACGTATCGCCACCCCAGATCCAAAGGAAGATATCTGCCAGCACGATAGACAACCCAATCGTCACCAGGGTCTGGCGCAAATCCTGCCCATCCATAAAACGAAATACAAATACCTGAAGCAGTAACCCCACAAATGCGGTGAATGAAAACCCGGCAGCCACCGCAAGCAGCCACGAGCCGCTTGCTTCGCCTACGCTATATCCCACGTAGCCGCCCAGTAAAAAAAGCGAACCATGTGCAAGATTGACATTGCGCATTAGCCCGAATACCAAGGTAAACCCGCTTGCAACTAGGAAGTACAGCGCAGCTAGTGTGAGCCCATTAAGGAGCGAAAGGATAAACAGGCGGGGCTGGGTTGTTAGCGCCAATAGCGCAAGAATAATCAGAGGCAGACCAATGGCGAGCCAAATTGCGACTGTCGATGCTATGGCCCGCCATCGCAAGACGAACTTCATGCGACCGCCCACCGCGTCGCATGTGAATTGCGGATTTCCGGTGCTTTATGGAATTCCCCATCTTTCATTACCGCCAAAATCCGTTCAGGATCCTGCAGTGTTTTTATATCCGCCAGCGGATCGCCGTCGATCAGTAGCAGATCGGCCAAACAGCCTGGCTTCAGCTGCCCAAGCTCATCGGGTTTCATCATTATTTCACCGCCAAAACGGGTGGCGCTAATAAGCGCTTCCATGTTGGTAAACCCTAGATACTTAACGAAATACTCAAGATCCTGTGCGTTGGTAGCATGCTTGATCCAAGCAAATCCGTAGTCCCCGCCGGGAAGAATGCGAACACCACGCTTGTGCATTTTTTTAAGGGACTCAATGGCATGCTCGAGTTCGTTGTGATAGCCCATCTTTCGCGCAATGTCAGGAGTAATACCCCATTCGCTTGCGTGGTAGCTGGTATTGACCAGCCATGCCAACCCGGGCGCGACGAAAATCCGGTGCTTGTGCTGCTCGAGCAGATCAAGGGCTTCATTGTCGGTGAAGCTGGCGTGGTAGATCAGGTCTATATCATGCCTAATGCATTGCTTGATCGACTCACAGGAGCGCGCATGTGCCGCCACCCGCTTGCCATTTCTGTGCGCTTCCTGCACGAGCACCGCTATTTCTTCGTCTGAGAACGGGGTAATTTCGGCAGCCATTCCCGCGATATATTCGCCAGAAAGATTGATTTTCAGGGTATCTACGCCATATTTGATGAAAGTACGAGCCGTTCGGCGCATTTCATCCACGCCGGTCACGACAGCACCGAAATTGAGCTCGGCAAACGGCAGGTGCGGCCGTGACTCATCGCCTAGACCGCCAACAGTCGTGATCTCCTGACTTGCTGCGAGGTAACGCGGCCCTGGAAACTCGCCATTATTGATCGCATTGCGCAATACCACATCCAGCCGCGCTTTCGCAGTGGCAGCTCCGACACAAGACGTCCATCCCATATCGAGATAGCGCTTCGCAACGCGCACACACCAAAGAATATGTTCCTCTGGGGGCATCAGCTGTATTGCCGCCAACGACGGCTGGTCATTCCAGGAGAAGTGCGTGTGCGCTTCGGTCATTCCCGGCATCAAGAATGCACCGGCGCCATCAATAACCGTGACGCCCGACGAGTAAATCGAACGGGCATTCCGCTCGACCCGCGTGATGCGGTTGCCCTCGACCAGTAATTCGCCGTTATAAGGTTGGCTGCCAGATCCATCAAAAATACGGACATTTGTAAACAGTACCTGAGCCATGATGAAGTCCTTTTACTGGAAACGGCCGGAATAAAATTCTTTAAGATCGCGTACGCTGTCTTCTGGTCGCTCGAAGGTAATCCAGTGTCCGCACTGCGAATAAATAATGCTGCGGCTCCCAGAAATTTTTTCGCCAATACCCCTTACCGATAAAGGCGGAGCAATAACGTCTTCGTCGCCAGCAATCAATAAGGTTGGGCAGCTGATACTCTCGATCGCGGGGGCTTGCGCATTGGCCAACGCTTCGCAGCAATGCGCATATCCTTCGGGATCCTGTCGCATGACGCTCTCGCGAATCATCGCCGTGGCAAGGGGGCGCTCACGCCGTGTTGTTGCCGAAACCGCGACGCCAACGATCTGATCGGCGATTGTTTGCATTCCCGCTACGCCCTCATCGCGCGCTTTGGCCGCACGCGCCAGGATACCCGGCCGACCCGCTTCGGTGGGGGCCAACAAGGGACCAAATAAAGCCAGGCTCTTGATGAGCCTGGGATGGCTGACGGCAAGATTGAAGCAAACGATCGAGCCGAGCGAATGCCCCACAAAATGCGCACGCTCGATGCCAAGACGGTTGCAGACGGTGAGTACTGTCTCTATAAGACATTCGATCGTGATCGGACCCGCCACCCTTGAAGAACGTGCGCTGCCGGGAAGGTCGATTCGAACGAGTTTGAACCGGCTGAAAGCTTCCTCGACGGGCGTCCAATTATTCGAGGAGCCTCCAAGTCCGTGCAAACAGACCACGGGTTGGCCCTCGCCCGAAACTTCCACTGCGACCCTATCGAAAAATTGAGTCGTCATTTGAATGGATTCTCGAGAGCGCCAATACCATCGATTTCGATACGAATGAAATCGCCGCTGCGTAAATAGGTGGGAGGGTTCATGCCCATTCCCACGCCCGCCGGGGTCCCTGTAGCGATGATGTCGCCCGGATAAAGCGTGATCCCTCGGGAGCACGTTTCGATGAGAGTGGGGATATCGAATATCAGATCGGCCGTTTGCCCATGCTGACGCAGGTCGCCATTGACATAACACCGAACGGCTGTATTTGACCCGTCAAGTTCATCGACCGTAACCAGCCAGGGGCCCATGGGACAAAAGGTATCGAACGACTTGCCCATGTCCCACTGCTGATGGCGCATTTGCACGTCGCGCGCTGTAACGTCGTTGACGATGGTGTATCCGAAGACGTGGTCCATTGCCCGGCTGGCACTGATGTTAGTCCCCGCTTTGCCAATAACGACTGCAAGTTCGGCCTCGTAGTCGACCTGGGAAGAGATCCCATGCGGAAGGCGTACCGTTGCTTGTGTCGCAATGACACTTTCCGGAACCTTGGTGAAGACGATGGGCCACCCATCTTCCTTTTTGTCATTGTCCTTGAATACCGTCGCAGAGAGCTCTTTCGCATGAGCACGGTAGTTCCGGCCGACACAAAACAGATTGCGGCGCGGCTGCGGGATAGGGGCTTCCAGCGTGACAGCGGCAAGCGGAATTCTTGGTCCAGCGGCTTCGGGAAGGGACCCACCAGCGGCTAGAAGACGAACCAAGGCCAAGGCCCCGTCAGCGCGTTCCGCCTCGGGGAGCGCAAGCGGTGTAATCTCTGAAAGATCTTGCGAAAGCAGGCCGACACACCGCCTGCCACCCCATTGATAGGTAGCAATCTTCAATCTTGTCTCCTCGCTTACTCGTGATACGCGAACGCATCCGGTAGCTTTTTATGGATTTCTTCTGGACTGTTTAAGACATTAGGCTCAAAATGAGACTACTGTCTATTATTTAATCATCAAATACTAATGGGCATTTTTTGTTACGTCAAGGAACTTTAATCGCAGTTGAAAGAAACTTTTTTATGAATTCAAGAAAGAGATTTTCCATTACCGAGGTTCCCCCGGTTCCGGCCGGCGGAGCACGAGCTCGGACTTATAACCTGCTGCTTTCGACCGCCATGTTGCTTATTAAGTCCGGCGAAGTCCCGTCGGTCGCACAGCTCGCCAGTAAAGCGAATGTCTCGCGCGCGACTGCCTACCGTTACTTTCCCAGCCGAAGCAAATTGATCACTGCCGTGGTCGACGCATCTCTGGGACCGGTTCGTACCGCGACGTCGGAACTCCCCGGGGCTCGCGAACGGGTTATGGAACTATTCGATCAAACCTTCCCAAGATTCAAGGAGTATGAAACCGAGATGCGTGCGGCCTTGCAATTATCTTTGGAACACCGCTCTCTTGAGCGCGCAGGATTATTGCAAGAAGAACCATACCGGCGCGGACACCGCATCAAGATCTTGGAGCATGCGCTCCAGCCATTCAAGGGCCAAATGCCCAAGCCCATACTGGAACGCTTGCATAAGGCGCTATCTGTGGTTTACGGCTATGAGTCCTATGTAGTGCTAAAGGACATCTGGAATTGCAGTAACCGTGAAACCGAGGCCATCGCAAGATGGATGGCAATGGCGCTGATTGACAGCGCGATAAGTGATGCGGACGGCGCAGCACGCACGAGCGTATCAGAATGACGCCATAACAGAGTAAACGTTCAGCCATTCGACCTTATTGGCAATCTGGTTCTGGCCCTGATTGTCTGATTGACGGCGTGGTATTTAGTGGCGAAGGACCCACGATGGATCGCTTTTGTAAACGACACGCACGCAAGCCCGGGCCATGGGATTCAAACTTATCTTGTGCCTTGTGCTGTGCGAAAAACGAGCCGTCGCGCCAGATGAAATCGAAAGCGATTCCGGCGTCGACGACGCGGATACGCAGCTTATGCCCATCCAGCAGGCGCAAGGTGTCTGCTGGCAAGTGCCGTGCAAGGGCCAGATTAAGCCCGGTCACAAACATCAATGAACCCGGATATGCGGGCAATCGGCAAAACACCTTGCTGAAAGGCGCGGGAATTTGGTACGACGATAGATTCAACGACGACTCCTGAGGAAAAGCGGCGGTTTACGCCAGCTGCATGTCCAGACCCGGCCGGCCATACCAATACCCGTTACAGGGCTCGGCCGGCATTAATACCTGCGCTCGGTCGAAGGCATCGGTGGGAGCCAGATTTTCATTGATGACTCCGTAAAAAAGCTCAATGATTTCAGCCGTGTATTGAGATTGTGGGCTGAGCCGCACTACATCGACCTTCAGCTCGCGCATCGCGTCCAGTTCGTTCAGCAAAACGTATACCGAGGCCGATTGCGTCTGTATGCCATTCAGCACCAGAAACGGCTGACCTTCACGCGTCTCCAACAGCAAACCATCAGGATGATCCATACAAACGTACTGGCAATTGTCCTTTGGTATGTTGCGATTACGAGCCGTGAAGCAGCGTGCCGAAAATGCCAGAGGCATGCGTCCATAGGCGAATACCTCAGTTTCCATTCCTGCGGGCCGACCATGCTGCATCTGTGCGAGCCCTTCGCGGCCCATCTCAAGAGGCATCACCCAGCGGCTGGCGCCAAGCCCAGCCAGAAGTTTGAGCGTTGGCGAGCTGTACACATTCAGATACGGTCCTGCTATAAAGGGCTTACCTTCAAGGCAATTGACCGCCCCCATATCGTTGGCCTCAACGGTAAAGCGGCCGTTATCAACGATTTTGCGCAATATGCTTAAATCGTTTCCAGATTCAAGCAATACCTGAGTCGACAAGACAACCTCTTTACCCGCGTCGGTCAGCATGTCGGCAATTTCAAGCCAATCGGGAAGCCGCAGCTCGTGCCGGCGCGAACACACCGTTTCGCCCAAATATACGATATCCACTGGCGCTCGAGTCATGGACTCGTAAAACTGCATCATCGCCACACGCGACCAATAATATTGAATAGGTCCTAAGCCGATTTTCACAACACTGTCTCCTGCTTATCGCTTTAACTTAGTGGTGCCAGGCGATTGCCTGCGGTTCTTACTTCCATGGACGGTGGTAGGCCCCAAGGGTGTGCTGCTGTCCTTCGGCCAATTTGTTAAGTTCGGCCATCCAGCCGGGCTTGACGGAGTAACGTTGCTGACTCGCCCGACATTGGTCGATTGCGTCCCGCCACACACGGGTTACCTGCGCGACATAGGCCGGGCTGCGCTGGCGGCCTTCGATTTTTATCGCCCGTACGCCCATCTGCATTAGCCTAGGCAGCAACTCGAGCGTATTCAGGCTAGTAGGCTCTTCCAGGGCGTAATAGTTTTCAGCTGCTACATCGAAGCGGCCTTTGCATAAAGTGGGATAGCCTGCATTCTCGCCATCCTCGTACCGGTCTATCAGAATTCCGTTCAGGCGCGACTCCAGTCCCTCGGGTGTCTGCTGCCAACGTACCGATTTAGCGGGCGAACATACCCCGTGAGTGTTCGGGGACTCGCCGGTGGCGTATGAAGACAAGGCGCAGCGACCTTCCACCATCACGCATAAGCTACCAAAACCGAACACCTCGATCTCAACGCTTGTTCTCTCGGTGACCTGTTCAACTTGAGTCAGCGACAGTACGCGCGGCAATACCGCGCGCACCACGCCAAATTGCTTGCGATAAAAATTGATCGCTTCATAGTTTGTCGCCGAACCCTGCACCGATAAATGCAGGCGCAGTTGGGGATGGTGCTGGCTGGCATACTGCATCAGTCCGGGATCAGCGACGATCATCGCATCGACACCCGAATCAGATGCCCGGTCCACGGCTTCGCGCCACAGCTTCCAAGCCGAGGGCTGCGCGTAGGTGTTCAAGGCCAAAAACACCTTCCGTCCATTAGCATGCGCATAGCGTATGCCTTCGTTGATCGCCGCCACATCGAAGTTAAGTCCGGCAAAATTTCGGGCATTGGTCACATCGCGAAATCCCACATAGACGCAATCGGCTCCATTATCAACTGCAGACTTCAGGGCTGGTAGGCTTCCGGCGGGGCAAACCAGCTCCATGACAAGTGAATCATTCGACGAGTTAACAGGAGAAGAAAGGGTATGCATCATTGAGTTCTATCTTTAAAATTTACCCAAGAAATTCCGGATGCAAGCCACCCCAGCCAGGGATTCATCCGGCAAGCAGATAAATTCGCGACTGCACTATTGCATCGATGAAACAGACGAAAAGGGACCAGGCAATCAGGCAGGAACCAGCGCCGTTTCGGATCGCACAGTGGGCGCGGCCACGGCCGCCAAAGCAGGCCGCAGTCCAGTCAGCATATAGTCGATGAGTTCACGAACCGACCGTATCGCGTTTCCGAAAGGCAGTTTCTCGGAGCCGCGGAAGAACAGGCCGCGCCTGATATCTCCTGCCATCGCAAATGCCAACTGGGTGTCGATACAAAACTGACCATGCTTGCTGATGCCATCGCGCAAACCACATTGAGCCAGGCAATCGAACCCTACCGTGCACGCCTTGGGCTTGGCCATACGCTGCAGCTTGGCCTCTTTTTCCAAATAATTGGCGAGCCACGGCGTACGAACAGCACGGGCAGGCAAACCCGCCACACTCATGAATGTAACTATATCCTCAGGGCGAGCTTCGACCAGCACTTTCTTGAAATTGGGGTGTGCGTCGCCTTCTTCAGTAACGGCAAACGGGGTACCCATTTGGACAGCGCTCGCCCCCAGGCCCAACAGTTTGACGACCTGTTCATGGCTATGTATACCACCGCCGGTAATCAGGGGAATGTTTTCCTTTTCTAACCCCAGTTCTTTAATTAGCTGCTGCGTCCCTTCCAGCACTTCAGGAAAGGCGAAACTTGGATTATTCAGAGCCTCGGCGCTGGCAGCCCCCAAGTGACCACCTGCAAACCGGGGATTTTCAATGACGATTGCATCGGGCAGACGGTTCTTACGCATCCATTTTTTTAGAATAACGTTAATACCACGCACGTCGGACAGAATCGGTATAAGTGCAACTTTGGGAAAGTCCGCGGTAAGATCGGGCAGATCCAGCGGCAGGCCGGCGCCGACGACCACGGCGTCAGCGTCGCTTTCGCAAGCCTGGCGTACATAGGCAGCATAGTCCATGACGGCTTTCATGATATTTACGGCCACCATGCCTTTACCCCCAGCCATATTCCTGGCGGCGGTCACCTCGCGATCAAGGGCGATAAGGTTCACCGAGTCGATCAGGGTTTTGTCTCGGGATCGGCCAGTCTGCACCATTAGATCAGAATGATGCCGGCGTAGGTCGACGCTGGAAATGGTGCCCATCGCCCCCAGAGAAGCCACCGTGCCTGCAAGCCGGTGGGCGGAAACACCGACGCCCATTCCGCCCTGCACAATAGGTAGCAAAGATTTGCCTTTAAGCTTGAATCGTTCTAGAGCGGAGTGCAGCACAATAATTGTCCTTCCAAAAATAAGGCGCGAAAACGCAGTAGCCACTATGCAGCCGAATCGCTTGGCATTCCTTAATAAAAATCAAGGTTATGTTCATTAAGCCGAGGTAAAAGTACGCAATGAGCCCTGAACAAGAAATAATCCTCGACACAAGCGGCCTTCCTCCACCCGAACCATTGGAACGAGTGTTCGAAGCCCTGGACACCTTACAAGTGCACCAGCGCTTGCGTATGCTGGTTGATCGCGAGCCGCGACCCCTATATTCGATCTTGGACAACAACAATTTCCGGTACGAAACCAACACGACTGCCGACTATCGGTATGAAGTGCTCATATGGCATAAAGACTGATGCGGCGAGCGCTGTCCTTTGACAATTCACCGCCGCTTTCAGTCCCGTTCAGATTCTTCCTGAATGTGCCTTTCTTTGCCGTCCTTGCGGGACTGCTACTGCTATGGGCTGGCCCCGAGGCCCTGGAATCACGTTGGACGCCTTATACGCTGGCATTAACGCATTTGATGACCCTGGGCGTTCTGGCCAGTGCCATGGTCGGCGCACTAATTCAGATACTTCCGGTTGCGACCGGAACCAGTGTGCTCGCGCCACGCCTGACTTCTAGTTTCGTGCATCCCATGCTAATCGTGGGCACTCTTTTTTTGGCTGCCGCTTTATTCAGCCATTCTATTCATGCGGCCCATTCTATTCAAGCTGGCTTTATATACGCTGCTATCTGCGCTGCTCTGGATGGCCGGCGCTGCGCTGGGCGGGTTGTGGCGCTATCGCGCCATGGCACAGAAAGGCTCTGACGATGTACTGGCGGCGGCCCGGCTATCCGTTGCGGCGTTGGTGGCCACCATCTTATCGGGCGGCCTGCTGGCAGCCGGTTTCGCGTGGTCGCTGCCTATGCCCATGATTTTATTAACTAATATTCATGCCGCATGGGGGCTGTTAGGCTGGGTCGGTCTATTGGTGATGGGAATGGCGTTCCAGCTTATTCCCATATTTCAAGTCACCGAGCTCTACCCGCGCCCAATCACCCGTTGGCTCGCAGCACTAAGCTTCTTGGCGCTGATGCTGTGGACGGCAGTCGCACTGTGGGGCGGCGATCATATTTCCCTTGCCGATCAAACACTGGCCGCCCTGCTGTTGTCGGCATACTTTGTATTTGCGTTGCTTACCTTTTACTTGTTATGGACACGCAAACGCCCCAGAGCTGATGCCACCACCCTGTTTTGGCGCACTGCGATGGTAAGCCTTGCGGCTTGCCTTCCAGTGGTGCTGGCAGGCTTCGCTTCAGAGCGTGAGTATCCGGTTACGTTGGGGGTGCTGTTCATCGCAGGATTTGGATGGTCAGCGGTCAATGGCATGTTGTACAAAATAGTTCCCTTTCTGCTTTGGTTTCATGCGCAGAAAGATCTTGCCATTGCGCTACGCATTGTGCCCAAGGTAAGGGACATTGTTCCCGACCCGCAAGCGATTAGGCAGTTCAAGCTGCATGTGCTTGCGCTGCTGCTGCTTGTAGCCGCTAGTATTTGGCCGCCGCTTTTCACACACGTGGCAGCGCTCGCCTTTACCGCTTCAGCCGCCACGCTAGGGTGGAATATCGCAATTGCAACCCGCCTGTATTTGAACGTCAAGAAACAAATACAAGACGCCAGGCAATCGTTCCCAGCTACCGGTCAGCCCTGATAAGCGCTTAATTTGCCAGCATTCACAATCGTAATATCGCGCCCTTTCACCTGAATCAGGCCGTTGGCGTTCAAATCGTGCAGAATTCGCGAGAAATGCTCGGGAGTCAGGTTAAGGCGCGATGCAATTACTGTTTTGCTGGTCTCAAGCCGAAATTGGTGTCCATCTTCGGCTGCTTCGCCTTTCAATAGGAAACCGATGACCCGCTGCGTGCCCGATCGTAAGGAGTATGCTTCGACGTCGGTAATAAGCGCATGTAGCCGCTGGCTTAGCCCACCGAGCATTTTTCTGGCCAGACCAGGACGACGCTCGAGTTCCTCGAATAACACCGACTTCTCGACGTGCAGTAACAAGGTATCAGCCAAGGCCTGCGCCGACACAATATAGGCTTTGTCCATAAACATCAGCGCTTCTCCGAAGCTGTCGCCCGGCCCGATAATCCTGACGACTTTCTCGTTGCCCATAGGCGAGACGAACATAAGTTTTATCTGGCCGTACACCACCGTATGGAATCCCACGCAGGGGTCGCCACGATGAAACACGACATCGCCACGGGCCGCATGCACTTCGGTCGTACCCGCCGCAATATTATCCAGTTCGTCGCTACCAAGCTCATTGAACAACGGCACCCTGGCCAAAAAATCCTGAATGCGTACTTTGCTTTCGCTCATATTGTTAGAATCCTGTAGCGGTACTGGGTTTGAACAACGGCACGTCCGGCAAAACAAGGCAGGCTAAGCATAGTGACCAAAATCGTGTTCAACATCGTAGGAACACTGGCGTTAGTTCTGGCCGTTCTGGGTATATTCTTGCCACTGCTGCCTACGACCCCTTTCGTCTTGCTTGCGTCGGCCTGCTATATGCGAGGCTCAGATCGTCTGCATGGCTGGCTGACAACCAACAAGCTGTTTGGTTCGTACATTGCCAACATGGAAAGCGGTCGGGGCATCCCCATGCGGGCGAAAATAACGGCAATCATTTTCTTGTGGTTGTCTCTTTCTTTCTCGGCATGGCTGATTCATAGTCCTTGGATACGGGGTGTCCTGCTGCTGGCCGGCGTCGGCGTCACCGTCTACCTTCTCATGGCAAAAACGCTGCGGGCTTCTGGCAAGGACGGCAAACCGGCCGACCAATAAGGTTAGCGTCGAAGTGCCCTATATAAGCTTGGAATACGTAGACACGGTCGGTTGCCCCATGTACTGATCGAATACCATGCCTATGGCCCGGACAAACAGGCGTCCTTTAGGGGTGATAGTCAGGGCTTGACCGGTTGTCTGCATCAGGCCAGCCTCTTCATACTGTTCAAGCCGCCCTAATTCAGTCGCAAAATAACTGTGAAAGTCTATGCCGTGCCTTTCATTGATCGCGGCGTAATCCAGCGGCATACTGCACATCAGGGTCATGATGACCTCGCGGCGCAAGATATCGTCAGCGCTAAGGTCAAAGCCTTTCTCTATCGGAAGTTGGCCTTGATCCAGACGCTGGTAATAGGCGTTAAGACTACGCACCGACTGGCTGTATGAATTCCCCACCTTGCCGATGGCAGACACGCCTAGACCCACCAGGTCGCATTCGGCGCGCGTGGTATAGCCCTGAAAATTGCGATGTAGGCTTTTTGTTAGTCGTGCCTTGTTCAATTCATCGTCGGGCTTGGCAAAATGATCGAGGCCAATGTACACATAGCCCGCCTCGAGAAGACGGCGCGTGGACATCAGAAAAATCTGCAGGCGGTCTTCTGCAGACGGCAAATCGCCAGCGACAATAAGCCGCTGGGCCTTGAAGCGACTGGGCAGATGCGCATAGTTATACAGTGCAATGCGGTCAGGAGAAAGACGAATCAGTTGGTCTAGCGTGCGGCTGAAGCTACCCAGAGACTGCTTGGGAAGACCATATATCAGATCGGCATTAACCGACTGAAAGCCGGCGCTTCGGCTAGCAACGATTGCTTTTTCGACCATTTCCAGAGGCTGTATGCGATTGACCGCTGCCTGCACGTCTGGATCGAAATCCTGCACGCCAAAACTGGTACGGTTAAAGCCCAGGCCCGCCAGCATTGCCAGCGTGGCATCCGTTACCGTGCGCGGATCGATTTCCACACCCAGCTCGGCGCCGCTTGAAAATGCAAAATGCTTACGCAGTGACTCCATAAGCTGCGTCAGTTCAGCGGCACTAAGAAAGGTAGGTGTACCGCCGCCCAAATGAAGCTGGTCGGTTTTTCGGTCTGTACCCAGATGGCGTGCCACCATGTCCATTTCCAGATTCAGGTAACGCAGATATTCAGCGGTACGATTATGATCTTGCGTAATAATCTTGTTGCAGGCACAGAAATAGCAAAGCGATTCGCAGAAAGGCAGATGAACATAAACCGATAAAGGCGGATTGGTTCCCGAAGCGGCGCGCTGCCCAAGGTAGTCTTTATACGAAGCCTCGTCGAAGGCTGCCTTGAAACGGTCGGCGGTCGGATACGAGGTGTATCTAGGCCCCGAACTATCGAAACGGCGTATCAAAGCTTCGGAGATTTCAATGTCCGGAAACGTAATGGTTTTATCTTGAGTCTGGGATATGGCGACACTCATTGCTGTGCTCCGGGTAAAGGCTAATTGCCGCGCGCGGCATGCAAAGCAGATCAATTGACTGAGGTCTGCTTCAGTTTGACATTGTCGGGGTTAAAGCCAAAGCTGTTCTTGATTTAGCTCAAACACGGACCAAGATTGAATAAATCATTGATTCACAGACTAAAACCGTGCGATCAGTCGACGCTAAGCCGACTAGCAAGGAAGTCGATAAGCACACGGACACGATAAGGTATCTGCCGGTTACTCGGTAACATCACATATACGCCAAGCTCCGGCGCCGGATAAGCGTTCAAGATTGACTTGACACGTCCTGCCTTGACGCTATCGGCCACGATGAAATCCGGTTGGTAAGTAATCCCCATGCCTCTGGCCGCCGCTTGGTCCAACACGTCGCCATTGTTGGAATGCAGTCGAGCGCGTACTGGAAACTCGGCAGGTACGCCGTCTACAAGGAAGTGCCACACGTCAAAGCCGCCGCTTGCGGTATAGCTAAGACAGTCATGATCAATCAGCTGTGCGGGATGTTGCGGTTCGCCATGGCGCGCCAAATAGCTGGGCGACGCCCCAACCACCACCCGCACCGTTCCTACCCTGCGGACGATGTCGCTGTCGGCCAACCGCCGGGTGATACGAATGGCGAGATCCACGCCCTCTTCTATCAGGTCGACCTGCCTATCGTTGAAGTACATTTCCAAACGCACTTCGGCGTGCTGTTCGGCGAACTCGAGCAGCAGGGGCGCCAGGCGCTTTATGCCATAGCTTAATGGCAGACTGATCCGCACAGCGCCACGCATCGATTGATGCTCTTGCGCTAACTCGGTTTCCGCAGACTCTATCAAATCGAGAATTTGGCGGCATTTCTCAAGATACGCGCTGCCGGCAGATGTCAACGTCAAACGACGGGTGCTACGCGTCATCAGCTTCATCCCGACGGCGTTTTCCAACTGCGCAATTTGACGAGTAACGATAGAGCGCGCAATCCCCAGTTGCCGCGCGGCAGCAGAAAAACTGCCCAATTCGGCGACACGGACGAACATTGACATCGCTTTGAGTTTACCCATTGTTCTCTTTTACGGAACAAACATGCCCGGATTGTCGCCTATTTAAGATCGAGTAAGAAAGGTACAGTGTACTTACGACGCGGTCAACATCGTCTTGAAATTGTCAAGGAATGAACTGGATTGACTGTGTGAGCTTACTTTAAGAGATCAGACATGACGACCAGACAACCCGTATATTTTGTTTCCCACGGCGGCGGCCCGTGGCCCTATGTGGACAACATGCGTCCAATGTACGCGAAGACGGCGCGTGAATTCAGCGCACTGCCGGGGCGCTTGCCCGCCAAGCCCAAAGCCGTGCTGGTCATTTCCGGCCACTGGGAAGCTCAAGACTTCACCGTCTCGACCGCCACGCAACCGCCAATGGAATATGACTATTACGGTTTCCCTGAGCACACCTATCACATCAGTTACCCAGCGCCTGGCTCGCCAGCGCTGGCAGCTCGCGTAAAAACATTGCTTGCCGACGCCGGACTAAACCCTCGCGAAGATGCTTCGCGCGGCTTCGACCACGGAACGTTCGTGCCCTTAGGCTTGATGTTTCCAGAGGCGGACGTGCCCGTCGTCATGCTGTCGCTTAAATCAAATTACGACGCCATCGAACACATCAAAGTCGGACAGGCGCTAGCCCCGTTGCGCGACGAAAACGTGCTGATTATCGGAAGCGGCCTTACTTACCACAATATGCGTGGTTTCCGGCGCCCTGAATCCACGCCGATTGCAGAAGCGTTCGAAGCGTACCTGAATACAGCTATCGCGCAGCCAGACGCCAGTACCCGAAACCAGATGCTGGTGCGCTGGGAAAGCGCGCCAGGCGCCCGTCTGGCTCATCCGCAAGAAGACCATCTGTTGCCTTTGATGGTGGTGGCTGGAGCAGCGGGTGAAGACCAGGGGTCGAACTGTTTTCATCGATCATGTGATGGAAGTTCCGATGGCATCGTATGAATTTGGTGGCATCAGGTAGCGACCGGCCACAGGCCGATCCGTTCAAATTTCCGAATTAACAGTAAGAATAGGTAGTCGAAAAAGATGGCATTTGTAGTGACCGAGAGCTGTATTGCATGCAAGTACACCGACTGTGTGAGCGTCTGTCCTATGGACTGCTTCTATGAAGGACCCAACTTTCTTGTCATCAATCCTGATGAATGTATCGACTGTTCGATTTGCGTGGGCGAATGCCCTGTGAACGCAATTGTCGAAGAACGAGAAATCGATCCCGCCCAAGCGCATTTTGTTCAGATAAATCGCGACCTATCGCGCGATCCGCGATGGAAGCGGATAAGGGTAAGCAAAAGCCCTCTTCCCGAACACGAGATGTGGGCGTCGGTGAAAGACAAGCTGCATTTATTAGAGCAACTGTAGAAAGCAGAGTCGCAATGACTTGTTGGAATTGTCCAGCACGATTAATCCGCGCAAGCTGCTATTTTCTTTTCAAAGGTTGAGAAAAATGATGAATATCGATATATCAGGCAAAACCGCCGTCGTCACCGGCTCGACCAGCGGCATTGGCTTGGCGGTTGCCAAAGGCCTGGCACAAGCCGGCGCGTGCGTCGTGGTGAATGGTCGTTCGCAGGGTACAGTTGACAAGGCAATAGAGGCAGTCAAGCAACATTTCCCTGAAGCCTTGGTGCGCGGCGTCGCCGCCGACCTTGGTACGGCCGAGGGCTGCGCAAAACTGACAGCAGCCGAACCACGCTGCGACATTCTAATCAACAATCTGGGCATATACGGCACGCAACCATTCTTTGAAATTGACGACGCCGAATGGAGCCGCTATTTCGAGGTGAACATCATGTCCGGCGTGCGTCTGGCACGCGCATATATGCCCGCCATGCTTGAGCAGGACTGGGGACGAGTCGTGTTTATTTCGTCCGAATCAGCGTTGAACATTCCGGCCGACATGATTCACTACGGTTTCAGTAAAACGGCGTTGCTCGGAATTGCTCGCGGCTTGGCCAAATTCGCCGCAGGTAGCGGTGTGACCGTCAATTCAGTATTGCCGGGTCCCACTCTTTCAGAAGGTGCCGCGGAAATGCTGATGGCATCCGCAGCTGAAGGCCAGACACTGAAAGAGGCTGGCATCGCGTTCGTTAAAACACATCGCCCAAGCTCCATCATCCAACGTGCGGCGACCCTTGAAGAGGTCGCCAATATGGTGGTCTATGTGGCTTCGCCACTGTCCTCCGCGACCACCGGAGCTGCCCTGCGGGTAGAGGGTGGCGTTGTCGATAGCCTATAAGGCTGCGCAGATGCCCTGGCTTTTTTGAATTCGTGAAAGGAAAAACACTTTGAATGATATAAACCCCGATGTTAGTTCCGTTGATTCGGCCGAGCCTCGGAACCATGCACGGCGCGATATGTTTCGCCTGGCTGGTGCCGGGTTCACCACCGTTGCGCTGTCAGCATCCGGAATGGTCCGCGCGCAGGTAGCCGAAGAAGCAAACACCGAATCGATGATGATCGAACGCAAAGGGATCAATAAGAATATCGATGTTTTCAATATTGATTTGCTGGAAGAACAAGCCAAGCAGAAGTATGGCAACGGCACCTATGTTTTTGTGTCACACGGATCTGGCGAGCAATGGACTCTGGCAGAGAATCGGCGCGCTTTTGGCGACTATGTCTTTACCCCGCACCGTATGCGAGGTGTTGTCCGAGAAAAAATCGACACTTCGCTTACCTTGCTGGGTGAAAAGCTGCCCCACCCGATCATAGTCACGCCGTTTGGTAGCCACGGCCTGCACCATCCGGCCGGCGAAGTGGCAACGGCCGAAGGCGCGGCCAAATCGGGCGCACTAGTGACGGTATCCAGCGCTTCGACCCGCAGCATGGAAGACATTGCCAAGGCGTCCACCGGACCGAAATGGTTTCAGATGTATCTGAACGTCGATGAAGGGCTGTCTAAAGAGGTACTGCAGCGCGCCCGTGATTCGGGCTTCAAAGCCATCGTTTTTACCATTGACGCCATCGGCCAAGGCTCATCAGACGAATACATGCGCCTGGGCAAGCCCAGGCCATGGCTGCCTTACGGCAACTTTCCGACGGGTAGCGCCAATGCTTTCAAGACAAACTTGACATGGAGCGATGTTGAGTTCATAGGCAAGATCACCGGACTTCCAGTAATTGTTAAAGGAATTACGCGTCCAGAAGATGCGGTGGCGGCAGTTAAAGCCGGCGCGGCGGCAATTCAAGTGTCGAACCATGGCGGGCGGGCCTTGGACGGAACACCGGCGGCCATTACTGTACTGCCGGAAATTGCTCAGGCCTTACAGGGCGATGTGCCCGTTATTATGGATAGCGGGATTCGACGTGGTACCGATATCGTGAAAGCGCTGGCGCTGGGCGCCGATGCGGTCGCCATTGGCCGTCCGCTAATGTACGGTTTGACCGTCGGCGGCTCCGGCGGCGTGAACGGTGTGATTGATTTCATGCAGCGTGAATTGGTCAATACCGTATTGCATTGCGGTGTTGACAATATCGCCAAGCTTGATAGCACCCATGTACGGCGGACTCGCCAAAACTAGTTCAAAGGAACACGGGTCGCGGGCGGCCACCGGTAATTAAGTTCACTTACCTGAAAACCTTAATGGTGCCGCCCGACCGGGTGCCGATTCCTTCCACGAAAGTATTCTATTAATTAAAAAAATCATCTTTTAAATTAAAATACTAAGGACTTAAAAGGAAAGCAGAGGCAAAAAAAACGAGGCTTTCGCAAAGCCGACAGCAACATATCGTATTATAAGGGTTAGATTCATCCACCAACTCTCGCCCCTGATGCCCTTAGTTTTTATTCTTGCCCTGCCTTTTGCGGGCAGCATTATTGCTGCGTTGCTGCCGTCCAATGCGCGAAAGCTTGAAGCGTGGCTAGCTGGTTTCGTGGCCGTAGCCTGCTCCATTCTGGTCTTTACCCAATTCCCCAACGTCGCTGACGGCAGAGTCGTCAAGACTGTTGTGCCCTGGATTCCCAGCTTAGGGGCAGACTTTACGCTGCGCATGGACGGCTACTCATGGCTATTCTCCATGATCATAACGGTCATGGGTGCCCTGATCGTCCTGTACGCGCGTTACTACCTATCGCCCCAAGACCCCGTCCCGCGTTTCTTTGCTTTTTTTCAAGCATTCATGGGATCGATGTTGGGCGTCGTGTTGTCGGGAAACCTGATCCAGTTGGTCATATTCTGGGAGCTGACCAGTCTGTCGTCATTCATGCTGATAGCCTACTGGTACCATCGGCTCGATGCCAGGCGTGGCGCCCGCATGTCACTTACTATCACAGGAGCCGGCGGCTTGTGCCTGCTGGCCGGCATGCTCATGATCGGGCATGTAGTGGGAAGCTATGATCTTGATGTAGTACTGGCGTCGGGCGATCTGATTCGAACGCACCCGTGGTATCCGACCATGCTGGTGCTCGTTGCATTAGGCGCGCTGACCAAAAGCGCCCAATTTCCATTCCATATCTGGTTGCCCAACGCGATGGCGGCGCCCACGCCGGTGTCGGCCTATTTACACTCCGCCACGATGGTCAAAGCGGGCGTATTCTTGCTGGCTCGCTTCTGGCCGGTTATGGCCGGCACGCAGGAGTGGACCTGGATCATAGGCGGAGCCGGGCTCTGTTCGCTGGCGCTAGGCGCTTACGCCGCTACATTCCAATTGGATATGAAAGGGGTGCTCGCCTATTCCACTATCAGTCACCTGGGCTTGATAACCCTGCTATTGGGGATGAATAGCGAACTAGCCTTGATAGCAGCGGTTTTCCACATGATCAACCATGCGACATTCAAGGCATCGCTATTCATGGCAGCGGGTATTGTCGACCATGAAACCGGCACGCGCGACCTGACGCGATTATCGGGACTATATCGAAGCATGCCAATCACCACCACGCTTGCCGTCGTGGCGGCCGCATCCATGGCTGGTGTACCTTTGCTTAACGGTTTCATATCGAAGGAAATGTTTTTTGCGGAAACCGTATTTGTCAGTGGCGATTGGCAAACCCGATTCGCCTTGCCTATTGCCGCCGTCATTGCAAGCGCATTGAGCGTGGCGTATTCCTTGCGATTCATTATGCAGGCTTTTTTTGGCCCGCCGCCACGGGACCTTCCTCGCGTACCTCACGAACCGCCATTGCGCATGCTGATCCCTAGCGGCATCTTGGTGCTGATTTGCCTGGTTGTAGGCATGTTCCCCAGTTTTACCGTCGGCCCTTTCCTGCAAAACGCTGCAGTTTCCATTCTGGGTGCGGATACGCCGGCATATAGCCTGCGCTTGTGGCACGGCTTCAACATTCCACTGGCAATGAGCTTCCTGGCCCTGGCAGGCGGTGTCGGGCTGTTATGGCTGCTGCGGCATCGACATCGCACGCGCCCGGGCAAGGCCCCGCTAATATATCGATTCGATGGCCGGCGCACGTTTGAATCAACGCTAGAAGGTCTGGACACCCTAGCGGCCTTTATCCTTGACTGGACCCGTTCGCCACGCTTGCAGCCACAACTGCTCCTGATCGTTCTGGCGACGTTCTTCGTGGCCATGTTGCCCTTGTTGCGCGGCACATGGTTCCAACCTGAGATTTCCACCCCCGTCGATCCATTCTTTGCCTTGATGTGGATGGCGGGCGCTGCATGCGCTATCGGGGCCGCGCGCCAGGCCAAATACCATCGAGCCGCATCGTTGTTGCTTGCAGGCGGCGCCGGGTTGGTTACCGCCCTTACCTTTGCATGGCTTTCGGCACCCGACCTGGCACTTACCCAGTTGGCCGTCGAAGTCGTGACACTAGTGCTGATTCTACTGGGACTACGCTGGCTGCCGCCACGCGTGGAAGGTGATGATGAGCAGCCGATCCAAAAATCGCTACGTGCCTATATACGCCGCTTTCGCGACCTGATCATTGCGATAATCAGCGGGGCTGGCTTGTCTGCGATTGCCTATGCGGTATTGACGCGACCTCATCCCGAGGGAATTTCATCCTTTTTTGTCAAGCAATCAGTTCCACTTGGCGGCGGCGCAAACGTCGTCAACGTGATACTGGTCGACTTCCGCGGCTTCGATACCTTCGGCGAGATCACGGTGCTCGGCATTGTGGCCCTGACTGTGTTTGCCTTACTGCGACGCTTCCGTCCCCCGCTTGAAAGTCTGACCTTGCCCACCGCCAGGCAGCATCTGCCCACACATGGTAAGTTGCTGGACCGCTTCGCCGAACCGGATCCGCGCGCACTGATACCGGATGGCGTCATGAAGGTGCCAGCTGTGCTGGTGCGTCTGCTCTTGCCCATGGCTGCACTCATCTCCATGTACTTCCTGATACGGGGGCACAACCTTCCGGGCGGCGGCTTCGTCGGTGGTCTCATCATGGCTACAGCGATCATCCTGCAATATATGGTGGGTGGCGTTATATGGGTCGAAGCACGTCAGCGTATTCACCCTCAAAACTGGATCGCCATCGGTTTGCTGCTTGCGGGCACGGCGGCAATGGCCGTCTGGTGGGCATCCAAACCGTTTCTGGCGGCGTTGAACTGGGATGTCGTGCTACCCATCGTCGGGCATGTCCATTTATCGACCGTGCTGCTATTTGATATCGGGGTGTATATGTTGGTGGTCGGCGCCACTGTCCTGATGCTGGTCGCACTGGCTCACCAATCTCTACGTTTACATCGCAAACCTATACCGGCCGCAACCGCGCCGAATGTTATCGAAGGAGCCCAATAATGGAAATGGTGCTTTCCATCGCCATAGGCGTGCTTGCCGGCTCAGGTATTTGGCTGCTGCTTCGGCCCAGGACGTTCCAAGTCATTATGGGCCTCTCGCTGATTTCTTATGCAGTGAATCTCTTTATTTTCGGTATGGGGCGCATCACCTTGGGCGCTCCGCCAGTAATCAATACTGAATGGGGCTCCGACGCCAGTCACTATGCAGACCCCCTTCCGCAGGCTCTAGTCCTTACTGCCATCGTGATCGGCTTTGCCACGACAGCGCTATTTCTCGTCGTAATGCTGGCCTCGCGCGGGCTTTCGGATACTGACCACGTCGATGGCCGGGAGACACGCCGGTGAACGAGTGGTCTCAACATTTGCCGATTCTTCCGGTCGCGATACCGTTAGTGGTTGGCGCCGCCATGCTGATACTGCGCGACTCGCAACGGCGCGCGCGGCTAGTGCTAAGCACGGTTTCGATTGCAGCCCAGCTGTATGTCGCCATTACCTTGCTGTGTATGACGGCCGGCTTCGTCCCCAGCAATTGGCCCGACGGCATTGGGGTCTACCTGCTTGGCGACTGGCCGGCGCCTTTTGGCATCGTCGCCGTCGTAGATCGCCTATCGACCATCATGTTGGTACTTACCGCCGTGCTGGGTGCGACTACGTGGATCTATGCGACCGCAAGATGGGACCGGGCCGGCGTGCACTTCCATCCTTTGTTCCAGTTCCTGCTAATGGGCTTGAACGGAGCGTTCCTCACCGGAGACCTCTTCAATCTGTTCGTATTTTTTGAGGTATTGCTGGCCGCGTCTTACGGCCTGATGCTCCATGGGTCGGGCAAGGCACGTGTCGCCGCGGGGTTGCATTACATTGTCGTCAACCTTCTGGCCTCGTTCCTGCTTTTGATTGCAATGGCGTTGATTTATGGCGTAACAGGCACCTTAAACATGGCCGACCTGGCAGCAAGAGCCGGAGAACTGGCCGGCGTAGACCGACGCCTGTTTGAGGCCGGCGCCGCCATCCTGGGTATTGCCTTTCTTATCAAGGCAGCCGCGTGGCCGCTTAACTTCTGGTTACCCGCAGCCTACGCCAATGCCTGCGCCCCGGTTGCCGGTATCTTTGCCATCATGACCAAGGTGGGTATTTATGCCTTGCTACGGATAGGTTCGTTATTGTTACCCAGCGGAGCACCCGCCGCATTCGGTGGAGAATGGATGTTCCCCGTAGGGATGGCAACCTTGGTATTTGGCGCCATCGGCCTGCTGGCAGCACCTCAGGCGGAAAGGCAAGCCGGATATTGCATCATCATGTCATCGGGCACCTTACTGGCCGCGCTAGGCATGCCGGGCGTTACGCTGACCGGACCTGCTTTGTTCTACCTTATCAGTTCTGTGTTGGCGCTGGGCGCTTTCTTCATGCTGCTCGAAATGGTGGAACGCACTCAGGCATTCGGCGCCGACCTGCTGGCCGTCAGCCTTGAAGCATTCGACCTTGAAGATCCTGAACCGGCCGACCACTCCGACGATGTGGTGGGTGTGGCTATTCCGGCTGCCATGGCCTTTCTAGGAATGGCCTTCATTGCCTGTGCCCTGCTCGTTACAGGCCTGCCGCCCCTTTCGGGATTCGTGGCGAAGTTTTCACTGCTTTCAGCGGCGCTACAAACTTCGGCTACTGACACGCCTTCCGTCGCCGCGTGGAGCCTGGTCGCCGGTGTTCTGATATCGGGCCTGGCGGGCATCATTGCCCTGGGCCGCACCGGCATACGCCTGTTTTGGAGCTCTGAAGAATCGGTTACGCCTAGGCTGCGTATCAGCGAGGCAGGGCCCGTTGGCGTCGCTGGTACTCGCCTGCGTTGCCCTGGCATTCTGGGCCGGCCCGGTAATGAATTTTGTTGAAAAGACAGCTGAATACCTGGATCGTCCGGCCATTTATATTAATGCAGTGCTAACGCAACATTCGGTTCGCGGAGTCGCGCCAGGAGCCCACTTATGAAGCGCTCGGCAAACTGGCTTTTTCTGCCCATAGTGCTGCTCATTTTATGGCTGCTGCTAAACGACACGCTGTCGGTCGGACAAATTGTGCTGGGGGCGATACTGGCTTTATTGCTAGGCTGGGCCGCGATGGCCTTGCGGCCTTTGCAGGCCTATCCCAAGCATCCTCTTGTCATGATCAAGCTTGTCGTCCATGTAGCGATTGATATTACGCGTTCCAACATCGACGTCGCGCGCATCATATTGCTAGGTAGCCGCTCCGGCGCCACCCCCGGTTTTATCAAGATTCCGCTACGGATTCGCGACCCGCACGGCCTTGCAGCGCTGGCTTGCATTGTTACCTACACTCCCGGTACGGTGTGGTCCGACTATTCCGAGGACGACAGCATTTTGACCTTGCATGTGCTCGACTTAAAAGATGAAAGCGAATGGTTGGATACCATTCAGCACCGATACGAACGCCCATTGATGGAGATCTTCGAATGACTAACCTCGTTTACTGGGCTGCCACTTTCGCCCTGGGATGCTTCGTGCTGGGTCTGGCCTGCGCAGTACTTCGCCTGCTGCGCGGGCCGACCGCATCCGATCGCGTCCTTGCGCTGGATACTACCTATATCAACGGTATGCTCATCTTGCTCGTGTTGGGACTGCAGTTTAATTCCAGCCTTTATTTCGACATCGCCTTGTTGATCAGTATGTTCGGTTTTGTGGGGTCGGTTGCGATGGCCAAGTTTCTTCTACGCGGCGAGGTCATCGAACCATGATCGAAAATCTGCCATTTTGGGCGGCAATTCCGGCGGCCATACTACTGGTGTTTAGCGGCATCCTGACGCTTACGGGCTCGTTGGGTCTGTTGCGACTGCCCGACTTTTATACTCGCATACACGCTCCTACGTTGGGCAATACGCTGGGTGTATTTTTTGTGCTGCTCGCTTCGATACTGGTCTCTTCGGCAATCGAACATCGCTTCGTGGTTCACCAGATACTGATCACGGTTTTTCTGGTGATTACGTCGCCCGTAACGGCCATGCTATTGATGCGAGCCGCTATCCGACGTCAGCTGCGAGTCCAACAAAAGGAAGAAGACGGAGCCTGACAGCCGCAGATGAAACGTTGTGTACGCGGTGCCGCTAACGTAATATTTCTAGTTACACCTGCTGTCATGTGACTCTATATACTGATTATTGCAGACTCGTGTGGGTCTATAAGAATTGATTCCTAAAAGGAGTACATCGATGATGCATACTCAGTCCACATCTTTTTCCCGTATGAAGCTTACGGCATGGTGCGTCGCAGCTCTACTGGCCGCTCCCGTGGCAATGGCCGCTGGCGCCGGCAGTTCCAGCCAAAGACAATTCCGACATCGAAGCGCGCTACCAGGCAGATGTTGCCCGCTGCAATACTGGTCAAACGAACCAGGACAAAACGACTTGCCTGCGCGAGGCCGGGGCCGCCCGCGACGAAGCCAGACACCACCGCTTGTCCAGCAATAACCAGGCTTACGATCAAAATCAAGTCCAAAGATGCCAGGCCCTGCCCGCGGGCGACCGCGACGAATGCATGTTGCAAATGTCCGGTCAAAACACGCTCACTAAAGGCAGCGTGGGCAGCGGTGGTGTTTTGCGCGAAACAACAATCACGACGCCAGCCGCCCCGGAAACCGCAACCGATGCCAATACAGGCGTGACGCCCCCGCCGACCCCGGCCGTTCCTGAACCGATAACCGTACCCGGAACTGGCGTCGACAAGTAAACGCCCAACAGGTCAAACAAAAGGTCGCATGCCTAGGCGTGCGGCCTTTTATCTTGCGGCTTTTCGAATTTCCCGCCCCGGGTTTTACCGACGATGCCGCATGGTTTGATCCGCTCGAAAGAAGCGACGTCAAAGCTCCAACTGCATCCCCATTTCTACGACACGGTTGGGCGGAATTCTATAGAAACGCGTACTTCCACTGGCATTGCGAGCCATGATCCCAAACAGGCGTCGCCGCCTGAAAGATAGAATGGTAATTTTCGCACCGGAAAAATGGTTTGCCGCGACAAAAAGTAAGACGTTTGCATCGGATCCAGATTCAGCTCCGGATAATCGTGCATTATTTGCTGAAGGGCTTGAGGCACGTTGGGTTCTTGTTTGAATCCCCAGCGAGCCACCGCCTGCCATGCTGTCCGGCTTAATCTTTCTATCTTGTATCGTTCATCAAACGGCACGTAGGGTACGTCCGCGCTTTCAACGGTCAAAAACAAGGCTTGCTCGTGGAGCACCTTGTTGTGCTTCAAATTATGCAGCAATGCAGGCGGCACGGTGTTGTAGATCATGCTCATGAACACCGCTGTTCCGTGCACTCGGGTCGGGGGAAATTCCTCGAGCGATTCCATAAACGACTTCAGTGGCTGATGGTCGCCAGCCAAGGTCTCATGGATCTTTTCACGTCCTTGCTTCCAAGTGATCATCAAGGTCAACAGGCACACACCGACGAGTAATGGGACCCAACCGCCATCGAATATTTTTAGCGTGTTCGACGAAAACAGCAACACGTCCATGACCAAAAACAGACTGACCAAACCAAGCCAAAACAGGCGCTTTATGCCGTGCGTACTGCGCGGCAGGACCGCAAAGGCGAGCAACGATGTCATCAACATCGTACCTGTCACGGCAAAGCCATAAGCGTGCGCCAACCCGGCGGAGGATCCAAACGAAAGCACCAAGACCACCACGGCAATAAATAACAGTATATTTACGCGCGGAAGGTAAATCTGCCCCTCTTCTCGAGCCGACGTATGCAAAATCACCATGCGCGGCCAAAACCCCAATTGAACCGCCTGCCGAGTCACCGAAAAGGCGCCCGAAATCACCGATTGCGATGCGATCACCGTTGCCACGGTAGCTAGCACTACCATCGGTATCAAAGCCCAGTCCGGTGCCATATGAAAGAATGGATTCCCCATGGTAGATGGGTCAGCTAAAACCAGCGCCCCTTGCCCGAAATAGCATAGAAGCAAGGCAGGCAGCACCAGGCAGAACCAGGTCCGCCTGATGGCAGACCGGCCAAAATGCCCCATATCGGCATAAAGGGTTTCAGCGCCTGTCAGTGCCAGCACGATAGCGCCCAGCAATAGGAAAGTCTCCCAGGGAGCGGCCGCGATGAAGGCAAAAGCCCAGACGGGATTCAGTGCCCGCAGAATACCGGGCTCTAATATGATGCGCCAAGCCCCGAGCGCCCCCAAGGTAAGAAACCACACCAGCATGACCGGACCGAACAGCTTTCCGACCGCCCCGGTGCCGCGGGATTGAATCATAAACAGACAGGCAAGCACGAATACAGCGAGCGGCACCACCCAATCGTCCAACCTATGCGAAACAATGCTCAGCCCTTCTATCGCCGACAATACCGAGATAGCCGGGGTAATAATACTGTCACCGTAGAACAGACAGGCGCCAATCAGGCCCAGCACAATCAGCCGCCATCGTTTCGGGCCCGATACACCACGTAGAGCCAGCTCCATTAAGGCCAACGTGCCACCTTCGCCGCGATTGTCGGCACGCAAGATAATCGTCACATATTTCAGCGACACCACAATCATCAGCATCCAGAACATCAGAGACAGCAAGCCCAGGATCTCCGCTTCGCCGGGCTTCGACATCTGCCCCAGAGCGGCCTTGATGGTATACAGCGGACTTGTACCGATGTCCCCATAAACCACTCCCAGGGCACCAATCAAAATCGCCGCTCCTGGCGAAGCGCCACGCTTCACATGGTCCTGCGGCACAGTCGTATCATTCATTTTTTTACTCTTGTCTTCTAAGCTTGGCCCCAATTCGAGGACCGGGGAATACAACAGTAATTCGTGTACCCGAAAAGGCGGGGCGGCTGGTCAGGTTCCACCAGGCACCATGCGCGCGCGCGATCTCGCGCACGATGGCTAACCCAAGACCCGATCCCCCCGCACCTGCGCGCGGCGACCGATAAAACGCTTCGAAAACGCGCTCAGCATCGTCGGGGTCGATGCCTGGTCCATTGTCTTCGACCGTCAGGGAAGGTGGATTAGCCCCCACTTGCAGCGTAATGTTGCTGGCTGCTCCGTAACGCAAGGCGTTGTCGATCAGATTGCTCAGAAGCTCTTCCAGTAACAAGGCATCCACGTCGACCCAAACCGGCTCGTCCGGTGCCACCAACTGAAGGTCAACTTGTCGTGCACGAGCAGCCGGTATCCATTCTGCGCCGCTATTACGGACCCACTCACATAAATCACACCGGACAAAACTGTCTTGCGGCCGGTTCGAGAAATCGGCGCGGGCCAGCACGAGCAACTGTTGACCAAGCCTTATCATGCGATCAGTCACCGTTTTGATACGTTCGGCGCGCTCGCGGACGTCGTCAGGCAAATTGCGCGTAAGCATGAGCTCTGATTCGAGTTTTAAACCAGCCAGAGGGGTGCGAAGCTGGTGTGCGGCGTGCCCGATAAAGCGCTTCTGCGCCTGCATCGAATCGTCCAGTCGACTCAATAAATCATTGAAGTGTATAACCAGCGGAGCCACTTCAGACGGAAGTCCGGCCACATCGAGCATTTGCAAATCCTCGATCGACCTTTGACTGATTTCTTGGGACAAACGGTTGATGGATGCAAGTCCGGAACGAACTCCGGAGATCAGAACCCAAGCAAATATGCCGACCAAAAGTACCTGGCTGAGCACCATGGTCCAGAAAAGATCCTGCAACAGCGAGCCTTCAAAGCTCATGTTGCGCGTCATGATCCAGGTCGCACTAAGATCAAGGACGACCAGCACGACCACCGCAGGAAACAAGCGCAAAACCAGCTGCCGCGCAAGCGAACCCGGCGGCATGAGCTTTTTATAGATCCTTATTTTACGAGGCACTTTCTATATCAAGCAGATAACCGAAACCGCGCACCGTCTGTATGCCGGCACCGGTACCCTCGAGCCGCTTACGTAGGCGATAAACATAAACCTCGACAGCGTTCTCGCTGAAATCGGCATCCCAGGCCGAAAGCGAATTAACGATCTGCCGTTTGGTAACGACCCGGCCGGCCCGAGCCATCAACATTTCGAGCACCGACAATTCGCGCACCGAGAGCGAGAGGCGTTCACCGTGCACGCGGACTTCCCGGCCCACGGTGTCAAATTGCAAAGGTCCCGTTTCGATATAAGGTTGGGCCTGCCCCGCGCGACGCCGTCCAAAGGCGCGTACGCGCGCGGCGAGCTCGGACAACTCGAATGGTTTAGTGACGTAATCGTCGGCACCAGCGTCGAGCCCCGCCACGCGGTCCTCCACGCCGTCACGTGCGGTCAGAATAAGTACAGGCACTTGTCGATTGCTGGCGCGTAAGCCGCGCAGCACGTCTAGCCCGCTCTCACCGGGCAAATTTAGATCAAGCAGTAAAAGATCGTAGCTTTGACCGGCGACCGCGCCGTGCACGTGCTCGCCATTTTGAAGCCAGTCGACGGCATAGCCTTGCTCGATTAGGAATTCCTGCAGAGCGTGCCCCAACGTGGCGTCGTCTTCGATAACTAAGAGTCTCATAACGTGATTCTATATCGAAGCGGCCACGAGATCGTCATTCACCGGGAATTTATTCGCGGCGATTAACGATAGGCAAACGACGGCGTGTCGGCCTGGGCTCGCACGCTATCCAGGCGTTGCCGCCTGGGCGTTGCCCGTACTAGTCGTGCTGCCCGAGGTCTCTTTGGATCCGGTCGCGTAATAAATCCCAATCGCTTCAGCCCAGCGTTTTTGGCACTGCTCATGACCTGTGCAAGTACTTCGTAACGGGTGTTCACATCTGCCCGAATACGTAGTTCAGGCTGTGGATCGAGTATCGCTTCGGCAGCAAATCGTTGTGTCAGTTGATCTGCCGGTTATGGCCTGCTCGTTCCAGAACAATTGGCCTTGCGCGTCGACCGCCAGATCGATGGTTTTGGGCTCTTGCTCGACGGGCTGCAGAGGAGGCCTGCGGAACATTGATCTTGATCGAATGGCTAAGCAAGGGTGCGGTAATAATGAAAATTACCAGCAGTACCAGCATCACGTCGATCAAAGGCACCATATTGATCTCGGAGACCGTATGATTGGTACCTTTGTTGTCAAAGCTGCCGAACGCCATTTATTTCTCCTTCGGGGTGGCAAGCACGACATGGCGGGCTTTGTTTGAAGACTCGGACACTTGCTGCCCCGTAGACAGGAAAGTGAACAGGTCGTGAGCAAACACGTCAAGGCGCGCCAGATAAACACGATTGCTACGCACAAATCCGTTATAGGCTAATACCGCCGGAATTGCCACTGCCAAACCCAGTCCTGTCATGATCAAGGCCTCGCCCACTGGCCCGCGATGCGATTGATGGTCACGCCGTCAGCCAAGGCAATACCCACCAATGCATGGTATACGCCCCAGACCGTGCCGAATAGGCCGACGAAGGGAGCCGTCGAACCAATCGACGCCAGGATGGTCAAGCCATTTTCAAGCCGGGCGGTTTCTTCGTCGATCACCTTGCGTATGGTCCGCGTCACGAACGCGCCAGTGGAACCTTTCTCTTCGAGCTTCATGGCACCATACTTTGCATGATGGCTGCGGGCATGAATAGCATGAATCGCCAGATGAGCAAATGGTTCATTGGCCCCGTGGGTCGCGATTTCGTTCTCGACCTGCTCCAATGAACTTGCTGCCCAGAAGTCCCGCAGGAATTTTTTCGAGCGCTGGCCTATACGTATGTTCGTAAACGACTTAACGAATATCAGGTACCAACTGGTGATGGACATCAGCAGAAGGAAGGCGAACAAGGTCTTCCCAACGACGTCGCTCTGCGAAATGAAATGCAACATTCCCGTTTCCGGAGCCGCCGAGGATGCCGCGCTAGCCGGCTGCGCAGCAGCTGCGGCATCGCTTAGCTGAGCAAGCACAAGAAGTGCGCTATCTAAATATTCCAACATACGTCAGGTCCTATAAAACGAAATCAAAAGGGATATCGGCCATCGCCTGATACGCGACACCGTTTTCTGTATATGGCTTGAAACGCGCCGTACGGGCGGCCTTCAGCGCAGCTTCATCCAGGCGCGCATATCCCGACGATGAACGCACCGTTACGTTAACGACCGAGCCCTGGGCGGAAATCAACACTCGCACGACTACCCTGCCTTGCTCGCCGCGACGCTCGGACGCTCGTGGATATTGCGGGCTAGGACGTTTACCCAGATAGTCCACCTTGTTTATCAATCGTGGCCGGTCCGGATCTACGGGTGCGGAAGGTGCTTTGGGCGTGGCCGGTGCACTAGCCTTGCCGGTTGGTATTGCGGCCGATTCTGCCTTAACCGGCCCCTTGGCCGCCGGCTTGGGAGCGGGCTGGGGCGGCTCGGGTTTAGGTCTAGGCTTGGGCTTGGGCTTTGGCTCGGGTTTCGGTTCCGGCTGGGGCTCTGACTTCGGTTCTGATTTCGGCTCAGGTCTCGCCTCAGGCCGGATCGTGTCTGGGTCGGGCTTAACCTCAGCTTTGGGAATCGGTTCTGGGGCGACTTCAGGTTCGGGAATCGGTTCAGGGATAACTTCAGGTTCCGGTTCAGGGATAACTTCAGGTTCCGGTTCAGGGATTTGTTCTGGAACGACCTGCGGCTCGGGCGGAACTGCCGCCACTTCCTGAGCTGGCTCGACTTCGGACTCGGCACTTGCAGCCGCATCGACCGGCTCTTCGGCAATCTCTACGAACCGGACTTCCACCGTTTCAGGTAACTCGATCTGCGGCTTAATCGGGGGCGATGCCAAGATCGCGGCAAGCACTGCCAGATGCAGTCCAACCGCAACTACTACACCGGCCACCTTTACCAACACGTAGCGGGATTTCAGTTCGGCAGGCTCACGCGGCATTGATCAGCATTTAGAAGGTTGAACAGGCGGCGCGAACAACTCGCAAACCCGCTGCAATTTAGACAAGAGCAAAAGAGTAACAGAAATGCGAACCATTCGCAATTATGAGAACGATGAGTGCGCTAAGAAGCTGTCTTAGTTTACTGCTGGATTAACACGCGCGAGATGTGCTCATGAACGCGGAATTTTCGGCATGTAAACGGGCCATCATTCTGAAATTCTGCATAAGGCACTGACGCCGTATCCAAAAGAAAAAGTGGCATAGCGCCGTATGCGCTATGCCACTCATCTACAGTAACCGGTTAAGGTAGCCTGGTGTTGCTATTTCGCTTCCGACTGCACCGATCCAATAATGGACGTTACAGCATTGGCGGCGGCAAGCAATCGGGTATCTTGTCCAAAGCGTCCGATTAATTGCGCACCGAGCGGCAAGCCGGCAGGGCCAATATCGATGGGAAAGGAAACTGACGGCAAATGCAACAGCGTCCACAGTGCGCCAAAGCGCGGATCCCCTGCCGACGAAAGACCTTCGTCGGCCTCGCCGGCCGCGGCAGGATACAAGACCGCGTCAACACCTTCGAATAGGGCATCCGATCGCAATTGCGCCTCGCGCACTTGTTGACGCATCGAGATGTACTCGTCGTAGCCTATGTGTTCGCCCTGCAGCAAGCGGGCATTAAGGCGCGGGCTGAGTTGGTCGTTGTACAAAAGGCGTTCGTTTGCCAGACTTTGTCTCGCTTCGTACATGAAGAGCCGAGATTGGATCGATATCAGTGGCTCTAAATCTTCAGGAAGCCAAACCCGGGTAACGGTGCAGCCGGCTGACTCAAGCCGATGAACAAGCGTCTCGATCGCGCGTATCGTTTCGGGCCGCACATAATCCCATTGGCGCGACATGCAAAGCGCGATGCGAGGCTTGAAACCAACAGTAGCGACAGTCGTCGCCCCGTGAAGCCCTAATGTGAAGAAAGCTGCATCTTCGACGCTTCGTGCAATGACGCCTATGGTGTCCTGCGTCGGACTGAGGTCCTTCATACCAGCTGGCGAAATAAGATCGAAAGTCGGCTTGTAACCCACGACACCGCAATACACGGCCGGACGCATGATGGAACCAGTGGTCTGGGTGGCGTAGGCAACTGGCGTCATATAGTCGGCCACCGCCGCCGCCGACCCGCTGGAGGAACCCCCCGGCGTATGACTCAGGCGCAGAGGATTTCGTGCCTTGCTGGGTGTTTGTGTCGCGAATTCGCCGGTTGCCACCTTACCCAGCACCACGGCACCACGGCTCTTGGCCATTCGGACGCAAGAAGCATCGTGCTCGGGTTGATGGTTCTTATAGATGGCCGATCCATAAGCCGTCGGATAGTCCGCCGTGTCGATAACGTCTTTGATCGCAAAGGGAACACCGCGCAGGGGACCCGAAACAAAGTTATCGTCGGCTCGGCTGGCTTCCGTCAGGGCTTGTTCGGGATCGCAAGCGACAAAGGCCCCGACCTCGTGGTTGCGTTCGGCAATCCTTTCCAGGCAATCCCGAACCAAAGCGACGCTGGTAATTTCGCCACTTTCTATCGCCTTTGCTGCCTGAACCACGCCCAAGCGGTTCAGATTCTTGATTCTCGCCGTCATTCTAAAGAAATCCCCGCATCGCTAATTACCTTTGCCCATTTGTCATGCTCGGCCTTGACGAAGGCGGTGAACTCTTCAGATGATCCACCGGCCGGCTCCGCACCCTGCGCCATCAACTGCTCTTTTATCTCTGGTTTGTCGAGAATTTTGCGCAGCTCGGAATTCAGCTTAGCGACAATCGCCGGATCGGTCTTGGCGGGTACAAACAGACCAAACCATCCGTTCACTTCATACTGCGGCAACCCGGCTTCGGCCATCGAGGGTACTTCCGGCAATAGTGGCGAACGCTGCGACGAAGTAATGGCCAGCGCACGAAGCTTGCCGGACTTGATATGCGGCAAGCACAAGGGCAGATTGCAGAACATCACCTGAACACGGCCGGGCAGCAGGTCATTCAGGGCGGCCCCGCCGCCACCGTACGGAATGTGCAGCAAGTTGGCCTTAGTCATTGAGTTGAACAGTTCACCGGACAAATGCATGCTGCCGCCATTGCCCGTAGAAGCGTATGAGAGATTCTCTTTCGGCGCGAAGGCGATCAACTCTTTGACAGACTTTACCGGGACATCAGGATTCACCACCAGCACATTAGGAACGGTAGCCACGTTGGTAACGGCGATGAAGTCGCGCAATGGGTCGAACCGCAAGTTCTTGAAAAGACTGGGATTGACCGCATTGGTACTGGTCGGCCCCAATAAAAGCGTATAGCCGTCAGGTGTAGCTCGAGCGGCCACAGTAGCCCCGATATTGCCGCCGGCGCCGGATTTGTTCTCTACGACGACTGGCTGGCCCAACGAGTCGGATAGGCCCTTAGCGGCTATCCGCCCCAACGTGTCTGTAACACTACCAGGGCCGAACGGCACGATAAGGGTAATGGGTCTGGACGGATATTCAGAAGCTTGCGCCGAAGCGGCCGGTAAAGCGAAAGGCATGGCTGCGACGGCGAGGGCCGACGCTACATGCAGCACACGTGATCCAAATGTCATCATGGCCTAGATTCCAAAAATAATAGTTGATAAAAATGGTAAAACCGATTGATAGACGAAGGTTAAGGTCGCCCCATTGATATGTCCAATATAATTAACCTTCCCCATTGAGACATTTATCGACATAATCAGATGCTTCACTCTCGAGCCCTCGAGGCCTTTATTGCCGTCGCCGAGGAATTGCACTTCGGCAATGCAGCGCAAAGGCTGCACATAAGCCAGCCACCACTCAGCCAACAGATCCGGCGCTTCGAAGAAGAAGTCGGAACCCCCCTATTTGTACGCAGCACTCGCTCGGTAAGGCTGACGCCAGCCGGCGTCGTACTACTGAAGAAAGCCAAGCAGCTTGTTTCAGACGGACAAGCGGCGATCGTGGCCGCCCGGCGGCGAGCCGCTGGTGACTGTGGCAATCTGACTATCGGTTTTACGAGTACCGCGGCCTATCAGCTGCTTCCAAAATTGCTTGCGGGTTACCATGCTCGCCACCCGGATATCGCCCTTACCTTGAAAGAGGATCTATCCACTAATCTTATTCCCCTGCTTGCCGAAGGCCGCATCGACCTGGCGCTGCTGCGCCGGCCGGCCGCAGCCTCGCACGAATCGCTGGTGTTCACGCGCGTCAGCAGGGAAGCCATGCGCGTCGCCATGCCGCAGGATCACCCTTACGCGAAGTTGGAAAGCGTCTCGCCCGATTTACTCCATGCCATTCCCTTTATTGGATTCAGCGCCGAAGCTGCCTTGTATTTCAGGGAACGGATTCAAAGCATATTCGCCCACTTCCAAATCCAGCCTCGCATATTGCATGAAAGCGTCATGCCAACGCTGCTTTCCTTGGTCGAGGCCGGGATGGGGCTCGCGCTTGTGCCTGAGTCGGCTTCAAACCTGCGTCCGTCCGGCTTGCGGTTCCTTCCCTTGCGCGGCGGCGAAAGTATTGCCGCAATCGATTTATATTGCGCGCAGCGTCGTTTTGATGACAATCCCGCCATCAAAACAGCGTGGTCGATACTGGGCCGCTTCGACTAGCAGGTATACCTATAGCGGCGCGTAACCGGCGGCGCCGAAAATAAAAAAACCGCTTACGACACGATGATCGTAAACGGTTGATTTCTAGCCTTGACTGCACAACATCGAGTGGTGGGTGCTACAGGGTTCGAACCTGTGACCTACGCCTTGTAAGGGCGCCGCTCTACCAACTGAGCTAAGCACCCGTTGTATTCGGGTACCACGACGTCTGGTGCAAAACGCGAAGACAGAATTATACTGCAACGCGCCGCACTATGCAAATTGAACCAAAAATTAGTTAACTGCTTCTTTAAGAGCCTTGCCTGGACGGAATTTAGGCACCTTGGCTTTCTTGATCTTGATGGCTTCGCCGGTACGCGGGTTACGGCCCGTACGCGCCGCACGTTCCGAAACGGCAAACGTGCCAAAGCCCACCAACGTTACCGTACCTTTCTTTTTTAGTGTAAGTTTGACGGCGCCAATAAAAGCTTCAAGGGCACGCCCGGCGTCAGCTTTAGATAAATCGGCTTTGGTGGAGATATGTTCAATAAGTTCTGTTTTGTTCATTAAGGATTACCCCTAAAAATTATTGTAGCCAAGTAAGCCTAAAGGCCCACTTGGCACTTGATTGATGAATACGTGGCACTACGATGCAGTCGTATTACCCACAGAAGACAATGTGGGTGCAACCAGGTGGCGTCTTTGCAAATCAGCACGCCTGGCTGACTACCGCGTATTAAGCCTTTGAAAGCAATAGCTGTCAAGCAAATAACCCTGAAAAGCCGCATCGTTGCTGACTTTTTCGCTTTTTGTGCAGCACGCGAAAAAAATCTTTAAAAGAACTAAATTGTCTTAGCGGTATACGCAAAACTATGGTAGTGCCTACCCGCCAAACGCCATAGAGCGAACTTATTCGAGAGCTTGTACGAAGTCATCTATAAGGTCCTGGATGTCTTCAATCCCAATCGAGACTCGCAGGAAGTTATCCGAAATACCCATCAACGCACGGCGCTCCGCCCCCATTTCGTAATAAATGGTCTGGGCCATGGGTAATACCAAGGTGCGATTGTCGCCCAAGTGAGTAGCAAGAATCAGCACTTTGAGCCGGTTCAGAAAATCAAAAAGATCAACATCTTCGACCAGCTCAATGCCCATCAAGGCGCCGAAACGATTTCCAAAAAATTCAGCAGCGCGTTCATGCTGAGGATGGTTCGCCAAGCCTGGGTAATGTATTTTGGCGACCTTGGGATGCTCGCTAAGGAAATGGGCCAGCTTCAGTGCGTTTGAACAAGCGCGGTCCATACGCAGCGCTAGCGTTTCGGCGCCTACCGAAATACGGTGGGCGGCTTCCGACGATAAGGTGCCACCCATATCTCGCAAGCCTTTCTTCTTGATCTGAGTGAGCCCCCATGAAGTCGGCTTGCCACTACGATAGGGCTCGGCAATGTTCTCGTAGTCCGACCAGTCATACAAACCGGTGTCCGTCACCGCCCCGCCCAAAGCGTTGCCATGGCCACCAATATGTTTGGACAATGAATTGATCACTAGTGACGCGCCCATGGCTATCCCCTGGCATAACCATGGTGTGACCAAAGTATTGTCCACGACATAAACCAGGCCTTTTTCCTTGCACCAATCGCCTATGGCCATAAGATCGGCCACTTGGGTCCCAGGATTCGCCAGCGATTCGGTAAAGACCATTCGTGTTTCCGGACGCCAGGCCGCAATTACGTTTTCAACGTCCGTCGCATCTACCACCGTAATCTCAACGCCCAAACCGGCCAGCGTACCAACCAGACTATTGGTATTGCCGAAAATGTGCTGGCTACTAATCAGGTGATCCCCCGCTTTCAACAGGGTAAAAAAGGTCGCGGCAAGCGCCGCCATGCCGGTGGCAAACGTTACGGTACTTACTGCAGCTTCCATCTGGGTAATCTTCGACTCCAACGCGCTCGTCGTCGGTGTGCCCTGTCGCGCATAAGTGAAACCGGGCTTACCCTGAAATACGGCAGCCAGCTCGCGCGCATCGGCAAAAGCATATTGCGACGATGGATGCATGGGCTTATGAATTGCGCCATGCTCGATAGTCGACCGCCGGTCGGAATGAAGGATGGTCGTGGTAAAGCCGTTTTTAGCCATGATGAGATGAAAGCAATTAGGTCAAAGAAAAATGGGCTATTCCTGCACGAATTGCAGAAAGCGTATCGTTGAGTGGGACGCTACCGCCCTAATATAGACGCGGCGCCTTCAAGATAAAACTAGGCCCCGCGCTGACGCACCGTTTCGTACAGGCATACCGCGCTGGCCACACTAACGTTAAGGCTCTCGACCGAACCGAGCATGGGAATATTGACAAGTTCGTCGCACGTTTCGCGCGTTAAGCGGCGCATCCCCTCGCCTTCCGCACCCATGACCCAAGCCATGGCGCGGCGCGCATCCACTTTGTGTATGGAAGACTTCGCCTGATCATCGGTACCGACGATCCATACATCGCGCTCTTTTAACTGACGCATGGTGCGAGCCAGATTGGTGACCATAATGTACGGAACGGTCTCGGCCGCACCGCTGGCAACCCGCTGTACGGTAGTATTCAACCCCACTGCCCTGTCGCGCGGTGCAATCACGGCATGCACGCCGGCAGCGTCGGCCGTACGTAAGCATGCGCCCAAATTATGAGGATCGGTCACGCCATCCAGAATCAGAAACAAGGCAGGCTCGGCCTTGTCTTCCAACCAGTCCAGCACTTCGTCGACATCGGCGGCCAGAGGGTGCGATTCAGCAAGCGCGACAACACCCTGATGCCGAGTGCCGCGGGCCAGGCCATCCAGACGATCGGCCGCGACCGGGAGCACGCGAATATTGGCTGCCTGAGCCTGCTCGATAAATGTCTGCATACGCTTATCACGCCGGGAAGCCTCGACGTAGAGCTCTTTGATTGAGCTTGGTGCGTGGCGCATACGGGCAATCACGGCATGAAAACCGGCCAAAACCTGGTGAGACGACATGTATTTCCTTGTAGAGTTGTGACGCGCGAAGCCACACGTGGGCTCGGCGCGAAATCATTTTAACTCTGCCGGTCAATGTCGCCCGCGAACGGTTTTTTTAACCGTAGGTGCTTTGGCACTACGTTTGGCAGCGGCCCTGCGCTGCCGTGATGTCGTACCTTTCAACGCATCGGGTTTGGTCGGCGCGGCACGCTTCACACGACGCTCAGTAGGCGTGTCGGGTTCGATAGAGGCTTTCAAGGCCTTGAATGTAGTTCCCTTGACCAGCCGGAATTCAATCCGGCGCGCTTCCAAGTCGACGCGGGCCACCTGCACCTGAACGGCATCGGTCAGGCGATAGCGAATGCCGGTACGCTCACCACGCAATTCATTCATGGATTCGTTGTACTGAAAGTAATCTGAACCCAATTCCGACACATGCACCATGCCTTCAACGAACAAGGTGTCCAGCGTAATGAAAATGCCGAATGGCGCCACACCCGTAACCCTGCCGCTGAATTCTTCGCCTACCTTCTCTTTCACGAACCAGCACTTGAGCCATGCTTCAACATCGCGGGAAGCGTCGTCGGCGCGACGCTCGCGCGCCGACAAAAGCACGCCGAGCTTTTCCCAAACGGCATGTTCGCGATCTTCTTTGGGCAGCGACGCCAGATTGCCGATATCGTCGATTTGCGGAATATAGCGCTTTCGTTCGAGTATCCCTTTAATGACGCGGTGAGTCAGGAGGTCGGGATAACGCCGTATGGGCGAGGTGAAGTGCGCGTAGTGGTCATATGACAAGCCGAAGTGACCCACTTGTTCAGGACTGTAAATAGCCTGCTGCAATGAGCGCAAACACATCGTCTGGATAATCGCAAAATCCGGGCGGTTTTTTGCTTCTTGAACAAGCTTGGCGTAGTCATCGGTGGAAGGATCATCGCCCCCGCCCAATGTCATGCCAAGATTGCGCAGGTAATCGCGCAAAGCACTAAGCTTCTCGGGCGTGGGCCCCTCGTGAACCCGATACAGGCCAGAACGCTTGTTGCGCGACATGAATTCCGCCGCACAGGTATTAGCCGCCAACATGCATTCTTCGATCAACTTATGGGCATCGTTGCGCGTATAGGCTTCGATTTGTTCGATGCGGCCCAGGGTGTTACAGACAATGCGGGTTTCAACCGTATCGAAATCAATCGCACCGCGCTTCTTGCGCGCTTGCGCAAACAATTGATATAGCTGATGCAGATTCTGCAAATGAGGCAAGACGGCCTGCATGGCGACGCCGGCTGGGCCAGTAGGCTGTTGCAGAGCTGCCCACACATCGGTATAGGTTGTACGCGCATGTGAATGGATCACAGCATTGTAAAACTGGTAGGCGGTGATGCTTCCGGCCTTCGCGCCGCTTGCCGCAATAACCATATCGCAGACCAGAACCAGTCGGTCGACGTCGGGATTTAAAGAGCAGAGCCCATTAGATAGTGCTTCGGGCAACATCGGTATGACCCGACGCGGAAAGTAAACGCTGGTACCGCGCTCGACCGCCTCTTTATCGATAGAATCGCCAGGGTGCACATAATGGGTAACATCGGCAATTGCCACCAACAGGCGCCAACCGGGCTTCCTGCGCTTTTCAGTACCAAGCTCGACCGGCATGCAAAACACCGCATCGTCGAAGTCGCGCGCGTCTTCGCCATCGATCGTGACAAAGGGCACTTCACGCAAATCGATGCGATCTTTAAGTTCAGCAGCCCTGACCGTTTTGGGGAATTTGTCGGCCTGTTGTAGCGCCGCTGGCGGAAATTCATGCGGGACGTCAAACTTACGCACCGCAATTTCGATTTCCATGCCGGGGTCGTCGATTTCGCCAAGCACTTCCACCACACGGCCCAGAGGCTGCGTAAGACGGGTCGGCTGTTGAATGATTTCTACCGTGACCACTTGCCCGGGTTCAGCGCCGCCGGTGTCGGATGCCGGAATAAGAATATCGTGCTTGATGCGTTGGTCTTCGGGGGCCACGGTGAAGGCACCGCGCTCTTTCAGAAAACGCCCTACCAGTTTGTTGGTACGCCGTTCAGTGACTTCAACAATAGTTGCTTCCGCTTTTCCGCGGTATTCGCCATCGGGCTTCGCTAAAACGCGGTCTCCGTGCAACACTTTCAGCATTTCACGCGGCGACAGGAATAGGTCTGGGCCGCCATCGTCGCGCAACAAAAAGCCGAAACCGTCGCGATGGCCTTGTACGCGACCCGCAATGAACTCAAGTTTGTTGTTCAACAACAACTGCCCTTGCGGATTAAAAAACAGCTGACCGTCCCGTTCCATAGCTTTCAGCCGACGGGCAAAACCGATAGACAGCGGGATGGACGCCCCCAGCTGAATGGCCATGTGCTCGGGGTCGACGGGGGTTTCCGACGAGCGGAGGTACTGCATGATAGCTTCGCGACTCGGAACTTCCGGATCAAAATCGGGCGGTAAATCATGTGCACCACCCGGATTCTCTTTGTTATTCGAGTCGTTCTTGGAGCGTTTGTTCAAAGGTGATTTCCGTTGGTTTAAAAAATACGCTATACTTTGCGCCTCTTAAAGATGAAATGCAAAACGCAGCAGTAGTAGGTAAAGCGATAGCATACACTTTATGCCCAGGTGGCGGAATTGGTAGACGCGCATGGTTCAGGTCCATGTGCCTTCGGGTGTGGAGGTTCGAGTCCTCTCCTGGGCACCACAGCAGTTAGCGAAAAACCTCGTAATCCTATGGATTACGAGGTTTTTTGTTTTGCGCCGCTCTACTGGCGGGCAGCGTATTCAAGCCCTAAGCAGTCAAGGCGTGACGCATAGTAACGTGTTCAATTCCTGCATCCATATAAACATTACCTTCGGCGACGAAGCCGTGCGCGGCATAGAAATTTTGCGCATGTAGTTGCGCGGACAGCACGACCTCGAGGTAACGCTGGCGGCGCGCTTCGTCTACCAGCGCAGTCAATAACTTCGTTCCTACGCCCATTCCGCGGTACGCCGCCAACACAGCCATACGGCCAATGTGTGCGTTGGGCAACAGCCGCCCTGTGCCCACTGCCACACCGGATTCATCATATGCAACAGCGTGAATGCAATTCTCGTCTTCAGCGTCAAGCTCTTCTTCTACGGGAACATTCTGCTCTTGCACGAAAACTTGATGTCGGATGTTGATGGCGTCCTGTTTGCAGGATTCCCAGTTCCCTAAACGAACTTTAATGCGGCACAAGGCTGGCCTCCGTTTAGTGTTATTTAGCCTGCGAGCTTCAGTCCGATAATGCCTGCGATAATCAAGCCCACGCTGATCAGTCGTGCCGGACTGGCAGATTCGCCGAGCAACGCAATACCTAATATAACTGTTCCCACCGCGCCCACACCCACCCATATGGCGTAGGCCGTACCTACGGGCAGCTGCTTCATCGCCAGACCCAACAGCACCACGCTTACAACCATCGCTACGCCCGTACCCAGGCTAGGCCAGAAGCGGGTGAAACCTTCGGTGTATTTCAAACCGATCGCCCAGCCGACTTCGAAAAGCCCGGCAACAAATAATACTATCCACGATGTTGATACAGACAAAATGGTTTCTCCATGACATTCGGGGCCGTCCCCTTAAAAGGTCGCACGACTTCAATCGTGGCGGCAAGGTCGTCCCTGCTATCAGAAAAAAACTATTTTACCGGTTCGCCAGTATTACGTTGTGTTAGCCATGTCTGCTATGGTTAGTTATCCGAACAAGAAATATATGGAACCCCCTAATGGATATGCTCCTAAGCCGATACACGGCTTTTTACTTGATTATTCTTGCCACATTCGTGTCGGCCGGATTGGCGCTAGTTTTGGGCGATGCATGGCTGATTGCTGCCATCGCTTGCGGTGCCCTTTCGATTCTGGGTTTTTGGGATTTGCGCCAAACCCGACACGCCATTCGAAGGAACTATCCCGTAATCGGGAATCTGCGGTTTCTATTCGAATCGATCCGGCCTGAAATGCGGCAATACTTTATCGAAGCTGATAGCGACGCACTGCCGTTTTCACGAACAGACCGCTCGCTGGTTTATCAGCGTGCCAAACAGGAAATTGATAAGCGTCCTTTCGGAACCCAACGAGACGTTTACCGAACCGACTATGAATGGATTAATCACTCCATGGAGCCGTCTCATCCCGACAGCAAGGGATTCCGCATCATGGTGGGCGGGCCCGACTGTACTCAGCCGCATTCCTTATCGGTACTTAATATATCGGCAATGAGCTTTGGCGCCCTGTCTGCCAATGCAGTGCTCGCGCTAAATAAAGGCGCCGCCCTGGAAAACTTCGCCCACGATACCGGCGAAGGCGGCGTAAGCAGCTACCACCTGCAGCACAAAGGATCGTTGATCTGGAATATTGGTTCCGGTTACTTTGGCTGCCGCGATGAAAACGGAAACTTTTCAGATGAAATTTTCGCCGAGCGCGCCAGACTAGACAGCGTGAAAATGATAGAAATCAAGTTGTCGCAAGGTGCCAAGCCCGGCCACGGTGGCATCTTGCCCGGTCCCAAAGTGACTCCGGAAATCGCTATGGCGCGAGGTGTTCCAGTCTGGCAAGACTGTAATTCGCCCGCCAGCCACAGCGCTTTCACTACGCCGATAGAGTTGATGCATTTCGTCGCCCGCTTACGCCAGCTGTCGGGCGGCAAGCCTGTGGGCATAAAACTATGCATAGGTCATCCATGGGAGTGGTTCGCCATTGCCAAAGCCATGCTTAAAACCGGCATTACACCGGACTTCATCGTAGTCGACGGCGCAGAGGGAGGCACAGGCGCCGCCCCCATTGAATTCGTCGACCACGTCGGCACTCCTTTGCGTGAGGCCTTGCGACTGGTACACAACACCCTGGTCGGCATCGGACTACGCGACAAGATCAAGCTAGGTGCCTCAGGGAAAATAATCAGCGCCTTCGATATGGCGCGTGTCCTGGCCTTAGGCGCCGACTGGTGCAACAGCGCCCGTGGATTCATGTTCGCGATTGGCTGCATACAGGCCCAAGCGTGCCATACCGGAAAATGTCCCACCGGCGTAACAACCCAAGACCCGAAAAGGCAAGCCGCCCTGGTGGTAAGCGACAAATCGGTGCGCGTGGCCAACTTCCATCGCAATACCCTGCGCGCGCTGGCGGAACTTCTAGGGGCTGCCGGCTTGCAGCATCCGGGCGAACTACGCCCCCACCATATCGCCAAACGAATTGCCAACGGCGAAGTGCGCGTGCTTTCCGCGCTGTTTCCTGATCTGGAAAAAGGCGAGCTGCTTGATGGTAAGTTTCGATTAACGATTTTTAGAACCGCGTGGCCCATGGCGCAGGCCGAGTCCTTTGCCCCGCTATATAGCCTTAGCGCTGCTTTGTCAGGCAATACCAGCAGCCCTATGCCACCAGAGGCGAGCGACGCCAATAAAGCACACGTAGCGGTTTCAGCGTGAAACGTTTTTCGACCCAATACCCCCATCGATAGTGCCGTACATCTGTATGCCAGACCCCGACGACGAAGAAGAATCGTTGCCGGACCTGCCTACGCAGCCGCTTAAAAGAACTACCAGGATTACTACACCGGAAAGAGCTTTCATTAGGGTTTTCCCTTGCTTGCAAAAATAATATTGCAGGATTATTGTTAACTCACTGCCCGAAGGCAGCATGACTACCACTTAGGGTAGTTCTTCGGCACTACTTTTCCGTGTAGTGTCCACTGCCACATCGGCAGTAAGGCCCCGCCCAGAGGTGGGGCCTTTACTATTGTGACTTAGGTTAAGCCTACGTGCAGGCTCCATTCGGTAGCAACACAAGAAGAAAAAGTTATGCTATAGTTTCGTGCTTTGGCGCATTAGCTCAGCCGGTTAGAGCGACGGAATCATAATCCGCAGGTCCCCTGTTCGAATCAGGGATGCGCCACCAAGAATACCAAGGGCCTACGCTTTCGCGTAGGCCCTTATTTTTTGCTTGAAGCGAGAAGCGAACGGCCGGCGTCACTTAACAGTTCCCCGACACACAGAATCCGCTCCCGCGATGCCCGCCTTGATCGAAATAACCACCACCGCCACCGCCATTGCCGCTATCACCGCTTGGATACGTACTGCCGCTTTGGCCGTAGCCCGCACAACCGGATAACGCCAACACTAGAGCTAGAAGCAATATTTTCATGTCGTTCTCACCGAGTTTGAGCACACTAAATTCTAGTTGTTTGCTGGATATCCGGGGATTGCAATCGGTAACTGGGCGCGTCGATCAGCGGGGAGTTCACTTGATTAATATCTAAAGTCACTGCCAACTGGCAGAACGTATACGCCTAGTGGCGAGCCTTCCCCGATTTGCCCCATTCCGGGCGCGGTCGATGATACACTCGGGCGGTCCGATATGGACGACGACGCGGGCAGTCACCGTGCCGCCCGCGCCTACAAACAAAACAAAAATGGGGCATCCATGGAATACGTCATTCAAGTTCTTTCCGCAATACTCGTTGGCACTGCCATCGGCGCCATTATTGGTCCGCGCAGCCGCTCACTTTTCATCGGCTCCGTCGCGGCAATCGCGCTCGGCGCTGTGTCCATCATCACTGCTTCCTGGGTGATGCTGGCAATTGGAACTGCAATCTTTCTGGCGGCTCAGTCTGTGCAGCGGGATAACTATCCTGCTCGCAGCTAAACGCATAACCGTATTTATGTTCTCAAGCGCCGTCATCCGGCGCTTTGTTATTTGACGCCATCGTTCGGGCCAATTTCACCACCGCCTTCAAGAACACAGACTCATCGTTCTTGCGCCAACTGAGCATAATGGGCGTTGTAAAACCTGGTTCGTCCAGAGCGACGTAAGCCACGTCATCCCTGTGCAGGTTTCTTACCGATTCGGGAACCAGCGCGGCCCCTACGCCGGCGGCGACGAGGCCTATTGCCGTTTGCAGTTCGTTGACCTCCTGCACGACATTCAAGTTGTGGCCTTTATTCCTGAATAAATCAAGCAGGTGGTCGGCATAGCTGGGACGTGGCCGGGCGGGATACAGAATGAGCGGCTCGGGGACCACATCTTTCAGTGTCAGAACTTTGCGCCTTGCCAGCGGGTGATGTACGGGCAGTGCCACGGTGATACGCTCGTCGCGCAGGATAAGGCGCTCGATTTCGCTATCGTGCAGCGTGATCCGGCCAACCCCCAGATCGATCCGCCCTGTTTTCAGGGCGTCGAATTGCTGCAGGGTCGTCATTTCAATAAGCCCGATGTCAACCTGAGTATCTAGTTCGCGCAGGCGGGAAATGTACTGGGGCATGAAGCCATAAAGTGTCGAGGGCACAAACCCAAGGCCGAACCAGCGTTTGTCCTTGCGTCCGATACGCTGCGTAGCCTTGATGACTTCTTCCAGTTTCTGCGTCAAATTTTCGGTTTGATCCAGGAAATATCGGCCCGCGTCGGTCATGCGTATGCCGCGCCCTATGCGCTCGAACAGGTCTACCCCAAGCTCCTCTTCAAGCAACTTGATCTGCCGGCTAAGGGGCGGCTGTGCCATGTGCAGCGATCGGGCGGCACGGGTAAAGCTGAGCTCGGTCGCTACTTGCCGAAAATATCGAATCTGACGAAGTTCCACTTTGATACCATAAAAGTATTGTTAGCGACCAATATAGTCTTAGACATATCTCTGTCACAACTAGATAATTCGGCTATACGCGTCCTGCATGGCGACGTACCTATACGCAAAGGAGATGGCATTGGAAAAGATTCACACTCGTTCGCCGTTTAAAAACGGCGCGCGCGCAGGCATCGCCAAGGCGGTGTTTTCAGTAGCAGCCGCATCGGTGCTGGCGCTTGGCGCCACGGCCGCGCAGGCGCAAACCTACCCTGACCGACCCATCAACTGGGTCGTGCCCTTTCCTCCGGGCGGCGCAATGGACACCATTGCACGGGTGTTAGGCGAAACCATGAGCCAAGATCTCGGCCAAAGTATCGTGGTCGAAAACAAATCTGGTGCGGGCGGCAATATCGGCGCCTCGTATGTGTCGAAGGCCAAACCCGACGGCTATACGATCATGATCGTTGCCAACGGCATGGCGGTAAACCCTTCATTGTACAAGTCGCTGTACTACGACCCCATCAAGGATTTCGAGCCCATTTCGCTTTTGGCCGCCGTCCCGAACATTCTGGTCACTCAAGCGGCCCGCAAGGACGTGAACTCCATGCAGGACGTAATGGCACAGGCTAAAGCGAAACCCGGCGAGTACACGTATGCGTCGGCAGGCGTGGGTACCTCGATCCACCTGGCCGGTGCCCTGTTTACTTATATGGGTAAGCTCGACATGCTGCACGTTCCGTACAAAGGCAGCGGCCCGGCGATATCCGACCTTCTAGGTGGGCAGGTCGACTATATGTTCGACAGCATCACCTCGGCCAAACCGCAAATCGATGCGGGCAAGCTTAAGGCTCTGGCGATTACCACTACCAAGCGCTCGTCGTCTATGCCCGATGTGCCCACCGTTGCCGAAAGCGGCCTCGAAGGCTACGATCTGACTCCATGGTTTGCTACATTCGCGCCAGCCGGGACTCCTCCCGAGGTCATCAATAAGCTGAATGCCTCAATGCTGAAAGCAATGAAGTCCGAGAAGGTGCAGACGATTTTCGCTGGCATTGGTGCGGAGCCAATCGGCAGCACGCCTGAAGAGCTCAAAACCTATCTGGCTGAAGAAACTGCCAAGTGGTCCAAAATCATCAAGGACACCGGAATTACGCCTAACTAAGTGCGACTCGGTCTTCTTACCCTAGCCGACCCCGCGTTGGCATCGCTATAGATTCCCGGCATACTTATCAAAGAGTATGCCGGCTTTTCTTATCTACGGATTAACTTTTTCAGGATTTCAATATGCTTTTCATGGTCGAAATGAACGTCAATATTCCTTCGGACTTACCCACCGAAACGGCTAACGAGATCAAGGCGAAAGAAAAACAGTATTCGCAAGACCTTCAGCGTTCCGGCAAGTGGGCGCATATCTGGCGCATCGTCGGCGAATACAAGAACATCAGTATCTTCGACGTCGAAAGCAACGACGAACTGCACACTTTGCTAAGCGGCCTGCCGCTGTTCCCCTACATGGATATCAAAGTAACGGCACTGTGCCGCCACCCATCCGCCATTTAAATCAAACCCGGAGACCGTATCCCCATGAGCGTTGCACGCATCAACAGCGAAGACTTCCATTACACCCTTAACGGCCCCGACAGTGCTCCCGTTCTGGTTTTATCGAACTCTCTTGGCACGACTCAAGCCATGTGGGCCGGGCAAGTCGATGCATTGCGTGACCGCTTTCGGGTGTTGACCTACGACACCCGTGGCCACGGCTTATCGGTCAAGAATAAAGGTCCGTACGCCATGGACCAGTTGGGGAACGACGTGCTTCAGCTGCTCGATAGCTTGGGCATCAAGCAGGCGTCGTTCTGCGGTATCTCGATGGGCGGACTGATCGGGCAATGGCTGGGCGTGCACGCGCCCCAGCGTATCGACAAGTTAATCGTCTGCAACACGGCGGCTCGCATCGGAACACCCGAAGGCTGGCTCGATCGGGCTGGCCTTGTCAGGACGGAAGGCATGGGGCCAGTGGCCGACGGCACTATCCCGCGGTGGTTTACCAGCGACTTCGCGACTGACCAAAAAGACATGGTCGACGCGATGATCAGCGAATTGCGCCAGACTGATGCGGAAGGCTATGCCTCTTGTTGCGATGCGCTCGCGTACGCCGACTTCCGTGAGCAGATCGCGTCCATATCCGTGCCTACGCTGGTTGTCGCCGGACTACACGATCCGGTCACCACGCCGGCGGACGCCGACTACATGGCCGAGCGTATCACTGGCGCGCAGCGCGTTGATCTGCCTGCGTCTCATTTGTCGAACATAGAAGCGAACGACGCATTCAACGTGGCGATCAGCGACTTTTTGACCCAAAATTAAGGCCTAAGCGGCTTTGCCGCAAAGGCCTTGTTTCTAGCAGTGTAGGGCGTTACTACTTCCGGGTGTAACGCCTTACTTTTTCTTCGTCCAGCGTTATGCCCAGCCCTGGTCCCTTGGGCAGCTTCAGCGCGAAATCACGATAGTCCAGGCGCTCGACAAGAATATCGTCCTGCAGTAATAGCGGACCAAACATCTCGGTTCCCCACTCCAACTTGTTCACCGTGGCAAACAGATGCGCCGCCGCCACGGTAGAGATCGACCCCTCAAGCATCGTGCCACCATATAGGGCAATATCAGCAGCCTGCGCGATGCCGATCAAATCGCGCGCGCCTTGCAGGCCGCCCGCCTGTTCGATCTTGATCGCAAACACATCAGCGCACTTGTTCGCTGCCAGCGCAAAGCCATCTTCCCTGCCCTTGAGCGCTTCGTCAGCCATGATGGGCAAAATGCCCAGTCCCGTCAGGCGCGCCATGCCGGGAAGGTTCTTCTCGTGTATAGGTTGCTCGACCAGCTCTACCCCAATATCGGCCAATGGACGCAACATCTGCAGGGCCTGGGTTTCGGACCAGCCTTGGTTCACATCGATACGCACACTGATGTCATCGCCCACCGCCGCCTTGATTGCGGCGATATGGCGCAGATCGTCCTTAAGGGGACGCATGCCGACCTTCAGCTTAAAGATGTTGTGCCGGCGCGCCTCCAGCATTTGCATCGCCTCGGCGATGTCTTTGTCGGTGTCGCCGCTGGCCAATGTCCATGCCACGCTGATTTCTTCATGCACCGCACCGCCAAACAAGGTGCTAAGCGGAACACCCAGGCGTTTTGCACAAGCGTCATAAATGGCCGTTTCAATCGGCGCTCTTGGCGAAATGATTCGCCTTGATGGCCTTGTCGATCCGAACCCGCAGCGCCGCGGGGCTGTTGGCCGGTTGGCCCACAATCAGCGGTGCAAAATACGCGTCGATATTGGTCTTAATACTTTCGGGGCTTTCGCCGCCATAGTTCAGTCCGCCTATCGTCGTCGCCTCGCCGATACCTTCAATGCCATCCGAGGTTTTGATCCGGACCAGCACAATGGTTTGGCATTGCATCGTTGCGACCGACATTTTGTGCGGTCTGATGGTGGGGATATCGAGAATATGGGTGCTGACTTCTACTATGGTGGGTTGCATCGCGGCTCGGCTCTACACTAGTTAATCGGACCTTCCGAGTATAGGTTTTGACCGAGTCCGGGTCTAATATAGATTGGGTCGGCAATGATACCTGCAGGGTATTGGTACCTTTCAACGCCCTGCTTTTTTGCGACTGTGCTCTTGTTATCATGAGCCGTCCCCCCATGCATAGTCTCAAAGGAAAAATGGAAATCAAGCTTAGGAAAGAAGTCGAAGACCAATTAGTCGGGTCACTGCGCCGATACTGGAAACAAGAAGAAGACGAAGATCTGGGCGAGCTTCGTGCCAAGCTGTTCTTGAAATTCATACTTCAGGAAGTCGGCCCGAGCGTATACAACCAGGCCATTGCCGACGCCCAGGCCTATATGCAAGACAAGGCCACCGAAATGGAAATCACCTGCTACGCGGAAGAATCCACTTACTGGGCCAAGCAGAACAAATCCGCGCGCCGGTAAGCTGAATCAGGCAATTGCAGCGAAGCGCTGTTCCAGATAAGCGATGATCGCTTTCGATTCGTACAGCCATCGCGATTCGCCATCTTCCTGAATCAATAGGCACGGCACTTTGATCTTGCCGCCGCCTTCTAGCAAGCGCTGGCGCTGCACGGGGTCGTTTTTCGCATCGTGCAAAGTCACTGGCACATTCAGCCGGTGCAAGGTACGGCGGGTCTTGACGCAAAAGGGACAGGCATGGAACTGATAAAGCGACAAACCAGCGGCCTGCTCGATGACGGCCGCCTGCCCTGCTGCAGAACGCTGCTGGGGACGGGGACGGCTAATCGCGTCGCCAAGCAAAATCAATTGACCAAGACCAACACGCACAGCTTTTATAAACATGAACACTATCTCGAAACTTGGATGAAGGCGCAAGTCTACTCTTTCTGGAATTAACGCGACGTCCGATGCCCGTTACTGAGCTGCGCTCTGTGCGCGCGCTTCGGCCAATGCAATGGTCAAGTGCTGAACTTTTGCTTTAAGCCTATCGCGCTCTTCAGTTAATTCTGCAAGCGCCTGCTTCAGGCGGTGAATAGCAATTTGATCAGGAGTCGCATCGCTAGGTAAGGCTTCCAGTGCAGGCTTAGGGGGCAAGCGGGATTCACGTACTTCCCTTGCCGCCTGACGAAGCTCTTTCTTGCCTCCGGCCACGGCGGCCACCTGCTTATCGCTGGGCAGGGAGGCCACGGCGGCCGCCGCGTTAATCGAGATTACGCCCGACTTCACGGCGCCGACGAGTTCTGGCGCCGCGGTCTTTTGAATTTTCTCGATCTGGCCCAATGTTGCGCTGCTGACCCTTGCCGCGCGCGCGACCGATTCGCGCGTAAGTGGTGGCTCTGCGTCCGGCTGTGGCGGGGCTTCGGCACTCGCCAGTTCGGCGTGCGATTGCTGCGCGCGCGCCTGCGCAATCCGTGCCGCCACGATTTCCTTCTTGCGTAAGGCAAGCACCCCCCGCTGAAAGTCCGAGACACTGCGACGCCCTAGATGGTTGTCGATCATCCATAAATGCACATCGTCCATGGATTTGAATGTCGGGTTTTGCACGGTCTTGAACGGGATGCCGTGCTTCTGGCAAATGGCGTAGCGGTTATGTCCGTCTACCAGAACATCACCCCACAACACGAGCGCATCGCGGCAGCCCTCGGACAATAAACTGCGCTCCAGCGCCGTCGCTTCGTCTTCAGTTAGGGGGTCGATGTAGGCACGAAGGTCTTCGTTGATAGTGATGCTCATAGCTCAAGTAATAATCTGGTGGCGGGGCTTAGTGTACAAAAGCAGAGGGTTCGCTGTTGTCCACAGAGACTTAGTTATCCACACTTTCTGTGAATAACCCTAGGGATAACCCTCGAGCATGTCATAAAAAGGTAATGATTACATGCCCCCAAGGTTCGGTGGTCAACAATCGACAGTCCGTGAGACATGTTGGGCACATAGCCGGCGCATCTGTCGTTCGGATGACCACAGTTCAGACTAGGCCACCCAACGGCCTATGCCGACTAGCGACTTGTTGGCGCAATTCTAATCAGGAAAAATTCATGCTCGCCACGGCTCGCCATGCGCTTGTCCGGCACTCAAGGCAGACAATGGTTTCTGAAGGATAGCTCATGGCAGGCCGATACATGATTCTGGTAGAACGCGACGACGATGTGGTGGTTCCGATCGTCAGTACCCTCGACGACGGAGGCATGAGCTTTTTCCGCTCTCGCCAGGAAGCCAACGAGTCAGCGACCCGCAACCTGCTCTGCGCTGCCTATCCCTATACGATTATTGACGTCGATGAAGCTTGGGCCTGAGGCCATCAAAGTTGGACGCACTATCATCAAACTTGAACCCCATCTTGGCATCGAGAACTTGTGTCGTTCAAATGGATTGACGGCTAATCTCCGGCACCGGCATACAACTTACCTATCGTTTGGCGCTTTTAATCCCCTTGCAAGCCAGCGGCCAGGGCGGTATTGCCCGGCTTGCGAATTCGCGGATGGGTCAAGCTACGACGGCCAAAATGGAGCCTAGTACATCAGCCGCGGCCGGACAGCGAGTTCGCAGTTGGTGGGGCTGCGCTAATTATTGCGCTTTCCGCAGCGCCAGCCCTACGAACAGGGCGGCCCACCCTTGAATGAACAGATCAATTGCCAGCAGCAAGCCCAATATCCACAAACTATTTCCGGGCCAGTTGATGGCGATCAGAATTCCCGTCAGCAACGTGATGACCCCAGACAAGGCGAGCCATCCGGCGCCTTGTTGAGCTCGGTTATTGAACCAAATCCATAAGCGCAAGGCACCTGAGGCAATAAGCGTGGCCCCGAAAAGCAAGGTCAGCGCCGATGCGCCTGCCACCGGATTGACGACAGCCAGCACGCCCGCACCTACATAGAAGAGGCCGCTGATCGTCCAGAATAGAAATCCGGTCCATTGCCTGACGCGCCACGCGTGTATTAACTGACCCACGCCACCAATCAGCATTAAGATACCGATGAACAATACGCTGACCAAAGTTGCCTCAACAATATGAATCATGGCGATTATGCCCAATACCAGCAATACCGCACCCAGCCCAACAAACCAGCCCCAATGGGCCTGAAGGGAAGTCAAGGCATCGGTCAGTGTCGCATTAGGCGGATCAACGGGAGGTACGGGATCAGTCATGACATTCACCTTTAACAGTAATAACGCGCACGGAGGAAACGAATATTTCTTTATAGACATCCAAGCCGCGACGGCTGATGGCTTTCGAATGCCGCAGCAAGGCCTAGCAGTGACGGTAGCCGCTATCGGAACGCTGGCAACCGTTGACAGCAATGGCCATACCAGGCCGCCGATTGTCATCGGGCTGGCGACTGGGCCATAAATTTTGGCAATCAGGTTAAGAAAGCAGCGCCGCCAGTCGGGTACGGACTTTGCTGAAGATGGCGGGTCGCCTTTTATATATAGGAATACAACGATGACTACTCAACAGAAGCCCAACGAAAACCCCCAAAAAGACGACCGTGCTAGGAAAGATCAACGAAGCCACGGCGATCAGCAAAACCGCAGCAAAAAAGAGGGCCACACCGACCAGATCGGCACCGGACAAGACCAGACGAGCCAACGCAATCGCGGCGGCGGCGCCCGCCGGCCAGCTTAACGTCGTAAAACCTTAGGCCGAGCTTCGTATTTGCCACAGATCGACAAAAAACACACCAGAAACCTCTACGTGATTACCCTGCTCGGCCAGCATACACCTCACCTTTGAACAAGGAACCTTTTAAGCCTCAACCATCTGCGCGAGCCGCATGTATGCTGGCTTTCATCTTCCTTTCACTTATTGCGACTCCTCGCTAAAGGCTTGTTTTGTCGAGGTAAACGATTGTTGACGCAGGTATTTGGATAGCCTATAAATGCAACGGCAGTTGAGTTTTGTACCTTGATGCAACTAACGACACACAGTAAATAAAAGCCCAGGAGACAAAGAAATGAAAAGTAGTTCAAAAGTAGTGGACACAGTAGTTAAAGGCAAGTCGTCGCGCCGCCAATTCTTAGGCGGGGCAGCTGCGGGAACCGCCGCCGTCGTATCGATGGGTTTCCCCTCCATCGTCAGTGCGCAAAGCCCAATTAACTTTCGCTTCCAAAGCACCTGGCCCACCGTCGATATCTTCCATGAATTCGCGCTGGATTTCGCCAAAAAAATCAATGATATGACAGGCGGCGAGCTGAAGATTGAAGTCTTGCCCGCCGGTGCCGTCGTACCCGCATTTGCCTTGCTTGACGCCGTATCCAAAGGAACGCTTGACGGCGGTCACGGGGTGCTGGGCTACAACTACGGTAAGCAAAACGCACTAGCGCTGTTCTCGTCGGGCCCTGCTTTCGGCATGGACGCCAATCAGATCCTGGCATGGCACAAGTACGGCGGCGGTAAAGAATTGCTCGCCAAGCTGTATCAGTCGATCGGCGGCAACGTTGAATCCTTCCTTAGCGGCCCAATGCCTACCCAACCTTTTGGCTGGTTCAAAAAACCAATCACCAAGACCGAAGACCTCAAAGGCTTGAAATTCCGCACCAACGGCTTGGCCATTGATTTGTTCACCGCCATGGGCGCTGCGGTCAACGCGCTGCCAGGCGGTGAAATCGTTCCTGCCCTTGATCGCGGCCTGCTAGACGGCGCTGAATTCAATAACGCCACATCTGATCGCTTGCTGGGCTTTCCCGACGTGTCGAAGGTCTGCATGCTGCAAAGCTTCCACCAGTCGTCGGAAACCTTTGAAATCCTCTTCAACAAAGATAAATACGCCGCGCTGCCGGACAAAATGAAGGCCATTATCGCTAACGCAGTAGAAGCGGCATCGGCCGATATGTCGTGGAAGGCCGTCGACCGCTATTCGAAAGACTACATCAAGCTGCAAAAAGAAGACAACGTGAAGTTCTATAAAACTCCCGATGCTATCTTGCAACAGCAACTTACCGTGTGGGACCAGATCGTAGCCAAAAAAGGCGAGACCAATCCAATGTTCAAGGAAATCGAAGCTTCGCAACGGGCATTTGCCTCGCGCGCGATGGCCTGGGACATGGATACCAACAATAACCGCCGCATGGCTTACAACCACTACTTTGGCCGCAAAGCCGCTCCCGCCGCCAAAAAGAGCTAAACCTTAGCTTCGGCTATGTCGCATCGAATACCACCCTGCTGTTCGGGGTGGTGTTTTTTAATCGGTTGCCCAGAAGCGAACCGGCGTATATCGCCGCCTCGACCGTTTCTGCTGCTTTCCCCAGCAAGGTGAATCTACCATGCAAAGTATTTTGCTATTTATTGACCGGGTCAATACCTGGATCGGCCAGCTGTTTGGCTGGTTTGTCCTGGCATTGACCCTATTTGTGACATACGAAGTGTTTTCACGATATGCCCTGGGCGCGCCCCACGCATGGGCGTTCGACGCCATGAATATGATGTACGGCGCCCTGTTCATGATGGCCGGCGCCTATACCTTGTCCAAAAACGGACACGTGCGCGGCGACGTACTGTATGGCTTCTTTCCGCCGCGCCTGCAAGCCGGCCTGGACCTGACGCTTTATATTCTTTTCTTCTTTCCAGGCGTCCTTGCCTTGTGCTGGGCCGGCTACAACTATGCCGGCGAATCATGGGCAATTGCCGAACACTCGACCATTACCGCCGACGGCCCGCCCATCTATCCTTTCAAGGCCATTATTCCCTTTGCCGGTGTCACCTTGCTGTTTCAAGGCTTTGTTGAAGTCGTGTACTGCATCGAATGCCTGAAGCAAGGCGACTGGCCCAAGCGCGACAAAGACGTGGAGGAAGTCGACGTTGACAAGCTTAAGGGTATGGTGCACGTCACCGATGACATTGAAGATCTGAATCGCGTCGTTGATCAACAACAGAAAGGAAGCCAACCATGAGGAAAGAAGTCTGGTTCGGCCTCTCTATACTGGCCGCCGTTATTATTGCCCTAGTGATACTCATGCCGGCGCCCGCCGACATCACGAACGGCCACCTGGGTCTATTGATGCTTGGCCTGATCGTTGTCACGATCATGCTGGGTTTCCCCACCGCCTTCACCCTAATGGGCATGGGGGTAATCTTTACCTACATTGCCTACCGCAACATGGGCCCGCAAGTCGCAATCGAACAAACCCTCGATTTGATGGTCTTGCGCACCTATGCGGTCATGACGAACGACGTTCTAATCGCCGTGCCCCTGTTTATATTCATGGGCTATCTGGTTGAACGCGCCAACCTGATCGAAAAGTTGTTCCGAAGCCTGCACCTGGCCATGGCACGCGTACCGGGTTCGCTAGCCGTGGCCACCGTCATTACCTGCGCCGTGTTCGCCACAGCAACAGGTATTGTCGGCGCCGTCGTCACCTTGATGGGCCTGCTCGCCCTACCGGCCATGCTCAAGGCGGGTTATGACATCAAGCTTACCGCTGGGGCGATCACCGCGGGCGGCTGCCTGGGCATTCTTATTCCGCCCTCGGTTCTGCTGATTGTCTATGGCGCGGTAGCCGGCGTATCGGTGGTCAAACTCTATGCGGGCGCATTCTTTCCCGGCATCATGCTGGCGGGCTTGTACGTCCTGTATATCATGATCGTGGCCAAGGTACGGCCGAAAATGGCCCCCCCCTTGTCCGAAGAAGACCGCAAGGTAAAACTGCCGGCATTTGCGGAAACCATCAACGACACGGTAAGTTCCCGCACCGTTCCGGGCCTGTTGACAGCCATGAAAGGCAAGCGCAACGCCGGTGTCCCCATGCGCACGCTGTTCAATAATCTGGCCGTCGCGCTGCTGCCTGCTGTCGTTTTCGTCGCGGTCATGGGACTAAGCTACCAAATCATCACAGCCCCCCTTCCCCCCGCCGCTACCGGCCTGCAGGAAATGGGTTTTGCCGCGGGCGAGGATACCTCGACCCACATGGATGGCGGTGGATTGCAGGAACCGGAAGTCGAAGGTGTGGTTGCTGAACCGGTCAGCGCAAGCATAGCGGCAGTGGAATCCGCCCACGCACCTGCAATGCAGGAAGCTGCGGCCGAACCACCAGCCGCCGAAGGCGAACGCCGGCCGGCCTCCTCAACGTACTGGATCCTGCTCGCTGTCGGCACGATCGCAATGCTGATTTTCTACGCGATCTTTACCTTTGCCCGCCTGGAAATCTTCAAGATGTTGCTCGCCTCGTTCTTCCCGCTCGCCATCATGATTTTGGCGGTTCTGGGCAGCATCGTGTTCGGGCTGGCCACGCCATCGGAAGCGGCGGCAATGGGGTCCTTCGGCGGTCTATTGCTCGCCCTGGCCTATCGGCGCCTGAATCTGGCCATGATGAAGGAGTCGGTCTATTTGGCGGCGAAAACCAGCGCCATGGTGTGCTGGCTTTTTGTGGGGTCCAGCATTTTCTCAGCTGCCTTCGCCCTGCTGGGCGGCCAGGAAATCATCAACTCCTGGGTAATGGGCATGGATCTCACCCCCGTGCAATTCTTGATACTGGCCCAGGTCGTTATCTTTTTGCTAGGCTGGCCACTTGAATGGACTGAAATCATCGTAATTTTCATGCCCATATTCTTGCCGCTTTTGGCTCACTACCAGATTGACCCACTGTTTTTCGGTCTTTTGGTCGCCCTGAACCTGCAAACGGCTTTCTTGTCGCCGCCAGTGGCCATGTCGGCCTTTTATCTCAAGGGGGTCGCGCCGTCGCATGTAACCCTCAACCAGATTTTTGCGGGAATGCTGCCCTTCATGGGGATTCAGATACTGGCCATCGTGCTGCTGTATTTGTTCCCTGGTATTGGCATGTGGCTGCCGGAGACTCTGTACAAATAAAAACGATAATTTAGAAGTCATTCAAGGCTGACTCCATGGTTGGGGTCAGCCTTTTTCTTGTCGCAATAACCTTATTAAATGTATGGTTATAATCGCTGATTACAAAAGCCTAACAATCATTAAAAAGTAATACAGACACAATTCCAACGGCCTAAATCTTGGTCGCCTCATCCTGATTCTGCGGTTTTACTTCGAATGCTCGCCCCGAGCAGCGAATCAAAGACCTACTACGGCTCATGCGTAAAAACCTACCTATCAATAATATTGAAACAAAAGTCCGGCACGACCAGTATCTGATCTCCAAAACCGATACCAAGGGCATCATCGTCTACGCCAATGCAGCGTTCGTCGAAATTAGCGGCTATACGCGAGAAGAGCTCATCGGCAAGCCCCATAATCTGGTAAGGCATCCCGACATGCCGGAAGAAGCTTTTCAAGATTTGTGGGACACCCTGAAAGGTGGAAAACCGTGGCTTGGGCTCGTCAAAAATCGCCGCAAAGACGGCGGCTTTTACTGGGTACTGGCCAACGTCATGCCCATCTATGAACATGACCAAATTACCGGCTATGCTTCAGTACGCGTGAAGCCCAGCGTTGAACAGATAGAAGCCGCAGAAGAGTTCTACGACGACATCAGAAGCGGAAACACCCGCGGTCATACCGTAAAAGAAGGCAAGCGCGTTCGTGCAGGATGGCGCCGTGCCCTGGACGTGGTCGCGCAGCCCTTCCACAACACGCTCGGTGCCGGTATGTTCCGCATGGCGGTTGCAACCACCGCGACAGTGGCTGCATCGGTATGGTTTGCCCTAAACGGCGGCTTTCCAGCCGGATACCAGTGGTGGGCAGTCGGCGCGCTAAGCCTGATAACAGCCGCGAACCTAGCCTATGGCTGGCATATCGCCCAGTGCATCCTCAAGCCCTTAGACGGCGCTGCCAAGATCGCGCGCCAGGTTGCCGCAGGCAATCTGCAAATCGACATCGACACCGACCAGGCCGGCGAAGTGGGCACCCTATTCTTTTACCTAGACTTGATGCGCAAAAGCCTGATGGGAATCGCCAACGACGTGCACATCGGGGTCTACGCCACGGCACGCAGCGCCGAAATCCTGGACGCCAACAACACCAACTTGTCGGCCCGCACCGAAGACCAGGCGGCATCCCTGCAAGAGACCGCCGCCAGCATGGAAGAGCTTACCGTCACCGTGCGACAGAATGCCGACAACGCCAGCCTGGCCCGGCAACTGGCCGACGCCAGCATGGAGACCGCCCAGCGCGGCGGCGCCGTCGTGAGCGACGTGGTCCAGACCATGCAAGGCATACACGAGAGCTCGCGCAAAATCGGCGACATCGTCTCGCTGATAGAATCGATTGCCTTTCAGACCAACATTCTGGCCCTTAACGCAGCCGTCGAATCGGCCCGCGCCGGCGAAGCCGGACGCGGCTTTGCAGTGGTCGCAGGCGAAGTGCGCAGCCTGGCGCAAAAAAGCGCCCAGGCCGCCAAAGAAATTAAGACGCTGATCGACGAGTCGGTAAGCCGCATGGAAGTCGGCTCGCAGCAAGCCGACCGCGCCGGTCAAACCATGCAAGATATTGTTGAATCGGTGACGCCGCGTCACCGATATTATGGGCGAAATTTCCACCGCTTCGGTCGAGCAGTCTTGCGGCCTGGATCAGATCAACCAAGCCATCGCGCAAATGGACGGCGTCACCCACCAGAACGCCACCTTGGTACATGACTTAGGCAATACTGTAAGAGGCCTGACTGTGGACGCCGAAACCCTGCGCCTGGCAATTGAAGTCCTTAACACCGGTACAGGAAACATTGAATACAAAGGCAAGACCGCCAGAACGGCAGAGCCTTCGTTAGCCTTGTCGGTAGCTTAAAAATAAAGGCTACGATGCTTTGATCGCCGAGAAGACGCGGCCATTTTCTTTTGCATACCAATATGCGTTGATTTCTGGGAATGATTAAAACTCTTCCCAGTCACCCGCTTTTGCCGACCTTGCCGAAAGAGCCGGCGTTTTCACTGCAAGGCGAGCCCGCGCTGCCGTCGCCGTGGGCGGCGCTACCGGAAGCGCGACCGCATTGCGATCATTTTCGTCGACCTTGAAGTAACTGACAATTTCAACCAGTTTTCCTGCCTGCTCGCTTAAACTGCTGGAAGCTGTCGCAGACTCTTCCACCAGCGCTGCGTTCTGTTGGGTTACATCGCTAAGTTGCAACACTGCATCGTTGATCTGACCCAAGCCCGACGTCTGTTCGGTCGTCGCCGCGCTGATTTCACTGATCAGATCAGTCACCTGCTTGACCTGCGCCACAATGCCCTGCATGGCGTCGCCCGCCGTATCTACCAGCTGGCTCCCCACTACAACCTTTGCGACGCTATCATCGATTAGCGCCTTAATATCCTTAGCGGCCAGCGCACTTTTCTGGGCCAGGCTACGCACTTCGGACGCCACCACCGCAAAGCCACGACCTTGCTCGCCCGCGCGGGCTGCTTCTACCGCGGCATTAAGAGCCAGGATATTTGTTTGAAACGCAATCGTGTCGATTACGCCGATAATTTCGGCAATACGCTTGGATGAATCATTGATGCCTGCCATGGTCGTCACCACATCGTTAACGACATCGCCCCCTTTGGCCGCCGCCACACTGGCCGCAGCCGCACGCTGCGCCGCCTGCTGCGCCACATCGGCGTTGCTTTGCACGGTACTGGAAAGCTCTTCCATCGCCGCCGCCGTCTCTGTCAGGTTAGCCGCTTGCTCTTCCGTGCGCTGCGAAAGATCAACGTTACCGGCGGCGATTTGCCCCGCGCCCGTTGCAATGTTGTCGCTACTTGCCAGCACCGAAGCCACGAGCTTGCGCAAACCCTCTTGCATAACGCTCATTGCGGCGATCACACTGCCGGCTGCCGCGCGAGAAACATCGATATGATTGGTCAAGTTTCCCTTTGCGATCGAGTCGGCAATGTCAGCCACCTGAGATGGTTCCGCGCCTAGCTGACGTGTGAGACTGCGCGTAATAATTAAGCCCAACAGCATGGCCAAGATTGCACCTAGCACAGTCAACACCACGAGCCATCGCACCGTACTGGCATAGACGCTGTCGATCTCATTAGAGAAACGCTCGGCATTCTGAACCTTGCGATCCACCAAAGTAACCAGCAATGCTTCTGCAGCATCGCCTAAGGGACGAGCATCGACAAGCAACACCTCTGTTGACTTCTCCGCTTCGCCTGGCGCTTCCGTTTTTAAAACCTCTACAACCTTGCCCATTTCGACTTCGTAGGCGAGTATGGCGCTGCGCGCGCGCTTGACTACAGCCTTACCTTCCTCCTGATAGAAAAAAGGCTCCAGAACATCTAACTCTTTTTTAACCGCCGCGAAACGATCCGCAAGTGTTGTTAGCTCAATCTTGCGAGCGCCAAGCGTTTGCGCTATGAGCGCCGTTCGTGCGGCCCTGCCAGCCCCCATCAGAAGCGTATTCGCCGTCGCGGCGTGATGTAAACCCTGGAGTTCGACCTCGTACATTGTGTCGGCCATTTTGTTGACCTGGCCCGTTGCGCGCACACCGACAAAGCCAATAAGGGCCGCGATGAGGGCGACGATCAGGAAGGATCCCGTCAGTTTGGTTCTGACGGTAAGGCGTGCAAGCCAACTCATGAAATTTTTCTCCAGTTTCGATAAAGCAACAAGGGGCAATTGTAACTAGGGTTTTCCCCTAGGATGGAGATTTTAGGCTTGTGCGACTTTTTGAAACGGCAGAATAAGGGACGGACATGCGGGCAATTTAAAGAAGTTGGCAGCAGCCACCAGCTAATCGTGACGCAAGCGGGCCTCCCGTTAGAAGCGTGGATGAACGGCGTGACTTGCAAATCCGTTTCGCTGGAAAACGACTTCGTATGCCGCGGCGGCCATCATCGCTCGGGATTTTTTGAGAAAGCCCCTACATTTAAGGCCGACTAGAGTAGAGCCTGAAGTGCGGATTCACCGGGGCTTTCATTCCATTCCGAATGCGCCAAGGTGGCCCGTATCCGCGCTACTGCCTGCGAGCGCAATTGCGACACCCTGCCCTCCGTAATGCCCATGACTGCGCCAATTTCTTTCTGGTTAAGGTCTTGCTCAAACTGCAGTGAGAGTAACAACTGCTCGCGCTCCGGCAGGCCTTGTATGGCGCCAATCAACGCACTTCGCAAGCCTTGCGACATCAATTGATCAAGCGGGTTAGCCCGATGTACTTCCTCGTCGGTTAGGCCTTGCGTATGCGCACGGTCCAGCGAATGAGAGAAATCTTCATTGACACGAATCAGGTCTTCGTAGTGAATAATCTGCACGCCGCGAGCCTCTTCCAGTAGTTCCTGGTATTCGGGCAGCGGCATATCAAGTTCGACGGCGATTTCGGCTTCAGTGGCAGGTCGTAATAACCGATGATTGAGCTTGTGTATGGCTTGTTCTATGCTTTTGGTTTTACTACGCACACTGCGCGGCAACCAATCTTGACTGCGCAACTCATCGAGCATGGCACCCCGGATGCGGGTGACGGCATAGGTTTCGAATTGCGCCTCGACTGTTGGCTGGTAACGGCGCACGGCATCCAGCAGACCCATCATGCCCGCTTGCATCAGGTCATCAAGTTCGACGCTGGCAGGCAGCTTGGAAACAAGCTGCAAAGCCAGGCGGCGAACCATGGGAGCGTATTGTCCGACCAGAAGGTCTTCGGAACTAGGCATGCGCAATTGATAAAACAAACATAGGGGTTGCCTATTGTGATGAAGTTTACGCATGCATGCTGGATGGATCAGCTTGGATTTTGCTGGCCTGTTCGGCTTATTGGAGGCAAGCCCGATTAAAGTTTTCGCTTCGGCTGCCGTTATTAATCCCTATAAGGCGCAGGGTCTGCAAGTCGGGGGACCGTTAGCGCTGTACATAAAACCTTCAGGAGTTCCATAAAGTGGTCAACCCTATAAGCGCAAACGTTGGACAGCAACATTACGTCGTCCCTGCAACAGATCTTGAACGGCCCGCCTCGATTCCGGAGCCCGCCGTGCAGGTGACAACATCGAGCGAAACACTGGGCAGCGGCTCCAGTACCTCAACGCGTCAGCAGCGAGAACAAAGCGAAAGCAATACGCCGCTAGATAAGGCCCTTGAACAAGTCAACGAAAACATGAAGGCCTGGGATACCGGCATGCGTTTCGATCTTGATACCGAAGCCGAACGCATGGTGGTGTCGATTATTGACAGCGCTACGGGTGAAGTATTGCGCACCATACCTAATGAAGCAGTCATACGCGTAGCGAAAATGATTGTGCAGCTGCAAGGCAATCTAGTCAACACTAAGGCGTAGCGCTAATTCCTATAGTGGGCATGCGGTTAAACGCCTAAAAAGCACATGCATATACCCGCAATCGCAAGCATTGATACGGTTTAATTTGCAGCATAATGGCTGGACTCGGAGTACATAATGGCTATTTCTTCAATCGGCGTCGGTTCTGGTCTTCCTCTTGACGAACTGCTGAAAAATCTGCGCACCAGCGAAAATCAGTCACTGGCACTGATCGAATCCAGGGCGAAGACGGTGCAAAGCCGCCTTTCGGGCTATGGCACGATTAAGAGCTCGATCGAAGCGCTGAAAACCGCAGCGACGGCGTTGGGTAAGGCAGAAACATTCGGTGCTGTGAAAACCAGTGGCGGCGGCGACTTTTTTACAGCTACAGGATCCAGCAAAGCGATTGCTGGGCAATACAACATTGCAGTGACCCAGCTGGCTACTCGGCAAACCTTAACCAGTGCAGGCCATGCCAGTAGCACTGCTCTCGAAACGATGTCTCCTACCGTCGACATTAACTTTCAGATTGGCGCTGAAACGAAGAAGCTGACACTTGATAAAGACGATACGTCACTCGCCGGAATCGTCAAGGCCATTAATAACGACTCTAGCCTGGGATTCAGCGCAACACTGGTCAATAACGGCTCTGTGTCCCACTTGCTCCTGACTACGAATAAGACAGGCACAGATGCAGCGATAACGAAGATTGAAGTAGTTGGCAGCGCGAAATTGCAAGAGACCCTCGGGTTCAACTCGCCGGGTACGTCAGCAACTGATCCGCTTATAGAAGAAGCGGCAAAAAACGCCGCGCTAGAGATTAATAAAATCCAGATAAATAGTCAGACAAACACAATAGAAAACGCCATTGATGGCATAACCCTCACTCTGACAAAGACGCACAGCTTCTCAATCGATACGATTGACCCTGCCAAGAGGATTTACGCTACCGATGCGCTGACCGTATCGAGGGACGACACCGTCGCCTCTAAGGCGGTTAACACTTTCGTTTCCGCCTACAACAATCTGCAGAACATTATTAAAACGTTGACCGCGTACAACGTTGACAACCAGACCAGTAGTCAGCTCACGGGCGACAACTTGGCCCGTAATGTGCAGAACCAAATGCGCAATGCCTTGAACGTCGCCAGCAGTTCGGGGGCCTTTGCTTCGTTGTCTCAATTGGGTATTACTACGAACCCTTCCGACGGTACGCTGAAGATAGACGACACCAAGCTTGCCGCGGCGCTGAAAGACAATTTAGTCGATGTACAAAGCTTGCTTGCAGGTGAAAATGGTATCAGCAAGCAGATGTCCAACGCTGCCGACACATTCGTAAAAAGCGGCGGGTTGATCAGTACTGCCACTGACAGCATGTCTACCACCCTGAAGAATCTGGAAAAGCAATACACCGCAGAATCCGGCCGTATCGATGCCAAGATGGAAAACTACCGGAAGCAATTCTCCGCGTTGGATTCCATGATGGCACAAATGAATTCCGTTAGCAGTTATCTGACTCAACAGCTCTCGATGTTGGGCAACCTGAACGAAAAGAAATGACGTACCCATCAGCACGCGGTCCACGGCGACAGCATTCCATCCAGGCCTACGCCAAGATAGGCCTGGAAACCGAGGTTCTAAGCGCCTCTCCTGAGCACCTGATTACGCTACTGTTCAATGGCGCACAGGCTGCCATTATGAAAGCGCGCCTCCATATGGAAAGCGGCAATATCGAAGGCCGGGGCATGGCCATATCCAAAGCGATCGATATTGTCGATTCAGGGCTGAAGGCCAGTGTTGATAAGGCGTCGGGTGGTGAACTGGCGACTAACCTTATAGCCACTTACGAATTGATCATACGTAATTTGCTCTTGGCAAATCTGAATACTGACCTCGATAAGCTCGCCTTAGCGGAACGCTTACTTACCGATATTGGAAGCGCGTGGCGCGAAGCCGTTGATCCGATCCGATCGGAGGCGGCCGCTGGCTAAATGGCGTAGGCCGTTAAACCGCAGCGCTGCTTATAGCTTTAAACCGTTAATTATCATATGCTTGTGGGCAGTTTAAACAGGCATCTAATCACTCGATACACATACGTCTATACCGTCCGATGATTCTACCTATGAGCCACACCCCTTCTATTTTGCGCCAGTACGAAATCATTGCCGGTATTTCCCAACGCATGTTGGCAGAGGCTCGTTCTAATAATTGGGATAGCGTGGTCGATTTAGGCGAACAGTATCACGACGCGGTCGAGTCATTACGCTCTATTAAGGAACTGAGCAATGAAGATCGCCAGGCACGCAAAGAAATACTGACCAAGATTCTGGATGACGACGCCCATATTCGCACGTTGGCAGCGCCTGAACTGAGCCGTTTAAGCTCGCTTCTGGGCAACATGAAACGCCAGCAGTCAGTCTTGCATGCCTATTCCAGCAACGCGTCGTAAATCATGAGCATCGGCGGCCCCTCGGCCCTGGGCACCTTGCTGGTGCATCGGCTTGATTCCGTTCTGGGCACCACATTATCTCAGCAAGCAAATCTTGTCTCAGGAGCTCGGCCCGACGCGGTCACGCAACCTGGCGGTGCCGAACGTGCCGATCCCGCGCAGATCGACGTACATCGGCAACCGCGCGATGGGGTTGATCGCGCCACAGCACAAACCGAACAACAAACGCGCCAAGCCATTAATCGCGCCAAGATTGACGCCCGCATGGCGGAATTGTTGGCAGCGCGCAGTGCACCCGATACCGGCACAACCAAATCCGCACCGACTAGTCTTGGCCATGCCGCACGGACCATACTGGCCCTGTTAGCCAATTTTCCAGAGCAGGCACCTGCCGTTCAGGGCCAAAGACCGCTCCTTGCCACTAATCCCCTTCTCGCTCAAGGGCAAGGCGCTAGTGCCGCTGGAGCGTCCGGGACAAATCAAGCTGGACCTTCTGGGGCGGCCCACGCCTCTGGAGGCAATTCGACATCGACATTGGCAGCGCCCACTGCCGGATCGCTAGTGTCAGCGGAATCCATGGCTAAATCACAAGCTGGATCAACCGCCCTCGGCCGCGCTGCCGCCACTTCCGTATTGGCAGTCAATGCAGGCTCCGTCCCGGCACAGTTGGCACAGGCCTTAGCCCAAGCCGTAAAGAATAGTGGCATCTTCTACGAATCGCACCTGCATAGTCTGGCCTTTGGTAAACATAGCCCTAGCCAGCTTCAGCAAGAACCCCAGGCCCAAGTAGGACGCGGCAAGCTTGACGGGGCGCCTGCCGGGAATAGCAATAGTGCTAGCAGCGCAACGTCGCCATCGACAACCGCAACCACATCTGCACAAGCAACACACGCGGGCACCGCACATCACACAGCGTCGATCGCCACGGGCCAACGTGGTGAAGCAATTACCGGCCAAAATACCGCGCCTGCTTCAACAGCTGGCGGCGCAAATGCAAGCGCTCCGATGCCCGTCCCCGGCCTCGACCCGCAAACCCATCAATTAGTCCGCCAGCAACTGGAAGTATTAGCGAATCAAACCTTTGCATGGCGGGGTGAGGCGTGGCCCAATGCGCCCATGGAATGGGAGATCAATCGGCGCGAACCATCACGGGACGACATCGATCTGTCGGCCGAAACCGAACACTGGGCTACACGTATCAATATCCAGCTACCAATGCTTGGAAATGTCCAGGCCAGGCTAACGCTGGCGGGTCAGCAACTTGTCATGCAATTGATAGCCCCCGAGTCGTCGGAACTATTGAGTGAACATGCCGAAGCCCTACGCAGCCGATTCACCGCCCGCGGCATGCAGCTAAGCCAGCTTTCCGTCGCCAGCAATGCTTGGGAATCAGCGATGCAAAGCCAGCAAGCCCACACAAGTGCAGGCGGCGAACCTGCGGCTTTGACCACGTCGCAGCACGCACCCTCCGCCGCAAACGGTACGCCAGACGGCGGCAGCACAACGCCATGACAGCCAGTTCACACCGTCCCAATGACGGCCGGCCCGGTTGCCGTCGCCCTGACCTACGATAAAGACGATGCCGCTCCACGCGTCGTCGCCAAAGGCTACGGCACCCTCGCCGAAACCATCATCCGCACCGCAAAAGAAAACGGTCTCTACGTCCACGAATCGCCAGAACTCGTGGGCCTGCTAATGCAAATAGACCTAGACGCCCACATCCCCCCTCAGCTATACGTCGCCATTGCCGAATTACTCGCATGGCTCTACGCGCTCGAAGGCGGGAAAAGCGAAGAATTGTTTGCTGCTGCGGCTTCTGAAGAACTATAGAGCGGCAAGCCGTCGATTCGAGTATTTGAGTACGTAAAGCCGCGGGGCGACTCACCTACCGAAAGCAGATCATCGGGCTAAACTGGATCATCAGCTGAAATAGGTCACCTAGATGGAAATAGCCCATCCGGCAAAATGGATCACTTGGTAAAAACAAGATTGCCAATTACCCATCAACGTTGCAAATTACCCATCAACGCGGCCGCATACCAGCACGTCCGAATACGTCATGCAATCAGGCGCAGTGGGCCCGAGAGGGCAAGGCGAAATGTTGAGCAAGCCGGCCAGGGACCTGGATCGGGCAGGCAAAGTGCGCACTGTTTGAACGGCACGCTTGTGAACGATCCAGTGGATCGTTCACGCCGTGAGTTTGCGCACGGCCCGATCCAGGACCATGGCCGGGAAGTTCCGGGCGAAGCACGGAACCGCAGCGATATTGAGCCATGCCCTCTCGGGCCCACTGCGCCGACGCAAGAAACCTAAACCGTAACGCAAACAAAAAAAGCGATAATCCTTACACCGCCATACTAGCAATTTCCTGATACGCCGCAACCAGACGATTCCTAACCTGAATCGTAGCCTGGAAAGCAATCCCAGCCTTCTGCATATCAATCATCACATCATTAAGCGCCACATCCGGCGCCCCTAACTGAAACGCCCGACCCTGCGCCGCAGCGCTATTCTGCATATCAGACACGCGCCCCAGTGAACGCGCCAGTTCAGCAGCAAAGCCGCCGACTTCCGGCACGGCATCATTGCCGCGCACCGGGGCCGCCGAAGCGGCATTAGCAACCGCCCGCATCTGCGACAACATGTTCTCAATTGCGGATATATTTTGTATAGCCATTTGTATAGTCCTATAGCGCGACCTTTTCACGCCTGCCTAATGTACCCAAATCCGATCCACCGCAAGCTAAGCATCAAGCACCAAAAACCCAGCCTTTTCCAGCAATAGCGCGCCCTGCCACAGGGGCTATAGTCTCCCTCGCTGACACTAAGGCCACTCCAACGAAACCAAATTAGGCACTAGCCGGTTCACCCATACACCCCTTCCATAAGAGCTAAATAACACCCAAAACCAGCGTTTTTCAACGCTTGCCTAAATCGCAATCCGCGCAATAATCCAAACTCCCTTATTTTTGTCTTGCCGCATGTACACCTTGCCAACTACCAGCTCGACGTTCTCGCTACGCCAGAACCATCAAAGCGATAGAGGTCGTCAATGAGCCAACCGGCTGATTTGTTGGCCCGCTTTCCGGCAATTGCAAAAATAGGCAGCTGGCCCAAACCCATACTCATGGGGCTTGCCGCCGCGGCCGTTGCCCTGGTCGTCGTCTTATTGTTGTGGTCGCGTGGCCCCGAATACAAGGTGCTGTTCTCCAACCTTGAAGACCGGGATGGCGGAGCCATCGTTGCGGCGCTGTCGCAAATGAACGTGCCCTACCAGCTAGGCCCAAACGGCAACGCCATATTGGTTCCAGCTGACAAGGTGCATGAAGCGCGTCTGCAGTTGGCCCAGCAAGGCCTGCCACGCAGCGGCGAAGCAGGTTTCGAGCTTTTGGATCAAACCCGCTTTGGCGCCAGCCAGTTTACGGAACAGATCAATTACCAGCGCGCCCTCGAAGGCGAAATCGTCAGTTCGATTCAGGCGCTGCATGCCGTGCAAAGCGCTAGACTGCATTTGGCCATACCCCGCGACACCCTCTTCGTGCGCGATCGCCAGGCGCCTACCGCATCAGTTTTACTTACCCTGTACCCCGGCCGCAGCTTAAGTGAAGCCCAGGTCGCCGCCATTACGTGGTTAGTATCTTCTTCCGTGCCTAATCTTACGGCTGACAAAGTGTCGGTGGTCGACCAGAACGGACGTCTGCTGACGGCACCTACCGGTGAAGCTGGCGCTGACGGCACGCGACGCAACCTGATCAACGATATTGAATCGCGCACGGTGCAGCGGATTCTGACCTTGCTGAACCCGCTGGTCGGGCCTGGCAACGTTCGTGCGCAAGTCAGCGCAAATGTCGATTTCTCGCAGCGCGAACAAACCTCTGAAGTTTATCGCCCTAATCAAAAGCCGGGCGAAGCCGCCATACGTAGCGAACAAACCAGCGCATCGCTTCAAAACAATGTGATACCGCCGGAAGGTGTGCCGGGTGCCTTGACGAATCAGCCGCCCGCAAACGCCACGGCGCCTATCATTACGCCACCTGCACCGGGCGCAAATGCCAATGCGGGTGCGGCCGGAAACGCAGCAACGCCCCTGGGCGGAAACACTAATGTCGCGCAAGGTTCGGGCAGCTCGCGCAACGATGCGACCATCAATTACGAAGTCGACCGCACGATCAGCCACGTTAAGGATCCCTTAGGCAAGCTGCAGCGGCTATCCGTGGCAGTCGTTGTCAATTACCGTAATAACGACGGCAAGCCTGAAGCCATTCCTGCAGAAGAACTGGAAAAGCTGAATGAGCTGGTCAAGCAGGCCATGGGTTACTCTGCCGAGCGCGGCGATACGCTAAGCGTCGTCAATAGCATGTTCACCGACGAAAAACCGCCTTCGCCACCCATCTGGGAAAACCCGCTGTATCTGGACTATGCGCTGCAACTGGTCAAGTATCTGCTTATCGCCCTGGGGCTTTTCATGGTGTGGCGCAAGCTGATCCGGCCGGCCATGGACGCCGCTGCTGCCGCCAAGCTGGAAACTGAGGCCGAAGCCGCCGAGGTCGCAAAGAATCGCGAACTGATTGAAGCGGCCGAACGCCAGGCCGCTGAAATCAGCCGCTACGAAGACAATATGGCTACTGCCCGCAACATGGCTCAAAAAGACCCACGTGCCGTCGCGATGGTGCTGCGTTCATGGATGGAAAAAAATGGCAATCGCTAATCCGAATTTGGACCGTTGCGCGATCCTGATGATGTCTTTGGGCGAAGATGCCGCGGCTGAAGTCTTCAAATACCTGAGCGCTCACGAGGTGCAAACGATCGGCTCGGCGATGGCCAACCTTAAGCAGGTCACCCGTGCCGATGTTGACGGCGTGCTGGAAGAATTTCGTCAGGAAGCCGACCAATTCATGGCCGTAACGCTGGGGTCCGACGAGTACATTCGTTCAGTACTGAATAAGGCCCTGGGCAATGACCGCGCGGCTGGCCTGATCGAAGACATTCTGGACGGCGGCGATAATGCCAATGGCATCGATGCACTGAACTGGCTTGATCCCGCCAGCGTGGCAGAACTAATTGCCGACGAGCACCCGCAGATCATCGCCACCATCCTGGTTCACCTCGAACGTGACCGCTCTTCGGGGGTATTGGCGCTGTTGAATGAGCGCCTGCGCAACGATGTCATGTTGCGCATTGCGACCTTCGGTGGCGTTCAACCTGCGGCCTTGAGTGAACTGACCGACGTGCTTAACAACATGTTGTCCGGTCAAGGAGCCAAGCGCAGCAAGATGGGCGGTGTACGCACGGCAGCCGAAATACTGAACTTCATGAATTCGGCCGAAGAAGAGGCCGTGGTGGCAAGCTTGCGTTCGTTGGATGCCGACTTGGCGCAGCGCATTGTGGACGAGATGTTCGTGTTCGAGAACCTGGCCGACATCGAAGACAACGCCATCCAGCTTATCCTGAAGGAAATCGACACCACGTCGCTGACGATCGCCCTGAAAGGCGCTCCCGAAGAACTACGCGAAAAGTTTTTCAAGAACATGTCGAATCGTGCCGCCGAAATGCTGCGCGACGACCTGGAAGCGCAGGGGCCGGTGCGCATGTCGAAAGTCGAGGAAGAACAGAAGAACATCGTACAAGTCGCCCGCAAGCTGGCCGAAGCCGGCCAATTTACCTTAGGCGGTCTCGGAACCGACGAGTATGTCTAAGCGGCAAATTGCCAGCTATCAAGATGCCGAATCCTGGCAACGCTGGGAAATGGCGTCGTTCGATGCGCCGGCTACGCCATCCAAGCAAGCTGTGGCACAAAAGCCCGCGCCCGATACAGCAGAAATTTACGCAGAAATTAAACGACTGGGCGATGCAGCGCAACTGCGCGGCCATGCCGAAGGCTATGCCTCCGGCCATACGCAAGGGTTGGCCGCCGGCACCGAAGAAGGCAAGAAAGCAGGTCACGAACAGGGCTACGAAGCCGGCTTTGCGGCCGGCCATGCCGCCGGGCGTGAACGCAGCCAGCAAGAAGCCGAACAGTTGCAGTCGATTGCGCAAGCTTGCGCCGACTCACTTGGGTCGATAGAAGCCGAAATGGGTCAAGCGATGATTTCGCTGTCCATTCGAATTGCCGAACAGGTATTGCGCAGTACTTTGGATGCGCACCCCGAGAAAATACTGGACCTGGTGCGCGACATCATTCATCTGGATACCAGTAAAGACGCCATACTCAAGCTGCGCGTCAATCCTGCCGACCTGGATCTGGTCGATCAGTATCTGCAGCATGATATTGGCGTCAGCCATTGGCGTTTGCTGGCCGACGAAACGGTGGAGCGCGGCGGCTGCCTGGCCGAGACGGTGTTGGGCAATATTGACGCCACCTTGCAAACACGCTGGCAACGGGTCACGTCGACACTGGGCCACAAGCAGGACCTACAAGAAAAGCCCTGATGCCCAAGACCGCCGACCTTCTGGCCAGTCCCACCGCTCGCTGGCAAGTCCAGCTTGAAGTGGCTGGGCGCCGTGTTCTGGCAACCGAGTCATGGCATGTCAGTGGGCGGATTACGCGCGCAACAGGTCTGGTGCTTGAAGCGACCGGCTTGCGGCTTGCCGTGGGCGCCGCCTGCAAGATCGAAGTGTCACCCGGCCAAAATTATTGGGCCGACGCGGAAGTGGTCGGTTTTCATGACGACACGCTGTACCTGATGCCGCAAGGCGATATTTCAGGCCTGCCGCCAGGTGCGCGCGTGGTGCCCATCGAACCCGGCGTGCAAAGTAAGGTTCCACTGCCTATTCAAGCGCTGGAAGAGCTGGGGCCTCCTCCCATACTGTCGCGCCATCTGCCTGTCGGGGATGCGCTGCTAGGCCGGGTTTTGGATGGTGCCGGTCGGCCGCTGGACGATCTGGGCCCCTTGACCAGTGTGCGATCCGCGCCCTTGGGTGCGCAAATCATCAATCCCCTTTCCCGCGCACCTATCGATACGGTGTTGGACGTAGGCGTGCGCGCAATTAACGGCCTGCTTACCGTGGGCCGCGGTCAGCGCATGGGCCTGTTTGCGGGTTCCGGCGTCGGTAAGAGCGTGCTGCTGGGCATGATGGCCCGCTACACCCAGGCCGAAGTAGTCGTGGTGGGCCTGATCGGCGAACGAGGCCGCGAGGTCAAGGAATTTATCGAGCACAACCTGGGACCCGAGGGTTTGAAGCGCTCGGTGGTCGTCGCCGCGCCTGCCGATGTCTCGCCCTTATTGCGCTTGCAGGCCGCGGTGTATGCGACCAAACTGGCGGAACATTTCCGCGACCAGGGCCGCCATGTATTGTTGATCATGGATTCGCTGACACGCTATGCCATGGCACAGCGCGAAATCGCTTTGGCCATAGGCGAGCCACCCGCAACCAAAGGCTATCCGCCTTCCGTCTTTGCGAAGCTGCCGGCATTGGTCGAGCGCGCCGGCAATGGCGCGCCGGTCGGCGACAAACCAGCTGGTTCGATTACCGCGTTTTATACCGTGCTGACGGAAGGCGACGACCAGCAAGATCCTATTGCGGATTCGGCACGTGCCATTCTAGACGGCCACGTTGTTTTGTCACGCAGTTTGGCCGAATCAGGCCACTACCCTGCGATTGATATCGAAGCCTCAATTTCGCGAGTGATGTCGGCGATTGTGCCTATCGAACAATTTACCTTGGTGCATAAGTTCAAGAAAATGTTGTCGCGTTATCAGCGTAACCATGACTTGATTGCGGTGGGCGCCTATACCCCCGGTAACGATCCGCAAATCGACGAAGCGATAGAAAAATATCCCTGGCTCGAGGCCTACCTGCAGCAGGGGATAGACGTTCGTGTCGACTATGCGTCGGCCACCGCGGAACTGAACACCCTGCTCGGTAAAGCGCCCGCCCGTTCGCAAGACTTTCCGCCGGGAGGCATGAACCATGGCTAGCGCATCATCATTGAACACCTTGATTCAACTGACCAAAGATGGCGCCGACCAGATAGGCAAGCAGCTTCAACAGTTAAGCGCCGAGCGCAAAAACGCGGAAAGCCAGCTTTCCATGCTGAACGTGTACCGCCTGGATTATGCAGAACGGCTGCAGAAAGCGACCGAGAACGGACTGTCAGCATCGAACTACCAGAACTTTAGGCAGTTTATCGCCACTTTGGATGAGGCGATTTCGCAGCAAAATAAGATAGTTGCACAAATGGATGCCCAGATTGAAGACGGGCGCCGGCAGTGGTATGCCGAAAAGCGGCGTTTAAGCTCGTTTGAAGCGTTGCAGACACGTCAGGTACGCCAGCAAATTTTGCGCGATAACCGTAACGAACAACGCGCCAGCGATGAAATCTCGGCCAATATGTACCGACGGGTCCATTACTCACACTGATCAAAGTAAGCCATGAACACACCTGTGATATCCGCTGCCTTGCCGGCTGCGCCCCAACAAACGGGTCGCAGCACCACAGGCGCCAGTGCCGAGCCCGAAAGCCCTAACGCGAGCTTTTCCACTATATTGACCGGTCAGCAGGCGTCCAAGCCTGCACCAGGCGCTGTAGCACATGGCAGCAAAGGCAAAGACGACGGAAACGATGCCGCAGCGCAGGATCCTAACGCCGGCGAGCTTCCCGACGAGGCCCTGGCGGAACTGGCCACCGAGCAGGGATTAAGCCTGCCCCAGATTGCACTGAATATCGCCACCGAAGCGGCGCTGACGGTCGCTGCCCAATCGCCTCGTGCGACTACAAGCCGAGGCCTGATAGCGGGCACAAATGGTAGCGCCGCCGACGATACTCAAGGTCTAACAGCTCGCGCCGTGTCACTCGCGTCTATCGACGGAGCAGAAATCGACTCAACCCTGTCGGACCGCATTCCCGACCTTGGCGCCGACGTTGAAGCCGCGGTGAAACAGGCAAAATTCGCGTCCGCCGCCGTAGCTCAAACCGCCTCGCGACCCACAACACTCTCGACACAGGTTTCCGGAAACACAGCTGAAGCGGTGTCGCTCCCGGCTGGCTTTGTCCCCGCACAGAATACTGCGACGCTCGCGCAGGCCAGCCTTAGCGGTGGCAAGTCGGGCCTTGGCGCCGCCAGACAAACACAACTTGCGGGGCAAGCTCAAGCGCGCGTTGCCAATGCCAGTTCGGCGAAGACTTCCCCGGCCGCGAATCAAGCGCCTTCCATCGATTTCGCCGCCGCCATGGCTAATCTTGCCAGCAGCAAGGCCGCCACTGCCGATGTTGCGCCACAAATTGATCTTAATGCCGCTATGGCCGGCTCTATTACGGCTGCCAGCGGCACTGCAACAGGTTCGACCCTGCTTTCAGGAAATATGGGCTCGGTATTAAACAACGCCGTACCCGCTATGCCAGGCATTGCCACGCCCTTGCAGAACCCACAGTGGGCATCGGATTTTGGGCGGCAGTTTGTATCCCTGACTCAGGGCGGCCACAATATGCCGCACACGGCGGAACTGCGTCTTGATCCGCCAGAATTGGGCCCCTTGCGCATATCGATCAACATCAGCGACAACGTCGCACATGCCATTTTTGTATCCCCGCATGCAGCGGTACGCCAGACAGTTGAAAACGCGTTGCCACAATTGCAACAGTTGTTGGCCCAGTCCGGAATATCGCTGGGCCAGACCAGCGTGAACGATCAGCCACAGTCAGATCAAGCTTATAACGAGTCATCCGGCGGCAGCCGAAAAACTGCCGCTACCGGCATGGGTTCGGCCTCTGGCGACGTCGCCGAAGCGACGTTACGGGTGTCAAGCCGCAGCCCCGCCCCGAACGCACTGGTCGACACCTTCGCCTGATCACGATACGCCCTATTTGCCTAAATCACAGAGCTATCAAGGATTCAGTGCCTTATTCAACATCATCATGTGCGAACCGCTGGGGCACAATGGGATACTTTGAACGATAGTGCGTAGCAATACGTCCGCGCCCAGCATACGATGGCAACTTCTCCGAACCGATCCGCTAGCCGACCGGCCATGGCTAAAACCAAACCCAGCACAATGCTTAAATTATTGAAGACCCTAATCGGAGTATCAGTCATTGTTGCTGCCAGCATCGGGGCCACCCTGCTGTATTACGATAAAGCAGGACTAGGATTAGCTAGCGCGGAGACGCCAGCCGATGCCCCCGCAGAACGCAAGGCCGTGCCGCTTCCTGCGCCTATCTTCATTCCGCTGGACCCGTTCACGGTTACGGTGCGCAACGAAAATTCCCAACGCATCTTGTATGTGGCGATCACGCTGCGTACGGCTGATGACCCATCGCGCCGAATGATCGTTGAATTTATGCCCGAAGTACGCGACCGCGCTCTTAGAAAGCTAGCCGAGCAAAGGCCCGATCACGTCCAGACTCCCGAAGGCCGCCAGGCACTGGTCGCAAGCTTGAGCAAAACGCTGCAAGAACCTTACCTGCCTCACGGCAGAGGCCCCGACATCACTAGTGTTTTGTTTACTGCGTTCGTGGTTCAATAAATGTCATATCAAAGCGTTCTCTCGCAAGACGAAGTCGATGCTTTACTGGCCGGCGTTACCGGCGAGAGCAATGAAAAGACGCCGCAAGGTCGAAGACCAAAGCGGTGTACGTCCTTACGACTTAAGTTCGCCTGACCGCGTGGTTCGCCACCGCATGCAAACGCTCGAACTGATCAACGAGCGCTTTGCCAGACGGCTGCGTTCCGTGCTGCTAAGTTTCATGCGCCGTAACGCCGACATTACCGTTGGCACAATCCGCATACAGAAATACTCGGAATTCGAACGTAATCTGCCGGTTCCGAGCAACCTCAACATGGTCAGCATGAAGCCCTTGCGCGGGGCCTCCTTGTTTACTTTCGACCCGAACCTGGTGTTCCTGGTCATCGACAGCCTGTTTGGCGGCCATGGCCGCTACAACACCCGTGTTGAAGGGCGCGATTTCACGACAACCGAACAACGCATTATCCGGCGCCTGCTGAATCTGACCCTGGAAAGCTACGGCAGCGCCTGGGAACAGGTTTATCCAATCGAGTTCGAATATATTCGATCCGAAATGCATACCAAGTTCGCCAGCATCAGCAGCGGCAACGAAATCGTCGTGGTGTCGTCTTTCAATATTGAATTGGGTTCGTCGGGCGGCAACCTGAACATCTGTTTGCCTTACTCGATGATCGAGCCGGTGCGCGACCTGTTGACCCGGCCCCTGCAAGAAGCGGCCGCCGGGGAAATCGACCAGCGCTGGATGCAACAGCTTTCGCGCCAGGTGCGTAGTGCCGACGTGGACCTGGTCGCCGACTTTGCGCAGATTCAGACCAGCGTCTCCGGACTCATGAAGCTGCAGGTCAATGACATTTTGCCACTAGAAATTTCGCCATCGGTCACTGCCCATGTGGGCGGCGTACCGGTGCTGGAATGCAACTACGGCACATTTAACGGCCGCTACGCCTTGCGCGTAAAGAAGATACTGGCGAATTCCGAAACCGAACTTACACAAGCAAGACAACATGACTGATCCCAACAAAGATCTCGCCAAAGATAGCGAAGCATCCGACGGCACCGATATTGACTGGGCGGCCGCGATGGCCGAACAGACGGCTCATACCAGCAGCCAGACCACCCAGGCCGACGGCCTGGCGCAGGAAGTCGACGATTGGGCCAGCGCCCTGGCCGAACAAACGGCCGCGACACCAAGCTTCGCACCGGCTGCACCGGCCGCGGCAGCGCCCGCCGCAGCCCCGCCAGCCCCGCCAGCCATGTGTTTCAACCCCTGACCAGTTCCGGTATCGAAGGCAATAGCGATATCGACATGATCATGGACATTCCTGTTCAGCTAACGGTTGAATTGGGGCGCACGCGCCTGACCATCAAGAATATCCTGCAGCTGGGCCAGGGCTCGGTCGTGGAACTGGATGGCTTGGCGGGCGAACCCATGGACATTTTCGTTAACGGCTATCTGATTGCCCAGGGCGAAGTCGTGGTGGTCGACGAGAAGTACGGAATCCGCGTAACGGACATCGTCACGCCTTCGGACCGTATCAGCCGCCTGAACAGCCGCCGGTAAGCGCCAGCCGTTATCAGTCACCATGAATGAAGCCGACGTACTGCGACTGGTTGTCAGCCTGACATTTATTGTCATGCTGATTCTGGCCGCCGCGTGGCTGACGCGCCGTGCCGGCTGGCTGCGGCCGGGCGGCAATCAGTTCATCAAGGTGCTGGGCACACAGAGCTTGGGCTCGCAAGGCTTATATTACCCTGGTCGAAGTTGAGGACGCCCGCTTGCTGCTGGGCGTAACCGCCGGCCAGATCTCCTTGTTGCACACGCTACCCCCATCAAGTTCTGCTACCCCTTCCCTGCCCGCCGCCATACCCGTTAGCGGTTTCGCCGCAGCGCTGAGCAAATTCACCAAAGGCCGTTAAGTGCGCCGTTCCGTTTCTGTCACCATGAACTGCCTTCTTACCAAGACCGGCCGCGTACTGAATGCCCCCGCAAGGCAAGTGTGGATATTGCTGGCTATTGGCCTGCTGGCGATGTGCTTGCCATCGTTCAGCTTCAGCCAGACCCTTCCGGCGATTACGTCCACCACAGGCCCCAACGGCAGCCAGACTTGGTCATTAAGCATACAGACACTCGTCATGCTGACCATGATGTCGTTTCTGCCGGCGATGCTGCTGATGATGACGGGCTTTACGCGCATCATCATCGTGCTTGGTCTACTGCGAAACGCCATGGGCACGGGCGCCTCGCCACCCAATTCTGTCTTGATCGGCTTGACCATGTTCCTGACCTTTTTTGCCATGTCACCGGTCTTCGATCAAATCTACGATACTGCCTATAAGCCGCTTAGCGCCGGAACGATCTCGTTTGAAGAAGCGCTGGACCGGGGTGTGAAGCCCTTGCATACTTTCATGCTGCACCAGACGCGCGAAGCCGACCTATCTTTGTTTGCGAACATGGCCAATGTGCCGGCGATCGAGACTCCGGAACAGGTGCCTTTACGGGTGCTGGTCCCGGCATTCGTTACGAGCGAACTGAAAACGGCATTCCAGATCGGCTTCACGATCTTTATTCCGTTTCTGATCATCGACCTGGTAATCGCCAGTGTACTGATGGCCTTGGGCATGATGATGGTGCCGCCGGTGACCATATCGTTGCCGTTCAAGCTTATGTTGTTCGTGCTGGCAGACGGCTGGCATCTGCTGCTGGGATCCCTGGCGCGAAGTTTCTATCAGTAGGGGTGCGACCATGAATTCCCAAACCGTCATGTCGATGACTTATCTTGCCATGAAAGTGGCATTAAGCATGGCCGGCCCTTTGCTGCTGGTCACCTTGATCGTGGGCTTGCTGATCAGTATTTTTCAGGCGGCGACCCAAATTAATGAAATGACCCTGTCATTCATTCCTAAACTGCTGGCGGTCGGCACCGCAGTTGTGTTGTTGGGGCCTTGGCTGATCAGCACCATGGTCGACTACATGCAGACGCTATTTGCATCGATACCCAGCCTGGCCTCGTAAGAAGTTGGCCCGCTTGGATCCACCTTTGGCTGCTGAACCCCTAAATAAGGGCAGGTAAGTCAAACCAGCAACCAATGAGTAACTATGATCTCCGTTGATACTGCACAGCTCTACGCCTGGATCAACGCCTTTCTGTGGCCGTTTTTTCGTATCCTGGGCCTGCTGGCGACCGCACCGCTGCTAGGTGAATCGACGATTCCGAAACGCGCGAAAATAGGCTTTGCCGCCGTCGTTGCCGTAGCCATTGCCCCGACCCTGGGAACCATGCCTGACGTACCGACCGCCTCATTCGCCGGCATATGGATAGCCGTGCAGCAGGTATTCATTGGCATTGCTCTGGGTTTGACCATGCGTATTGTCTTCGCTGCCGTACAAACCGCCGGCGAGTTTATCGGCCTGCAAATGGGTTTATCCTTCGCGTCTTTTTTCGACCCGGCGACCGGCGCAAATACCGCGGTGCTCTCGCGCATGATGAACGTGATCGCCATGCTGGTGTTTATGGCTCTGAATGGCCACCTGCTGATGCTGGGTGGCTTTATTCGCACCTTCGACATCCTGCCCATAGGGATAGGCGCACTCGACACAAACGGCTGGGGAGTCCTGATTGAATGGAGTTCACAAGTAATGGTATCTGGCATGCTGCTGGCGCTGCCGCTAATTATTGTGCTGCTTACGATTAATCTGGCGCTCGGCATCTTGAACCGTACGGCACAGCAGCTATCGGTATTTGCGGTGGGCTTTCCCATCACGCTTATGGTTGGCCTGATCTTACTGACAGTCGTATTGCCCCAAACCACACCCTTTTTAACGCGCCTATTCGACTCCGGCTACGCCGCCATGGCCAGACTGGCCCAGGCCCTGGCGGGAAGTTAGAAAAGCAATTCGGCGCCCGTAGGCGCCGAATTGTTCTTATCGCCGTGCCTTGACAGGCACCTGTTAACTACACATCAGGAATACGAAGCCTGCAGAGCACTGTAGCCACCGTGGCCTGAGATTCCTTTAGCCTCGGCCTGCATATCGATGACTTCATTGGCATTGATCTTGAAAACGGCGACGGCTTCAGTCAGGCGCGCGGCCTGCTCTTGCAATGAACCCGCAGCCGCAGCTGCCTCTTCCACCAAGGCTGCGTTCTGCTGCACCACGCCGTCCATTTCGGCTACCGCGCGGTTTACTTGCTCGATGCCATCGGACTGCTCGGTGGATGCGGATGAGATCTCGCCCATGATGGTTGTGACCCCTTGTACCGAACCCACGACTTCGCGCATGATGTCGCCAGCCTGGCCCGCCTGTTTGGCGCCCGACTGCACCTTAAGCAGCGACTCTTCGATCAGTACCTTGATCTCCTTGGCAGCCTGCGCACTGCGCTGTGCCAGCGAACGTACTTCACCGGCCACCACGGCAAAGCCTTTGCCCTGCTCGCCCGCACGTGCCGCTTCCACGGCCGCATTCAAAGCCAGAATGTTGGTCTGGAAGGCGATGCCATCGATGACGCTGACGATCTCAGACATCTTGTTTGAGCTAGTGGAGATTTCATCCATCGTGGAAACCACTGCCGAAACCGCCTGGCCGCCGCGCAAGGCTACGTCGGAGGCGCCCTTCGCCAGTTTGTCGGCCTGGGTCGCGTTATCGGTATTCTGGCGCACGGTGCTGGCCAGCTCTTCCATGCTGGCGGCGGTTTCCTGCAAGGCGGCAGCCTGCTGTTCAGTGCGGCTGCTGAGGTCGGTGTTACCCATGAAGATTTCACGGGAACCCAGGTTGATCTCTTCAACGCCCTGGCGAACGGTGCTGACCGTACGAGTCAGGCTTTCTTGCATGCGGCGCAAGGCTTCATACAGGACGCCAATTTCATTACGCGACTTCACGTCGATACGCTGGGTAAGATCACCACCGGCGATACGATCGAAATGCGCGCCGGCCTGGATCAATTGTTTGACGACGATGCGGCCAAACACGATGCGCATGACGATCATCAACAGGAAGCCGATCACTATTGCGACACCGATTGCCGTCATCGCGCTACGGAAATCGACCTCGGCCTGCACAAAGAAACCATCTTGTACTTTATCGATATAGGCGGAAAAGGTGTCAACGGAGGCCTGGAAGGCTTCGCTACGTGCAACGCCAAATTCGCTGTTCACAAAATAGAATGTCGTGAAGTCGTTGTTTTCCAGCGCCTGCACCATGGGGTCGATCCCATCGTCCAAATAAGGCTGATAGGTGCTGACGATGCGGGTTGCCAACCTGCGGCCATCGACTGTAGCAGGGCGTGTTCTTCCGGAATTCATTGAATTCCTTCTTTACTGATGCCAGCTTTTTATTGCCCTCTTCGAGCATGGCCCGACCGTTTGCAAGCAACTTGGCGTCGTTATTGACAGCAGCTTCTTGCTGATAACGCGCAGCGCTAAGAAAGGCTACGCGCGCGCCCATCATGTCGCTACCCAGCCTGTTCACCTGTTGGGCGAGAGAGTTCTGCTTGTCCATCTCGCCGAACATATCGAAGTTTTTCTGGAGGAACCAGCCACCTATCCCGCCAACCGAGATCATCAAGACCATAAAAGTGGCCAACACCCACATCAAAATGGTGCTGACCTTGGCGTCGGCAAAGCGGAAACGGCTACGATTGATTCGCTTTTTACTTTTTTTATCTGTCGAAGGAGACTGCAAGGATTCGGACATAATTTAACCTGGATATCTTTATGAATCTCGGCCATGAAACCCCGAGAGCGGCGGATACAGAAAACAAACAGAAGCGTTACTGCGGCAAGGGGTAGGTCACCACAGGTTTATAGATGACGCCTGGGGTAGCGGCGGCGTCAAGGGGAGCCGTAGAAGCTGGAGTGGAAAGCGTATCGACCCGCCTACCACCTTCATATAGATTGGCCTGCGGCAGGTTTTCACTTCTCACAATGCGCTGAAAGCGACCGTCTGGACCAAAAGCCAGCCATAGTTCCTGATTGAAATAAATCGCATCGGTAACCACGGACGCCTTATGCGACCAGCGCGCCACGGCGGAGCCGTCCAGCTGTCTATATATGTCGGTCGGGTCGGAGTTCAGTAGACTGGCAGCTTCGGTCAAAGTGGTCTGACCTGGCACAATAAAACGCAATGCCGACGAATCGAACGAATTACCGGTGGTGCTGCAGGCGGCAAGCGCCGCACTGCAAGTCACCACCAGCAATAGTCGCGCAAAGCTCCGGCAGAGCATATCAAGTGCCGATGCCATTAGAATTCTTCCCAGTCATCGTCGGTTGCTTGCTTGCGTGCGGGCGCGTATCCGCCGGCGCGAACCTTTATCGCATCAGGGCTGTCGCCATTGGCGTTGGCGGCAGCTGCGGACTGCGGAGCGGTAAAGCTTTGTGCCGCGGCCGGCACCACACCTGTCGGAGCGCTTTTTCGGCCTGATGTCTTCACAGGCGCGGAGTGGGCAATCGCGGTGTTGCGCTTAACCGTGCGGTTTTGCTGCTGTAGGCTGACTGCCGGAATGCGACATCGCCGGGCGTTTAGGCGTTGAGCGAATTTGCGTTGCGGCAACGTCGATGACCTGATTGTCCAGCGTCTTGAACACAGCCAAGGCGCCATTCACGGTGGACACCTGCTCGCCCAGGCCGTTGGCCGATGCGGCTGCTTCCTGAACCAGGACGGCATTTTGTTGCGTCACGCGGTCCATTTGGTTTACCGCATGGTTAATCTGATCGATGCCGGATGCTTGCTCCGTCGTCGCCGCCGAAATTTCGCCCATGATGTCGGTAACACGCGCCACCGATGACACGATTTCCTGCATGGTGGAACCAGCGCGCTCGACTTGGGTGGAACCTTCGGTGACCTTCTTGACTGAATCTTCGATCAAGCCCTTGATTTCCTTGGCGGCTTGCGCGCTACGCTGAGCCAGCGCGCGCACTTCAGATGCCACCACGGCAAAACCCTTGCCCTGCTCGCCGGCACGCGCTGCTTCAACGGCCGCGTTCAAGGGCCAGAATGTTGGTCTGAAATGCAATGCTGTCGATAACGCCGACGATATCGGAGATTTTTCGGGAGCTGGCCGAAATTGCTTGCATAGTGGTAACCACTTCGCCGACCGCCTCGCCACCGCGCTGCGCGACATCAGAAGCACTGGCCGCCAACTGATTAGCCTGACGGGCGTTGTCGGCATTCTGCTTAACCGTGCTGGCAAGCTGCTCCATGCTGGCGGCAGTCTGTTGCAAGGCCGCAGCCTGTTCTTCGGTTCTAGTGCTTAAATCGGCATTGCCCGCCACGATGTGCTGCGATCCGGCTCGTGAATCTCATTCATACCGTAACGAACGGTGCCGACGATACGCCCCAAACTATCTTGTAGACGCTTCAAGGCAAGATAGAGGACGCCAATTTCGTTATCCGACGAAACATCAATGCGCTGAGTCAAATCGCCAGCTGCCATCAGGTCGAAATAGCTTCCCGCTTCTTCCAGAGGACGCACCAGAGCGCGCGACAACGTGATGTAGGCCCAGAACCCGACAATAATCGCCGCAACAATCAGGCCAATAAAGACATAGCGCGACGACTCAATGCTTTGCACTACCGCTGCATTGACACCGCTTTTGATATCCCCGGCGCTCGCCAATTGAGAGATGACATCCTGCTGCCCATACCAGCCGACTGCGATCGCAGCCAGAGTCAGGACGGACAGGAATAATACGAGAATCAAAAGACTCGTTCTAAGTTGAAAGCGCTGGAATAGCATTAAAGGTTCTCACTTGTTGTCTCGTGCCAGGCGCCGACCGGAGCCCGGCAAGCGGCGCATGGCGCTAAGCGTAAATACGATTTTTTTTCATTGCGGGGAGGCGCCATGTCAAGCGCTCCCTATATTTTTCTAACGTTGATTGAACAAGCCTATGCTCTGGATTTTCTTGAATGCCATTGAAGCCGCCTCGAGTGCCGTGGTTCGCAACTGCAGCTGCGTCGTGGCAGAGTAGTAGTCGACGTCTTCCAGTTTGGATAGTTGATTGCTGTAACTCAATGAACGCATGCTGCCGTTGGCGTGTAGGGCATCGATTTCGTTTAAGCGTGCGCCTACCGAAGCTCGAACGGTCAGGACGTTGTCGTAGTTAACGTCCAGGCGCTGCATGGCGGTGGCCAGGGTGTTCTGGAAGGCGGCTGTGGCGACGGGATCGGCCAGAGAAGTATTCAAGAGAACTGATGATGCTGTCCAGCGTATCGAAAATATTCAGATCGGTCGCTGCGGCATGCAGCCGCTGGCTTTACGGAAACTGCGTCCAACGCGACGGTGGCTCCAGACAATTTAACTTGTACGCCGTAACGGCAAGGTAATTAATTGCTCGATACCGTTGTATGTTCCGGTAGAGAATCCCGCTTGGTCACCGGTAGGCACTATTACGTTGTTGTTTGCATCCCGAACGACAACTGCGTAGTTCGTCGGCGTCGGAAAACTCGATCGAATAAAGAATATCCGGCCTTTGTTAGCTGCAGCGTTATAGATCGTTGGCGAACTGACTGCTGCCGGCCATCGAAGTCGTTGTGGACGCTGCATAAGTCGGGCTGGGTCGCAGGCTCAACAACGAATGTATCGCCAGTTGCGGGCTTGCCCGAGAATCTTCACTTGCACGCCACCAGGTAAGATCTATCGAGGTCGTAGTGCCAGTAATAGATCCGGAATATCGTTGTTCGCCACCGCAGCTCCCGCGTGCGTCTGTCACATTGTACTTCGTAATCGGTGGCGTTTAAAAACTTGACGGTAAACGTATTGCCGATATTAGCGCCCTTCGGATCGGTAATGGTGGGCGTGCTAATCAAACCTGTGCCAGCATTGGGAAGTCCAGCGTTTCCGACGGCCCGGGTTAGATAGTTATTAGTACCCGGCGCCGCCCGATTGAAAATGTCAGAACCTACGTCACTGCCAGCTATTTGGCGAGTCTGGTCCGCCTGAATTTTTCGCTGACCTTCGTCGCCCACGTAACTCTATTTTGCCCGCAGCGTCATTGACTGAGAAAGGAGCCGTACCACCTTTAGATCCCGAAAACAGATACTGCCCACTTCCGTCTGTGGCGTTCGCCAAACCCAGCAAACTGGTGCGTGCATTAGCCAGCACATTGCTAAGTGTGGCGCGATCCGCATCAGACAATGTCCCATTACCGACAGCGATCAATTGTGTCTTGACGTCCTGAATCAATGTAGTGACGGAATTAAGAGTGTTCTCTTCCACGCCCAGATTATTCTTCAGCACTTCGCGGTTGGCCGCAAAACGCGCATTCAGCGTTTGCGACTGACTGATATTGATGGCTTGCGCCGCCGCCAAGGGATCGTCGGCCGGCGTCACCATGCGCTGTCCGCTGCCTATCTGTTGATACAGATGCATCAAGTCTGACTGCTGGGCATTGATGGAATTAAGTCCCGTCTGGAAAAACAAATTGGAACTAATACGCATGGCGAAACATCCTGGAAAATTAAGCGCAAACTATATAACTGTGGTGAACTGCGTAAACCGACTAGCCTCGTATACCGATCAAAGTGTTGAATAACGTCGAACTGACTTCGATCAGTCGGGCGGCAGCACTGTACTGCTCTTGGAATCGCGTCAGATTCACGTATTCTTCGTCCAGGTTCACGCCGGACACGGCCTGTTGCGCGGAAAAATTTTGCTGAATCAGCGTAGCCTGTGCCTTAGCCGCCGTGCCGTTCTGTTGAGTTTGCACTGCAATTTTGTTGACGATTTGCGAGAATGACTCGTTCAGGCTCATCGCATTGTTACCAAGGACTTTTTTGGTCTGAAGCTGTGCAAGCTCCAGTCCGATGTCGCCGTTTGCAGTGCCGGTATTCGGGGCCGCCACTGCGATTTTGGCGGGATCGGTAATAGCAAGTGCAAGATTGCCCGCAGCGCTGCGGGTCGGTTGCACCAGCCATGAATCGCCCGCCGCTGGCGTGCCGTCAGGGACGTAAAGTCGAACTCAACGCCATCAACAATCGCTTTACCAGTCGGGACTGGCGGCAACGCCGAGTCATCGAACGTCGAAATCGTACCGTTAGGAACACTGGTGACCGTATAACCGGTGGCCGAACGTTCAATTCGATAATCTTGCGAAGTAAGCTTATTGATATCGCTGATGGTGGCGCTTAAGGTACCGGTAGCCTTGTTAGTGGCAGACGGAAGAACTTTGCTTGCGCCCACAGAAAAGAAATTTCCGCCTGCAGCGCCACTTAAATCGGCACCTTTCCTGTGGATTTCATTAACCGCCATTCCCAGACCTACCGCAAGACGCCCAAGGTCGTTCTGCACTGCATCCAGCGACTCGCGGCGGTAGGTGATGAGACCGCCCAAAGAGCCACCCTTAAGGCCTGCTTCATCCATTTCAACAGTAATCGTGTTTCCTACACTTCCTAAAGCCGTGTATGCGACGACCGTACGTGAGGGGTCGTCAGCAGAAGGCTTTGCGACCAAGGGAAACACTGTATCGCCGCCCAACAACACCTGGCCATTACCGACAGTTAGATTGAAGTTGCCGTCTTGCTCGAGCACTCTGACGTTCACCAACTGGCTCAATTCAGAGACCAGTAGATCGCGTTGGTCCAGCAAGTCGTTGGGCTCGTGGTTGGAACTGGTGGCGCGCGCAGTCGTAATTTGAGTATTCAGATCGCGAACACGTTCTACGTAACTGTTGATCTGCGTAACGGTTGTCGTGATCTGAGTGTTGAGATTACCGCGCTGGCTATCAAGGAAGGCGTTGGCGTCGTTGACTTGGGCAACCAAGCTGGAAGCACGGCCGATTAGTTCTTGGCGGGCCGCGCTATCGGCTGGCGCCGATGCGACTGCCTGCACGCCATCGAAGAACTTTTGCAAAGCAGGCGTAATGCCTACGGTGCGATCAGCAAATAGATTATTGATCTGCGAGATTTCATTTCCGTAGGAAACCAGCGCTGCTCCCTGGGTCTGCGCGGCAACCAGTTGCTTGGCCAGAAAACCGTCGTACGCGCGTTGAACCGTTACTGCCTGGACCCCGCGACCAATATATCCTGCGCCAGTGCTGGTGGCGCCTGCCGTTTGCACCAGAACCGTTTGGCGATTAAAGCCATCGGTGGCGGCATTATTGATATTGTGGCCGGCCGTTTGCAAACGGTTGGTCGCCGCTGTTAAACCAGAGAGACCCAGGTTGGCTAAATTCATGAACGATTCCGCTTTTAGTTGGGCAGAGTCAAGCCGCTACCCGTATATCAAATCTATGTATAACGTTAACGACAGCAAGCCCAAAAGGTTTAGCCCTGTAGGCTTTGAATTCACCGCTTGGCGCCCGTGTCGAAGTAGCTCATGATGGATATCAGCTTTTCTGCATACGCGGGGTCGGTTGCATAGCCCGCCTCTTGTATTTTGTGTGCAGCCACTTCGGCGGACGGGGCGCCTACCACGTCGCTATAACGCTTGTTGGTTCCAATAAGGCGAGCGTAGTCAGCAAAGGATTCTGCGTACGAGTCGTAGGCGCGGAATGGCTGCTTCACCTTGCGTGCGACGCCATCCTCGTATTCGGTCGTCATAACGTTCGCGACCTTGCCCTTCCAGTTTGGGCTAGCCTTGATGCCAAACAGGTTATGCGTCGTGCTGCCATCTTCGTGCATGATTTCGCGGCGGCCCCAGCCCGATTCCAGCGCCGCTTGGCTAAGTATCAGTTTAGCGGGCACCCCACTTTGGTTAGCAGCCAATTTGGCGGCATCCGACATTTTGGAGACAAAACTCTGTATATGCTGAGGCGCGCCTTTGATAGCGGAATAGATTCTTTCACTCAGAGGATTTTTGGCCAGCATATCGATCAAGTCGGATATCGACGATGCATCATTGCGGCGGCCTTCGCCCACGCGCGACCGCAAGGCCGGCAAGCGGGAAGCTGACAGTTCCGGCACGCCGGCAGTGCTGCCTGGCAAACTGACCGCAACACCGCTACCGCCTTGAATCTGTGCCAGTAAAGCTTGCGCCAAGCCAATACCCGGATCCGCCAGCTGCAAAGCCATTTGTTCGTCACTCATGCTTTGCGCCAGTTTGGTTTGCTGGCTATCGAACAAGGTCGGGCGTGGTCGACACTTGGCGGGCCTGCTTCATCATCTGCTGAATGAATAACGCCTCGAACTGCTGTGCCACCTGCTTCTGCTTGTCCAGCGGCGCCGCCGCACCCTCGCGCACGCCCCGTTTCAAACTGTTCAGACCGTTGAAGTCCAGCGTTGAAACGGTGGGTTCGCTGGGCAGCGGGGTAAATTGTACGAGCGACATATGGTGACCCTAGATAATTTCCAAGTCGGCGCGCAATGCACCTGCGCTTTTCAGGTTCTGCAGGATGGACAATAGATCCTGAGGGGTCGCACCCAAGGCATTCAATGCCTTGACGACATCGGCCAGATTCGCACTTGTTTTGACCCGCTGTACGCTGCCCTGGTCCGGACGTCATCTCAATCTGGGTATTTTGCGTAACAACAGTCCGACCTCCAGCGAAGGGCGTATCGGGTTGATTAACTTGCGCTTCCTGGCTAATGACCACCGACAGATTTCCGTAAGCAATAGCGGCTTCTTCTATCGTCACCGTGCGATTCATCACAACGGAACCGGTGCGCGCATTAATAACCACTTTGGCACGCGCAGGTGGCAAGGTAACCTGGAGGTTTTCTACCTGCGACAGGAACGCCGCCTGAGCGGCTTGGTCCAGCGGGCCACGCACCTGGACCACGCGACCGTCCAACGCCTGGGCGGTATGGGCACCAAATTGCTTGTTTAAGGCTGCGACCATATTTTGCGCTGCCCCAAAGTCAGTTGTGTTTAATTCAAGATTGACGATACCGTCGCGAGCGAAAGTCGTGGGCACGCTGCGCTCGATAATCGCGCCGTTTGAAATAATTCCGCCGTTAAGTTGGTTGACCTGAACACTTGAGCCACCTGACGAAGCGCCAGCCCCGCCGACCAACAAGTTACCTTGCGCAATCGCGTAAACCTGGCCGTTGGCACCCTTCAGGGGTGTCATCAATAGTGTGCCGCCACGCAAGCTTTTTGCATTGCCCATGGATGACACGACGACGTCAACCGTTTGACCCGGCTGCGCAAAGGCCGGCAACCTGGCCGTTACCATGGCAGCAGCCACGTTTTTGACCTGCATATTCGTGCCTTGGGGCACAGTCACGCCCAACTGCGACAACATATTGGTCAAGCTTTGCTGCGTAAATGGCGTTTGCCTGACCTGGTCCCCGCTTCCGTCCAAACCGACCACCAATCCGTAGCCGATCAACTGGTTAGCCCGCACGCCCTGTATGGATGCGATGTCCTTGATTCTTTCGGCCTGGGCCGCGCTAACAGCCAGCATGCACAGCGCGCCGACGACTAGCCGTCGGCCATGTCCGAACAGTACGCTGATAAAAGAAGAAGTCAAAACCTTACCCTGTTAGAACGGAGAAACATTCAGGAAGAAGCGCTGAAGCCAGCCCATGGTTTGCACTTCGTCCATGGTGCCTTTGCTGCGGAATTCGATGCGCGCGTCGGCGACCTGTGTCGATGAAACGGTGTTGGATCCCGTGACCGAGCGCGGATCGACAACGCCCGAAAAACGTATATGTTCGCTGCCGCGATTGATGGCGATTTGCTTGTCGCCTGCAATTTGCAGGTTGCCATTGGGCAACACGCCCACGACGGTTGTGGTCAGCGTGCCGGAAAACGTATTGTCGGCCCGAGTTGAGCCCTTGCCTTGCGAGGCGTTCGAGCCACTGATATCAAAGTTCTGCTTGGCACCGAGTTCGTTGGGCAGGAAGGCAGGAGCCATCTCTACCCCATAGCCGGCGCTGCCGCTGCGGTCGGTCATGGTCTGCACGTTTTTGGCCGCGTTGGTCTTTTCCTGTATGACGACCGTCACGATGTCGCCGACATTGCGCGGCCGCCTATCTTCGAACAAAGGGTAATTGCCGTAGGCCGTCGGCTGGTAAATCGAACCATTGGCCACCGCCGAGGGCAATGGCGGCAAGGGCGGGGTTGCAGTCAAAGGCCCGGTCACGACGGGCTCGGGCGGGATGAGCGCGCAACCCGACAATATGGCCACCGTCAGGCAAAGCAATAAATGGGCAAGGCGTTTAAGCATTATTTACAGTTGCGCCAGGCGTGCCAGCATCTGGTCGGAAGTCTGCACCGCTTTGCTATTCATTTCGTAAGCGCGCTGGGTGGTGATCATGTTGACCAGTTCTTCAGCGACGTTGACGTTAGACGTTTCTGTGTACTGCTGCAATACCAGGCCGGCACCGTCGAGCCCGGGCTGGGCGAAGTTGGCTGGGCCGGATGCATCGGTTTCTACGTACAGGTTTTCGCCAGCACTTTGCAGACCGGTCGGATTGATAAAGGTGCTAAGTTGCAATTGGCCGATTTGCACATTGATGCCGGTGGCACCGGGCTGCGTCACCGACACCGTGCCATCACGGGCAATCGTCAGCGACAAAGCATTGTCGGGAATATTGATGGGCGGCTGGATCGGGTAGCCGCCGGCTGTTACCAACTGGCCGTTCTGGTCCACCTGCATGCTGCCATCACGGGTATAGGCGAAAGTGCCGTCGGGCATTTCCACCTGCAAAAAGCCCTTGCCCTGAATCGCGATATCCAGGCTGTTGCCTGTTTCTTTTACGTTGCCCTGGGTGTGTATGCGTTCGGTAGCCACGGTACGCACGCCGGTACCAACCTGCAAACCCGAAGGCAGCTGATTAGCTGCCCCTACCTGCGCGCCGGGCTGGCGTATCGTTTGATACATCAGATCTTCAAATACGGCACGGCTGCGCTTGAACCCGTGCAGTGTTGACGTTGGCCAGGTTATTGGAGATCACATCCATATTGGTCTGTTGGGATTCCAGACCTGTCTTGGCGATCCAAAGCGAACGAATCATTTTCTTTCCTTAACGTGCAGGCAAAGGCCGACACTGAATACAACATTAACCGTTGGACGACAGGATGGAATTGGCGCGCTCGGCGTTGGCGCTGGCATCCTGTATTACTTTCATTTGCATCTCGAAGCGGCGCGCGTTGGCGATCATGCCCACCATTGCTTCGGCCGGATTCACATTGCTTTTTTCGACGAATCCCGAAATCATTCGCACCGCGGGATCGGCCTGCAATGCCTGACCGTCGGCCGTCCGAAACAAACCATCGTCGCCGCGCAGCAAGGATCCGGCAGGCGGGTTGACCAGTTTCAGTTGCCCCAGCATTTGTGATATCGTTGGGGTTGATCGCCCGCGCCCAACGCAGATATCTGCCCGTCGTTGGAAAACGTTACCGTGCCACGATCGGGAATTTCGACCGGCGCACCGTCGGCCGACAGAATAGGCAGACCTTGCTGTGTCACGAGCAAGTTGTCCTGGTTCACGGCGAGCTCACCGGCACGTGTATAGGCTTCGCCCTGCGGGGTTTGCACGCTGAACCAGCCCTCGCCCGTTACGGCAACGTCAAGCGCATGGCCGGTTTCGGCCATGACGCCCTGCTCGAAGTTGCTGGAGGGCGTTGCCGTCACGGTCGACACGCGGGTGGGCAAGCCAGGCTGGCCCACCACCGGCACCGAGCGGTAAATCGCGATCTGTTCGCGAAAGCCGGTCGTGCTGACGTTGGCCATGTTGTTGCTGATGACAGCCTGCTGCTCCAGCACGCGCGCCGCGCCGCCCGCGGCCGTATAGATAATGCGATCCATTTATATGCCGGCTTAGCGCATGTTGATCAGCGTCTGCATGACCTGATCCTGAGTTTTGATGGTTTGCGCATTGGCCTGATAGGTGCGCTGGGCGATGATCATGTTGACCAGTTCCTGGCTCATGTCCACGTTGGACTCTTCCACCGACTGGCCCGTGATCGTGGCCAAGCTGTTGGTGCCCGGGCGGCCCACAATGGGCTGGCCAGACGCTGACGTTTCTGCCCAGGCGTTGCCGCCGACTGGCTGCAGGCCTTGCAGGTTCTTGAAGTCCGCCAGGGCCAGATAACCGACATGTTGCGTTTCACCGTTCGTGTAGCTGGCCACGATGCGACCGTCGGCTGCGATCGACATGCTGGCGTATTCGCCGGTGGCGTAGCCGTTCTGGTTGAAGTTGGGCAGAAAACGGGCCGCCGAACTGGGTGGACCCGGTGTAGTTGACGGCTAATGATTCAAGGCTGCGGCTGGCGAGTCCGGCGCCGCCCGGATTGGAATCACGTTAAGATCGACGCGGTCGGACCCTGTAGATCGGCCTGCATCGTCGAAGCTTAGATCGCGGTCGACGTATCGCCAGCGGAGGCAATGGCTTGCCGCCATTAAGCCGGTAATAGACATCCCAGTCGCTTGACCACCGATTTGCCGGCTCGCTTGACAAAGTACTGTGTCAGTTGATGCGAGTTGCCCAGGGAGTCGTAGACGGTGATGGGCAACGAGTGGTGAATAGCTGTCTGGCGTTATCAGGATCGAAAGGCTTTGCGGGGAGCGCGCGACATACGCGACGTTGTCGGCCACTTGTGGGGAATGTTGACCGGAGTACTGCCGCGGTCGTAATCAGAGGTCAACTCGGTCGGGCCGTCAATGCAGATGCGGGCGGAGTCGCCGCCAGTACACCATGCAACAACCCACGCTTCATTAGCCGTGTACTCGTGGGTGACAGCGGTCCATTAGACGGTGAGAGACGACAAGCTTCGCCCGTTACCTCGCGCACCTGCCTACCGAGACAACGGGCATTGGCATTCAGATTTGTCTGGTCGTATGTTGCTCGTTGCCGCAGGCGCAATATTTCCTACCGGCACCTTGATCGGCGACAGATTGGTTCCCGTACCCAGATAGCCCGTCAGGCGCTGACCCTGCGCATTGACGATGTTGTTGTCCTTGTCGGCAAAGAACTGACCGTTACGCGTATAAAGCACGTTGCCACTTGTATCGATCACCCGGAACATACCCTTCGGCGCCATCAATCGCCATATCGAACTGGTTGCCGGTGCTCGACACGGTCCCGATCGTGAATCGCTGATTGATGCTGGCCACGCTGGTACCCAGACCCACACGGGAATTGGCGTAGACGTCGGCGAAAGTGGCGGTGCCGGCTTTAAAGCCGACCGTACCGGAGTTGGCAATGTTGTTGCCGATGACATCCAGATTCTGCGCTGCAGCGTTCAAGCCGCTTAAACCTTGTCCGAAACCCATGATTAACCTCGTTTTCTTTAACTGTGTGTTAGTAATGCGGTGCGTTATTGGCTACCGCGCAAGCTGCCGCAACTACATAATTTTTCGAAGATTCAGCAAGGAATGCTTGCCCGCCAGGCCCAGATCAAGCGCCAAGCCGTTGGACGTGTACGCTACGCTGTTGACCCTGCCGTAAGTCAAGCGCATCGGCCGATACCGCTGCGCCATTGGCGTCGGTAGCCACGACCGACACGGTGTAGGCGCCGTCGGTGACGGCCGCGCCCATATCGTTTTTGCCATCCCATTCGACCGAGATGACGCCAACTTCCTGAGCGCCCAAATCGATCTTGCGCACGACCTTGCCGGAGGAATCGAGCACATTGACCGTGACGTTGGCCGCGCCCGAGATGACGTCCACACCAAACGGTGTGCTTTTTGTGATGCCGTCAGGCGATGTACCCACGGAAATCTTGGTGCCCGGAACCAGAACGTCTTTGCCGATCAGGCTGGCGGCCTGCATGGACTGCGAAACGTCCATCTGCCCGGACAAGGCCAGCAAGGTATTGTTCAGCTGCGTAATGCCGTTGACGGTGGAAAGCTGCGCCATTTGCGACGTAACCTGGGCGTTGTCCATAGGGTTCAGGGGATCCTGATTCTGCAACTGGGTGACCAGCAAGGTCAGGAACCGGTCCTGGGTTTCATCCATCAGCTTGGTGGTCGCAGCACCGGCGTTTGCAAGGGCTGTTGATGTCGCACTGTTAACTGTTGTCACGTTGGAGCTCCGTAAAGGATGTCAAAAGCAAGGCTTGCGGCCTTACTGACCTATGGACAAGGTGCGCATCATCAGGCTTTTCGCCGTATTGATGACTTCCACATTGGCTTGATAAGAACGCGAGGCAGAGATCATGTTGACCGTTTCCGCCACCACATCCACATTAGGCATCGCCACATAACCATCGGCATTGGCGAGCGGATTCTTAGGGTCGTACTGCAAGCGCGGCGGCGCGGCGCTTTCCACTACCGAGGCCACTTTGACGCCGCCCACCGACTGCGAATAGGCCTGGCCGGCAACGGGATTCATCTGAAAAATCACCTGGCGCGCCTTGTAAGGCTTGACCGTCGGGCCCGGCCACGCTATCGGCGTTGGCCATATTGCTGGCCGTCACGTTCATGCGCTGCGATTGCGCGGTGAGGGCTGAGCCTGCGATTTCGAAGATACTCATCGTGGACATGGATTTTCCTGTTAATTCGGTTCAGCAGCGATTACTGCTGCAATGCAGCCATCAAGGATTTGATCCGTGACGATATGACGGTCAAATCGGTTTGGTAGCGCAAGGTGTTGTCGGCAAACTGCACGCGCTCGACGTCCATGTCGACGGTATTGCCGTCAAGACTCGGCTGCAGAGGCTGGCGATACAACAATTGAGCCGGATCAGGCGTAACCGCTTTGGCAGGAATATGGCGTGCCGATGTCAGCGCAAGGTGGGTATCGGGCAAGCGCATACCTTCGCCCATGGCATCTTTCAGTGCTGAGCTAAAATCAAAGTCGCGCGACTTGTAGTTGGGCGTATCGGCATTGGCGATATTGGCTGCCAATACTTCTTGCCGCTGCTGGCGCAGGTTAATGGCCTTTTGATAAAAGCCCAGGTCTTCGCCGATCCGATCTATCATTTGCCACTCACCAGGTAATAACGATGCCTGCAATATTTGTCCGCAGGCACGGGACCAATATGACGACCTTTGCCGCTCATATAACAGCATAGTAATGTGGGGGCCGGCTCGCTAAAGTATGAAATAAGCCAGCATTTGTCAGCCAATTCCTGGCATGCGACCCCCACCCCTTCTATAAAATGTCGGCATGCTGAAGTTTCCCGCCCTGCTTTCCTTACTTGCCCCATCATTGTTGTGTAGCGCCGCCGCTTTCGCGCAGGCGGGCGGTGCTTTGCCGGGGCAAGATCCGGCCGTCGTGGCGGCTGAAGTTGAAAGCTTTCTGCAGACGCAGGCGGGCAGCTACGCCGGCACCCCAAGCATTTCCGTCGAATCGCCGCGCATCAGTCAGCAGGCGGCGTGCGACCAGGTGCAGCCGTTTCTGCCCAACGGCCAGCGCTTGCGTTCGCGCATGACGGTCGGCGTGCGTTGCATGGCACCTGAAGCCTGGACCAGCTATGTGCAGGCCAACATCAGCATTCAAGGCTATTACTACGTCGCCAACCGCACGATTCAGGCTGGAGAGACGCTTACGCTAAGTGACTTGACCGGCCGTGACGGCGACCTGCTGCGACTACCCACCGGAGTGGTGGTTGATCCCAGCCACGCCATTGGCCATATCGCCGCGCAACGCATCCAGGCGGGCGGCACGATCAAAGCCAGCGCCCTGCGCGACCCTGATTCCATAAAGCGGGGCCAGGCGGTACGCACTGAAGCCCGCGGCGTCGGCTTCGTTGCCACTGGGGAAGGCACGGCTCTGCAAAGCGGCGCACCAGGGCACCCAAATACAGGTGAAGTCTAGCTCGGGGCAGATAGTCAGCGGCACGGTAATCAACTCGAATACGGTCCTGGTCATCATGTAACAATGAACCGGCGGACGTAAAATTCCGTAAGACCAAGCAGTCAGGCTAAAGTTTTCCGTAGCGTGGCCGTAAAAAGAGACACGAAGGCAGTACACTAATTGCCTGGCTTTCCCCGGAGACCCCCTTGAAGATCACCTCACCCTCTATTAATAGTCCTGCTCGCAGCATTCCCGGCTCGCGGACTGATGGCGTGGCCAGCTCAAGCGTGTCGTCGTCTTCGGCTTCCGCCGCCAGCAAAGGCGGCGTCGAACTTAGCTCGACCGCACGTCATTTAGCTAACCTCCAAAACAGCGATAACGACATCAATATGGCCCGCGTGAATGAAATTCGCGATGCCTTGGCTTCTGGCCAATTGAAAATCGACGCCAGCCGGATCGCCGACGGCCTGATCGCCAGCGTACGGGACCTATTGAAGTAATCGTCATGGACAAGGTCGTTTCGCAATTACAACAGTGTCTTGAACAAGAAGTCGATTTGGTCGGTGCTTTTATTGAAGTATTGGAAGCCGAAGCTCAAGTCTTGACCGAAGTCGGCGACATCGATGCCTTAAGCGAAACCACTGAAAAAAAGAATCAGTACGCTGATCAGTTGATGATGGTTGGCGACGAGCGTCAGCTCTTGCTTAGCCAACTGGGTTTTAGCGAAGACAAAGCCGGCCTTGAAGCCGCTGCGCACGCACACCCTGCCCTAAGCGCGTCTTGCCAGGCCTTGCTTGAAAAGGCACAAGCGGCCAGCGACTTGAATGCCTCGAACGGTAAAATCATCGATACATTTTTGGGCCACAATCAGCAGGCGCTCGACACTCTGCGCAACCTTACGGGCGCCGGAAATCTATACGATGCCAGCGGCCGCGCCAATCGCGGCGGCAAGGGCGCAACCAAAACCTTCAAGGCAGGTTGATTCCATCCTTGCGATGAAACCGGCACTTTGCAGAATTCGCTGGCCTTGCGCCCGTAATTGCTGCGCTTCGCCTTCCCCTTCGCCTTTCGTTTAGCGCTGATCCAGAAACGGATCAAACTGCGCGGCTTCAAAAGGATTAGGCCGCAACCATCTCTTTTAACGCAAATAGTTTCAGTAAAGCGGGCACCGCCGTTGTCGATGGCAAACCGGGCTTGCCGGTAAGACTGGCACCCACCCGACGCGCTAATACCGCCTTGGGGTCCTGCCTGTATTGCCATGCGGCACAACCAAGCTGCACCGCGTTCAGCGCTTTCCTCTGCACGGATTCGGCATCGTCACGCTGAGCCAATAATTGCCAGGCGCGGCCCACGTAGCGCAACGCCTGTTTGGCTTCCGACCGAGCCACGAGCCAGGCACCCAAAAGGTCAGGCGTCGTATCAGCGACGGACATATTGCTTAAACCATGCAAGGTCTTCACGATTGTTCCGTCGGCACGGCTGACGACACGCACCGAAACCAACTGCAGCTTCAGTGGGTCGTGCTGGCGCGCGACGACCTCCACCATTTCGCTTCCGACCCACAAGACTACGTCAGCCGCGGAAACGCCGGCAATATCCAGCAGCGCTGCCGAATAAGCGGGATGCTCAACTGGGCGATGATTTAGCGTCTTGGCCAATGCGCTAACGGTTGTGCCGCATGAGTCGAATTCGATCCGCGTGCTGGCAGTGCATTGTGCAAGCCACTGGACGTCAAGCGCCGATATTTTGCGCCACAAGGCCTGCGTGCCGCCTTCGAACAAATGCACCAAGGGCAATGCAGCCGGGTGCTGACTAAGCCACTGAATCTGATGATGCAGGGCGTCGCCGGCCGCAGGGGCTTTCTGGGCGCTGGCACCGCAAGTCGATTGCCAGCCATCCGCAAAACTGACTTGTTGCATGGAGCTCGTCAGCGGTTCGCCCTTTTCAGTCAATAGCAAACTGGCCCTTAAGTGGCCACTACTGCCAGCAGATGACTTGACCACCAACTGTTCGTGCATCGCGAGAATATGTTGATGACCGTGATCGGATATTTCGCTTTGCACCACGCGCAGCATATGCTCAACATAGCTGGCCACCGAAGTGCTGTCGCCTTTGGTCGCCGTGTGACTGCGCCATAAATCATAGGCCTCCGACGTCGCAACTTCAGCGTCGATATAAGCGCAGGCCGCCTCTAGATCTTCCATGGATAAGCGCGCGCCGGTTTCGGCGGCCATCGACAACAGACCTGGCAGCAAACGCTTGCGACGGCTTTCGGCGGCCATCGCTTTGCTGTCGTCTTCTGGCGGCCTGGACATCGACATCAGCGCAGCAAAATCGGCCTCAGTCGGCGCGTATAAGGCGCGTGTTAACTGGTTGTTGACCAGGGTTTGATCGACGAGTTCCGACGCAGATAAAAACGCCAGGTTCTCGGGCACTTTTTGTCCGTTCGACACGTAGTGGATGGGCAATTGAAAACGGATCGCCGTGTCCAGCGCCGCACCCAGGCGGCTTGCCTCATCGACTTTCGTGATAATGCAGCCCTTCAGGGGCGAGCCGCCATCATTGCTGTAGGTGCGGGCGACCTCATCAAGCGTATCGCCGTGGCTCGATGCATTAAGGACCAGCAGCCGGCTAACCGCGCGACCCGATCCGGCCAGCATGGCTGCCTGCTCGGGAATATACCGGTCGCGCTGGCTGATGCCGACGTTATCGATAAGTATCGTTTGATCGGGACGAATGCCTTGCATGACTCTGCGCAATTCGGCCGCATCCTGCACGACATGGACCGGAACCCGCATAATCTGGCCGTAGATTTTCAGTTGCTCGTGCGCACCAATACGATAGGTGTCTGTAGTCAGCAGCACCAGGCCATCGGGACCCGCACGTTTAACGCAACGGGCCGCCAGCTTGGCAATCGTGGTGGTTTTACCGACTCCGGTGGGCCCGACCAGCGCCAACGCCAAGCCCGGCGTCCATAGATCATTTTCGCTTTTCAGGACAGGCAAGTGCGTGGCCAGTTCGTTGCGGGCCCACTGGAATGCGGCTTTGGGCGAAAGCTGCTCGGGCAGCCGCTTCAGCATGGCGCGTAACAGCGCCGTACTGAAGCCGAAGCCAAGCAAGGTCTGGAAAAGCGACACCGTCTGCGGCGCACGCCGCAATTGATTGCCCCACAGCAGTTCATCAATACGATTTTCCAGGGCGCCGCGCATCTCGCCGATGGCGTCCATGACGTCGGTGCCGCCTTCGAGCGCGGGTAGGTGTGACGGGGCTTGAGCCGGCCTGTGCGGCATTGGCGTTTGAGGCATTTGCCCTGAGATGGGGCCCGCGGCCTGAACGGGGCCTGCCCTGTCGTTTGCGCTTTGTATGGAGCTTGAATCCGTGGCAAGGATTTCAACGCCGCCATTGATTCTCTTGTTCGAAACGATCAGCGCATCGGGCCCTAGCGCCAGGCGCACCTGCCTGAGGGCTTCCCGATTTGTGCTACCAACAAAACGACTTATATTCACGCCGCCCCACCTATTACAGCCGTTATACGCAAGATGCGTTCATCTGGAATTTCCGCATTGGAAAGCACCCCGATTTGGGGAAAATGATGACGCAAGAATTTGGACAAGGATGCCCGCAGCACCGGTGGCACGACTAGCACCGTTGCATCGCCATTGGCCTCCTGGACCTGGACGGCGCGCTGAGCATCATTCAATACGCTTTCAGCCAGCCCCGGCTCAAGCGCCCCACTGGTGGTCAAGGCCTGTGTCAGCACCCGTTCCAGCCTGGGGTCCAGACCGATTACACGCAATTCGGTATCACCCGGGAACCACTGCTGCGTAATGGCGCGACCCAGCGCGACGCGGGTAAAGGCCAACAGTTCGGCCGGATCCGGCCCCGTGCCGTTGGGATTAAGCGCAGAAAGGCGCGGTGCCTGTTCGGCCAACGACTCGATAATGCTGCGCATATCGCGGATAGGCACTTCCTCGGCCAGCAAGCCGCGCAGCAGCTTTTGCAATAGCGTAAGCGTGATGGTTTTGGGCACCAGGTCTTCGACCAATTTTGGCGCTTCGCGACCGACGTGGTCGAGCAGCGATTGGACTTCCTGACGGCCCAGCAACTGGCCGCCGTATCGGTGCATCAGGTGATTCAAATGCGTGGCGATAACCGTTCCGGCATCGACAACGGTGTAACCGGCAATCTGCGCTTGTTCGCGTAGGCTGACATCGATCCAGACCGCGGGCAGGCCGAAGGCTGGATCGGTCGTGATATTGCCGGGCAATTTCATGGTGACGCCACCGGGGTCGATAGCCAGCCACTGCCCGGGCGCTGCGGTGCCTTTACCGACTTCGACGCCTGAGAGCAGGATACGATAATCGTTAGGCTTAAGTTCCAGGTTGTCGCGTATATGCACCACCGGCGGCAGAAAGCCCGACGTCCTGGGCAAATTTCTTGCGCAAGCTGCGAATGCGGTGCAGCAGCTCGCCGTTTTGCGCATGATCCACAAGCGAAATCAGCGATAGCCAACTTCCAAGCCCAGCGGGTCGACCAGCGCAACATCGCTCCAGCTTGCTTCGGCCGCAGCGGCCTCGACGGCCTCTTGGGCTTTTTGCGGTTCCTGTGCTTGCGCCGCTTTCTCGGCCTGCTGACGTTTCAACACTAGCCAGCCACCACCGGCCATCGCGGCCGCCAGCGCAAGGAAGGCAACATGGGGCATGCCCGGAATAAGGCCCATGACCGCCATGATGCCGGCCGTAATGAACATGACGTTGGGGTTGGCGAACAACTGGCTGACCATTTGCTGGCCGACATCCTGGTCGGTCGCTACACGCGACACGACCACGCCGGCGGCTGTCGAGATCACCAGCGCGGGAATTTGCGCAACCAGGCCATCACCGATGGTCAACAATGTATATACGCGGCCGGCTTCGCTAAAGGCGAGATCGTGTTGCGCCTACCCCGATGATCAGGCCGCCTATGATGTTGATGACCATGATCAGCAGTCCTGCGACGGCATCGCCGCGCACGAACTTGCTGGCGCCATCCATCGAGCCGTAGAACTCGGCCTCCTGGGCCACTTCCTGGCGGCGGCGGCGCGCTTCGTCTTCACCGACCAGGCCGGCGTTCAGATCGGCGTCGATCGCCATCTGCTTGCCGGGCATGGCGTCTAGCGTGAAACGGGCGCCAACTTCAGCAATACGCCCCGCACCCTTGGTAATCACCACGAAATTGATAATCACCAGGATGACAAAAACGATGATACCGACGGCAAAGTTGCCGCCCACCAGGAAGTGACCGAAGGCTTCGATTACCTGTCCGGCGGCATCTGGCCCTTTGTGCCCGTGCAGCAGCACCACCCGGGTCGAGGCCACGTTGAGCGACAGGCGCAACAAGGTGGCAAACAGCAGCACGGCTGGAAATGCAGCGAAATCGAGCGGCTTTTTGGTGAACATGGCCACCAGCAATATCATCACTGAAAGCGAAATATTGAAGGTGAAGAGTAGATCCAGGATAAACGGCGGCAATGGCAGGATCATCATGCCAAGCACCATCAGGATCAGTATCGGACCGGCCATCAAGCGCGCATGCTGCCCGCCGTTGGACTTTAGTAAAGCAAAAAAACTATTCATTATGCGTTTGTCGCAACCTTACGTTTGCCCTCAGGGTCTAGCTCTGGAGGGACCATCAAGCGGGAAGGCATTTGGGGTTCTATCCCCATTCCCATATTCCAGCTGCGCAATTGAAACACCCAGGCCAGCACTTCGGCAACGGCCGAATACAGCTCGGCGGGTATTTCCTGACCCAGTTCCACGTGATGGTACAGTGCGCGCGCCAATGGCGGAGCGCTAAGTACCGGCACATTATGTTCAGCCGCGACCATGCGCACCCGCGCTGCCACCAGGCCTGTACCCTTGGCCACCAACTTCGGTGCACCACCCTGCCCCTCTGTGTAAGTCAACGCCACCGCGTAATGAGTCGGGTTGGTGACAATGACATCTGCATTCGGTACTTCAGACATCATGCGACGCCGCGCCATGGCCCGCTGTTGCTGACGTATCCGGCCTTTGACATGAGGATCGCCATCGCTTTCCTTGTGTTCCTGCTTGACGTCCTGTTTGGACATCCGCATTTTCTTGAAGTGGCTGAAGAGCTGCCACGGCGCATCGATCATCACAATCAGAATCAGCGCCGACACAATCAAAGTGCAACACAGCGCGACCAAGCCCATGCCTGTTGTCAGCGCTTCGGTTGGCGTGGTGTGCATCAGCGACAACATCTGATCGCGATAGTGCCAGATGACCATCGCTCCGACCGTGCCGATAACCGAGGCCTTGGCGAGCGTCTTGATCAGCTCTACGACAGTTTGCGCGGAAAACATCCGCTTCACGCCTTTCAGGGGATTAAGGCGCTCGAACTTGGGCTCGAGTGCCTTGGTCGAAAACATGAAATCCACCCAGGATGACTGACGCAAAGATTGCCACGACCACCAACAAGACGAACAACGGCGCCAGCGCCAGCAAGGCTTCCAGCGCCGACTTGCCCGCCACGGACAACATGACATTGGTGTCGCGCGTTATTCGCAGATCGAACCACATGCCCGAGCGCAATACGCCGCTAAGGCTGTGATACATTTGCGCACCGCCGAACCATAGCATCGCCACGCCAGCCGCTAACAACAGAAAGGTGTTGAGCTCGCGTGAACGTACGACCTGACCTTCTTCACGCGCCTTTTCCAGGCGCCGCTGAGAGGCCGGTTCGGTTTTTTCGAGGTCGCTGTCCTCTGCCATTCAGTGCTAATAAAACGGGGGTGAATACGAAGAAATTCGATCAAATACGATTCTAGAACACCCACCGCTAAACGAATGGCCGAGCAAGCCCCCTAAATACGCTTAATTCGTTCTTCGAAACGAGCGTAATCAACGCCTATACGTACCGCGCCCCAGCGGCTGTTACCGATATCCAGGGGAATGGATAGATCGGTGACAATTTCCCCGGTGTCACGCGTGTAGGTCTGGCACAAGACGCCGGATTTGTTGGCGATTGCTCCCTTGCAGACGTGGTCATCGAAAATGCGCTTATTGCGCACATGCCGCGTATCATGATCAAGGTCTCCCGTGGGCGGGCGCGAATACCGAGAATTGTGTGTGGGGCAATAGCCGCCCTTGTCTACCAGCAAGGTATAGAAGCCGCCCGGCAACTGATCCAGCACGTAATCCAGAACCTGCGTCAATTGTTGATCGATCGAACTATCGTATGCAGTGTGATAGCGCGGGGGATTGCTGTTGGCAATACGGCGGTACTGATTATCGAAGATGTCGACGCCCTGCCGGTCGGCTTGCAGCAGCAAATTGCTGCATGCCTGGCTTAGCGATTCGAGTACGCTTACTAAGGAATCAAAAGGCGTATTACCGGTGCGCAACGCGGCCAGCATCTCTTGCAAATGCTCTGACTTCGACCGCACGGCTCGGACCTGGTCATTCATGGTGACCATGCGGTTCTGTACTTGCGAGCTAATCGATGCAATCCGGGCAATCGCTCCGTTCATTTCCTGATTGGTCAGATTCACTTGTGCGACGGTGCTGACAACTTCGCTCATCTGTCCATCCATGCGCTCGAACTCTTTGACAAATTGATCGAAGCTGACCGTGAATTGACTGACCATCTGATCTGACGAGTCCATATCCAGATGAATCTGGTCGGTTTTGCCGCGCGTTTCGGCCACCAGGTCCAGTATTTCGCTAGTATGTTTAACGATCTCGCCTGTGGCGGAATTGACTCGTTCGGCTAGCTTGCCGACCTCGCTGGCCACTACCGCAAAACCCTTGCCGGCGTCTCCCGCGCGAGCCGCCTCTACGCCGGCGTTTAGGGCCAACAAATGAGTCTGCAAGGCAATGTCCTTGATCAGTCGGCTGGTATCCTCGACTGAGTGGGCGCGCTCACTTAGTTGCAATACCACGCCGCTGAAGACTTCCATTTGCGACGCGACCCGTGTTACCCGCTGGTGCAGCGCATTAAGCTGCTGTAGGGTGTCGTGCGCAACCTGCATTTGCAGATGAAACATCGTTGCAATGTCGTTGACCGAGGCAGAAGTTTGCCCAGACATTAACGCAATTTGTTCACCGCGTGTGGCCAGGCCCTCGGCTTCGGTTGCCTGCTGGCTCGCCATCTTGCGACAAGCCTCGGTTTGCTGTATGCAGTCGAGCCGTATTCAGCGAGATATCGATGCTGGCTTGGCGCATGATCACGAACCGGTCGCGCAAGATACTTAAGAATTTCGCTAGAGGCCAGGCAAGCGGGCTGAGAGTCCAGGCCCGATCTGACAACGTCGCTTCTCCACGGCTGAGCCGCCCAAGTAAACGCGAGACGCCCATAGTGCGCCCGGACTTTCGATTCATGCTTGTCTCCAGCTTTTATAATATTTTTTATGGGGACGCCTTCAAGGGCGGCCCATCGTGACAACACCACCCTCCGGCCAAGCATTGCGATAGCTTCTTATGAAGATATCGCTTTTGTGTACTTATATTGTTTAAAAAATGTGCTTATTTAGAAGCCCAGGCTATCGAGCAGGTCGTCGACCTGGTCTTGACTGGTCACGACATCCACCTTGCCTGCCGGACTGACTTCGGGGCCGTTCAGCAACGATGCGGCTTCTTCGCGGCGCTCTTGCGGCACGCTGTCGATTAACACCTGGACCAGTTCTGTTTCTATCGCTGTGACCACCCCCAACATTTTCATGATGACCTGGCCGGTCAGATCCTGAAAATCCTGAGCCATGATGATATCAAGTAAATTGGTCTGCGAAGCCTGCGTCTTTTCAGGAATAACCCTGAGCAAAGCGCGCGTATCATCGACAAGCTCGCGAGCCTGGTTAAGCTCTACCGGATTATCGAACCAACTTTGCCAGCGCGCATCCAGCGCTTTTGCCTCGCGCTGCATGCTGTCTTGCAAAGGCTGGGTCTGTTCGGCGGAATTCAATACGCGATTCGCTGCTTGCTCGGTCATGCGTGCTACATAATGCAGACGATCACGAGCATCGGGAATGGCGTGAGCAGCGTCCTGGATAGCTTGATCCAGGCCGAGTTCCCGCATGCTTTCGCGCAATTTACGGGTAACCGATGCGACACGGTGTATTAAGTCGACAGGATGATCGTCGGGCTCGGGCGCCAAGGGAGCGTTGGAGATGGTCATAGTTCTCTTAGGCCCCAAGCTTTTCGAAGATCTTGTTAAGCTTTTCTTCCAGCGTTGCAGCAGTGAAAGGCTTGACCACGTAACCATTTGCCCCGGCTTGCGCAGCGGCAATGATGTTCTCTTTCTTGGCTTCAGCCGTGACCATCAGCACCGGCAGCTTGGCCAGAGCCGGATCAGCGCGAATATGCTGCAACATGACGAGGCCGTCCATATTGGGCATATTCCAGTCGGACACGACAAACTCGAAATTGCCATTTCGCAATTTTTCGAGACCCATGGCGCCATCCTCGGCTTCGTCCACATTCTCGAATCCCAGATCCTTCAGCAGGTTCTTGATGATACGACGCATGGTCGGAAAATCATCAACAACCAAGATTTTCATGGTTTTTTGTACCACTTAACACGCTCCAAAATAATAAACGACTACCAATTCTTAAGGGAATTCAGACGCGGTGACCATAGGAACCGGCGCTGGACAGAATACGCTCGCTAATCTCCGACAACGGCACCGCATGATCAGCGGCACCAATATGCAAGGCCTCGCGCGGCATGCCAAATACCACACAACTTGCTTCATCTTGCGCAAAAGTGATCGCGCCAGCTTGCTTCATGGCTAGCATGCCCTGGGCCCCGTCTTTGCCCATGCCAGTCAAAATAACGCCAACGGCATTTTTTCCGGCCACCTGTGCCGCCGAATGGAACAGCACGTCCACCGACGGACGATGCCGGTTCACAGGCTCGCTGTATTCGAGTTTGACCACGTAGTTGGCGCCCGATTTGGCCAGCTTCATGTGCGCCACACCACCCGGTGCAAGATAAACATGGCCAGGTAACACCCGTTGGCCATCTTCGGCTTCGTGCACTTCCATCGCGCACAAGTTATCAAGCCGCTGCACAAACGAGCGCGTAAAGCCGGCCGGCATGTGTTGCGTGATCATGATCGCCGGACTATTTGCGGGCAACGGTTCCAGCACCTGACGTATGGCCTCTGTGCCGCCCGTCGATGCGCCAATCAGTACCAGCTTTTCCGTGGTGGAAAACAAGTGGGTCAGACGCCGCGCCCGCGGCGCACTATTCGGCACAGCCTGCCGGGGCTTGGATGTCGCAGCAGCCCGAATCTTGTCGGCAATAAGTTCGCTATATTCGAGCAAACCATCACGCAGGCCCAGCTTGGGTTTAGTCACGAAATCGACCGCGCCAAGCTCGAGCGCACGCAGAGTGACTTCGGAATTGCGCTCGGTCAGCGACGACACCATCACCACAGGCATAGGCCGTAGACGCATCAGGCGTTCCAGGAAATCCAGGCCGTCCATACGCGGCATTTCAACGTCAAGCGTGAGGACATCGGGATTGTGCTGCTTGATCAGTTCGCGCGCGATGAGAGGGTCGGGAGCCGATGCCACGACCTCCATATCGGCTTGGCTATTGATGATTTCGGTCATCAGACCGCGGACTAATGCCGAATCATCAACGCACAGGACTCGAATTTTCTTCATTAGACAATTCAATTAAAAAGTGGTGACCGCCGACGTTACTGCTACGTCGGCGTGTACACCGTCTGGCCTTGCAAACGAAACGCTTTGGTCAGATAAGTAAAATTTTCGGAGTGACCTGCAAACAATAGGCCCCCGGGCTTTAATGTCGGCGCAAAACGCTCCAGCACGCGCGTCTGGGTTGGTTTATCGAAATAAATCATGGTGTTGCGGCAGAATATAGCGTCGAACTTTCGATCGGTGGGCCAGCTTGGAGCGAGCAGATTCAAGGTATCGAATTCGATCATGTCGCGCAAACTGTCCTTGACCCTTACCATGCCGGTCTGCTTACCCGTTCCACGCTGAAAGTACTTTTTTAAATATTCCTCGGGCACAGGCTGCACCCGTTCCATGGAATAAACGCCCTGTTTGGCGCGCTCGATGGCACGTGTGTCGATATCGGTCGCGTATATCGATACGCCTACGTCTGGCTGAAGACACGATTCGCGCAGCGTCATGGCAATGGTGTAGGGCTCTTCGCCGGTGGAAGCCGCCGCGCACCATACCGAAAAGGGCTTTCTTCGCGCTTTGGCGAATTCGGCAAGAATTTCGAAGTGATGCTGCTCGCGAAAAAACGCCGTGTGATTGATCGTGAACGCGTTGACGAACGCCTCCCATTCGGGCGAATGGGGATTATGCTCGAGATGATCCAGGTATTCTTTGACAGTGGTCAGGCCCAGACCCTTAGCCCGCAAGCCTAGGGTGCGCGCTGCCATTTCGAGCTTATGACTGCCGATCACAATCCCCGCCCGGGCGCGCAACACGCGGGCGGAGCGCTCAAAGTCATGCTGCCCGACCTCGGCAAGGACGGGCATGGTGAATATCGATTGTGGTTCAGGCTGGGACATACATACCGTCAGGAACGCGCTAACGCTCCAAGAGATTGTGTCAGGCTCACTGATTCCCGATTGGAACTTGGCCCTGACCTGGAATGTTTCAGCTGTGCTGCCGCGACATCGATAACTTCGTTGGTATTGATTTTGAAAACGGAAACGGCTTCTGTCAGGCGGGTCGCCTGGTCCTGCAATGAACCGGCGGCGGCGGCAGCCTGTTCAACCAGGGCCGCATTCTGCTGGACTACGCCGTCCATTTCCGTAACGGCACGGTTAACCTGTTCGATGCCGTCGGACTGTTCGTGCGACGCGGAAGAGATTTCGCCCATGATGGTGGTTACGCCTTGCACCGACCCAACCACTTCCTGCATGATTTCGCCTGCTTCGCTAGCCTGTAGCGCGCCTGCCTGCACTTTGAGCAGCGACTCTTCAATTTGCTCTTTGATTTCTTTGGCGGCTTGAGCGCTGCGCTGCGCCAGCGACCGCACTTCACCGGCGACCACGGCAAAGCCCCTGCCCTGTTCGCCGACACGGGCCGCTTCCACAGCGGCGTTAAGTGCCAGGATATTGGTCTGGAACGCAATGCCGTCGATCACCCCAACGATCTCGGCCATTTTGGCCGAACTGGTGGAAATTTCGTCCATGGTCGCAACGACCACCGAAACTGCCTGGCCGCCGCGTACGGCGACGTCAGACGCGCCTTTGGCGAGTTTATCGGCCTGCTCGGCGTTGTCAGTGTTCTGGCGCACGGTACTGGCCAGCTGCTCCATGCTGGCCGCCGTTTGTTGCAGAGCCGCAGCTTGTTGCTCAGTGCGGCCGCTAAGGTCGGTGTTGCCCGTGAAAATTTCACGCGAGCCGAGGTTGATTTCCTCGACCCCGCGCCGTACGGCGCTGACTGTGCGCGTCAGGCTGTCTTGCATGCGCCGCATGGCGTCGTAGAGGACACCGATTTCATTGCGCGAGAGCACATCGACACGTTGGGTAAGGTCGCCGCCCGCAATGCGATCGAAATGTGCGCCCGCCTGGCGCAACGGCCGTAAGACCATGCGGCTTAGGAAAGCATAGGTGACGAAGGCAATGAGCACGCATAACAGCATGGCGACAGAGACCAGCTTGATGACCAAATCGTATTGATTGGCCTCTTTCTGGTAGGCGCGATCGATAATTCGCTGCTGAAATGCATGCAGATTGTCTATCGAGCTATACAGGTCTTGTTCCAGAGTCTGAGTGGTACTGCTGAGAAAGCTATGGAATTCTTTGATATTGCCATTCGAAAGCATATCGAACAATGGCTGCACCCCGGCATTCATCAAGGTGGTGTAGCGTTCCGCCACGCGCGCGTAACCCTTTTCAGGATCCGGCACGCCTTTTATGTGCTCACGAAGCTCGGCAAAAATCTTTAGCGATTTATCGTACTCGGTGCGCGCACTGGCAAGCAGCTTACGCGCTTCGTCGCCGACCACGGAAATCTGAGCGGCTTGAGCTCCACCCCATTCAGTCGCGGTGGCGTAGGCCTGTTGTTGGTCGTTAACGGCAAGACTCGCAACCGTGCGCCCTAAAAGCGTCTGAACATCCTTGTAGCCATCGACCGCTTTGTAGAGATCGGCCCCCAGGCGCTGATTCTGGACAATACTCTGCAGCGAATCATTGCTGCCACGCAGCGACAACACACCCAGCGCGGCGCCGGCAACAAGCATGATCAGAAAGAAAACAAGGACCAGGATCAGGCTGGTACGAATTTTCATATTGGAGAACAGCGACATCTTACGCATACTGCATTGCCTTGAGTTATTGAGCCATCCACACACCGCAACGCACCACAGGCGCTTAAGCTGCGGCGCTTTCTACCAGAGCCATTTCTTCGCTGGTCATCAATTTTTCAATATCGACGAGAATGAGCATGCGTTCGCCGAGCGTGCCGATGCCCGTCAGGTATTCGGTAGAAAACGCTGTACCGAATTGCGGCGCCGCGCTGATTTGCGAAGGCTGCAACATCAGGACATCGGACACGCCGTCGACTACCACGCCCACCACACGGGTCTGGAGGTTAAGAATGACCACAACGGTTTGGTGGTTGTATTCGACTGTGTCGAGGTTGAACTTAATGCGCATGTCGACGATGGGAACAATGATCCCGCGCAAGTTTGTCACACCCTTGACAAAAGAAGGCACATTCGCGATACGGGTCACACTTTGGGCGTCGTAGCCCCGAATTTCCTGGACCTTCAGGATATCAATGCCGTATTCCTGCGCGGCAAGCGTGAAGACAAGGAATTCCTGGCCGGTGGTATCGACCTGTTCGGAATTGGACGTGAATTTATCAAGCATGATTTTCTCCGAAACTTTAAAAAGGCGTTATATCGTTGCTTTGTCGCGTGTAAAACGCATCAGGGCAAACACGTCGACAATCAGCGCTACGCTGCCATCGCCCAAAATTGTGGCTGCCGAAACGCCTGGAACTTTGCGATAGTTCGACTCAAGATTTTTTACTACCACCTGATGCTGCCCGATAAGTTGGTCTACCATCAAGGCAAAACGGACGTCTTGAGCCTGCAGGACGACGGCAATCGCTTTCGTGATGTCGGTTTCGGCGTTATCGACCGCGAAAACGCTATGCAGGGCTACGATAGGCAGATATTCACCACGTACTTGAAGCACGTGCTCGGTTTCCGAAATTGCCCGTATCTGATCCGGCGCTGGCTGCATGGATTCGGTGACATGGCTAAGCGGCAAAATGAAGGTTTCTTCGCCCACACGTACCGACATGCCGTCGAGAATAGCCAGGGTCAGCGGCAGCACAATACGCGTTGTCGTGCCGCGCCCTGCGCGCGAGGAAAGCTGAATGTGGCCCCCCATGCCCTGAATATTGCGCCGTACGACGTCCATGCCGACCCCACGGCCCGAGATGTCGGTAACCTTTTCAGCGGTGGAAAAGCCAGGCGCAAAAATAAGCTGCCAAACTTCTTCGTCGGGCGTGTTCTCGCTTACCGCCATTCCCTGACTTATTGCCTTTTTCAGGATGCGTTCACGATTCAGGCCGGCCCCATCGTCGGACACTTCGATAACGATTTGTCCGCCGTGATGTTGGGCGGACAACAACATATTGCCCTCGGGACTCTTGCCGGCTTCTATACGCTTTTCAGGCGTTTCAACACCGTGATCGATACTGTTTCGAACCAGGTGGGTAAGCGGATCGATAATGCGTTCAATTAGGCTCTTGTCGAGTTCAGTGGCCTGCCCTTGAGTGGTTAGCTTGATTTGCTTGCCCATTCTGGCTGCATTCTCGCGCACCACGCGGGGGAAACGGCTGAATACGTAGTCCATCGGCATCATGCGTATGGACATGACGGCTTCCTGCAGGTCGCGGGCATTGCGGTCAAGTTGCTCAATACCGTTTAGCAGTCGATCGTGCAACACTGGATCGAGGGTAGAAGCCGTTTGCACCAGCATTGCCTGGGTAATGACCAGTTCACCCACCAGGTTTATGATCTGGTCAACTTTCTCGACCCCAACCCGTATGGTGCTGTTGTTGGAAGCGCCACCAGATGCCGGTGCCTTGGTCTCGGCCTTGGCGACCGGTGCCGCGGCAGGCGTCGCCGGAGCGGCCGCCGCGGGCGCGCTTTCCGCCGGTACTGGGGTCGCAACTGGCGCAGCAACCGGGTCCGCTGCAGTCGCTGCTGGGGGAGACGCCGGAATCGAAGCTTCAGCGCTTACGCCAGCAGCCGCTGCAGGCAGAGCCTCGGCGGCAATATTCACCTGGTCCGCATTGACGATGAAGCAACAAACAGCTTCCAGGTCGCTGACTGTTGCCGTTGTTTGCAACCATATGGACAGCGAGTTGCTGGTGCTTTCCTGATGAAGCACTTCACCCATCAGCGCCATTTCTGCGGCCAGAGCTGCGGCGTCTTTACTGTCAAGCTTGCTGACCCGCACGTGCAAAGGCAAGTCGGACGACGCTGCCGCCGGAATAATCGGTGCGGCAGCGATAGGCGCCGCAACAGGAGCCGCCACTGGCGCTGGTGCCGGCGTGGGTGCAGCAGAAGGCAGTTCACCCTTTTGTTCGATCGCCAGCGCGCGCAACTGCGCACAAATGCGTTCGTAGGCAGTAGCGTCCGGTTCTTGTGAATTGCGATAAGCCGCTACTTGCTCTGTCAACACATCTTTGGTTTCCAAGAAAAGATCGATCATGTCCTTGCGCAAGGACATCTCGCCCCTGCGTATCAAATCCAGCAAGTTCTCAAGTAAATGGGTGGTGTCGGCGAGGTGTCCGAAACAGCCGAACGTACCAGCCCCCCCCTTTATTGAATGGGCAGCCCGAAAAATCGCGTTAAGTTCATCAACATCGGGATTGGTGAGGTCCAGACCGAGCAGCAATCGCTCCATGTCTGCCAACAGCTCATCGGCTTCATCGAAAAATGTCTCAAAAAATTGGCTCAGGTCGACGCCCGCACTCATGATCGCTTCCTTTTACTGTAGAGCTGTGTCATCTGGATATGTGTTCCTGAACCTGATTCGTTGTTAATTGCGATGCAGCATCGGACCCACGCAATGCGCCATGCCTGCAGGAGCTGCTCGCCCGGGTACGCCGACGTAATCCTGGGCGCCTATGGCCTTACTTGCGTAGGCGGAAAAGCCGGCACGCCAGGCAGAATGAGTTGCAACGCTGGCGCCGGTTCCATTATGTCTTTCAGATCAAAAGCGGTCGTGCCGGACTCGTTCTGTTCGTTGATGCGGCGTTCTGCACGTTGATTCAATACGACGATACTGATACGGCGATTAACGGCAGCGTTGGGATTATCTTTAATAAGGCTGACCGATGACGAAAGGCCCAGAATGCGCTTGACCTTGGTCTCGGCCATGCCGCCTCCGACCAGTTCTTTACGTGCGGCATTCGCGCGATCGGCGGAGAGCTCCCAGTTACTGTATTCGCGCTCACCAGTGGCATATTGAACGGCGTCGGTATGTCCTGACACGCTGAGGCTGTTCGGCATTTTGTTGAAAACAGGACCAAGTTCGCGCAAGATAGCGCGCATATAGGGCTGGACCTGGGCGCTGCCTGTGGTGAACATTGGACGGTTGTACTTGTCGATGATCTGTATGCGCAGTCCATCGGGGGTCATATCCAAAAGCAACTGCGGCCGAAACTGACTTAGCACCGGGTCGGTCTCGATAAGCTTTTCCAGTTCGGCCTTAAGGTTTTCCAGTCGTTGAGCATCACGTAGATCGCCTTCGGTATGGACGTCGCCACGCGACGGGATCAGATTGACGTTGGGGATGATGCTGGGCGAGCCGCCGGGTATAACCGTAGAACCGCTATCGTTTTTTGGCCCCCCGGCGATCGCTTCCATCAAGGGCATGCGAAAGTACTCAGCAATTGCCTGAAGGTCTCGCTGTGGCACCAGCGACAGTAGCCACATGACCAGGAAAAAGGCCATCATGGCAGTCATGAAGTCGGCGTAAGCAATTTTCCAGCTGCCGCCATGATGAGCTTCTTGGCGTCGACGCTTACGACGGATAACGATCCGCGGTTCGGATTTATTCATAAAACGACTCGTTACGCCCTTTTACCCGCTGCACGGGTCTGGCGCACATGGTCTTCAAGTTCCATGAAGGATGGTCGCAAATACGAATACAGCACCTTGCGGCCAAATTCCACAGCAAGCTGCGGTGGATAACCATTCATGCTGGCCAACAAAGTGACTTTGATGCATTCCAAAACCTTTTCCGAGGCGACCGAACGACGCTCAATACAAGCAGCCAGAGGCGCAACGAAGCCGTAAGCCAGGAAAATACCCAGAAAAGTTCCGACCATCGCTTTAGAAATGAGGTCGGCAAGAATAGCCGGCGGCTGGTCTACGGCAGCCAGCGCTTTGATCACCCCCAACACGGCCGCCACAATTCCGAATGCCGGCAGGGCATCAGCCACGGCCCGCAGGCCAATGGCGGGCACATTACTTTCATTGTGATGCGCTTCGATTTCCTGATCCATGAGCGCCTCGATCTCGAAGGGACTCATGTTGCCGCTGATCATCAGGCGCAGATAGTCCGTTATGAATTCCATCAGGTTGGCGTCGTTCAGGATGCGCGGATACTCTGTAAAGATAGGGCTGGTCTGCGGATCTTCGATGTCGGCTTCAACCGACATAAGCCCATCGCGCCGCGCTTTATTCAGCAACACATACATCAGCGCCATGAGTTCCATGTATAGATCCTTGCTGTAAGGATTTTTTCTGAGAATCATGGGAAACGCTGAAAACAGCATTTTTACTGACTTGCCGCTGTTGGAAGCGATATACGCGCCAAGTGCTGTTCCGGCGATTAAAACGAACTCGAACGGCTGATACAAGGCGCCGAGATGTCCGCCCATGGCAATAAAGCTGCCAAAGACCGAGACAAAAACGATTACAAATCCAAGCAGAATAAACACGGATACGCCCTAGTTAAACACATGTTGCATATGATCCGCTTCTTTAGGGCAGCTAAAAGCGCCTTTCAGAGGGGGTTTTTAAGCCTAAATCCCGGCTCTGGCATAAAAAAGCCGCCGCGGAATGCACCGGCGGCGGTACGCTTCGGGAATTGAAGTGCCGTTCGTGCCTATCCGGGTATCGCTAACGGCGCACTTGAAGCCGCCCGACTGCGGGCCACAGAGGGCACCTTAGGCTTAAGGAGTTTGGAAGCGGGCTGGGCTGCACCAGACACTTTGGTCGCTGTCGACTTGCGATTTGCCGCGGCATGCGCGCGAGTTTTCCCGGCACGCGGTGGCGGCCGACAAATCGCGCATATAAAACCTTTGTGCGGGTCGTGAGCATGGGCAACAAAGCCGCCCTTGCAACGCTCGCAATGAGACAGCTGCACCATATTGCTATCGAAGAAGCGGATCAGCATCCAGGCACGGGTAAAACTGAGCACGGGTTCGCCAGTGGGCTCGTCGGCGCGGCCGGCTGCCGATTGCTCGAGGTACAGGCGGTAAGCTTCCACCAACGCGCGCGACTTTTTGGCTGGCGTGTGCGTGTCCATGTAGTGATAAACACTGTAAAACAGACTGGAATGTATATTCGGCAGCCAGGTCATAAACCAGTCCACAGAGAATGGCAACATCCCCTTTGGCGGCGAACAACCCTTGACTTCGCGATAAAGGCGGGCGAGACGGTCGTAGCTGAGACCTGTTTCGGCTTGAAGCACCTGCAGGCGCGCGCCCAGCGTGATCATTTCAGAAGCCAGAAATATTTCTTCGGCTTCCTTTGCGACACTTTTCGTTGCCATGATGTATATACTTATTGAATCGTAGTGCTAAGCGGTTTGCGCAACACTGCGATGCGCCAGCAAAATGGTCGAATGCGCCTGTTGAAGAACACCGCCCAGCACATCTTGTGTCAGCGACGAGAGCAGGTCGTAGTCATTAAGACGAAACCCACAGATAAGGGAACTGGAACCTGCCAGCTTTACCAGTTGTGCCGGCGATAAACGAAGCACGATATCCGCCACATCGGTATCAAAACCAAGACGAAACATGCCTGCGGCATAGTTTTCACGCAACAAACGTTGAGCCAACATCAAGTAAGACAAATTGACTTCTTTGATGTCATTCAGTGATGAATTGTCGGTTACAGGCATTGTGGCCTTCCTTGTAGAATACATTTTTACATCAAGCTAGACGACTCGAACGGGTCTCGACGATATATTCATAAGTAGCCATGCAAGCCGCTGCCGTTACAACATCAGTGTTGCGATGCAACTTACATAAAACAATGCAACTTCGCTTTTACTATGTCTTTTACGAATAAACCGTAAAGAGATAGTATCAAAAATCCACATTAATTTACATGAGGTATATCACAGGTTACAAATTATAAACCGCTGGAAACCGATAAAAACACGTTAAATTGTCATATAGATGTGATGTTGGCACGCAGGTACGAGAGCGGTAGATCACAGCAAGAGTGGCTCCAGCTGTAACTAACGGGCGCAAATTGCAACCGCCAAATGTCGTAAGCCAGAACCGGAATTTGGTGACTTGAAAATATAAACGATGCTATTGTTTATGTGCTGGTTTACAACAACAATGTAATCGCGATGATATTTACCACCTCCCTGCCCCGGCTAGTCATGTCCTCGATTGTAGCGGCGACGATATCGTTGCTGGCGGGATGTGCGGGTACACACAGTAGACACACGGTTCATGAGCACACCATAGTTGTGGATCCGGCGCAGCGCACCGAAGTGGTGCTTACCGCAATGGCGCTGTTGGAATCCCGCTATAAATATGGGGGCTCGCACCCGGCCAAGGGCTTTGACTGCAGCGGCCTTGTTGCTTACGTTTTCGATAATGCCGCCAGACAGGCACTGCCGCATAACACGGCTGAAATCGCCAGGTTGAGCCGACCGATATCAAAAAAACACCTCAAGGCTGGCGATTTTGTGTTCTTCAATACGCTAAACCGGCCTTTTTCCCATATGGGTATATATATAGGAGACGGCCGTTTCATTAACGCGCCTTCCACGGGGGGCCAAGTGCGCATCGATTCGATGAACAATCCATATTTCGCGAAACGATTCGAATCGGCACGAACCTTGTTTGGCGCCTAGCAGCCACGGGAACGCGGCCGCTGCAGAAATCAGCGCCACGCACTTTCGGTGTGACCTACCCCTTAAGCCGGCAAGCGCAGGTAATGCTCGGCCAACTTCAGAAAGTCGGCCAGTTGCGGATCAATTCCTGTCTCTTCCTGCATAAGCGCAGCTACCTCGGGGGCAATTTCAGCAGCCAGACGCGCATCCAAGAATAGTAGGCGTGAACGCCGCGCCAATACATCTTCCACAGTTCGTGCATATTCATAGCGGGCAGCGAATCGAATCATAGCGACGCTGAGGCCGGGCGTCAGATACGTATTGGCACCTGGCAGGCCTTGGACCCATTCGGCTTCGGACCCATAGGATTCGAGGCTGGGCGCTGTGGTAATTGAAACTCGACCCGACCCACCGGGTTGCGCCCCCACTAGCAAGAAGTCACTGGTCTCGGATGGCGGCAGGCGTGGCAAGAGCGAGTTTTCGACGCATTTTTCAAGCACGTCGTCGGCCATGGCGCGATAGGTCGTCCACTTTCCACCGGTGACAGTGACCAGGCCGCTGGGGCTGACCAGAACGGTATGCTCGCGACTGATTTTTTTGGTGTTGCCCCCTTCGTTTTGGGGTGGCCGCACTAAAGGACGCAGCCCCACCCATATACTTTTGACATCGCTACGCTTCGGCGCCCGGCTTAGATACTTTCCCGCCTCACCCAGTATAAACTCGACCTCTTCAGCAAACGCATCCGGTTCGCGGGACAGGTCTTGCCGCGGTGTATCGGTCGTACCCAGTATGACCTTGCCCAACCATGGAACAGCGAAAAGCACGCGACCATCTTGCGTCTTGGGAACGAGCAGTGCGTGATCGCCAGGTAGGAACTGGCTATCAACCACCAGGTGAACGCCCTGGCTGGGAGCCACCATGGATTGCGTAGTGCGCCCGGTTGCGGCGCCGTCTTTTTGCCGGATGTCGTCTACCCAGACCCCCGTTGCGTTCACAACGCACTTGGCGCGTACCGTGTATGCCGTTCCGGATTCGGAGTCCTCGCAGCGCAGCCCTACCACTCGGCCCTGTTCGTGCACCAGATCGGTAACAGGACAGTAATTCAGCACCAAGGCGCCCTGCGCTGCAGCCGTACGCGCGAGTGTAACGGCCAGTCGCGCATCATCGAACTGGCCATCCCAATACTTTACGCCGCCCTTCAGACCCGGGAGCTTTACTCCGGGCAGGCACTGAAGCGTTTGCCTGGTCCCCAGAAACTCGGTCGACCCGAGCCCCGCCTTACCCGCCAAGGCATCATACATTTTCAGCCCCACGCCGTAAAACGGCGTTTCCCAACACTTATATGTAGGCATAACAAATGGCAAGGGCCGGGCAAGATGCGGAGCATTATGCAGTAAGGTCGTGCGTTCCTTCAGCGCTTCTCGCACGAGAGCGATATTGCCTTGGGCGAGATAGCGAACCCCCCCGTGCACCAGCTTGGTGGCCCGCGAAGATGTTCCCTTTGCGAAGTCATGAGACTCGAGCAACACCACTGAAAGTCCGCGCAAAGCCGCATCAAGCGCCAGTCCCAGGCCACTGGCGCCACCGCCGATAATGGCCAGATCGACCTGATCCAGACCCGCCAGAGCTGCCAATTTCTGCGCCCGGTCAGCCGGCTTGGGAGAGACTAGAGTTGTCATATAGGAAAGACCATAAGTTTCAAAGCAGCGTAAGTGTAAAGCAGCCACTGGCCACCGCAGAGCACTCGCCAAAAAAGGTCGTGTGCGTGAACTCTCGCACACGACCTAAATTCGGCCGCCCTGATTCTTTGTGACGTTAACGCACCCGCCCTGCCTTCCACGCACTTACCAAGGCGTCGTAGGCAACGGTCTCACCTTTCGGACTCTCGTTGGCCAACTTCTTCCATGGCGCCTCCTTGTCGCTTAACCATTTTTCGGGATCGCTCTTAGGATTGAGCTTAGGTGCGCATTGGCTCATACCGGCTCGTTCCAGACGCGCCATGACAGCATCCATTTCGTTGGCAAGCGTATCCATGGCCTGTTGAGGCGTTTTTTCTCCGGTAATGGCAGTGGCAACATTTTTCCACCACAATTGCGCCAATTTGGGGTAGTCGGGCACGTTGGTCCCCGTGGGCGTCCATGCGACCCGAGCCGGACTTCGATAGAACTCGATAAGGCCGCCGTATTTATCGGCGTTCTTTGTAAAGTATTCGCTGTGTATATCGCTATCGCGAATAAACGTCAGGCCCACAATGGATTTTTTCAGAGACGTGGTTTTCGATGTAACGAACTGGGCATAAAGCCATGCAGCCGCTATCTTTTTAGGGTCGTGGTTCTTGAAGAAGCTCCAGGAGCCAACGTCTTGATAGCCATTCTGCATTCCATCTTTCCAGTATGGGCCATGCGGAGCGGGTGCCATCCGCCACTTCGGGGTGCCGTCATCGTTGACGACCGGCAGGCCTTTTTTGGTCATGTCGGCCGTGAATGCGGTGTACCAGAAGATTTGTTGTGCGATATGACCTTGCGCGGGTACCGGTCCCGACTCGCTGAACGTCATGCCCTGCGCCTCTTTGGGCGCATACTTTTTCATCCAGTCTATATATTTAGTCAGCGCATAGACCGCTGCCGGCGAATTGGTGGCGCCGCCCCGAGATACCGACGCACCAACGGGGGTGCATTTGTCGTCGGCCACGCGAATACCCCATTCGTCGACCGGCATTCCGTTAGGCGTGCCCTTATCGGCCGTGCCGGCCATGGACAGCCACGCATCGGTGAAGCGCCATCCCAAGGAAGGATCTTTCTTGCCATAATCCATGTGCCCGTAAACAGGCTTGCCATCTATCGTTTTCACATCATTGGTGAAGAAGCTGGCGATATCTTCGTAGGCCGTCCAATTCACTGGCACGCCCAAATCGTAACCGTACTTCGCCTTAAATTTATCTTTTAAGTCTTGGCGGGCGAATAAGTCGGCACGGAACCAATATAGATTGGCGAACTGTTGATCTGGCAACTGGTACAACTTGCCATCGGGCGCCGTTGTGAACGAAGTGCCGATGAAATCCTTGATATCAAGCGTGGGACTGGTCCATTGCTTGCCATCGCCGTTCATATAATCAGTAAGGGGCAGCATTTCGCCGTAGCGATAATGGGTGCCGATCAGGTCGGAATCGGATATCCAGCCATCGTAAATAGATTTACCCGACTGCATGGACGTCTGCAGTTTCTCGACTACGTCGCCCTCCTGAATAATGTCGTGGTTGACCTTGATTCCAGTAATCTCGAAAAACGCCCTGGCCAATGTCTTGGATTCGTATTCATGAGTGGTAATGGTTTCCGACACCACGGAAACCTCGTTTACGCCTTGGTCCTTCAGTTTCTTGGCAGCGTCGATAAACCATTTCATTTCAGCCAGTTGCTGATCCTTGCTAAGGGTTGATGGCTGAAATTCACTGTCTATCCATTTCTGGGCCTCGGCCTCTCCGGCAAAAGCTTGACCAGACAGCAGGCAGCTAACGGCGAACGCCAGTGCAGTACGACGAAATAACATTATTGTCTCCTCGAACGTGTCCCCACTATGCGGATGAAGTGATGCTGGCACATGCAGTCTGCTATGTACCGACAATTCATCTTTGCCCTAACGCGCCGATTCGGGGGATGTACAAATCGCGCGACAACAACCACTAAATCCACTTCCAAATCGACCGTTGTCGGCTTTGCTTGCCGTAAATATGTACTGTCTAAGCTTGGCCTTCTTGTTCACGATTGATTTCGTAATGGAATCTGAACTTTCCTAGCCTTTACGCATGACCAGCGCCAGGACAATCATCGACACCACAAAACTGATCCACACACTGGGCTCTTGCTCCAGGCTTAGCCACTGAGCCAGCTTTTCGCTCAGGCCCAGAAACCCCAGATTGATATAAGCGGCAAGGAGCAAGCCGATGAACAGACGATCGCCACGTGTCGTCGCGATCGGCAGGAAACCCTTGCGCAATATCGTGGGGCTTTTCATTTCCCAAACCGTCATGCCTATGAGCATCAAGCCTATGCATATGAAAAAAACTGCGGTCGGCAAAGTCCAAACCATCCAGTGCAGCATGTTGGCCTCCTTATACGCGCCCCATGGCAAAGCCTTTTGCGATGTAGTGACGAACAAACCAGATGACGATTGCTCCAGGAATAATGGTAAGCGTGCCGGCCGCCGCCAGAGTCGCCCAATCCATGCCGGATGCGGACACAGTGCGCGTCATGGTGGCCACAATAGGCTTGGCATTCACACTGGTAAGAGTGCGCGCCAGCAACAACTCGACCCAGCTGAACATGAAGCAGAAAAATGCCGCCACACCGACGCCCGCCTTGATCAAGGGTAGGAAAATCGTCAGAAAAAAGCGCGGGAAGCTATAGCCGTCGATATATGCCGTTTCGTCGATTTCGCGCGGAATACCGCTCATGAAGCCTTCGAGAATCCAGACCGCCAGCGGTACGTTGAACACCAAATGTGCCAAGGCTACCGCCCAATACGTATCCATCAAGCCTAGAGTGGAATACAGCTGGAAAAATGGCAAAAGAAACACTGCCGGAGGCGTCATCCGGTTTGTCAGAAGCCAGAAGAATACGTGCCTGTCGCCTATAAATTGATAGCGTGAAAAGGCATACGCCGCTGGCAATGCAACGGTGAGAGATATCACTGTATTTAACGCGACGTAGGCCAGGCTATTGATATACCCGCTATACCACGACGCATCGGTAAAAATTGTCTTGTAATTGTCCCAGGTGAAGTATTCCGGCCATAACGAGAAGCTGGAAAGAATTCCTTGATTGGTCTTGAAGCTCATGTTGATCATCCAGTAGATGGGTAACATGGCAAACAATAAATACAAGATCAGGAAGATGCTGCGCAATCTGAACCGCCGCCGGTTATTCATGACCGACCCCTTTATCTTGCGTGCCCACGCGCTGCATCCAGTTGTACAGAATAAAGCACAGCAACAGGATAATCAGGAAATAGATCAGCGAAAATGCCGCGGCTGGGCCCAGGTCGAACTGCCCGACGGCTTTCTGAGTAAGGTATTGGCTGAGGAAAGTCGTGGCGTCGCCGGGGCCACCGCCCGTCAGCACAAACGGCTCGGTGTAAATCATGAAGCTGTCCATAAATCGCAGCAATACTGCGATCATTAGTACGCCACGCATTTTGGGAAGCTGAATATAACGGAAGACTGCAAATTTGCTGGCCCCGTCAATACTGGCTGCCTGATAGTAGGCATCAGGAATGGATCGCAGCCCTGCGTATGCCAGCAAGGCCACAAGCGGCGTCCAGTGCCATACGTCCATTAATAACACGGTCAGCCAGGCTTGCGTGGGATTGCTGGCGTAGCTGTATTCGATACCCATCAATTGCAGGGCGTGCCCCATCAGACCGATGTCGGCCCGGCCAAAAATCTGCCAAATAGTCCCCACCACGTTCCAGGGAATCAATAAAGACAAGGCGACGAGCACTAGCACGGCAGATGCCTTCCAGCCGGTGGAAGGCATGGACAGGGCAAGCAGCACACCCAGGGGAATTTCTATCGCCAGTACCGACAATGAAAAAAGTAGTTGGCGCAACAATGCCGCATGCAAGGCTTCGTCGCGCATGACTGCGCTAAACCATTCTGTGCCCACAAATACGGCGCGAGTCGGCGAAATCACGTCTTGTACGGAATAGTTCACGACCGTCATCAGCGGAAGGACGGCCGAAAAAGCAACACACAGCACCACAGGAAGAATCAGCCACCAGGCTTTTTGATTGACGGGTTTAACGTAGAGGTTCATGCAAAGTCTCCTGCGTTGTAGTCCTTCGTGAATCGTTTTGTATCGGCAAACTTTATTCAGGCGACAAGTTCTTCGTCGCGATAAAAGCAGGAATGCGAGCCAAGCAAGACAAGGCCAGTCGTGGCGCCACGTTCGGGTAGCTCATGCCAGAGACCCAGACGTGCACGTACAAGACTGGACCCGACACGAGCTGTCAATAACTGATAGGTGCCAATGTTCTGCACCTTCACCACCGTCGCCGCCACCGCTCCCGGCTGGCCGATTTGCGCCAGACGGGTATATTCCGGCCGGATACCCAGTTTGGCCTGTCCTTTTGGCAGCCGCATCCCGGCGGGCGGGTCAACTGGCTGGCCTTCTACTTTGACGGTGCCGTCGCCGCTCACATCGATAGCCAGTAAATTCATCCCGGGCGAACCTATAAAATGCCCGACAAAAGTGTGCGCGGGGCGCTCGAATAATTCCTCGGGTGTACCGACCTGCACCACCTTGCCGCGGGACATGACCATAATCTGCTCGGCAAATGTCAATGCTTCGACCTGATCGTGCGTGACGTAAATAAGTGTTAACTTCAATTCGTTATGAATCTGCTTGAGCTTGCGGCGCAGTTGCCATTTAAGTTGCGGGTCAATCACGGTAAGCGGTTCATCGAACAGTACCGCCGATACATCAGAACGCACCAGCCCCCTGCCTAACGAGATTTTTTGTTTTTCATCGGCCGACAGCCCCGCGGCGCGCTGATCCAACTGATGGCTCATTTCGAGCATTTCAGCAATCTGGCCGACACGCGCCGTAATCTGCGCAGCGGGCACCTTGCGGTTACGTAAAGGAAAAGCCAGGTTCTCACCGACTGTCATGGTGTCGTAGACAACCGGGAACTGAAATACCTGCGCAATATTGCGCTGCTGGGGCGTCGCCATGGTCTTGTCGACCCCATCGAAATGGACCGCTCCCCGAGAAGGAGCAATCAGGCCCGAAATAATGTTCAACATGGTGGTTTTGCCGCAGCCCGACGGCCCTAGTAAAGCGTAGGCGCCACCATCCTGAAATGTCATTTTTAAGGGCAATAAGGCGTAATCATCGTCGCTTTTAGGGTGATCCAGATACGAATGAGCCAAATCAAGGTCGATACGTGCCATGTCAGCGCCCTCTTGCTTGCGATGGGGCCAGCAGTAAATCGCCGACCGCGTCAAACACGAATGCGGATAGGGGCGAAAAGTACAAGGTCACCGACGCACCGATATCAAAGTGATGCACGCCCGTTACCTGTGCAACGAGGGCACCGATACCAGAAGTAAGATGGACGAACGTGTCGGAGCCGGAGATCTCAGCGAGTTCTACCTGACCGTGTAAGGCAATGTCGCCTTGCCGGGCGTCCAAACGCAGTGAGCTGGCCCGAATACCGACAGTAATATCTAAGGAGTTCGCGTCAACGCTTTCTGGCAAGGCTAGGGGCAGAAGGACAGAGCCGGTTAATTGTGCGCCTTCGGAACTTCGTCTGGCCTTGATGAAGTTCATGGGCGGGTCACTGAAGGCGCTCGCTACGCGAATGGATTTCGGCAGCTCGAAAACCTCGATCGCTGGACCATATTGCAATAGTTCGCCATGATCCAAAACTGCGGTATAGCCGCCTAGCAACAAAGCTTCGCCGGGTTCTGTGGTCGCATAGACAATGGTGGATTCGCCTGCAGTGAATAATTGCCCTAACTCTTCACGCAACTCTTCCCGTAGCTTGTAGTCCAAATTCACCAAAGGCTCGTCCAGCAGCATAAGGGGCGCGTTCTTGGCCAAGGCGCGCGCCAGTGCTACGCGCTGTTGTTGACCGCCTGATAACTCCGCCGGCAAACGGTCCAGAAACATACCAATATGCAGCCTGTCGGCAATGGTTTGTACGCGTTCAGCGATATTTTTTTCGCCGCGCAGACGTAGCGGAGATGCGATGTTCTGCCTTACGGTAAGCGACGGATAATTGATGAATTGCTGGTACACCATGGCCACGTTGCGTTCGCGCACGGGACGTCCGGTAACATCGACCCCATCGACCAGAACCTGGCCGGCGCTTGGGGCATCGAGCCCCGCCATAAGCCGCATCAGGCTGGTCTTGCCAGCTTGCGTAGCGCCCAGCAAAACGGTAACCGCTCCAGGCTGAGGGCGCAGAGTCATTTCATAAAGCCAAGTTTCGACTCCTACCTTCTTGCTGATGCCGGCTAGCGTCAACTGCATGGTGCGGTCTCTCTGTGTTTTATGTTCTCTTCAGCGCATTATTGTTCGTTTGCTATAGGTTTACCCTCAATGAAAACCCTAGGATCGATTCCTTTTTTTTCGATGTACATTTCTTTCGTATCGTTCATTGACAATAAAGCATGACCCCTAACCCACGTCAGCTGAAGCTTCTGGAATACGTGCACGAGCGGAATACGAGCGCCCTCGAGGAATTGGCGATCCAATTAGGCGTGACCGTACAAACCGTCAGGCGCGACGTGCAACGGCTTTCAGAAGCCGGCGTGCTGGCACGCTACCACGGCGGGGTGCGGCTACCCGATTCCACGGTTGAAAATATTGCTCATCATCAGCGAGAAAGTCTGCACGCCGAAGGCAAGCGCCGCATCGCCGAAGCGGTCGCCCGCGCGGTTCCTAACGACTGCTCCCTTCTTATCAATATCGGAACCACCACGGAAGCGATTGCCAAAGCGCTGATGCAGCACACCGGCTTGCGGGTTATCACGAACAACATTAATGTCGCTGCAATCTTGTCGCGCAACCAGAATAGCGAAGTCATCGTGGCGGGTGGCGTGGTGCGCCCAAGGGATCATGGAATAGTGGGCGAAGCCACTGTCGACTTTATCCGCCAGTTCCATGTGGATATCGCCCTCATCGGCATTTCCGGCATCGAGGCGGACGGGTCGCTACGCGATTTTGACTACCGTGAGGTGAAGGTTTCGCAAGCGATTATTTCGCATGCCCGGGAAGTATGGCTGGCGACCGATGTCAGCAAGTTTAATCGTCCGGCCATGGTTCGCGTGGCGCAGCTGGACCAGATCGACCGGCTGTTCACCGATGCCTCGCCCCCCGAGCCCTTTCCCGACCTGCTGGTAAACGCGCAGGTGCGATGCGACATCGCCTTGTGATACAAATCCAGCCAAACATTATCTAATAGTTGCCATGACCTATATTCTTGCACTCGACCAGGGAACTTCCAGCACGCGCAGCATCGTCTTCGACGAATCGGGCCGCATTGTGGCATTGGCCCAAAGGGAAATTACTCAGATTTATCCCGAGCCCGGCTGGGTGGAACACGATCCCGTGGAAATATGGCAGTCACAGTTGGCGACGGCCCAAGAGGCAATCGCCAAAGCGGGCCTAGAAGCGAGTGACATCCATGCAATAGGCATTACCAATCAACGCGAAACCACTGTCGTATGGAACCGAAAAAGCGGCAAGCCGATTTACAACGCGATCGTGTGGCAGGATCGTCGTGCCGAACCCACTTGCGCCGAGCTGCGACAAAATGGCCTCGAGGCCACCATACTTGATAAAACCGGTTTGCGCATAGACGCATATTTCTCTGGTACCAAACTCAAATGGATCCTGGACAATGTTCCCGGCGCGCGGGAACAGGCGCGCAAAGGCGAACTTGCATTTGGCACCATTGATAGCTGGCTGATCTGGCAACTGACCAAAGGCAAGAAACATAGCACCGATGTCAGCAACGCTTCACGCACCATGCTGTTTAATGTCCATAGCAACGAATGGGATAACGACTTGCTCCAGGCGTTGACAATCGAGCCTTCACTTTTGCCGCAAGTGCTTCCATCGGCGAGCGAGTTCGGCACTGTCGAAGCCGACCTCCTGGGAAGTTCCATTCCTATCTGCGGCGTGGCGGGCGATCAGCAAAGCGCCCTGTTCGGTCAGGCTTGCTTCACCGAAGGCATGGCTAAGAATACCTATGGAACGGGATGTTTCATGCTGATGCACACGGGCAATAAATTTCAGATTTCGAAGAACGGCCTGGTCACTACCAGCGCTGCTCAAACAGGCCCCCAAACCGAATTCGCGATGGAAGGTAGTGTTTTTGTCGCTGGCGCAGTCGTCCAATGGATGCGCGATGGCTTGAATGCTTTTGAAAAAAGCAGCCAGATTGAAGCACTGGCCCACAGCGTACCGGACTCTGGTGGCGTAATGCTGGTGCCCGCCTTCACAGGGCTAGGTGCGCCCTATTGGAGACCCGATGCGCGAGGCACTATTACTGGTCTGACCCGCGGTAGTTCAATGGCACATATCGCCCGGGCGGCGCTCGAAAGCATCGCCTACCAGAGCGCTGCCTTACTGTTGGCGATGAGCCGGGACGCCGTCGCTGCCGGGTCTGCGCCACTGACCGAACTGCGCGTCGATGGCGGCGCCTGCGTGAACGATCTGCTCATGCAGTTCCAGGCTGACCTGCTGGGTATTCCTGTTGTACGCCCGACGATGGTAGAGACCACGGCGCTAGGCGCCGCCTATCTGGCAGGCCTCACCAGTGGTGTCTATGAAAACAAGGAAGAACTTGCCGCTTTATGGCAGGTCGAACGCCGCTTCATGCCCGAACTTGCCCGCAGCGATGCAAACGCCCTGATGGAACGCTGGGAACACGCCGTTCGACAAACTTGCGCGGTATAACCACCATGTTCTTGCGCATTTCAAAAACACTATGCGTAGCGGCGATTGCGATCTTCGTAACGTTAGTGGCCTTTGGCAATATCACCGATTACGCTACCAACCTGCCGTTCGTTCAGCATGTGCTGTTAATGGACAGCATTTTTCCCAATTCAACTATCCAATATCGGGCAATCACCTCTCCCGTGCTCCAGCATGCGGGCTACATCGCCATTATTGCGCTTGAAACCCTGACGGCGCTGCTCTGCTGGGCTGGAGTCCTGCAGTTGCTTCGACACATGAATGCGCCGGCCCGCGATTTCAATCGCAGCAAGAAGTTTGCAGTGATCGGCTTAACCTTGGGTTTTCTGACCTGGCACGTCGCTTTTATATCGATAGGCGGCGAATGGTTTGGTATGTGGATGTCCGAAACGTGGAATGGGGTACCCAGTGCCTTCCGATTCCTTGCGACGATTATTCTCGTGCTGATTTACCTGGCTCAGAAGGACGATGAGCTAGCCGATTGAGGCGGCCGGAACTGTGGCGAGGATGACTGCCAGCATTTATCAACTGGCCTACAATAATGCCATTTTACCGATGGCTTACTCATGCCTGCAATGAATCCCGCCGCTGTGCCCGTCTATGTATCCTGGATGGAAAACGACCAAACACGCCGGGCGCGGTGGTATGCCGAAAATAGCAGTCCGCCGCCCAAACGCATTGTCACGGCGGACGACACGTTAAGCGCCGATGCGGCGTATCGCTTGATCAGCCAAGGGACATCCGTGCTGTGGCGTGGCGACTTTCACAACGCCCGGCAGTTATTGCAAGCCCTGACGCGCAGGGTCGACAAAAAGAAGGCGCGCGGCCGCAGCGACTCCGAGCTCACCGAGCCGATCGAGATTTTCAATAAATATCGTCTGCATCAATCACAACGCTCACAGTTACTGAATAAACTGCTGATTGAACTGGATGCCGATGCCCGCATTGCACTGCGCCGTGCGCCCAACGCCCAGGAAGCTTGCCGCGCCGCCCTTGGTGATACTCCGGAACCCTTTCTGCTTTCTTTACGGGCGCTGCAAGGAATTATTGGCGCGCATGAGTGGCGCAAGAAAGGTGTGCCGATTCGCGCCTTGGGAAGCAATATCCACATACATTACGGCGTTTTTTCCCCCAATCGCGGCGAGTATATAGAACTGCTTGCACAAGCTCCCCTGCCCGCGACCGATCTGGCTTTTGATATCGGTACCGGTAGCGGAGTACTGGCGGCGGTACTGGCAAAACGGGGCGTTCGAAAAATAGTTGCGACAGATCAGGATCCGCGCGCACTGGCTTGTGCGCGTGAGAACATTAATGCACTTGGGCTTGGCAACACAATCGAACTGCAGGACGTCGATTTATTTCCGGAAGGCACCAGCAGCCTTATCGTGTGCAATCCACCATGGCTTCCCGCCAAGCCGACGACACCTGTGGAACGAGCGGTTTATGACCCCGACAACCGCATGCTGCTGGGGTTCTTGAATGGACTGGCCAACCATTTGAAGCCTAACGGAGAAGGTTGGCTAATTATGTCCGACCTTGCCGAACATCTCGGTTTGCGCAGCCGCGGATTTTTATTGGATGCCATTGCCAAGGCAGGTTTACGTGTCGCGGGCCGGTTGGACGCGCGCCCCACACATCCCAAGGCCATGGACGAGACCGACCCTTTACACAAGGCCCGCAGCATTGAGGTGACATCATTGTGGCGTCTGATGCGCGGCCAAGCGGCATGTGCGCGCGATGGTTTATGATGAAAACCCCATACAAAAAGCCCTTAGCCTGCAGAGGCTGGTTCTGAACTATGCTGCAAAAAATTATTCTAGCGATAGCCGTCTTTATTATTATTCTTGTTGCGCTGACCTTTGGCGAGACTATCGCTTACGAAGCGTTTGCATGGATCTCTCACCTGACCGGCCTAGTGATCCACAATTTTTCGGACATCTACTACGCTATCAAGGATTTTCTATCGGTTCACGCCGTCAAGGTGGTGATTGCGCTGGTATTAACCGTGCCCATTAGCTTATGGATTATCAGAAACAAGGGCGACGAGCTTGAAAAGCCCACCAATCATCGCAAGATCGCAATCGTTCTAGCTGTCTTTCTGGGTTGGTTGGGCGCTCACCGCTTTTACCTGGGGCAAATCGGCTGGGGTATCTTCTACCTGGTGCTGTTTTACTTTTTCGCGCCATTGGCCATTGTGGTGGGCCTGATTGACGCTGTGCGCTATATGTTCATGAGCGACGAAGAGTTCGCCCTGGTACGCACTTGAATTGCCAGACATCCGCCAATATGGCGTTTCAGATTCTGACCCTGCCTGGAACCTTACCCCAAGCAGCACAGTTTGACGAATCGCTGATTGCACTTGCCGCCGAACAAGGACCCACCGCTGCCGTGTGGCGAGCCAAACAAGGCCTGGTCGTGCCCCGAACTTATCAACGCTTCGACGCCTTTCCCCAAGCCTGCGCAGTGTCTTCCGGTGATGGTTGGCCCGTTACGGTGCGTCAATCGGGAGGCGGCATCGTCCCGCAAGGCGATGGCATCATCAATCTCAGCCTCGCGTATGTAGTAGAAGGCAAGCCGTTAGATCACTCTGATAAGGCTTACTTGCTGATATGCGAAATCATGACGCGCGCCTTGCATCGATTCGATATCGACGCCCACCCCCAGCCGGTCGAGGGATCATTCTGCGACGGGCGATATAACCTTGCCGTGGGCAGTGCCGACACCGCAAGAAAAGTTGCCGGTACGGCGCAGTTGTGGCGCCGTCATACCGTCGACGGGGCCCACGATACCGTGCAGGTTGTGCTCGTGCACGCCTTGCTCTTGGCGGCCATAGATGCGACGCTGGTGACAGCCCGAGCGAACCGCTTCGAAGACATGCTCGGCAGCACCAGGCACTATGGTGACGACCGGGTTGCTTCGTTGCATCGGTTATCTGCGGCGTCTCGCGCGTATACGGCCGAAGCTTTTACGTTGGCGCTGCAAAGTGCGCTTGAAACCGAGCTGAAAACTACCTGGATAAACTGAAGTGGCGTAAACTTGCGGGCGGTTACATAAAGTAAAACCACTCGATCAAGCGGAGTCGTCTTCATGATTATGATGTTGCCCTTTTTAACCGGCATGGTAGCCGTTTGGTTTGGTATCCGGGGACAGCGAACCGCATGCCTTACCCTATGGTTCTTCACTTTGGCGATCTTCGCCGCCTGGTGCAAATTCCATATGACGGACTCGCTGGGATTGTCACTGTAAGCCATGACAAATTCTTACTTTACTCGTCCTTCATTTCGCCTGTCCCGCACACTGAATACGCTTGCACTTGCTGGCGTATGTGCAGCCTTGGCAATGGCTTTCGTATGGCAATTTGCCTTTGATGACCTGCCTTGTCCTTTATGCCTGCTGCAACGGGTTGCGTTTGCACTGGTTGGGATTGGGCTGTTGCTCAACGTGCGATTCGGGCCCTCACCCCTGCACTACGGCATGATTATTATTTCGGCCTTGGGTGGCGCCTTCGCCGCCGGCCGGCAGGTGCTTTTGCATATTGGTTCGGGCGATCTTGGGTACGGCCTGCCCTTTCTAGGGCTCCATTTTTACACCTGGGCGTTTATTCTGTTCATCGCTTTCATTGGCTGGAGCGGCGTTATGCTGATGATCGATCGTCGATGCTCCGACACGCCACACCCTAATCGTATTGGCCATTGGGCGGCAATGACCCTGTGGCTGTTCTTTTTGCTGGTGGCAGGTAATATGGTCGCTACGGTGCTGGAATGCGGCTTCGGGGCGTGCCCGGATGACCCTGTTACTTACTTGTTGCTCAGTTAAGTTGCGCTGCGGGCGAGCCTTATTTATTTAATGGTGCCACTTTAAATGGGGCTCCCAGAATATACGTACTTCTATTACAATGGCATTAACATCATAAACGTTGATTTGCCATGGAAAACAAGACAGCAAGGCTCACCATACTTATTGACCCAAATAAGAAAAAGGCATTCGAACAACTTTGTGCCAGCCAGGACATTACCCCGTCGCAAGTGGTCCGCCAACTAATACGCGATTATCTCGCTCAGCATGGCGCAAGCTATGGCAAGGACAACGTTACAGCCAATCCCCAGGTCAAGAGTTCGTCCGGCGAATGAAATAGCAGATGGTTCTGCGCGGTCTTGGAACTTTAGGTTGTTCGAACATCTGACGCCGTCGCTTCAGCCTGCAACAACGAAGCAATAACCTCAGGCAGTGTCTCGGAATAGTTTGCGGTACCCATTTTGTCGAACAAGCCTATTTTGCGTATCTTATGGAAAACACGAGAATTGGCTTCGGTAATAATCACACGCACACCCCGCGCCTGCAGATCCAGGACGACCTCTTCAAGCGTTTGCAGACCAGTCGCATCGATAAAAGGAACGCGACCCAAGCGGATGATTAGCACCTGCGGGTCTGTTCGGGTGTCGGCCAACGCCCTCTCGAATACTTCAACCGCAGCAAAGAAAAATGGCCCGTCTACGGCGAAGACCAGCACGCCCTCGGGCAAATGATCGAAACCTTCTTGCGCCAATTCTTTATCCAGGGACTGACTGTTTTCCTTGCGGACCACCACACTTTCTGCCATACGCCGCATAAAGTGCAGCATGGCCAGCACCACACCAATATTCACAGCGACCACCAAGTCGGCGAAGACGGTGAGAGCAAACGTAACCAGCAAAATAATGACATCGGCGCGCGGGGCCACCCTTACCATCTTGATAACGTGACGGACTTCGCTCATGTTCCAGGCAACAATAAATAGAATTGCCGCAAGACAGGCCAAGGGAATATTGGCAGCCAAAGGCGCCAAGAATAGCAACACGACGATCAGCGTTATAGCATGCACGACCCCGGCGACCGGGCTATTGCCACCATTGCGAATGTTGGTAGCGGTGCGTGCGATCGCGCCCGTGGCTGCAATGCCGCCGAACAAGGGCGAAACTATATTGGCCAGGCCCTGACCGATAAGTTCTTGATTCGAATTGTGCCGGGTGCCCGCCATTCCGTCGGCAACGACTGCCGAAAGCAATGATTCAATCGCACCTAGCATGGCGATGGCAAAGGCCGGACCAATCAGTTCGACCAGACGCGACAAGGTAACTTCGGGAAAGCTCCAGCTAGGCAGGCCGCGCGGGATTTCGCCATAAGTGCTGCCTATGGTAGCAACGCTTTCGAACTGGAATACCGCCTGAATAAGAGTGACGACTATAAGCGCCACCAATGGCCCTGGGACTCGGGCCAAGTGCGGTAGGCGCGAAGTGAAGATAACCAAGAACAGGGCGATTAACGCAAGAATGGTGGTAGCCCAGTCGAACTGCGGCAGCACTTGCAACAATTGCCATAGCTTCTGGTGAAAGTGTTCTCCACCCACAGCGGGAAGTCCAAAAAAATCTTTCCACTGTCCCACCCAAATTACGACGCCGATACCTGCCGTAAAGCCCACGATAACCGGTGCAGGAATAAATTTAATGACTGCGCCGAGCCTGGCGACCCCAAATAACAGGAGGATTATGCCCGCCATAAAGGTCGCGATTTGCAGCCCGTCGATGCCGTATTGGGCGACGATGCCGGCCAGAATCACAATGAAGGCGCCGGTGGGACCCGCAATTTGCACCCTGCTGCCGCCAAACAGCGAAACAATAATGCCGGCAATGATGGCGGTGTAAATGCCCTGCTCAGGCTTTACGCCTGATGCGATTGCGAAAGCCATGGCCAAAGGCAGCGCGACGACGCCGACGATAAGCCCGGCAACAATATTAGGCAGCCAGTTCGATCGCCGTAACAAGCCGGCGCGATATGCATCAAGCAAAGCGGACATCGTTATCCTATTAACGGCGAGAGAATATGTTTTTATTATAATCCTATGCGAACGTTATTTCACTTCCGCAACAAGCGAAGGCTGTTTGCCAATACTAGCAGGCTAGCTCCCACATCGGCAAAAACTGCCATCCACATCGTGCCCATGCCCAATAAGGTCAACACCAGGAAGACCGCCTTGATGCCCAATGCCAAGCTTATGTTCTGCACCAATATCGCGTAGGTCGCCCGCGACAGCCGGATAAAATGCGGGATGCGGCGGAGATCGTCGTCCATCAGCGCTACGTCGGCGACCTCGATTGCCGTGTCGCTGCCCATGGCACCCATGGCAAATCCAATATCGGCTCGTGCCAGCGCTGGTGTGTCGTTGATACCGTCGCCGACCATGCCAACAAGGCCTTCAGCGGCATACTGCTCTATCGCTTTGAATTTGTCGTCGGGCATTAGCTCGGCACGAACACTATCTATGCCGACCCGGCCTGCAATGTCCTGCGCCGTCGCCAGATTGTCGCCAGAAAGCATGGCCGTCTTTACGCCTAGGGCATGCAACTCTTTAATCGCCTGCAAACTAGACGGTTTGACCGTGTCAGCAACCGCGAATAGACCAAGAACACGTCCGGCAGCCGCCAATATGGTCACGGTCTTGCCCTGCGCTTGCAGCTTCGCAAGCAGCTCGGAGAGCGCATCGCCTTTGGATTTCAGGCGCATTTCGCCGCTGACCCATCGGAAATTTCCCAATAAATAATCAACACCTTCTATTTGTCCTCTGGCACCACCGCCTAGGACAGCATGAAAATTGTCGACCGGTAGCAGACTATTTTGCTCATAAGCCTGAGCAATGGCTGAAGATACGGGGTGGTCAGATCGGGCGGCAAGACTTGCGGCAAGCCGGCGAACCTCGTTACTGAGTTCGACCGCCGACGGGTCTGAGGGATGAGACGGCAAAGGAGACTGGCCATCGAAAATTCTGACGTCAGTTTGCTGCGGCCGGCCATGAGTCAAGGTACCGGTTTTGTCGAGCGCCAGCCAAGCCAGCTTACGTCCTTGCTCGAGATACGCGCCACCTTTGACAAGGATGCCATGGCGGGCCGATGCCGCCAACCCACTAACAATCGCAACCGGCGTCGATATAACTAAGGCACAGGGGCAAGCAATTACCAACAACACCAGCGCCTTGTAAACCCACTCGACCCAAGGCGCTTGCATAAACAGCGGCGGCACGATTGCGACCAACACTGCCATGAAACAGATGATCGGCGTATACACACGAGCGAACCGATCGACGAACCGCTGCACCGGCGCTTTGCGGCCTTGCGCCACTTGGACGGCATGAATGATGCGTGCCAGCATGGTATTGCTAAAGGCTGCCACAGTTCGGTATTCGATTTCACCTATGCCATTGATAGTGCCGGCATATACCAGATCGTCAACATTCTTCTCAACGGGCATGCTTTCGCCAGTAATCGGCGCCTGATCAACCATTGAATTGCCCTTCACTACTCGCCCATCCAGCCCGATGCGATCGCCTGGCCTTGCGCGTAGTATCGTTCCGGGCGGCACGCCTGCGGCAGGCGTACTGGACCAAGCCCCGTCTGGACCTTGAGCCATAACGGTTTCAGGAGCAACTTCAAGTAGTCGTTCTATCGAATTGCGAGCATGTTCAAGCGAACGCGCTTCGACATACTCTGCAATCGAAAAGAGAACCATCACCATTGCCGCCTCGGGCCAGTCTCCCAGTATTAAGGCGCCAGTAACCGCAATGCTCATCAACGCATTGATATTGAGGTTGCCATTACTGACCGCAATCCAGCCCTTTTTGTAAGTTGCCAATCCACTTAGCGCCACGGCCACCAAAGCCAGCGCGATTGTCACCCAGTCCGGTCCCCCAAACCACTCGAAGCCTTCGGCAGTGATGGCTGCGACGCCCGCTATGGCGAGCGGCCACCACGGTTTGACCGGTGCATGCAGCGCCTTGCCCAAAGCTTGGCCTTCATCAGGCAGTTCGGGCTCGAAGCCCAAGCCACGTATTGCCTGGACTATCGAGGCAAGCGCTCCTGGCGCATGGTCCACAGTTAGCACTCGCTGCATCAAATTGAACTGCATCGCGTGTACGCCATCCATGGGCTCAAGCTTTCTGCGTAACAGCGATTCCTCTGTCGGACAATCCATCTGCATTATGCGCATGGCGGTGCGGGCTCCACCAGCTAGCATTTTCGGTGGATCCAGGTCGGCCAGTGCCTGAGTGTGGTCAGAATGATCTACATGATCGTGATGCACGTGGGCAGAATGTCCGTCCGCGACACCACATGGGTCTTGCGTCGAACAGCATGCCGGCAATGGACCCGGCGCTGAAGAAGCTGGCGGGTGGCGATGATCATGAGAATGAGAAGACATAGCGATTTCCGGGTGCCTAAGATATTGCATATGACGAGTAAACACCTTAAAGTAGCTTTAAGGTCAATGTTTATCAAGGCGAGCACCATGAAAATCGGCGAATTGGCAAAAGCGGCCAATTGCGGCACGGAAACTATCCGCTTCTACGAGAAAGAGGGCTTGTTACCCGTGCCCGATCGCACCGAAGGGAATTATCGTAGCTATCAGCATGAACATCTGGAACGGCTGCGCTTTATTCGCAACTGCCGCACACTGGACATGACGCACGATGAAATCCGTACGCTACTGCAATTCATGGATAATTCCCATGGCGATTGCGCACCGGTTAATCATTTGTTGGATGAGCACATCAGCCACGTCGACGTCCGGCTAGGCGAACTGCAAAAATTGCGCGCGCAACTAATCGAACTGCGACAGCAATGTGCGACTGCGCAATCTATTCAGGATTGCGGAATCATCCACGGCCTGGCCGCGATGGAGACCGAAGAAAAACATCCTTCGGCCTCGCATTTAGGCTAGCGTTACATAAAACCGAAGGCTCAAGAGCGGGCTTTCAGATTATTGATCGCATCCAAAGCCAGGTGGGAATGTGCATACGCGCCACCCGCCCGCATCTCCGCCGCTACCCATATTGCCTCCATTAGCTGCTGCTCGCTGGCACCCGCCCTGATGGCGGCTTCCGAATGGCCCTTAATGCAATAAGGGCATTGCGTCACATGGGCTACCGCGACGGCGATCAGTTGCTTTTCCCGCTTGGATAATGCGCCCTCTGCAAACACCGCTGCGCTAAATGCCTTGAAGGCAGCTAAGGATTCAGGCGCCAATTCAGCGCGCTGTTTGGCAAGTTCCGGGGTCATCGAGGGATACACTGAGTGGTCCATTGCTGTCTCCAAAAGAAAAGGCCGTTCCAGTAGCCCTTAGTATGGACCTGGAACGGCATTGAAGGGAACCCGTCCGCCGGCTAGCTATTCGGCAGCAGAGGGAACACCATAAGTGCCTTGTTTGACATAACTTTTAGGTTGAAACACGCCCATCACGACTTGCCAGAAGATGGCAAAGGCGCCGACGATAAAGACAACGTCGCCAAATGTGCGTACCCAACGCAAGGTTTGCAAGATACCTTGCTGCATGAACTCCTCACTACGCGCATACCACATGCCTTCGGTGATGCTGGCGTAGGCCTGGATAAGGCCGATAGGCAGCAGACTGGTGGCGATCATGAGGACCAGGCCCAGGTTCAGTCCCCAGAAACCGGTACGCATAAGCGATTCACTGAACTTGAAGCCTGGAACGATGTAGCGCAATACCAGCAAGGTGAAGCCGATCGCCAGGAAACCATATACGCCGAACAATGCAGCATGGGCGTGGACTGGGGTTGTGTTGAGGCCCTGGATGTAATACAGCGAGATCGGTGGGTTGACCATGAAGCCGAACACACCGGCGCCCAGCATATTCCAGAATGCCACCGCAACAAAGCACATCAGTGGCCACCGGACCGTTTCCATCCATGGAGCGCGTTCCTTCAGGCGCCAGTTTTCCCAGGCTTCGTAACCCAGGATGATCAGGGGTACGACTTCCAGCGCACTGAAGCTTGCCCCGATAGCCATGACAGGCGTGGTGGTACCGGAAAAGTAAAGGTGATGCAGGGTGCCAGGGACGCCGCCCAGCATGAACAATGATGCCGAAGTCAAGCTAGCTGCCGTTGCGCCGCGTTTGGAAACCAAGCCCATGGTCGAGAAAATAAAAGCCAGAGCAGTGGTTGCGAACACTTCGAAGAAACCCTCCACCCAAAGGTGAACCACCCACCAGCGCCAGTACTCCATAATCGTGATGTGAGTACGTTCGCCGTAGAACAGGCCTGTGCCGTAGAACAAACCAATCGCTATTGTGGAGGCCATCAGCAAAGCCAGGAGATTCTTGTCGCCGCCCTTCTTGAAGGCTGGCAGCATGCCGCGCAACATCAAAACCAACCAGAATGCCAGGCCTAGGAATTTCACGATTTGCCAAAGCCGCCCAAGTTCCAGGTATTCATACCCTTGGTGACCGAGCCAGAAGTTGAATTGCGAAGGCAATATATGCTTGATTGCCAGGAAGTTACCAATATAGGCTCCGACCACCAGAACGACCAATGCCCAGAAAAGGATATCGACGCCCAGCTTCTGATATTTAGGATCTTTGCCACCATTGATGACGGGCGCCAGAAATAAACCGGCCGCCAGAAATCCCGAAGCAATCCAGAACAACGCAGTTTGCAAATGCCAAGTGCGAGTCAGTGAATACGGCAACCATTCCGAAATATTGATGCCGTAAAAGGTCTGGCCTTCCACCGTATAGTGCGCCGTCAGACCTCCCAGTAATACCTGGGCTATAAACAAGGCAACGACCAGGAATAAATACTTGCCCAGTGCGAGTTGTGAAGGCGTCAGTCCACCAACCGTCAGTGGATCTTTTTTTGGGGCCTCAGGCTCGGGATGATCGCGATGCAGAAACGCCCAGCCCCATACCAAGAATGCAATCCCCGCGAGCAAGATGACGACACTGGCCACCGACCACATTACGTTAGCGCTAGACGGGCGATTATCGATCAATGGCTCGTGCGGCCAATTGTTGGTATAGGTGACTTCGCTGTTGGGGCGCTCGGTTGCCGCCGCCCACGATAGCCAGAAGAAGAATTTAACCAAGTCTTCCCGCCGGCTTGCATCCGGCAGGGTATCTTCCTTCATGGCGAAGTTCGACCGCGTGCGTTGAAGTTCGGGGTCGGCGCCATATAACTTGATGTAGTACTGAGCCGTATCCGCCATAGCAAGTGCGCGGCGTTCAGACACCGTTACGACCCCCGTCTTGGCGTTAAGCGTATTAAGCCGGTACTCCGCTTTCAGCTGATTCTTGAGTACGGCTTGCTGATCGGGTGACAATTGAGCAAACGGAGCGCCTGCGGTTTCCTGTGCCGCGACTTCCAGCCAAGCAAGCAGTTCGCGGTGCAGCCAGTCGGCACTCCAATCCGGAGCCTGATAGGCGCCGTGCCCCCAAATTGAGCCTACCTGCATACCGCCCGTGCTTTGCCACGCCGTTTGACCATCGAGAATCTGCTCTTTGGTCATTAACACTTTATTGGACGGCGTAACCACCTGAGCGGGAATCGGCGGCACTTGTCGATAAACTTCGACCCCGCTCCAGCCTAAAATTCCAAACGTGACCGCAAGAACGGCCAACAATAACCACCATAACTTTTTGTACTCACCCATGATGGGCTCCTTTTGCTGCATGTTGGGCATTCAAAAACAACACATTATTTTCAAGATGAATGTGCTGCATCAAATCTTCCTTGAAGGCGGTCAACCCCCCATACAATGCGCGCCAGGTATTGCAGGCATTGGCGGGAGTCGTAATGTCGTCAGTAAGGCGCAGAATATTTGCAAGCGCGCTGCCATGTTGTTCATGCTCAAAACGCATGACAGAAATGGGAGCCTGGGCCAGTCCAATCTGGCCGCGGGCGAGCAGCGGGAAAAGCACCTGCTCTTCTTTCATCATGTGGCTTTCAAGTTCCTGCTGCAATTCCTCGAGCGCTTCGGCCAGACCCGCAGGACAGCCTGGACGGCCCTCATGCACGTGTTCAACGCGGCGCGCGAGCCGAATAAGCTCTGGCAGTTGTACCCGATGTCGCTCGTGAAATCGCGCTACGATATGTGCGACCAACTCTTCGGCTGAAGCCCCGCGCCAGTCGATGCCGTCGCCAGGATCTTTGGCGAGTCCGTGCAAGGCCGCCAATATCGCTTGCAGGTCCAGACCTTGTTGCTCCGCCGCTTGTGCGAGGGTCTTGTTGCCACCGCAACAAAAATCTACCTGAAAGTCATGAAAAATCCGAGTTGCGCCAGGTATCGCGCTAGCGAGCGTGCCTAGCGTTTGATCCGGCAAGTTCTTGTTCATAAAGTTTCATCCTTGTAATGGAGTTGATTCCACACCTGTATACGCAAACTCTGTGCCAGCTTATAAAGCATTGTTTTTCAATGCTCTCCGCACAACAGGGTGATAAAAACCCTGGATAACCAGGGTTCTTGATACCCCAACTGGGTATAATCAACCCTATGGATCAACTTCTATTGGCCGACTTGGTCGCCGATTTGCCCAACGCCGTGCGCTTGCAGCGAGCCGTGCATACTCTGCGGGAACGCTTCTGCTGCGACGCAGTGGGCTTGCTAAGCCTGGATACCGACAGCTTGCGTCTAGTCGCGGCATCAGGCCTCGCACACGAGGCATTGGGTCGGCGCTTTGTCGTGGCTCAACATCCTCGTTTTGCCACTATATTGTCGCGGCGTGAACCTACCTGGTTCGAACCGGGCAGCGTGTTGCCCGACCCTTATGACGGTCTGCTGGACGACCGCAAAGGTTCGCCATTGCCGGTACACGACTGCTTGGGAATGAGCCTTTACATCGAAGGCCGCCTGTGGGGCGCCATTACCCTTGATGCCTTGAAAACGGGAACCTTCGATAATGCCGCTCTGGAAGAATTGCAGCGATATGGCTTGATGCTGGCTGCTGCCATACGTATTACTTCGCTTGAAAAAGAGAATCGCAACTTGCGACAGCTAGGCAGCAGCGTCAGTGATTCCATGCAGATCATCGACGAGAATGAAATCATTGGCGAAAGCGAAGCCATTTCCGGACTGCTGCACGAGCTGGATGTAGTAGCTGATTCCGACCTGCCGGTTTTGCTGCTGGGTGAAACGGGGGTTGGAAAAGAGTTATTCGCACGACGTGTTCATCGCCATTCGCGTCGCAGCGCCAAGCCCATGGTGCACGTGAATTGCGCCGCGCTGCCGGAATCCCTGGCTGAAAGTGAACTATTTGGTCACGTAAGAGGAGCCTTCTCAGGAGCCAGCAACGACCGCGCCGGCCGCTTTGAGACGGCCCAGGGCGGAACCCTGTTTCTTGATGAGGTCGGAGAATTATCGCTGTCGATCCAGGCCAAGCTTCTACGCACCTTGCAAAATGGCGAGATACAGCGATTGGGCACAGATGAAGTGATTAAAACCGACGTACGCATTATTGCCGCCACAAATCGACAACTTAAGGAAAGCACACTGGCTGGTGACTTCAGGGCCGACCTGTACCATCGGCTTTCGGTGTACCCCGTGCACATCCCCCCTTTACGCGAGCGTGATCGCGATGTCCTGATCCTGGCAGGCCACTTCCTGGAGTTCAATCGCAGCCGCCTCGGACTACGCGGTGTGCGCCTGTCGTATGCAGCCGAACGCGCCTTGTTAAGCTACAACTGGCCCGGCAATGTGCGGGAACTTGAACATGTGATCAGCCGCGCGGGCCTGAAAGCACTAAGCCGCGGCGCCTCGCGCGACCAGATACTGACCTTGGGTCCGGAACTGTTGGACCTTGATATTGCAGAGGCCGCAACTGAAAGCTTCCATGATATCCGGGTATCGCGGCAGGGCCTTCCAACTGACTTCGATGATACCCCGGCCGTTGTTGACGACGACCTTTACGCCAACGAACCGTTTTACGGGCCCGGATCAGCACCGATCGCCGATCCGGCAAGCCCGTACGCGGCTGAGCAAAAAATTACACCCTTGCGCACTGCGCTCGAAGACTGCCAGCGCCGCGCGATACAACATGCGCTCACTGCCACCAACTATAACTGGGCTAAGGCTGCGCGTTCGCTGGAGCTTGATTCCAGCAATTTGCATAAGCTGGCAAAAAAACTGGGCCTGAAATAGCCCGCCGCAGGCCAAATAAGCCGTTGAATGCATTTCAACGAATTACGCGGCAGGCCTGTTCGAAGACACGGCCTTCAAAACCGTTGTACAAAGTTGATGCGAGGATATATACCCCAACCCGGGGACCGTGATTTTCTGGGTCGCTATTGCAAAGAAGGAAATTGGTTTATATGAGTATCAACAGCAAGCACATATTGGCAGCGATTGTAAGTGGCCTTTTTTTGATTCAGCCAGCCTTTGCCGACAAGCCGGACGAAGCGGGCGGCGGCAAAGGAAACAGCCAGGGAAATAAACAGCAGCAAGCGCAGGGTCAATCCCGGCAAAACGCAAAACCCCAGCACCAGCAAAAAGGTGGCGGGGACAAAGGGGCCGGCAAACACGAAGGCTCAAATAAAAAACAGAACCAGGTTCGATACGACGACAAGGGCCGCAATAATGGCGATCGTAAGGGCGATTATTACGACCGGCGCAGCGACCGCGACAACGTATCGGTAAACATTCGCTTCAATACCCAGCAACAAAACTACCTGCGCGAATACTATGGCCGGGAATTTCGTTCGGGCCACTGCCCTCCTGGTTTAGCCAAAAAGAATAACGGCTGTATGCCTCCGGGCCAGGCCAAGAAATGGCGTGTAGGGTATCCGCTAGACCGTGACGTCGTATTCTACGACTTGCCTCCCGCCGTCATTACGCATATAGGCGTGCCGCCGCGGGGATACCGCTATGTGCGAGTGGCAAGCGATATTCTGATGATCGCCATCGGCAGCGGCATGGTAATAGATGCCATCGCCGACCTAAGCAGTATGTAGTCATACAGCCAACGTTGCCGCCCTGACTATGTTGCGCCCCTTCGCTTTACCGCCAGGGGCGTGAAGCAATATTCTTAACGGCCCATTGCCATGGCGCTAACACCACCCGCCATGCCCATATTGGGTTTAGGAAAATCGATCACCCTGACGCGAACTTCATTTTCATGGACGCCCGTGGTTTCCGTTCCCGCGCGGCTCAACGCGGCAATTAGCGCTGCTTTCAGTTCGTCGCTACGCCCCTCGATGAGCTCGACCACAAACATGAGGCCCGCGGTAGCGAATTGACCTGCATTCAGATAATTGCCGTCGGCCAATTCATGCAATAGGACGCGTACACTGGCCAGCGGAGCGCCTATGCTTTGCACTACAGCGTCGCTCGACCGCTCGAGCAATTGCTTTTTCTGTTCGGCGGAAAGCCCTTTTGTGGCAGATATGGTGACGTACGGCATAAGACCTCGGTAGAGTTGGATGATGGCACACCATAATCCAACATTAGGCTCTTCACAAGAGGCTGAGTCGTGATCCACCATCAAGCGACCATCGCAAACACAAATCGACAGACAGAACGAACAAGCAAACGCTCGTACACTATCGCCTGATTACAACGAAATACGTACCGGAGCCCATATGCAATCGCCCGACGTTGAAGCCTTTTTTGACGAGCAAACCTCGACGTTTTCATATGTCGTGCACGCACGTGGCAACCCCGCCTGCGCAATCATCGATTCAGTGCTGGACTATGACCCCAAGTCCGGACGAGCCACCACCACATCAGCAGACCGAATCATTGCCTTTATTCGGAAGAATAAGCTGCAAGTGCAATGGATATTGGAAACCCATGCACACGCGGATCATATTTCGGCGTCTCATTACCTAAAGGCTCAGTTAGGGGGCCGCATCGCCATTGGCGCCAACATTACGCAGGTTCAGACAGCATTCAAAAAGCTCTTTAACCTTGGTCCAAAAGTGGCCACCGACGGCTCCCAGTTCGATCAGCTGTTTCATGATCAGGAAACCTTTTCAATCGGAGACATCGCCGTCACCGCCCTGCACGTGCCCGGCCATACGCCGGCAGACATGGCTTACTGCGTGCACGATCTTGGTATATTCATTGGCGATACACTATTTATGCCCGATGTCGGAACCGCACGCTGCGACTTCCCCGGTGGCGATGCGCGCAAGCTTTATGAATCGATTCAAAAAATTCTAAGGTTGGGCGATGACACGCGCCTGTATCTTTGTCACGATTACCCGCCGGAAGACCGCGAAGCCCAGTATTGCGTAACGGTGAAAGAACAGCGACAGGCCAATATACATGTGCATGATGGCATAGGAATTGAAGATTTTTTCAACATGCGCACTGCGCGCGACAAAACGCTGGACATGCCCGTCTTGATTCTGCCTGCCATCCAAATCAATATACGGGCCGGGCAATATCCTGAACCCGAAAGCAACGGCGTTCGCTATCTGAAAATTCCGCTTAATCAGCTGTAAAAGCCACTGCAATATCACGCTATACGACCGTACATCAGTTACCGGCGCACATTGCGTACTGGCGCTAATGCGGCATTTCGAACAAAATGCCGACTTTGGCGTTGTAACGCCACAGTGTTTCCGGAGAGTCAATGAATCTTAACAGCACGCTAATGGAAAGCGGTGCCTGGCTGGTGCAAGCGTATTTTATTACCGTCATATTGTCGGCGGCGACTATTTGGGCTCTGACAAAATACACAGTCTGGGGACGCCAGTTCTGGAGCCTGACGTCAGATTATTTTTCCCCACGCCGCGATTGGCGCCCAGTCGCTACGTTGCTTTTGATTCTGTTCCTTACCTTGTGTGCTGTCCGGCTTGACGTGCTGCTTTCCGACTGGAGCAACACGATGTATACGTCATTACAGCAATTGGACGCGTCCGCGTTCTGGCAAGCAATGGTCCTGTTCGCCATTCTGGCGTCCGTACACGTACTACGCGTGTTGATCGAGTTCTATGTTCAGCAGGCATTCACGATACGCTGGCGTGTCTGGTTAAACGAAGAATTGCTCGGCCGTTGGCTGGATAAGCAAGCCTACTACCGCAGCCAGTACCTGGATATGCCCGTAGACAACCCGGACCAACGTATTCAACAAGACGTCGCCACTTTCGTAGAGATGTCGCTGACCTTGTCGATGGGGGTAGTAAATGCGCTGGTGTCCACGTTTGCTTTTACGTTGATCTTATGGACCTTGTCCGGGCCCCTAGCAGCTTGGGGCGTAGAGATTCCACGCGGCATGGTATTTCTGGTGTTTGCCTACGTAATCATCGCTACGGTTTTCGCCGTGAAGATAGGCCGGCCGCTGATCATGCTGAACTTCTTGAACGAGCGATTTAACGCCGACTATCGGTATGCCTTGGTGCGACTTCGCGAATACTCTGAAAGCATCGCCTTCTATGCCGGCGAGAAAGTGGAAGGCGCCCTGCTTCGTAATCGCTTTTCCCATGTAATTGGCAATGCCTGGGCCATAGTCTACCGATCGATCAAGTTTCAGGGCTTCAACCTATCGGTTAGCCAGGCAGCGGTGGTGTTTCCCTTCATCATTCAAGCGCAGCGATTTTTCTCGAAACAGATCAGCTTGGGTGATTTGATGCAAACGGCTCAGGCGTTTGGACGGCTGCAAGATAATTTGTCATTTTTTCGCACCGCCTACGACAGTTTCGCCACCTACCGCGCCACACTGGATCGTTTAAGTGGGTTCACCAAAGCCATCGAACAAGCTCGTGCGCTGCCGCAGCCCGATGTGCGAGCCGATGGATCGCGTTTGGCGCTAGAGAATCTTACCGTCACAACGCCCGCTAGCGCGCTTCTGATTGAAAACCTAAGTCTTGAAGTGCTTCCAGGTGCACCTCTACTGATTCGAGGCCCGTCCGGGTCTGGGAAAACCACACTGTTGCGCGCCATAGCGGGACTTTGGCCCTATTGCCAGGGAGGCATCGTCCGACCTGAACATGACGCGCTTTTCTTGTCGCAGAAGCCCTATTTACCGCTGGGTAGCCTACGAGACGCCCTGTATTACCCACAGCAGTTGCCCAGTTTGGAGCATTCCGCCCAAGTCGCCAACATACAGCAACAGCAATACGTTGCCATTGCGAGTGCCCACGGTGCGCCAAGCAATCTTGACGATCTGGCGACGGCTCGACGGGATGAGCTAGGCTCCGAACCCGAGAATAGCTCGGTGGCACCTGCTTACCATTCCACAGAGGAACGCACTACAGCCGACATCTCGGTCGGCGGCCTAACTATGCGTTCAGATGCGGCCACCGGTCTGGCGCAATACGTGGACCCAAGCGAGCGTACCCGAAATGTATTGCGGCTGGTTCAACTGGGCCATCTCGCCGATCGGCTGGATCAGGTCGCCGACTGGGGTCGCATCTTGTCTCTCGGCGAGCAGCAACGCCTGGCATTCGGGCGTGTGCTGCTTGCGCAGCCAGTGGCGGTATTCCTGGATGAGGCAACTTCAGCTATGGACGAAGGACTGGAAGAGGCAATGTACCGCCTGATTCGCGAACAATTGCCTGACACTATATTGGTAAGCGTTGGCCACCGCAGCACGCTATACCGGCATCACCCTAGGCAATTGGTCCTGAAAGGCCAGGGCACCGGAGCATGGGATCTGGCTCTAAGCTAAGCTGCGACCTGCTACGATAGTGACCGATTGCATACGACCCCTATTTTCTCGAAAGGCTTTAGATCGACCCAATGAACTATTTTGCTATTAAACATCTGCACATGACGGCTGCGGGCCTGAGCATCCTGTTTTTTGTTATACGCGCTTACTGGTCGGTGACCGGCTCGGCGCTGCTGCAAAAACGCACTGTAAAAATTGTTCCGCACATTATCGATACGGTCTTATTGGCATGTGGCGTGGCTTTGTCGATAATGCTGGGCGCTGCGGGGATGCAGCCCTGGGTTTTAACTAAGATTATTCTGTTGATCGCTTATATTGGCGTCGGCACCATCGCGATCAAGCGAGGAAAAACAGCCAGAACACGCGGCATTGCCGCCGTGATCGCGATTGCCATATTCGCCTACATAGTGGGCGTGGCCATTAATCACAGCCCGGCGTCATGGTTTGCCTGACAGCGCTTACGTACTAAGAAACTGAAGTCGGGGCATCTGTGCGCAGATGCCCTTTTACCAACTATTCATGAAATACTGCACCGTCAGACTACTACCCGCCACCGCAACCCACACACCCAGACCAAGAAGCACCGGCCCCGCACCCACCTTGGCCATGCGGCGTAAGTCGGACGATAAGCCAATCGCAGCCAAAGCGACCACAATTAGCAATTGCGCCAGCAATTGCAAGGCGGCAAGAATATTTTCCGGCAGGTAACCGGTAGAACGAATCGCCGATGCCAGCAGAAACCACAAAATGAACCAAGGGAAAATGCGGGCCAGCCCCAGGCTTGTACCATGGGCTCGCTTACTACGTTGCACTTCGATAAAGAGCAACACAAGGCACACCGGAATAATCAAAGTCGCCCGGGTAAGCTTGACGATCGTAGCGTAATCGCCCGCCGTTTGGCTGAAACTATAGCCGGCTGCCACAACCGAAGACGTATCATTGATAGCCGTGCCGGCCCATGTGCCAAAGCCCATGTCGGTCATACCCAACCAGTGGCCGAGGAAAGGAAACGTAAGAACGGCCGCTATATTGAAAATGAAGATGGTCGAAATCGCAAAAGCGGTTTCATGTTCCTCGGCCTTAATAATGGGGGCCACTGCGGCAATCGCCGACCCACCGCAAATAGCGGTGCCGGCGCCAATAAGCACTTTCAACCTGGCGGGCACATTCAGCCACTTGCCCAATAAACACGCAGACGCAAATGCAACGGCAATCGTGATCAGGGTTACGGCCAGTGAGGACACGCCTGTGGCGACGACTTGCTGCACACTTAAGCCAAACCCCAGCGCAATAATTGACCACTGCAATACATGCCGGCTTGCGAACTGCAGGCCCGGCCTGAATAAGGGTCCCAGGCCCACCGTGTTTCGAATGCCGATTCCCAACAAAATGCCAAATACTGGGCCGCCCACGATAGGAAAAAGACGCCCCAGCATCATGGCAAAAACCGCGACTGTCATGGCCAGGGCTAGGCCATACATCAATGAAGGGCTGCGTGGTCGGGCACTGTGCTCGTGGGAATGAGCTTGTCGGGCCTTGGAACTTGCCTGGACGCCGGCGACACTTGATAGAAGAGGAATATCTTTGGATGAACTCATTTACCCAGCTTGCATATGTTAATAACCTGAGGTTATTTTACGGCGCGAGGTGATATAAATAAATTCACGATTTCTTATATAAGGTATAAACTTTATTGATGTTATCGATCAGCGTTCGTCAAATCGAAGTCTTCGTCACCATTGCGGCCACGGGAAGCGTCGGGGCGGCGGCCCAACGGCTGTTCGTTACGCAGCCCGCCGTCAGCATGGCGCTGGCCGAGCTTGAACGACAGCTAAACGGGCAGCTTTTCGATCGTGAACGAGGTCGGCTCAGTCTTAGCCAGCGTGGCAAGGAACTATTGCCCATGGCGCAAGAAATTATCGAACGCATTCAGCAAATGATGCGGCAAGCCGGCGAGCAGCCCTTGACGCTTACTGGTGAGCTACGCCTGGGTACCAGCAACACCGTGGGCAACTACTTGGTGGGCGACCTATTGGGCCCGTTCATCTCCCGGCATCCCAAAGTTTCGGTGCAAGTCAGCGTGGAGAACACCGACCGTATCGTAACCAGGATGCTGGAACATAGCATCGACATCGCCTGCGTGGAAGGTCCTGTCAATCACCCCCAGCTGGAACTGATTCCCTGGCGCGATGACGCACTGGTGGTTTGCGCGGGCGCTTCTCACCCCTTAGCGCAACTTAACGACCTTAAGGCCTCGCATTTTAAAGATGCCAAATGGATACTCCGCGAACGCGGCTCCGCGATGCGAGCCTTGGCTGAACAGGCGCTCAATTCCTTGCCTTCAGGTGAAATACTTCTTGAACTTGGCCAGGTGGAAGCCATCAAGCAAGCAGTTATATCGGGTTTAGGCATCGCATGCCTGCCCGCGGCGGCGACCGCTGATTCGGTCGCCGCTGGCCGCCTGAAAATCCTGCGTACGCCCTACCTGAATCTGCACAGGCGGCTTTCCTTAGTCTTGCACAAATCACATTATCGTGGTGCCTTAATCGATGCGTTCGTCAAGTCTGTATCAGCCTCTATCGATTAAATGTCACAATATTTAGCCTCAGCCCAAACGTTATTGTTTACCCTACTAGGTATTCGCAGCCATCTAAACCCTTATGAGTCGTCAACCCCAGTTGCTCTCTACCCCTTCCAAAAAAACCGAACAGCGCAAAGCGGCGCAAGCTCGGCGCAAGCAGCTTCGCGGCAATAGCACACCCGCGTTGCCTTGCGACACACTACAGGTGGATGCGCTGACAATCCCTATTGACGCGCCACCAAGCGAAGTCTTTACGGAAAACGAAGATCAAACGGTCGATGCAACACTGCGACTGCCGCCATACGAAACGGTCGCGCTAGTCCTTCAAGGGGGCGGCGCATTGGGCGCTTACCAGGCAGGTGTTTATCAAGGCCTGCACGAAGCGGGCATCGAGCCGACCTGGCTGGCGGGCATCTCTATCGGCGCCCTTAATACAGCGATCATTGCCGGCAATCCGCCCGCGACACGCATTGCTCGTCTTACCGACTTTTGGGAGACCATTTGCCAACCCAACTTCGGGGTGGCGCTTCCTCCGTTCGTCGAACAATCGCTCTTCAACATTAACGACACCGTAAGACAGTCGATGAGTGCTTGGCATGCAGCCAGCGCAATATTGAACGGACAAAAAGGTTTCTTTGCGCCGCGCTTTCCACCGCCACCCCAAATACTGCCGGGCAACTCCAATACCGCAAGCTATTACGACACCACCATGCTCAAAGACACGTTAGAGCGCCTATGCGACTTCGAGCGTATCAATTCGGGTGCACACCATGTGTCAGTCGGTGCGGTCAATGTACGCACGGGTAATTTCGTTTATTTTGACAACCACAAAGTAAAACTGCGCGCCGAGCACTTCATGGCTTCCGGCGCCCTGCCGCCCGCATTCGCCCCAGTGGAAATCGACGGTGAACATTATTGGGATGGAGGCTTGGTCTCTAACACGCCGCTTGCGCATGTCCTTGAATCCCGGCCTATGCGCGATACCTTGGCTTTTCAGGTGGACCTTTGGAGTGCGCGTGGCGTTGTGCCATCGAACATGAGCGAAGTGTCCGACCGGATCAAGGATATCCAGTACTCAAGTCGAACCCGGCTAATTACCGATCAACTCCGCTTCGCTCAAAATATGCGGCATATGCTACGCCGCATATTGGAAGACATTCCGCCCGAACTGCTGGTCGAGGATCAGTTTTATCGTCTCGTTCAGGACTTGTCTTGCGGCAAACGTTATAACGTCATCCACCTGATCTACCGCAATAAACCTTACGAACAACATTACAAGGACTACCAGTTCGGATTAGCTGCCATGCGTGAGCATTGGCAAGGTGGACTGGAGGACATTCGTGAAACGCTCAAAGACCCTGATAGGCTGGCCATGCCAGACAATATCTCAGGTTTCGTGACGCACGATGTTCATGGAGAAGAAATTGAACGAAGGATGAAGGGATATTCCGCCCCCATCCTGAACCGTTAAAACTAAGCCTTGCGCCGTCCCAAGACCACGGCGCCGGCCAACACAAATGCCGTTCCCGCCAACTGCAAAAGTGTAATGGGCTCGTCCAGTATCCAACCAGCAAGAAATAAGACCGACACAGGCCCTAATAAACCCAACTGCGAAGTCATTGGAGCCCCGATCCGGGCCACCGACCACATGATCATGAAAGTGGGCGCCACGGTATGTACAACGGCATGCAACAGCGAAAGCTCATATACAGCTAAGGGCTGAACCAATCCCTGCCACGAATGCACGCCTAAGAAATGGATCATGCTGATTACAGCCGAGACCGACATGGCATAGGCCACAAGACGCGTGGCGCCCACATGCTTGATCAATTCACCCGAACTAATAATATAGAGCGCATAAGTAAGGGCAGATGCGAGCACGAACATCGAGCCCAACATGACGTTGTTGCCGGACAGTGACAAATCTTGCACGAAAACCAGCACCACGCCCAAATAAGCCATGCCCAGGGCCAACCACTGTTTACCTGCAATAGGACGCTTCAGATATAGGGCGGTGATCAGGAGCACAAAAGTGGGAGACAAGAACAAAATCAGGCGTTCTAGCCCCGCAGTGATGTACTGCAATCCCAGGAAGTCCAAATAACTGGACAGGTAATAGCCTATAAATCCCAAAAATACGATCTGCAGACTTTCCCGCAACGTAAGCTGCGGCAGCTTTCCTAGACGCGCCTTGCGCGCCTGCATGATTCCTACCGCCACAAAAAACGGCAATGAAAGCATCATGCGAAACCCAATCACCGTCAGTGCGTCGACCCCGTAACGATAGGTCAGCTTGACCACAATCGCTTTTGCCGAAAAAAGCACTGCCCCTAGCCCTGCCAATAAGAACCCCATCCAAAAATCTCTGGATTTGACTGATTCAGGACTAATAGGGAGGGAACTCATAAGATCACTAAAGGGATGAACTAAACGAAAGAGCCAAGGGTGCCATTTTGCCTGACTTTAGGAAAAATATATTTCAAGTGACTTAGGCATGGTGCTTGCTGCATGGATCACAGAACGACCCGGAAGTATTTCACCGGTACGCCGATCAACGCATTTATCAGGAAAGGATACCTATGAGCTCAAACACAACGCCTCCCTCCAGCGACGCACACGGACCTATCGACATCGCCGCGATCCGCGCTGCCGCCAGGGATCTGGAGAAAGGCGCCGTATCGTCCGGCTATCAAGGTAATCGGGACGAGATCATTGAAATGCTTAATGCCGCGCTTGCCACGGAACTGGTCTGCGCCCTTCGGTACAAACGTCATTATTACACTGCGACCGGACTGGTTAACGAACCGATCAAGGCTGAATTTCTGGAGCATGCCCAGGACGAAGAGGAACACGCGGGCCGAATTGCGGAACGTATCGTTCAATTGAACGGCGAACCCGACTTCAATCCTTCCACTCTTGTACAACGTAGTCATGCCGAGTATGACGAATGCGGCGACATCAAGGGCATGATAAAGGCCAACCTGATCGCCGAGCGTGTCGCCATCGAATCGTATCGCCAAATGATTGAACGGATCGGCGACACGGATCCCACCACCAAGCACATGCTTATCGACATTATGTCCGTAGAAGAAGAGCATGCCGATGACATGAGAGACTTGCTGGATTAAAGCGTCACAAATGGTCCTTTGACCGATGGCAGTAATGCGGTTCTACCCTACCGACTTGCAATGGTGGAAACATACATGCTATATTCTTGTTTCTCCAATTCCCCGATAGCTCAGTCGGTAGAGCGACGGACTGTTAATCCGCAGGTCACTGGTTCGAACCCAGTTCGGGGAGCCAAGAATACTGAAGAAAATAGCCAATTAAATCAATTGGCTATTTTAGCTTATCTTTTGTGTTTTTAGCTACGACACAGATAGGTATTTCGTGCAAATTCCGTGCACGAAAATAGGAACCGGACGTTTCTTCAACGTCGTGCTTTAGGGGTTCCAGCACATGTATATTCGAAAACAAGCAAATGGTACTTATCGAGTCTGGGTACGTCGTGGTGGGCGCAGCACTAGCTCCCCGTTTGACCGTAAAGCCGATGCAGAAGCCTTCGGTCGTAAGATAAAGACGGCTATTGAAGCGGGTGCTTCTGTGGAGTATCAAAAAATTCGCTCCAGCACGCTTGCTGACTTGCTTCGTCTTTACGAAGCAAACGTCATACCCGAGCGTCGCAGCCCTACTCAAGAAAAACAACGTATCAAACACTGGTTGGCTACACCGTTAGCCAAGAGGCCACTGGACTCATTAGCTGCCGTCGATTTTGCACGCTACCGCGATGCTCGTAAGAGAGCCGGACGTGCAGATAATACTGAATCGGCCAGACTCTTATAGACAGTTCATTGCCTCAGAAAAGTATTGCCGTTCGTAGTTTACCGGCGAAAGATTCGCGGCCTGACCATGCCGATGAATCGGGTTGTAGAACAGTTCGATGTAGTCAAAGATATCCTGGCGTGCCATCTCCCTGGTTTTGTAGATTTTCCGTTTGATGCGTTCGCGCTTGAGCAGCTGGAAAAAGCTTTCTGCAACGGCATTGTCGTGACAGTTACCTCGACGGCTCATGCTCGGTTGTAGATTATGGCTAGCCAGAAACGCTGCCCATTCATAGCTCGTAAATTGGCTGCCCTGGTCGGAATGCACCATGACATTTTGCTTTGGCTTGCGCCGCCATACCGCGGCCAGCAAGGCCTGCAAAACCAAGTCTTTGCTCATGCGCGAATCCATCGACCAGCCCACGACCTGGCGAGAGAACAAGTCAACAACGACCGCCAAATACAACCAGCCTTCGTACGTGCGGATGTACGTGATGTCCGTCACCCAAGCGATGTTAGGTGTCGGCGACGTCGAATTGCGGATCCAGAATATTGGCCACCACGTTATGCGGAGCGCCACCATACAAACCCGGTCGGCGACGATAGCCCACCTGAGCACGCCAGCCGCGGCTTCGCATCAAGCGGGCGATGCGATGGCGGCTACAGTACTCGCCCAAGGCGCGTAAATCGTGGTGGACCTTGCGGTACCCATACACACGTCCGCTCTCCAGCCAAGACGGCTTGACCAACGCCAACAGCCGCTGGTCTTCATGATGGCGTTGACTATGGGGATTGCGCCGCCAGGCGTAGTAACCGCTAGCGTGAACGTCGAGAACCTCGCAGAGCCTGCGCACAGAATATTGAGTCGAATACTGCTGGATAAACGCGTACTTCAGCCGGACTCCTTGGCAAAGTACGCGGCGGCCTTTTTAAGATGTCTCGCTCTTCTGTAAGTCGTTTGACCTCGCTACGTAGGCGCCGCAGCTCGACTGGCCTCGTTACTGTCTTGCTCGCGTTGCTGCGCAGACGTGCCGTGCTGTTTAACCCATACGTATAAGCTGTGGGTCGATACGCCCAGACGTTGGGCCACTTCGGCCACCGGACGCTGATGCTGGGTGATTTGCTTCACCGCTTCGAGTTTGAATTCTTCCGTAAATCGGGCCGTGCTCATAATCATCTCCTCAGTGAGTATTATGAGGCTAAAAAGTGTCTAGCAAACCCTGGCCGATTCAGTTCATATGTGTTCATTGGACAGTTACGCCGCACGGGAATTCACTATTGGTGCGATTGAGGAAACCACACAATCTACATTCGATACAGCTGAATTTCGCTGTGTGTTGCGTTCAAAACTGTAGTACTCAGAAGATACTGGTTACTGCCATCCCACCCAGGCAGCTCACTGAGTATTTCAAGATCAGCGACAGACAAATGACGGAGAAAAAATTTGGCAGGCATCCATGCCGTCTTTTCATTTTCAATATCATTTATGAATACTTCCTTTCGCTCCCTATCAAAGCAAGCCAACTTCCCACCAATACGAACCTGGGCATTACCCCGGACCTTACTAAAGATCCTCTCACAAAAAGTCAAGCTCTCTGTATCAGCTAACTCATATGGTTGACTCATTTTTTGTCCTTTCCGTATCGACGACGACATAAGTTTTGACTTGCCCACTTTAAATTACATTCCTCCAAAGCCCGTGCCTGTTTCTGACTCCTGCACTTTTCACAAAACAGCATTTTCAAATCACATAGCGGCTTAACGTTCCAAGCAGTTCCATTCACTAAGGACTGCTATATGAATCAAACGAAACTAATTCGCGGCTGGCTGAACATCAGCTCAGTAACAGGCCTATCTCGCTATAAGCTGAAAGAGCTGATTGCGAACGGTAAATTCCCTCCTCCCCAACATCTAGGCTATAGAACAATTGTGTGGCACCTCCACTCAAATAACGGCATGGGTCGAAAGCCTGCAGCGGGGAGAGAGCAATGAGTAATGCGGACGACCTAAAGTTTTTGGCCGTGCTAGCGGCGCTCACTATGCTTGTCGCTTTTGTTTTCTTGCCGCTCTTGCGTCCTATTTTGGGCTGGGTGTTGCGCATAGCCTTTGCTTACGCAGCCAAATGGCTCGTCTGGCTCCTTCGAACTGGGCTGAGGTTGACAAGGACAGCCATCAAACACTTACTACTACCCTATTCACATTTTTATCCCAGTATCGCACCTGAAGAAACGGGAAGCGTACGTAAGCGCGTAAGAAGTTTTCATTTTGGTGGACGAGGCGACAACTGGGCAGTGTTGGCTGTACTTACCGTACTGATTATGCAGTGGACACCTATTCGGTCGCATATTTATTTACATGACTCGGTCCAGTCGGAAACTAGCCTGATAATAATGGCCGCTGCCGAATGGATCATCATCTTCGCAGCGCTTTCATGGCTTCTGTATTGGTGCATTTCGATACCCTAGTAGCGTTGCTTGCATTCCTCTTCGCACGCATTGCAGCGTGCCCGTCTACAGGCAATACGTTATACTTATTCAATACAAAAAATTACTCATGTAACGTACCAATACATCATCTTCTGGATGCCATTCTATACCTTCGTTACACCCTGCGGCCTCTGCTCGACTTCACAAAAATACTATGTCTCGTTCCCTCATTACTATAGCCAGCCTTATGCTAGTCGCTGGATGCGCACCCATGTCCTCTTCGGGCTTAGCATCCGGCACCATTATTGATTACGCACTAGTCAATAATCTGATCGACCGTGCAATTCAGATGGACAACACGCCGGTAGCCTCTCATCCGAACGTTGCATTAATCGACAATCGGATATGGGTCGCCAATATTCCCAAGAACCGTCTGCAGACTAACGCGAACTTTACAGGTCTGATGCAGGCCATTGAGGCTAAGTGCACCGCGATACAAGGCAAAACGGTCAAGTCCCAGTCAACCATTTTTATCAAGTTTGACACCGACCCTGCAATCACAGATGTTCCTCGTTTTTCGCAATATATACAGTCACATGGAGTGGCTAGCAATGCGTCCAAGCCACTGGCACTTGCATTGATTCACCAACCGCAAAGCGCATTTCTTGGCGATGGGGCGATCAGTGCAAGCTTGAGTTCATATACCGGCGAGAACATGACGCAGATATATCGAGGAGCTGATCCCGTTTACTGTTTGGCTAAAACCGATGAGTACGCCCGTTCCGTTATCTTTTCGGCAGGGCTGAGCACGTCAAACAGCAAGAGTGTTTTCTACGTTGCTTCATTTGACGGTATGAAAGGCCCAAATGTTAATGCGTATTTGCAGCACCTGATGGCGCGTAATTTCATTGCTGAGTCCAAGGACGATGTTGAAGCCCGGATCGTTAGAAAAAATACACGTAAGGTCAAGGGATACTATACGAACAAAGGAAATGGCCCAATCACGTGGGCCAGTTTGCTACCGAGCCCTGGCACAAGTGCGCTTGCTTTGAACGTAGGGTTTAAAAATACGGATGCACAACCTATCAGGTATCAGATCGGCTCCGTAACGTCGCTAACATTAAATGGCAAAACCTACGGGCTGTCATATGGCAAGCAATATGAGAAGTATAGTATTTCAGGATCATGTGCCGAACGGAACAACGATAACAACGTTCTAATTATTAACCCAGGCACAGAATGCACTACGCGCATAGATCTGGTGGAGGTGCCAGGTATTGATCCCAGCGCCCTACCTAATGCCCCAGTCTCGATGACCATAATGGGTAGGGGCTTACAACTCGAGCCAGGGTTGGCCAAAAAAACGGGCTCCTGAGAGTCTATATAAGAACTTTTTCCAGATAAAACCCCGCTCAGCACGGGGTTTTTTTGCTAGCCAGCTTCAACTATTTAGTCCTTAACGATAAATATTACTTTCCCGAAGGGATTCACAATCCGGCTCGAACGCAGTTCTAAGGTGAAAAATGCAGTTAACGGTTTATCTGAATACATTTCGCTGTAATCAGCGGAGCCTCAATGGCCTGGTTACGGTTTCTGCTTCTCGTTGCTTGAACGTTTTAACGGCAAGTCATACTTTTTTCGAAGCGATTCACAACTTGGATCGAACGCTGTGAGTCGATCTAAGCGCGGATCTGCGTGCTCAACAAAAGGCTTCGGACCAGACGCAGTAAGCACTCGCACAGGCTCTTCGATGTCTAGGCAATTGAACTTGACCATTTCCTTCAAGTGCTGCGCGGGCATTTGAATAACTTCCAGATGGCTATTGTCTTTACGAATTAGCATCTCAGGCAACCCCGGTCTCGTACTATTTGTTGCTGCGCCTAGAGCAATGCTGGCCGCTACCTGAATAACACCACCAATAACACCGCCTCCCACAGACCCTATGCCTGTAGAAATTTGGGCGGCACCTGACGCTAGCTGATCTACACCTGAAACATCAACTACGCCGGTATCATACGAATCACGTGCGATATCAGCAAGGGAATGCTTGACCCCTTCTTTATCGTAGTATCTGATATCTTCGATAACGCCGCGATAAAGCACAGGATGATTTCCGGCGTACTCTTTACCATTTTTATAGTTAGGTTCTGTGGATGCACACCCTGCAAGCCCGCCAGCAACCAACAATGCAATTAGCGACTTTTTCATTAGTTCTTTATCTTTCTTTAACAAAAGCGCGTGGCGCCACTCATATAACAGTCAGTCGCCGTTTGGTTACGATTGTGGCAGGCTGATTGGGTATTTCATGTAGTGGCACATCCGCATCACTGCTTTGCCGAGCTTGATGTTTTTGGCCTCGACTGTTCCACCGGCACTTGTCAAAATCCCATACAAGCCCGTGTAAGGAGCCATTTTTCCCTTAGACTCCTCGCCGCGCGCTTGCCCGCAGAATCCAACTAACTCTTGGCTGGTGTTATCGACCCAAATATCCGTTACTTCCACACTTTTGCTATCTTTGGCCAAGGCCTGTACCGCCAGCAAGATTGCTTTGCTTTCCGTCTCTGTTGACTGACGTTTTGGAGTTGCAGCAACTTCATCAAGCGTACCGTTAGGAAGCCGCTCTTTACCTGTGAGTTGTGAGGCACAGCCGACCAAACCAAGAGTTATAAATAACATTGAAAAAATTAGTTTTTTAGAAGCCATCTGTTTCCCGTAAATATCTTTATAAATAGGCTGAACATAACGATACGCATTGTAATATATCCTCGCTCTTAGACACGATTATGTGATTTGAATGTATCACCAATGCAGTTTCAACAGTGCAATACCGTGCACATCCAAAGGAACCGCTGGTGATTTGCCTGCGGCCTCAGCGTAGAAGATGCATTACTTATCAAGTGGTTATGCTAAGCTGAAGGCGTCCGGTTTTAGCTGTTAATCCGCAGGTCACTGGTTCGAACCCAGTTCGGGGAGCTAAGAATACCGAAAGCCGGAAAGCCTTATAAAACAAGGTTTTCCGGCTTTTTTATTGTCTGCCACTTACGGAGGACGGTCCCTACCGCCCTGACCCTGCGCGAAGGTATTTCGCGTTGGACTCACCGACTACATCGCGGGCGACGGCAAGCGCGGTGTAGACCACCGCCCCAGGCTGCAAAGATAAACTCCGCATCAAGCTGTGGGAGAATCATGCCATAGCAGACCTTGCGCTACGCGATAGATCCCGGATGCATCTTGAGTGCTACATCGATGATCGTCGCGAGGATGATATAGCGGAGTCCACGGTTAGGAATGACCTGTACCTCCTCAGTAAGATTTTTGACCATGCCGCAGCCAGCACGCGCACCGACGGTCCCACCGGCTGGCGCTGGCAGATCGATAACCCAGTTCGTCCCGCCATCAATGCGCGTGAGGTTGGCGCTTCCCCGAAAGCGGGACCGGCGGCTTACCGGCGATGAGCATGCAGATCTCTTAAGTCTACTGGTGCAGCTGCGACAGGCACAACTGAATGCGCCGGTGGATGATTCGTCATACCGCATAAGGATCCCACTTGCAGGCCGCGCACCGTTCGACATTCCGTCCAACGATTCGCTACTCTATATCGCTGCGGCATTCACCGCCGCCATAGAAAGTGCGATGCGCCGATCAAAGATGTTTGAGATGAGCTGACTATGGGTGATGTTCAGCAAAACCTGTAGCAAGATCACAATTGCAGTTGTATTGATTATGTCCCTTGGGAGAAAAGATCTGAACATCTGTTTTGGCCGTGCGAAGTCTATCACCAATGTCTCAGGTCGACCCAAAGCGGACGCTCAATTCACCGCGGGCGATTTCCCCAGAACAGTAGGGGTCACATTTCACAGTAGCCGTAAGAATTCTCTATTGCCTCCTCGCTACCTTCCCGGTAGAACCTCAGGCCACCTTGTTAGATTGCTTGGCGGGTTTCTTATTGGGTGGCCAAGGCTCACTGGCAAGACTAGGTACCACATGGGTTGGCGCAAGAAACTTATGCTGCAGGGGCAGTCTTATGCCCTTGGCTACGGCGTGCCGAGAGAGTGACAATTATCTACATTTAGCTAATGGCCTGTTTCGATTTGTGTCGATAGACTGATGCGCACCTTAACTAAAATCGGAACAATGTCATGTCTTTAACAAGGCGATGCACCGCAGAGCTATTAGGTACTTTCTGGTTGGTGTTTGGAGGCTGCGGTAGTGCCATATTTGCGGCGGCATTCCCAGAGCTTGGAATTGGCTTTGCAGGGGTCGCTTTGGCGTTCGGCCTAACTTTGTTGACCATGTGTTATGCCATCGGACATATCTCGGGCTGCCATATCAATCCTGCAGTTACTTTGGGACTTGTGGTGGGCGGACGCTTTCCAGGGCGTGAGCTCGTTCCCTACGTCGTGGCTCAGGTACTGGGGGGCATCGCGGCTGGTGCGGTACTGTATTTAATCGCAACCGGTAAGGCAGATTTTGACGTAACAAGTGGCTTTGCTTCTAATGGTTATGGTGAGCATTCGCCTGGCGGCTACTCGCTTGCCGCGGCTTTAATAGCTGAAATTGTCCTCACGGCTTTCTTTCTGTTCATTATCATGGGTGCTACACACAAACGTGCCCATGCCGGTCTGGCAGGAGTTGCCATCGGCCTTTCGCTTACCTTGATACATCTGATAAGCATACCGATCACGAATACTTCGGTTAATCCCGCACGGTCTACAGGCGTGGCTCTGTTCCAGGGGACCTGGGCGATTGACCAGCTATGGTTGTTTTGGTTGGCACCCTTAGCAGGGGGTGTTGTAGGCGCGGTCATATATCGCTGCCTTCACTCCAACAGCGACTGAGCATCGCATACACATATTCACTTGACCGCCTCCGTGAACTGACCCCATGAAGTTACCCCTGAAGTTCAGGGCAAAAGGAAGCGATGTAATTCCTTATATACCAATGTCTTTAAACCTTCTGGAAGACGGAGATGAACCTCGCGTCCCTCTAGAGCACATAGTGGTAGGCCCTGGAGTCGATTTTGAGCGGAATTATGCTTCGATTAATGCTCTTTTGAAGGCGCACTCCTATAACAATGTGAAAGTTCAATCGTCGGTGATTCCATTCCGATCTTGATCCACTGAATCGGAGCATGAGCACAATTTATGCAAATAGCAATCTTTGTGTGATGCATCTCGCAATGACTGCTTCTGGCAGAAAGTTGCCTGTCATGAACAGGGGCTGACGACGACCAGCTTGCGGAATAAAAACGGTCATTCGAACAATCGTGTCGGTCCGGCGCCGCCCGATAAGCAGAGAAATAGGTGTATCGTATAAGCATGCTCAATGCCGCTACTTCCGTAGGCAAGCCAGACGTCCTGATTTTAGGAGGGACGGGTTTTGTCGGCAAAGTTCTCATTCGCACGCTAACTGACGCCGGCTACGGCGTTACGGTTCTCAGCCGGCAACCCAGTCTCCATGGAAATTTGGCGTCGCAGCCATTTGTGCGCGTGATTGGCCTGCCGATCTACCCTGATGCTCATGATGCAGAGGCCTCCTCCTCGTTAGCCGAGCTGTTGCAAGGGCATATTGCTCTGATCAATCTGGTCGGCATATTAAATGAGCCGCGCCATAACGGAGAGGTTTTTGAGCAGGTGCATGTCGGTTTCACAAAAACCGCACTTACTGCGGCCCATCAGGCCGGCATCGCACGTTATCTTCATATGAGTGCCCTGGGAGCTGATGCCGTAAACGGCTCCAGTTTTTACCTGCGCAGCAAAGGGACAGCAGAATCATGGGCGCACGAATTTGGGTCGTCGCACGGCATCGCCGTGACCAGTTTTCGGCCTTCGGTCATTTTCGGGCCAGGCGACTCGTTTTTAAGCCGTTTTGCTGCATTGGCCCGATTGATGCCAGGCGTTTTCCCATTGGCCTGTGCCGAAGCGCGTTTCGCACCGGTATATGTTGGCGATGTCTCCGACCAATTCCTTGGAGCTCTTCGCGACTTGGGCAAGGTTGGGCAGCGCCTCGATTTATGCGGTCCGCGCGATTATGTACTGCGGGACCTGGTGGCCTATGCGGCTCGTGTGTCGGGGCATCCGCGCCGTGTTGTTCCTTTGCCCGACTGGGTTGCGCAACTGCAGGCCCGGGTGCTGGAATTTGCACCCGGCAAGCCCTTTACTCGCGACAATTACGCTTCCTTGCAGACCGCAAGTGTCTGCGCCCCTGGGTGTCCGCGACAACCGACCCGCCTGGAAGATATCGCGCCTGATTATGTGGGGCGACCCCCCCGGTGACTCGAGCGCCCTCAAATGGCGAGCCCTGGCAAACGACTAGAGCCCTGAATTGTTGCTCTGTTATAACTATACTGGGTTGCTAGCGTCCGCCAACTGATACGAAACAAATGCCGGCTCAGGACGGGATGTCAATAGTAGTGCTAGTGCATCCTGTACCGGCGTTTTCAAATCCACCCAAGCTAAAGCATCATCCGGCGTCAGCGATATCGGCCGCTGAAAACGGTTACCCACAATTTAACGTACCGGTCTTGGCCGCTATATTCGGGCCACGCGACATGCCCGAGGAAACCGCAAAATTTCTAACCCATGCTCTTCAGGCCATTCTGAATGAGCCCGATGTCGCTAAGGCAATCGGGGAGACCGGTGTTGAAGTGGAACCAGGCGATGCCGAGAAACTGGCGGAAACAGTACGTGCAGATTTGAAGTTAGTGAGCGACACCGTAAAACAATCTCGGGCGAAGTAATAGCGGATCCCCTGCGCCGGGTTAAGAACGGCTTCCAGATGGGGCGACCTTTTAACACGGTATTCAGTCGGGCATTGCTCGCTGGACACAATTGGCTCGGGGAAAGATTAACAAGCCGCTTTGATGCCTAGACCAAACGTAGAATTGCTCGACCGCACGGTCAGCGATACCGTGGGAAAATGGCATCCTCATCTACCGCATCCCTTTGTGTGTCGTGCAAGGTGTTTCTGTCGGCTGCATTACCCAAGAAGCCTCATGCGTTTATGATGCTGAAGGAAGTACAGGCGCCGAGAAACTACGCGGACCTTCTAGAGCGGCGCTATGCGTGCAGAGCGTGCAAGACCGTATGGCTCCGACTTACGCGTAAGGACGGGATCGACGTGCAGTTCGATACTCTGCATGGGCGCCCTTTCTGAGGCCCAGCTCTGTTAGGCACATCACTTGCTCTCCAAGGCTATTGGGCTGTTCGACCGAGCTGCCCCGACCCTGCCTATGGAGAATATTATGGAGCAAGACAAAAAAGCCGCGAGGCCTTCGCAAACGAATCCAGAACAAGGAAACGAGGTAGACCCGCGCCAAAAGGAGCCTTACGGCCCCGGAGGGGATCGCGGAGGCATAGATGATCCAGGCTCTCCCGCTAAAAAGAATCCGGGTCAAACCAACCCTGCTCACAATACGCCAAGTCGCATGCGCCAGGATCAGGCAGGCCAACAAGACTTAGGACAGCCCGGCCAAGACCAGACACAAAGCTATCCCGGTACCAAAGGACCCAAGACGCACGATCTTCAACAAGATAGCGCTATTGACGCGAAGGAAGCAGCGCAGGTAAAGGGAGGCGTCAATACAAAGAAGCAGAGTGCTGGGCGCGCAGGCAATGCAAAGGATGACGCTCTTGGTATGCCGAAAGAATAAGCATACTTTCGGTGACGCTCTGCTGCGCCTTGCCGACGGCCGGAGCCAAGAATACCAAGGGCTTACGTTAATTTCGTAAGCCCTTTTCTTCTGCCGAACGTAAAGTACCTGGCTAACAGTTCCATATCGCGACTGCGTCTTTATCGGGACCCGGCCTCTTGCCTTATTGCCGCGCCAATGGGCCTATGGGAAGATCAATCGTCAGCTGTCAGAAATCCGGATCCATATGGAAGTGATCGACCAGGGAATGCCATGAAAATAATGCAGCTTCTGATTGTCGTTGTGGCAAGTTTTTTTATGTCTTTTGCTCAGGCTCAGCATTTTAGTGCAGGCGCGCGTGCCGGAAAAAGTAAATCCGGTTCAGTCAACAAGCTGGCTCCTGCCCTAGGCTATAGGGCCGGCTCCCATCACAATTCCGGCAAGGTCCACGGCCATCCGCGCCGGGGCGATAAGTTTCTAACACCCCATTCTCGATCCAGATTCGGCAACGTTAGAAGTAATAATTGGTCCACAAGGGGCAATGGCAACCCATACTCGGTAACCAGGAGCAGCCGACGAGGGAATGCGTACCGCCGTTGAAAGAGCCTCTTGTTCTGCCGACCTAATAGTATTTAATATAGTTATTGTATTGGCCACAGGAGACGGTCATGTGCGGACGAATACGACAGGCACGAAGCCGCGAAGAATATGGCGAAACCCTAAAATGGAATACACGGCATATTCTCGATGCCCCGGACGCGCCGCGTTATAACGTGCCGCCCGGAACTCGCCCCCTAACCCTGCACCGCCTGGGCGACGGCTTGGAGCACATCGAGAGGATGTTCTGGGGGTATAAGCCACCCTGGTATAAGCGAGGCCCGGCCAGCTGCGCCAGGCTAGACAGCATACTTGGCGGATCACCCTTCTGGAACCCCTTGTTGACGAGGCGTATTCTGTTGCCAGCTGAAGGCTGGTACGAATGGACTGGCGAAAAAGCGGCCAGACAACCTTGGTTTATCCGCCCGAAAGACGACGCGCCGGTTCTCATTGCGGCAATTGCGGCGTGGAGTTCCGACAATGTCCAGGATGCCGCACATGGATTTGCCATCATCACCGACGACGCCGCCGGTGGAATGGTCGACGTCCACGATCGGCGCCCTGTTTCTCTTACGCGCGACGACGCACTTGTCTGGCTCGACCCTAATACGTCGATCGAAGATGCCTTGGCCTTACTGTCAACGCCAAGACCCGAATCGGCTTTCGTCTGGTATGAGGTTACGCCGGCGATGGGAAGTTCGCGATATCAGCTTGCGGATGCGAGCGAACCCATTGGATAAGGGCATCCGGTCGTGAAAACACGGCCGCGGCTCGTTCGGTCAATTCGGAGAGCGAAATGCATAGCGTCAACAAAGTCGGCTTGGCATTCATCAAATCGCAACTGCGCGAACACGCGGTGGCTTATCTTAGCGAAGATCCGGGGGACGAAGTCATTGAAGCTTACGCCGCCGAGGTTGAAGAATCCCTTAGCACGGGACGCCCCCAATTTCAGATTCATGGCACAGCGTCCGCTTCCGGGCAGCCGGTAATCGTCCACTTAACCGACGAAATGATCAGTTGGGCGCCCATCGACCCGCTAGAACACGATTAACGCCACGAAGGGTTAGCCCTATACCGCTATAGTCCCCAAGGCGCTACGATGGGCTGTCTAAAGCCAGCCCGGAGCACCAATGCAAGACTTCACGTTTAAAGTTTATGCCCGCCGTTGGAATGGCGATGTTACCTATCGACTGAATAAGACCGACACAGGCTGGCATGTGCACTACATCGCAGCCAAGGGAGACTCAGCGCCCGATGGCAAACCTTTTCTGCAAAGCGCCCTTCATCAAGACAGCATCACGTATCCTAAACAAATAAGCCAGTTTCTTGAATTTGTCTGGGAAAAATTGCATCGCACGGATTTCGAGCCCGAAGAAGCGCAGAGCAAGCTTCAAGAGGTAGCCGACTGGATAAGCGCCTGTGAAAAATCGCAGCCAGTCTGGAGCGCCCTAGCTCGGTAATATCCAGCTACGGCCGGGCTTACCACCGTATTCCGGCCAGGTTAAGCAGCGTGAAGTGACCCTCGTCCATCCATCCGGCCGTGTCAATATGAATTACATTCCCCAAGGCCATAACCTCGCGCAAAGGCGTATGGCCGGCTAATACCGCATAAATATTGGCCACTGGAGATTCGTCCGCGTTTTCGATTCGAACGCGCGACCAAATGGTGTGCATGCGGCCGGAGGTCAGCTTCAGCGCCTCTGGTAGATTATTCCAGTCGAGCACGGGGCAATCGGCATGCAAAATGCCTACCAATCCGTTATGGGTTTCCACCTCGATCGCATAAGGCAGGGCTTTGAAGGCGGCGGCGAATATCGCCTGACGCTCTTCGGTAAGTTCGATAAACCAGCCGCCCCCGTTAAGGCGATAGTTATCGACATCAAGCAGGCCAGTGCTCATGTAACGGATGGCATAGTCCTCATGATTTCCTCTGACCGCATGGAACCATGGCTGAGCAAGCCAATCCAGAGCCTGCTCGCATTCTGGCCCCCGATCCACCAGATCGCCAACGCTAAAGAGTCGGTCCTTGGCCGGGTTGAACCCGGCAGCTATCAAGACGTCTTTAAGACGAGTAAAGTAACCATGTATATCGCCTACGGCAAAGTCGCGACCTTCCCGGTTCAGTGCGAAACGCTGGATCATGATCTGCTTTCCTTCCTATCCTGTGGCGGACGGTCGTGCTGACAGCGCGGAGCAGCGTCCCAAAGTGCACCGCGTTTACTTTTGAGGACCTGTATTGCAATGTTACATGAGTCCCGATTTTTTCCATGTATTCTTTCATCCGACCGATAATTTAATAGTTCTCAAAGGACATAAGTGGTCAAAGGCCAACAATGGATACGATGAAATCTAAGGCAGCCACGCCCACACCTGGCAAACATTCACCGACAGACAGTGGCCTTATCCCGGCGGAAGTCGTCAGCCTGAAGCCTGCTGTAGTCGAAGCTCCAACACCTGAAGTGAGGCCCCGCGTCGAGGCCGGCGGCCTCGCACTGACAGCATTAGCACTGATAGCCATTATTTTTTCCTTGCAGTGGGCACGGGAGTTCTTCATCCCTTTGATTTTCGGGATTTTGATCGCCTACACATTGAACCCGTTGGTCACGTGGCTGGAACTCATAAAACTGCCGCGAGTCCTCGGAGCCAGCCTAGTCATGCTGGCCATTTTCGGCTCGTCGGGTCTGGTTTTAAGCTCGGTCTACAAAGAGGCTCAGGCAATTGTCGACGAGCTGCCGCTTGCCACGTACAAGCTAAACAGTGCTTTGAATCGTATGGACGACGGAAAGCTGGGCACCCTGGACAAACTTCGTAGTGCAGCCGATGCATTGAAGAAAGCGGCAACCCCGACTGCTGACACGACTTCCGATGCAGCAGCCGCAGCGGCGGCGACCGTGAAACCTCCGGACTTCGATCTCAACGAGTGGCTTTGGGCCGGATCGCTGGGCGTAGCCGCGTTTGCGGGGCAACTAGTCATGATCTTGTTCTTGGTATTTTTTGCCCTACTATCGGGCGACACGTTCAAGCGCAAACTAGTTCGAATAACAGGACCATCATTATCAAACAAAAAAATCACGGTGCAGATTCTGGACGATATCAATTCATCGATACAGAAGTACATGTTGATGTTGCTTGTCACGAATATTCTTCTAGGGCTGGTTACGTGGATCGTATTGCACTGGATAGGGCTTGATAATCCAGGCGCATGGGCGGTTGCTGCAGGCTTGCTGCACGTCATTCCCTATTTTGGCCCACTGATTACGACGCTAATAACCGGGTTCGCGGCATTTCTGCAGTTCGAATCATTCTCGATGATGCTGCTGGTCATGGCCGTAATGATTTCCATCGCGTCGATTGTCGGCATGCTAGTGACAACATGGATGACCGGTCGGATCGCGAAAATGAATGCAACGGCCGTATTTGTCGCCCTACTGTTCGGCGGCTGGTTATGGGGAGTGTGGGGCATGTTACTGTGCGTACCTCTCATTGTCGTCGTGAAAGTCATTGCCGAGCATGTTGAAGGGATGCAGGCGGTCGCGGAACTTCTGGGCGAATAGACGCCGATACCTTCGAACTGTCTAACCGCATATTTGCCTTTGGTGCCCTATACGGCCTCGCAGCGACTTCTCGACGCGGGCTGCCTCAATAATCTGGACGCTGGATGAATAACTCGAATCTTTATTTCCGCACTTTTATTGTTTTACTAGTACTGGTCACCCTGGCATTTATTTTGGTGCTACTGCCTTTTTACGGCGCCATTTTCTGGGGTGCAATTCTGGCTATTATGTTCACGCCCCTGCACAAGCAGCTTCTGACAAGAATGCGCGGGCACCCCAACCTTGCGGCGTTAAGTACGTTGCTGATCATCATAATGATGGTCATCATTCCAATGATTCTGGTCACGGGCGCACTCGTCCAAGAGGGCGCAGTAATTTATAAACGCATGAGCACTGGCGAGTTCAATCTGGGAGACTACTTTGAACAAATCGTCAGTGTCCTTCCGCCCTCAGTTCACGATCTGCTGAACCGCTTCGGGGTTGGTGACATCTTCGGCCTGCGAGAAAAACTTTCGGCCGGGGCACTGCAAGTTAGCAAGTTCGTGGCCACCCAGGCGGTAAACGTAGGACAGAACACTTTTCAATTTTTGATCGGCATGTTTGTCATGCTGTACATCCTATTCTTTTTGCTGCGTGACGGCGCCCATCTGGCGCGTCAAAGCAAACAGCTGATCCCGCTAAGCGAAGAGCATAAGCAGCATCTGTTCCGTAAATTCGCCACAGTGGTCCGGGCCACCGTAAAAGGCAATATCGTCGTTGCCATAACCCAAGGGGCTCTGGGCGGATTCATGTTCTGGTTTCTTGGCATCGAAGGGGCGCTACTGTGGGGTGTTTTAATGGCCTTCCTGTCACTATTGCCGGCTGTCGGGCCCGCCCTGATCTGGCTTCCGGTCGCCGTCTATTTCCTCGTCACGGGTGAGACATGGCAAGGCGTCACCCTTGCCCTTTTTGGTGTGCTGGTCATCGGCTTGGTCGATAATGTGCTGCGCCCCTTGCTGGTTGGCAAAGACACAAAGATCCCTGACTATGTCATATTAATATCTACGCTGGGCGGCCTGGCGGTATTCGGCTTGAACGGCTTTGTCATCGGACCTTTGATAGCCGCGCTATTCATTGCCTGCTGGGACCTCTTTCCATCGGCGATTCGGATGAATCAGGAAGAATAGAAATAATTAATATGGGCGCCACATATTCTCGCGCCCACTTTTTCACTGAAAAACCGGAATCGTGCGCGTCAAGCAGACCAGGAAGAAACGAACAGAATCCCAACGTTTACGGCTAGCGCCAGCCCCCACACCAGCGAACGCAGCGAGCCGTAACCTGCCACATAAGCCGCCAGATAAACCACTCGCAATACGATCCAGGCAATCATCAGACTAATGAGCAGAACGGGATCGACCATTTTGAACAGGGAGAACAACGTTGCTGCGTAAAAGAATGGCAACGCTTCAAATAGATTGGCCTGCGCGGCATTTGCGCGCGCCCGCCACCCCTCTTGATTAGCAAGCCAAGCTCGCGGAGCATTGTTGTCGAAACCCTTGCCGCCGGCCTTGGATATCGTCGCCGCTATGAAGGGCAAAATTGCCGCAATAAGCATAAGCCATGCAATAGTGTCCATATAGACTCCAGATTTCTTGGATTCGTGGAAAGAGGATATTCTGTATAATAATCGGCTTGGTAAGTCTTAGGTGCGCGCAATGCGGCCTTTTTTATGCCAAAAGCCGATGTAGCTCAGTTGGTAGAGCAGCTCATTCGTAATGAGAAGGTCGGGGGTTCGACTCCTCTCATCGGCACCAACGTGGCGCCCCTAATAAGCCGCAAATCGGCGAAGCCCCCACCTTGCAACTGGCCCTTGCGGGGTATCGAGTCGTCTCTTCGACCTTCTACCCCTGTTTGTGATCTATACCGAAAACTCCGGTCGTATAGCGCCAGTGCGAGGCAGACCCATCATTTCGCGGGCTTCCTTGGGAGTAGCCGGTTCATAGCCCATTTGCGCATGGCATTTACAGCGTTGACAAAGCCCGCAGCGCAGCCCCTTCCGACGTAAAGTTATCGATCTTTAGCCAGGTCTTGATTGCTTCACGGCGAAGCTCCCACTCACCTTCTAGAAGGGAAAACCAGGCGATGTCCATAGGCTCACCCTTCACAACTATAGCGCTGCGCCAAACGCCTTCAGGTATAAATCCATAACGACACGCTGCTCGCATTGAGGCAACGTTCTTTGAGCAACATCTCCACACTAGACGCCGATAACCTAATGTGTCCATGGCGTACTGCATCAGTAAAAAGATAGCTTCCGTGGATTGTCGCGTCCGTTGCAAAAGCGGAGAAATCCAGACGCTACCGACTTCGATCGCCCCGTCCATCGGAGCAATATCGCAAAGAGAAAGCCATCCACGAACCAAACCGGTGGCCTCGTCGCGCAAGGCCCAGAAAGGCTGATAGCTACGGCTGGCAAGTTCTTCGACCGTTGATTTCATGGCCTCAAAACTTGGGAAGGGCCCGTAGCGCAGGTAGGTAAAGCTCGCGTCTGCGTTTTGTGCTGCCTCCCAAAGGTCGACAGTATGGCCTGTATTTAAAGGCTCAAGCTTCACATAGGAGCCTGCAAGCATTATTTTTTCGGGCAAGGGTCTAGGTAGTGCCAAATCGTCCAAATTTGCCTCGGGACAGATGATTAGAGCGCAACACAAATAGTGCTTCGAGCATACCAGCAAATTAATGGCTGTCCCAGTGAGGCAGTTGCCTCCCTTGGTGGTCGTCACCTATAGGTTTCCACATTGCTGACTACGTTGGGTCGTGATCCGGTGCGTATACGTCACGCTACAACTGCCCTTGAAAACCCGATCTAGGGAAGTGGGAAGCAGCTTTTTCAATACAATTGATCGTCAGCTCACGCTCAGACGAGCGCGCGCCGCGCACCGAGGAAGGAGTTACTCCATGCCGATCGAGCCATCAGACGAAGATCTCTCTAGAGCCGCTAAGCCGAACACACAAGCGTCGAAGCCGCAGAAAGAGAAGCCGCATCCGCCCCTTGAACGCAGCCGATTCGGCGGCACAGAACGCCGGCCCGACCGTCCGGCCGACGACGACGCGCCAGTGTCGCGCAGCGACCTCAGCAAGGGGCCGCAAGAATTGCTGGAACACCGCAGGGCCCGCATCAACTGGGGCGTCCTATTGATTTCGTCGGCGGTGATTCTCGCCTTCTCAATCTGGGCCATCGTCATGCCCGATGACGCGCGCACGAAGATGAAGATGGCCGTCGACTGGATCGCCACTAACCTCGGCTGGTACTACGTGCTAACGATGACCCTTGTGATTGGTTTTGTGATCTGGGTCGCACTTTCCAAGGAAGGCGACGTACGGCTCGGTCCCGATCACTCACGGCCGCAGTACAAGCTCGCGACCTGGGTTGCGATGTTGTTCGCAGCGGGTGTGGGGATCGACATGCTCTTCTTCTCGGTCACCGGCCCTGTCGTGCAGTACCTGTCTCCTCCCTCAGGCGCGGGCGGCACGTCCGCAGCGATGAAGGATGCCGTCGTCTGGACGATGTTTCATTACGGCATTGCCGGCTGGGCGGTCTATGCCCTACTCGGCATGGCGATGGGGTACTTCGCCTACCGATGGGGTATGCCCCTATCGATCCGTGCGGCTCTATATCCGCTGCTTGGCAAGCGCGTACGCGGGCCCTTGGGAGATGGCATCAACATCATCGCACTGGTTGGCACCGTGTTCGGCGTCGCCACGTCGATGGGCATCGGCGTCGTACTGCTGAACGTGGGATTCTCGCTGATCTTCGGCTTCGAGCAGGGCCTTGCATTGCAAATCGCGCTGGTCGTCGGCGCGGTGGTCCTGACCATCGCGGCCACCACGTCTGGTGTCGACCGCGGCATCCGCTGGATCTCAGAACTGAACCTTTGGAGCGCCGTGGCGATGATGGTCTACATCCTCATCGCCGGACAGACGGCGTTCCTTCTGAACGCGCTCGTCGAGAACATCGGTCAGTTCATTGTCACGTTTCCAGCACGCACGCTGCAGACCTTCGCCTATGAACCGGGCAGCGCTGAGTGGATGGGCGGATGGACGCTGTTCTTCTGGGCGTTCTGGCTCGCGTGGGGGCCGTTCGTAGGCGTCTTCCTCGCGCGCATTTCGCGCGGGCGCACGCTGCGCGAGTTCGTCATTGCGGCGATTACTGTACCGGTGATGTGCGACTTCATCATTGTTTCGCTATTCGGCAACTCGGCCCTCTACCATGTGATGCGGGGCAACACGGCGTTCGCCAGCCTCGCAGTCGAGAGCCCGGAGCGAGGCTGGTACGCGCTGCTGGAGATGTTCCCGGGCGCGATGTTCCTTATCGGTCTTGCGACGCTCTCAGGCTTGCTGTTCTACCTCACCAGCGCGAACTCAGGCGCAATGGTGATGTCAAACTTCTCTGCCTCGATCCCCGACCCATCGCACGATGGCCCGAAATGGCTGCGCATCTTTTGGGCCGTACTTACCGCAGTGCTCACCGTGGCGATGCTGCTCGCAGGGGGCGTGACGGCGATGGAGTACGCTACGCTCATCTTCGCGTTACCGGTAACGATCATCGCTTACCTGGTGATGGCGTCCTTCTACAAGGTACTGCGAATGGAGCGGGCGGAGCGCGAAGGTCAGGTATTGCGGAAGGCGTCCATTGCGCCGATCGGGGGCCACGTTCCCGAGCGGTCGTGGAAGCAGCGGCTTGAACAATTGCGCGCGTTCCCAACATTGAGGCAAGTCACCCAATTCCTCGACCGCACGGTGCGACCGGCGCTCGACGACGTTGTCGCCGAGTTCCGGAACCAGGGTTATCAAATCGAGCGAGGCTCCATGACCAACGTGAGCGGCATCGAAGAGCCGATGTTGAGGGTGTCGATGGATACATACCGCGATTTTCTCTACCATGTCGCCATCGTGGAGGCGCCCGTTCCGATGTTCGGTGCCCGGATGTCGCGTGAGACCGACGTTTACTACCGACTCGAGGTATTCACGCAGACCGGTTCGGGCGGCTATGACCTCATGGGCCTGACAAAGCAGCAAGTGATTGATGACGTGCTGGAGCGATACGAAGCTCACCTCGCCTTCCTCACCCACTCCACAGAGACCGATACCAGATCAGTACTCACACCGTGGATGCCGCCCGCAGAGCATCACTCGGCATTGCCCAAGGATGCGGACGACATTCAGAAACTTGAAGAGAAGAAGTGACGGCCTATGGACCATATCTCCGTATAGAAACAGCTAATCCCGTGGGATATTCGGTATCAAGTCGGGCGATGTTGGGCGGTTCTGGCCGATAATCGCAAAGTCGGTGGGAACCACACGAGGCCACCATAATGTTGATACACGACATTTGATGGTGTAGTCGCCGCCACTCGACTCGAGGGCCATGCGCACCGCACGCCTGACATAGTGCATACACAATAAGAGCCACCCCAAGCAATACGCTCGACCACGCCCCCGCCGGTGCGCCAAAAAGCCACGCGCCTCCAATCGTTCCAAGCACGATACCGACCTGCATCGGGGCCAGCCTTTTTAGCACAGGCCATAACGTTCGTGGACCCGCCTGCCAGACATTGGTAAACAACGAAGGCAAGATCAGCAATGCAGCATGTATTTAAGTGGGGATAAGCATTCCAACCGAGAATGCTGAGTGGCCGGCGTCGGCCGGTGGCATCGCCAACGCGAGCAAGCCGATCGCCACTGTAGGCAAGCTCCAGAAGCCGGGTGTAAACGCCGCGGCAACGATTCCACACTTTGTTGCTCTCGACCTTCGGGTCGAACATCCAGCGCTGTTCACCAGTTTCGGCATTCAACGCAAAGACCTTGTTGCGCGGCGTGCACAAATATAATGAGTCGCCTACCTGTATGGGGGTATTCTGGTCCTCAGAACCCTCTATGGCTTCTTCGCCCGTTCGGAAAGTCCAGGCAAGTTCAAGGTCATCGACGTTGTCGCGATTGATCTGCTGATACGGTGCATAGCGGGTTCCCGCCGTGGACTTGCCATAATATTTCCAGCTATTTTGTGGGTCGCTCGGGTCAGTTACGACCGGCGGAGCTTTGGCAAGCTGAGCCGTGTTCGAGATGACACCCTGGGGAACAAACATCGAAGCGGCTCCGGCCGCGAGCACGATCAATTGAGCGGCCGCCGCAGCGTAAGCGACGCGGGAACGCCTTTTCATCAGACGCGGAACCAATAAAGCGGCAAATAGACCCAAAACGAGAATCGGTGCCATACGTGGCACCCAGCCCCAAAAAGTCGTACCGACTTCATAAAATGCCCAGATTACCGTACCGATAAAGATTACCGCATAGACCCATGCGCCGAGAATTTGCCGACGAACATACAGTAACCCGGAGACCACCATTGCGACGCCTCTTAACGTAATACCAGGACCCGCCAAGCGAAACCAGGCGAATACCGCCTATCGCCAATACGAGCCCAATATCGCCAAGATGATGCCAGAAAAGTCGTCGGCCAGCGACTTTGATCATGCGGATGTTGTTCCAGAGCAGTTGACATAGTCGATCCCGGTAACAATGACAGGACTAAACAGTGTACGCCCAGAATATTTAATTAAACGCTACTGGCCTTACGAACCCTTGACAAACGCAAACACGGTCTGCATTGAAACTGCCGTTAAACTACCTTGCGAGCCGCGAAGCAGAGCGCATCCATAGGTTAATATTCTCCCATATGGACCCGTCAATCCCCAGAACATTAAACGAGATTCCAACATTATTGCGAGATCGTTTGCCTGTATACATGCAACCCAGCGCCGACAAGTTCGAACCACCATTATTCTTTGTCATTAACGATGGCTCGGGGCGCCAAGACTACAAGCGCAACACGCCAGACCATTGACTTCGCCATGCGTTCGGCGGACGCGGTATCGTATATTCGTTATCGACGGCAATCAGCGGCCCCGACGCAACCATCAAAAACGCAGTGGCCACCGCCAAAGAAGCAAGCGGTGCCGTTGTCGCGGTTGGCGGAGACGGGACAATCAATGGAGTTGCGACAGCCGCTTTGGCACAGCAACTGCTTGTTTGGCGCGGTCCCACAAGGTACGTTTAATTATTTTGGCCGCACCACGACATTCCCGAAGATATAGAATCGCGGCTCTTCAGGATTTATTGCTGGGAAACCGGTGCCTGTGCAAGTTGGCCTAGTAAATGACCGGGTCTTTCTCGTCAACGCCAGCGTCGGCTTTTATCCCGAATTGCTCGAGGATCGTGAAGTGTTCAAGCAACGCTATGGCCGAAGTCGGCTTGTCGCGCTATGGGCAGCGGTAGTTACAGCGTTTGGTAGTCATCGACACCTTGATATGTCGTTAGAACAAGGTGGAAAACGCGTTAGCTTTCGAACCACTACGCTATTCATTGGCAACAATCGCCTTCAGCTCGAGCAGGTTGGCATGCCGCAGGCGGAGGCCGTGAAACAGGGCCAACTCGCAGCTATCGCGATAAAACCTGTAGGGACAATGGCAATGTTGTGGTTAGCCGCGCACGGTGCTTTAGGCAGGCTGGGCAATGCAGAAAACGTTACCGGCTTCAGTTTTCGCAGCCTGACGGTTGCTCCATTAAGGCTGTTGCAGGGTAAGCGCAGCATGCGTCAAACCGAAGGTGCGACGGCTAAGGTGAATCGGCGCAAGCATCGTATTAAGGTCGCGGTTGATGGCGAGATTATGTGGTTGAATGCACCGCTCGAGTTTCGTGTGTCGCCGGAGCAGCTGCTATTGATTAAACCTAGCCATGAATCTGATTCAAACAACCAGATTAATGGGTCGCTAAGCGGTGACTCGCTCGCCGAGTCGCAGCGCGCTTTGCAAGCTCGCATGAAGGGCGATGCGACATGAGGGTGGCGCTACATATTTCTGACCCGCATTTCGGTACCGAACGGCCGCAGGTCGTTGACGCGCTGGAGCGCCTGGCGCATGCGCACGCGCCCACCGTAGTGATCCTATCGGGCGACATCACGCAACGCGCGCGCAAAGTGGAATTCACCGCTGCCAGCGCCTTCATGGATCGCCTTGCCATCCCTGCCCGGCTAGTCATAGCGGGAAACCATGACATTCCGCTATTTGATCTGGCCACCCGACTATTTCACCCCTACTTCCGCTACAAGCGAGCGTTTGGTTCAGATCTTGAGCCTATCCATGAGACACCGGAATTGCTCGTTATCGGTGTCCGAACCACACGCCGTTATCGACATATTGAAGGGGAAGTTTCAGCACGACAGATCGAGCGGGTGGCACAGCGGCTAAAGCGGGCGGGACAAAATCAGTTGCGTATCGTTGTAACGCATCAGCCTGTGCACGTAACGCTTCCCACAGACGAAGAACACTTATTGCGCGGTCACGAACAAGCGATAAGCCAATGGGCAGATGCCGGTGTCGACCTGATCCTGGGCGGCCATATTCATCGGCCCTTTATCTGCGGCCTGCATGATGAGCTTGTCGATTTGCGCCGTCACGTGTGGGCGGTACAGGCGGGTACGGCGGTGTCGTCCAGGATTCGCCATGATTCCAGCAACTCTATTAATCTTATTCGTCATGCATTCGACGGTATGCCGCGGCATTGTGTCGTGGAACGCTGGGATTATGACGAGGGTTCTGACGAATTCACCATGATAGAAAGTAAGTCGATAGGGCAATTCCAGCCCTCGACTTAAGGCCCGACTAGCATTCTTGATTTAGCGCTACTTCAATTTCCGACAAGGTGGGCATGGACGCCGCTGCACCGTGCCTCGTAACCGAAATCCCAGCGAGGGTTGCGGCGAACGATAACGCGTCCGGCAACGGCAAGCCCTTGGCAAGACCCACTGCGAACCCCGCTGTAAAACCATCCCCCGCGCCCGTCGTATCGACGCAAGCGCCTAGTTCTACAGCCTGCACCAGGACTGTTTGAGTCGGCCCGCAATACAATGCGCCTTTTTCGCCTAAGGTAATAATTACGTTGCCGACACCCTTATCCAGAAGGATGCGCGCGGCCCTTTTGGCGTCGTCGACTGTAGCTACGGCGATTCCGGTCAAGAGGCCTGCTTCCGTTTCGTTGGGAAGTATGAAGTCACACAGTGGAAAGACGTCATCGGGCAAATCGACTGCCGGCGCGGGATTGAGTATCGTCGTCACGCGATTCTTTCGGGCAAGTTCCAAACCTCGCCGTGCCACGTCGACCGGCTGCTCTAACTGCACGACAAACACCTTGGATTCAGCGATGTCGTGCTCGACCTTATCCACGTCGATCGGACGCATCAAACGTGATGCCCCGGGGTAAACCGTGATGGCATTGCCCCCGGTTCGCGAGTCTACAAAAATGCTGGCTGCGCCGGTTGCTTGCGCCGGCATCACCACCGCTTTGCTATGGACGCCTTCGTACCGCCAGAACGCAACGGCGTCCTGACCAAAGGCATCGTCACCGATAAATGTGAAAAATGATACGTCGGCTCCCGCCCTGGCTGCGGCAACTGCCTGGTTCGATCCCTTGCCGCCATGGCCCCGCAGGAAATTGGAAGCGGTGACCGTTTCACCAGGAGCCGGCATGCGGCTTCCGGTGAAAACCAAATCGGCAGCGTATATGCCAAGCACAAAGATTTTAGGACCTGTGGTTGCCACGCCGACCCCTATGCCCTGTCCATTTCATGCAGCTTTTCCACGCGACGCCTGCAATCTTCGTCAGTGGAAAATTCGGCATCCAGATAGGCAGACACCAGGTCGTTCGCTAACCACGGCCCGACAATCTGAGCACCTATGCACATGACATTGACATCGTCATGTTCAACGCATTGATGTGCCGAGTGCACATCATGACAAACCGCCGCCCGGATACCTCGAACTTTATTCGCGGCAATCGAGGCGCCGACGCCCGTACCGCAAACCATGATGCCCCGGTCCGAAGATCCTGACCTGATCTTATCCGTCAACTGTTTCGCAATATCCGGAAAATCAACAGGGGCATCGTTGAAACTGCCAACGTCGATGACCTCGTGACCAAGGCTCTTGACTAAATCGACCACCGATTTCTTCAAAAGCCAGCCAGCATGATCGGAACCGATAACAATTCGCATGATTCACATCCTAAAAATAATTGAACAAACCTATCGCGATCCGCGCATGTCCTCGGGCAGTTCGGTACCGTAATATTTGTTGTAGATCTCGTTTAGCTTGCCATTCTTGAGATTGGCTTCGACCCACTCGTTGACTTTGGCCAGCAGTCGAGCCTCGCCCTTTTTAACGCCGATCGCCAGGTCAAAATTACGCAAGACAAACAGCGGCTTGAAATTGTTCTTGCCGATTTTCTTGTCGATTTGAGCGACCAGTGACTGCGAAGTCGCCACCATTTTTGCCTGGCCGCTTACAGCAGCGGTCACCAAAGTGGAGTCATCATCATATCGGGCAACCGTATACCCGTACTTGGCTGCCTGCGGGGTCAGTTCGGTATCTTGCGTAGTACCACGGGTTACCGCAACGGTATGGCCTTTCAGGGTCTCGAGACTTTTGACCGGTATGTCATTGTAGCCAGCCACAACCGACTGCAGAACGGCATAACGCTTGGAGAAATCGATTACTTTGGCGCGTTCCGGCGTCACGGACAAGGTCGATACCACAATGTCGGCCTTGTCGGTTTGCAGATTGGGGATGCGAGTCGCACCGGTGGTTTGGATAAGCTCGTATTTGACTCCCCAGTCTTTGGCCAAAAGCTTCCCTACTTCGACATCGGCACCGATGGGCTCCATAGAGGCGCTCATCATTCCCGCTGGCGGTATGCCAAGGTCGGTTGATATACGAATTACCTTGTTCTTTTCGATATTGTCCAACACATCGGCGTGGGCAATGCCGCCGCCTGCAGCCAATAGGCCGAGCATGCACAACATTGAGGCGGCGATAGTTCTTTTTTTCATCTTTACATCTCCTTTGGATTTAACGTTTGATATAACGTCTTAGAGTTCGTTTTGCAAAAACTCCCTTAACTCTGGGGTTTGGGGATTAGTCAGAATGCTCGTGCCCCCCTTCTCCCAAACCTTGCCTTCATTCATGAAGATGATGGTGTCGGCGATCCTGCGCGCGAAGTTCATTTCATGAGTGACCATAATCATGGTCATGCCCTTTGTCGCCAAGTCCTCGATAACCCGCAGTACCTCTCCGGTTAGTTGCGGATCAAGGGCGGAGGTTACCTCGTCAAAGAGCATGACTTTGGGTTCCATCGCCAAAGAACGGGCGATGGCCGCCCGCTGCTGCTGGCCGCCCGACAGATGTTCGGGATATTGCCTGGCTTTGTCTACCAAGCCCACCTGGCCCAATACCCGGTGAGCCAGATCCCGGGCGTCTTTTTTTGGAATCTTTTTCACCGCCGTTGGGGCGAGCATCACGTTTTCTTCGATGGTGAGGTGGGGAAACAAGTTATAGCTTTGAAACACGATACCAACGTCCAGCCGCAGTGCCTTGAGATCGACGTTCGGATTATGAACGTCGTGCCCGCAGACAGTAATGGTTCCTGCGTTGATTGCTTCCAGAAGGTCCATGCAGCGAAGCGCTGTGCTTTTTCCCGAGCCGCTTTTCCCGATGATGGCGACAACCTCGCCTTTTACGACATCCATACTTACGCCCTTAAGGACTTCGATGTTGCCGAATTTTTTATGCACATCTTTGAGGCTGACCACCACTTCACGGCCGGTTTCGTCGGTAACGCTATGCATAAGATCTTTCTCCGGATTTAGCTTCAAGTTTTCGACTGAAAACAGACAACGGATAACACATCGAAAAATAAAGCATAGCGATAAGCAAGTAGATAAGGAAAGGCTGAAAAATAGTGTTATTGACAATTTGCCCCGCCCTGACCAACTCGACGAATCCCACAACCGAGGCCAGCGAGGTATTTTTTATAATCTGCACCATGAACCCGACGGTGGGCGGCGTGGCGATTCTGATCGCCTGGGGCAATATAACCTTAGTCATTCTTTGCGCCCGCGACAAAGCGAGGCATTCGGCGGCCTCCCACTGAGCCTTGGGAACGGACTGTATAGCGCCGCGCCAGCTTTCGCCCAGATAAGCGGAAACGTATACCGACAAGGACACCGATGCGGCCAAAAGGGGCGAGACGGAAAGGCCTATCGATGGCAGTCCAAAATACATCAGAAACATCAATACCAGTACTGGCGTGCCCTGAATCAACTGTATATAAAGCGCCGTGGTGAGCCTTAACCATCTTAGTGCGGAGATCCGGCACAGTGCGACGATCAAGGCGAGGACACCGCCGCCAATTAACGCGATCGTAGACAGGCCTACTGTCCATAAGGCGCCTTTTGCCAAAAATAGCAGGTATCCGACTGCGAAATTCTGTCCCATATGCGCCTCGTCTAGATAAATGCCTGAAGGTTTCTACGTCGCGGAAAAATCACGAGGCCAAAAATCCAGAACACTACCCTTAACAAGATTGACAAGAAGACATATAAAACGCCCACCACGATGTAGGTTTCAAATGGCCGGTAAGTGTCGGATTGAATGAAATTGGCGACGGCGGTTAATTCTTCAGCCGATATCTGTGAACAAATCGAGGAGGCGAGCATTAGAAGAACGAACTGACTTGTCAAGGCCGGGTATACGCGTTCCAGCGCCTGCTTCAGAATCACATGCCAATATACTTGCCTGCGCGTAAGCCCGAGGGTTTCGGCTGCTTCCAGTTGGCCTTTCTCGATGGAATCAAATCCGGCTCTCATGATTTCTGCCGAATAAGCGCCCACGTTGATGGTCAGCGCCGCCATCGAAACCGTAATGGCTTGCAGTGACAACCCCATATTGGACAGCCCGAAATACACCAGAAAAATCTGTACCAGCAAAGGCGTATTGCGGATGGCTTCAATATAAATGCTGCACACTTTACGAAGCCACACGATTTTTCCGCGTTTTCCGATGGCGCAAAAGGTGCCCAGAATAAATCCGCAAGCAGTGGCAACCAACGTCAGCTGCATGGTCAGGTACATGCCTTGAAGAATCATGTCCCAACGTTCGAATACCACCGAAAAGTCCAGCTCCGTCATGCAGCCGACCCCTTCGGCGTTCGAGCCTGATTCGCGTAACGGTCATAAATTGTGAATAAGGCCTGATTGCCGTTCGATCCTTCCCCATGCGCCCGCGCGTCCAGATACTGCGCCGTCACCAGGGATGTGGCGGGAAGGGGAACCGACAAGTCAAACGCCAATTCCTGTACCAGCTTCAAGTCCTTCAACATCAAATCGATGCGAAAGCCGGCTGACGTATCGCGATCTATCATCGCCGGGCCAAGCTTGTCTAGCATCCAGGACGCTGCGGAGCCACCCAGCAACACCTCGCGCAACACCTTCAAATCAATGCCCGACGCTCGCCCCAATGCCAACGCCTCGCAAATAGCCTGAATATTGATGCCGCATATCAATTGATTACACAGTTTCAATGTCTGGCCCGCGCCTGCCGGCCCAACGTGGGTAACACTAGCCCCCATGGCGTCTAGCACTGGCCGGGCCATGTTGAATGCATCGGAGTCGCCCCCAACCATGATGGTCAGGGTGGCATCTCGGGCACCTGTAGGGCCTCCCGATACGGGAGCGTCCAGAAACGCGATGTGCTGCGCAGCAAGGTCGGCGCCAAGTTGACGTACAGCCACCGGCGAGATAGTGCTCATGTCGATGATGAGGCGTTTCGCTGGTGGGCTTTGAATCAGGCCATCGTCGCCGAATACGACCGACTGTACGTCGGGCGTATTGGGCAACATGAGTATGACGACGTCCGCGCCCTGGCCGACCTCTGCCGGGGTGGCCGCAGCGACAGCCCCGGCTTCAACCGCTTTCGCGACCGCCACGGGGACGACATCATGAACGATGAGGTGAAAGCCGGCCTTGATAAGGTTGGCCGCCATACATTGGCCCATCGTCCCCAAACCGATAAATCCTATTTTTTTTATCATTTTCCGCACTTGTCTCTTTGCCGGGAAGCGGCCCGGCGCGGGTTATACCAATGCTGTTTTAAACGTAGCCTTGTATCGCCTTTCATCTCCGATTTGAAAATGAATCCGCAGTTGCTCATCGGCGCTTTGCTCGTCTTTTTCGGCCAGCGCTCGAAATATCTTTCGATGATCCTCGATTATTTGTGCTTTCAAATTCGGATCAACATCGATGACCTCGCGCCTTTCTTTATGCAGCCGGATGAATAAAGGCTGCATGGCCTTGTACATGCTGATCAAAGTCTCTGACTTGCTGGCGCGCACGATGGCAGAATGAAACTCGAAGTCGGCCATGCCGCCATCTAGAGGTGAATCGATGGTCGTTTTAATAAGAAGCAAAGCACGGCCGATGTCTTCAAGGTCTTGCGGCGTAATTCGTTGACAGGCGAGTCGAATGGCCTGGCACTCGATTGCGATTCTGGCCTGCATGATGTCTTCAATCAAGCCGCCATCTTGCGCCAAAGTAAACGCAAAAATGTCACCTAGAACCGAGGCATCCGGCTTCTTAACGAATGTGCCAACCCTTCCGCGGATGTCGACCACACCGATCATCGCCAGCGCGCGCAATGCTTCGCGGATGACCGGCCGGCTCACGTCCAGATGTTCCGCGAGTTCTCGTTCAGGAAGAAGCAGGTCACCCGGACGCAACGAGCCCCCGAGAAGTTTTTCACGCAAGAATAAAAAAACTTTCTCGTAGCCCTGTTTGGCCTCGTCCTGAGCCCGAATAATCGTTGTGGCTTCGTTCATGCCTGTGGTTTTACCACAGGCCTAGCCAGACAAAATATCATGGATTACCCGCGCCATTGAGTGAAATTAAATTGGCGCCGAAAGCGTGTTCAGACTGATGGTCGAGAGTTTTTGACTAATATTTCTGTAGGTCGCTTCGTGACCGGCAATGGCATCGTGTCAATTGGGAGGCATCGTGGCAGCGACCTGGGTAGCGACTATTGTTAGGCAGCAGAACCAACGGAAACACTGGCATCCAAGACGGCTCCCGAACTGAATACATCGTGGATCTGTTCATCGCTGTAGCCCAGCTGGCGCAAAATTTGCCGCGAATGCTGGCCCAATGTGGGCGCCCCAATCGGAGGGACGCCGGCTTCTTCATCGGCAAATTTAATCGGCCTGGCGATGCCTTTGTAGAGGCCCACTTTTGGATGATGGAAGTCAACAATAAAACCTTGTTCCGCTACCTGCAGGTCATCGAACATATCTTCGACATGCCGAACAGCAGAGCATGGGACCGAAACGCCAAATAGTTCCTCCCACTCCATGGCTGTTCTTGCCTGGAGCGCCTGGCGGATCACTGGAACCAGCTCACTGGCGTGTTCGGCGCGTTTCTTTACCGTGTCATAGCGTTCATCTTGAGCCAACTCAGGGACGCCCACCAGATTGCATAAAGCGTTCCAGAAATGAGGTGTATTGGCTGATATATACAAGTGCCCGCTACGGGTCGGATGTATGCCCGTAATCCCCCCAGAGCGCATATCACGGTCAATATGCTTGGGCTCATCTGCAGCCATGATCAAGCGCGCCGACTGCATGGCTAGGGCGCTACCGAGCAACGACACGCTAACCTCTTGCCCTTGTCCCGTACGTTCTCGTTGATACAACGCAGCCGTCACGCCCATAGAGACCATGGAGGCGGCGTAATAGTCGACGGCAGAACCGTAAACGATTTCTGGAAGGTCTTTACTTCCCTGTGCGGAACATATTCCGCTGCGCGCTTGCAGCACTTGATCGTAACCCGCCTTATCTGCCAATGGCCCGGTCTTCCCATACCCCGTCATAGAACAGTAAATAAGTCTTGGATTAACAAGCTTGAGGGTGTCATAGTCGATCTTCAGGCGCGGCGGTACAGAAGGCCTAAAATTATGCACAAGCACGTCAGTCTCTTGTACGAGCCTGATAAGCACTTCGTAACCAGCGTCTTTTTTAAGGTCTACACACAGGCCAGTCTTGCCCCGATTCACCCCTAAAAAGGCGCGACTCTCGGCTTCAAGTGTTGAGGGATACTTGCGCAGATTGTCGCCATCGGGCGGTTCGATTTTGATTACTTCCGCGCCTAGGTCGGCCAATAGACTGCAACCGTATGGGCCGGCAATATAAGCACTCAGATCTAGAACCTTGATGCCCGATAACGGCAATGAACTTTGTACTGGCATAGACGGACCCATTGTGTTGAACCTTAAACTTTGTCTGATGATCTGGCGCGACGCAAATCTACTTTTGAACCGTAATATTGCTCTCGGCGGCGACTTTCTTCCATCGCACAAGGTCGTCCTTGATGATCTGCTGATAGTCCTGTGCCGATGCGGTCGCAAATTCGGCCCCTTCCCCTACGAAGAAATCTTTCATCTCTCGTGTAGTCACCACTTCTTGCACAGCCTTATTCAGCTTATTGACGATTGCGTCGGGCGTGCCGGCCGGGGCAAGAATCCCCCACCACAAGCCGAACTCATAGCCAGGCACAACCTCGGATACCGGCTTCAAATTCGGAGCTATCGGGCTCGACTTGTGGCTGGTTATCGCGATCGCTTTGGCTTTTCCTGTGTTGATGGCGGGCAAAATTGACGGACCGCTGGCTATCAGTACATCCACCTGATCGCTCATTAATGCCACGGTCGCGGGCCCCATACCGCGGTATGGCACATGGGTCATTTTGATACCGGCTGCCGAATTCAGCATTTCGGTAGCGAACTGATTGCTGCTGCCCGGCCCCGAGGAGGAATAGTTGATCGCACCGGGCGCCTTTTTGGCCAAAGCGATCAGATCCGCCATGGATTCAACAGGCAAGCTTCCTTTAACCGCGACGATGAAGGGGCCTTTGGCCATCAACGCTACCGCTTTGAAATCTTTCTCAGCATCAAAAGGAAGGTTCTCCTGTATCGCTGCGTTCGTCGTAAAACTAGACGAAACCGCTACTAACGTATAACCGTCTGGCTTTGCCCTTGCAACCTGCGCTGTACCTATGGTCCCCCCTGCCCCACCCTTATTCACAATGACGACCGAGGTGTTGAGTAAAGTGCCCAACTTCGCACCCACAGCCCGCGCAAACGAATCGTTAGAGCCGCCAGGCGGATACGGCACAACCAAGGTAATCGGCTGGCCGTTAGGAAATGACGTCGCCGCATGGGCAACCGGTGCGAGCGCAGCCGCCGCGGTAGCGAGCAGAAGCGCCGCTCCGATTCCAAGGCGCCAGTTACCTTTAGTCGATGATATTTCTTGTTCTTTCATGTGTTGTCTCCGATAGGGCGAATTAACGACTCGCTTAAGTTGCGTATGTTTTCGCCTGATTAATTATGGATTGAGCCCGGGCAACAAATGGCGCATCAATCATTTTCCCGTCAACAAGGTAGGCCCCATTAACGTCATTCTTCGCTGCGGCAGACACGACCTTTTCAGCCCAGGCAATTTCTTGTTGAGTCGGACTGAACACGTCGTTGGCGACTTTTATCTGCGTAGGGTGTATGCAAGTTTTGCCAAGAAAGCCCATGCTTTTCGCTTGTAAGGCCTCTTGCCGGTAGCCGTCGATATTTGCCACATCGGCATAGGCCGAGTCATAAACGATGCAGCCCGATCGGGCCGACGCCATACGCAGTGCAAACATGGTTGCATGGACATTCTGCGGCTCGTAACGCGCAATGTTCAAAGGCTCGAACAGGTCGCCCAAGCCCAGTTGCAAGCCCCAGACTTTGGGATGAGCTGCCGCAATATCGGCCGAATTGTGAAGCGCCTGAGGTGTTTCGATATTGGCGAGTATTCTTATGTCCGCCTTCTTGTTCGATGCTCTATTCCAGGCCTCCTCGGCCTTGGTCAGTGCCTCAACGAACTCCAAAACGTCTTTTGCCGAATCGATTTTCGGAACGTTGATAATGTCCACGTTGGCATGGCAGGCGACCTGCAAATCATCAGCAAAATACTGGGAGCCCAGCGGGTTAATTCGAACAATTATGGTCTTTCTAGCTTCTTGTTTTGTCTGTTCGAATCCGCGGCTGTCAAACAGCCCCTTTAACGCGTCGCGGGCGTAGCCTTTGCGGTCATGCAGGACGGAATCTTCCAAATCAAAACTGATGGCATCGGCCTGGCTGAGTAAAGCTTTAGTGAACAGTTCAGGCCGCGAAGCGGGTACAAACAATTTGCTGCGCATTATTGATCTCCTTGTTGGGCGATTATGCACAACACAGAGCGGGCCGGGATAATTGTTCGCTACCCTCAAAAGATACATATACTATCTTCATGAATAGCAAATTCCTGAACACCTTAATAGCCGTCCACCGACACGGATCGATGGCGGAGGCGGCGCGTCGTCTGAATATTACACACGGGGCGGTGGCTCAGCAGATCAAAGCCCTAGAAGAGGAGCTAGGGACGACGCTCATTTCTCGTTCCGGGAAGACCGTGCACCTAAGCAATGCCGGGCACCGCATTCTAGAGACGTCGCAGAAAATATTGGATGACATCGATTCATTGAGCGCATTGGCGAACACCGAGGAAATAAGGGGTGAACTTAGGCTCGGGGCGGGCAATACCGCATTAAGCAGCACAATTCCAAACATTTTGGCGATGCTAGTCGACCGTTATCCTTTCCTTCAAGTATCCATACGACCTGGCTTATCAAGCGAGTTTTACCCGTGCGTCGAAAACAATGAACTGGATGCCGCCATCGCCCTGGAGCCTCCATTCGAGCTACCTAAACGACTGGGCTGGCGCGTGTTGAGCGAAGAGCATTTCGTTTTATTGGCATCGGCCAAGCACCAAGGCAAGAATGCACATGAACTCTTGCGGCAACAGCCTTTTATTCGTTACGAAAAAGACACTTGGGTAGGCCAGCAAATAGAGCAATACCTAAAGAGCGCGGCCATCACACCCAAAGAGCGGTTCGAGCTTGCGTCTATTGAGGCCATAGCGTTGATGGTAAATAAAGGGTTGGGCGTTGCAATTGTTCCCAATGCCTGGAACTTATGGAAACAAGGTCTCGAAGTGTTGAGCATTCCGCTTCCAAACACTTGTGCTCCGCGCCGCTTTGGCCTGATCTGGGCCCGGTCCTCGCCAAGACTCCAGTTGGTGGAAGTCTTCTTGAAGGCGGCTATAGAAGAATACGGTGCTTAGAATAATGAACCGGCACTGGGCCGGTTCTCGTTAAGTCTTAGCATTAATAACAAAATACTAACTTTCGTCCGGACCGCCGTTGCGCTCGGGATCAGGCGGCGTACGCGCAAGGCCGGCGTCATCCTCGGATACGATCCTGTCTGCTTCGATGTCCTCGTTCAGCGGCTCCTCGCCAGTATTCTCGACTTGCGGCCGCTCACCTGTATTTTCCCTGTCGCTGTCCGTGTCGGGCATGCCCAGCGGAACATCCTGCCCGGAGTCAGAAGAGTCGCTGGGACCCAAAGCGGGCTCCGTTCTACCGGTCTTCAATAGGCTGACCTCTTGCTCAAAATCGCGGTCTTGCCGGGCCAGTTCCAAATCTTTGTCTTTAACCATGGTCAATCTCCAGTAACAGCCAATGTACGACAACAGCAAGCGTCGGGCCCACACTGGCAAGCCTCACACGCAGAGTGGGCCAAAAAGACTGTTGCGACGTTGCGCAGCGTACGGCACTGAACGACTGAATCGCTTGATGAGCCGACTAAGGCAGAACGCATAGATACCGCAGATTGCCGGACCCTCTTTACGTCTAATGCGCAGGCCCGCTTAGATGCGCAAGCCGGCGTGTGGACAAATCGACGATTTGTCGCCCGCTTATCGTGTCAAGGGGCCGCCCGTACAAGTGTAATACCAGCGCGGGCGAGTTGGCGCCGGTATGGATGCTGTGAAACAGCCCGTCTTCCAGTATCAACGACCGACCTTTACACACCGTTGTCTCGAGTTCGAGATTTAATGTCGCTCTCCCGGCGCTTAAGCCGTCATCGACGCGCCGGTAAATACGATGGCGCTCGTAGCCTTCGATGCCGACGATTACTGCCCAGGTGCCATGATTGTGTACCACGCTATTTACCCCGCCGCGAACTGCATTAATGATAAGCGCCGGCCCATTCAACGCTTCGTCGCTAAGCTCGTAAGAACAAAGCACTTCATCGCTTCCAGTAGGAAGAGGAAAGTTTTCAAACGACAATTCAGGGCAATGGCGGGCTACGAACTCCGTTAGCAACGCTGCTGTCTTTGCGAAGACAGGGCGGTCCGGTTCGGGCGAGGCCGATATGATGCCAGCGATTTGGATCAGCATCGTATGCAGATCGTCCTTAATGTCGTTATGTGCCATCCCGCTTGCTCTAAAAAGGGAGCCCAAAGGCTCCCTGTGTTTGCTGATGTACCTCTAGTTATTACTACAGTGCCTTCAGGCTGACGCTGGGATAGCCCATGAGTTTCAGGACAGCGTAGTTAACGGCCGCTTCGCCCGGGTCATCGGACACAGTAACCAGTTCGGCAAAACGAGGGACGCCCGCTTTGTGCAGAGTATTCCAGACATCTTGCGCTGCTTTGGGCTTGCCGTTTTCATCGATCAAGGTATGGTAAGGCACATGCACGACCTTGCCATCCTTGGTTTCGATGGATTTCTGCGGCAACTTGTCGCCCGACATAATGTACACGCGCGGAAAGTCCGGCTTGACGTTTTTCTTAGGGGCGAACAGGACGCCTTCACGAACGTCTGCCTTGTACTCGATGACCGGAATCACAAGGTCATGGCGCACTTTCCTTTCACCAACGACAGTCGGCTGGTCTTTCAGCGGAAAACCTAAGGTTAGCCCAGGTATTCAAGTCATCGGTGAGGATGGAAACCTTGCGTTGGCCCTGAGCCTGAAGTGCGACGAAAGCAAGCGCAGCGCTTTTGTCCAGACCCTTGTCTGAAACGATAACCGCTTCGTGCACTGGATTAACGCCTGCGGGGCCCAAGCAAAGCCGCCATTTTGGCCGGCTTGCCCAGGTTGGCGGCAAATTTTTCAGCCGGGATGTTCAAGGCGAAAGGGATATGACCCTCGTTATAGTCCTGCGAACTACGCACGTCGATAATGCTGGTGTGGATACTACCCAAGTGCGGGTGCGTTGGCCGCCCCACCAGTTCAGCCATTCGCTGTCGCGCAGCAGATACGGGGCATCGTAGGTCCAGAACGGCAATTGACGGTCGTCGCGCAACCAACCGAGCTGCGATTCAGGGAAGTGTTTGACGTTGTCGTAGCCCGCCATGAATTTGATTGCGAAAAATGGCACACTACCCGCAATACCGCCGCCGCAGTGAGTGTAAATGTTCTGGTCGTTCTTGATGTCGAGCAGGCCCAGCAATTTGCGCAGTTCCTCAGGCGACTTAAAGGTTTTGTCTTCGTTATAAAAGCTGACGAAAGGCATCATCTTGGCGTGGGGAATATGGCCGCGGCGATCATAGTTCAGCGCCTCACCAAAGTGCCAGTCCGGTCCCAGGCCTTCGACCAAGGCGTTGCGTTTCGGGTCGCCCGATGCGGCCAAGACTTCTGACACGCTGGCTTTGGAATCGGATTTGACGGCGCTTACTTGAAGGTTCCCTTGCTTCGGGGCGGGCGGTATTTCGGTCGCGACCGGCAACGCCAATTCTTTCCACTTAGATAAGCCCACCATCCAGGATGAACAGCTTGTCGGTTGGGTAACCGTGATAGAAGAATGAATAGAATAAACGGGTGGCGAACATACTCGCGCCCTGGTCATAGATCACGACTGTGCGGTCCGGACTGACACCCCAGCGCTGGAATAGCTCTTCCATTTGTTCGGGGGGCAATTCCTGGAATGGCACTTCGGCGTTAGTGTCGGTAAAGTAATCGACGCCGCCGCCATAGGAAAGGCTTACACCCTGTGACGTATTTTCGTCGGGACGGAATGACACGCTTTGCGCGCCCGGAATATGGCCCTCGGTATACAGCTTGGTCGGTGAGGCATCGAGCAGTAATACATCGGGGTTACCCAGATTGTCGCTAAGCCACTTTGCTGTGACCAGGTTGCCACTTTGCGCCGCAGCGGCACCTGATACGCCAGCAAGCATCATCGTGGCAAGAGTGAGTATCCACATCTTGAATCGATAAAACATAATTATTCTCTTTCGCTCTTTACGTAAATATTTTGAGGTCGTACCCCAGGTCGCCAATGTTGTTCTCAGCAGCCAAACTTTTCCTGCGATGTAATCTCGCGAACGACCACTGCGCTGTCGATGTCGACGCGCGAAGCTTTGGATTTAGACAGCTCGATCACGAACTTAGTCCCGTCCACCTTCACAACCTTGGTTTGCCATCCCAAAGCCTGCACCGCTGCGCCTTTGCTTACCCATGCTGGAACCTCGCCAGCGGTTTGTAGCGAGACCTGTCCTCCGTCGATACCAACCACTTTGGCATCGAGCGATTCTGCCGCGAATGTTGTCGCACACGACATGGCCAGTGCGGAGACAAAGGTGACTTTCTTGACGAGATGATTCATTGACACAATCCTGATTAGAAAAAAATAGCGCGACGAGGCCTCACGCAGTCGCTGCGACGAGTGCCACGGAAAAAGTAACGGGATCAACAGCCTGAATGGCGGGGCAGCTTCTCGACGGCCAGACCAAAGGCAGGACGCAGCCGCACCCCGAGGATGCTGCCGGCAAACGCTGCCGGCAACCACAACCACGCATGAAGACTGCCCGACAGAATGCCGCTGAAATACGCACCAATATTGCAGCCAAAGGCCAATCGTGAACCGTAGCCCAGCAGCAGCCCACCCACCACAGCAGCCAATAGAGAGCGCAGCGGAATACGCCACACCGGAGCGAACTTGCCAGCCAGCGAGGCGGCTGCCAAAGCTCCTAGCACAATGCCTATATCCATTACCGAGGTAACGTCTTCAAAAATCGGGGATTCCAGACTAGCTTGGCGAACGCTCCAATAGTCCCACGATGCGACGTCCACACCCAGTGCCGCGAGACCCTTTGCACCCCATAGTGCCAAGGCCGACGTGATACCCCAAGGCTTGCCGGACAACCAGAGCGTCAGAAAATTGAGCAGGACCAGCGCCACACCGCCCCATAGCAGTGGCCATGGACCACGCAAAAAGGAGGCCGGCTCGTCTGTGCGGGACGCAAAGGAAACATGGCGGCCATGTTTACGCCGCTCGAGGCGCGTCGCTACGTATGCAATTAGGGCGAACACTGCAAGATTGGCCGTGAGCGTAGGCCACAAGCCCCAGGAGTCCAGCAACAGCACAGGGGCCACGCTGGGTAAACTCATCCACCAGTCGAAATTTGCCGTCGCTGCGACGGAACCAAGGATGAAAAAGAACAACGTGACAAGCATGCGCGTATTGCCGCCACCCGCCGTGTACAGTGTGCCGGACGCACAGCCCCCGCCCAATTGCATGCCTAAGCCGAAAATAAAAGCACCGAACACTAGCGAGACGCCTAGCGGCGCCGTTAGACCGCGCACCGGATTGCCCGCCAGCATGCCGCTGTCGAGGAATGGAAAGAACAACACGACACCAACCGCCAGCATCAGCATTTGTGCCCGGATGCCGGCTGCCTGGCGATCGGCTACAAACACGCGCCAAGCATGGGTGAAACCGAAAGATGCTTGATACAGCACAACGCCGAATAATGCCCCGACAATCCATAACAGCGATTGTTCCAGACTAACGTTGTCAAATAGAAAGAGTGCACCGAGCGTTAGCAGCGCCAAAGCAAAGCCCAACGGGATCCATCGGACAGAAATGGGCTTGCCGCCCAAGGGTGATACAGTTGCTGCTACGGATGACATGACAGGGTAAATACCAGCTACAAAGACCAGCCTGAATGGTATAGCCAACTCTACATTATCCAAAATAGCTAAATGAGAGTAGTTAATAACTTAAAGCTATATCAAAACCGCAGCCGTATTTTCTACCTGGCGATGGCATCATGCACGAACAATAAAAACGTGCATGACACCCTATGGGCGATTCGTCACGAATCGATGTCCACATCCTTCGTTTCTTTTCCAAGCACCAGCGCGGTCAGCGTGATCAGGCCCATGACCGTTAGGTAAATACCAACCAGGGCAGGACTTCCGTCGGCCATGCTCCATAACCAGACCGCGATAAAAGGAGCCACTGCCGCGCCGAGGATTGACGAGACGTTATAGGATATACCGGAACCCGTGTAGCGCACGTTGGTCGGAAATAGCTCCGGCAGTAGGGCTCCCATAGGCCCGAAGGTAACGCCCATCAAGCTGAATCCAATGATGAGCCAAAGCATGACTCCGGCAAAGCCAGCGCCAAGCATGGGCTCCCAGACCAGACCAAACACACTAATGCCGAGGGTCACAACAATCAGCGTTTTGCGGCGACCAAATTTGTCGGCCCACGGGCCGGACAGCATGGTGAAAAGCGCGAAGAACACCACACCTGCGATCAACATCAGTACGAATGTGTTGTAGCTATAACCCAAGCCCCCCAACTGGCCCGGGCCCGGGTCGGTCGGAGCGCGGCCATAGCTAAGTGAAAATGTTGTCATCAGGTAGAACAACACATAGGTCGCCAGCATGTAGAAAGTGCCAAGAATCAGCTCCCGCCAGTGTTTGCGAACTACCTCGCCTAGCGGTCGCTTCACCACTTTGCCAGTGGACACAGCCTTCGTGAATACACTGCTCTCGACCAAGGTCAAGCGCACCCATAGCCCGACGATGACCATTACGGCCGAAAAGATGAACGGAATACGCCATCCCCATTCCAGGAATGCCGCCGAAGGCCGTGACGGATCGTCAGACGGAAGCATCGCCGCTACGATTAAAAATAAACCGTTTGCAATAATGAAGCCAAGCGGCGCGCCCAACTGCGGGAAAGTGCCATATAAAGCGCGCTTACCCTCAGGTGCATTCTCGGTGGCAACCAACGCCGCCCCCGACCACTCTCCCCCAATGGCAAAGCCCTGCGTCAGGCGAAGTATCACGAGCAACAATGGCGCAAGCCAGCCCACTGAGTCATATGTGGGCAGCAGACCGATTAGAACCGTTGCAATGCCCATCGTAAGCAGGGCCGCGACAAGGGTGACTTTCCGCCCGACTTTGTCGCCGAGATGGCCAAAATAAATTGCCCCTAACGGCCGAGCAACCATGGCGGCCCCGAAAATCGCAAAAGATGACAGCAAAGCGGTCGTATCGTTACCGGCAGGGAAAAACAAATGAGGAAAAACCAGCACTGCGGCCGTCGCGTAAACGTAAAAATCGTAGAACTCGATGGTCGTGCCGATGAGGCTTGCGAAGATGACGCGCGCGGGTCGATTGACTGGCGTTTCGGATGTTGCAGTGATAGTGTCAGACATAAATTTCAGAATAAAGGCGAGCCGCGGACAGCGTGACGACCTGCAGGATCCGATCAGAACCTGCGGCTCGACCGCCGTGCCGCAATGCTGAATTGTACTTTACGGTAAATGCGACCATCCCGCCCCGCGCCGCTTGCAGCCGCCGGGATGCTCCCCGGGGAGTAGAATAGACGCTCACTAAAACGTATTTCTGCCCCGCCCACAACGAGTGCCTTTACTGCACTCGGCAGCATCTAATTGATTATCCGCCCTATGCTAGTTCAGTGGTCACCTATGGCACGAGTGTGTTTCGCAATGTGCGTAGGTGTCATGGGCACCGCATTGGCCAGCCCGCTCTATCCGCTTTATCAAGATCTGTGGCAGCTTAAGGCCAGCGACATCACCGTCATATTCACCATCTACATGTTCGGCGTACTGGCGAGCTTGCTGTTTTTGAGCAGACTGACTAATCGATTTGGCTTTCTGCCGATTCTGCGCGCGGGCTTGGTAGTGGTGACACTGGGTGTACTACTTTCGATGGTGGCGTGGAGCCCTGAATCGTTCATGCTCAGCCGCCTGGCTATTGGCTTGGCTTCCGGCATGATCACCACGTCAGCCTCGGTCGGCATGTCACAACTGAATAAAGCCGGAGACCTCAAACGGGCTGCTGTCATTACAACCTTCGCCATGACGCTCGGTTTCGGGCTTGGTCCCTTGGTGGGGGGACTGATTGCACAATGGGCGCCGAAACCGCTATTCAGCGCCTACATACCGTCGTTATTGCTGGGAATCATTGCGATCTACGCACTGTTCTCCATCAAAATACCGCATTTGCACCCTTCCATTGCAGACACTCAATCCCGCAAACGCCGGCTCACACAATGGCTTCCACGCATAACAATGCCGCCGCGCGCCCTGAGCCGCCCGTTTTGGATCGGCAGCATGGGCGCCTTCAGCGCCTTCGGCATGTTCAGCCTGTATGCATCGTTGGCCCCCAGCTTCATGCAGGATATCCTGGCATGGCATGGTCCAGCGGCGAGCGGAGTTTCGATTGCAGCCATTCTGTTTTTATCATCCACCTTTCAGCTGGCTGCCAGGCGCGTTCCGAACAAGACGAGTGCTGTCGCCGGCTATGCAGGCCTGGTACTGAGCAATCTTTTGCTCATCGCCACCACTTATACCGGCTCCATCTGGCTTTTCATGCTAAGTGCATTTACAACCGCATTGGGCCACGGATTGGCAAACCTGAGCGGGATGTCGCTGGTTAATAAAGTAGCAACGCCAGCAAGCCGTGCCGGCTTGCTATCCTCGTACATGATCGTCGGCTATCTGGGGACAATTGTGCCGATATTGGGCATGGGCTGGCTAACTGATCTCCTGGGCTTAGCCTATGCCATCATGATCTTTTGCGCCGTCATGACGGCGGTAACCGCATTTCTGACATGGGGTGCCCACACCACTCAGCCAGTCCCTACGCCCGGAAACTGAGCCATTATCAAGATCGATAACTTCAACGCCCATTCCACAATTGCTGACACCCGCTCTAAAACCTTAGGGCATAGCATTTGCTACGTTTGAATTCGCTCATCCGGATAATTATCGGGAGAATTCAATGAGAAACACCATAGCGATCACCTTGTATGCAATGTCTTTAGGATTAACCTCTATCGGATATGCTCAAGGCACTACCGGCCGGTCTGGCTCGGGCGCGGCAAGCGGCGAAAAACAGGCCGAATCAACGAGTCCAAGCGCACTATCAGGCAGCGCAGGCACCAAGCAACAGGACAATACGAAGGCTGCTCTTCAAAGGGGCGACACCCCTGTTGAACGCGCGACGCCTACAAACCCAGTCGACGAAAGCGGCACGGCAAGCAATCGATCATCGAGCGGTAGCAGCACCAATACCTCACCTGCTCAAGTCCCAAGTAAAACCGGCAAGACCTCAGAATCGGTGAAATCCAGTCCACCGCTACCCGACACATCTACGCACCGATCCGGAGCGGCGCCGAAGTAGCAAGCAGGCAGCCCAGCTTCGTGGGCGGTCCGCTTCGCACCTGCACCATGAACGATTCACGTTTTTCGAATGTCGTATTCAACTAATACGGCTACTTAAGCTTCTGCAGTGTTGTTAAAAGACAGGCAGGGACTCGCGCTCGCATCGTCATTTGCGCATGCGCCCTGCGGCGCTCGGTTACGGCCGAAGCCACATACCTAAAACACAATACAGGCAGGAGACAACAATGAATATCGGACAAAAAAAGTGGCTTACGCCGGCCATGCTGGTTTATTCCCTAGGCGGAAGCCTGGTCGACCGCCGGGCATCGCTGCGGGACAATCCACAAAGCCATCTCCCGGCCCGGGCAATGGTTCTCACCGCATGCGTGGCCATGACACTGGCTGCGGCGAATGCTGTCGCTCAATCAACCGACGTGGCTTCAACCTATCCCAGCAAGGCCGTCACCATCATTTCGCCCTTTTCCGCGGGTGGTGGCACCGACTTTATCGCAAGGCTGCTTGCCTCGGAGTTATCAAAAGGTCTCGGTCAGTCAGTCGTCGTGGAAAACCGGCCCGGTGCGAACGGTATGATCGGATCCAGTTACGTCGCCAAGGCGAAGCCCGACGGCTATACGCTTCTATTGGGAACTGTAGGTACTCATGGCATAAATCAGGCGGTATACGACAATGTCCTTTACGACACCGTGAAAGATTTCGCACCGATTTCGCTTATCGGCAGCACGCCGATGCTGATACTCGCCCACCCGAGCGTGAGAGCAAATAACGCCGCGGAACTAGTAGACGAGGCAGGACGGAGCGATACGCCGATGATTTTTTCATCTGCAGGTATCGGTAGTGTGGGGCATGTTGCTGGCGAACTTTTTGCCCAGCAGTCAGGCATCAATTTGATCCATGCCCCCTATCGAGGCGCCGCTCCGGCCGCGGTGGACTTGGTCGGAGGACAGCTCCAGTTGATGTTTGGCACCCCGGTGTCGACGGCCAACTACGTTGAATCCGGAAAAGTAAAGGTTCTGGGTGTTACCTCAGCAAAACGATCCAGACTTGTTCCCGATGTGCCCACGTTGGCTGAGCAGGGTTTCAAAGATTTTGACGTCAGCACTTGGTATGGGCTGTTGGCCCCCGCCAATACTCCAAAACCGATAATAGATAAGCTGGCCCAAAAGACCATAGAATTTCTGGCGCAGCCCAACATACAGCAGCAAATGCTGGTGCAGGGGCTCGAAACCGTAGGAAACCGCCCTGAAGAATTTGATGCGCTGATTCGCTCGGAAGTGTCGAAATGGTCAAAAATCAAGCAGGCAAAATAATCACGCCTCTTAAAGGGCATGCCTGGCCGCCTGAGAAATCATTTTCCTGGAATAGCGGGGCCTTTGTGCTAAGGTAAGAGCTGCCTTCTTATAGAAAAACCATGCGTCGCTTTTCATTTTTCCTTCGTCTGCCAGTTATTGTCTTCCTGGCACATACTTATGTGGGAATAAGATTGGCAGGCGCCGTGGAATCGGCTCCATGGTCGGCGTTGACCTTAGGCGGTTTGCTAGCCGTTTATCTTTTGATCATGGCCGGGTTTGCTGCAAGGCGTACCACTGGAACGACTTGGGGGGATGCCGTTGCCTGGGTCGGCTTCCTATTCCTGGGCCTGTTTTCCTGGTTGTTTGTAACTACGCTGCTGCGAGATGTTGTGCTGCTGATTGCATTTAGCATGCATGCCCTCATCCCGCTGACAATAACAGACCATCGCCTCAGTGAACTGTCAGCGCAAACCGCAGTGGCGGTGCCGCTGATCAGCATTCTGGCTGTCCTGCTCGGTTCATTCAATGCTCGGCGGTTGGCTCCAGTTGCTGATGTCCGTGTTCACCTTGCCGGGATGCCTACTGCTCTGGAAGGCTTCACTATTGTGCAAATTACCGATTTGCATGTGGGTCCGACCATAAAAAGTGGCTATGTGGCCGCCGTCGTAGAGGCCGCCAATACCTTATCCGCCGATATAGTTGTGTTAACCGGCGATCTAGTGGACGGCGATGTAAAAACATTGGGTGCGCATACCCTCCCGTTGTCCAACTTGCGGGCGCCCCTCGGGGTCTACGCCGTAACCGGAAACCATGAATACTATTCCGGTGCAGCACAGTGGGTTGCTGAATTTGAGCGCTTGGGTATTAAGGTGCTAATGAACCAGCATAAAATTCTGCACTACTGCGGCGAACAGTTAATTCTGGCCGGCGTCACCGATTTTGGGGCCGCGCATTTCGACAGCGCGCATGCCAGTGATCCCGCATTGGCGTTGGATGGTGCGCCTAATGATGTAGCCATCAAGAAGATACTGCTGGCGCACCAACCCCGTAGCGCAATAGCGGCTGCAGCGGCGGGTTTTGACTTGCAAATATCGGGGCATACTCACGGCGGACAATTCTGGCCGTGGAACTACTTCGTTCCACTGCAGCAGCCGTTTGTAGCGGGTTTGCATCGACTGGGCGAAATGCAGGTGTATGTCAGCCGGGGCACCGGATACTGGGGTCCGCCCATGCGCATAGGCGCTCGCTCCGAAATTACCCGTATACGCTTGTCTGCCGCCACATCGCTCTAATAGCGCTGCCGCCGGCCTCGAGAACTGAACGCCCCCGCCACAATCGGGTGCTATTGACTTAGTATGGCGATTGTTTTGATCTGCAGAATGCATAACATCAACATCGGAGGAGAGACCTATGAAGATCGTTCCAGCGAGTATGCTCGTTGACGACCGATCGAATGCACTGCCATCTCCCCCTTTGCTCGTCGAGACGCTGCGCAACGTCGCTCGTCGTTATCGCTTGCCAGCCATGGCTTTCACATCCCTTCAGATACAAGAAGCCAGTCCGGCGGCGGCGCTCGCGATTGTGATCGAAAAGGCCCGCGAGGCAGTGGTGCGCGGTGAAGTGCCGGACGCGGCCCTAAAGGGCCTTTTCACCGAGGCGCTTGCGCATATGATTCATAAAGCGATGCTCGTGGAATCTGGAGACCCTGGCTTTCAGGCCATGGTACTAAGGCATCGGACGTTGCAGGTGCGCGAGTACGCGTCGCTGTCCTCTCTCGCTGATCAGGATCGCCGCCAGATCCATGCAACTGTCAATGCGATCGCCCATCCAGCCAAACAGCAGCGAATTCTGCCTGGTCAACAACGCGAGGCACTGGCTCAGTTGCACACGTCCGCATCCTGCAAATCATGGTCTAAGCTCGCCGATATCGTGCGACGACTACTCGATATGCCGCAGATCGCAAGCGAATCGCCATTCGAGCGCGGTTTGATACAACTACTTGAAAGTCCTGCGCTAGCACGTCTGCAGCGTCTCGAAGCCTTGGCGTCGGATGAAGCCGTGCGTCAGTATCAATCACTGCGGGTCAAGCATGGCCCGCCCTCGGGAAGCCCTAGCGCAGCGGCACAAGGCTCGGCTTCACAGCACCGTGGTGCTGCTGTCGAAGCATTGGCCGCAGAGACACTCAAGGCCCTGGCCCGCCGACTTAACGCCGAGCAGGATGATTGGGGGCCATACTGCGTCGTAACCTCGATGCGCGTACCGGCGTCAATTCCCGCCAGCCCCGAGCGCGCCAAGAGCGAGTGGGACGCTGTTTTGCTACGGCGAGCGAAAACTGACGATGCGACGCCAGTTTGGGACGTTTGCTTGCTTGTAGAAGCCAAGGCTTCGGTAGACGCCGCAACAACCGACCTTCCGCGACTGCTGCGCGGACTGCGTCTGCTCTCGCATGCCAAAGAAAATGTCATCTACTCGTTTGAGGCTAAGCAAGGAACGGTGCGCCTGCGCGGTGCATCGCTGCGGGCGCTAACAACCGACGAAGCCAGCTTAATAAGAACGGTTCTCTATTGCTGTGATGCGCCTGCCGATGTGGCTCCTCGTCTGCTCAGTGCCGCCAGCCGGATGCAACTTCTGTCTGCCGCGGCCAGTATGGAGTTCGCTTGCAACCTGGCGGATAAACAACATGCTGCTCTTCATGACCTCGAGCCTGTTTGGCATCAGCTGTTGGAATCTCCCCGCTGGGGTGCGGTGCTTCACCAGTACCCGATGCTGCGCCAGGTACGTGAATTGATGGTTCATAGTGAAGATCTGTTGGCCGCGATTCACGGCGCGGCAGCACCAGACGCATCGTCAATGTGACACCGAGGCATTCATGATCCACGCATTAATGTCGGCCTATATCAGCGGTCACCAGTCAGGAAAATCTATCCTGACCGGCTTTCTATTGTTTACGAAGCAGCCGGCTCATCACCGTCAGTCGACTCTTCAGCCTCTACCTCATCAAGGGCGACATCTTCCGCGGCATCGCCTTCAGCATCCTCAGCCGCGTCAGGATCTTCCGCCCCGACGTCTTCACTTACGACGTCTGTACCAGCGTCCTGCTCATCGTCCTCTTTGGCTGAGTCGGCCTCTCCTTCTTCTTGCGTATCTGCCTCGTCTGTTTCAGCGCTAGTATCTTCCAGAGCCGTATCGACGTCTTCGAGAACCGCCACATTTTCTTCAACCTGGATGTCGGCGACGCTATCAACTTCAGATACCGCTGCTTGATCTTGCTCTAGATTTTGGTTTTGTGTCATGTCAATCTCCACTATTAGTTTGATAGATGTGTTTTCGATAGGCACAGTCCATTTATGGTCAGTCTCCTGAGGGGCACCCTGAAGCGCCGCAGGGCCGCTTCTTTTAGGCTGGGAAAAGCCCCCGTTTACCATCCGCGCAAGCGCAAAACTGCCCTCAGATAGTCGTCTTTTTGGTTCGAGCTACCAATTAGCCAGATGGCACATATGGATAACAAATAGCGTTGGGGAAAACGGCATATAGATGCGAACAGTATTGAGAATCAATCCGAAAGTACTCTCGCGTTTTCATTCCAATCTCGTTCCAGCGCACCTGAGAACAATCGCAGCTGGTACTGAATATCCACACCAAACCGGCTAAGCTTGGACGCCACGGCCTCTGCATTTTGATTTATTTCGGACATCTCAGGCAGGCTTCCCCGTCGCGCCATAATAATGCGGTTGGGTCCCCGTAAATTGAAGAACTTGCCAAACACATCGGCATAAGTAACCGACTCCTGATCGTAGACGTGGCTGCGCGAAAAGGTATTGGCTACCAATACCCCGCCTGGCGTCAAAATGGCATAGACGTGTTGTAGGAACTGACGTGTGAGCAAATGGGGGGGGATATAGTCCACGTCGAATGCGTCGAGCATAATTAAGTCATATTGCCGCCCCTGGCGATGTGCACGCTCGATGAAGGCACGTCCGTCTTCGACGAAAATACGTTGCTTGGCATTGGGCTCATAACCAAAATAATTTTTGGCCACATTGACTACGGCGGGATCAATTTCGACAGTATCAATGGTGGCCTGCGGAATCGCCTTGGCCAATGCACGGGAAAGTGAACCGCCCCCGAGCCCCACAATCAGCACACGCCTCGGCTCCGGATTCACAAACAGCGCGGTCATCATCGTCCGGGTATAGCTGAATACCAGCTCGTCGGGGTCGTCGAGATCGATGCAAGTTTGGCGTCCCAGGTCTTCTGGACTATTGAAGTTCATGCACCGTTGGTCGAGTTCTTCGAATACAACAACGGGAGCGAATTCGGAGGGCTCTGTGTGGATAACCGCAGCGGAGCCACGGTTTAACAGGGCGACAGCGGTGATCAGAGCAAAGCACGCCCCCAAAACGGACACTATAACGACAGGAGATCCGCGAAACGAACGAAGAAATGCCATAAGATCACCAAAGTTAGGCATACCTTGTTAGCTAGAGCTGGCTGGTCAGGTCTTAAACGTAGGCTAGCAGTCGGCCACAAGTCGCCGCCGCTATCCATAACAGCAAAGAGGCTACCGCCTGGATACGCCCGAGGACCGGTGGGTCTTGGTCCCACAGCGATAAACGCCCTGCCCAAATTGCCCGGAAGAGCAGCGCGTTGACAATACCAAGCAGAATAAAACCAAGCTTAAAAGGCAGCAATGGATTATTTAAAAGCGGGCCGGCGTCCGCGGAAAACAGCAGCACGCCACTAAGTAAAAGTATCACGAGCCCCGCTACGGCGAGGGGCGTCAATAGGGACGATACTTCGCTTAACTGAAGGCGGCGGCCTATGCCCAACAAGCGCAGGTCGAGTACCAGCATCGAACCGACAAGCAGGACCAAGCCAGCCAAATGCACCACATTAACCGCGGGATACGCAAAATCTGAAACGCGCATCCATTCGCCAATCGGCGACGCCTCAAGCCAGGCAGCCCAGCGACTAAGAGCCACTAGCGAAGCTCGATCGTTTTGCCGTCGACGGTAATACGTTCGGCCCGGATTTCGTGAGTACCATCACGCCGAGGATAGCCTTCGATGATCACCCTTTTGCCGACAGTCAGGGCATCTTTCGGCAAACCTCGCGTTTCCATCCGGCGCGTAGGGGCCAAGATGACATCCCAGCGATTGCCTTGATAGTCAATATCGAGTTCGGCATGGGGATTACGGTACTGTACTTCGAGCACCGCTGTTTCCACTTTGATGGTTTTGTCGGCATCATAGGAGCTCCAACCATGATGGGCCCATACAGGCCCCGCCGAAACCGCAAATAAGATGGAGCATAACAATGGCTTGATCTGCATATCCGACTCCGCTAGAGACGACGAGGAGCTTATTATAGATAGGTCCTACGTCCGGTGCCTACCACTAAAAGCCTGAATCTTAAGAATGAACAAAGAAACAGAACTGAAGCGAGCAAAGCGCACTGCCTTGTGCATGTTACTTGGGGCAGCAATCATTTTTGTCATAACTATTTTCTCGCCCCGAAGCTTCTGGATGGACGGACTCAAAGCCATATCCGAGGCGGCAATGGTCGGTGCGATGGCAGACTGGTTCGCTGTAGTGGCACTGTTCAGGCGTGTCCCGATTCCCTTCGTATCCAGGCATACGGCCATTATTCCCAGAAACAAGGATAAGATCGCCGAGAATTTGGCGACTTTTGTAAAAGAAAAATTTCTGCACCCCTTATCAATTGTCGAACTGATCAGAAAGCATGACCCGGCAAAAGCGATTTCAGTTTGGCTCACGGAACCCGCCAACGCCGAACGTATCGCTCGCCATATGGCGACCTTGATACGCAGCATATTGGATCTTACCGACGACAGGCGGATCCAGGCGTTTATGAAAAACGCCATTGATGTCATCATCGACAAGGTGAATTTATCTTCTTCAGTCGCCACCGTGCTGGATAACTTGACCAAAGACGGCCGGCATCAAGAGCTTCTTGATCAAGGCGTGGGCCTTATCATTAAGCAGCTCGACACACCCGCCACACGCATTCTGATATCTGAGCAAATCGTTGCGTGGCTAAAACGTGAGCATCCGATCAAAGAAAAAGTCCTTCCAACCGAATGGCTAGGTGAAAACCTCTCGAACCAGATCGCTAGTGCCGTCAATATGGTGCTTGACGATATTGTTGAAGATAAGGGCCACAAATTTAGAAAAGGTTTCGATGAGGTTCTGGAAAAACTAATTCAACAACTGAAGAACGACCCGGAGATGGCAAACAAAGCCGAAGAGATAAAGCAATACCTCAAAAACGACCAGGCGCTGAATACCTATGTGAAAGAATTATGGGGCGACTTGCGCGATTGGCTCAAGCAGGATCTCAACCGCGAAGGCTCCGTTTTGCACGGAAAAATCGCGGCCACAGGCCAATGGGTAGGCCAGGCGTTGAATAAAGACGCAGATCTGCGGGCGTCGTTAAACCAGCATATGGAACGAGCCGCTAAAACCATGGCTCCCGACTTCTCCGAATTCCTGACGCGTCACATTCGCGATACCGTCAAAAGTTGGGAGGCGGAGGATATGTCGCGACAAATTGAACTGAACATCGGCAAAGATCTGCAATTTATCAGGATCAATGGAACACTGGTCGGCGGCTTGATCGGACTGATACTCTATTTTTGCTCCCACATTCCGCATGCTCTGCAGCTGCTGCTTATGTAATCTTGCGCTGCATGAATGCCTTACTCCCATATATATATATATCTCTACAATAGACCTCACTTATCACTGTAAGGATTGCTTTATGGACGCCGATTTCTGGCTAGAGCGATGGCGTGAAGGACAAACCCGCTTTCATCAAAATCGTGTAACACCGTTACTGCCCAAATACTGGCCATCCCTATCATTGCCATCAAGCGCGCGAGTGCTGGTGCCGCTATGCGGTAAATCGCTAGACATGGTGTGGCTCGCTGAACAGGGGTATCAGGTACTGGGTATCGAGCTAGCGCAATTGGCTATTGATCAGTTCTTTGCTGAAAACAGCCTTCAGCCGACAACTCACGAATCTAGTCTAGGTCGTCATCATATTGCAGGAAACATCGAGATCATTTGCGGCGACATTTTTGCACTCGATGTCGCCACTCTGAATTCATGCATAGGGGTGTACGATCGGGCAGCCCTTATCGCCCTGCCCACGGCTATGCGCAAACGCTATGTAGAGCACGTCTATGGGCAACTTCCGGAACAGTACCGTGGACTCTTGTTGACATTGGACTATCGCCAAGACCAAATGGAAGGACCACCCTTCTCTGTAGGCGATGCCGAGGTTCAGGCTATTTTCAGTCCACATTCCAAGGCGCAAATTCTCGACCGGCGAAATATTCTTGATAAAGAACCGAAATTTGCTGAACGCGGGCTGACAGAACTGGATACCGTCGTATATCGCCTTAACCGGGCTTAGAAGCGTTCGTAACCCAACAGATAACGCCAATGACCAGGTGCAAGCCCGGCCATTGGCAAGCGCCCGATACGTATGCGTTTCATGCCCTTCATGGTCAGCCCTACTTGCTGGCACATGTCTTTGATCAATCCCTCTGGCGGATTTTTCAGTGCGAAACGCAAATGGGTCTCGTTTTGCCAGCTGACCTTGGCGGGAGGCAAAGGAGTCCCTCGCCACGAGAGTCCGTGATTCAGCAGCTTCAGGCCGTCAGGCGATATTTCGCCGGCAACTTCTACAACATACTCTTGCTCAATCCGCGGCGCATCCTGAACCAACTTGCGCTCGACGCCATACTCCTGGGTCAAGACAATTAAACCGCTGGCATCGGCGGCCAGCGGCATGGCCAGAGTCAAGCCCCGCAGGTCGACCTTTACCAAACGTCGCCCTGAACGATCGTCGGGTGCCTGATTCTGCGGTGTGATCAAATCGATCAAGGGGCTGGCACCGGTAGTGACGCTATAGCCGGCAGGCTTATGCAGCAATATCGTCGCAGGCTGGTGGTCGTCTGCGCGAGCATTCTCTGATAGCTCAACTACTTGATGTAGCTCGATGCGATATCCCGGCTCTTCGACTACCCGGCCATCAACCTTGACCCAGCCCCCTTCGATATAGTTTTCGGCCTCCCGCCGCGAGCAGGAAAATTGGGCGGCAATATATTTGCTTAAGCGTACGGTATCGGTCATCGCGCCTACTCTACCAGACCAAGACCATTCAACGCGCCCAAGTTATCCGGCCAATGACGAGCGCGCGCGTTTTGCAACAGGATGCGCGCCCATGCCACCCAGCCGCTCCATTCAATGCGCTTGTCCCATCCAGTGCCCCAGGCCTGCAAAGCCTGCAAGCCAGCAAGCGCCTGAGTTTCCGCAGTGGCAAAATCGCCCTGGGTAAGTGCTAATTGAGCCAGCAATAGACGTGGTTCGCCTACCCAGGGGTTGTGTTCGATGGTAGCTTCAAGCAAATGCTGAGCCGTTTGCATCTCGGTAAGTGGGTGCATACGCGTGACAACCTGCCAATACAGGGCTGCGGCAGTGGCTTCGTGCCTAGCGTCAATGACATGCTTGCCATATCCGAAAGCCGGGGGAACGGGAATGCCGGTGTCCCCGGGAAGCGAATGTAGAGCGTGGATCAAGCGCGACAACATGTGAAGAATGTTCGCAGGCGGCTTCAGCGGGCCGGGCCATAGTGACGCCGCCCAATTCGATGCCAGTTCGCGGCGCTGTTGATAAGGATAAGCGGCAAAGATTTCATCTTGCCAGCTATGCCATTGTTCGGCCACGTCGGCGACAGTGACCACAATGAACGCTGCGACCTGCCGGCGCGTCAAATGGAAAGTTTGGCCACCTTCACCGGCCAGCACCAAGCCATCGGCGCCGATTCCTTGTCCATCAAGGATAGCCTGGACAAACCGTGTCCGCGGCATGGCGCAAAACAAGCTGACCCACGCTTCGGCCTCTTCGCCCAAGACGGCGCGCAATGTGCCTCGTTCGCTTTCGCGGTCGAACAACGTCAAGTTGACATATTCATTACCGTAGACACTGTGGAACAAGCCCAAGAGGCGAATTTCACGAGGCTGATTCCACAACACCAGACTGCGATACACGCCCAGCAAATGATGCTTGAATGTACCGGCCTTATGCCACGCCTCGCTAGCGCTGCGCTCAAAGAGCAGGTTCAACAACTCGGGCAAGTCCTCATCGATGGCGGTGTAGTTGTCACCTAACAGGGCAAGCGTGTGGGGATGTAGTTCGGGTGAAGTAGACATTTATGCAGGCTTTGAAACGTAATAATGGTAGCGCGATATGCTAGTAACTATCATGTTAATGCCAAATCTATATTTCTTTCGGTAATGAACATATAAGCGGACCGGTTTTCGAATTTTAGGGTTTATACCTAAAATGGTATCGTTGAATCGTTACGTAGTACGCTTTCCCGAATTTGCTTCAAAGAGCATCCCTTCCTTTCACAAAGAATTCCATATGCAAAAATTCCAGCGCCGCCCTTTTCAAACATTGCGTCAATCACTGGTCGCCGCGTCGATATCGCTAGGCTTGCTCGTAGCCCCGGCAATGGCCGCCGATAAACCACTACACGTTGGCGTCACGGCGGGGCCTCATGCGCAGATCGGCGACGTGGCTAAACAAGTTGCGGAAAAAGCTGGCTTGCCAGTGAAATTGACCGAGTTCAGCGATTTCATTCAACCCAACGCTGCACTAGATGCCGGCGATCTGGATATCAATATCTATCAGCACCGCCCATTCCTTGAGTCCCAGAATAGCGCGCGCGGCTACAAGCTCGTACCGGTGGCAAGTGCGGTCGTCCAGCAAATGGGTATCTACTCGCGCAAGCACAAAGCCATCGCAGATCTTCCCATGGGCGCCCGCATTGCCATTCCAAACGATCCGACCAATGGTGCGCGGGCCCTTCTGGTGTTACAAGCCGCTAAACTGATCAAACTTAAAGACGGCATTACCGCCAAAGCGTCCCTGTTCGACATCGTTGAGAATACGAAGAAGCTTAAATTTGTCGAGATAGAAGCGGCCCAACTGCCCCACTCGCTAAGCGACGTCGACGCGGCTGCAGTCAATTCAGCCTACGCCATACCTGCCGGGCTTTCCCCGGCCAAGGATTCTTTAGCCCTGGAAAGCCAGGACGCTGAATTCGCGGTAGTTGTGATCGCGGCCCGTCAAGATAATAAAGACGATCCCCGCATTGGCCAATTCATCAAGGCGTATCAATCGGAAGAAGTCAAGCAGTTCATCGAAAAGACCTTCCCCGGCGCGTATACCACCGCCTGGTAATTAACGAAGCAATGCTCCCAGCGCCCGCGCGATTTTCAGGCGCGGGTGGGAGATTTTGCTCTTCTTGACTGTTTGCCAATCTAGCCGATTTGGTGAAATTTGCCGGCCTGAAAGTCAGCCACCGCTTGGTAGAGTTCCTGGGTAGTGTTCATGACAAAGGGACCGTGTTGCGCGATAGGCTCGTTTAGCGGTACCCCTGCAATTAATAGCGCCCGGGCAGGTTTTTCAGCCTGAATAACCACCCCATCAGCTTCAGAGTCATTTCCCAGTACGGCCATACGCTGAGAGGCTACTGACTGGCCGTCAATCTGCACCTCTCCCCGGTAAACATAGACGAAGGCATTCAACGACGCGGGTAAGGTTTGCTTAAACGATCCCGGCCCATCGAAATGAATATCGATATATAGAGGATGTGTGATGTCACGCTGCACCGCGCCCGCCAAACCATGGCTACTACCAGCAATTACACGGGCCACGACGCCATCTTCCAGATGTAGCTCAGGGATGTCCTGGCTTTGAATATCGCGATAGCGGGGAGCTGTCATCTTGTCTTTAGCAGGCAAATTCAGCCACAACTGAAACCCTTCCATGCGACCTTGTTCCTGCTCTGGAAGCTCGGAATGTACGAGCCCCCGGCCGGCAGTCATCCATTGCACACCCCCATTTTGCAGCAAACCCTCATTGCCGCCGCTATCGCGATGCCGCATCCGCCCCGCAATCATGTAGGTCACGGTTTCGAAACCGCGGTGAGGATGGTCAGGAAAGCCGCCAATATAGTCGTCGGGATTATCCGTGCCGAAGCTGTCGAGCATCAGAAAGGGATCCAGTCGCTTTTGTAAATTAGACGTCAGCACACGTGTCAACTTGACTCCTGCGCCATCCGAAGTGGCTGTGCCTTGTACCACAGTTTCCACGCTGCGCGAGCGTTTCACGTTTTCAACTGTTGCGGTAAAAGTCGTATGAGGCTTCATTTGAACTCCGATGAGCGATTAATAATTCATTATAAATATCAATCCATCTGGCGTTAAGTCGTCGATAACGAGACCTATTGTTCTATTTTTGTAGCCAATAACGACATCCTGCCTTACGAAAAATTAGTCGCCGCACGTGGTACCGCCTCGGGCTGGGCTGCCGTTGTAGCGACATAAGCTGCCTTTGATAGGACTTCCAGTGGGCCGACTCTACGTACGACATCGACTTGATCGCGGTTTCGAACATATAGTGAACCGCCATATGCGAGCGCGTTTACCGATACGTCATATGAGTGTTCGCGGCTACGCGGCACCACAAGCATCCATCCATTGTCGGCAAGTAGATTGAACGGTGGCAACAGGCCGTCGTCACCAGGAAACAAACCGAGCTGCTGACAGGCCGCTGTAAACGCCTTAAGCAAACTGGAGGCCGAAGTATTCACCATCGTACCGAGGCCGCATTGGACCCGGACAAATATATGCTTCACAGGCAGTTGAGGGTGAATAGCCATGGCCTGTTCCGATAGACCTGCGGGTAAGCCCGGCACGAGGAATTTCAGGCTGGCATTCCCCTGCACCGCGGGGATCCATTGCAAATGCTTGTGTCGCTGACTGGCGCCTGCCTCAGTCCCGCCGTTGTAAAAACCGACGCCGCCCGAGCCGGACATAACAAAGGATATTGCAGTGAAGTCAGAAAGGGCGAGCGGAGCACGCTGCTCATCGAAGTGACGCCGAGCCAAAACGAGATGGCGATCACACACCGGGTACTTGTTCAGGATGGCTACATGGTGGTCGCCCACTGGACCAACAGTGAGCGCCGGATCCGGAGAAAGGAATGGATTGAAGTTGGGATCACGAGGACCGCCAGGCATGGAAACTTTTTCGGCGTCTTTTGCGGGTAAAGACGAGACCCAACGCACAGTGAACGGCAGGCCCTCTTCAATGATCTCGATCTGCTCGGCGTTGATGGGTTGCAAAACCCCCGAATTTCGCGCATCGGCACTGCGCAGGTCAACGGATTGCATGAAAGCAGTGGTCATGTCGCCCCCTTTTCTAATTGATTTTGATTTTCTCCGGATTATCTAGTGATACTCCGAAAGAAAAGTCCTGCACCCATTGTAGGTTACACCGCCCACTTATTTTTTTGTCTTGGTATTGACAGCCCCTTGTTGCACTACCCATTGCCGTACCTGCGCCGATAATTGATCAATAGCAACCTCAAAGGCAGCAATGACTTCAGGAACTTCCTTCCCATCGACCGCCTGCCGAATCTCAAAACTGCGTGCGGAAACAAGACGATTGGTTGCTTCCTGGGTTAGTGTGGCATCCAGACGAATACGCACTGCTGGAGCCTCATCAACGTATTCCACCTGAAATGCGATTAGATCGCCGCCAAGCTCATAATCGGCCTGCCCGTTACTTACATCTGTGCTGACAGAGGCTAAGGCGCCGCTGGCGCGAAACGCAGCAGTTAAATAGTTTCTAACCAAGATAGGCGCCGGATCGCTCCAGCGAGCTTTGCTATATGCGCTGACTTGATTTGGCTCGGGTAACACCAGCACGCGCATACTATCGATGACTTGGCTGCTGTAAGGCGTCGCAATACGTAAGCTCCACGGTACCGGACGGGATTGAGCCCTTTTTTCCATTGATGGCGCCTGAAGCTGGTACACGGTAAGTGTTTCAGGTTTCGGCAATACCGAACAAGCAGATAAAAATCCCATTGCCGTGATCAGTAAGTAACGATTAATGGACGTGCTTGCCGATAAGGGGCGTGTCATGGCTTGAACTCCTGTATCTTGTCACGGCCGAGCAAATAGTTGGAGGGATTGTCTTGAAGACGTCGCGTAACTACCTTCATAGAAGCGAGCGTACTGCGTAGTTCCTGCAAGGCAGGGCCGAGTTCTCCGAACCCCTGCAAACCGCGTCCTAGTGCGCCTCTGTGGTCATCAATCAATTTGCTGATGCTTACGCTGGATTTCTCCAAGGCGGCAATCGCGCGCTGTGCGCTGTTCAAGCTGTCTGCACCCTGCTTTTGTACCAGAGCATCTGTATTGCGCATCAGGCTGCTTGCCTCTTTAAATGCGGCGCTTGCGTCTCTACTGGTTGTGGCCAGGGTTTGCAGCAATGTGCTCAGGTCGCCGCGCGGATCCGCAATGGAACTAGTAAGTTGCTCGAGGTGCTGCAATGTATTGCTCAGGCGCTGTGCGTTCTCGGATGACAAGAACATATTGGCGTTTAGAACCAGCTCGGTAACATTCGACATGAAGTTATCGCTATTCGCGAGCAACTGGGAAATTGGCGAGGGCGTCGCCACGATTATGGGATCTTCGCCACCTTTTCCTTGCAGCGGCGGGCTATCAGGGCTGCCGCCGCTGAGCCCAATAACCGATACACCAGTAATACCCGTCAGCACCAGACGCGCCCGTGTGTCTTCTTTCACCGGGATATTGCCGTCTATGCTAATACGCGCCAGCACCCTGTTCGGATTCTCCGGGTCAAGCGACAGATTGGTCACGTCGCCGACTTTTATCCCACTGTACTGAACCGCCCCCCCCTGAGATAAGCCCCGGACTGCCTCATTGAAAACGACAGTGTAATGACGCTGCGCAACATCGTTGCTCGACTTGCCCAGCCACAAGACAAACAATAAGGCGGCCGCCGTGACGATTATCGTAAAAAGCCCAATTAGCACATGATGCGCGCGCGGTTCCATTATGTGATCTCCTTGGCCCGCTCGGTAGCATACGCGGCTGCGCGCCCGCGCGGTCCATGAAAGTACTGCTGTACCCAAGGGTCTTGCGTCATTTCAACGACGTCGAGCCGGTCGGCAACGAGAACTTGCTTATTCGATAAGACGGCGACCCGATCACAAATGGTGTAAAGAGTATCCAGGTCGTGGGTCACCAGGAAAACAGTCAAGCCTAAGGCGTCGCGCAAGGTGACGATTAGTTGATCAAAAGCGCCGGCGCCGATAGGATCAAGACCAGCGGTAGGCTCATCTAAAAACAAAATCGCCGGATCCAGCGCCAAGGCCCTGGCCAAGGCTGCACGCTTAATCATACCGCCCGACAAAGAAGCGGGATATTGCGCGCCCGCGCCGGCCGGCAGACCGGCCAATGCTATCTTAAGCGCCGCCAAGTGCTCGGCATCTGCCCGACTAAGCTTGGCATGCTCTATTAGCGGCATGGCGATATTTTCGATCACCGTCAAAGAAGAAAAAAGCGCACCCCGTTGAAACAATACACCGAACCGGCTCTCCACCTGACTGCGTTTTTCAGGAGCCAGCGTAAGCATATTCTCGTTGAAAATATGCACGGCCCCTTCGACCGGCCGCTGCAATCCGACAATCGAGCGCAGTAAGACAGATTTTCCAGTACCGGACCCGCCGACAACGCCAAGCACTTCACCTTTATACACGTCGAGATTCAGTTGCTGGTGCACGGTGCGGTCACCAAAGCGATTAGTCAGGCCCTGAACTCTCACGATGACGTTATCGTCGGACTGTGCGCCTTGCATCACCAGCCCATCTCCATAAAGAAAAGGGCCGCAAGAGCATCGAGCATTATCACTATAAAAATCGATTGCACTACGGCTGATGTAGTGTGTTCGCCCACCGACTGCGCACTGCCGCTGACCTTAAATCCTTCAAGGCAACCGATAACAGCGATTACGTAGGCGAACAACGGCGCCTTGACCATGCCGACAAGGAAATGACGGAGCTCGATGTCCTGATTAATCAGGGAAAAAAACATGACTGGCGGAATATCAAGTGTCAGCGCGCACACCATCGCCCCACCGGCTATGCCCGAAATCATTCCTATAAAGGTGAGGAGCGGCATTGAGATAAGTAGGGCCAGTACGCGAGGCAATACTAATAAATCGATAGGACCGAGCCCCATCATTCTGATGGCGTCGATCTCTTCGTTGGCCTTCATGGAACCAATTTGCGCGGTGAATGCACTGGCGGTTCTGCCCGCCATCAGGATGGCGGTGAGTAAAACGGCAAATTCGCGAAGAAACGAAAATGCAACCAGATTGACAGTGTAGACACTAGCCCCGAAATCGGCCAGTATCGTCGCCCCCAGAAAGGCCACGACCGCTCCCACCATAAAGGTCAACAACACAATAATCGGGACCGCATTCAAGCCGGTTTGCTCAATCTGGGCCACAACCGATGTTATGCGCCATCTACTGGGGCGCCACAACCCCCGGGCCAAGGCTTCCAAGGTTAGACCCATGAATCCCAATAGGGCCACGACCTGTTGCCAAATGTCCTGGACAGAGGATCCGATACGGGCCAAAACTTCGCTAATGCTCGATGTCGGCAAGCTTTTGTCGTAGGCGGCGTTCGATGCAGCTAAGGAGATCGTCTTGAGCAAAGCCCGCCGCTCGGCCGGCAGCGTGGACTCGGGATTTGAAATCGCTGCGGTCAGATTAGCGCCGAGAAACTCAAATAATTGTGAAGCGCCTGCGGTGTCCAATGCGCCTAAGTTGGCAAGTTCAATGGATGCCTTTCGCAAGTCGATTTCGGCGATGCCTGCTGCCCGGAGTCGAGCCAGTTCGTGTGCAAGATCGGCGTAGTTGGCGAGAATCCAATCGCCATGCACGGATAGTTTGGGCGGCGTGACAGAGGGATCCCAGCTTACAAACGAAGATTGAATGTCAAGCGTCATAGGTCGGAGCGTCCATGCGGGATTTCGGCTGATTTAACCTTGCAGACTATCAAACTTTACACCGTTCGGCCGTCCAGGATGGCTTTTTTGCCGTAAAGCAAAGTGACAAACCTATCGTTTCTTCGTAAAAATTGAAACGGAATGCAGACCCGGGTAAACCCTTCGATTTTGTTGTTACAATGCTTTTAATCTAATTGTAATAAACGTGCTTCTCAAATCGAACAATAACGCCACTATGTGTCCGTTACTCATGCGATCCCTAGGACACCTAGCATTTAGACTGCAATATAAAAATATAATCTTCACGATACTTAACTATCCGACGCAACCCTGAAACAGGGCAGTTTTTAAAATCTGCATTAAGCAACTTGATAACTGCTTGCCGGAAACGCGAGAACTATTGTGCCAAATAAGTTACATCAACATAGCAAGACGTGGCAGATGTTACCGAATGGTAACGTCTTACACTGCTGCGGCCTGGAACTGGAAAGCGACGGAAGCAGCTGGCAAATGACACCCGCCTCAGGAGTCGATTTTGCAATCTTCACAAGAATGGAGCGCGGACTTAGCGCTCAAGAGGCAAAAGAGCTTGCGGATTTGCTTATCCTGCAAGGCGCCACTTGGGCGACCAGCGGTCTTCACTAAATCTCGTCGTGCCGGTACACGGGCTTATTTTTTTATAAGATCAAACGCAACGCAACAAAATTTCCGCGACTAGAGCGGGATGCGTAATATGAGCTTCGTGCGGCGCTTCGATATCCACCCACTTCCATCCAGGCAACGATTCCACCAGCTTGCGCGAATCGTGGAGCAATGGATGTGATGGCGCCGTGCAATGCAGGTAAGTCCGGCGACAATTATTCCCTATAGGGTTCTTCAATATTAGGGGCGTTGTGTAACTTCCGATGGGATGTGAAGTTAAGCGGCGAGAGACCCAATCATACTCGGGCGTGCCTGGTTTCAGGCCCCATACTGCTGGAATCCGTTCCAAAACGGGTACGGCCAACCCGCCTGTAGCGCTAGAAGCCGCAGCAATGCGAGCGTCAACATCAGCCTTCGGATAGCTGGAGAATGCGCTCATTCCGCTTTCCAGCACGACGGCATCCAGATAAACGAGGTGCGCAATGCATTCCGGAATCTTATCTGCCACGCCCGTGATAGGTATGCCTCCGAAGCTATGGCCCACAAGCACTATATCGGTTAGTTCTTCGCTTCGTATAAGCTGCAGCAGATCATCAACAAAGGTATCGATCGTGATGCCTTCGCGTAAAAGATGCGCCCGGTCGCCCATACCGGTGAAGCTGGGGGTAAACACACGGTGCCCGGCCGAAAGCAAGCGATCGGCAACTGGCCGCCAGCACCACCCGCCGTGCCAGGACCCGTGTGCAAGCACATAGTTCATATGAAGCCTTTAACTTGTTCGCCTTCCAGTTAATGAATGTGCCCAACTTCCGGACAATGGTTGATCTAAATTTTATACTGCACAAGCTTACAATTCAGCTCAATGACCTTTCAGTTTCCTTGGGTACTGACAACTATCGAGAGGCCGTCAATGGGCGTAAGAGTTAGCACCGCCACCTGCAGTTTTTTCATTTGCCTGGGCTCGATGCTGACTAGCGGATGCGCCAACTTGCCGTCGCTGGAGCATCGAACCATCTCGCGGGCCCTACCCGTTGATGAATCGAAGGACACCAAGCTAGGCAAATCAATCTCAAACATGGCTGGCGCGCATTCCGGCAAATCGGGGATATACGCGTTAAGTGACCCACAAGACGCCTTCGCCGCAAGAGTATTGATCGCGCGAGCCGCCCAGCGCACATTAGACGTCCAATACTATATTTGGCGTAAAGACCTGACTGGTACGCTTTTGTTTGAAGCGCTGCACGCTGCAGCCAACAGGGGCGTACGAGTGCGTTTATTGCTGGATGACAACAATACTGCCGGGCTGGATGCAACGCTCGCCGCGCTTGATCTTAATCAAAATTTCGAAGTGCGCCTATTCAACCCATTTGTCATACGCGCTCCACGCTGGATAGGCTACGCGACAGATTTCTCACGCCTTAATCGGCGCATGCACAACAAATCGTTTACCGCCGACAATCAAATCACCATCATAGGAGGGCGAAACGTCGGCGACGAATACTTCGGCGCAACCAATGGAATTCTTTTTGCAGATCTTGACGTCTTGGCGGTGGGCCCGGTCGTCAAAGACGTGTCTAATGATTTCGATCGGTACTGGAACAGTCAGTCGTCTTATCCGGTCAGCCTGCTGCTGCCGCAAACCGATGTGAAGCAGCTCGAGGAACTGAAATCCGAAGCATTAAAGCTGGGAGAAAGTCCCGGCGCAGCCGCCTATGTCAACGCAGTGCGCAAGTCCAGTCTGATTCGCCAGTTGATAACAGAAAACATTAGGCTGGAATGGGCAACCACGCATATGGTCAGCGACGACCCCCGCAAGGGCCTGGGTCAAGTGCCGGACTCCCAATTGCTGACTCATGATCTCGGCAGAATCATCGGCAGGCCCAAATCTGAAGTGGAATTGGTATCGCCCTATTTTGTGCCCACGGCCACAGGTGTCGACGGCTTGGTTGCAATGGCTAACCGGGGTGTCAAGATAAAAGTTCTGACCAATTCCCTTGATGCGACAGATGTGGCGCCAGTACATGCCGGCTATGCAAAGCGACGCAAGCCGTTACTCGAGGCGGGCGTCAAGCTATACGAAATGAAGCGTCTGTCGCCTGGGTTACGTCGGACCAAAAGCGCAGGGCCATTCGGAAGTTCGGGTTCCAGCTTGCATGCGAAAACATTCTCGATTGACGGGTCGCGCATTTTCGTTGGCTCGTTCAATTTTGACCCGCGCTCCGCGAAGTTGAACACTGAACTTGGATTCATCATCGAAAGCCCTGAAATGGCACGTCAAATCAGTGCAATGTTTACAGACCGCATTTCCGACATCGCATATGAAGTCAAGCTGTCGGATACCGGCGATTTGTACTGGGTGGAAGATCGGGACGGCAAATGGATTCGATACGATTCGGAGCCCCAAGCCAGCTTGTGGCGGCGCGCCAGTACTGGTTTTCTATCCATACTACCGATCGATTGGCTGCTTTAGATCGAGATTGAAAGCTTATGCGCGCCATCGCTTAATTCGACTTGCACGCTGCCCCCGCAACAATCGATTTCCGAACCATCGAGAATGGCGCGCTTCACTGGCTCACCGAGTCGGCGAACGTTCTCGACATGTATATCGTACGCAGCTAATCCAATTCTCACTTCGGCATCGAATCCCGGCCACGCTTCGGGAAGACATGGCTCAATAACAAGCGTGCCACCCTTGCGACGTATGCCCAGAATGCCTTCGATTCCCGCGCGATACATCCACGCGGCTGATCCGGTGTACCAAGTCCATCCTCCCCGTCCCACATGTGGTGGCGTTGAGTAAACATCTGCCGCAATAACGTATGGTTCAACCTTGTAGCGTTCAACTTCGTCTGGGCTGCGCGCATGATTGATAGGATTAAGAAGTTCGAATAAGTCGAAAGCTTTATCTCCCTGTTTGAGCGTAGTCCGTGCCAGGATAGCCCACATGGCGGCATGACTATATTGGCCACCGTTCTCTCTGAGACCAGGGGGATAGGCCTTAATGTAGCCGGGTTCAAGCATCGACTTATCGAATGGCGGAGTAAACAACAGCGCGATTCTGTCGTTATGTCGGATCAGGTGCTGCTCAAGGGACGCCATCGCAGAGCTTGCACGTTCCGGTTCGGCAGCGCCGGACAACACCGCCCACGATTGCACAATAGAATCAATCCGGCACTCCTGATTTTGTTTCGAACCTAGCCAGGTGCCGTTATCGAAGATTGCACGGCGATACCACTCTCCATCCCATGTCTTGCCTTCAAGGGACTCCCTTAGCTTGACTGAATGTTCTTGCCAGCGCATTGAGCGATGGGCGTCTCGTTCTTTCGCCAGGGGAATAAACAAATCTATTGTGCGCAATAACAACCAGGCCAGCCATACACTTTCACCTTTCCCCCCCTCTCCGACCCGATTCATGCCATCGTTCCAGTCGCCAGTGCCCATCAAAGGCAGGCCGTGTCCGCCGGTCAAATCTAGACATTGATCCAGGCCGCGAGCGCAATGTTCGAACAAAGACCCCGACTCATCGGCCACCATGGGCTGGAAGAAAGCATCATGTTCACCCGGCTTTAGAACCTGTCCCTCGAGAAAAGGCACATTCTCGTCCAAAACCGTGGCATCCCCAGTGGTCGCAATATAAGTCGCCGTGGCGTAGGCCAGCCATACCCGATCGTCCGAGATGTGCGTGCGGACGCCCTGCCCTGAATGAGGCAGCCACCAGTGCTGGACATCGCCTTCCACAAACTGCCGTCCGGCAGCGCGTAGAAGATGCGCCCTTACTTCCTGCGGCTGGGCCAGAGTAAGAGCCATGCCGTCCTGAAGCTGATCGCGAAAACCATAGGCACCACTAGCCTGATAAAAAGCTGAGCGCGCGCATATTCGGCAGGCGAGCGTCTGATAAAGCAGCCAGCCATTGAGAAGAATATCGGTGGCTCTATCAGGTGTTTTAACCTTGACGGCTCCAAGCACCGCGTCCCAGTAATCAGTGACTTGACCCAAGACAGCGTCGAGATTGCTGTGGCGATAGCGGGAAATTAGCTCGCGGGCCGCTTCGAACGATCCGCATTGGCCTAGGAACCAAACCACTTCCACCGTCTCGCCGGGCTCGATACTTACAACGGCCTGGAGGGCTGCGCACGGATCCATGCCGGCACCGGCCGCACCGGAAAGAGGAGCACTCCTAAGCAAGGCGCTCGGTGCCGAAAGGCCGCCGTTATGCCCAATAAATTCGGTACGATCTGCCGTCCATGCAGTCTGCTGACCCCCGAGGTCAGAGAATGCCACTTGGCCAGGGAACGCAGTGCTCCACGGATTTTGCGCCAGCATGGCGCCTGAATCAGCGTCGATCGAGCTGATAATAAAGGGACCCGATGCCCCCCTGGAAGTGCCCAGCACCCATTCCGCATAGCATGTGACGCTTAAGCTGCGCGACCTCTCCGAAACGTTATGCAAGGCAAGACGTGAGATTTTTATCGGATCGGAGAGCGGTACATATTGCAACAGCTGCGCAGCAACGCCATGGACTTCATGGTCGAAACGGCTGTAGCCATGTCCATGACGGGCAACGTAAGACCCATTGTCGCGGATCGGATGAGCGGTTGGCGTCCAAAGCTGTCCGGTGGTCTCATCGCGGATATATATCACCTCACCGGAGCGGTCTTCCACCGGATCGTTGGACCATGGCGTAAGTTGGTTTTCGCGGCTGTTCAGAGCCCACGTGTAAGCGCTCCCCTCAGCTGCAGTCTGAAATCCAAAGTTGGAATTGGCGACGACATTGATCCAAGGCGCCGGCGTGCAATTGCCATCATTCAGGATGGTTATATATTCCCGCCCCCCTTTATCGAAACCTCCCAGACCGTTGAAGAACTCAAGGTTTTCGGGCGTCGACAAGGTGGATTCGGCGCTTACAGTTTTCTGACGACTGGGTAGCACTGCGTGCACCGCGGCCTTCGGAATACGGGCCAGCTGTTCGCCGATGGGCCCTCGGTGCGCCAGTAAAGCGACTCGCGCGACGGATTGAAGCAAGTTGCGGCTCTCAACCGTCATAAGATCGGCCCGCAATGTATAGACAGCACCTTGCGCAAGCTCTTCTCCAAAGCGCGGGCGCGACCGGCTACTGCGAACCGCCGTCTCGATGGCGACCTGCAAGTCCTGCACGTATGATGACGCACGCTCGTTGACAATAACAAGGTCGACAGCGAGTCGTTTCATACGCCAGTACTCATGAGCTCGTAATAGTTGCCGCACACGGGCAATATCTTGAATATCGTCTATGCGCAGCAAGACGATAGGCAAATCACCCGAAATGGCATAGGGCCAAAGGCCGGACTGTGGACCTGCACCGCGCTTGATTGCGCCCGACGGGGCTCTGTAGCGGGCATCCGCATATAAAATGGGTGCTGCCATGCGCTGGAAATCTGCGGCCTCGTCTGCGTCCATGTCCAGGTGCCGAAGTTGCACTTGGGCCTGTGTCCAGGCCAGGGTTTTTGCGCGTTCGAAAGCGCTTCGGTCATGATGCTTGTCGATCATGTCCATCAGCTCCGCCTCCGACGACGCCACGACCGTCCAGAATGCCAACCGGGCCACTTTGCCAGGGGCGATCAGTACGCGATGTCGAAGCGAAAAAATCGGGTCCAGAACCGTACCCACGGTGCCCGAAAGGGGTGTGTCATCCGCCATTGCCTGGGCTGCTGCAATCGTCCGGCCACGACCAATGAAGCGCGCACGATCAGTTTCATACTGCGGTTCGCCTGCAGATTCACCCTCAACAACAGCAAAATGCGCAGCCCACAGCTCGGGCTCATCGGTCGAACGTCGGCGCCTGGTGGCAACCAACGCGGCAAATTCATCAAGATGGCTCGTCGTGACAAACAGCTTTGCGAACGCAGGATGGGCCGTGTCAGCAGACTGAGTCGTCAGCACGATCTCGGCGTAGGACGTCACTTCGATTTCACGTGGGCGTCGGCCGCTGTTGGTAAGTGACACCCGACGGACCTCGCCGTCATCTTCGCCGGAAACCAGAATATCCATGGTGGTGGTCAAGCTGCCCTCGCGCTGAATAAATTGCGCGTAGTCCTCGGCAAAAATGACTTCCTCATGATCCATTGGCGCTGCAATGGGCTGCATTCCGGCGGACCAAAACCTACCGTCGCGCATATCGCGCAATAGTATGTATGAACCGCAGCCGTCGCAGGTGGAATCCTCACGCCAGCGTGTCACCGCAATATCTCGCCAACGGCTCGCGCCGCTGCCCGCAGCAGTCAGCATTACCGTATATCGTCCGTTCGACAACAAGTGCGTTATCGGGGCGCCCGTTGTCGCGCCGACATGACGACGCACGGTGGCCGCACTATTGACAGCCACCCCGGCGGCCACGCGAACCTCCTCTGCCCGCGGATGAGTCACGATAACATCGCGCGGCATGCGCTCTTGAAGAAGCAGTTCGCACGCCTGAATCATGGGTTCGCGATGAAAGCGGCTTCGCATGCGGCCTTCAAGCAAGGTGTTGGCAATGGCGACAATGGTCATGCCCTGGTGATGGGACATATAATTGCGCACGATCGCTACGTTCTTATTCTCGGGCAGCCGCGAAGGCGTGAAGTCAAGCGCCTCGTAGAAACCATAGCGACCGCGCGCGCCTATGCTGGCAAGATGCTTGTAGTTCTCGCTGGCGCCCGCCGGATCGACCATCGCCGCCAGCCCCGTGGCGTAGGGTGCCACCACCACATCCTCTGCCAGCCCCCGCTTAAGTCCCAGGCCGGGTATGCCAAAATTGGAATACTGCAGAGTGAATTCCATATCGCGTGCGTTATAGGCAGACTCTGAGATACCCCAAGGGATATTCAGTGACTGGCCATAAGCTTGCTGACGTGCCACCACTAAACGATTGGTCTGTTCTAGCAGGCTGCCATACGGAGCACGCATGACCAGCGATGGCATAAGATACTCAAACATCGACCCGGACCATGACACCAGTGCGGCGCCGCTCTCGAGCGGAGTCGCCATACGCCCAAGACGCATCCAATGACGCGTCGCGACATCGCCCTTCGCTATGGCAAACAGACTGGCCAACCTTGCTTCGGAGGCAAGCAAATCATAGCAACTAGGATCAAGCGAATTGTCATCATGGCGATAGCCTATGGATAACAGCTTTCTGTCTTGATTAAGCAAAAAGGCGAAGTCCATCGCAAGCGCCATTTCGCGCGCCGTATTGGCAAGTGATTGAAGCCGGGCCGGCAACGTATTGTCAGGACTCTCGGTTATAAGTCTGTCGCGAGCATATTCCGCAATCAATGCGTTAAGTGCTTCGAACCAGAAAAGCGCATTTGCGGAATCGTCGTCTTCTGCTGCGGGCAGCACATCCATAAGTGCCTTGATCGCTTTTTCAGCAGGCCTCTTGAGCGTCGGGAATACAATTTGATCGGCCTGCACGCTGTCCAGTTTGGTTTCGATCTCGTCAAGGAGCGCATTGATTTGTCGTCCACGCTCGCCGCTTGCCGCGGGCAGCGCGGCGATTGCTCGCCGGGCCAGCTTGAGATTATCCCGAAGGCCTGGCCGGGGATTCACGAGGAAAGCGCTATTCACCCATTCTTCGCACGCGTTGGCGACCACAATCAGATGACCGGCTAGGTTGCCACTATCGACGGACGAGACGTAAGCGGGTTCGAGCGGCCGTAAGTCCTCAGTATCGTACCAATTGAAATAATGCCCCTTGAACCGCGCCAGCTTCTGCATGGTCGATATCGTCGCTTCCAGACGCTCAACCGTCTGAGCTGCCCCTGCCCATCCGAAATCACGAGCTGCAATGGTGGACATCAGATACAAACTGATATTAGTGGGCGAAGTCCGATGAGCAAGAATGGGACGCGGTTCCTCTTGAAAATTATCAGGCGGCAGCATGTTGTCTGCCGGCGTGACAAAAGTCTCGAAAAATCGCCAGGTCTGGCGCGCCAGCAAGCGCAACCTCCTGACGTCCGAGCCCGATATTTCGCGCTCCCGCAGTTCGGGCTGCGGCTGACTCGCCCATAATGCAAACCATGGCGCGGCGACCCATAACAAGATAAAAGGCAAGACCAGCGGCCACGAAGTCGGGACGAAAATTGCCGCTGACATCGTCAATAACAAAGCGAGCAATGTGCTCCCCGCCATCTCCTTGTAGAACCCCCACAGATCCAGTGCGGGTCCGCCGGAAGACTGCGCCGCCGTTGTCCACTCAAGCAGATGGCGTCGTGTAATGAATGTCCGAATCAATGTTCTGATGATCGCGTCGGACATGCGCCAGGCTTGATCGGCTAGAAATACAAGGGAAAGCAGCGTCTGGATGGCGGCGAGACGGAAATCGGATGCCAGCGAGAGCATGTGACTTCGGATTCCAATTCCCTTACGCCGCTGGATTACCGAAAAAAGGCCAGGCAGGAATATCGTCACAGCAATGTATGCGAGGATTAGCAAGGTGCCCCATGCACTCGCGGGCATGGGCAAGCACCAACTGCAGACCAACGCGATCATTGAAGCTGGCGCCAGCAACGAGCGACGCAGATTGTCGAGCATTTTCCCGCGTCCGACTGACGATATTCCCCCGCTGCCCTTACGATATTCGAACAACCACGGAACAAGCTGCCAATCGCCCCGCGTCCAGCGATGTTGGCGCTTAACCGCAACATCGTAGCGCGACGGTGCTTCTTCTATGAGCTCGACATCGGAGGCCAGGCCGGCACGAGCAAATACGCCTTCGAATAAATCATGGCTAAGTAATGCATTTTCTGGGATGCGTCCGGCCAAAGCCGCTTCGAATGCATCCACATCATAGATTCCCTTGCCGGTGTATGAACCTTCCCCAAAAAGATCTTGATAGACATCCGAAATAGCCGCCGCATAAGGGTCAATGCCGGCCGGACTTGAGATTACCCTTTGGTAGATGGAACCTTCGCGACCGACAGGAAGTGCCGGCGTGACACGAGGTTGCAGAATGGCATATCCGTTGACAACCCGTTGTTGTGCAGTGTCGAATATGGGTCGATTCAAGGGATGTGCCATTTTGCCGACCAGACGCAACACAACGTCGCGCGGCAGTCGCGTATCCGCGTCCAGCGTAATCACATAGCGCACATCGGCCGGGACGAATATGGTGGGCTGCCCTACCGGTATATAGGTGGTATCGGTGGCTCCGCGCAGAAGCCGATTAAGCTCGTGAAGCTTGCCCCTTTTGCGTTCCCAGCCCATCCACTTATTCTCGCTGGGATTGAAGATCCGGCGGCGATAAAGCAAAAGGAAGCGATCACCGGACGGGCCCGGACCGTAGCGGCTGTTCAGCTCAGAGAATGCCTCCGTCGCAACTGCCAGGAGCTCTTCTTCGCCCGGTATGACCTCCTGGTCTGCATCCATGCCGTCCAGCAACAGGGCAAAAGACAAGTCGCCGCCCGCGTCGCCCAAATAGTGCACTTCCAGGCGCTCTATTTGCTCAAGAAGATCGGCGCGACTGCTCAGCAGTGTTGGTATTACGACTAGCGTTCTATGCTTACTGGGAACGCCGCCCTTCAATTCGAGCCCTGGCAGAATGACGGCATCGAAGGTCCACGACACCGCCCGATTAATAAGTGCTGTCGCAAGCTCGCTTGCCGGAAAAAAAGCCGCCAGCAAAAACAGGGCTAGCCAGCCGACCGCCACCTCAGGGACCCAGAGCTCCGAAAAGGCTGCCCCGAGCAGGGCAGTGGTGAACAATAGAATAATGCTCACATACCCGCGAATCCCCAGTCGTACATTCAGTCGGCTCAGACGTAGTCGCAGGGGCGGCTTGAAGCCAATCTCCCGTTCCAGATCTGGACGACCCTCCGCAATAAGATGGTAGCCAGGATCGCCGACGCGCTGGGCCCGCCCTTCATCGGAAGCTTGGGCCTGCGCAATACGTGCTGCATTCAACGCTAGCTCGACTACCTCCATCTCAGACAGAGACGAGCCGCGCGCCAATTTCTCTATGGCGTTGCGATATAAATTCCGGGTAGCGAAATCCATCGTGGCAAAGGCACTTGCTTCGCGAAGACGTTCATCGACATGGCTAACTTTTTCTACCAGCTCCGTCCAGTCAATATCGGTGATCAACCGCATGCTTGTAATGATATTGCGCACGGTCACATTCGAAGAACCCTGCCGCTGCTGAAAATCCATCACCACTTCGTCGATCGATGTATTTTGTGCGGTCAGCCGTTCTTCCAGCCAGACAAGTGCAGGCGTTGTCCTAGGATCCAAATCTCGCAGGCGCTTCGCCAGATGGGCTGCAAATGCCTCAGGCAAAGGGAAACTCGACCACGGCGCCGTCGATGACTCCAGAACTAACTGAACTTTTTTCGAATCAAGAAGCCGGGCCACCAAAAGTTCTGCGTCGGCCAAGGCTTTCTGCCCGATACTGATCTGGTCGGCCACACGCCGCAGATTTTCGATAAGGACAATACGCAGCGTAATCGCCACCGCCCATAATTCGCCGATTGCCAACGGTTGAACCCGCTGGTAGGAAGCAATGAAACGTCGCAACGTGTCTGGATCAAAGTTGCTGTCAGTATGAGCGACGAATGCCCAAGCAAGACCGAATACGCGCGGATAGCCCGCGAACGGCCCCTGCGCCAGTTTGGGTAATTGGCGGTAAAACCCAGGGGGCAGGTCCTCCCTTATCTCGCGAACATGCTGTTCGACCACATGATAGTTATCAAGCAGCCACTCCGCGGCAGGGACAATATTGCGCCCTTGTTCGAGCTCTTTAGCGCTGGCACGGTAGACGTCCAGCAGTACCGCAGCATTCTCGTCCAGACGCTTCTGCAACGGAAAGACGCGCGGCGGTGAGCTCGTAATGGCCTGGGCGGCAGCCAGACTTTGTGCATGCTGTTCAAGCCGCTCGATGCCAAACAGTTCAGCTCGGACCGGAGCTCGATCGTCCCATGGCCCCATTCTGGCGCGGCTTCGCGATAAGTATCGGAGCGTGTTCTTAAGCGGCATTCCCAACGGCATTGCTTCACGCCCCTCCATTGAATGGATAGCAGGCGCGCCTTTGCAAAGACGTTATGAGTCATTGACGTCCTTCAGTGACAATCGAGCCGTGCTAAACAACCAGCATGCGCCCGCGGGCAACAGAACAAAGTGAACGTTGGTAACGGCCTATTACATGGGGCGGTCGCTTTAAAGAAATGCCACGGGCGAACATTGAGAGGGTGAAAAAGCTTGTTAAGTCGCCCCATTAGAGGCTCTCCCGCGTCAGTTACAGAATAGTTGGCGTTCTTTCATTAGCCCGGCTCGGGTTTTCCCTTAACAAAGCGTAAAATATGCCCCCGGATTTAGTTAACAGTATTGGAAGCACCCATCTTGAACACGAAAAGAAGCAAACGCTGGAATGGCAATCTAGACTCGTTGAGCGCCGATTTCCTGAAAGACGTCATTGAGAAAATGGAATCATACGGACCTAACGTCCAGTTCGAAATGCCCGGCAATGCGCAACGCCCGAACTATCAGGTGATCAACAAGGCCGGCAAGAAAATGGCCTTCGACAAGAAAAATCTATTGATGAGCCTGAATTCCGACGGCAACGTGAGCGACACCCTATCCAGCGTTTTCAGTCTGGAAGCGGTCAAAACAGCGATGAAAGGCGGCGGTGTCAAAAGCACCGTCCGTGCCCGCGTTAGCCGCCCTAGTACCGGCGCAACTGGCGCAACTAGCAGCAGTGCCGGCACCACCCGCAGCAGCTACACGGCGCCTGCACCGGTCATTGACACCGTGGAGCACGAAAAGTATGCCTACTTCAAGGAAAATCGCGACGCTCTGCCAGAAGGTATTCAAAAATACTCCTCGGCCATCAGCGATTTGATGAGATCTGGCAAGTCGGCCGAAGCTGCGTTCGACGAGATTATTTCGCAGCATTTTTAGCTCACACCGCCGGATTCGCTACACCCTGGCCCGCAGCCGTTAGGCTAAAGCTTACGAAAAAAATCGAGCGTCCGCGCAATCTCTTCCTCTGTGTTGAAATAATGGGGCGAAGCCCTGATCAATACTGGAAGCTCGCGCCGCTCGGCATCCAGACGTGTACTGGATGGCGGTGTAGCACCGATCACGATCCCCGCCTTTCCAGCCAGTGCCACGACCTCTTCCACAGACCTGGAGCCTATCGTGAAGGTAACGATGGCGGACGGATTTCTGCCCAGATCGAACACCCGCACTCCAGGTAATTCTGCAAGGCCGCCACGCAAGCGATTGGCCAGCGCGGAACATCGGACTGCGATGCTCTCCATGCCTATATTTAACGCATAATCCATTGCAGCAATCAGGCCTGCGCGTGCAACATAGTTCGATTCCCATGTCTCATAACGACGGGCGTCGTCGCGTAGTTGGAAGCGGTCGCGCTCTACCCAGAGAGCCGAAAAATGATCTAGGGTATGGGGTTCGAGCCGCGGAATAAAGCCTTTGCGTACATACAAAAAACCCGTCCCGCGGGGGCCACGTAAAAACTTGCGTCCGGTAGCAGACAACATATCGCAACCCAAACTTTCCACATCGACGGGCAACTGCCCGACGGCCTGGCACGCATCCAGCAAGTACGCTATACCGTATTCCCGAGCTATCCGCCCCACCTCGACAGCCGGATTGGTTAATCCACCATTGGTTGGGATCCATGTGAGCGAAATCAATCGGACTCGCGGCGTAATCATGCGACGCAAAAGGTCCAGGTCGATCTCCCCGGCTGGATCGCTTGGCACAACCTGGATCTCGATACCCAGACGCTGGCGTATTTGCAGCATGGCTACATAGTTTGCGCCATACTCGGCCTCGCTCGTAAGCACGATGTCGCCGGCCTTAAACCGCATGGAGTAGAACGCCATCTGCCACGCGGCGGTAGCGCTTTCCATAAAAGCGATCTCATCTGGGCAAGCGCCGATTAGCGCAGCGGCAGAATCGTACCCTGCCACGATACGCTGCTCTTGAATCTCGTACGCTTTGTACCCGCCTGCCTTTTCCTCAAGTTCGAGGTAAGCACGCATCGCTTGCACTACCGGCGCCGGCATCAGCGAGGAACCTGCACTCATCAAAAAAATCTGATTCTGGGTAGAGGGTGTATCGGCACGCACACGAGCGATATCCAGCATATAAATCTTTCCCTTGAAGTCACATCCTATGCGGCATCTTCCAACCGGAAGATGGATTTTGGCATACCGAACACTCAATAAAAACGGGCGCCGAAGCGCCCTACCTGCTACTGAAGCGGAAACGTGCTGCTTACTTCTTTTTAGCGTCGGAGCCCTGCGATCCACCCTTGGCGGCCGTCGAGCCAAATGGCGATGCAGGCACTGCCGGTTTCGGGGGTTGCTTTGGCTTTTTCGCTTCTTTATTTCCGCGTAATTGACCTTTTGCCATGGTAATACTCCTTGGACGACTGATTTGTATGCCATATGGCCCCATTAGCATACGCGGATTTGGAAGACAGTGGTTAAACGACGCAAACCGCTTAGTTACGCGCCGTTTCGCTTCGATAACAATCTCTACCGACTTGGGCTTGAACTAGCCCTAATTGATGTCATGATAGAACGTCATACACGGCAATTGAAGGAGATTACATGCAAAGATGGATTACCACCACCCTGTCTGCCAGCCTGATCGCAATCGGGCTTTCTAGCGGCGCCGCAATGGCGCAGCAGTCGGCATCCGGCGCAGGCAAGGCCGCTATAACCGCGGCATCCGCCAACATTACCGACACGCAACTTCAGAAATTCGTGGCAGCCTCGCAGAAAGTCGCGATGATCTCCGAAGAGTTCAAACCGAAGCTGGTGGCATCGAAAGATGAACCAGCCCGGAACAAGGTTTTGGAGCAAGCCGACGAAAAAATGGTCAGGGCAGTTCATGAAGAGGGCATGACCGTAGACCAATTTAACGGCATGAATCAGGCACTGCAACAAAACCCCGAATTGGTACAACGCGCTCAAAAAATGGTCAAATAGTCACGACCAGCCGTGATTCTTACATCGAGATCAAGCAAACTGCACGGCAAGCGGCCCGCTCGAGCCGCTACCGGGCAGTTTCCTATGAAGATCGGCGCTGTCCATCTCAATAACCGAATCGGGTGAAATCTTGAAGACGGCCACCGAATCGGCCAAGTATCGCGCTTGATCCTGCAGTGACCCTGCAGCTGTCGCAGCTTGCTCGACTAGTGCGGCGTTCTGTTGGGTAACCTCGTCCATTTGGGATACTGCACGGTTGACTTGCTCAATGCCTGCAGACTGCTCTTCCGAGGCCGACGCGATTTCCTGCATGATCGTGGTCACTCGCTGCACCGATGACAACAGTTCGTGCATGGTCTCGCCTGCGCCTTCAACCTGCTTGGCACCCGCACTAACCTCGGTGAGCGAAACTTCGATAAGGTTCTTGATTTCCTTGGCCGCTTCAGCACTTCGCTGAGCCAACGAACGCACTTCAGAAGCCACGACGGCGAAGCCACGTCCCTGTTCACCAGCACGGGCCGCTTCAACCGCCGCGTTCAGAGCCAGGATATTTGTCTGGAAGGCTATGCTATCGATGACACCGACGATTTCGCTGATTCTTCCTGAGCTGGTGGAAATGCGCTGCATGGTCTGCACGACGCCCGACACCGCCGCGCCGCCGCGCTTGGCTACCGTCGAGGCTTCATTTGCCAGGCTATTGGCCTGGCGCGCATGATCGGTATTCTGTTTTACGGTCGCCGCCAACTCGTCCATGCTGGCTGCCGTCTGCTGCAACGACGCAGCTTGTTGCTCGGTGCGGCTGGAGAGATCCATATTGCCTGCGGCGATTTCGCCGGCGCCGACATTAATTTCGTCAACCCCCGCGCGAACGCTAGCGATTGTGCGCTCGAGACCACGTTGTGTTCTTTTAAGATTGTCCAAAAGCGCATGGACTTCATTCTTGCTATCGATGGGAACGTCGGGAATGTTGGTCGTCAGGTCACCTTGACCCAATTTCTCCATACCCCAGATAACCTGCCCAACAGGGCGCAAAGTGCGCGAGGCTAGACACCCCACCAGCAGTGAAATCAGCAAAGTGCCTACCAGCATCAAGGCCAGCTGCGTAAGCAGGTGCTCGTAACTTTCCTGCAAAAAGTCACTTTGATCACCGATTCCGTACATCAGCCAATCCCAGTTCTTGACCGTCTGCCAGGCGAAGAATTTTGCGGCCGCATCATCGCCCAAATTAACCTGTGAAGCGCCGCTGGATTGTTGAAACAACAGGTCAAGCGCTTGAATGTCTGTGGCGGACATCGAGGTGCTCAGGCGCTCGCCAGCTTTACCATCGGCGCCAGCAATTCGTATCCATTCTTTACCGTCGGCAGACCTTTGCAGTATTCCCAGAGAGCCGTGGCCGGAAACAATCGTCTTGGAAATCCACTGCAACAACGCGTCAACTTGGGCGTGGACATCCACACGTACGGACAGTCCGCCGTACACGGTGCCCGCGTCATCCCTCAAGGGTTGAATGCTCGTGGCGTACCACTTGCCATTGTGCTGCACCAGGCCGCTGTATGGTTTACCGTTGTCGAGAGTTTGTGCCAGCAAGTCGGTGGGTTCGACCGTACTTCCCAGACGTATATTGCCCTGGGCATCACGCAGCATGGTCGCGGCGCGCACCCATTTATTACCAGAGCGAACGATAACGGCCGAGTCCGCACCGGTATTTTCGTTTATGCGTAGTAAGGTGTCTATGTCGCCATTGATGATGCGGTCACCCACTACCAGCAGCGGAACTTCACCACCTTCATCGGTATCGGTCACGCCACCGTCCAGAACCGGGATCCCGCCCAGCTCGCGCTCCATTACGGGGATGAGTTCTTTGCTACGAGCGCTGGCGCTGTCAAATACAAGTTGCAGCGATTGATCGACCCCCAATAGGGCTGAAGTCATTTCACGGTGTACGGTCTGTATGGCAGCGGTGCGACTTTGCCACGCCATGATGCCGGTTATCGCGACCATCACTGCCACCGTAACCAGCGACGTTGCTAAAAATAGCCTTACCGCTAGTGACCGTCTCGACAGCCAATTGTTCTGGCGGCCAGCTTTTTTTATTCTCATATTTTTCACGGCTGTCTCCTGGATGGCTTTTCTATGAAAGCGCATTTCTTGTAATTGGATCAACGGCTACTTTATTCCCATGTGTACATCTTTTGGACTAGGGGATTTCCCCCGTTTGGCCTGCGTTCGAGCAGGAGTAGTCTCCTAAGTGCCTTACCAACTTAGGAGCCGACAATGAAGAAGATACTGGCAGTATTGACACTCACGCTCGTGGCCGGGGCCACCGCGATGGCGGCAGACGTACCCATCAAGAAAAGTGGCAATATCCTGGTAGATCAGTCCGGAATGACTCTATATACGTTTGACAAGGATGCGGCGAATAGCGGAAAAAGCGCATGCACCGGTGGCTGTACCCAGAACTGGCCACCTGTTATGGCAACAGAAGGGGCAAGCCCACAGGGTAAGTTCACGATTATTACCCGCGACGATGGGACTAAGCAGTGGGCCCATAACGGCAAACCATTGTATCGGTATAAATCTGATGCAAAGGCCGGCGACCGCAATGGCGATAATTTTCGCGACGTATGGCACGCGGCGAAAGATTAGCGTATCACCAAAAAAATAATCCGGTATGTGGCGCGTGGTCCAGGTTTGCCCTGGACCACTTTTTTATTATTTACATCAATACACTCATGGCACGCTGCATGAACTCGGATACCGGCATGGCCTGGCCGTTAACATCGATGCTGTTGTTCTCGTATAAGACCTTGGCGGCAGCTGCGTCCCCGTCTACCTTGACCAGTCCCGCATCGCGCAGACGCGCGACATATTGATCATATATAAGGGCGCCTAGCATTTCCATTTGCTGCTTTTGCTGGTCGTCACCCTGGGCCTGTGTAAAAGCCTGTAGAAACATGGGCCTGGAAACAGTAAGGTCCAGCTCAACTCGCTTAAGAATTTCAGCCAACAGCACATCTGCTGGCTGCGACTGGCCATTGGCGGGGCTGACAAAGTCAACTTGCAATAGTGCCCTGCTTTCGCCCTTGTCATTTTTCCAGATCAGCGGATCGATTGATAGGCTTGGGCTTGATGCCAGAACGGCCATGCCCCTTTTGTGCAGCAGCGTTTCTTCCTCTTGGGTCAGCGTCAATTCCTGATCGTCAGCGCTACCACGCTTGGCCTGAATGGCATCGTATTCAGACGCCAGGGCAGCCAATGCGGCAACATCCAGCTGCCGTGTCTTACCTCCGACCGATATACTGCCCAGGTCGATGCCCCCTACCATCAAGCGGCCGAAATCATAGCGTAATGAACCATCAAGCAATTTATCTTTCTGGCGGCTCTCAAGGTTGATGGTGAGCTCTTCGATCGTGACAGCTTCGGCAGCCTCACCGATCGCCAAAGCATCGATAGTTGCAGTGCTCTGGGTCGTGACTTCGTTCTGACCACCTAGGGTGGTTGTGCTATGGCCTTTGATATTCTTGAGGGTAAAGTTTTGCCCACGCTCAGGATTAACAAGTGAGAGCGATGCAAACTGGCCAGCCGCTGTATTGTCGTTGAAGTCGTTGCTGAAATCCATATTGATCGAACCGCCGCTGAAACTGAGCTTTTCGCTTCCTTCAGCCAATTCTGTTGGCGCGAATGTCCAGACTGATTTTCCCGAACCGCCAAAACCGACTTCTGTTTCCACGGTCAATGGCGACTTCCCCTGTTGGCTATCGAACCATTTTTGGCTTGCCGGCGAAGCAATCAATTGGGCACGGCTATGCGCCAGCATGGGCCTGAATTCGCCAGAACGCAATGCGGCCAATGGGAACGGGCCGTGTTGCAAATGATCTTGCAATTTAAGATCGATGGGCTTGCCGTCCTCGTCCTTCAGGTGAATAGTATAGGTGACGTCAGACGAGAAAAAATGGCGCTGATAGTTGTTGATTTCTATCTTCAGACCACTGCCGCTAAGGTCCGGGCCCAATAATTTAACCAGACGCTCGTTGGCCTGGGTCACGACACGCTCTATCGTTGTTTGAGCCTCTTTGCCCACATACCACGTGGTTCCCAGATACGCGACACCGAGGATCACTACTGCACCGATTACGCCTGAACTTTTTTTCATTGTCTTTCCGTTAGTAGAGATCTGCCAAATAGCACGCACAGACCGGAATTATCGCTGAGATTGCGCGAATGCCAAAACCTGCATACCATGCAGCGATGGTGCCCTGCACTCACTACAGCGAGGCGGTAATAAAACATGACTGGTCATATAGATTTCTATTTCGATTTTTCTTCGCCGTATGGCTACTTTGCGAGCACTAAAATCGAAGACCTCGCCGCCGAGCTTGATCGCAAAGTGAAATGGAAACCCATTTTATTGGGCCCCATGTTCAAGGCTTCAAGCTCAGCTCCGCTTACAGAAATTCCGCTGAAAGGCGAGTACTCGCGTCACGACTTCGAACGTACTGCCAGGTTGTTCGATATTCCGTATCAGCAACCCGAGCCATTTCCAATCGGAACCGTACACGCGGCTCGATCGCTGCTGTTCCTGCTGCAGCACAACGAGGCCCTGGCCATCAAGTTTGCTCACCGGCTGTTTCGTGCTTATTTTGTCGAGCAAAAAAATATCGGCGACGCAAACATCGTGTTAGAGCTAGCCGGACAGACAGGAATCGATACTGCAGATCTTGCGGCGGGCATGGCCCTGGAAGAAATCAAAACTTTGCTGAAAGCCGAAGTCGACGCGGCCATCAGCCGCGGCGTTTTCGGGTCCCCGTTCATTTTTGTGGACGACGAACCCTTCTGGGGGTTCGATCGCTTTGACTATATCCGAAAGTGGATGGCAAAAACAAACGCCGATTTACCCAGTCAGCCTTCGTAATCAGGTTGGCTGGCGGGAGCCGCCTGCTGGAAGGCAGGCAGTTCGGTGCATGCCGCATCAATACGCACAATGGTCGGCATCGCATCGAGGCTGCAGTTCATTCGGCGCGCATTGGCAACTTGAGGCACCAGGCATAAATCCGCAAAAGTGGGTTGATCGCCATGACAATATCGACCGGTATTGGCCTGGTTGACCAGCATCGTTTCAAGTGCGGCCATGCCTTCTTCTACCCAATGACGATACCACGCGTTCTTGGCCTCTTCGTCGACGCCCAATTCGTGCTTCAAGTATTTCAATACGCGAAGATTGTTCAATGGATGAATATCGCAGGCAATGAACTGCGCGATCGCCCTAACCTCGGCGCGCCCTTTTGCGTCGGCAGGCAGCAGCGCCGGCGCCGGATGGGTTTCTTCGAGATATTCGAGAATCGCCATTGACTGGCCTACGGACCAATCCTCGTCAGCGAGGGTCGGCACCAACCCGGTGGGATTCATATTTCGATAATTGCTCGATAATTGCTGGCCCCCTTCTCTAAGCAAGTGGACCGGTATAGTCTCGTAAGCAATACCTTTAAGGTTCAAGGCGATCCGAACCCGGTAAGCCGCCGAACTACGAAAGTAACTATACAATTTCATCAAGATTCCTTTACTTTACGGGAGAGTTCCTTAGGCAAAGGAAACGACACATTCTCGGGCGTCCCGGCCAGGGTACGCACCGAGGCGGCGCCAAGTTCCTTCAGGCGCAGGATAACCTGATTAACCAATACTTCGGGCGCAGAAGCACCTGCGGTTACGCCGACTCGCCGTGTGGTCGCCAGCCAGTCCGGGTTTATCATTTCCGGCCCGTCAATCAGATAGGCAGCCGCACCCTTGCGTTCTGCCACTTCGCGCAAACGGTTGGAGTTCGAACTATTTGGACTTCCGACGACCAATACCAGGTCGCACTCCGGGGCCATAATTTTTACGGCATCCTGCCGGTTCTGGGTCGCGTAGCAGATATCGCTTTTCTTCGGCTCGACAATGGAAGGAAAACGGGCGCGCAATGCCTGGGCAACTGTCGCTGCGTCATCGACCGATAATGTGGTCTGCGTGACAAATGCGAGATTCTCGGGGTTGCCCACCTGCAGCGCTTCGACGTCGGCTGCCGTTTCGACTAAGTACATCCCGCCATCGGCTTGACCCAGGGTGCCTTCAACCTCGGGATGACCGCGGTGGCCGATCATGATGATTTCGCGTCCCGCGGCCCGCATTTTGGCCACTTCGATGTGCACCTTCGTAACAAGAGGACAGGTAGCGTCGAATACCTTAAGGCCCATTTGCTCAGCTTCAGAGCGAATTGCCTTGGCGACGCCATGGGCCGAGAATACAACGATGGAACCCGCCGGGGCCTCGTCAAGCTCGTCGATAAAGATCGCGCCTTTCTGTTTGAGATCTTGAACCACATAACGGTTGTGGACAATTTCGTGGCGCACATAGATTGGCGCACCATGAAGTTCGATGGCACGCTCGACGATATCGATGGCACGATCAACGCCCGCGCAAAACCCTCTGGGTTGCGCAAGCACAACCTCAAGATTCGGTTGAGCTGGACTATGGTCTGACATTACAGGACTCCTAATAACGACACCTCAATACGCAGGTCGGCGCCAGCTAGAGGATGATTGAAATCGAACAGGGCTGTGGCGTCATCCAATTCTTTCAGAATCCCGGAATAACGCCCACCGTTAGGGGCAGAAAATTCGACCATGTCGCCCGGCTCGAACTGAGATTCCGGGTCTGCATTGGCAGCCATCATGGCGCGCGTGACACGCTGCAAGAGATCCGGATTGCGATCACCATAGGCCTGGGATGCGGGAAGATCGAAGGCGAAACGCTCGCCTTCCTGGCGCCCCAAAAGAGCGTTCTCCATGCCGGGAGCCCACTGACCCATGCCCATTTGCAGCGTGGCCGGCCGGCCATCAAAAGTATTAGCGAATACCGAACCCGCGGCCGGGCCAGTTACTAATTCGATCCGATAATGCAATGTTAAGTAGGAGTCGGGACGGACAGAGGCTTTCGCCGCGTCGGGGGTAGAGGTCAAATCTTTCACCGTAGATAATCGTTGCTATTACCGCTATTTTAGAGCGTCTTAGGCGTGCCTGCTTTAATGGGTACGATTACATTTCCCTTTTGAGTCAGTACCCATGCTAAATACTGCCCTTATCTACTTTCTGGAAGTCGTCAATACGGGCTCATTGACCCTGGCCGCACAGAAACTTCATGTCGCGCCGTCCGCAATCAGCCGTATGGTCCACAAACTGGAGGAAGAATATCAAACAAGACTATTTGATAGACACGCACGCGGCATGGTACTGACCGAATCGGGAGAACTGCTTGCTGCCTACGCCCGTCGGGCTCATCTGGAGTCGGAACGCGCTCACAGCGAAATTCGCGACTTGCGTCATGTGGGACAGAGGCTAATCAAGCTATCGGCAAATCAAGCATTTGGACGCGAACTGCTGCCCCGCGTAATGGGTGAGTTCCGTAAAAAAGAACCCACGGTCCAGTTCGAGTTAGCCATTCTACAGTCCGCGGAAATCAATGCACGGGTCCGGAAAGGTCAGGATGACATCGGCCTGAGCTACAACCTGTCACCGCCGGAAGGTGTGCATATTCAGTATGCGCGACGCATACCGGCTTATGCCGTCATGGCGGCGAACCATCCACTTGCGGACCGAGAACTGCTGTCATTGAACGAGATCGTTCCGTGGCCGGTAGCCCTCATGGGCCCTGGCAGCACCATCCGTTTCATCATTGACCTGTGCTGTATGCATGAAAGAATCTCGCTTAATATTGCGCTTACCAGTAACAATCAAGGCGCGATCCAGAACTTTTGCCGTGATTGGGGCGCTATCAGCTTTGCTAGTCATTTGACCGTACTGGCGTCGACCGAGCGCGGTGAATTGGTCGCCATCCCTCTTTCAAATGGCGAACTACATCAGCGGAACTTGCACATCCAGACACTGCAGCGGCGCGAATTGCCATCAAGCGCTGCCCGATTCATGCAACTGCTGATTCGCCATATCGACGAATTCTACAAATAACAGGTCATAGGGTTGTCAGTTCTGTCGTTAAAAACGACTTTCCGGCTAGGGGTATTCCCCATAGCCTGCTTACCGTGCATTTCGGCATCTTCAACTGCGGCGCGGCTTTGCGCAAGCCATCTAATTAACGCAACGCTTTTTTATAAATATTGACATTGTTAGAAGATTTGCGGCTCTCTAGAATTCTCAAGCTGCTACACCTTTACAACGGTCGACGATTCATACAGTGAACGTCCGGTGATGCCACGACCTTGGATTGGAAGTTGATTCGTTAACTCGCGTTTACAAAAGGGCTTCAATGCTTTCCTATACATTGCGACGCTTGTACATGACGATCCCTGTCATGTTGTTCGTTGCGCTTTTCGTTTTCGCCTTGCTCGATCTCGCCCCCGGCGATCCGGCCGCGCTGCTGGCTGGAGAAGATGCTACACGAGAAGACATCGCCCGTATCCGCATGACTTTGGGGCTCGATGAGCCTTTTCTGTTTCGATTTGGAAATTGGGCCTGGGCCGTCTTGCATGCAGACCTAGGTACTTCATTATTCACCGGCCTGCCGGTAAGCGAGATGATCGCCCAGCGTCTGGCGCCGACATTTTCCTTGATGGTCTTGACCCTGATCGTATCCGTATCGCTTGCCATCCCTTTAGGCGCTTTCGCGGCATGGAAACATAACCGATGGCATGATCGCGGAATAATGGTCCTTGCCGTATTCAGTTTTTCGGTTCCGTCCTTTGCTGTTGGCTACTTACTCGCGTGGACATTCGGGCTGCAATTGCGCTGGTTCCCCGTGCAAGGATATGTGCCGCTGACCAACGGATTCTGGGCATCAGTGCACTCATTGGTGCTGCCTGCTCTGGCATTAGGAAGTGTGTACGTGGCCTTGATTACACGTATTACGCGTGCCACCCTGCTAGAGACTCTGTCACAAGACTATGTGCGCACCGCGCGGGCAAAAGGAGTCGGCAACCGTGACATCCTTTTCAAGCATGCATTGAAAAATGCAGCGGTGCCCATCATTACCATTATCGGTAGCGGCGTAGCGCTACTCATTAGCGGAACGGTCGTTACGGAAACCGTATTTTCCATTCCCGGTTTGGGCCGACTTACCGTCGATGCCATTTTAAGGCGCGACTATCCCATCATCCAAGGCGTCATTCTGCTCTTCAGCCTGCTATACGTGCTGGTGAATCTAGCGGTCGACCTTTTATACAGAGTTTTCGACCCCAGGATCAAATACTGATGAGCACGCATACTAACTTTATCAAGCAGCATCCGACTGTCGCTATCGGTGGTTTGCTCGTTCTGGCACTAGTGCTCATCGCGATTTTCGCTCCTTGGCTGGGCACCAACGATCCTACCGCGCTCTCCCCTATTCATCGCACTCGCGCGCCAAGCGATACATTTTGGTTCGGGACCGACTTGCTGGGGCGCGACGTGTATTCTCGAGTGATCTACGGCACACGAGTTTCACTTACCGTTGGGTTTTCGGTGGCGTTACTGTCGACGGCAATTGGCTTGACAATTGGCCTGCTGGCCGGCTTTGTCCGATGGATCGATGCGGTAGCAATGCGGATCATGGACGGCTTCATGTCCATTCCCAGTATCTTGCTTGCCATCGCCCTTATCTCGCTTACCCGGGCATCTTTGCAGAATGTGATTCTGGCCATCACCATTGCGGAAATACCGCGTGTTGTGCGCCTGGTTCGCGGTTTGGTACTTACCTTGCGCGAACAGCCATACGTTGAGGCTGCCGTAGCAGCTGGCGCCAGCCGTACCCGTATCATTGTTCGCCACATTTTTCCTAATACCGTTGCTGCATTGACTGTGCAGGCTACCTATATTTGCGGTGTGGCAATTCTGGCCGAAGCCAGTCTGTCGTTTATCGGTGCAGGCGTCCCGCCGTCTGTTCCTTCATGGGGCAATATCATGGCTGAAGGGCGTGCGCTATGGCAGATAAAGCCACACCTGATTACCTTCCCCGCCATTTTTCTGTCTATCACTATTCTGGCCATCAACATGCTCGGCGATGGTTTGCGCGATGCGGTGGATCCTCGCATGGCCAAGAGGATCTAAGTCATGAACCCAGCGTCTTCAAGCCTCAGCCGCCGTGTCCTGGATGTTAAAAACGTCTCCGTGGAATTCGGACGCGGCGCCCAACGTTTTCAGGCCGTAAAGTCTCTTAACCTTCACGTAGACCGAGGTGAAACTCTTGCTATCGTCGGAGAATCAGGCTCTGGTAAATCCGTTACATCATTGACGATAATGCGTTTGGTCGAGTTTGGCGGCGGCATTATCAGCAAAGGGGAAATAAATTTTCACCGCGCCGATGGAACGATCATTGACTTGGTGTCCGCTCCCGAGAGCACGATGCGCGCAATGCGAGGTGCCGATCTCGGCATGATTTTCCAAGAGCCAATGACCTCATTGAACCCGGTGTTCACCATCGGCTCGCAAATCACAGAGGCCATCCAGTTACACCAACATTGCGACGCCCGGGCAGCCGCGGCGGCGAGCCGCCGAATCCTCGATCAGGTGCGTATTCCCGACTCAGCCGCGGCGATGAACCGTTATCCGCACGAGTTGTCGGGCGGCATGCGCCAGCGCGTAATGATCGCCATTGCCCTATCGTGCGAGCCGGCACTGTTGATTGCAGACGAGCCCACGACCGCCCTTGACGTAACTATCCAGGCGCAAACCCTACAGCTAATCCGGGAATTGCAACGGGATATGAATATGGGGGTCATATTCATTACCCACGATATGGGAGTCGTGGCGGAAGTTGCCGATCGCGTAATGGTGATGCGCAAAGGAGAAGTGGTCGAAGAAAACGAAGTAAATGCGCTTTTCAATGCACCGACCCATCCGTACACGCAAGCCTTGATGGCTGCCGTACCGAAGCTCGGGGCAATGCGCGGTACCACGGTTCCAGCACGTTTTGACCTGCTCTTGTCCGCAACAGATGCGGCTGGCACAGACGACAAAGCCAAAGAAGAACCAGCAGTACTGCCATCACACGAAGCCTCAGAAAACGCCATCCTGCGGGTACGCGATCTTGTGACGCGTTTTGATTTGCGTGGAGGTTTTTTCTCTCGTGTGAAAAAACGTGTGCACGCCGTCGAAAAAGTTAGTTTCGACCTGCATGCCGGTGAAACCTTGTCTTTGGTCGGCGAATCCGGCTGCGGTAAAACGACGACCGGCCGCTCGTTACTGGGGCTTACCAAGGTATCGGGCGGCACCATCGAGTTTGATGGGAAAACAGTGCAGCAGAATAACCCCGACTCACTGCTCGCTCTGCGACGCGATATGCAATTTATTTTTCAAGATCCCTTCGCATCGCTTAACCCACGAATGCGAGTGGGCGAATGTGTGAAGGAGCCCATGTTGATCCATGGTTTGCATAACGGCGGCCAGGCGAATAGGCGTGTAGCGGAATTGTTTGAACGTGTAGGCCTGGATGCATCCATGATGAACCGTTGGCCACATGAGTTTTCTGGGGGACAACGGCAACGTATCTGTATTGCACGCGCCTTGTCGGTCCAGCCTCGGGTATTGATTGCCGATGAATCGGTTTCTGCGCTTGATGTCTCGATCCAGGCACAAATTGTGAATCTGCTCATCGACTTGCAGCGCGACCTCGGTGTGGCGTATTTGTTTATTTCTCACGACATGGCGGTTGTCGAGCGCATAAGCCACCGCGTCGCGGTGATGTATCTGGGACAGATCGTCGAGATTGGGTCGCGCCAGGCGATATTCGAGAACCCCCAACACGCCTACACCAAGAAACTTCTGCAGGCGGTACCTATTGCGGATCCGGCAATGCGACGCAGAGGAACCCTGGAAGTCAGTGATATTCCAAGCCCGGTCCGTGACGTCGGCGACGATGAGCCCGCGGTCCACGCGTTGGTAGAAGTCGGCCATAACCATTATGTAGCGCAACACCCGATTGGCGGCATGTATTAAGAGTCGTATGACAGCCACTCTTTCAATTAACCCTGGAGTCTAAGATGGATCGCAGAAAATTCTTGATTACCTCTTCGGCAGCAACAGCTGCTTTGGCGATGCCCAACGTTTTGTGGGCGCAGTCGCCCAAAACTGTTTTCAGATGGGTGCCGCAGGCCGACTTGGCCCTTCTTGATCCCATGTTCACCACAACAGCGGTCACGCAGGTTCACGCCCAGCTCGTATTCGACACGCTGTACGGACTCGACGCTCAGTATTTGCCACATCCACAGATGGCAGAAAGCCACACGAGCGAAAACAACGGCCTTCTGTGGACCATCAAGCTGCGCGAGGGGCTGACGTTTCATGATGGCTCGCCAGTGCGCGCCAACGATGTCGTCGCTAGTCTGAAGCGCTGGGCCAAGCGCGATTTGATGGGCCGGTCCCTTTTTCTGGTGACCGAAGAGCTCAGCGCCCTGGACGACAAAACAGTGCAGTTCAAGCTGACTAAGCCGTTTCCGCTGATTCTTAATGCACTGGCTCGCCAATCGGGAAACATGGCATGCATCATGCCAGAAGCGTTAGCCAACACCTCGGAAACGGTAGCCCTCAAGCAAATGAACGGGAGCGGCCCCTTCAAGTTCGTTGCCGACCAATGGATTTCCGGCTCAAAAGTCGTCTACGAAAAATTCGCCGCTTACAAACCGCGCAAAGACGCTTTTGCGCCAGACTTTACAGCAGGACCAAAGATTGCCCACGTAGATCAGGTCCGTTGGCAGATCATCCCTGATCGTGCAACAGCGATTGCGGCGCTACAAGCCAACGAAGTGGATGGGGTCGAGATGATCGATAGCGACTTCTTGCCCACTTTACGAGCAGATCCGGCCATCAAGCTGGTAAAGCGCAGCCTGCCAACAATTGGCGTTATGCGCTTCAACCATTTACATGCGCCGTTCGATAATCCTGCTATTCGTAGGGCCATCCTGGCGTCGGTCAATCAGACCGAATACATGACAGCCATGAATGGCGCCGATTTCCCTGAATTCTGGAATGACCGCTGCGGTGTATTTGTGCCTGATTCCCCAATGGCAAGCGACGCCGGTATGGAAAAGCTGACCGGCAAGCGTGACTTGGAAAAAGCGCGAAAAGACATCATTGCGGCGGGATATAAAGGTGAGGTGGTTGTAATACTGGATCCGGTCGACTTCCCCACCTGGCACGCTGCGGCATTAGTAACGGCCGATTTGTTCAAACGATTGGGCATGAAAGTCGATGTTCAAGCGATCGATTGGGGAACTGCCGTTCAGCGTCGAAACAATCAGGAACCTCCATCCAATGGCGGCTGGAACGTTGCATTCACCGGCAACACAGGCCCCAATAACCTTGATCCTGCAGGTCATCTGCCGATTCGTGGAAACGGCAAGAAAGCATGGTTTGGCTGGCCGACCAGCGAAAAACTGGAACAGCTACGTCTGGACTGGTTTGCTGCGCCCGATCTGGCCGCACAGAAGGCAATCTGCCGCGAAATTCAGCTTCAGGTATTTGAAGATGTCCCATATATTCCGCTAGGCGCCACTTATCCAGTGACAGCGCTGCGCAAAGAGTGGGAGCATTTTCAACCTCAGATGTCGCTCTTTTACACGGTACAAAAAGCATAAGGCCTTTGGAGAACTGCATGAGCAAAACGCGCCCAAAAGTGGCCATCTTGGGATTTCACCTGGAATCGAATGCCTTCGCCCCGGTTTCTTCGAAAGAGGATTTCCTGGCGCAATGCTGGGAGGAAGGCGATCGCATCACGACGCTGGCTCGAGGCTTAAGCCACCTGCCCAGCGAAGTTCCAGGATTCTATCAACGCATGGACGCATTGGGCGATTGGGCTCCGGCACCTCTTATTGTCGTTGCGGCCCCCCCCGGGGGGCCCGCCAGTTCTGAAGTCTGGGACGAATTCCTTATCCAGGTTGAACAGCGCCTGCTTGAAGCGCTGCCGGTCGATGCTGTGTATATTGCCAATCACGGCGCCTCATCCGCAGAGAACCAGGACGATACCGAGAAGACGCTGATGGAACTGGTTCGATCTGTTGTCGGATCCGATATCCCCGTCATCGCCACCTACGACCTGCACTGCAACGTCTCGCCTGAGACGGTCGACGCGCTTGACGCGGTAATTTCCTACCGCACGAATCCGCATATCGACCAACGCGAGCGTGCGGCGGAAGCAGCCGACTTGCTGCATGAGATTCTGTCGGGCATGAAGCCCGTCACGGCTTATATCCGCTTACCGCTCACTCCACCTTCAGTCACGTTGTCGTCGGCCAAAGGTCCTTACGCCGATTTGATCAAACTGGGCACTTCGTTGATGCAAAAGCCGCAAGATGGGCCCATTGCCAATGTATCGGTAGCAGCCGGTTTCGTGTTTTCCGACCTTCCCAAGTGCGGCTTGACGATTACAGTCACCGCCCGCGGGGATTTGGCTGCAGCGCGTCAGGCGGCCTTGACCGTGGCACGCGCCGCCTGGGCCGACAAGGCGCGCTACGTAGCAGACACGGTCAGTGTTGAGCAAGCAGTTGACCTGACCCGAACAGCCACCCTCCCAATATTATTGGCCGACGTCGCAGACAATCCCGGTGGCGGTGGGCGCGGCAATACTAGTTGGCTGTTAAAAGCGCTGGACCAAGCCCGCGTACCCGGTGTGGTGCTGGGGATATTCATCGCACCGGACCTCGCTGCGCAAGCCCATAAACTGGGCGTGGGTGCAGAGTTCGACGCCGTTTTCAACAGTGAAGAAAGCACATATTCACGTCGCTACGTGTCTCGCGCACGGGTGTTATGCATCAGCGACGGGCAAGGCGTCGGGCGACGCGGCATATTGCAAGGACGAAAATTTTCGCTCGGACCCAGCGCGCTGCTGGAATTGACGGGCTCCGGAATGCAAGTAGTTGTCGGCACCTTAAGAAGGCAACTAGCGGAACCGGCAATGCTCGAAATGCACGGCATTGACATCTCGAAAGCACAATGCGTTGTCGTGAAAAGCCGAGGTCACTACCGGGCCGGCTTCGACGAGTTCTTCCCGGATGACCGAATTCATGATGTCGATAGCCCAGGCTTGACCACGCCCAATCTGCGACAGATTCGTTTCGACAGACTGCCACGGCCCGTATGGCCAATCGATGACGATGTTCTCTGGCGCGAGCCTGACTGGGCCACGGGGCGCGATAACGAAGTTATTTAAAACTATTCGGCGAATGAATCCACCGCAAAGTCCACGAACGCGCGTATACGCCGAGAAAGTTGATGACGGGGGGCATACACTGCATAAATATCGGCATCTGGGGTTTGATAGTCAGGCAGCACCTGAACCAAGCGGCCGCTTTTCAGATGCCTTGAGATGTCCCATTCGGCGCGTACCAAGATACCGTGGCCGTCTAGTGCCCATTTAACGGCAACCTCGCCATCGTTTGTCGTCATACCGCCGTGAATCCTGAGAGACTGGCCTTTGGCTGTGGCGTCATGCCGGCTGATTAGGCGCCAGACGCCATAGGCTTCGCCCCCCTGGTGAATATCGATGCAATCGTGTTGCGCCAGATCATCGGGTGTTTTGGGCGTGCCTCGCAAAGCGAGATACTCAGGCGCAGCGCATATCAGGCGCCGGTTCGAGGCGAGCCGCCGCGCAATAATCCTGGCATCAGGCGGCTGACCGAAACGAATGCAGACATCGAACATATCGTCAATAAACGACGGTGGATTAACCGACAATTGCAATTGCACCTGAACATCCGGATGGGCTGCCTTGAAACGCGATAAAAGAGGTGCCACATAGCCGCGGCCAAACCCGGGCGAGGCATTTACGCGAAGCAGGCCCTTGGGCGCGGCCTGCGAACTGGCCAGCACCTGTTCCATATCGCTGATGTCGTTCAGAATGCGGCGCGCATGCGCCAAATAAAGTTCACCCTCGGGAGTTAAATGCATTCTGCGGGTCGTGCGCGTGACTAGGGTTACGCCCAATCGCGCCTCCATTTGCGCCAGCCGCTTGCTGACCGCCGGTGTACTGATCCCAATGTTGCGCGCGGCCGCGCTCAGTCCGCCGGCAGCAGCCAGCGTCGAGAAAAAAGCCAGCTCGGACGGGTGCGTACCTGAACTCATAAGTCATTACACCAGTTTTGATTGTCAATTACAGGTTAAACATGGATTCACCGCAGGCTCCTATTTTGTACTGAATTGCTTCTATAGTTCAACAGTCAAGAATTCATTCATTGGAGATTTCTGCGTGAAAACATATCAAATCGCCACCATACCCGGGGACGGTATCGGCAAAGAAGTCATCCCTGCCGGCCAGCGCGTGCTTGAAGCCGTGGCAGCCTCACACCAATCGTTTTCCTTTGCATTTGAAAACTTCGACTGGGGTGGAGACTATTATCGGCAGCACGGCGTGATGATGCCTGAAGATGGGCTGGATGCTTTGCGCAATAAAGATGCGCTCTTGTTCGGATCGGCGGGCGACCCGGATATTCCCGACCACATTACCTTGTGGGGCCTGCGACTTAAAATTTGCCAGGGCTTCGACCAATATGCCAATGTGCGTCCTACCCGCATCTTGCCAGGCATCGATGCACCTTTAAAACGTTGTGCGCCTGAAGATCTGAACTGGGTCATCGTGCGCGAAAATTCCGAAGGCGAATACTCCGGTGTCGGCGGCCGTGTGCACCAGGGCCACCCCATCGAAGCGGCCACCGACGTATCCATTATGACGCGCGTGGGCGTCGAGCGAATTTTGCGCTACGCCTTCACCCTGGCTCAATCGCGCCCGCGCAAACTGCTGACTGTGGTCACCAAGTCAAACGCGCAGCGCCATGCCATGGTCATGTGGGATGAAATCGCCCTGCAAATTTCCAAAGAATTCCCTGACGTAACGTGGGACAAGGAACTCGTCGATGCAGCCACGGCGCGCATGGTCAACCGCCCCGCCACGCTGGACACCATCGTCGCCACCAATTTGCACGCCGACATTCTCAGCGATCTGGCGGCGGCGCTCGCGGGCAGCCTGGGCATTGCCCCCACTGGCAACATCGACCCTGAACGCCGCTACCCATCCATGTTCGAGCCCATCCACGGTTCGGCCTTCGACATCATGGGCAAAGGGCTGGCTAACCCGGTCGGAACATTTTGGTCCGTCGTCATGCTCCTTGAGCATCTGGGCGAAACCGAAGCGGCTGAACATGTCATGCAGGCCGTCGAATACGTAACCTCAAATCCCGGTTTGCATACCCGCGACCTTGGCGGTACAGCAACCACCGAAGAGGTCACTCAGGCGGTATGCGAACAAATCGCGGCAAGCGGCGCGAAGCGCCGCGCAGCCTGACGCAGCGACAAGGTTGACCTGGCGAGCCGCATCAGGCTCGCCTCGGCAACTGGCTTAAGGAACTGATTCAAAGACCTACAACAAAGACAGGAGACAAATTTTGAAAACACCCTTATTGTTCAACCCAACCGCAGCAACCATTAAACGCTCAATCGTTGCCGGGGCTGTCGCCGGCGCGGCACTGTTCATCGCGAATCCGACTTTGGCGCAACAATGGCCGGCCAAGCCGATTAGTTTAATTGTCCCATTTGCTGCCGGCGGCACCACCGACGTCCTGGCCCGCTCGCTGGGCGACGAACTATCGAAATCGCTGGGTCAATCGGTTATTGTCGAGAACCGGCCAGGCGCGGGCTCAACACTGGGGGCCGATATTGTCGCGCGCTCGAAGCCCGATGGCTACACCTTGCTGATGGGCGCTGTCCACCACACCATTGCCACCAATGTTTACAAGAACCTGCCTTACGACTTCCAAAAAAGCTTCGCCCCCATCACCACGGTAGCGCTCGTTCCAAATGTGCTGGTCATCAATGCTGAAAGAACAAAGGCCAGCGACGCAAAAGAACTGGTCGCGTTGGCCAAGGCAGCCCCTCAGCCACTGGCCTATGGGTCTAATGGCTATGGCACGCTACAGCATTTGATCGGAACGCAGTTCGCAGCTCAAAACGGCATTCAGCTGCTGCATGTACCGTATAAAGGTAGCGGCCCGCTCACGACCGATCTGATCGGCGGACAAGTCGCCATGTCTTTCGACACGGTAACTCCGGTATTGCCCCATATTCAGAGCGGCAAACTGCGCGCGCTTGCCGTCACCACGGCCAAGCGTTCCTCCGTGCTGCCCGACACGCCTACATTAAACGAATCGGGCATGACAGACTTTGATCTAGGCACCTGGTTCGGAGTATTGGCTCCCGCGGGCACACCCCCAGAAGTCGTGACCAAACTGAACACCGAAATGGTGAAAATCATTCACTCTGCAAACTTTCGCGATCGCATGTCGAAAATTGGCGCCGAGCCGATAGGTGATACGCCGGAGCAAATGGCGCGTCAAATAGACAATGACACCGCGCGTTTTGCCAAGGTGATCAAAGACGCCAACATTACCGTCAATTAGGCGGCTGGGTGCCTATATCAGCGCGGTTATCGCGCTGCATGACTACACCCGGAACATAGACGGGCCGATGACCACGACGCTATAGCCTTCATATTCGATAGCCGTCGTGATCTTATCGCGGTCGAGCTCAACCGACTCCGCCGGCCAGCATAGCGCAAGAAAAAAACCATATTGGTGAGGAGCGTACCTGCTGGCTGCGACATCAGCTCCATACCGTAATGAAGCACTAATTAAGAATCCGGAGGGACAAAACCCTTCACTAAGTCGGTATTAAAGTTCTGAATCTGTCACCGTAGAGGATCTTTACTGTTCTCCTACTTTAGAGCCTCTTATGACACTTCAAACTTTGCATACCAAAGCGGAACGCCCACGAGAGCGCCTACTGGCCCATGGCGCCCATGTCCTGACATCGGCCGAATTGCTGGCCATTATTCTGCGTACAGGCATCAAGGGCTGCGACGCAGTCAGCCTGGGGCACCGGCTTATCAAAGAATTTAATGGTCTGCGAGGCCTGCTATCGGCCGACTCCGCAATCCTGCTGGGCATCACTGGCCTGGGAACTGCAAAAACCTGTGAACTACTTGCCATCAATGAACTGAACCGGCGAGCCCTTGAAGAAGACCTGAAGTCCGGACAAGCGCTGGATCAGCCACAACGCGTCAAACACTACTGCACCGCTAAGCTCGGCCACCTGGCTGTCGAACATTGCATGGCGCTTTACCTTGACAGTCAGTTTCGCCTGATCACCGCCGAAGAAATATCGCGCGGCACACTTACGCAGGCGTCGATATATCCGCGCGAAGTTATCAAGGCAGGCCTGAAGCACCACGCTGCTGCACTTATTTTGGCCCATAACCATCCTTCGGGGGTATCAGAACCGAGCGAAGCCGACCTGGCACTTACGCGTCATTTGAAACACGCTCTCGCCCTGGTAGATATCCGGCTGCTGGATCATCTTATCGTGACAGCATCTGGCGCCATATCGCTGGCGGAGCGTGGACAGCTATAAACTGTACAGACTCGCGGTACACTTGCCGACTGCTTCCGTTATGCGGCCTGTGAACAACTACAACTGATTCACCCCAAGATTTGGCTTGGAAGGCGGGAGGCCACCATGTTAGAATGCTGCGTTACTTTGGATACGTGGTTAGTAGATTCACTAGCTGGCGACCCGCCCTTATCGAGATACAACAGGAATACATCATGAAAGAAGGCATCCACCCCGAATACCGCGAAGTGGTGTTTCTGGATCAGCAAACAGGCACTAAATTTATTTCGCGCTCTACGCTTCACAGCCGCGAAACCGTCGAACTCGACGGCAAGACTTACCCCTTGTTCAAGTGCGAAGTTACCTCGGAATCGCATCCGTTCTACACTGGCGCACAAACGCGTATTGTCGAAACTGGTCGCGTCGAGAAATTCCGTGCCCGTTTCGCCCGTACAGCGGGTACTGTTACCCCCAAGGCGTCCTAAGCCGACAGGGTATCCGTTCGTGTTCGCGAAAGGCAGCCTTCGGGCTGCCTTTTTAATTTAAGATAGTCCCCTCTACCCTTTAAGGGCGCACCCTGTGTCTCCGAGCGACTCCCTTTCCACCCCAGCCCGCCTTACCGCAACGGCAACCGTGAAACTGCCCAGATTCTTTTTGGTGGTGGTCGGTGTAATTTATATTCTAGCGGGGCTTTTCTTTCGAGACCCATGGAAAACCGATGATGTGGTCGGCTTGGCCACCATGATGACGGCCTTGCACGACACAGGCGCCGCCATGCTGCTACCGCAAATCGGCGTACTGGCCTTCGCCCAAGACGGTCCGCTGACCATGTGGGTGGGGGCATTCAGCATCTGGCTATTCGGGCCAGTGTTCGAAAACTTCACCACGCCACTGAACGCCGCCATTATTGCGTCACGTTTGCCTAACCTGCTTTGGTTCGGCCTGCTAACCGCTTCAGTCTGGTACGGCAGTTACCTGCTGGGTCGACGGCCCGAACCCCAGCCTTTGGCCCTGCCTTTCGGCGGCGAGCCCACCGTGCGCGATTATGGACGCATGATTGCCGATGCGGCTTTGCTCCTCATCGTTGCGACGGTCGGAATTTTGTGGCGAATGCACGAGACGTCCGAGGTGCCGGCGCTTATCGCCTTCCAGGCCCTGGCCTTTTACGCCGTCGCGCGCATGCTCGACCAGCCGGTGTCCGGCGCCGTTACCCTGGGCCTAGCGTTGGGGGCCGCATTCCTGACGCGGGGCTGGATAGGCGCCCTACCGATCATGCTTGCCGTCCCCTTTTGCTTTAGGCCTAACAGCGCCTTATGGGACAAAAAGAAATGGCTGCTCATCACCTTTGCAATCGCCATTACGATGATGCTGCTGTGGTGGATACCTGCCAACCAAGTTAGCGAGTACTGGACCCGTAACTGGTGGCTTTGGAATATCCATTCGTTCACTTGGCCCCGCTATGAAGTCATAGTCAGCTTACTTCGCGACTTGCCATGGTTTCTGTGGCCAACGTGGCCATTCGCATTGCTGGCCCTGTGGCGCTGGCGCTCGTGGCTGGCCGCACCGCACATCTGGATACCCTTGATGTTTGCAATTTGGCCCATCATCACGATGTTATTCATGGCGGATGTATTCGAACCCGAATACAGCCTGGTTGCCGTGCCGGCCGCCATACTGGCTGCTTTTGCACTTCCTACTTTGCGACGCGGTGTGGTCAATTCACTAGACTGGTTCGCGGTAATGTGCTTTTCACTGAGTACCGCCACCGTTTGGCTGGGATGGATTGCTTTACAAACCGGCTGGCCGAGACAGATCGCACACAATATTGCCCGCCAGACTCGCGGTTACGAAGCCTTCATTTCCTGGCCGGCATTATTCATTGCGGCCCTCGGTACCCTGGCATGGATAGCGCTGGTGCGCTGGCGTCTGCACAGCAAACCAGTAGCGCTTTGGCGCGGCACCGTCTTGTCTGCTGGTGGTCTTATCGTGACATGGCTGATGCTCGTTACCCTTTGGATGCCCGTGCTTGATTACGTACGCAGCTATCGCACAGTATCGGGTCAGCTGGCAGCCGCGCTGCAAATCAATAAAAAACCTCACGAGTGCGTGCGCGCATTGGGAGTAGGCACCGGGCAAAGAGCGTCCTTTCTGGTGTTCAACTCGATCAATTTCAGCTATGACTCGGGTTGTCCATTGATTTTGCAACAGACATCCCCCCAAAGCTTAGCCAATGACACTGCCGCTTTCTCAGACTCGGCCAATGTGATTTGGCAAGGCAAGCGCGGCGCCGACCGCCACGAGATATTCCGTTTACTGCGCCTCGAATAGTAATGAAAACACAGGGTTCCAAAGGCAGGCGCTTCGGGCACCACCTTAAAGAAATCCTTCATCAGGCGTGGCCGGTCCTGATCAGCTCTTGGGCAGGAATCGCTTTTGGAGTCATCGATACGGCCATGGCCGGGCACGCCAGCGCTGCAGACCTGCAGGCGATGGCGTTGAGCGTATCGATATATCTGACTGTGTTCGTTGGATTGATGGGCGTGGTTCATGCCTTAATACCCATCATTGCCCAGCACTTCGGTGCCAAGCGATATCTCGAGGTGGGGCGTACCTGGGGCCAAGGAGTTTGGCTAGCCCTGGGATTATCGGCGGTAGGGGCGGTGACTTTCTTGTTCCCCGAGATATGGCTCGGCCTTTCAGGCGAGGTCGATTCGGTTGTTCGCACTGGTATCACCTGGTACCTACGCGCACTAATACTTGCCTTGCCCGCGACCCTGATTTTTCGGGCCATTTATGCCCTGTGCACAGCGGTGTCACGGCCAAAAACAGTAATGGCGATAAACCTGGTCAGTATCCTATTCAAACTGCTGTTCAACTGGATATTCATGTTTGGCAAACTGGGGCTGCCCGCCATGGGTGCTGCAGGCGCTGGCCTCTCTTCCGCTGTGGTCGGATGGCTCATGCTCGCTGCCGGCCTTTGGGTTATTTACCATGATCCCTTTTTCCGCCGTTTCAAACCTCATCTCGGAAGGCCCAGGTGGGCCAGTCAAAAAGAGCTTCTACGCCTGGGAATTCCGATGGGCGCTTCGTACCTGATAGAAATCTGCGCGTTCAGTTTCATGGCGCTATTGGTGGCTCGAGAAGGCATGTATGTCACCGGAGGACATCAGATCATGGCGAATTTGGCTGCCCTTTGCTACATGATGCCGATGGCGGTAGGTATAGCGACGGCATCGTTAACGGCTCAAGCCATCGGCGCGAATGATATGCCCCGCGCCAGAAGAACCGGCCTGGCCGGAATTGCCATTGTTGCCACAGGCGCAGGTCTGACAGCTGTCGTTTTGGTTCTCGGAAAAGCCACCATACTCCGCGCTTATACCAGTGAGATCCAAGTTGCAACCGTAGCGGCCGCTTTGATGCAAGTGCTGCCCTGGTTCCATTTGTGCGATGCCATGCAGTGCATAGGATCTTATTTGCTACGCGCCTATAAAGTCGCCATCGTACCCTTGCTGCTTCAGATAGTTGCGTTGACTGGCGTCGGCCTGATAGGGGGATGGTGGCTAGGATTCGGACCTGCAGCCGGAGGACTGCAGCCGGTTATCAACCGGATCATGCCGGGCGGCCCTGTAGGCGCCGCCAGCATGTGGTTAATGGCGCTCGCAGGGCTGGGCATGTCGGCAATCCTGCTTTTTGCCTGGTACCGACATATTGTGAAACAACATGCACGAACAACACGCCCCGCAACCTGATCGATCTACGCTGCAGCGCGATCCTGCTGTTGCGCAGCGTCGTCCGACTTCGGTACCGAAGCGTCCGTAGCCTCGGTGTCGTCGCTTGCCGCCCCTTCGACCACCGGCGTAACCAGTTCTACGACTTTGCTACGAGAAAGCATGCCTAAGAACTCGTCGTTATCGCCCGTTACGGCCAATGGCTCAGTGCTGCGCAACATGCGCCCCAATACTTCATCTAGCCCTGCCGTCGACGGCACCGATGCCATCTCCTCAACATACCGAGCCACATCACGCGCACCATCACGCGCGGCGCGTTCAGCCGCCGACCTGGTCAGCACGCCCGCTAAACGTTTACCGTCGAGAACGGCGGTGTAATCGAAACCGCGCACTGCCATGCGCTCTACCGCATGGACCGGGCGTGAACGCATGGTCAAAGTAAGTGAGGGTTCGTTGCATGCATGCGCAGCGTTGAGGACCTTACCGCGATTGACATCCTGCAAGAACGACTGAACGTAGTCGTCAGCTGGGGCAAGGAGTATGTCTTCCGGCGTACCTTCTTGCACCAGCTCGCCGCCCTTCAGAATTGCGATACGGTTACCCAAACGTAAGGCCTCGTCGAGATCATGCGTGATAAAGACAATAGTCTTATTAAGTCGCGCTTGTAATTCCAGCAATTGGTCCTGCATTTCTCGACGTATTAACGGATCCAGCGCAGAAAAGGCTTCATCCATCAGCAGTATTTCTGCGTCAGTAGCCAAGGCACGAGCAAGGCCCACCCGCTGCTGCATGCCGCCTGACAATTGATGCGGATATTGGTTTTCAAACCCCGCCAGTCCGACCTGTTCGAGCCAATGTTGCGCACGCTCACGACGCTGATCTTTGCCCATGCCCTGCACCTTCAGACCGTAAGCGACGTTCTCGATTACGGTGCGATGGGGAAACAAGCCGAAGCGTTGAAACACCATGCTCATTTTTTCCTGGCGAAACTTTTCGAGCTCGGTCTTTCCTAATGTCATGACATCGATATCATCAACGAGTATCTGGCCGGCAGTGGGCTCAATAAGCCGATTGAAGTGTCGAATGAGCGTGGATTTGCCTGAACCAGACAAGCCCATGATCACATAGATGCTGCCTTCTTCGATAGACAAACTTATATCGCGCAGACCCAGGGTATGACCACTTTCGGCCAGCAACGCTTCCTTGCTGATACCAGTGCGCGCCTGTTCAAGAAAACGTTGCGGGCGAGGCCCGAAAATCTTAAAAATATTACGTACTTCGATCTTGGCCATATCAGGCTCCTTTATGCTGACGTTGCCCGAACGACTGGGTGATCCGGTCGAAAATAATCGCAAGAATGACGATAGCGAGCCCAGCCAGGACACCCCGGCCTACCTGTAGCCGATTGATACCCTGCAAGACCTCATAGCCCAGTCCACGCACCCCAATCATGGAGGCGATCACGACCATGGCCAAAGCCATCATGGTGGTCTGGTTTACTCCGGCCATAATATTTGGCATGGCCAGCGGCAGCTGAACGCCGAACAATTGCTTTGTACGATTCGCGCCAAAAGCTCGCGAGGCTTCGAGAACTTCGCTGTCCACCATCCGTATCCCCAAATCTGTAAGCCTGATTACGGGCGGCACTGCATAAATAATGGTAGCGATAATGGCAGCGATCTTGCCCAGGTTGAATAACATCACAACAGGGATCAAATAGACGAAGCTGGGCATGGTCTGCATGACATCCAGGATTGGCAGCAGAATGGTACGTAACCACTTGAAGCTGGCCATCAGGATTCCGATAGGTATGCCAATGGCCACAGACATCACGACTGCGACGATCATGAGCGACAGCGTCTGCATCGCCGCATCCCACAGGCCGATGACGCCAATTAAGGAAAGCATGGCCGCAATTACCAGCGAAAATCCGATACGGCGACTAGCCAGCCAGGCCAGGCCCATGACGGCCAGAACAACCGCCCACCATGGCGCAGACCGCAAGATTTGGTCCATCCAGATCAGCAAGTCAAGCAGCGGCTGGGTCAACACCCGAAGAACGTCTGAATAATTTGAAACGATCCCACCGACAAAATCGTCGATGGGCGCACGTAGCGCGCGAGGCGCAATAATTTCTGGAAACATAAAATCAACTCCGTAGAACTCGTAAAAAGTGGCGACCGTAGCGATCACCACTTGCGAATTCCGGCGTAAGGCCGGCTTGCCACCGAGGTGGCAAGAAGTACGAGCGCTATAGAGCTGCTTTTACTCGCGCGGCCACATCGGCCGGCAACCACTGGCTCCAAATCTGGTCATTGTTTTCCATAAACCATTTGGCCACATCAACCGGCTCGTCCTCGGTTTCCTCCATGTGCGCCATCACTTTATCCATGACTGGCAACGGTACGGAAACTTTAGACAGAAACTCGGTCAGCTTGGGCGCTTCTTGTGTGAACTTAGTGGAAACGGCTGTGAATACCGGATTTTCCGGATAAGCCGAGGCTTCAGGATTCTCGCAATTGGGATCGGTAAGGCAAGCTTGTTTTGCCTTGTCGTAAGCCGGTAACTCGAGCTTGACAAGGTCCATGGCGCCTACCAAAGGTGTGGGGTACCAGTAGTAGAAAGCAATATTTTCTTTGCGTTGATATGCTGATGTAAGTGCTGCTTTCTGCGTCGCCCCCGTTCCGGGCGAGAATAAAGTAAATGAGTCACCCAGGTTTAAGGCCTTGAACAGATTAGTACTAACCACTTCGCAGCCCCAACCTGCCGGACAGCCATAGAATCTGCCTTTGGAGGGTTCTTCCGGATCTTTGAACTGATCTTTGAATTTAGGCAGGTCGGCGGCCGACTTAAGCTCGGGCAAGCGCTCGGCGGTGTAGCGCGGTATATACCAAGCCTCGCCACCCATGTAAATATCGCCGATGCGCTTTACCTTCCCGCTAGCTTCGGCTTTGGCCCAGGGCTCGGCCACGCTGTTTATCCAAACTTCAGTGTTGATATCAAGGTCGCCGCGTTCAAGAGCCGCTAGCGCCGGCAAGGTTTCAACGGGCAGGACTTCTGTTTTGCATCCATAGCCTTTTTCGGCAATAAGACGTTCAACTTCTACAAGCACCAGATTCGATTCCCAATTCATACCGCCGAATCTCAGCGGGCGGTCGATTTCGCATTGAGGCGTTTCGGCTGCGTGTGCGGTGTTGTTTGTGGAGCTGATACCGAACAATGCGGCGGCCACTGCAAGGCCAAGGGCAATTCGCGTGAGGTGAGAAGAAGCGTTCGCGGAGAACGAAAGATGTGAATGGCTCACATGTTGAGACATGGCTTTTTAGCCTCCTTTAGTTTCGTGGACGCACCAAAAATTACCGCTGCGATGCGCCAGGGCTAAGGGGGTGTGCGGAAGACGGTTTACCGCCGATACAAACCGACACTAGCATGAGGAGTACAAAGTACTCGTTTTGACAGGTAATGGGGCCTGAGACCCACCATACGCCAGATTGATCAAACTGCGAAGTTTGCAGCAGTTTACGAGAATTTAGCCGACATTAAAACCGGGTTAACCCTTTCTTACAAAACGACGCGCTAGAAGGATCGTTGAAGTTGTCCCGATTTTTTAAAACCAAGCATCGTTTTAATCGACAGCCGCGCGTCAATTACCCGCTTGCGCGACATACATATAGTCGCGGCGCCAAGGATAACTTTGACCGGTACGTTGCTCGAGCTCATCGGACCTGTCAGGCGTGCAGGGTTGAGCCAATATCTGATGCAGTGCAATCCAGCCGTGCTCGAACCCCATCGCGCAGCCCGCAAGATACATTCGGTAGGCGCGCAAAGAGCGTTCCCCTTGGTCGCCCTGCAACGTAGCCCGCGCTTCCGGCAGCTGCGCCTCGAGTGCGTCGCTCCATGCCCAAAGTGTTCGTGCATAATGCGGACGCAGATTTTCAATATCGAGGTCTTCGAGCCCGCCCTTTGCCAGCCGTTCGATGACACTACTGATATGAGTCAGTTCGCCGCCAGGAAAAATATACTTATCAATAAATTCACCCATGCCGGCACCAAGCTCGGCGTTATCGACGCCACCCGCCGTGATTCCGTGATTAAGCACCAGGCCGCCGGGACGAACCAGATTCCTTAACTTGGAAAAGTATGCAGTCAGCTGTGCGCGCCCTACGTGTTCGAACATACCGACTGAGGCCACCTTGTCGTAAGGCCGGCCGGCGTCAAGCTTGCGATAATCGAGGAGATCCATGCGGACCCGCCCACTTAGACCTTTTTCCGCGATGAGCTTATTTACATAGGCATGCTGATTCTTGGAAAGGGTGATACCCGTCGCGTCGACACCATAATTCTCGGCGGCCCATAGCAAGAGGCCGCCCCAGCCGGCGCCTACATCCAGAAAACGTTCGCCTTCAGTGAGTCGGAGTTTGCGGCAGATGTGATCGAGCTTGGCCTCTTGCGCCTGCGCAATAGACATATCTGGCGTCCGAAAATAGGCACAGGAATACACGCGCCTTGGATCCAGCCATAACGCATAGAAGTCATCGGACAGGTCATAGTGATATTGGATCTGGCGTTCATCGCGTTCAATGGAATGGCGCCACACCGACACAAGACGCCGAATTAGTTCAGTCAGGCGGCCGACTCGAGCCGCTTCGATCGGAGAACCGGGCAAAATAGCCGCCGCCAATCGCATAAGATCACGCATGGAGCCTTCGACATCGAACTTTCCTTCAACGTAGTTTTCGCCAAGGATCCCGACCTGCCCGGCCGCCAGATTGGCCAGAGTCGATCGATCTTTGATCGTAAGTCGGATATTGGCGTTAGGCGCACCGATATGCTGACCGTCAGGCATGATCACCTGCACGGGAAGCGGTAAGGAAAACAACTTGCTTTCAACAACAGACAAGACCGCGCTCAAGGTGGACTCCCTATATTGAAACCATCGTTAATAAAATAGTGCCACATAATTAACGATAAAGAAACGCCTGTTAGGCCGTGCTAAGATCGGAATCGCTTACTTATTTTTCGATACATGCCGACTACCTCCAGCTCTCTGACTGTCATACCCCGCTGGTTAATTTTGATGGGCTTATTGACCGCATTGGGCCCGCTTGCAATCGACATGTATCTCCCGGCCTTTCCCGCCATCGCACAAGGGCTTGCGACCACTCACGGTCAGGTCGAGCGCACATTGGCTGGTTATTTATTTGGTCTGGCCATTGCACAGCTGTTCTACGGTCCCTTCGCCGACCGTTATGGGCGCAAAAAACCTCTTATTGCGGGACTGCTCATTTATATCGTGGCGTCCATGGGTTGTGCGTTTACCCACGATATCGAACATCTGACTTTGTGGCGCATCGCGCAGGCCTTCGGCGGAGCCGCCGGCATCGTCATACCGCGTGCCGTCATTCGCGACAATTTCGACACCCGCGATGCCTCGAAAGCGCTTTCCATCCTGATGCTGGTCATGGGCGTGACACCTATTCTGGCACCGATATTGGGAGGACAAATCCTAAGCTTTGGCAGTTGGCGCGGCATTTTCGGAATCATGACCGCCTGTGCTACCGCGCTACTGATCAGCGTAGCCTGGAGCATGAAAGAAACTCTGAACCCTGAACGGGTTATTCCGTTAGGTATAAACATCATCGCGCGTAACTACCTTGCGCTGCTGCGTCATAGACAGTTCATGTGCTACACCCTGGCAGGCGGGTTCGGATCCGCCGGAATGTTTGCCTATATTGCCGGGTCGCCTCGCGTCTTTATCGAAGTCTTCCAAGTGGGTCCGCAATATTTTGGGTTGCTGTTCGGCATCAATGCCGCGGCCCTCATTGTGGCCGCTCAAGTCAGCGCGCGCTTATTGAATCGCCATAGTCCCGAATCACTGCTCGGAAAGGCCCAGATCTCCTTGGTCCTCATGACCATATTAGCGTTGGCCCTGACTATTGCCGGAGCAATTACGTTACTATCGCTAATGCTGTGTTTGGTGGGCTTTATGGCTAGCCAGGGCTTCGTCAATCCAAATGCAGCAGCATTGGCCCTGACCGAGCAAGGCAGGCGCCTGGGCGTAGCCTCGGCACTGATGGGAACTTTACAAATGTTATGCGGCGCAAGCGCTGGTTTCACAGTCAGCATCTGGCAAACAGCCTCGCCATTACCACTTACAACAATCCTGGCAATATGCGCCAGTTTGTCGTGGCTATTCGGCCGCATAGCGTTGAAAGCGACTTGATTTAGGTGTCAGTCTCGTATTAGAATGTCAGGCTTTACAGATCCACGGTCACTGTCTTTACCGCTTTTTTATCTTGCGGGGCCGAATCAAGCAAATTATCAAGGGGTATTACCATGGCACGTGTATGCCAAGTTACCGGCAAAGGCCCGATGGTGGGCAACAATGTTTCGCACGCGAACAATAAAACCAAGCGTCGCTTCTTACCTAATCTGCAATCCCGCCGTTTCTGGGTCGAGAGCGAAAACCGCTGGGTTCGCCTGCGCGTTTCGGCCCACGCATTGCGCACTATCGACAAGAACGGTATTGATTCCGTCCTGGCCGACCTGCGCGCCCGCGGCGTGCGTGCGTAAGCCGCTCGCGATCTAATCTTTAGGAGCTAAACATGGCAAAAGGTATACGCGAGAAGATCAAACTCGAATCCACCGCCGGTACAGGTCATTTCTACACGACCACCAAGAACAAACGCAATATGCCCGAAAAAATGCTGATCAAGAAATTTGATCCAGTTGCTCGCAAGCACGTTGACTACAAGGAAATGAAGCTTAAATAAAGCCAGAGCGCACGCGCTGCACTCGGAACCGGCCCGGCCCGGCCGGAACCTCAGGCAAGCGCTTATTTATTTAGCTCCTTGTGAAAACCCTGCTCCGGCGGGGTTTTTTTATTTCCACTGCTTCCCCTACAAAAAGGTGTGTTCGTATCAGGCATCTTATAATGTACGGTTTGCGCAACTTATAAAAGATACCGGATCTCATGCAGGAACGTTATAACCCCAACGCCGTCGAGCAAGCTTCCCATAAAAACTGGCAAGAACGCGACGCGTACCGCGTCACAGAGAACGCCCTGGCGGCCGACGGCTCGCCCAAGCCTAAGTTCTATGCATGTTCGATGCTGCCCTACCCAAGTGGCAAGCTGCATATGGGCCACGTGCGCAATTACACCATCAACGACATGATGACCCGGCAGTTGCGCATGCGCGGTTACAACGTTCTTATGCCCATGGGCTGGGATGCCTTTGGCATGCCGGCGGAAAATGCCGCCATCAAATCCCGCGTACCTCCCGCCAAATGGACGTACGACAACATCGACTACATGAAAAAGCAAATGAAGGCGATGGGGCTGGCAGTCGACTGGTCGCGGGAAATGTGCGCTTGCGATCCTAAATATTACAAGTGGAACCAGTGGCTTTTCCTCAAAATGCTGGAAAAAGGCGTTGCTTACCGCAAGACCCAGGTGGTCAATTGGGACCCGGTCGATCAGACGGTACTGGCCAATGAACAAGTCATTGACGGCCGAGGCTGGCGGTCAGGCGCGCCCGTCGAGAAACGCGAAATTCCCGGCTATTACTTGCGCATCACCGACTATGCGGACGAACTCCTCGATAACGTAAAAACAGGCTTGCCCGGCTGGCCCGAGCGAGTCCGCCTGATGCAGGAAAACTGGATAGGAAAAAGCGAAGGCGTACGCTTCGCATTTCCACACGACATTAAGGATGACCACGGAGAACTGATACAAGACGGCCGGATGTATGTATTTACCACACGTGCCGACACTATCATGGGCGTCACATTCTGTGCCGTCGCTCCCGAACACCCCCTGGCCACGCGCGCGGCGGCCTCCAACCCCTCGCTAGCATCGTTCATTGAAGCCTGCAAGCAAGGCGGGACCACTGAAGTCGAACTGGCGACGCGCGAGAAAGAAGGCATGCCTACGGGTTTGTCCGTCACACACCCGCTTACGGGCAAACCTGTTCCGGTCTGGGTCGGCAACTATGTACTCATGAGCTACGGCGATGGCGCCGTCATGGGTGTGCCAGGCCACGATGAGCGCGATTTTGCTTTCGCAGTGAAATATGGCCTACCCATTCAAGAGGTCATTGCAGTCGAAGGAAAGACCTACTCAACCGAGCAGTGGTATGACTGGTATGGCGACAAACAACAAGGCTACACCGTTAACTCCGGCAAGTACGACGGTTTGACGCCATCGGCAGCCGTCGATGCTGTCGCCGCCGACTTGGCTGATAAGGGCCTGGGCGAGAAAAAAACAACTTGGCGCCTGCGTGACTGGGGTATTTCCCGACAGCGCTACTGGGGTACACCCATCCCCATCATTCACTGTCCCGATTGCGGTCCTGTTCCGGTGCCCGAGCAAGATCTGCCTGTTGTGCTTCCGGACGATCTTATTCCCGACGGTAGCGGCAACCCGCTGACCAAGCATGAAGCGTTTTTGTCATGTCAGTGCCCCAAATGTGGCACAGCAGCAAGGCGCGAAACCGACACCATGGACACCTTCGTTGATTCGTCCTGGTACTTCATGCGCTATACGTCGGCAGGCAACGATGCTGCCATGGTCGATGAACGCAACGACTACTGGATGCCAATGGACCAGTATATCGGCGGCATCGAGCATGCGGTTCTACATTTGCTGTATGCGCGATTCTGGACGCGGGTCATGCGTGACATGGGCCTCCTCAAGTTCGACGAACCATTCACCCGCCTCCTTTGCCAGGGAATGGTGCTAAACCATATATATTCCCGCAAGACCGAACAAGGTGCCATCGAATATTTTTGGCCCGAAGAGGTCGAAAACATCTATGACGCCAAAGGAGCCATCACTGGCGCACGCCTGCTTTCGGACGGCAGCGCTGTGCAATACGGCGGCATGGGCACCATGTCAAAATCCAAAAATAATGGGGTTGATCCGCAATCGCTCATCGATTCGATGGGGGCCGACACCGCCAGACTATTTGTCATGTTTGCCAGTCCGCCAGAACAGACACTTGAATGGTCGGATTCAGGGGTTGACGGCGCCCACCGTTATTTACGACGTCTGTGGACTTTCTGCTATAACCATCGCAGCACTGTACAAAACGCCACCGGCGGCGACGGCAACTGGTCGGATGCCGACGCGGCATCCAAAACACTGCGCCGCGAGATCCACAACCTGCTCAAACTGGCCGATTACGACTATCAGCGCATTCAGTACAACACAGTGGTATCGACGAGCATGAAAATGCTCAATACGCTGGAATCCGCGGCACTGCCGGACACTGCTGTTGCTCATCGGGCGTTGTCCGAGACCATATCGATTCTATTGCGGGTTCTGTACCCCGTGGTGCCTCATATCACCTGGCAGCTCTGGCAAGATTTGGGTTTCGACCGGAACTACGGCGACTTGCTTGACGCCCCCTGGCCTGTCGTCGATGACGCGGCTTTGATTGCTGATGAAATTGAACTGGTTCTGCAAATCAACGGCAAATTGCGCGGTGGGGTTAAAGTCGCCAATGGCGCGACAAAGGAACAAATCGAACAACTTGCTACTGCTCACGACGCCACACTTAAGTACCTCGAAGGCCGCCAGCCCAAACGGGTTATCGTCGTGCCCGGTAAACTCGTTAACATTGTCGGATAGAATCAGGCATGCACAGCCCAACGTTGAAGCCCTCGTTTACCTTGTCTACACAACATTGCTTACGCGGGCTTGCCTGCATGACAATTTTCCTGCTTTTGGCGGCTTGCGGATTCAAACTGAAAGGCGTGTCACCCCTGCCCTTTACCACTCTGTATACCAACATCGCCGAGAACTCCGCCTTCGGGGCGGGCATGCGCCGCGCCATTGTCGCTAGTTCGCCCCGCACGCGATTCGTGGAAGAGCCGGCCGAGGCTCAGGCCAAGCTTCTTCAGTTGGTCAATAATCAATCCTTGCGCGAACTTTCAATCGACGCACAGGGTCGTGTGGAAGAATATGAATTGAACCTCGAGTTCATATTTCAGCTTACCGACGCCAAGGGTCGCCTCATCCTGCCCCCGACCACTTTGCGGTCAACCCGTGAAATTCCGTACGACGACACCATCGTTCAGGCCAAGCAGGGCGAAATCGCGACTATTTTCCAGGAAATGCAGCAGTCCATGATCGACCGTGTGGTCCGGCATCTGGCTGCACCCGATGTCGCCAATGCGTTCGCCGATGTCGAGTCGCAACCGGTAGAGGAAACTCCAGCCAGTACGGCGCCGCTAAAGCCGGTTGCCCCTCCCGCAGTTCCAAGCCCATGGGCCACCCCACGGATGGACTCGGGCGCTGGCATGCGATAGGGCCATGGGACGCCGCCTGGACTCCGATAGTCTTGCACACCAGCTAACCAAGACGTCGCCGCAGCTTGACAGCCTTTATATAATTTCAGGCGACGAACCACTCCTGGTCATCGAAACGGTAGACGCCCTTCGTGCCGGCGCCGTGCGAGCCGGCTATGGCGAGCGCATCAGCCTGATACTGGATGCACGCAGCGATTGGTCTGCCGTCATCGCGGCAACGCAGAATGTTTCACTTTTTGGCGATCGCCGGCTTGTCGATGTAGCGGTCCCCACAGGAAAGCCTGGAAAAACCGGTGGCGATACGCTGCTTAAGCTTTCCAGTATGTCCCAAAACGGAACGCTTGCCGATACCATGGTGGTCATTACTTTGCCGCGTCTGGACAAAACCACGCGCAACGCCAAATGGTGCCAAGCCCTTGAACAGGCGGGTACATGGGTGGAAATAAACAGTATTAACAGGGCACAATTGCCCAATTGGATCGGCCAGCGCCTAGCGCGCCAAGAACAACAACTGGAAGCCACCACGCTGGAGTGGATGGCCGACAAAGTGGAAGGCAATCTTCTCGCTGCGTTCCAGGAAGTGCAGAAGTTGGCACTGCTGTATCCGAAGGGCAAGATCAGCGCCACCGATGTAGAACGAGCCGTACTGAACGTGGCTCGTTACGATGTATTCGGTTTGCGCGACGCAATGCTGTCGGGCAACGCAGCCAAGGCGCTCATTGTACTTGCCGGCTTGCGCGCCGAAGGCGAGGCGCTACCCCTAGTCCTTTGGGCCATTGGTGAAGAGATCCGCGTATTGGCCCGCCTTTCTGCGGCGCAGGCAGCAGGCCAGGATCTACAGGCCGAAATGCGGCGGCAGCGAATATTCGGGCCGCGCGAACATCTAGTGCGACAGACCCTAAATCGCGTCCCCGCACAAACTTGGCCTGCCGCCGTACAGCATGCACATGATATCGACCGGTTGATCAAAGGGCTCAAGGTACCAGGCCGACTGACAGATCCATGGGAAGAGCTAGGACGGCTGGCGCTGCGTGTCGCCATTTCCAAAAGCACCTCCCGTTAGCGTTACACGAACCCTCGCCACGGAATCCCCGAATGCTGGGATAATTCCCGTATAAGCCGATACTTGCATCATTACCATGACACTACAAAATACTTCTGGCAGTACCCTTGCCGAAAATGCTCAAAATGCCTGCGATATGAACCTTCTCGGAAGGCAGGCCCGATTGGCCGCGCGACAAATGCGTATAGCTTCCGGGCAAGCCAAGGCCGAGGCGCTCAGGGCCATGGCGCGTCGTCTGCAAGACCAAAAAGAACAATTAAAAGCAGAAAATGCACGCGATCTGACTCAAGCTCGCAAAAACCAGCTGGAACCGGCATTGCTCGACCGCCTGATATTGTCCGATAAGTCGATCGAGCTCATGGCGACCGGTTTGCTTCAAATCGCCGATATGCCCGATCCGATCGGAAGCCAGAACGGTATAACGATACGACCTAACGGTATGCGTGTGTCCCAAATGCGTGTACCGTTGGGCGTCATTGGCATTATTTACGAATCACGGCCCAACGTCACAATCGATGCTGCCGCGCTGTGCCTTAAATCGGGCAATGCGACCATTTTGCGCGGCGGCAGCGAAGCGTTTCATTCCAATCTTGCACTGGGCAAGATCATTCAGCAGGGCCTGGCCGATGCCGGCCTCCCGCTTCATGCCGTCCAAGTAGTGGGTACCACCGATCGAGCCGCCGTGGGGCAACTTATTACCATGACAGAGTTCATCGATGTCATTGTGCCGCGGGGCGGCAAAGGCCTTATCGCCCGACTAAGCGCGGAAGCCAAGGTGCCTCTGATTAAGCACCTTGACGGCAACTGCCATATCTATGTCGACGAGGCCGCCGACCTTGACAAGGCCCACGACATAGCGGTCAACGCCAAAACGTACCGCTACGGCATTTGCGGCGCTATGGAAACTTTGCTGGTTCATGCCAGCATTGCTCCCGTGTTGTTGCCGCGACTGGCCAAAACGCTGGTCGAGAAAGGCGTCGAACTGCGAGGCTGCGACAGGACCCGCGCCATACTGCCCCAGGCGCTTCCTGCCACCGAAGAAGATTGGAAAACCGAATATCTGGCGCCGATCCTTGCAATTCGGGTTGTTGACAGCCTTGATGCAGCAATGGACCATATCGCACTTTACAGTTCCGAACATACGGAATCCATCGTCACCGAAAATTTGCATGCGGCCACCCGCTTCCAGCGCGAAGTGGATTCCAGTTCCGTATATGTGAATCTGCCCACGTGCTTTGCCGACGGCTTCGAATATGGACTCGGCGCCGAAATTGGAATTTCAACGAATCGCCTGCATGCTCGCGGTCCGGTTGGGCTTGAAGGCTTGACGACAATGAAATGGGTCCTTGCCGGCGACGGTCAATTGCGCGGATAGCCTAATGCTTTGGATCAAAACCTTCCATATCCTATTTGTTACCTCGTGGTTCGCGGGTCTATTTTATTTGCCAAGAATCTACGTCAACCTGGCCCAGGTGCACGACGCTTCCACTAAAGTCTGTCTGCTGGGCATGGCGCAACGCCTGTATCGCTTTATGCTGCCTCTGGCTGTACTCGCTGTGATTTTTGGCCTATGGCTGTTTCTTGGCTACGGAATAGGCATGGGCGCGGGCTGGATGCACGCCAAGCTGACAGCGGTGATATTGCTGATCGCTTACCACGTCGCGTGCGGACGCATGCTGAAGAAGTTCGAGCACGATACGAATACCCATAGCCACCGGTTCTACCGATGGTTCAACGAAATACCGGTTATTTTGCTGCTGATCGTTATTGCCTTAGTCGTAGCAAAACCCTTTTAAGCCCTATAGAACCATGAATGACGCCAAAACCGGCAAGACGCTCACTTTGAAGAAGAAAGTCGACCCATCAACCAGCCCGGCCGACGGCGAACGCCGGAAGCGGGCAGGCGCGCGAGCACGGCAAGTGGCGCAGATCGAACGACAGCGCGAACAGCAGCGTAGCTTACAGGCACCCACAGAAAGATCGACCGGCCCGTTGTCCGCGGCAAAGCCAGTGCCGTCCCATAAGCGGCACCCCAGCGAGCCCATTCCCGAAGCAGGTACGCAGCAGCCTGCGCGACAACATGCACCCGAGCGCCAGCACCGCGGCGCTTCGCGTTCGCATACGTCTGCTCGTGCCGAGATATTCCCCGTGTTCACTCCGTGTCCGCAGGGACTGGAAGATGCACTCGTGGCCGAGTTGCAGGCGCTGGGCTTCGAAGATGCCGAGCCCGCACGCGCCGGCTGCCGCTTCCATACCGACTGGACAGGGATCCTACGCGCCAACTTGTATTCCAGGCTTGCCACGCGAGTCCTGGTGCAGGTGGCGCACGGTCCCGCCTACCATGAAGACGACATTCTCGACCTGGCCATGGACACCCCTTGGGAACGCTGGTTCGGATCCGAACAAACCTTGCGCGTCGATACATCGGCAATCCGCAGCCCCATGCAAAGTCTGCAATACTGCAATTTGCGAGTCAAAGACGGAATTTGCGACCGCCTGCGCGAGCGCGAGGGCGCGCGTCCCGATATCGATACTGTCCGCCCCGACGCTCGAGTCCACCTTTTTTTGGATGAAGACAGCGCGACGCTCTATTTGGATACATCCGGGGAATCACTGTTCAAGCGTGGTTGGCGCCTGGCGAAGGGCGAGGCGCCTCTGCGCGAAAATTTGGCTGCCGGCATACTGGCGTTAGCGGGCTGGGACCCTTCCCAAGCGCTAATGGACCCCTTCTGCGGAAGCGGAACAATACTCATTGAAGGCGCCTGGATAGCATTAGGCGTTCCCCCCGGGATTTGGCGCCCTTTCGGCTTTGAACGGCTGCGCAACCACGACGCGCGCCATTGGCGCGACATCAAAGACGAGGCCCGCTCACACATCGCCTCGCAGCTCGAAAGCCCCATTGTCGGCTACGACCTTGATCCCGCCGCGATCGATGCCGCCAAGGCAAACCTCGAACGATCATGGCTCACGCCAGACTCGATTCGTTTTGAAGTCGGTAATGCCAAGCTGGTGCCTCCTCCGGCAGAAACGGGGTGGCTCGTCACCAACCCGCCTTATGGCGAGCGACTGCCCAGCGAAGAAGACAGCGGACTGTGGCGCGATTGGGCTCAAAACCTCAAGCAGAACTACAGCGGCTGGAACGTCAATATCATTTCAAGCGATATGGATCTACCTCGGGCCCTGCGTCTCAAACCGTTGCGACGCTATCCCTTATATAACGGTTCGCTGGATTGCCGCCTTTTTAGCTTTGAAATGGTAGAGGCCGGTTACCGCAACAAGTGAAGCAGATCTAGCCTTGCCTCAATCTAGGGTAAACCCTATAATAGGGAAAACCCGAACATTTCGTTCTTTTCTTGAGCACAAAGGCTAGTCATGATCAACGTAAGCAAAGAAACCCGTTTAACCGACGAACTCGAACGTCAGCTGATGATGCAAGCGATCGAAGAGCAATTCCGCTTCAGGCCCATCATTGCAGTCAAGAACTTATCGGCTAAAGTGGCTTCGTTGTTTTCCGGTAACAAATCCATATCTGCCGAGGAAATCCAAGCGCGCTAAGTCAGCCGCGGAATCACCGCAGAAGAGGCGAATATTCGCACGAAAAGCCGCTACTGCGGCTTTTTTTTCGCCCGTCGCGCAATTGCGGGATAATAGCGGCATCTCCTCGCTTTATTGTCCCTAGCAATGCCACTGAATCCCCCGCAGCCCCGCACCCCGCTCTCCGCAGCCCCCAACCGCCTTCGCCGCTTTGCCTGCATGATGTATGAAGCCGTACTGCTATTCGGCGTCATATTTTTAGCCAGCTATCTTTTCGACACTTTGACACAAAGCCGCCACGCGTTAATGTTCCGGCACGCGCGGCAGGGAATCGTTTTCGCCATCATCGGCGTGTACTTCATCACGTGCTGGTACAAAGGCGGACAGACCCTTCCTATGAAAACTTGGAATATTCAGCTGGTAGACCGTGACGGCAAGACCCCCACCTTAGGTAGGCTCATTATTCGTTACGTGCTGCTATGGCCCATACCATTGCTTGCCGCGCTGCTGGTAATGGGCGCCTCTCGCCTTACCGGTTATAGCTCGACTGACCTGCTTATAGTTTTTGCCCCGTTCACCGTCTTCATCTGGAGCTGGTTTGATCCCGACCAGCAATTCCTGCACGACCGAATATTAGGAACGCGTTTGGTCAACGTACAAAAGGCGTTCCGTCCCCCCGTATAAACCCTAGTGTCTTCAGGTTTGTAGGTCTTAAGCATTGCACAGATCTAGCTTGTCGTTCATGCTTGCGGATAAAGGAGCTTGCGCCTTCGGTATGCCTAGTTGAAAAGACAATGAACGACCAATACTCGGAGCTTTACCCGACTTACCAGTGGTTTGTCCCTTCACAGTTCAACATCGCACAGGCGTGCGTACACCGCTGGGCGGAAAGCCCGGTCGAAGGGCGACGAATAGCGATTTTCCATGAAGATGAAGACGGCCAGCGTGAAGTCTGGACCTTTTCCCGCCTTTCTGAAACCACGAACCGGCTGGCCCACGGTCTGATCAAAATGGGCGTCAAGCCCGGCGATCGAGTCGCTATGGTAATGGGACAACGTCCCGAAGCCGTCGCCTCGTATATGGCGATTTTCAGCGTCGGCGCGGTAGCATTGCCCTTGTCTTATCTGTTCGGTGCCGATGGCCTGGCAATCCGATTGCGCGATGCCGAAGCCCGGGTCGCCATCGTCGACGCCATTACGGGGCCCGACCTGCTTCAGGCCCAGGCGCAGTGTCCCTTGCTGTCTCAAATAGTGGCCCTGGATTTTCAACACGAAACGGTTATTCCGTGGCGCACCCTGCTCGCAAGGCAACCTGTTGAATTCAGGCCCGTTGCAACGACGTCAAACAGTCCGGCACTGCTTTTATATACCTCCGGTACCACTGGCGCGCCGAAGGGCGCTCTGCTTGCTCACAGCGCTCTCATCGGCAACCTGCCGGGCTTTGTGGCCTCCCAGAACTGGTTTCCGAAAAAGACAGACGTTTTCTGGAGTCCGGCGGACTGGACCTGGACCGGCGGCCTGATGGACGCCCTGCTGCCCACACTGTATTTTGGGCATGCTATCGTCGGCACGCTAGGGCGATTTTCCCCGACTCGTGCCCTGGAAATCATGGAGCGCTACCACGTAAGCAATACTTTTTTGTTCCCTACGGCTCTAAAGTTGATGATGCAAGAGGTCCCCAAGCCGCGCGAACACTATCGCCTGGTCTTGCGCGCCATTATGGCGGCTGGCGAGAGCGTGGGGGAAGTCGTATTCAACTGGTGTGAGTCAGCGCTGGGGGTCACTCCTAACGAGATGTTCGGCCAAACCGAAATGAATTATCTGGTCGGCAACAGCTGCCATAAATGGCCCGCAAAACCAGGCAGCATCGGACGCCCCTACCCGGGACACCAGGTTACAGTCCTGGATCCCGATGGCGAGCCCTGCCCGCCCGGAACCATCGGCGAAATAGCACTGAACCGTTACGACCTGCACGGTCATCCCGATCCGGTACTGTTCCTGGGATATTGGCATAACGAAGCCGCCACACAAGGCAAGTTCATTGGCGACTGGTGCCTGTCCGGCGACCTCGCATCGGTAGATGAGGATGGATACTACTGGTATGCGGGGCGCAGCGACGATGTCTTTAAAAGCTCGGGTTATCGTATCGGCCCGGGCGAAATCGAAGACTGCCTGCTGGCCCATTCGGCAGTCGCCAACGCAGCCATCGTACCAAAACCTGACCACACCCGCGGTACCCTTGTCAAAGCTTATGTCGTGTTAAGCAGCACTGCCCAAGGGCGAGACAGGCAGGACCTTCAAAAAGAACTCCAGGAACACGTCAGAACCCGCCTGGCACCGTATCAAATGCCACGCGAAATTGAGTTTGTCGACAGCCTTCCATTGACCAGCACGGGAAAGATTCGACGACATGTACTGCGAGCCCGGGAACAACAGCGCAGCAACCTTCCTGAGAAGGTCGCCAAGTAAGTCGTAATCCAACGGCTTCCTCATCCCGCGGCAGGACAAAATTTGCTTATGGGCTAAAATTTCCCCATGACAGATAAATTCAGAAAGTACTTATTGCCGGATCACAGCACTCGGGTGCAGGCCGTGAAGCTTACTTCCGCCTGGCAAACAGGGCTAGAACACCAACACTATCCCGATTGCGTGCAGCGCTTGCTGGGCGAGCTTGTATCGGCGGCAGTATTGCTGGCCACAAATATCAAGTTCGACGGATCGCTGGTTCTGCAATTGCAGGGCGATGGCCCCATTGCGCTGGTCGTCGTGGAATGCACCGCCGACCTTTCCATACGCGCTACCGTAACCCTGCGCGAGGGGCACGACATCCCGGTTGATGGCACATTGCAGTCCTTATTGAATGCAAACGGAAAAGGTCGCTTCGTTGTGGTGCTCGATCCCAACCGCGACACTACCGATCTTGAGCCATATCAAGGTGTCGTTCCGCTCGAAGGCGAATCCGTCGCGCATGTGCTCGAATGGTATATGCGCAACTCGGAGCAGCTTGACACCCGTATGTGGCTGGCGTCAGACCCAATGAACTCGGCGGGCTTGCTTTTACAGCGGCTGCCCAATCACGGCGGAACTGCCAGTAACGACCACGAGTCACGCGATGAAACCTGGACACGGGTTTGCCATTTGGCTAGCACTGTAAAAGCAGACGAACTATTGTCCTTGGATACCGATACGCTCATCCATCGACTGTTCTGGGAAGAAGACTTGATCGCCTTCGAACCGCAAGAGGTGCGTTGGCACTGCCCCTGCACGCGTGAGCGAGTTGCAAACATGCTGCGCATGCTGGGCCGCGATGAAATCGAAGACATCCTGAGCGAACGTGACCAGATCGATATTTCCTGCAGCTTTTGCGGTAAGCCATATCAATTTGATGCAGTCGATTGTGCCGGCTTGTTTGTCGAGAATCTGAACACTTCTCACAGCGATCGCAAGTCCGTTCACTAGGCACCCCGCTACGCGCTGGGGCAACATCTCCTCCATAAGCATTACCCACAATCGACGCAGCATCGGAACATGAGCACACTGGCTCAATGTTCCGATCTCGATCTTTATTGTCCCTTGCGCAACATTCGCTCATCCGCCGTCCCTTACACGGCAAGCGCTACGCACTCAGGCACAAGGTAGGCGCAAGCGCTGGCCCTAAGCTGCCAACTTTCAAGCTTGTAAGGCAATCAGGGGCGAGCCTGATCGAGTTCTCCGTGGTCTCGGTGCCTATCTTGCTGCTCGGCCTGGGCAGCATTGAAATATCACAGTGGTTTTTCCATAAACAGGCCGTGAGCCTCGCTTTGCTAGAAGCAGGCCGCGCGGCCGTCACGCAGCATGCCAATCCTGCCACGATAGAAGCCGCCTTCGAGCAGGCCTTATTGCCGCTCGTTCCCGCGGCTGGGGCCGATACTGCCAGACAACGTCTCGATGCTGCGCTTGACCAGCGTCGCCGGGCAACCGGCGCGCAGCCCTGGCGCATAGAAGTTATCTCCCCGCCCGCCAGCGCCTTCAACGATTTTCATGATCCGACTTTGGCCGTTTCGCGGCAGACCGGCCTACCGGCAATTAATAACAACTATATTGCGGAACAGGATCAACGCCGCCGATCCCAAGGCTGGCCCGGCGGACGAGGGCCAGAATCCGGTTTAACCATCCTGCAGGCCAACACACTGGTGTTGCGGCTTACCTATCTACATGAACCGGTGCTTCCCGGCATGAAGGGCTTGATACGCATGCTTGGCACGCCGAATAAAGCTTACGCAGCAAACGCAATGGCACTCGGTGGATACCTGCCCATTGTGCAGGACGTCACCATGGTCATGCAGTCACATCCTGTCAGTTGGCCGCTGCCTTCCAACGGCAAGGTTGTTGGTCAGCAGGCCCAATCCCACACGGCGGCGGGCCCCTCGCCATCGTGTCAAGGGATGTGGTGTCTCGACCGCCAACAGGCAGCCATCCGCCAGGCCTGGCCTTCGGAAAATATGGGAATAGACGCGACAACACCTTCTGTCCGCCCCCCTTCTGGAAGCGCGCCGGTTGAGCTTACCGAATTGCCCCCTCAGGGGCATGACATTAATACGGGCGGCCTGGCGGTCGCACCCAACGACCCTGCTTGCGGGGTCGCCCTATGTTGCGGCTAAGGCCGTTTGACCTTTGGCTTGGTCGCCTGGGGCTTTATCTCGGGCTCATGTTCGTGCGGCGCCAAAATTTGAACAAAGACTTCATCGTTCTTCAGCATGCCCAGTTCGCCCCGCGCCCGTTCTTCAATCGCCGCCTTGCCCGACTTAAGGTCTTGGACCTCGGCCTGCAGGGCATTATTGCGCGCAATCAGCGCTTCATTATTTTCTTGCTGACTGGCTGACTTCCTTTCCAATTCCTGCACACGCAGCCAACCACCCTTGCCCCACCAAAGTGGATACTGGGTAATTGTTGTCAACAGCACCAGAACAATCAATAACAATCGCATGTCGAATGCCAAACGACCCGGTCGCGGAACCAGGTCGTATGGCCTTTACTTAGCGCAGATTGTAAAAAGCGTCGCGGCCTGGGTAGGACGCTACCTCGGCGAGCTCTTCTTCGATGCGCAACAGCTGGTTGTATTTAGCCATGCGGTCGGAGCGTGACAAAGAACCGGTTTTGATTTGCATGGCATTAGTGGCCACCGCAATATCGGCAATCGTAGTATCTTCGGTCTCGCCCGAACGATGAGAAATAACGGCGGTATAACCTGCCCGCTTGGCCATCTCGATTGCCGCGAAAGTTTCGGTCAGGGTACCGATCTGGTTGATCTTGATAAGAATCGAATTTGCGATTCCCTGGTCGATACCTTGCTTTAGGATCTTCGTGTTGGTAACGAATAAATCGTCGCCCACCAGTTGAACCCGTTTGCCAAGCTGATCAGAAAGCACTTTCCAGCCTTCCCAATCGTTCTCCGCCATGCCATCTTCAATGGAAATAATGGGATATTTGTCGCACCAAGTCGCAAGCAAATTGGCGAAATCCTGCGATGTAAGGGCAATACCACCCTCTCCCGCCAAGTGATACTTGCCGTCGCGATAAAATTCGGAACTTGCGCAGTCGAGTCCAAGCGCGATCTGCGAGCCAGCTTCGTATCCTGCTACTTCGATGGCTTGAAGAATAAGCTGGATGGCTGCTTCATGATTCGCTACATTCGGGGCAAAGCCGCCTTCATCACCAACGGCAGTAGACATGCCTTGTTTGTGCAACAGGCTTTTGAGCGCATGAAACACTTCAGTTCCCATGCGCAATGATTCGCGGAAGCTGCTGGCCCCGATCGGCAGAATCATGAACTCTTGCAGGTCTAATGTATTGTTGGCATGCGCACCACCATTGATGACGTTCATCATGGGCACAGGCATCGACATCGGGCCGCTGCCACCAAAGTAGCGATACAGCGACAAGCCGCAATCGTCAGCTGCGGCGCGTGCGACGGCCATGCTGGCTGCCAATATGGCGTTCGCACCAAGGCGGCTTTTTGATTCCGTGCCATCAAGATCGATGAGGGTACGATCAACAAAAGTTTGTTCCTGGGCATCCAGGCCCATGATCGCTTCGGAAATTTCGGTGTTCAGATTCTCGACAGCCCGCAACACACCTTTTCCAAGGTAGCGGCCAGCATCGCCGTCGCGCAGTTCGATCGCTTCGCGCGATCCAGTGGACGCGCCCGAAGGTACAGCCGCACGACCCATTGCACCTGACTCTAACAACACATCGCACTCGACGGTTGGATTGCCGCGCGAGTCGAGAATTTCGCGTCCAATGATATCTACGATTGCACTCATAATATTGACTGTCCTGCCTGAATGTAAGGTTTCGCGTAAGGAGTCGCGCTTGCCGGCCTCTGCAGGGCAACGTCAAGCGCAAACGACCGATTGTACCCGGGCTGGGCGCTGCGCAGCCCGCCAGAGTTCAAAAGATTAGAAATTTAATGATCTGTCACGGTTCATCACGCTGCGGTCACGCGCAGAGGCCGTACCAAGCCATCAGGGATCGACGCTTGAAGGTTTGGCCGCTTCCTGGCGCAGCCGCTCTTCAAGGACGCCTAACATTCGCCCAAGGTCCTTCATATCTTGAGACGACAAGTCGCCAAGGGCTCTCTCGATAAACTCGGAACGTCTGGGCATGGTGCGCAACACGACTTCTTTGCCTGCTGTCGTCAATGCCACATTCGTAAGGCGATTATCGTTGATGTCGGTGTGACGCTCTATCCAGCCCTTCGCTTCAATGGCCTTGATCTGTCGGGTCAGCGCAGCCGGGTCAGTGCGCAAGGCCACTGCCAGGTTCTTTTGCGAAGCTTCACCAAACTGATGCAAGTGCAGCAAAATCCGCCAGCGCGGCATGGAATGACCAATATTGGCCTCGAAGGCCGACAGCAGTACGCGATAAGTGCGTCCTAACTGTTGCATAACTTGCAATTGCGGAGGCTCGTTCATGGCTCACCTCTATCAACGGATTGGGCTGCCGATGACCTTGCCGGCACAGCCGAACGCGAAAAATGTATAACGGGTACCCGGCATACCCACACTAAAGCAAGCAACGCGATGATCATAGTGACAAGAAGGCCAGAATGAACCGCCGAGACGAGCGAAAGCCTGGCTGTTTCTATAAAGCCTTCGCCTTGCAGGCCTAAAACTCGCATATTGTCCAGAAAATCGCTATGCACGGACTGACTGACCAGTACCTGGGGATCTTGCAGCATGACTAGCCACGGCGTGTTGTTTCCTTCCGGTATGGATTGCCGTACCGATACTGCGTAGTGTTGTCCCACCAGTGTCCCGACCACGGCAAGGCCTAGCATTCCGCCGATCAGCCGTACTGATTGCAGCAATGCGGTAGAAATTCCAAGGTAAGCCCGCCCGGCACTTTCCTGGGCAAATACGGTCAGGTTCGACATAATGAAACCCAGGCCCGAACCGGCCATCATCATGTATAGCACCACAAACAATGGCGACGTGGATTTATGGGAAAACACCAAGCCCAGACAGGCCAGCGCCAATAGTCCGAAACCAAAATAAAGAATACGATTGGGAATCGACAGGCGCACTACGATGCGGCTATTGGCGATGCTGCCTATTGTTATGAATACAACTAAAGGTGTGATCATCAATCCGACTTCCTTCGGCGTAAGGCCGAAACCGCCCTGTAAAAGCAAAGGCAGGTAAAACAGCAAGGCGAACATAATGAAGCCCGTGAACAAGGAAAGACAGAACAAAGCAGCAAGACTCTTATTCCTGAACATATCCATGGGCAACAACGGTTCCGGGCAACGCTTCTCCCAATAGATCAGTATCGCCAATGCGACAAATGCCAGTGCACCGAGCAGCATCATATATACGCTCGCGCCATAGACCGGCAAAAACTCGACAAATACCTGAACACTTCCCAGCCCTATGGCAATCAGTACAGCCCCCTGCCAATCAAGATGAATTTTTTTTCGCTGGACCTGACGCATATGTGGAAGGAAGCGCCAGACAAAATAAAGGCTCAAAATCCCGATAGGCAGGTTGACATAAAACACGGAACGCCAACCTAAGAACTGGGTCAGTAAGCCGCCTAATGATGGTCCGAATGCGTTGGCGATCCCAAACGCCGCGCTTAGCAATACCTGCCAGCGCAAACGTACGTGTGTGTCGGTGAACAAATCCGGAACACATGCAAATGCCGTCCCCACGAGCATGCCACCGCCGATCCCCTGCAATGCGCGGGCGAGCACCAACTGCAGCATTGTGTCAGCCATGCCGCACAAGGCAGAAGAAAAGATGAACAACACAATGGAAGTAATTACAAACGGCTTGCGGCCGTAGTAGTCGCCAAGCCGGCCGAAAATGGGAATAGTAATGACGGAAGTAAGCAGGTAGGCGGTCGCCACCCAGGCGTACAGTTCGAAACCGTTCAATTCCGCGACAATTGTGGGTAAGGCGGTACCTACGACCGTTTGATCGACGGCGACCATCATGGTGACGAAACATAGTCCCATCATTGCCAGAAACGACCGACGCACCGATAAGACGCGCCCTGTTTCGGCAGACTGCACAGCAGACTCAGAAGACATTACAAGATTTGATCTATCAATGATTGATAAGTCAATTATTTTATGGGACTATCCGACGACCGACAAGAAGAGCAATAAAAAATCGTGGGCGATGTTACCTATTTACCATACCGCCCGAGCATGCCATGCGCCCATCAGCGGGAGCGTGACGCAAAGGTGCGCCAGCCCGCAAGATTACAATAGCAATATCAGGCCAAAACGCCGCTGCGCTTGACGTAGCCGTCGATATTGACCAGCGACTCAAGCAGAGCCGCCATCTGGTCCAAATGCACGGCATTGGGACCATCGGACAAGGCCTGGTCGGGATTCGGATGTGTTTCCATGAAAAGCCCTGCCACACCGACCGCTACCGCAGCGCGTGCCAAAATAGGGACGAATTCACGTTGCCCGCCGGACGTTGCGCCTTGGCCACCAGGCAACTGCACCGAATGGGTTGCATCGAATACCACCGGACAATTGGTTTCCCGCATGATGGCCAAAGATCTCATGTCAGACACCAAATTGTTATAACCAAACGAGGCACCGCGTTCACACACCATGATGTTCTGACCATCGCCACCTGCTTCGATGGCGGCACTGCGGGCCTTCGCCACCACCTGAGCCATGTCGTGCGGCGCCAAAAATTGGCCCTTTTTGATGTTGACAGGCTTAAGCGACGCGGCGCAGGCATGAATAAAGTCGGTTTGGCGGCATAAAAAGGCCGGCGTCTGAAGCACATCGACTACAGCAGCAACGGCGGGTATCTGTTCGATGGTATGCACGTCGGTAAGTACGGGAACGCCTAGCTCGGCGCGCACATCCGATAAAATTTGCAAACCCTCGTCCTGCCCCGGACCCCGATAAGATCGATCCGAACTTCGATTGGCCTTATCGAAAGAGCTTTTGTAAATGAATGGAATGCCTAACTTCTGCGTGATTTCCTTCAACGCAGCCGCCGTATCAAAAGCCATCTGACGCGATTCGATTACGCAAGGGCCTGCTATCAAAAAGAAGGGCTGGTCCAGACCCACTTCGAAGCCACATAGTTTCACGTTATTCCTTTATATCGAATACCTGGGTGTTGGCCGGATCGCCACGGCGCGAGCGTTATCCGGCCTGCTTCACAATACGAACTTAGACTTGCATGCTGCCGTCAGACACCGCAGCGTCGCCCACTTCGGCATTGCGGCGTGCCTGGAAATCAATGGCCGCCTGTATATAACTTGAGAACAGAGGATGCCCATCACGCGGCGTGGATGTAAATTCCGGATGGAATTGAACACCTACAAACCATGGATGATCTGGCAGTTCCATGATCTCGGGTAGATTTTCGGTAGGCGTGCGTGCACTGATGACCATTCCCGCCTCTTCAAGGCGCGGCACATAAACATTGTTGACTTCGAAACGGTGGCGGTGGCGCTCGTTGACCTCGTTGCCGTAGATTCGGTGGGCCAAGGTGCCTGGCTTGATCGGGCAGCGCTGGGCGCCCTTGCGCATGGTGCCGCCAAGATCTGACGCGGTATCGCGCTTTTCGATTTTGCCTTCTCGATCTTGCCATTCGGTAATCAGGGCGACCACCGGATGCGGCGCGGAAGGATCGAATTCAGTGCTATTGGCACCGCCAAAGCCCGCCACATCACGCGCGAACTCTACCACCGCCAACTGCATGCCCAGGCATATACCCAGATAGGGAACACCGTTTTCACGCGCATATCGGATAGCCTTGATCTTGCCTTCGGTACCGCGCTTGCCGAAACCGCCGGGCACCAAAATGGCATCCAAGCCTTTCAGGCATTCGACGCCGTCTTTCTCAAGGACTTCCGAGTCAAGGTATTCGATCAGCACTCGCGAACGAGTGTGAATGCCAGCATGGACCAATGCTTCGCTTAGCGACTTGTACGATTCAGTTAGATCCACATACTTGCCCACCATACCGATACGAACTTCGTTACGCGGGTTCTCGATGGCGTCGACCAGACGATCCCATATCGTCAGATCGGCAGGCGGCGGCGTAAGGGCCAATGCATCGCAGATTAGGTTATCCAGCCCTTGTTTATGCAACATCGCTGGAATCTTATAGATGGAATCTGCATCCCAGACCGAGATCACAGCATCAAGAGGCACATTTGAAAACAGTGAAATCTTGGCACGCTCGTCGTCAGGTACTTGGCGATCGGCTCGGCACAGCAAGGCATTTGGATAAATACCGATCTCGCGCAATTTTTGCACGGAGTGCTGGGTAGGTTTGGTCTTGAGTTCACCCGCCGAGGCAATAAATGGAACCAGCGTCAAGTGTACAAACGCGGCATTATTGCGGCCCAGCCGCAGGCTCATTTGTCGCACCGCTTCCAGAAACGGCAGGGATTCGATATCGCCTACGGTGCCGCCGATTTCAACGATGGCAACGTCGGCAGCGCCATCCCAGGCCGCCTTGGCACCGCGCGCGATAAAGTCCTGGATTTCATTGGTAATGTGAGGGATCACCTGAACGGTCTTGCCCAGATAATCGCCACGTCGTTCTTTGCGCAATACCGATTCGTAAATCTGGCCGGTCGTAAAATTGTTGACCTTGCGCATGCGCGTAGATATGAAGCGTTCGTAGTGGCCCAGGTCAAGATCAGTTTCAGCGCCATCTTCTGTAACAAAGACTTCGCCGTGCTGAAATGGGCTCATGGTGCCGGGGTCGACATTGATATAAGGGTCGAGCTTGAGCATGGTAACGCGCAAGCCTCGTGATTCGAGGATCGCCGCAAGAGAGGCTGCAGCAATGCCCTTACCCAGGGAGGAGACGACTCCACCCGTGACAAATACGTATTTGGTCATCGTAATACATGCTCGGTGTGGCCGAGCAGGAGCGGGAAATTTGGATTATAGCCGCCCTGACGACCTTGTTGGAGAATCGAGGTGAATATTGCCGCTCGGTTTAAATTTGCTCGGTGCGCAGCAGTAGCCACTCTTTCGCCGGACCATCAACGTATGGCAGAAGGCGGCTGCGGACCTCTGCATGATAGGCATTGAGCCACCCGCGTTCGGATTCCGACAATAATCCCGACTCGATGCAGCGAGTATCGATCGGGCATAACGTAAGCGTTTCAAACTTTAAAAACTGACCGAATTCAGTTTCAACTGCCGGAACGGCGAGCACCAGGTTTTCTATGCGTATGCCCCACAGTCCTGGCCGGTACAGGCCTGGCTCATTCGATGTGATCATGCCCGGCTGCATCGCCATATTCGGATTGACGGTAGCCCTATAAGAAATCGATTGTGGTCCTTCGTGCACATTCATGAAATAGCCGACACCATGCCCGGTCCCATGACCGTAATCGGCGCCGGTTTGCCAGATAGGCCCGCGCGCAATGGTGTCCAGCAATGGCGACATCGTGCCACGCGGAAAAACCGCCAGCGAGAGGGCGATCATTCCTTTCAATACAGCCGTATAGTCGCGTTTCTGTTCCGTACTGACCTGGCCTACCGGCACGACGCGAGTGATATCCGTCGTGCCGCCGAGATACTGTCCACCAGAATCGATCAGAAGCAGACCGTTCCCGGAAATTTCGGCATGAGACTGTTCGGTGGCATGGTAGTGCGGCATGGCGCCATTCGCATTAAAGGCGGCTATCGTGCCGAAGCTCGGCGTTACAAAGTTGGCCCGGCGGCTGCGGGCCTTGGTAATTTCCTCGTCTACAGTGAGTTCGGTAATCGTCTGCAGGCCCTGCCGGGACTCGAACCAGGAAAAAAATTCGCACAAGGCAGCGCCGTCCTGCTCCATGCTGCGACGAACGTGATCGACCTCGGCCGCGTTCTTACGGGATTTGAGCAACTGTGACGGATTAATGGCTTCGACTTTACCGACAAATGCGGCCGCCGCCAGAACGCCGACGGTGGTACGAGCGGGATCCAGCAGCAAAGTATCTTTTTCCGGAAGACATGCCAGGGCGCCCGCCGCGTCCTCATAGGGTTCTACACTAACGCCATCCGCGAGCAAGGTAGCGCTTAGACTGGCGTCGATTTTATCGGGCGCCACGAACAGACGAACGCTGTCGCATCCGATTAGCGCGTGGGCTAGAAAAACCGGGTTATACGAGACATCATTGCCGCGCAAGTTAAGTAACCATGCGATATCATCAAGCGACGACAGCCAATGCCAGGCGGCCTTATGCTGCGCCATTTCAGCGCGTACGGCAGCCAGATTTTCGGCTCTGGTACGGCAGGCAAAAGGTGGCAGATGCTCGTAAATCCGGCCTTTCGGCAAACACGGGCGCTGTGTCCAAATCGCTCCGACAAGATCCAAATCGGTAATAAGGTTGACGCCTTTGGCGACGAGGCTTGCCAGCCAATGTCTTTGCGCTTGCAAAGCCAGCACTTGACCGTCGATGCTTACACGCGCCGCCTCGCGGCAATTCAGCAGCCAGCCACTCTGCCGGCCCCGGCACATCGGGCGCACCGGCGCGCATCGTTTGTATTCCCGTCTCGGCCAGATCGTGATCGGCCTGCTCCCAATAACGACTGTCTGTCCATAAGCCTGCGAATTCTGACGTGACGACCAAGGTACCGGCCGATCCGTCAAATCCGCTCAGCCACTGTCTGCCCTGCCAGTGTTCCGGCAAGTATTCAGACAAGTGAGGATCGGCGGACAGCACAACGCAGGCGTCTACCTTATGGTCGCGCATGGCAGCGCGCAAAGACTCGATACGCTGAGCAAAGATTGACTGGTTCACAATATTCCTTTCATCGCCCCGAAAAGGCCAAAAGCCGGATGGACCTGAAAAGTGTCCATCCGGCCGCGTTGCCCGAGACTGCCCTGCTCAGCGGGCTGGTAGCCAGGGGGCTCAGGCGCGCACACCTGGTGCATTACTAATAATTAGGCGCCTCAAGCAACTACAGAGGTATCCAGTTCGGCACCTGTCTTGGACTGTATCTCTTCGATCGTAACCCCCGGAGCGAGTTCGACCAACCTGAAGCCTTGATCAGTGACTTCAATGACACCGAGGTCGGTCACAATCAAATCAACGACGCCCACACCCGTTAAAGGCAAACTGCATTGAGGCAATAACTTCAAGTCTTGGGAGCCGTCTTTATTGCGGGCCACGTGCTCCATCAGGACCACTACCCTTTTGACGCCAGCGACCAAATCCATTGCGCCGCCCATACCCTTGATCATCTTTCCCGGAATCATCCAGTTCGCCAAATCGCCCCTTTCGGAAACCTGCATGGCGCCCAGGATCGCGAGGTTGATCTTTCCACCGCGGATCATGCCAAAGGAATCAGCCGAGGAAAAAATAGACGACCCAGGTAAGGTTGTGATCGTTTGCTTGCCAGCGTTGATCAGGTCGGGATCGATTTCTTCTTCGGCCGGAAATGGACCGATACCCAGCAATCCGTTCTCGGACTGCAGCCAGACCTCGATACCTTCAGGCACGTGATTAGCGACTAAAGTAGGCAAGCCGATGCCAAGATTGACATAAAAACCGTCTTGCAGCTCGCGGGCCGCGCGTGCTGCCATTTCTTCACGACTCCAGGCCATTATTCAGGCTCCTTTTACGCTGCGTACAGTGCGTTGTTCAATACGTTTTTCGGGATGGGCATTCAGCACGATGCGGTGTACGAAAATACCGGGCAGATGAATTTCATCGGGATCAAAAGTGCCGGTGTCGACAATCTGTTCGACTTCGACGATCGTGACCTTTCCCGCCATTGCAACGTTAGGATTGAAATTGCGGGCCGTTTTGCGAAACAGCAGGTTGCCGCTGCGGTCGGCCTTGTAGGCCTTGACGAGCGACACATCGGGAACAAGAGAACGCTCCATGACGTATTGCTCGCCGTCGAATTCGCGAACTTCTTTACCATCGGCAACGATGGTGCCCACACCGGTGCGGGTGAAAAACGCCGGAATACCCGCGCCGCCAGCCCGTAGCTTCTCGGCTAGCGTACCCTGCGGCGTGAATTCAAGCTCTAGTTCGCCCGCCAGATACTGACGTTCGAACTCTTTGTTTTCGCCCAACGTATGACGCAATCATTTTCTTGATCTGGCGCGTATTGAGCAACTTGCCCAAGTCCAAACCCGTCGACGCCAGCATTGTTGCTGATGCAGGTCAGATTCTGCACCCCGGATTCGCGCAATGCTTCGATCAGGGCCTCGGGAATGCCACATAGACCGAAGCCTCCCACGGCAATGGTCTGATTGTTGGCGACGACGCCTTTAAGTGCTTCTGCGGCACTTGCATAGACTTTATCCATCACTCCATCCTTAGTTTTAATACGTCATACTGAAGCACAGCCCCCATGGTCCGCGCTATGAATGAACCCAAAAAACATCTAACCACAACTTCGTTGACCCCGCTCAATGCGAAGCGTACCGGCATGAACCTAAAGCATCCTGGCACTGTATCGAAGCCAAGCAGACTACAAGAAAACTTTCGCGAAACCGGCAAGTTCGTTGAGCGTCCATGGTGAGGACTTTCCCGTTTGCGTATCGACACCCACAATAACGTATTTACCCGTCGCATATGCCACGCCGGGCTCGTCGTCGCGCTCAATAAGCGTATCGACCGCCAAGCTCGATCGCCCGACCCGGGCGAGCACCTGAGTAACCACTATGGTTGCCGGATAGGTAAGAGGCTTTAAAAAGTCGCAGGATGCATGAGCGAGACTACCCACACGGGTCGAAGGCAAGCAGATGCCCGCTCGGTGAAAAAGTTGTACGCGGGCTTCTTCAAAATATCGGAAATAAAGCGTATTGTTGACGTGGTTCTGGGCATCCTGATCGCCCCAGCGTATCGGCATTGCGTAGCGAAAAGCGCCGCCTGTGGCGGGGACCGGAAGACGGATCGGTAAGCTGCATAAAGAAACGCCCTTTGCTCGATTGTCTGCGACCAATAAGTATAACGGCAAGGCAGTGCCAATTTGATAAAACCAGTTACTGCCCGAGACCTCCGCCGATAGGATCAAGCTCTCCATTGCACAGGCTGCTGCAAGACAAGCCCCAGACTACAATACAATGGGATCATAAAACATCAGGCCCATGGGCCAATTGCAACAACAGAGCAGAATACGGGAGATCTTCAAAAAATGGCTGAACGCGAATCAATGGAATACGACGTTGTAGTGGTGGGCGCAGGACCAGCAGGCCTTGCCACCGCCATACGACTAAAGCAGCTCGCCGCAGAGCGCAACCACGAGATCAGCGTTTGCGTGCTTGAAAAAGGTTCCGAAGTCGGCGCTCACATTTTGTCCGGTGCCGTCATGGATCCGCGGGCCCTGAACGAGCTGATACCCGACTGGAAAGAAAAAGGCGCGCCGCTAGACACCGTGGTTACTGAAGACAAGTTTTTGTTCCTTACCGAAAAGGGCTCGCGCGCGACACCAAACTGGCTGTTGCCCGATTGTTTTCAGAACCATGGCAATTACATTGTCCGTTTGGGCAACGTCGTCCGGTGGATGGGCGAGCAAGCTGAAGCCCTGGGTGTGGATCTGTTTCCAGGATTTGCTGCCGGCGAAATTCTTTACACCGAAACTGGCGCCGTAAAGGGCGTTGCCACGGGCGACATGGGCGTTGCCCGCGATGGTTCGCACACACCTCATTACCAGCCCGGCATGGAACTGCACGCCCGCTACACCGTCTTTGCCGAGGGCTCGCGCGGCCAGTTGGGACGCGAACTCATCAGCCGTTACAAGCTGGACGAAGGTCGCGACCCGCAAAGCTATGGCATAGGCATCAAAGAAATGTGGGAGGTCGACCCGTCCCAGTCACAGCCCGGCCTGGTCATGCATACCGCTGGCTGGCCGCTTGATTCCGACACCTATGGCGGATCGTTCCTGTATCACCTGGCCGACAATATCGTCGTGGTTGGGCTGGTGGTCGGACTCGATTATGCCAATCCATGGCTTTCGCCTTTCGAAGAATTCCAGCGCTACAAAACACATCCAGCAATTCGTCCCACCTTCGAAGGCGGCAAGCGCATTGCTTATGGCGCGCGCTCGCTGACGGCCGGCGGGCTTGTTGTCACTTGCCGAAGCTTTGTTTCCCGGGCGGCGTCATGGTCGGCTGCGAAGCCGGCTGTGCTGAATGCTTCGCGCATCAAAGGGCAGCCACTCGGCAATCAAGACCGGCGCGCTGGCCGCAGAAGCCGCATTCGACGCAATTGTGGCCGACCGCGTCACGACGAGCTCACCGCTTACCCGGTCGCCTTTGAGAAGCTCATGGCTGCACGCGGAACTGAACAAATCGCGCAACTTCAAGCAATGGTTCAAGAAAGGCCGCGGCATTGCCACCACTGATGACCGGTATCGAGCAATGGCTGCTGAAAGGCAAAATGCCCTGGACCCTGCACCATAGCAAGCCCGACCATGCCTGTCTGCAGCCTGCGTCGGAATGTGCCCGTATCGACTACCCGAAGCCCGATGGCAAGCTAACGTTTCGATCGCCTCAGTTCGGTATTCATTTCGAATACTAACCACGACGAAAACGAGCCCGTACATCTGACGCTCAAAGATCCGTCGATGCCGGTATCAATCAACCTGGCCAAGTACGCCGGTCCCGAAGCGCGCTATTGTCCCGCCGGCGTGTACGAGTTCGTCAAGACCGACAGCGGCGACGACCGCTTGCAGATCAACGCGCAAAACTGTGTGCATTGCAAAACCTGCGACATCAAGGATCCTACGCAAAATATTGTATGGGTAGCGCCCCAAGGGCGGCGAGGGCCCGGTGTATAGCGGTATGTAATTGCTTAACCCAGCCGCATCATTACGATGCGGCTTTTTTTGTAAGCTTCGGCTGCCGTCGTGCCGCCTGCCAGGTTAACCACAATCAAGCCCGCCATGATGAATGCAATGACCGATAAGCTCCATCATCGTCGGTCGTTCTCGCCAGTATTAGCCACGCCAGGATTACTGTCAGCACCGGGTACCCCTAGGCTCGACATGCCGGCCACCGTCGCGCTGACCCGCCGCACCACCGATAGCCATAACCACCAGCCCAGCGCCGAGGCAAGTATGGCCATATACGCCACCCCCCAGAACAAATCAGGATGCCAGACTACGGCGACGTTGAGGCAGCAATAGTGCCACCGGAATGGTAAGCAACGACCCCAGGAACATTTGCCACATCGTCAAGATTAAGTACATCGGCTTGGTCCGCTGGAACAGTTATCTTGCTGAAGACCACGCCCAAGCCCCAACTCATGCCGCCACCCAATGCAAGTAACGAGCCTTGGATGCTACCTAGGCCCTGCCACGGCGCAATAATCGCGAGCAGCCCTGCTCCTGCCAATATAAACGCCAGCACATGCCGACGTGCTGGACGCTCGCCCAGCATAAGCCACGCGAACACAACAACCCAGAACGGCATGGTGTACGCCAACATCACGACATGTCCCGCTCCACCGCTTACCAAGGCAAGCTGGCACAGACATTGAAACGCCGTCGTTTGAAAAACCGCAATACCAACAGTAAGCCAGAATGGCGGAAACTTCAGGGATTGCCGCGTTGCCAACAATATGCAAAGCAGGACCAGAAAAGCGAGCCCATAGCGAGCCATGACCAAATCGAAGGGGCCGATAAAATTCGACAAATGCTTCATGACGATCCAGCTAAAACCCCAAAGCAGGACCGTAAAACCCATCAGAACTAAGGCGCCGCGATCGGACTGGACTGTTTTCAAAATGGACGTCGTCCGAAATAGATATAAAAAATCAGGCCGAAGCCTGATCGAAGCCAACCAATGCGACCGCCATAGTAGCCGGCAAATATATCATCGTGCGGCATTTCAGTCTTCTGCAGCCATGCCGCACTAACGCTAAGGGCCTAACGGGCTTGCGACATCTGGTCGAGGATCGCGGGGTTTTCAAGGGTCGATACATCCTGAGTGATGGGTTCGCCCTTGGCGACCACACGCAGCAAGCGCCGCATGATCTTACCCGAGCGGGTTTTGGGTAAATTCTCTCCAAAACGTATTTCTTTAGGTTTGGCGATGGGTCCGATCTCTTTGGCAACCCAATCCCGCAATTGCCGGGCAATCATAACGGCTTCCTCCCCTTCCGGCAGCGATCTTTTAAGGACCACGAAAGCAACTACCGCTTCGCCGGTTGTGGCATCGGGGCGGCCTACCACGGCCGCCTCGGCGACAAGCGCGTGCGCCACCAGCGCAGACTCGACTTCCATGGTGCCCAGGCGATGTCCAGATACATTCAAAACGTCATCGATACGCCCCATAATCCAGAAATATCCGTCGACGTCTCGTTGCGCGCCATCGCCGGCGAGGTAGGCACCTTTGAGCTCGGAAGGGAAATAGCTTCTTACGAAACGGTCGGGATCGCCCCAAATAGCGCGAATCATGGCCGGCCAGGGGCGTTGTACGACAAGGAAGCCGCCCTTGCCGGGCCCAACCAGTTCGCCCGCTTCGTCGACTACGGCGGCCTTAATGCCGGGCAAAGGCAAGGTGCAAGAACCGGGTTTGAGCGGCGTCACACCGGGCAGCGGCGTAATCATGTGCCCGCCGGTCTCTGTCTGCCACCAAGTATCGAGTACCGGGCATCGTTCACGCCCAACATTGGTGTAATACCACATCCACGCATCTGGATTGATGGGCTCGCCCACCGAACCGATGATACGCAGGCTGCTCAAGTCGTACTCGCGGGGGTGGTATTCGAGCGAACTGTCGGCGGCTTTGGACAATGAGCGTATGGCCGTCGGGGCGGTGTAAAACACCGTCACCTTGTGGCGTTGGATCATTTCCCAGAAGCGACCGACATTGGGATAGGTTGGCACGCCTTCGAACATGACCTGCGTCAGGCCTGCTGCCAATGGACCATAAGCAATATACGTATGCCCCGTGACCCAACCGACGTCGGCTGTGCACCAGAAAATATCCGTGTCCTTAGAGTCGAAGGTCCACTTTACCGTCAGCAAAGCCCACAATAAAAAACCTGCGGTAGCGTGCTGTACACCCTTGGGCTTGCCTGTAGACCCCGAGGTATACAGAATGAAGAGCGGATGTTCAGCATTAAGTGGAACGGGAGCGCATTCGTCAGGTTGGTTCGCCGACACGTCGTGCATCCACAGATCAAGCCCTTCGTTCCACTGCACCGGGCCGCCTGTACGCTTGTACACGATCACGTGCTTGACGGCTTCGCAGCCACCCATGGCAAGCGCTTCATCAACTGCATTTTTTAGCGGAATATTTTTTCCGCTGCGCACCTGCTCGTCGGCGGTGATGACAAGCGTTGCTCCGACGTCAACGGTACGCTCGTGCAGACTTTTTGAAGAAAAGCCGCCAAACACCACTGAGTGGATAATGCCCAGCCGTGCACAGGCCTGCATCGCGACCACTGCCTCGATCGACATCGGCAAATAAATAATCGCGCGATCGCCGGCCTTATGTCCCAATGACTTGAGCCCGTTGGCGAACTGGCAAACTCGCTGGTATAGCTGCTTGTAAGTTACCGTGTTGACTTTCCCATCGTCCGACTCAAAAATAATCGCCGTTTTATTGGCTGTCGACGTATTAAGATGTTTGTCCAGGCAGTTCGCCGACACATTCATCTCTCCGTCAGCAAACCATCGATAGAACGGCGCTTCGGACTCGTCCAACACCTGGGTGAATGGTGTGGTCCAGTTCAGATTTTCGCGGGCCAGACGAGCCCAGAATTCGTTCGGAGACCGCTCGGCTTCCTGGCATAAGGCGTTGTATGCATCCATCCCGGAAATAGCGGCGTCAGGCACTAAACTGGGAAATGGTGGGAACACCCGGGTTTCGGTCAGTATTGACTCAATTCCTTCAGACATATTGTGGCTCCTTTATTCAATAAGGTGTTATTCCAGTTATCTGCCTACCGTAACCAATCAGGCTTACTGAACACTGACAAAGCATGGCCTATGCCGCTATCCTGTTGTCAAGAGCATCGGCACGGGCCAATGCCCCTCGAGCAAAGTTAAGGCGCTGCAGTACGGTGAAGCCCGCCACGAAAAACAACCCGGTGCACAATAGCGCAAGTCTGTGATTACCCGCGGTCAGCCATGTGACCAAGCCATAACATAGGGGCCCGATAACGGCTGCGAGCTGCGTGGAAAATGTCCAGAGCGAATAAAATTCGGCCAGCCTTTTCGGAGGCGAGAGAGCGCCCACCATCGCGCGACCTGCGCTTTGACTAGTGCCCATGCATAAACCCGCCACAGTCGCAGCCAGCCAAAAGACCCATATCTGCACTGCTGCGTAGGCGAGCAACACCATGACTATCCAGCCTACCAGGGTGAGGGATAACGCCAATTTGTGGCCAATACGATCTTGGGCATAGCCAAAAAGAAAGGCGCCCGACGGCCGCGGCGAGATTAACGGTAAACACCAGCATCATAGTTTGTGCCATGGTAAAGCCCATGGCTTCGGTGGCATATACCGCCGAAAGGGTAATGACCACCGCAATGCCTGCGTAATAGCATGCGCCGCAAAGTAAAAGAAGCCGGAAGTCGGGGAAATGGTCGCGGCTGTCGGCCCATGCGGTTCGCAGCCGCCGAAGCATCCCTTCGGAAGGTTTTTCACTGGCTGGGGTTCGTTCACGCAGGAACAGGAACGAAGGGACGGCAGCCACGGCAAAGATCGCAGCCGTAAGCACCATTACATACGGCACGTACTGGCTCGGTTCCTGCTTATGACCGCTGGCCCAAGCGACCACCGCCAGCGACAGTCCCAAAGTTAACATGCCACCAAAATATCCGAAACTCCAACCCCATCCAGATACGCGACCCAGGGCATGTGGCCGGGCAATTTCAGGCAAGAACGCTGCAACGATGGATTCGCCTACACAATAGCAATAATTGGACAGCGCAATAATGATCAGGCCCCAGACGATATCGCCGGGACCTGCGAAGGCCAATAAAAGCGTGGCAATAACGCAGCCCACGGTACTGGCAAACAGCAGACGCCGCTTACTGGCGGTGGCGTCTGCCCGCGCGCCCAAAGTGGGCATCGTGAGCATTACCGTCAAGTACGACAAGGATAAAGCAGCGGTGAACGCCAGCGTACCCCACGACTTGCCATCTGCCACAACCCCAACAAAGTACGCACTGAATACTGTGGTGAGCACAACCGTGGTGTAGCCCGAATTCGCGAAATCATACATGGCCCAGGCCCACACCTCCCGGCGTGTAACGCCTGGGTTTACGGCGTCACGGAAGGCGAAAGTAAGTCCGTGGGCGGCTTGGCCGCCTTCGGCTTCCGTATTAGAGTCAAGGGTCATACCTTCAGTGCTGCGATCCCGGCAAGGGCGATTTCCACATCTTCATTAGATTTCACACCCGATACCCCTACTGCTCCGACCACTGTCCCGTCGACAACGATGGGGACGCCTCCTTCGAGCATTCCCTCGAGCCCCGGAGCTGACAAGAAGGAATAACGGCCAGCATTGATGGTGTCTTCGTAGATTTTCGACTCACGGCGCCCCAATGCTGCTGTACGTGCCTTGGCGGGGGAAATTTGCGCCGAAATAGGCGCGGCATCGTCCAGCCGAATCAAACCTAGCAAGTGGCCGCCGTCATCCACAACTGAAACCGTAACTGCCCATTTTTTTTCGATTGCAAAAGCTTCAGCGGCCTCAAGAATTAGTTTTACGTCGGCGTTACATAGTACAGGCTTGGTTTTCATTGGGTATCCTCATTTTTTTGTTTGAAACATTATGCTTTGGCCCGATGGCCAACTAGTGCAATCGCCCTATAGACTAGCTTGGTCTAACGCCTGAGTAAAGTCGAAAATCGGGGAAATACTTCTTTACCTGTCGAAGAACCTTGGGTAAACTCGAGCCCTTATTCTTTTGAAATACGCGCAAAGCCGCCCACCTTTAGGGGCGAAATACCGCATTATGTTACCGATTTAGCCGAAAATTGACACAAAATCGAAACATTTGCGTTGGCCTCGTGCAAGCGAAAACGAAAACTGACTATGCCGCCCCATCGACTATCCCGCTTTTCTCCGTACTCTCATTCTTCAAATCTCTGGCGCGGCGCCAAGTGTTTTGTACTCATCGCAACTCTGGCCCTTGCCGGCTGTGCCAGCAACGCTAAAAATCAGCAGGTCCAGGCCGATAGCAATCGTTCTGCACGTGATCAATACCTTTCTTATACGCAAGCGGATCCTTTGGGCGCCTACTTGGCGACGAAAGACTATCCCCTTAACACCCCTCCAAAAACCACCCGAGCCCTGGCGGCAACCGCGCTTAATTTGCTTGGTATCAAGTATAGATTTGGTGGTGAAACTCCCAATACAGGCTTCGACTGCAGCGGACTCGTCAGTTATGCGGCCGAGAAGTCCCTAGGCCTAAAACTACCCCGTAGCTCAGCCGAAATGGCCCGCGAAGGTGAATCTGTAAAAACCACCGAATTGCGCAGAGGCGACTTGGTATTCTTTAATACCAGGGGTCACCGGAACTCGCACGTCGGCATTTATCTCGGCAATAAGAAGTTCGTGCACGCACCGCGCACAGGTGCCGTGGTGCGGGTAGAAAGCATGGATGTCGCATATTGGAAAAAGCGCTATAACGGGGCTCGCCGTCTGGCCGCCAATAACACATCCGACATGCTCGCCATCAACTGAACTGAACGACATTGGCGGCCAACCAGGCGCCCTGGCATCAGTTCAGCTTTGCTCGCCCACTAGCGTCTCCCCCGCCACGATTTGCGACAAACCGTAGCGGATGCTCATCACTATTTTGGTCAACCGGGCACGCTTCACAGTATCCGCATTGATTCAATGCTTGCTTCATGCTGCATACCGAACGGCGGCACGCCAACACACGTATACCCGACCGTTGCGCGGCGGCGCGGAAGGTCTTCATTACGTTATGACCCAGAAAATCCGTTAGCAGGATTAATAGCTCTGTACCGGACGGCAGTTGCAAAGTTTTCTTCTGGTGCGAGGGATCGCGGCCACTAATATGCTGCTTAATGGCAATATTGTGACCTTTCAGCAAATCAGGAATATTGCCGAGACGGTCGGCCCCTACAACGACGGCACTGACAAGGTTAGACATGACGGCTCCTGTAATTTCAGTACCGTAACGATAATCATTCTTATTATCAATGTCAACGATTGTTCGATTCAGATCCCGATAGCAACTGTAAGCTGCACTTTCGATGGGGAAGTTACTATGGTCCCCGGACAACTAGTCTATTTTTGGCGTCTTTTCTATCGCCTCAAGCACCACATCGCGTGTCAATTCCGCTGAAAGCATTTCAAGCAGGACAAAAACATAATCGCGCAGGAACACGCCAGACTTCACGGCCACACGAGTGACATGAGTACCGAATAGGTGGCCAGCCGGGAGACCTACAAGCCCTTTGTCCCGGCGAGGATCAAAGGCCATGCCAGCGATAATCCCAATACCAAGACCCACATCGACATATGTCTTGATAACGTCAGCGTCAATAGCTTCCAGAACGATATCTGGACGAATATCGTGTTTCGCAAAGACTTCATCAATAGTGCTGCGACCCGAGAAAGCATGGTCGTAGGTGACAATTGGGTACTGCGCTAATTGTTCTAGCGATAGCACTTTGGCAGCACTGGACCGCAACTCCGCCAACGGGTGGTCCGGGCGCACCACGATGATGTGTTCCCACGAGTACACGGGCAAGGCCGCCAAGCCAGGCGTGTAGGCCAGCGTTTCCGTCGCAATCGCCACGTCTGCTTGCTCGTGCAACACCATCTGAGCCAAATGCGGAGGACTACCCTCTGCCAAGGAAACTCGGACTTTCGGAAATCGCTCTCGAAAGGCCGGGATGACCTTAGGCAGAATATATCGGGCCTGTGCATGCGTGCAGGCAATCACCAAACCGCCTTCGTCGCGCCGCGCGAATTCGTCGCTGACCTTTTTCAGATTATCCACTTCGCGCATGATGCGGTCGATGACCTGCGCGACAACATAGCCAGGCTTCGTCAGGCCCTTGATTCGCTTTCCATGGCGTTCAAAAATCTTTAGGCCTAGTTCGTCCTCGAATTCGATGATCGCCTTAGAAACACCCGGTTGGGAGGTGTACAAAGTGCGTGCAGCTTCTGTAAGGTTGAAGTTGCGTCGAATGGTTTCGCGCACGAAGCGAAATTGCTGCAGATTCATAAAAAATAGCCCTATAGGAAGGGCTATTATATGTAATAAAGAAATTAATATATATTCTTTTTGGTTATAAGCTTACTTCATCGCGATCGTCGTATTGACTCCGGAAGCATGGGCGGACCATCGCGCCGTGATGGTTTTCGTCTGCGTCCAGAAATTCACTGCCTGTTTTCCGTTAGGTCCGGAGTCGCCCAATTTGGAACCGCGAGACCCAGTAAAGCTGAACCAGGCCACGGGAACCGGAATAGGAATATTAATTCCGACTTGGCCCACATCAATATTATGCTGAAAATACCGTGCTGCGCCTCCGTCCTGCGTAAATAGCGCCACGCCATTTCCATTCGGATTTGAATTGATGAATTCGATGGCTTCTTCCAGCGTATCCACGCCTACGACACATAGTACTGGCCCGAAGATCTCTTCGGTGTAAACGGTCATGTTGGCTTTCACACCATTGAAAACGGTAGGCCCAACAAAATTACCTTTCTCATAGCCCTTTACCGTTAAGTCGCGTCCATCCAGCAATAACTCCGCCCCCTCTTCAATGCCTTTCGCGATCAAGCCTTCAACGCGCTTCTTGGCGTTCGGGGAAACCAGGGGCCCCAAATCGGCCTGGCGGTCCGAGCCGACATTAACCTTGAGTTTCTTGGCGCGTTCTACGAAATCTGGGAGCCAATCACGGGCCTCGCCCACCAACACGGCTACCGAAGTGGCCATACAACGTTGCCCTGCAGCGCCGAACGCCGCCCCTACCAATTGATTCAATGCGACCTCGCGGTCGGCATCAGGCAAAATGACGCAGTGGTTCTTGGCACCCATCATGGCCTGGCACCGCTTGCCGGCCTTGGAGGCGCGATCGTAGATTTGTGTGCCGACGTGGGTCGAACCGATGAAGGAAATTGCCTTGATATCGGGATGATCGCACAAGGCATTGGCGATATCCGGGCCGCCATGTACAACGTTAAGGACACCCGGAGGAATACCGGCCTCGAGCGCCAATTTCGCCAGCATAAGCGAGGAACTTGGATCTTGTTCAGAGGGCTTCAGGATGAAGGTGTTGCCGGTGGCGATAGCCAAGGGAAACATGAAGCACGGCAACATGATGGGGAAGTTGAACGCCGTGATACCGGCCACTACGCCTAAAGGTTGTATCAGCGTATAGACGTCGATGCCGCTTGCTGCGTTTTCAGCATATTCTCCGAGCTGCAATGAGGCAATCGAGCACGCATGTTCTATAACTTCCAAGCCGCGCCCCACTTCGCCTTCGGCGTCCGGCAAGGTTTTTCCGTGCTCCAGCGAAATGGACTTCGCAAGGGCGGCGGTGTTATCGCGCACTAGTTTCTGCAGATTAAGCATGACGCGCATGCGTGTACCTTGGCTGGCCTCCCTCCAGGTCCTGAAGGCCTCTTTGGAGTTAGCAACTGCCAGATCCAGCTCTTCTTTGGTTGCAAAGGGAACTTGCGCAATGATCTCCTGAGTCGCGGGATTGACAATATCTCGCCACTGTGTGGATTTGGATTGTATTAATTCACCGCCGATAAGCAGCGGGACACGAGGAACTGCACTGGTACGAGGAACTGCACTCATCAAGGTCTCCTTGGCGCGTTCATAACGCGAAATTAATCAACTTTTTTTGACTAAGGGGCAGGTAGAAATGGCAAGCGGCTGGAAAGCCTCCGCGGCAGGAATCGTGGCCACTAGCTTGGATAAATCCCATTCGTTTTTCGACTCGGACGGTTTCTTGACCTCGTACAAATACATATCATGTATAACGCGTCCGTCAGGACGAATTGAGGCGTTATGCATGATGGGATCCTGGATCGGGATCTCGCGCATTTTGGCCGCCACCACATCACCTTGCACTGACTGCGACGCCGCGACCGCTTTTAAATAGTGCCTGACACTGGAATACACGCCCGCGTGTGTCATCGTTGGCTTCTGGCCCTTGAAAGCCTCTGCAAATTGATTCGACCACGTGCGTGTGCCCTCGTCGAAGTCCCAGTAAAAGCCATCGACATAGGTCAATCCTTGGGCGTTCTCAAGCCCCAAGGCTCTTAGATCGGACAGAAATATCAACAAAGCGGCCAGGCGCTGGCCTCCGGACACAATGCCGAACTCGCGCGCCTGCTTAATGGCGTTGACAACATCCGCTCCGCCGTTGGCAAGCGCGACCACCTGCGCCTTTGAGCTTTGGGCCTGCAGAAGATACGAAGCAAAGTCGGCAACGTTAAGCGGGTGCAGAACCGAGCCCACCACCGTACCCCCAAGCTTTTTGACCATGTCTTGGGCGCCCTTTTGCAGTGAGTGTCCAAACGCATAGTCGACCGTCACGAAAAACCATGATTTTCCGCCCTTATCGATCATGGCTTTCACCCCGCCGACGGACTGAGAATAGACGTCAAACATCCAATGAAAGCCGACTGGTGAACAATTGTCATTGGTCAAGCCGGTAGTTGCAGGCCCAGAAAACATCACTACCTTATTTTTCTCTTTGGCTATAGCTTGCACTGCTAATGCCACGGCAGAATTTGTCAGGTCGGCAATCGCGCTAACACCGTCACGATCAAACCATTCGCGCGCCTTGGCCGCACCCACATCCGCCTTGTTCTGGTTGTCGGCCGAGACTAGTGAAATTTCCATACCTTTGCACTCGGCTGCCAGGCAATCGTTAATGGCAAGCTGAGCCGCCGCAACCGAACCAGACCCACCCATAGACGCGTAAGTTCCCGACATATCGGTCAGAACGCCGATTTTTACCGGCGGAGCCTTGGCTTGAGCTGCGCCCCCAGCAGCCAACCAAAGACCAGCCATGAGTGACAAAATGAATTTGTTCATACGTTGTCTCCGTTGTATTTATATTTTTTTGTGCTTGAAGGCACTATCAATATGGCGTAAACCCCACGCCATCGTCACGCGAGCCACGCCATCTACTGAGTGTAGTTGTGTAAAAAACTTAATTCCACCAAAATATTTGCACATTAGATGCGAATAAATGCACAATGGACTATGCTTGATTGGGACGGATTACGTTATTTCCTTGAAGTCGCTCGCGCTCAACGTGTAAGTGCGGCTGCGGTGCGCCTGGGCGTTCAGCACACCACTGTTTCGCGACGCATCCATGCGCTGGAAGATGAACTGGGAGCAGTCCTGTTCAACAAGTCCAAGTCAACGGGTTTTACTCTCACCGAAGAAGGCACGCGCTTCTTTGCCTATGCCGAACAAATTGAAAGTACTCTGCTTTCGGCTCGTGAAGATGTCTCCGGCCAATCGCAGACCTTATCGGGACATTTGCGAGTCGGTTCGACTGAAGGATTTGGAAATTACGTTCTGGCCCCGCTGATGACAGACTTCCAGCGCCGCTTCCCTGCCATTACGCTAGACATCATGCCCGTGCCGCGATTTATCAGCCTTTCCAAGCGTGAAGCAGATATTGTTATATCGTTGGAGCGACCGCAGAGAGGGCCATATCTTTGTACGAAGTTAGTCGATTACTCACTCAAACTGTACGGGGCAGCGGACTACCTGGACCACCATCCGGCCATTCAGTGCAAGGCAGACCTAGCTGACCATACCTTTATTGGCTATGTCGAAGAATTGCTATTTAGCGATCGGCTTCGCTATCTTGAGGATATCGTCGCCGCTGATCGGGTGACATTTAAAAGCACTAGCGTGATTGCCCAGTATCATGCAGCGCTTCAGGGCCAATCTCTGGCCATATTACCCTGCTTCATGGCGTCTCAGGACCCTCGTTTAATCACCATACTCGAGCAGGAAATTCGCTTGACGCGAAGCTTCTGGATGTATTGTCACGAAGACTTGCGGCAATCAAGACGCGTGATGGCCCTGTGGGACTTTCTGAAAAAAACTGTCCAGCTGAACGAGCCGCTCTTGAAAGGCGACCGTTCGACATTGCAGTATCTTGCCTGACGGATTTGTCACGTAAAAAAGCTGCGACGCGTCATGTGGCGATTTTCGGTTTCTTAGGCGCCTTGACACGAAGCTTGCGCCACATCATGTAGACCATTAATCCCGTGAATACGGCATGCACCAGCCATACGCCCACCCCGAAGGGCAACTGGCCATTGCCTATCCACCCGCGGGAAAGGTTAATCAAGTTCATATATAGAAGGCCTACCAGCCCTGCTATAAGCAAGTCACCCGAACGCCCCAGGCGCGGATTGACGGCACCCAAAGGTATGGCCAAAAGTGCCAAGTTCAGGGCAGCAAGCGGCAAGGCAATCCGCCACATGATTTGTGACCGTGAATTGTCCGTATTATCTGAGAACAACTGCATAGTCGGCCGGGCCTTGATCTGCCTCTCGGCCTGCTCGCGCACCATCGCGGCCGAATTAGCGTCCGCTTTGCTTTCCAAGCGAAAGCCATAACGGTCAAAATCAAATAGACGAAAGTCCGGTTTGCCCGGTTTAAGATCGTATCGATGCCCGTCGCTCAGCACGAGAAATCGATCACCGTTCGGTTCGTTCTGAATGCTGGCGCTCTGGGCAGTAATGACGCTGAGCCATTCAGGGTCGACGACGCGCGCGACGACGTTACCCATTTCCTGCCCTGGCTCGGTCGGTTCTTCTGCAAAAAACACCCGTGCGCCATCTTCGGTCTCGATAAACTGTCCAGCGGTAACTTTAGACAAGTCGGAGCGCTGTTCATAGCGCTGCCGGTATTCACTGATTTGACGATAGGCCCAGGGAGAAGCCACAAGAGTAAGCATGGCTATCAACACCGCCACTGGCACGGCACAACGCAATACGGGGCCAACCCAGTCCTTGAGCGATAAACCGCTAGCGAACCACACCACCATTTCCGATTCCCGAAAGTTACGAGTAATGGTGGTCAGTACAGAGATAAACACCGAGACTGACAAAATTACTGGCAAAGCTGTGATGCTGGAAAACGTCGCTAGTCCGAATACCACGTCTGCGCCGATGGAGCCGTTGGCGGCCTCGCCAAGCAATCGCACGAGCAGGACACTAAGCCAAACGACAAGCAATGTAGAGAACACGACACCAGCGTGACTCAGTATTTCGGAGACTACAGAACGTTTGAATAGTGACATGAGAGAATATGCGGGATAATCGTCGGCATCCTATGGACACTTTCGGGAAATTCGAATGGAATTTAGCACACAGACTACAGCCTCTTTGCATCAAATCAAAACCGCCGCGCTAGCGGTGGGCGTATTCGCCGACGGTATCCTTAGCCCGTCAGCCGATACGATCGATCGCGCCAGCGATGGCGCCCTGCGCGATGTTTTGAAAACTGAATTCAAGGCCAAGCCCAATACGCATCTGGTACTAAGAAATCTGCCAGGTGTAAGTGCCACACGTATCATTCTAGTCGGCTTGGGCAAGCAAGATCGGTATAACGCCTCTGCCCACATTGCCGGCGAGCTAACATTCGCCAATTACTGCGTAAAAGCCAGCATCCCGGAAGCCGTTTCCACCCTTGCTTCGATCGAATGCGGCAATTCTACGCTGCGCTCACGCACGCGCGCCACTGCAATAGTAACCGGACGTGCCACCTACCAATACAATGCTACGCTAAGCAAGGCCGACCATGAACCGGCTCCCAAACTAAAGAAGATTTCGGTCTGGATCAATCGCACCCAGGCGACCGAGGCACAAACCGGCTTGCGTGAAGGCCAGGCCATTGCGAGCGGCATGAATCTGACGCGCATGCTCGGAGATTTGCCCCCGAATATTTGTACACCGACCTACTTGGGAAATACCGCAAAAAAACTTGCGAAAGAATACAAAACCCTCAAAGCCGAGGTCTTGGGAACGAAGGAAATCGAAGCCCTGAAAATGGGATCCTTCCTATCCGTAGCGCGAGGTTCATACGAGCCGCCCGCGTTCATTGTCCTTAGGTATACACCACCCGGAGCAAAGCCCGCAGCGAAAAATCGCAAGGCTCCTATTGTGCTGGTTGGGAAAGGCATTACCTTTGACGCAGGCGGAATCTCAATCAAACCCGCCGCTCATATGGACGAAATGAAATACGATATGTGCGGTGCGGCCAGTGTGCTCGGCACCTTGCGTGCCGTAGCTGAACTCGAGCTCGGGCGCGAAGTCATCGGCCTGATCCCGTCCTGCGAAAACTTGCCTAGCGGCCGGGCCAACAAACCAGGCGACGTGGTTACAAGCATGTCTGGCAAAACCATCGAAATCCTCAATACAGACGCCGAAGGCCGGCTGGTACTGTGCGACGCACTGACTTATGCAGAACGTTTCAAACCTGCTGCCGTGATTGATATCGCCACCCTCACTGGCGCTTGCGTGGTGGCACTTGGGCATATCAACACAGGTCTTTTCAGTACCGACGATGCATTGGCCGAAAGCCTGCTACAAGCCGGACGCGAGACTCAAGATACCGCATGGCGCATGCCTCTTGACGACGCCTATCAAGAACAACTCCGTTCGAATTTCGCCGATATGGCGAATATTGGTGGGCCACCAGCAGGTTCTATTACGGCGGCTTGCTTTCTGTCGCGTTTCACCCGCGCATATCCGTGGGCGCATCTCGATATTGCCGGTACGGCATGGCGCAGTGGTAGCGACAAAGGGGCGTCTGGCCGTCCAGTGCCGCTGCTAGTACAGTATCTGCTTAGCCAGGCCTCCTGATCCCGGACTATGCCAGCACCCCGCTTACTGCATGCCAAAACAGCCCCTTTACCCAATTGGGCTGCCTGATGTCTCGCATTGATTTCGCGTTCGGCGCGACGGATCGCTTGCGCATGGCCTGCGAGGTTGTGCGCAAACATTATCTCGCCGGCCGCCCTCTGGTCATCTATACTAGAGACACTCAAAGACTCGTTCGCTTCGACCGCTTGTTATGGGACTTCGACGCGACCTCTTTCATACCGCATGTGCTGGCCGGCGATCCGCTGGCCGGTCAGACTCCGGTGTTGCTTACCTCGGTGGAACCGACTCCGCCTGTGGTTGAAAGTGGTCAGTTACAGCCCTGGTTGCTAAACCTCGATCTGCAATGCCCGCCGCGACCCGAAAGATTCGAGCGGATCCTGGAGATCGTCAGCAATCACGATGACGACAAGCAGGCGGCACGTGAACGCTGGAGGCAATATAAGGATGCCGGACATGCTCTGCACGCCCACGACCTGTCGGGGAAGACGTGACCAAGGCTAGCCATAACTGCCCCTTGCGATTCAGCTTCTTGTAAGTTAATCTAAGCTTACTATGAAGGGTATTCCCCTTTTTAAAAGATTACACATTAAAGGATTCTCCATGACCGACTTTCGTCAACCCACTCTACCTGACCGTGGCTACACCACGGCCTCGTCCGAGGTAGTGCGCAACCGCGTCATGCGCAATACTTATTGGCTGCTCGCCCTGTCGATGGTTCCGACTGTCTTGGGCGCTCTGGTAGGGCTTAATACTGGGCTTAACCAAGTGATGGGCGCTAGCCCGGGCACCAGCGTTATCGTCTTCCTTATCGGGGCGTTCGGGCTCATGTACCTGATCGAGCGCAATAAAAATAGTTCGTTGGGTGTAGCCCTACTGCTTGCCTTCACTTTTTTCATGGGCATTATGCTGTCCCGCCTTTTGGGCTTCGTTATGGGCTTCGCCAATGGCTCACAATTGATCATGATGGCGTTCGGTGGCACCGCAGCAGTCTTTGGCACCATGGCCACAGTGGCCAGCACCAGTAAGCGCGATTTCTCGAATATGCAAAAATTCTTGCTTATCGGGGTTGTCATTCTGATCGTTGCGTCGCTGGCGAACATATTCCTTCAGCTGCCAGCCCTTATGCTTACCATTTCGGTCATGGCTATTGGTATTTTTTCTGCTCTTTTACTGGTCGACCTGCAGCGTGTCGTCAATGGCGGCGAAACCAACTACGTTTCTGCGACGCTTGCCATTTATTTAGACGTCTACAATATCTTCTCCAACTTGCTGATGTTGCTGGGCATCGTGGGCGGCGACCGCGAGTAAACGCGTATTCGCCCGTGTTAACACGGGCGTCAAACCCGGTCGGCTGATGCCTGGACCGGGTTTTTTTCTGCCAGTCGACTTTCCCTGATCCACTTGATCAAGCCTTCTACAACCATCAGCAGTACTGCAATCCATATAGGAATGTAGGTCAGCCACGCTTGTGTTGATAGGCCTTCGTTCAGAAACAGAAAGGCAACCCAGAACAAGAGCACGGGCTCGACATAGCCCAGAAGTCCAAAAAGCCCTAAAGGAAGCAGGCGGCTAGCCGAAATATAAGAAATAAGTGCAGCCGAGCTGATCAATCCAAGCAAAGGTATCAGTGCAAACAACGCGGGAAACAGCGAAAATTGTTGCCATACGCTGACCTCCTGCCCCTGCAAAAGAAAAAGCGCTGCGGGCAGCATGATCAGCATATCGAACCACAGAGCGCTTAGGCTTCCCGTCCGTAAAACCCGTCGCAGCATGAAATACGGAGGATATCCCAACATCACGACAGCAGTTACCCAGGAAAAGGAGTCTGCCCTGATAAGCTCATGGAGCACGCCCGTTAAGGCGATCAACACGGCTACCGTTTGTGTTCGGGTCAACCGTTCTCGATAGAAAACACGGCCTACGACAACCATCACCAGGGGCAACAGGAAATAGCCCAGGGAAACGTCCAGCGCGCGCTGATGCAAGGGGGCCCATACAAACAGAAATAATTGAATTCCTATCAGGCTGGCGCTGAGCAGGAGCATAAAGCACAGGCGTGGGCTCCGCCGCAGCCGCCTCATAGTCTGATAGATCTCGGGCCAGCCGCGTGCTCGCGAAATTAACAGCGCCACGGCGGGTAAGCCCAGAACGATACGCCATGCGAAGATTGCGGCGCCGTCCAATGGATGCAGAACGGTTGTGTAGTAATAGAGGGCGGCAAACAGTATCGACGATAAAACCGATAACGAAATACCCTGCTTCATTGCGGACACGAATATAGTCTGTTCACGCGGAACAGCCGCTCACGCTTAAGTATGGTGTTCACAGGTTCAAGCTCTTTACCGGGGGCGAGCGCCAATGCCGGTATCTCGGCAAACACGCTGGCGGCGCACACAGGAAACTGTTGCCAGCAGCGAACCAGAAATTCGTCAGGATCGAATAGCTCAATCCCGTAGCCACGCAGTTCAGTACGGTTGAAATCCCTGATATTGCGGGTAATGATACCAGCGCGCATTCCGGCATTATGTGCCTTAGCGGCTCTGGCGGCAGCGATCACGTGCCAATCTTTTGGATCGCTACGACGCAAGCCAGACTTGAATTCATCGATCACACCTTGATCAGCATCGGGAAATTCGTATTGCAGCGCAAGCCACTGTGCTTGAATATCCGGTGCAGGTACGCCCCAGAGTCGCGAAGCATTGCGGCGCCACTCGTCACCTATTACACAGCTCCAGGCTGGTCGGAAACACGACTGCTCTGCCAAACGTAACAATAGCTGACGCAAAACGTTCGAAATCAGGATGCAGGTATCTAGGACCAACACCTCGGGGAGTTCGCGCTTTTCCATCAGTATCGCTGCAGCTCCATCAAGACCTTGCGAGTCAACAAGGGGCGACCCAACTGTTCGTTAAGCCTCGCGCGCAACGACACCCGCAATTGGGGTTCGAGCGAAGGGTCCAAGAAATTGGGGGGATCTTCGCCTAAGCCATAACCCGTCTCGTTCAACAGAACCCACTCGAATCGCCGCAAGGCGCTCGCCGCAGAGCGTTGCGGGCGCATTTCTTCTCGCGGACAAATCGAATCGTCGTCGGCCGGACCTTCGTCGGGGGCGGCCATAGTAGTCCTACTGCCCGGATATACTGCCGCCAGCTCTTGTAACGCTGCGTCGTAGGCGTCGTAAAGGACTGCGTGCGGATCCTCCCTGGGTAGCAGGCGGAGTAGTAATTCATTCATGTACCAGGCCGACATCAATGCGCGCCCGTGTAGCGGCCGGATACCGGCACACTCTGCTCGCGTCAACGTTTTCACCTCGCCCCCGCCGCTCCATGACAGCCCCAGCGGCTGGAATGTGGACAAAACCGGACGCAGCACCGAATATGGGCGTTTGGCGCCTTTGGCCACCAACGCCACATTGCCGTAGGATCGGGTGAATACTTGTAAGATCAACGAGGTTTCCCGCCAGGCGGCTGAGTGCAATAGATAGCCGACTGCGTCCTGAACGCGTTGCGTTCGCCTACTCATATCCTAATTCGCGCAAGGCACTTTCGCGATCGGACCAGCCTTTGCGCACCTTGATGTAGACCTCGAGATGTACGGTTTTTTCCAGCAATTTAACCATATCCTGACGTGCTTCCGACGCCATGCGCTTCATGTGTGCGCCTCCGGCACCCAACAGTATCGGCCGGTGACTGTCGCGCTCTACCACGATACATGCCGCTACCCGCACACCTGCATCGTTCTCTTCCCACTCCTCGATAACGACAGTGCATCCATAAGGTAGTTCGTCGCCTACCAAGCGGAAAATCTTCTCGCGGATAAGCTCGGCCACGATAAAGCGCATGGGGCGATCGGTAAGGGCGTCGGCCTCGAACATGGGTTCACCCTCGGGCAGACCGGCGGCGATCTCGGTTAACAGGTTCTCTAGTTGAGTACCACGCAAGGCGCTTACTGGGACCACGGCGGAATACGGATGCAACGCCATGATTTTGCTGACATAAGCGAACATATCGTTCTTCTTGGTCAGGGCGTCGACCTTGTTGACAACCAGAATCGTCTTTTGACCCGACTTTGGGAGTAAGGGCAACAACTGCGCATCACCAGGTGACCACTTTCCTGCTTCAACGACGTGGACCACCACATCGACGTCGCTCAATGCTTGGGTGACAACGCGGTTCATCATTCGGTTCATGGCTCCGCCATGGCGTGTCTGAAATCCGGGAGTATCGACAAACACAAACTGCTCATGTTCCCGAGTCAGTACACCGTGAATCCGGTGCCGGGTCGTTTGCGCCTTGCGCGAAACGATGGATATCTTGCTGCCTATCAGTGCATTGGCAAGTGTGGACTTTCCTACGTTGGGACGCCCCACGATTGCCACGAAACCACAACGGAATGCATCGGTCATTTGTTCTCCTGGGACACTGCCACAGGCAATGACAACTGTGTTGACTTACGGGCGCGTGCTGTACGAGCCCCCTTGGCGGCTGGCAAAGCGCCGATTGCTGCAATGGCAAGCTCGGCTGCTGACTGTTCTGCCGCACGGCGGCTGGCTCCGGGCGCACTGACCTTGATATCCAGCTTGGGGATCTGGCACTCTACTTCGAATAACTGATTATGCGCCGCTCCGTGAGTGGCGACAACGGTGTACGTCGGCAAGTCGAGCTTGCGCGCCTGCAATAATTCCTGCAGCAAAGTCTTGGGATCTTTGCCTAGCGTTTTAGGGTCGACGTGCACCAGCACCGGCTCGTACTGACGAGCAATTACTTTCTGTGCGGCGTCAAAACCACCATCCAGGAACACGGCGCCGAAAACAGCTTCCAAGGCATCGGCGAGAATCGATGGTCGCCGAAACCCCCCGCTTTTAAGCTCGCCTTCGCCGAGTCGCAAATACTGCGACAACGTCAAACGAGTGGCGATATCCGCCAGCGAGGCCTGTTTAACGAGGTTGGCGCGCAAGCGCGATAGATCCCCTTCGTCGATTCGGGGAAAACGCTTAAACAACAGCGCAGCTACCACGAAATTAAGCACCGAATCGCCCAGGAACTCGAGACGTTCATTATGGTGAGAGCTATGGCTGCGGTGGGTCAAAGCCTGTTCGAGCAGAGTCGCATCAGCAAAATGGTAGTGCAGCGCCTGTTCCAGCGAAGTGACACTTGGCATTATTGAAACCGGCCTATACGGCTGGGCTCGTTAAAATTCATCCATATGAAGAAAGCACGCCCGACGATGTATTTGTCGGGGACAAACCCCCAGTAACGGCTATCCAAGCTATTGTCACGGTTGTCGCCCATCATAAAGTAATGACCGGGCGGCACTGTGCATCGAACTCCGTTCCCGAGATATTCGCAGTTGCCGCGAAAGGGATAATCGGAGATTGCCATTAAGTCCTGACCTGCCTGCTTGTTAAGCAGGATATTGTGCTTTACCGGACCTAAATGCTCGGAATATCGTCCTACATACGACGAGCGGTCAGGCTCAAAGAAATCACCGTCGCGCATGGTCGGGACTTCTTTGCCGTTAATCGACAATACCTTGTTCTGGTATTCCACCACATCGCCAGGAACGCCGACTACGCGCTTGATATAGTCTACGTCAGGATCCACGGGATAGCGAAAAACCATCACATCGCCACGTTCGGGATCTCCGAGATCGATAATTTTCTTGTCGATAACGGGAAGACGGATTCCGTACTCGAACTTGTTCACCAGTATCAGATCGCCATCTTGCAAGGTCGGCAGCATGGAGCCCGACGGAATGCGAAAGGGCTCGACAACAAACGCCCGCAAAGCGAACACGAATAGAATCACGGGGAAAAAGCTGACGCAGTACTCTACCCACCATGGTGGTCTGTTGGCTTTGTCGTAGGCATCCTGGCGAATGCGCATCGCTTCCGCCTTATCCAGCCCGGCCACAGAAGGCGCAGTAGCCGACATGGCGGCTACTGCGCCGGCTCGCCGCCGTGCGCGCAAATAAAAGAAATCGAGACACCAGACAATACCGGTCACGACCAGCAACGAAAACAAGACCAGGGCAAAATCCCAACTCATACCAGATACACCTTGTTATATACCAAGTTATTTATCCTCGACCTGCAATATTGCCAGGAACGCCTCTTGAGGGATCTCTACGTTGCCAACCTGCTTCATCCGCTTCTTACCTGCTTTTTGCTTTTCGAGCAATTTCTTTTTACGAGAAATATCACCGCCATAGCATTTTGCCAGTACGTTTTTGCGCAAGGCCTTGACGTTTTCGCGGGCAATGACTTCAGCGCCGATAGCGGCTTGTATGGCGATGTCGAACATCTGCCGCGGAATCAGCGAGCGCATTTTAGAGACAACTTCACGACCACGGTATCGAGCGTTTGAGCGATGAACCATCATGGAAAGCGCGTCGACACGATCGCTATTGATTAGCAGATCGACACGAACCACGTCGGCGGGCCGATATTCTTTGAACTCGTAATCCATCGACGCATAACCGCGTGAAACCGACTTGAGCTTATCGAAAAAATCGAGCACGATCTCGGCCAAGGGCATTTCGTAGATCAGGTGCACTTGGCGGCCGTGATAAGTCATGTTCAGCTGTACCCCGCGCTTGGCCATACACAAGGACATGACAGGCCCCACATATTCCTGAGGCATAAATAAAGTGACCGTAACGACGGGTTCGCGAATCTCGATAATGTCGCCGACTTCCGGCATCCGCGATGGGCTTTCTATCATTAGCATCGAGCCGTCACGGGTCTGGACTTCGTACACCACAGTCGGCGCGGTAGTGATAATGTCCATATCGAATTCGCGCTCGAGGCGCTCTTGCACAATCTCCATATGCAAAAGGCCAAGAAATCCACAACGAAATCCGAATCCGAGCGCCTGAGAGACTTCTGGCTCGAACATAAGCGACGAATCGTTCAGCTTCAGTTTGTCGAGCGAATCGCGTAGCTGATCATATTCGCTGCTTTCCACAGGGTACAAGCCGGCAAAAACTTGGGGTTTGACTTCCTTGAAGCCGGGTAAGGCGGCAGGAGCCGGCTTACCGGCCAAAGTGATCGTATCGCCAACTTTGGCGTGTTCGAGTTCTTTGATCCCCGCGATGACAAAGCCCACTTCACCGGCCGATAATTCTTTGCGTGGCTCGGATTTCGGGGTAAACACGCCCAAATGCTCACACAGGTGATTCGCCCCGGCCGCCATCAACAGGATCTTGTCTTTGGGTTTGAGCACACCATTGACGATGCGCACCAGCATGACGACCCCCACGTAGTTATCAAACCACGAGTCGATGATCAATGCTTGCAAAGGCTTGGTCGGGTCTCCCACGGGGGGCGGGATCTTGGCCACGATGGTTTCCAGGATGTCGTCTATCCCGACACCCGTCTTGGCGCTACATAAAATGGCATCCGAAGCGTCAATACCGATAACATCTTCGATTTCCTGGCGTGCGCCCTCGGGATCGGCAGACGGTAAGTCCATCTTGTTCAAGACCGGCACGACTTCGACACCGAGCTCAATGGCGGTATAACAATTGGCGACCGTCTGTGCCTCGACACCTTGAGTTGCGTCGACGACCAGCAGCGCACCTTCACACGCGGACAATGAACGACTTACCTCGTAAGAGAAGTCAACGTGTCCCGGAGTATCGATAAGATTGAAAGCGTAGACCTTGCCATCTTTGGCCTTGTAGCTTAAGGCAGCAGTTTGGGCCTTGATGGTAATGCCGCGTTCGCGTTCGATGTCCATCGAATCCAGAACCTGCGTAGACATTTCACGATCGGCTAAACCTCCGCAACGATGAATCAGGCGATCGGCAAGGGTGGATTTGCCGTGGTCGATATGAGCAATGATGGAAAAGTTGCGGATGTGGTCCATAAACCGGAAAAAAGAAGCTCACCAAACTATATGAGCGAATATTAAAGGGAGCAAGAGAAAGGGACGCGCCGAGGGCGCGCCCCTTTTGCTATTGAGGCATTTTAGCTGGTTCTGCGGATTATTTTTCGGGAGTCACTGTTACCCATTGAGATTGATCGCCGCGCATGACCAGAAGAGCCGCCGCACGCGATTTATCCAGCCCCGCAACAAGCTTGGCGTATTGGTCGGGACCCGTAATATCCGTATCGTTAATGGTAAGGATGATGTCGCCTGGAGCCAGCCCTGCCGTCGCTGCCGGATCCTCGACTTCAGCCAGCTGAACGCCGCCGCTAATATTCAACTTGCTGCGAACGGCGTCTGGAACTTCGACGACTCTCAAGCCTAGGATATCAGCAGGCGCTGCCTTAGGCGCTTCAGGCTGAGTAGTACCGGTTTCGTTCTCGGCAGCGGGCATTTCGCCGACCTTTACCTGCAAGGTTACAGTTTTGCCTTTGCGCCACACTTCCATGGGCACCCGCTTGCCCGGCTTGGTAGCACCCACGATACGCGGAAGGTCGGTCATGTGTGTAATGCTTTTGCCGTCGAACTTGGTAATGACGTCGCCTGAGCGGATGCCGGCTTCAGCTGCGGGACCACCTTGCTCAACATTGCTGACCATGGCGCCTTCGGCTTTAGATAGGCCAATCGCTTTGCCCACTTCGTCAGAAACAGGCCCGATCTGCACACCGATACGGCCACGCGTCACCTTGCCGTGCGCCTTTAACTGCTCGACCACCCGCATCACTTCATCAATTGGAATGGCCAGGGAAATACCCATGAAGCCGCCACTTTGCGAAACAATCTGGGAATTTACCCCGACAACTTGCCCTGCGAGATCGATAAGCGGACCGCCGGAATTACCCGGATTGACCGCCACATCCGTCTGAATGAAAGGCAGGTAATCGCCTGTATCCCTATTGATGGCGCTAATAATGCCGGACGTTACAGTTGAATCCAGGCCAAACGGCGAGCCAATCGCCAATACCCACTGCCCCTTCTTCAGCTTGTTTGAATCACCGATGGGCAAAGGAGGTAAATCCTTGGCATCGACTTTCAGCAGAGCTACATCGGTGCGAGCGTCAGATCCGATGATCTTGGCCTTATATTCCTTGCCCGAGGTCATGGTAACGAAGATGCCGTTAGACTTTGCTACAACGTGATTATTCGTAAGTATGTAGCCATCGCTCGAGATTATGAAACCCGATCCGACTCCTCTAGGCACGGTGCGCTCTTTATCTTGCGGTGTAGGGGCATTGCGCTGGCGGGGGCCTGGCACGCCTGGCGGCACAAAATCAGGCCCGAAAAACCATCGGAACATATCATATGGGTCGTTTCCGTTTGGCCCTAGCGCGGGATTGCGTACCGGCACAGATTCGGTCGTTCTGATATTAACGACTGATGCTTCGGTTTTTGACACGACTGCCGTAAAGTCGGGCACGGTCAAGGTGGGGATAGGAGCCGTCTGCGCGCTTACTACGCCGCCTAGCGTGGAAAAAGCGAGCATCAAGCTTGCCGATGCACACACCACCATCCGTTTAATTTTGCTATTGCCTGCCTGAGTCGAAAGCATCATGAAACTCCTAGGTTGAAATTAAAATTATTTGTTCACGCCCAATGGCACATACTCAGTGCGCTCGGCGATATCTCGCAACGTTTCTGCGGGCACCTCGCCCAATGCCGTCAGCCAATAGTCGCCAATACGCGTTCGAAAAACGTTCATGGCGCCTTTGTGCATGGCGCCTTTAGCCAATGGAGTATCGGTCGCACCGTCAAAAGGTTCAATAAATACCGATATTGCGGCCATGCCATCGGACATCACCAACTGGTTGACTTTCTTTCCAGTTGCCATGGGGCGAGTCACCTGGGTAAGCGCTTGAAATCCCGCTGGAAAGGGAATTCGCCATCCCGCTTTAGGTAGATCTACGGCAACCATGGAAGTTTCCAAGATTTTCCAGCCTTGTGTATCCCAGCTGGATGCGAGTTCGTCGGGCGCAACTTTAGCACCCACCTGCAAGCTATTGAAGGCAATTTGATCAATCACCGACTGTGCACTGTCGAGAGTTTGCGCTTTAAGAAGCAGATTGGTCTTAGTATCGGTGCAAATACGGTATCCGTAGCGCCGGCCGTCTTTAGGTATCAGTTCAACTACCTTGCACTCACGCCCGGCAATGCGGCTGGTCGAGTCGCCCGTCTTGATAATGTAATTTGAGGGAATGTTCTCTCCGTCGCCGATCAGCATGGCCGGAAACCGATCGCCACGCCTGCGTTCGAGGATAACAAGTTTTTTTTGCGGAATAAGACTGCGGGTAACGTCGTTGTGTCTGATGTATTCGCGCGGGGCGCCGTCGAGCATTTCGATGCGCTCGCGCTCGCCGGTACCATCGACGATATGCACGATACGCGATGACACCATCGTTGCTCCCTGTTGATAGGTATAGACACCGGAATAATCGAGCCCACGAGCTGCTTCTTGTACTTTGCGCAATAAAACAACGCCAGGGTCGGTTGACGTCGATGGCGCCGAAGCGGCCAAAACTGGACTGGCGATCGCGCACACCGCAGCGATCAGCAGTACGCGATACATCCAGGTCAGGTCGACTCGTTCTGAACGGTGATGAGAAGTTGCTGCCTGACTAGCTACTGCCATTACCTGGAGACCCCCGATTCAAATGACACTTGGCGCACTGCGCTGGACCCGGATATTTCACGATGCGCGTCCAGGTAGTCACGCAGCGCTGGATCATCGTTGGCCGTAGCTAAAACTTGTACCGAGGCAGGAGCTGTCGCGTCGTGACCAGCGAAATATGGCAACACCACCCAAACCACCGACACCACCGCTGCAGCGATTACCAGGCCCGACAACCCGACGCGTGCGGCGCTATGGCCGTGCAAATTACGCGGCGCTACGATCGATGGCTCGGCATCGATCGCCTTTGAAATCCTTGCATAGAAGAAGTCGGTGGGTTTGATGGCCAGCTCGGGATTTCGCAGTACGTCACCTATTAGATGATAGTTATCCCACACCTGCCGCCCATAGGGACTGTCCAGATCTTCAGGACGAATCTCGCCTTCCCCGTCGATCCAGCTAGATACGGAGGCCTCCCACGAAGCCTCTTCGTGGGCTTGCCTGGCTTGATTGGCAACTTGCATTTTCAAAACTCCTTACCAGCGACGTTCGGGATCATTTCCCAAAACAGGCCGCAACTGTGCTGCAATCGCTTCGCGGGCACGGAAGATACGCGAGCGAACGGTGCCAATCGGACACCCCATGCTCTGGGCGATATCTTCGTAGCTCATACCTTCGATTTCACGCAGGACGATCGCGGTGCGTAGGTCCTCGGGCAAAGTATGGATAGCGGCGTTTACCGTTTCAACAATCTGCCGGCTGGTCAATAGCGATTCCGGGGTACTAATGTCAGTTAGGTTATCAATCGGGCTAAAAGTTTCACCATCTTCCGTTTCAATTGCATTTGGAGTGCTGGGACGCCGTCCATTCGCAACTTGCCAGTTACGGGCTGTATTGATAGCAATGCGATAAAGCCAGGTATAAAAAGCGCTTTCCCCACGGAACTGCGGGAGAGCGCGGTAAGCCTTGATAAAAGCCTCTTGGGCGACGTCTTCGACTTCGGAGGGATCTCGTATCATGCGAGATAATAAGCGCATGATCTTGCGCTGATACTTCAAAACCAGCAAATCGAAGGCGCGTTTATCGCCTCGCTGAACACGTGCGACCAATTCGGCATCGACGTCGCGTTCGCTCATGTTGTTTCCTTCTGGAGGATACGTCCGGGTATGGCTATCTGGCCGGCGACATGTACGCAGAGCAGACACCATTGCGACCGGGACAAGCTGGCTCTCCAGACGACAAGCTCAAGCGGAGCGCTTGAATGGCCGGACTCGACGTCCTCGAACTGAAGCGTGATCCATGCGAACGCAGGCCAGGCATGAGTAAGACGCATAGTTTTTTTGGTCCCTGATAGCGCGACCTCCCAAAAGCCGCAATCGCGCAGAGACAGTGTACCCGGAAGAGAACGAAACTGGATCATCCGACAGACGACCCACCACGCCGCAAGCACCGCAATCAGATACATTTCGCCTGTTAATTCGGGGCCGCCTGTAGCGAGCGGCAGCCCCGCATAAAGCATGCTGAAGGCCCCGCCTGTACACAACACCATGCCCAGCACGGTCGCCCAACCGGGGCGCCGGACTGACCATTGCTTAACCTGTGCTGCGGGGCGCCCCAGCTTAAATCCTTCGCACTATCATGGACCCGTTGGTGCCGCCGAAGCCAAAAGAGTTCGACAAAGCCACATCGATCTTCAGATCACGCGCCTGGTTGGCGCAATAATCAAGATCGCACTCGGGGTCCTGATTGAAGATGTTTATGGTCGGCGGAGAAATCTGGTGATAAACCGCCAGAGTAGTAAATACCGCCTCAATGCCACCCGCAGCCCCCAGAAGGTGGCCGGTCATGGATTTTGTGGAATTTACGACCAATTTCTTGGCATGATCGCCAAAGGCTAGCTTGAGCGCTTCGGTTTCGTTTTTGTCACCTAACGGCGTGGAGGTGCCGTGAGCGTTCACGTAACTGACTTCATCCGCGTTGATCGCGCCATTGCGCAATGCATTGGCGACCCCGCGCCTAGGGCCGTCACGATCTGGAGATGTGATGTGGTAGGCATCGGAGCTCATGCCGTAACCGGCGAATTCGCCATAAATGCGAGCGCCTCGGCTGCGGGCGTGTTCGTACTCTTCAAGCACCAATGCACCAGCACCTTCGCCCAGCACAAAACCGTCGCGATCCCGGTCCCAAGGGCGCGATGCCGTCGTGGGATCATCGTTGCGAGTCGACAATGCTCGCATTGCGGCGAAGCCGCCGACACCCAGCGGAGAGACCGTAGATTCGGCGCCACCCGCTACCATCACGTCGGCGTCGCCATACTCGATCAGGCGCGCAGCGTCGCCTATCGAATGCAGGCCGGTAGTGCAAGCAGAAACCACCGCATAGCTAGGACCCTTGAGCCCCAACATGATAGAGAGTTGCCCTGAAATCAGATTAATTAGCGAGGCCGGCACAAAAAACGGCGATATTCGACGCGCACCGCGTTCGAGATATTCGACTTGCTGCTCTTCGATACGTGGCAGTCCGCCTATACCCGACCCAATAATGGTGCCAATACGCTCGGCGTTGGCTTCGGTGACTTCAAGACCTGAATCGCGCCATGCTTGGGCGCCAGCAGCAACACCGTAATGGATAAACGTATCCATTTGCTTGGATTCTTTCGCTGTCATGTACTGCGTGACGTCGAAATTCTTGACCTCACCCGCTATCTGGGCGTTAAACGTCGACGGGTCAAAGCGTGAAATTCGCCCTATTCCCGACCGCCCATTAACGATATTGTCCCATGCGCTTTCGATATCGTTGCCGACCGGCGAAACAATACCAAGACCGGTAATGACGACACGTCGTTTCACGGATGACTCCTAAAAATAGAAAAGCGGCTTAAAGTGGACAGTCGCACTGAAATGCCAAACCATGAAGATTCGGTCACACAGCAGGACTACCCCCTAGAAACCGCCTTGAGGTGTAGCTCCGGCAAACCGAAACACACCCTGAATGTTGAAATTACTGCTTGCTGTGCGACGAGATATAGTCAACAGCTTGCTGAACCGTCGTGATTTTCTCGGCTTCTTCGTCGGGAATTTCGGTTTCGAATTCGTCTTCGAGTGCCATCACGAGCTCGACCATATCGAGCGAATCGGCACCGAGGTCGTCAAGGAAGGAAGACTCGTTCTTGATCTCGGCTTCGTTAACGCCAAGTTGTTCAGCGACGATTTTCTTGACGCGCTGTTCGATGCTTTCCATGCAGATCTCCAAGTTGGGAAAATTCCCGCGAATTATAGCCAAACAAAAAAAAATAGGTGCTGGCTATGATAAAAAAACGGCATTGCCGGATATGAACGACATTTTATTCATTGGAATTAAATGTCTATACGGAACACCTCTGAGACAAACAGATTTTACCCTACGAGAGTTTTGTCTGTCCGTATGTTACATGTACATGCCGCCATTCACATGCAGGGTTGTACCTGTGATGTAGCCTGCCTGCGGGCTAGCAAGAAACGATACAGCGTTAGCGATATCGGCTGCTTCCCCCAAACGACCCAGCGGAATTTGCGTAAGAATAGCGGCGGTTTGTGCCTCGTTGAGGGCTCGGGTCATGTCGGTATCCACGAACCCGGGTGCGACGCAATTGACGGTAATATTGCGGCTGCCAAGCTCTCGTGCCAAAGCGCGCGCCATGCCCGCGACACCGGCCTTGGCCGCAGCGTAGTTGGCCTGACCGGGATTTCCGCTTGAACCAATCACCGAAGTTATGTTGATGATGCGCCCCCAACGGGCCTTCATCATGTGTCGGGTCACCGCGCGCGAAAGACGGAAAACGGCCGTCAAATTCGTATCGATAACAGCATCCCAATCATCGTCTTTCATGCGCATCGCGAGATTGTCGCGAGTAATACCGGCATTGTTGACTAAAATATGCGGGCCACCATTTTCCTTAGCCAATTCGGCCACCAGGCTTTCGCAGGCGGCGGCATCGTCCACATTAAGGACCACACCGCGCCCCCCCACAGAGGCCAGCATATCGGTAATTTGCTTAGCGCCCGCCTCGGAAGTCGAGGTACCCACCACAGTCGCCCCATGTGCGGCCAGTTCCAGTGCAATGGCCCTGCCTATTCCCCGGGTCGCACCGGTGACCAGCGCGAGCTTGCCCTCGAGTTGTTTGTCTTGCATAGCGTTATCCCTGTAAAGTATCCAGCGCCAGCTGTAATGAAGCTGGATCGGTAATGGCCAGACCGATCAGATCTCGATCAATTCGCTTGGTCAACCCGTTAAGCACTTTGCCGGGACCGCATTCGACCACATGCGTGATGCCTTGCGCCTTCATTGCCTGTATGGTTTCCACCCATCGCACCGCGTGCCAGGCCTGGCGTACCAAGGCATCCTTGATGGCCGCCGGTTGGTCAGGACTGCTGACATCTACGTTATTGATAAGCGGTATATTGGGGCTGCCCAGCGAAACGCCTGCGAGTGCCTGCTCAAGAACGGCGGCCGCAGGCTTTAGCAAGCTGGAGTGAAACGGAGCAGAAACGGGTAGCATTAGCGCACGCTTCGCGCCCGCGGCCTTGGCAAGTTCACAGGCGCGTTCAACGGCGACCTTGTGCCCCGCAATAACCACTTGCGCCGGCGCATTGAAATTTACCGCCTCAACGATATCTTCCTGACTAGCTTGCGCGCAAATCGAGCGAACCAGGTCATCGTCCAACCCCAAGATGGCGGCCATACCGCCAGTACCGACCGGTACGGCTTCCTGCATTGCGTCAGCGCGAACTCGAACGATGCGCACGGCATCCTGCAGGCTCAAAGCGCCGGCGGCTGTCAAAGCGGAATACTCGCCCAAACTGTGGCCCGCCATCACGTGGGGAGGCAATCCGCCGACCTCCTGCCAGGCGCGATAAATAGCCACCGCGGCCGTCAACATGACCGGCTGAGTATTGGTCGTAAGATTGAGTTCTTCTGAGGGCCCTTGGGCGATCAGGCCAGCGAGATCCTGTCCTAAAGCGTCAGAAGCCTGGGTGAGCGTGTTCTTGACGGTTGCATTATCGGACCAGGCATCCAGCATCCCGACCGATTGCGAGCCCTGTCCAGGGAAGACGAAAGCAATTTTCATAGATGTTAATGATAAGGTGAATGGAATTGTTAGCAAGGCACTGACAACAAGCCAGCACTCTTTACATTCTTACCAGCACGGATCCCCAGGTAAAACCGCCGCCAACCCCTTGCATCATCACTAAATCACCGGCCTTTATCCGCCCGTCGCGACGGGCCGCATCAAAGGCCAGAGGCACGCTAGCGGCCGACGTATTGGCATGCTTGTCAACGGTGACCACCACTTTGTCGTCGGGAATGCCCAGCTTGCGGCCCAGGAAATTAATAATGCGCACATTCGCCTGATGCGGAACCAGCCAGTCCACCTCGGACAGCGCGATTCCCGCTTGCTCACAGACTTCGTGTGCCGACTTGGCCAAACAGTTCACCGCAAGCTTGAATACCGCCTGACCATCCATACGCAAGAAAGGGTCGCCGGTCACCTTGCCGAAAGACACATTGCCCGCAGCACACAGAATTTTCATTTGGCTGCCGTCCGCATTCAACTGCGCGGCAACTACGCCAGGCTCGTTGGAGGCTTGCAGGACGACTGCACCGGCCCCGTCACCGAAAAGCACACAGGTGCCGCGATCGTTCCAATCGAGAATACTTGAGAATACTTCTGCGCCTATGACCAGGACAGTCTTTGCCCTTCCAGCTTGAATAAAGGCGTCGGCAGTAGTCAATGCATATACAAAGCCGCTACACACAGCCTGAATATCAAAGGCGGCACCGCCCTTGGCACCTAGATTGGCCTGAACCAGACAGGCCGTACTGGGAAAGACGAAATCAGGAGTAGAGGTCGCTACGATGATCAGATCGATTTGATCTGCGGTAACTCCAGCATCGTCCATCGCGAGCTGGGCGGCCCGGGTAGCAAGCTGACTGGTCGTCATGCCCGCATCGGCGATGTGACGCTGGCGAATGCCGGTGCGCTCAACAATCCAGGTGTCCGATGTTTCGATCTGCCGTGTCGCCAAATCGGCGGCTAGTTCGTCGTTGGACACGACACGCGGAGGCAAATAGCCCCCAGACCCTATAATCTTGGCATAAGGCATAGTAGCTTCCACACACCTGTGCTATGGCGCAGGATCAGAAAATTCATTGGGGATCTTCGTCGATTCGGCCGCTGCGGCCTGTAGACTTTGACGAAGGCTGTCAATAGCGCTTGTTGTACCAGCAAGCAAACCATTGTGCACTGCTTCACGGGCGCGCTGTAATGCGTAGCCAAATGCATAACTATCGGCAGAGCCGTGACTCTTGATAACAATGCCTCGCAGGCCCAACAGCGCTGCACCATTGTAACGGCGATTATCGACGCGATCCCGAAACCGGTTAAGGACCGGTTTGGCGAGCATACCTGCGGTCATCGAAAGCGGATTACGGGTAAATTCCGCACGCATCATGGTGGCCACCATTTTAGCCAGGCCCTCCATTGATTTGAGCACGACATTCCCCACGAAACCATCGCAGACGATGACGTCTACAGTACCCTTGCAAATATCATCACCTTCAACGTTGCCGTAAAAGTTCAGCCCGCTACTGCGTAGTAGCTCGGCCGCCCGTTTTACGATCTCGTTGCCCTTGATGACCTCTTCGCCAATATTAAGCAGGCCTATGGTAGGACGCTCTCGATGGTCGATCGCAGTAGCCAGTGCAGATCCCATAATCGCGAACTGCAATAAATGCTCGGCGGAGCAATCGACATTCGCCCCCAGGTCGAGCATGGTGGTGGCTCTGCCCTTCTGATTGGGAATGGACGTAGCAATGGCGGGCCGATCTATGCCGTCGAGCGTCTTCAGCACATAACGCGTGATGGCCATCCAGGCGCCGGTATTGCCCGCCGAAATGCACGCGTCGGCGCGGCCGTCTTTCACGGCCTGGGCTGCCACGCGCATGGACGAATCCTTCTTGCGCCGCAAAGCAATCTCGATAGAATCGTCCATGAGGACGACCTCTGAGGCTGGAAGAATTTCGTACCACTCGGCACCAAGACAGCCCTGGGCACGCAGTCCGTCTTCGATGCGCGCAGCGTCCCCCGCGAGCAACAAGCGCGTATCGGGGTACTGCTTCGCAAATTGACAGGCAGCAGGAATAGTGACCGGCAAGCCGATATCACCGCCCATACAGTCGATGGCGATTCGAATCTCAGTTTTCGACATCAAATGTGCAATCTATAGCGTCTATAGCGAGATCGCAGACAACTGATTATTCGTCGTTCTTGGACTTGAGTACTTTACGGCCGCGATAGATGCCGTTGGGGCTGATGTGGTGACGCAGGTGCAATTCGCCGGTAGTGGGCTCAATTGCCGTCGAAGGTGCGACGATGAAATCGTGCGAACGGTGCATGCCGCGTTTAGACGGACTCTTTTTGTTTTGCTGAACGGCCATGATGACTCCTGTAAACGGGTCGCTATTGTACGCGAAAGTTCCCGCTAGTTAGTTTCGGTAAATTTAATCTTTTTTCAGTTGACCCAACACCGCAAACGGCGAGGGGCGAACCGAATCGCTTTCGGACTCTTCTTCAAGAGGCTCCGGCAACGACACACAAACATCGTGCTTGGGCACGTACGGCAGGTTAAGGATGATTTCGTCTTCAACCAAAGCCAGCACATCCAGGCGCTGCGATCCAAGAATCCGCTCGATGGCATCATCGGGATCTGCAACGAGGGCGTCATCGACCTCGAGATCAGCCTCGGAATTGACAACCTGCAGGCGATTATGGCTATCAACGGGCCATTCAAACGGCTTTAGGCAACGTTGGCACTCGAGCATCGGCCCAGCCTTTACATGCACGCGCAAGAAACGTTGACCAAACGAGTCCATTTCGCCCTTGATATTCCAGGACACCAAAGTGCTTTCCTGATCAGGCAAATCTTCAATCAGACGTTCGAATAGATCAATCGGAGCTTGGCCGTGCACTTCCTGGCCCGCACGGGTAAGCTCGTACGTGTCAACATACTGTATATCCACGTTAAGTTCCCATCCCGAAATTCAATCATAATTCAACCGGCCATTTTAGCCCGGCCCGGTTATTTGACACCTTGATCTTGAACAATAAAGACCCAGCGCAAAAACCACGGTAACCTACTGCCAGGGCTGGGGCGAAACCCCCGCCCAGAACCAACCCCTTTTACTGCCCGATCCCCATGCCGCATAGCATGCAATTTCGTCGCAAGTAAAGCCATAGCTTGGCTGCGCGAAATAGGAAAACATTAGATAATAGCGTGTGTAGCCAATCCACGTCAAACCGAAACAGCAATTATCGCCCTATGCGTCTCATCCTCGCCTCAAGCTCGCCATACCGTAAAGAAATGCTAGAACGTCTGGACATGCCCTTTACGACCGTATCACCCGCTATCGACGAGACACCGAAACCCGAAGAAAGCCCCACGTCTCTCGCTTTACGGTTATCGCTGGCCAAGGCTTTGGCGGTCGTACGCGCTCATCCCGGCGCTCTTGTAATTGGATCCGACCAGGTGGCGACCATAGACGGCACGCCCATAGGTAAACCCGGCAACTTCCAACGCGCCCGCGCCCAGCTCAAGCAGCTCAGCGGACAAACGGTAGAATTTCACAGTGCACTATGTGTTACTGACGGCCAGCGTCACGAAATCAAGGATGTCGTCACGCTTTGCCGATTCCGCCAACTCAATGACGACGAAATCAGCAGTTATCTGCAACGCGAGCAACCCTACGATACGACGGGCAGCGCCAAGGCCGAAGGCCTCGGTATCGCGTTAATGAATAGCATGCATTCTGATGACCCGACGGCGATCATCGGCCTGCCTTTGATCGCCTTGTGCCGTATGCTGCGCTCTTTCGGAATCGACCCATGTAACGTATGGAAGTGAGCAAAAAGCATCGGAATTTTATCCAACACCCACCTGGAGAAGCAGTGAAATAAGCCGGATCATTACATTTAATCCCCGTCGGCATGGGCGAGGCAGCACCCAAGATCTGGCTGCCGCAGGCCGTACAGGAACTGGCCGGACGTCTTGACCGACATACATCGCCGAAAACGCCAAGACTGCGCGCGCCTTCTTGAAGCTTATCGGCACGACCACCCGCTGCAGGATATCACCATCTATACGCTCGACAACAAAGCCGACGCCAAGCAGATTCGAGCTTGGCTTGAGCCACTGCACGAGGGCGGCGAGATCGGCCTCGTCTCCGAAGCTGGTTGCCCGGCAGTCGCAGATCCTGGCGCGAAAGTGGTGGCAGTCGCCCACAATCTGGGAATACGCGTCGTCGCCCTGGGTGGGACCCTCTTCCATACTCTTCAGCCTCATGGCCAGTGGCCTTGATGGCCAGCGATTTGCTTTTCATGGTTACGCACCGGTCGAACCAGCCAATCGCACCAAACAATTGAAGTCCTGGGAGCAATTCTCTCTTAAACAAACCAGACTCAAATCCTGATCGAAACACCGTATCGCAATGACGCTATGTTCGATACCCTTAAGCAAGCGCTCAAAGGAAGTACACGTCTTTGCGTCGCACGATCTTTGACGACACATGAAGAGCTTGTGCAGACCCATACGGTTTCAGAGTGGAAATCGGTACCCGTTCCAGACCTTTCAAAAAAACCGACTATTTTCCTGTTTTTAGCCGGGCGTTGACTTGAAGCCACATGTTTCATCCGTCGTTGACCCTGTAAGAAAGACAACCACATCGATGTCGCGCAAGATCATGATGCATGCCAGGAAAATACTGATCGCCTGCGTCACCATGCTCCTGGCCGCTTGCGGGACACGCGGCCCCACCGGGCTCGATATTGACCGCAGTATCGTAGCCAAAAGCCAGAATAGCCGGGTGGAATACCTGGTGGTGCACTACACATCTTTCGGTAACAGTGCCTCGTTAAAAATTCTGTCCGAGAATAATGTTAGTAGCCATTATCTAATTACCGACGACCCGGCGCCCCGCGTGTACCAGTTGGTCGACGAAAGCCGCCGCGCCTGGCATGCGGGTGTAAGCGAGTGGTTCGGCCGCAGCGATATGAACGCGGGGTCTATAGGGGTCGAAATCGTCAACCGGGGTCGCGATGGCGACAAATGGCAGCCCTACTCCCCTGCACAAATCGAGGTCGCCGCAACCTTATTTCTGGACATTATCAAGCGGCACCAGATCAAGCCGTTCAATATTGTCGGCCACAGCGATATTGCGCCTCAACGCAAGGTCGACCCGGGTCCTCTGTTTCCGTGGAAGGAACTCGCCCTAATAGGAATAGGCCGCTGGTATAACGAAGCTCTGGCGAAAACGTACGAACAGGAATTCCTGAGGAACGGTTTGCCGAATGTGCGTTGGTTGCAACGAGAATTGAACCGCGCAGGGTATAAGGCGCCAAAGACTGGGATACTGGATAAAGCCACGACTAATGTAGTTGCAGCTTTCCAAATGCATTATCGCCCTGCCCGCTACGATGGCCAGCCCGATGCCGAGACACTCGCCATTCTTAAAGCGCTTCCTTAAATGGGATCATATCGCGTCCATCCTGTTTTGCGCAGAGCGCTGCCTGACGAAAAACCACACGCGAACTGATAACAACACGGCCAAGACGACTCCATATAGATATGGGTCAAAAAAGTCATTCTTTCCGGCCCGCACGAGCCAAAAATGCCACACTGATAAGGCAGCAATCATATAAATCGAGCGATGTAGGGTTTGCCAATGACGACCCATTCGGTGCATCCATCCGCGTGTCGAAGTGCAGGCCAGCGCCACCATCGGGATAAAAGCGACCATACCAATCAGGATAAAGGTGCGCTGCACAATGTCATCCCACATCGAGGCCAATAACCAGCCACGCTCCCAGAACGCCCAGCCGAGTAGATGCAGACAGGTATAAAAAAAAGCAAAAAGCCCCAACATACGGCGTAGCCGGACCAACGCCGGTTGGTGAATAATGCGACGCAAGGGCGTGATCGTCAAAGTCAATAATAATGCGACAAGGGCCCAGATGCCCGACGAGCGTATCAAAAACTCTGCCGGGTTCGCACTCAAGCCACCGGTGAAACCTAGCCAGATCCAGCGAAAAAGTGGATACAAAGCCAGAAAGAAAACAAGCGGCTTTATCTGTGCAACGCCTTTCGCCGTCCAGTTGACGCGCCCGGGTGTGGGAACCGGCATATGAGCGTCAATAGTTCTTACTCAGGTCCATGCCGGCATAAAGAGAGGCGACCTGGTCAGCATATCCATTAAACATTAGGGTTTCGACTCGCGGGGCAAAAAAGCCATCACCTATGCGTCGCTCTGTCGCCTGGCTCCAGCGCGGATGGGCCACCTGTGGATTCACGTTGGCGATAAAAGCCATATTCATTAGGCGCGGTTTTGACCCAGCTGGTCATTGGCAATTTTTCGACCAGTCTAATCTTTACGATGGACTTGCCGGATTTGAAACCATATTTCCAGGGGATCGCAACCCGCACGGGTGCACCATTCTGATTAGGGAGACTTTTTCCGTAGACGCCAAACACTAACATTGTCAAAGGGTGCATGGCCTCGTCGATGCGCAACCCTTCGACGTAAGGCCAGTCAATAATTCTGTCTTTCAAACCCGGCATATTTTTCGGTTGCACCACAGTGACAAACTCAACGTATTTGGCCTTGCTCGTGGGCTCTACCTGTTTTAGCAGATTGGCGAGGGAGTAGCCGCTCCAGGGAATCACCATCGACCACGCCTCGACACAGCGCAAGCGGTAAATGCGCTGCTCTAACGTAGCCAGCTTGAGCAAGTCGTCAATATCAAATGTTCGCGGCTTGGCGACCTCGCCCTCGACGCTTACCGTCCACGGCCGAGTTTCCATTTTGTGGGCGTACTCGAAGGGATCGGATTTGTCCGTCCCGAACTCGTAGTAATTATTATAGGAACTGACGTCTTTCTCGGATGTCTGCTTATTGCTTAACCAATAATCGGGATTCGGAACAGCGGGCAACGCAGATTCAGAGGCCCCTGCGAACGAGAATCGCGGAGCCGAAAGCAAACCGCCAGCCCCGATGGCCATAGCCCCCAAGCCCGCTTGCTGCAACCACTTTCGGCGTGAAAGCCAAACCGCTTCGGGGGTGATCTCGGATGCTGGAATACTGGGTAATTTGAACTTGGACATTTCGTTCCCGTGTTTTACCGCATGGTCATAAGACGATTCAGCACAACAATAAGTTCCTGCGGAAGCCAATCCCGCGATAGCGGCAAACCTGCCCTGCGAGCAGACAACAACCTTTAGGCAGGGCAAGAGATTCGTTCAAGCAACCAGGCCTGCATCTCGGCCACGCTGGATACCATTACCGTTGGACCCGATTCGATCAACGTACTGCGATCGTGAGCGCCATACGTGACGGCCATACTATCGATTCCGGCGTTCGTCGCCATTTGTATATCGTGGGACGTGTCACCTACCATTAGCACTTGATCCGGCAACAAGTTGAACTCGTCCATGAGTTCGAGCAACATTGCAGGGTGCGGCTTGCCCATTGATTCGTCAGCGCATCGGGTAGCATGAAAGTGTGTCTGCAATTTCATGTTACCCAACACCCTGTCCAAGCCTACTCGACTCTTCCCCGTGGCTACCCCTAATATTATCTGCCTGGCGCGCAGAATGTCGAGTAAATCCACTATGCCATCGAATAACTTGATCTCCGGATCACGCCGCAAAAAATGAAAACGGTAGCGTTCGAGAAATAAAGGCAACTTATCTGCAGTTAGCGTGGGAACGCAACGATATAAAGCGCTTTCCAGCGAGAGCCCGATCACCCAGCTAGCCTCGTTCGCCGCCGGTACTGGCAGTTCGACGTCTTCGCATGCCGACTGGATCGCCACCACGATCGAATGCGTCGAATCCATGACTGTACCGTCCCAATCAAAAACAACTGCGTCATAGCGCTTCACGAGCTTTGCTCCAAATAGTCAAGAATTTGCGTACATGCGGAGGGAAGATCCGCGACAAAAGCCATCGGATCACCCGTCAAAGGATGAGGAATCTCGAGGCGGCAAGCATGCAAAAACATACGTCCGAATCCCAGCCGGGCAAATTTGGCGCGGACATCGTCAGAACCGTATTTATCGTCACCCACGATAGGATAGCCCGCCGACGCAAGATGTACTCGAATTTGATGAGTACGGCCGGTACGAAGCTCCGCCCCCACTAAAGTGTAATGGCCATAACGTTTTTGCAGAGTGATGATGGTGTGGGCCACCTTTCCCCCCGGGTCGACCTTGACTCGCCGTTCACCAGAGACGGTCAGCCACTTGAGCAACGGCTGGCGCATATGCTGCTTGTCATTAACCCAATCACCGACTACCAGTGCCTGATAATGTTTGCGCCCCCCACCTTCGCGCATCATGTCGTGCAGCGAAACCAAGGCTTTGCGTTTCTTCGCAATCAGGAGCAATCCCGAAGTTTCCCTATCCAGGCGATGAGCCAGTTCGAGAAAGGGAGCATCAGGCCTGGCAGCCCTCATTTGCTCGATGACGCCAAACGACACTCCGCTACCCCCATGAACGGCGACGCCGGCCGGCTTGTTGATAACGATAAGTGCGTCGTCTTCGAAAATGACAGGAAACGCGGCCGGGGGCACCTTGCGAGCCTCATCCGCCTTTGGAAGGCGCAAGGGCGGCACACGCACCGTATCGCCTTCCTCAAGGCGGTAATCCGCCGAAATTCGCCCTTTATTAACCCGAACTTCGCCTCCGCGTATGGCCTTGTACAAATGGCTCTTGGGCACTCCTTTACAAAGGCGCAGCAAGTAATTGTCAATGCGCTGACCTGCCTGCTCAGCGCCGATCTGAAGAAAACGTACGGCTGGGGCAGAGTTTTCGGTAATAACAGTTTTGCGCATAGGGAAAAGCGGCATATAATCGCGTCAGCCTATAGAAGCTGAAAAAAACCGCCAAACGTAGAGATGCAAGGGTGCGTCTCCGTCGGACGAACAAGGGCCATATTGTACTGCCTGCCTTTCAGCTTCTGGGTCATTTGGTCGACGGGGCAAGCACGATCCTGGAAATAGTGGTGTGGCATAGTGCCCGCTGTTTGCTCAGATCTCCTGCCATCCGCGTGCGGCACTGAATCTTTTGCGAAGTTTGTCATCGTTTTATGCACCAGCCGCGAATTCACACACGCGACTGCCGTTCCCAGCAACTTTTTGTCAACCACTATAGTGAACCTGACCTTCCTGCTGACTGAACAGCGTACCTACCGGTCCGCCGTGCCATCCTGACACAAGGTGGGCACTGCCGACGCAGTCAGCACGCCCCCACTGCAGATTTAGCGCCACACACCGAGTGACCCGCGGTCGTGCGCCGATTATCGGTGCGCCATGACTACGGAGAAATACACTCATGAAACGAATGTTGTTTAATGCAACGCACCAAGAAGAACTACGCGTTGCGATCGTCGACGGTCAGAAGCTTATTGATCTCGATATCGAAACCGCCGGTCGCGAACAGCGCAAAGGCAATATTTACAAAGGCGTCATCACCCGTATCGAGCCAGGTCTCGAAGCATGCTTTGTCAGTTACGGTGAAGATCGCCACGGCTTCCTTCCTTTCAAAGAAGTCGCCCGCACCTACTTCAAAGAAGGCGTCGATGTGCGCACTGCGCGGATACAAGACGCGCTCGCCGAAGGCCAGGAACTAATCATCCAAGTCGAAAAAGAGGAACGCGGCAATAAGGGCGCAGCCCTGACCACGTTCATCTCGCTTGCAGGCCGCTACCTCGTGCTGATGCCGAACAACCCGCGCGGCGGCGGTGTTTCGCGCCGTGTCGAAGGAGAAGACCGCCAAGAGCTGCGTGAAACAATGGACCAGCTCAATATACCGGCAGGCATGAGCATCATTGCGCGTACCGCGGGCATAGGCCGCAATGTAGAAGAGTTGCAATGGGATCTCTCCTATCTAATGCAACTCTGGAACGCCATCGACTCGGCTGCGCGCGAGAACAAGGCTCCTATCCTGATTTACCTCGAATCGAGCCTGGTCATTCGCGCTATCCGCGACTATTACTCGCCCGAGATCGGTGAAATTCTGATCGACACCGACGACATCTACGAACAGGCAACAGCGTTCATGAGCGTCGTCATGCCCGATAACGTACAGCGCGTCAAAATGTACCGGGATGACGTTCCGCTATTTTCCCGTTTCCAAATCGAGCACCAGATCGAGACCGCATACTCGCGTACCGTGCAGCTTCCCTCTGGCGGGTCCGTGGTCATTGACCACACCGAAGCTCTTGTAGCGGTTGATGTGAACTCGGCCCGTTCCACGCGCGGATCCGACATCGAAGAAACCGCCATGCGCACCAATCTCGAGGCCGCTGAAGAGGTCGCCCGCCAATTGCGCCTGCGCGACCTTGGTGGCCTGATCGTGATCGACTTCATCGACATGGAAGAAGGCAAAAATCAGCGGGCCGTTGAACAACGCCTGCGTGACGCCCTGCACTTCGACCGGGCACGCGTGCAAATGGGCAAGATTTCACGTTTCGGGCTCATGGAACTATCGCGACAGCGCCTGCGCCCTGCGCTTAACGAAGGCTCGCACATCACCTGCCCTCGTTGCAATGGAACGGGGGTTGTTCGCGATGCCGAATCCAGCGCACTGCACGTACTGCGTCTGTTGCAAGAAGAAGCCATGAAAGAGGGAACCGCTGCTCTGCATGCTCAGGTGCCTGTCGATGTTGCGACCTTCCTTCTGAACGAAAAGCGCTCCGACATCACCAAGATTGAATCGCGCCTTAAGGTCAATCTGGTTCTAATCCCCAACAAGAACCTGGAGACACCGCACCACCATATCGAGCGCCTGCGCCACGATGACCCCCGACTAGAAGAAATCGCCACCAGTTTCGATCTAGTAACGCAGCCCGAGCCACAACTTACGTGGGCTCCTAACAAGGGACAAGAGGCCAAGACTCGGCCGGAAGCTCTGGTCAAAGGCATTACGCCTTCAGAACCGGCCCCAAAACCATCTGCTCCGGTGCAGCGCACGCCTGTCGTAAGCACGACCCAAGCACCGAGCCTACTCAAGCGGCTGATTAACTGGTTAACCGGTACTGCGACGGTTGCTACTCCCGAACCTGCCGTCGCAACCGAGAAGCCGCAACAGGCGAATCGCAACAAGAACGCTCGCCATAACGAACGCAGGGAACGCGGTCAAGGCGGCGATCGGAATCGCCAACGCCGGAATGAGCGGCGGCCTGACGCCCTTGAAGCCAAAGGTGACGAGGCACCGGCGCCTGCCGCCCGGCAACGTCGTCAGCCAGCGACACAAGACGCCGGCGCGGCCTCCCATGACGTTCGCACTGCGGGCGTTGCCGTATCGCCAACCCCAACCGCTGATAGTGGTGAAACAGGCGCCACAAGCCGCGGCGGACGCAATCGCCGTGGACGCGGACGCAATCGTCGCGAGGAAGGTCAAAGCGAGAACGTCGAAATCGACAATAGCGACTTGCCACTGACGGCAGCGGCTGAAGCCTCGCCATCGACAATGGCCGCGACAGAAGAAGCAGCAGATCAGCCAAAAGTAACTGGCGGCGAAGGTACGGACGAACAGTCCACTGATAGCGATCAGCTTGATCCAGAACGCAAACGCCGCCGTCGTCGCAGCCGTCGAGGCCGTCGAAGCACGGAAGCGGTCGCGGAAACGTCTGACTCGCAAGATAGCGAAAGCGATAACGTTGACGAATCGCATTCATTTGTATCCCACGCGACTCCTGCCTTCAATCCGCAGGTTCTGCCAGCTATTGCAACCGCACAAGGAGAATTCTCAAGCGCCGAACAAACGCCGACGGAAGCAGCTCCGGTCGTTACCCCTCCTGCAGCCGCCCAGACAGCCCCTGTAGAAGTCAATGCAGCACAGGCCGCTGCGCCGGTTGAAACCGCCGCTCCGGTTCAGGGTGCTGCGTCGGTTCAGGCTGCTGCGCGGTTCAGGCTGCGCTCCGGTTGAAACCGCTGCTCCGGTTCAAGCCGCTGCTCCGGTTCAAGCCGCTGCTCCGGTTCAAGCTGCTGCTCCGGTCCAGGCCGCTGCTGCGGATCAAATGCCTGTTCAAGTGACGACTGCTCCTACACAGATCGCAGTTTCCGTTCGCGACCAGGCCGCTCCTGCAGAGGCGACTCCTGCACATTCTGCGCCGCAAGGCCCTGAGGAGACGGGCGCGGCTGCACCCGTAACACCTGAAAAGGCAATTGAGCAAGAGGCTGCACAGGTGACCCCTGAAGCTGCTACTGCTCTGTCGGCCCCGGCAGAACAGGCGGCACCAGCCGAGGCGACTAGCGCTGCCACTACGTTGGAAAATATCGTGTTACCGGCTGGAATGGAACTTATCGAAACCAAGGCCGCGGCGACAGAAGTGCCAGTCGCTCCTGTGCGTCTTGGACGGGCACGCAAACCCGCCGCGACCATCGCACAGGACACATTGCAGCAGGTAGAGACGCACTAAACATTTATCTGCGACGCATGGCCTTATGCCAAATAGGGCCATGCTTGTAGTCATTATTCGGCGTAGTTTCAATACAAAAATAAGGGCCTCGCTGCATTAAGCAGCGAGGCCCTTATTTTTTTAAACCCGCCAAGATCCCGATCGACCGGCTACGCTTTCAAGAGTTCGAAAACTTTCGGTGCCCCATTCGAACTATCAGGCCTTGGCCACTACGTCAGCAGGCTGCCGTGTCAATAGGGCCAGTAAGTTGGCTAGCTCGACACGCATCTGCCTGCGGTCCACCACCATATCGATAGCGCCTTTTTCAAGCAAAAACTCGGAACGCTGGAAGCCTTCGGGCAGCTTCTCGCGCACAGTCTGCTCGATTACGCGAGGGCCTGCAAAACCAATGAGTGCCTTCGGCTCTGCTATGACAACATCACCCATGAATGCAAAACTGGCCGACACACCGCCCATGGTGGGATCGGTCAGAACGCTGATGAATGGAAGTCCTGCTGCAGACAACCGGGTCAACATTGCATTGGTTTTTGCCATCTGCATTAAGGAAAATAAGCTTTCTTGCATCCGCGCACCGCCAGACGCCGCAACACAGATAAACGGTGTTCGATTCGTTATTGCTTCCTGCACACCGCGCGCAAAACGTTCTCCGACAACTGAGCCCATGGACCCGCCCATGAACTCGAACTCGAAGCATGCCAAAACCACCGGTACCGACAAAATCGAGCCGCCCATGACAACCATAGCTTCGCTTTCACCCGTCTGCTTGACGGCTTCCGTCACCCGTTCGGTATATTTTCGAGTATCTTTAAACTTCAACGGATCCATGGGCCGTGTATTCTGACCTATTTCGATCCGATTCTCGGTGTCAAGCAATGCCTCGATTCGCGCTCGCGCGCCAATACGCATATGGTGACTGCATTTTGGGCACACGTTAAGGGTTGCCCGCAAATCTTCTTTGTACAGCACGGTTTCACAGGACGGGCATTTAACCCATATACCCTCTGGCACTCGGCGCGCGGTCACATCGCTGTTGCGATTGATACGCGGAGGCAGAATTTTCTCGATCCAGCTCATGGTTATTCCTGAATAAGGCTCGATTTAGTATCGAGCCTGTTGTTCTTTTAAACGAGGCCGCGATTATCGCAAACCTGTTCTTAATATGAAGGAGTTGGTCAGGTACTACTACTGCAGCGCCAGGTGAACGTTTCCAAGCCAATTCGAGGCTGCCTTGATAGCCAGCGCATCAATTTCGCCAGCCTGAACACCCGCCTGTTGGGCGGAGGCCACGGCTTGTTCCATCGTCTCGATAAGCTTGCTGCCTATCACCACAGCGTCAGCGTGTTCACCGAGGAGTCGCGCGCTATCGGCGTCTCGAATACCAAAACCGACACCCACGGGTATTGATACATGCTTGCGGATTTGTGCCAGGCGTTTGGCCACGTCTGCGGTATCGATATTGCCAGAGCCAGTCACGCCTTTCAGCGACACATAGTAAACATAGCCGCGCGCAACCTTCGCAACCTTTTTTATGCGTTCTTCAGTAGAGGTAGGAGCAAGTAGAAAGATAGGATCTATTTGTGCTCCACCCAAGCAAGCTGCAAATTCTACAATTTCTTCGGGCGGGTAGTCTACGACCAAGACTCCGTCCACACCCGCCTTTTCAGCGGCGCGAACAAATGTCTCCTGTCCCATACGTTCAATCGGGTTGGCGTATCCCATTAGGACTACCGGAGTCGAACTGTCTTTTTGGCGGAACTCGGCGACCATTTCAAGAACATTGCGCAGGCCAACACCGCGTCGGATAGCGCGATCGGCCGCACGTTGGATTACTGGGCCATCCGCCATGGGATCTGAGAAAGGAATCCCCAGTTCGAGGACATCAGCCCCTGCTTCTACCAGAGCATGCATCAGCAAAGGCGTAGCGGAAACCGAAGGATCACCCGCGGTGATATACGGGATTAAAGCGGCACGTCCGGCAGTCTTGGCGAAAGCCGCCTTAAGTCGTTGATTCGACGAAGTCATTATGTTAACTACCCTTATTATTCTACAGGCTGATGCCACTGAAATCGGCCACGGTGTGCATGTCTTTATCACCTCGACCTGACAAATTCACCAGGATAACCTTGTCTTTTGGAAGGGTAGGCGCCAACTTAAGCGCATACGCGATAGCATGCGAGGATTCTAGCGCTGGCATGATACCTTCCGTGCGGCAGCAACCGTGAAAGGCCTCGAGCGCTTCATGGTCGTCGATGCACACGTACTGAGCCCGACCACTGTCTTTTAGCCATGCGTGTTCCGGACCGACGCCGGGGTAGTCGAGCCCGGCTGAAACCGAGTGGGTTTCCTGTACCTGGCCGTTCTCATCCTGCATTACATAGGTTCGGTTACCGTGCAATACACCGACCGCGCCCGCATTTAAGGAGGCGGCGTGGCGTCCGGTCTCCAGGCCTTCTCCGGCCGCTTCTACGCCGATCAGTTGCACATCGGCATGATCGACATACGGATAAAAAATACCCATCGCATTAGAACCACCGCCCACAGAGGCCACGATGTAGTCAGGCTGGCGTCCGGCGTCTTGCGGCATTTGTTCCAGACATTCAGTACCTATGATCGACTGGAAGTCGCGAACCATCATCGGGTACGGATGGGGCCCGGCCACCGTACCAATGATGTAAAAGGTATTTTCCACATTGGTGACCCAGTCACGCATTGCCTCGTTCAGGGCATCTTTGAGGGTGCATGAGCCTGAATCCACCGGCACGACCGTTGCACCTAGCAGTTTCATGCGATACACATTCGAAGCCTGACGACGTACATCTTCACTGCCCATATATACGACGCACTCGAGCCCATAGCGTGCCGCCACGGTAGCTGTAGCAACACCATGCTGGCCAGCCCCGGTTTCGGCAATGATGCGAGGTTTACCCATGCGTCGTGCCAGCAAAATCTGGCCTATGCAATTATTGATTTTGTGGGCGCCAGTGTGGTTGAGGTCTTCGCGCTTGAACCATATTTGCGCGCCTCCTAATTGTTCCGACCAGCGCTTGGCATGGTAAACGGGACTAGGACGCCCCACAAAATGCTTGAGCTCGTAAGCATACTCGCGCATGAACTCCGGATCGTCGCGATATTTCGCGTAGGCGTCGCGTAGCTCGTCGAGCGCATGTACCAGCGTTTCGGCAACAAAGGAACCACCATACTGACCGAAATGGCCTTCAAGGTCAGGTAATGTATAGGATTTCAAATTTATACTCACAGGTTACGCAATATCATTGCAGCGATCCGCCGAGGACCGGTTGACACGTAAGACCACATTTTACCAGTGTGGTGCATCTAAACACCGGCATACGTTAATGACGACCCGCAGTAATGCCAGAAAGTTCGTTCAAAGCAGTAAGCGCCTTGCTGATTTGTTCGCCGCTTTTCACCTCTACCGTGAACACCATATGCGCCAGCGACCGACGACTTTGAGTGTTCACGCTCACGACATTCAGGCGCAGCTTGGCAAACACTTCGGACACGTCCCTCAATAGATGGTCCCGGTCCTGCGCATGAATGCTTATATCTATCGGGTATAGCGTATCACCGGTATCGCCCCAATCGACATCGATAAGCCGTTCGGGCTGCTGTGCCGCAAGTGCAGCATATGAAGGACAATCGTGGCGATGTATCGAGACTCCCCTACCCCTAGTCACAAAACCAACAATCAGGTCCGGTGGTGCCGGGCGACAGCACCTGGCAAGCTGAGTCATAAGGGAGCCCACCCCTACGACCAACACCCCGCTCTTGCCGGTCTTGTCAACACTTTCCACACCGCGCTGATACACCCGGGCCTCGGGCACTAAACCTCCGGCAGCAGCGGAATCGGTCGCCGATCGCACTTTTTGCGGAGCCAGCAGATAATCAATCTGACGCAGACTGAACTCTTCCTTGGCCACGGCCACATACAGGTCGTCAGCCCGGGCAAAATCCAGCTGTTGTGCGAGCTGATCGAGATTGACAGCAGTCTTTCCCAAGCGCTGCAGCTCTTTTTCGACCATGGCCTGGCCCTGAGAAATTCGCTGCTGCAGTTCGATCGCATTAAACCAGGCACGCACCTTCGCACGAGATCGCGGACTGGCTAGAAAGCCGAGTTGCGGATTTAGCCAGTCGCGCGATGGCCCGCCCGACTTTGCTGCAATGATCTCTACCGTCTGGCCTGTGGATAGCTGCGTGAGCAGTGGCACCATCTGGCCGTCTACACGTGCGCCGCGGCAACGGTGTCCCAGATCGGTATGCAGGTAATAAGCAAAATCCACAGGCGTAGCCCCCGCCGGCAACTCGATGACTCGAGCTTGCGGGGTCATAACGTAAATATGCTCGCCCGGTTGATCCGCTGGGGGCTTTTGCGCTTCTGGGACACTATGGTCGTGCACTGAGCCACGACTGCTGCCGTCTTTATCCCAGGCCAACAGCTGGCGCATCCAGGCAAGCTTTTGGTCGTACCCGCTGCTCGCAGCGACCGCCCCGCCCTTCGATCCCGATTCCTTATATAACCAATGTGCGGCCATGCCGTACTCAGCGAACTGGTGCATTTCGTGGGTACGGATCTGTATTTCAAAAGTGCGTCCTTCAGCGTCGGCCACGACGGTATGCAATGATCGATAACCGTTAGGTTTCGGACGTGAAATATAGTCATCGAATTCGTCAGATACCGGTGTCCACAAGGAATGCGCTAAGGCCAAGACCGCATAACACGCGCGCTCGTCATCGACAATGACGCGCAGGGCGCGCAGATCGAAAAGCTGATTGAAGTCCAGATGCTTGATCCGCATCTTGTTCCAAATGCTGAATATGTGCTTGGGCCGCCCGGTTACCTCGGCCGAAATATGCGCATCTGCCAACGCATTTTTCAAATTATCCACCACGGCCTCGATGAATGCTTCGCGTTCGACGCGCTTTTCTTCCAGTTGCCGGGCAATTGTCTTATACGTCTCGGGATCCTGAAACCTGAATGCCAAGTCCTCCATTTCCCACTTGAGCTGCCAGATACCCAGGCGATTCGCCAAAGGTGTGTACAACTCCATTGTTTCCCGTGCAAGACTTTGAGGGTAAGGGGTTTTGGAGCTCGCGTGCCAGCGCAAGGATTGCAATCGAGATGCCAAACGCATCAGCACGATGCGGAGATCCGCAGCCATGGCCAATAGCATTTTGCGCTGCATCTCTTTTTGGTCGTTTCCTTGGGCAGCGCTGTCGCTCGACCGTCCTGCCAAGTTACCTAAACGCAGAAGCGCTCGTGTCCCCTGGACCAGCGACAGAACCTCTGGCCCGAACGCTTTACGGACGGCATCGCTTCCGGCGGATGCGGTATCGTCCCGCAACACCGTGATGAGCGCACTGGCACGCGTTACGGCATCGGTGCCCAACTCGGCTAAGATCTTGACCACGGCAGCGCTGTGCTCTGCAAGCGGTTCACCCGTATTGGCCAAGACATCTGTCAAGGGTTCATGCACCCATTCTACGGCGAGCGCAAGCAAGTCTTGCCCAGCCTGATCGAGGCCCTTACTGGCATGGGCAAACCATTGCGCAGTAAAGGGCGAAGCGCGGGAAACTGAAAATGCATTCGTGGGCATAGATAACAGATGACTGATGCAAAGAAATACGTAACGTGGTCACGCGACTCTATACTAACGTGTCTGCAAAGCAACCGCGAATCAGATATATGAATACTACCGACCAGAAAACTCTGCTTATTGTCTGGCATTCGCGCACGGGTGCTGCGCGACAAATGGCACAGGCCGCCGTAAACGGCGCCTTGTCTATCGCAGCAGAGTTGCAGGCCACCGATCGCTTTCAGATATTATCTAAACCAGCCGTCGACGCCGACGTTGCCGATTTGCTAAGCGCTGACGCCTTTTTGTTCTGTGCACCCGAAAATCTGGCCGCGCTTAGCGGAGCCATGAAAGAATTTTTTGATCGAAGTTATTACGGCGTTCTCGAGCAACTGAACGGACGGCCCTACGCCATCATGATTAGCGCCGGCTCAGACGGCAGTTCAGCGGCACGACAAGTAGAACGCATCTGTACTGGCTGGCGATTGCATCTGATCGCCCCTGCACTAATTGTGAATACCGACGCCCAGACTCCCGAAGCCATACTGGCGCCTAAAACGATCACGGAAACCAACCGGGCTTCGTGCGAAACGTTGGGCGGCACCTTGGCCGCCCTTTTGTTGTAGCAAAACCCTTTATGCCACTGCGGCAGTAACAACGATTTCCACCTTGAAATCGGGGTTGGCGAGACGAGCTTCAACCGTCGCACGTGGGGGCGCATTGCCAGGCGCGACCCATGCGTCCCATGCCTTGTTCATGCCGTCGAACTCTTTCATGTTGGTCAAGAATATCTGAGCCATCAGGATGCGCGATTTATCAGTGCCCGCTGTCGTCAGTAAGTGATCGATCGTAGCCAAGACCTGCGCAGTCTGCCCCTGGATATCCAGAGTACTGTCCTGGGGAACCTGCCCGGCCAAATAGGCTATACCGTTGTAAACGGCCATGTCCGATAACCGCTTTTCAACGTTGATGCGTTCGACTTCGCTCATACTGCGCTCCTGGATTTTAAAGTAAAGGGCAAATCAGCCGATTATAAGATCGCGGCTCATCTCACGGAAAAGTATCTTCGCCGGCGGACACCAGTCGCTCAAGGCGGCGGTAGCTGAAAGACCTGACGCAAATAGGCAAGGTAAGCGGGGTCGTCGCACATAGTTTTCTCGGGGGCGTCCGAAACCTTGGCGACGGGCTGGCCATTGCAACGTACCATTTTCATGACGATCTGCAGGGGCTCATGCCCCAGGTCGTTGGTAAGATTCGTTCCGATGCCGAAGGAAATTTTGCAGCGACCCGCGAAGTGCTTTGCCAACTCGATGGCCTTCGGAATCGTCAACGCATCGGAAAATACTAATGTTTTCGTACGCGGGTCGGCACGGTTCGCGAGATAGTGGGCCAGCAAACGTTCGCCCCATGCAAAAGGGTCGCCCGAATCGTGGCGGGCGCCATCAAATAATTTGCAGAAATACATATCGAAGTCGCGCAGGAAGGCGTCCATGCCGTAAACGTCGGATAACGCAATTCCGAGATCGCCGCGATATTCCTTAGCCCAGACTTCAAGGGCATATACTTGCGAATCGCGCAATCGGGGCCCTAGCGCCTGGCAGGCCTGCAAATACTCGTGTCCCATAGTGCCGAGCGGCGTAACGCCGTGCTTCATTGCCAGCCTCACATTGCTGGTGCCTGCAAAATTGGAGCCCATTTGGGCTTTCATCGTTACAACGACTTCTTCGTGCCACTTCTTGGAGAAACGCCGGCGGGTGCCATACTCGGCCACCCGAAAATCCAACAACGCGGGGTCGTCGGTGACAAGCTGCATTTTTGACTGCAGGCGATTTCGTCCTTCCTCCCAGGCGGGGTCGCGACAAACGTTGCGGAAATACACTTCGTTGACAATCGCCAACACCGGAATTTCGAACAAGATGGTATGCAGCCAGGGGCCTTTGACAATAATGTCGATTTCGCCATCGGCCGCGCCCGCGGAGACCGTGATGCATTTTTCCGGCATATGAAACAAGCCAAGAAAATCAACGAAGTCGCTCTTCATGAAACGCAAGCCACGCAGGTACAAAAGCTCAGGCTCGGTAAATTGAAGCTTGCATAACTTGTGAATTTCTTCGCGAATTTCGTCCAGGTAAGGGACCAGATTCACCTTCGGAGTACGGCATTTATAGCGGTACTCGACGTGCGCAGCGGGAAAATGATGCAACACCACCTGCATCATGGTGAATTTATATAAATCGGTGTCGAGTAACGAAGTAATTATCATCGCATTAGAAATAATGTTTTTCTTACCATAGCATAGTGCAAGTGCGTAAGCTCGGCGCCCCGGCAATTACCGGCTGTAAAGACTACTTCAATAAAAGGTCAATTCGGGCTTACCTGCATTTATTGGTTAAAATCACTGTATCTGATGCTGGAGCCTTGAAATGACACATGTGGTTACCGAAAACTGTATTAAATGCAAATTTACCGACTGCGTAGATGTCTGTCCGGTAGATTGCTTCCGTGAAGGTGCCAATTTTTTAGTTATTGACCCTGATGAATGCATTGATTGCGCAGTTTGCGTGCCAGAATGCCCGGCTAATGCGATATTTGCCGAAGAAGATGTACCGCAAGATCAAGTACAGTTTATTGCACTGAATGCAGAGCTTACCCCGGAGTTCGGCATGATCAATCGTTCCAAACAGCCTCTGCCGCAGGCAGACGACTGGAATGGCGTTGACGATAAATTGAAATTCCTGGAACGCTGACCGCGGTCGCATATAGCGTTATGCTGAATCACAAATATACTCGGGAAACCATAACGGACGTCAGACAGTGGGTACCAGGGAAGTTATTTTCATTCACGACGACCCGGCCCAAGGATTTTCTATTCGTGCCTGGGCAATTTGCCCGACTGGGCCTTCCGGACGCTGCTGACGGGCAACCCATGGTATGGCGCGCCTATTCCATGGTGAACGCTCCGCGCCAAACGGGACTCGAATTCTATTCCATAGTTGTCCCCGAAGGCGAATTCACTCCTCGCCTGGCCAAGCTGGCGCCAGGTGACTCTATTTATATCGATAAATCGGCCTTTGGCTTTCTCACACTGGATCGATTTGAACCGGGCGGAAATTTATGGCTCATCGCTACGGGGACCGGACTTTCAGCGTATATGTCTCTGTTGCAGGATGCCAACACATGGATGTTGTATGAGCGCATCATATTAGTTCATGGCGTGCGCCACGCTGCCGAGCTCGCTTATCGATCCCAAATGCTTGAGTGGGCCGCGCAGTCGCCTGCTCCCGACAGCCGCAAAGCTGCGGCCAGGTTCAGTTATTTGCCGGTCGCAACTCGCGAAAAACTGCTGAATACCCCTCAAGAAAGGCTTACCAGGCTCATTTCCAGTGGACAGCTTGAGACGCTTGCCGATTGCCCGCTCGATCCGCACACGTCGAAGGTTATGTTATGCGGCAATCCAGAAATGTTGCTCGAGGCCCGCGGCTTGCTATCCGAGCGGGGGTTCGCGGTAGGCCGAAGGGGCAACCCCGGCAATCTAGCAGTTGAAAACTACTGGTAATTCCCTACATTTTATGATTAGCTTATAAAGCAAAGGAATATTCACGAGTCCAAACAGCTAGTTACACGGCTTTTTACTTGGAAATTTCCTGGAGTTGCATCGGGCCGTTACCCACATGCGACCGGATCGTTAAAAACAACGCTTTCACGAGGCTTACTTTATGCTGTATGACTTACATGAGCTTCAGCGTGCATTTCTGACACCGTTAGCCGCTTTCACCGACACCGGCTCACAGATTTTTTCGCACCCTTATAGCCCCTTCGCTTACACGCCCGTATCGCGTCAAATCGCAGCCGCCTACGAACTTGTCCACCGCCTTGGGAAAGACTACGAAAAACCTGCCTGGGGTCTGGCCACCACAGTAGTCGGCGGCGCTGAAACGCCGGTTACAGAACATGCTGTCATGCAAAAACCGTTCTGTAACCTGGTGCACTTCAAACGCGGGCAGAGCGACAACCCTGCCGGCGATCCACGTATTCTGCTGGCCGCCCCCCTATCGGGCCATCATTCCACATTACTGCGCGATACGGTGCGCGCGTTGCTGCCTAATCATGAAGTCTACGTGACCGACTGGGTCGATGCCCGTATGGTGCCCGCGTCGGCCGGCCCGTTTCACCTGAACGATTACGTTGCGTATATACAGGAATTCATCCGGTTCCTTGGCCCTGACGTGCATGTCGTATCTGTTTGCCAGCCGACTGTTCCAGTATTGGCCGCCATCTCGTTAATGGCTACCAACGGCGACTCGTGCCTTCCGCGCAGCATGATCATGATGGGCGGGCCAATCGACACCCGCGAATCGCCCACTGAGGTTAACAAACTAGCCACAACCAAGTCATATTCGTGGTTCGAAGACAGCCTGATTCATCGCGTACCGTCAAGATTCCCTGGCGCCGGCAGGCTTGTTTATCCTGGCTTCCTTCAACACACCGGATTCGTAGCCATGAATCCTGATCGCCATGTGCGTTCGCATTACGACTTCTACCTCGATTTGGTGAAAGGCGATAACGAAGACGCTGACACGCATCGCAAGTTTTACGATGAATACAACGCCGTCCTCGATATGCCGGCCGAATTCTATCTGGATACTATCAAGGTAGTATTCCAGGAGCATCAATTACCTGCAGGTACCTGGATAATCAACGGCCAGAAAGTTGACCCATCGGCAATCACGTCGGTAGCATTACTGACAATTGAAGGCGAATTCGACGATATCTCGGGCGAAGGCCAGACTCGTGCAGCTCAAGATCTTTGCAGTGGCATAAGTCAGGACCGTAAAGAGCATTATCTGGCAGCCCAGTGCGGACACTACGGTATATTTTCTGGACGGCGCTGGCGCGAAACGATATGTCCTAAAATAGCAGAATTTATACGCCAATCTGCTTAAGGGCTCTGGCTCTACTATGGAAACCAGGGGCCCTAGCGGCCCCGGTTTTTTTCTATGCCTTCATTGTCCATCAGCGACCGCATCGATGCGGTGCTTCCCCAAACTCAATGCACCAAATGCGGCTACGATGGCTGCCGCCCGTATGCTGAAGCCATCGCAAATGACAACGAAGACATCAATCGCTGCCCTCCAGGTGGGCAGGCCGGCATAAAAAAACTGGCTGCGCTCTTAAACCGTCCCGAAACTCCACTGGATACTGAATGCGGCCAGCACCATCCGCTGACAGTCGCCGTCATCGACGAACCGCACTGCATCGGATGTACCCTCTGTATACAGGCTTGTCCGGTCGACGCCATTATCGGCGCCAATAAGCTAATGCATACGATACTGTCCGATCGATGTACTGGCTGCGACTTGTGTGTGGCCCCATGTCCGGTGGACTGCATTACCATGGTTCCCGCAACGCGGGAATGGACTCAGGAACTTGCCGATACCGCTCGGCATCATCACCAACAGCGACAACAACGTCTAAATGCGGCGCATCATGAGTCTTCCCGGTTGGCTGCAAGCACGTTGGCCAATAAAGCTCCCTTATCCGTGGCCGCCAGCAGTGATGCGGCGACTCGTCAACAAATCGTCGCCGATGCTTTGGCCCGCGCGCGTGCCCGCCGCCAAAAATAATGAACAACGCAAAACGTTTCGAAATTTTCACACGCTTCCAGGCAGCCAATCCCAAGCCCACCACCGAACTGGAATATGAGACTACATTCCAGCTGCTTATCGCCGTCATTCTTTCGGCCCAGGCTACGGACCGGTCCGTGAATATTGCAACGCGCCAATTTTTTCCAGAACACGGAACGCCGGAAGGCATATTGGCTTTAGGCCTTGATGGTTTGACACGCTACATAAAGACAATAGGCCTATATAAAACCAAAGCGAGCAACGTTATAAAGACCTGTCATATTCTGGTCGACCGATACGGCAGCCAGGTTCCCGATGACCGAGCGGCACTAGAATCGTTGCCCGGCGTGGGGCGCAAGACCGCGAACGTGGTACTCAATACCGCATTCGGCCACCCAACCATAGCGGTTGATACGCATATTTTCAGAGTGGCAAACCGTACGCGCATTGCCCCAGGAAAGTCAGTGCTCGAAGTCGAAAGGAAATTGGAAAAAGTTATACCTGCAGTTTTCTTGCAGGACGCGCACCACTGGCTCATCCTGCACGGACGCTACATTTGTATAGCGCGTAAGCCAAAATGCCCACAGTGCGGAATTTCAGATTTATGCGAATATAAGGACAAGACCGTGTCCAGCTAGGGTTTTCCAACCTATGAAAAACCCGCATAGTTTTCTGCGCTGCAACACTCCATACTTCGCTCCTATCTTCAACAGTTTTCACATACAACTGGTTGGTAATGAGCGAATACATCCTAGAAACCAAACACTTGGTGAAAGAATTCCGCGGCTTCGTCGCGGTAAACGACGTTAATCTCCAAGTAAAACGGGGCACGATTCATGCGCTAATCGGGCCCAATGGTGCGGGCAAAACCACCTGTTTCAATCTTCTAACGAAATTTCTTACACCGACCTCCGGAAAAATTTTCTTTGCAGATCAGGAAATCACGCACGAAAAGCCAGCGCAAATTGCGCGTCGCGGCATAATCCGCTCTTTCCAAATATCTGCTGTATTCCCCCAGCTCACCGTGCTCGAAAATGTACGTATAGGTTTACAGCGGAGCACTGGGCTCTCGTACTCCTTCTGGCGCAGCGATCGAGTTCTCGACCGCTTGAACCACGCTGCACTTGAACTCCTGAATCAAGTCGATCTGGCCGAATACGCAAACGAACTCACAGTCAACCTTCCCTATGGGCGGAAGCGTGCGCTGGAAATAGCCACTACCCTGGCTATGGAGCCTGAACTCATGCTGCTCGATGAACCTACTCAGGGCATGGGCCACGAAGACGTCAGCCGAGTTACCCAGCTTATCAAAAAGGTTAGCGTCGGCCGTACGATACTGATGGTCGAACATAACATGAGCGTGGTTTCTCAAATCGCGGACACGATCACCGTACTGGCCCGTGGTGCCGTCCTCGCAGAAGGCACCTATGAAGAAGTATCAAGCAATGCCGGCGTCATGGAGGCCTATATGGGCACCACTACCGGCGAACTCGAAGGAGCCCACGGATGAACAGCACCGCTGCGCTTGAAATCTCTAATTTACATGCCTGGTACGGCGAGTCCCATGTTCTGCACGGCGTATCCCTGAACGTGGCTCAAGGCGAGGTCGTAACGTTGCTGGGCCGTAATGGCGCTGGTCGCACGACGACCTTGCGAGCCATTCTGGGGCTGACCGGCACACGTAAAGGCTCGATCCGCGTCCAGGGCACCGAATCCATAAATCTGCCAACCTACCGTATTGCCCATCTGGGCATCGGCTATTGCCCTGAAGAGCGCGGCATTTTCGCCGGCCTTACATGCGAAGAGAACCTGCTATTGCCGCCAACCGTCGGTGACACGTTGGGCGGGGGTATGTCGCTGGCAGAAATCTACGACATGTTTCCCAATTTAGAGGAACGCAAAGATTCCCCCGGCACTCGACTCTCGGGCGGCGAACAGCAAATGCTGGCTGTAGCTCGCATTCTTCGCACCGGCGCGAATTTATTGTTACTGGACGAAATATCCGAAGGCCTGGCACCTGTCATCGTGCAAGCGCTGGCACGCATGATCAAAGCACTAAAAGCCAAGGGTTACACCATCGTCATGGTCGAACAAAACTTCCGGTTCGCCGCACCTCTGGCGGATCGATTCTATGTCATGGAACACGGCCAAATCGTCGAGCAGTTTAATTCCGCTGAACTACCAGCAAAACAAGATGTGCTTAATACGCTGCTAGGCGTGTGAACACGTAACAATCCGGGAAACCGGTATAACAAAATCAGGAGACTCTTCCATGAAACTGCGCTTATTATCCGCTGCATTTGCTCTAGCCGGCCTTACATTGACCGCCCCAGGGCATGCGGCCGGAATTTCCGATGACGTGATTCGTATCGGTTTCATCACCGATATGTCGGGTCTGTATTCCGATATCGACGGTCCGGCAGGCGCAGAAGCGATCCGCATGGCAATTGCCGATGCAGGCGGCGAAATCAACGGTAAAAAGATTGAACTGCTCGTGGCAGATCACCAAAACAAAGCCGACATCGCATCGGCCCGGGCCCGCGAATGGTTTGACGAAAAGAAAATCGACGTCCTGATCGGCGGGACCAGCTCTGGCACTGCTCTGGCAATGGCCGGTGTCGCTGCCGAGAAAAAGAAACCTTTTATTTCCATTGGTGCAGGTGCGTCCGAACTGACCAACTCACAGTGCTCCCCATACACGGTTCACTATGCGTACGACACGATCGCGCTGGCGCGCGGCACCGGCTCCGCCGTCGTAAAGAATGGGGGGAAATCCTGGTTCTTCCTGACTGCCGACTACGCATTCGGCCACGCGCTTGAGCGCGATACTGCCGCCGTCGTGAAGAAGGCAGGCGGTACCGTGGTCGGCGCGGTTCGCGCACCACTGAGCACGTCAGATTTCTCCTCGTTCATGCTGCAAGCGCAATCATCTGGTGCCAAGATTCTTGGCCTGGCCAACGCTGGCGGCGATTTCATTAACTCGGTCAAGGCCGCCAAGGAATTCGGCGTGACCAACACAATGAACCTGGCCGGTTTGCTCGTGTTCATCAACGACGTACACGCGCTGGGACTTGAGACTACACAAGGGCTGTACCTTACCAGCGGCTGGTATTGGGACAAAGACGATGCATCACGTAAATGGGGTGAGCGCTTCTACGAGAAGCACAAACGCATGCCGTCCTTCCTGCAAGCGGGCGACTACTCGGCTGTGGCCTTCTACCTGCGCGGGGTCAAGGCTAGCGGTACGGACGATGGCGATACGCTGATGAAGTGGATGAAATCCAATAAGGTCAACGACTTCTTTGCGACCAACGGTTATGTCCGCGAAGACGGCCGTATGGTTCACGACATGTATCTGATGCAAGTGAAGAAGCCCTCCGAATCCAAACGCCCATGGGACTACTACAAAATTGTAGAAACATTGCCAGGCGAGAAAGTCTACGCGTCCCTGGAAGAGTCCACCTGCAAGTTAATCAAAAAGTAATCTCCTTTTCGCTATAAAAGCAATGCTCCAGCCAACACGCCGGAGCATTGCCGTTATTGCACTGCACATATTCGCTTCGTCATGGATTTCTTGCACATATGACTGAAATATTCGGCATACCTATCCAAGCGCTACTAGGTCAGCTCTTGCTGGGCTTGGTAAATGGATCGTTTTACGCAGTACTGTCTCTCGGCCTTGCTGTGATATTTGGTCTTCTTAATATCATCAATTTCGCACACGGCGCCCTATATATGCTGGGCGCATTCCTGGCGTGGATGGGTCTGGCATACCTGGGCCTGAATTACTGGGTCATGCTGGTGATAACACCGGTTATCGTCGGCCTCGTTCGGAATACTTATCGAGCGCACGCTGATACGGCATCTGTATAAGCTTGATCATCTGTATGGCCTGCTCCTTACTTTCGGTATAACGTTGCTGCTCGAAGGCCTATTCCGCAGTTTCTATGGCGTATCTGGACAGCCTTATGCTACCCCCGCCCTTCTTCAAGGCGGTGTAAACCTCGGATTCATGTACCTGCCCATCTATCGGGCCTGGGTAGTGCTCGCCTCGCTGGTTGTTTGCTTTGCCACCTGGTTCGTTATTGAGAAAACCCGGCTGGGTGCCCTGCTTCGGGCCGGCACCGAGAACCCTCGGCTGGTCGAAGCCTTCGGCGTAAACGTACCCTTGGTCGTCACCCTCACCTACGGTTTCGGCGTGGCGCTAGCGGGCTTTGCAGGTGTTCTTGCTGCACCTGTAATGCAAGTTTCTCCCCTTATGGGTTCCAACCTGATCATCGTGGTGTTCGCCGTGGTCGTTATCGGCGGAATGGGCTCCATCATGGGTTCCATCGTTACCGGATTGGGACTCGGCGTAATCGAAGGTCTGACCAAGGTTTTCTGGCCTGAAGCGTCTAATACGGTCGTATTCATCATCATGGTAATCGTTCTACTGTTACGCCCCGCAGGCCTCTTTGGGAAAGAAAAATGAATCGTCAATTAATAGGCTATTTACTGGTTGCGATCATTATTGCCTTCCTGCCGGCAATGGGCGCCTACCCTATATTCGTTATGAAGGTCATGTGCTACGCATTATTCGCATGCGCCTTCAACTTGCTGCTGGGCTATACAGGACTATTGTCATTTGGTCATGCCGCATTCCTGGGCGGGGCCGCCTACGCCACTGGCCATGCACTGGCGGTATGGGGCGTGCCGACACTGGCGGGCTTGCTCTTTGGCACTGGGGTCGCTGCACTGCTGGGTCTGGTGATGGGGGCGTTGGCCATTCGACGTAGCGGTATCTACTTTGCCATGATCACCTTGGCCATGGCTCAAATGGTGTTCTTTTACTTTCTTCAAGCACCCTTTACACATGGCGAGGATGGCTTGCAGGGAATTCCGCGAGGTGATTTGCTCGGTCTGGATCTCAGCAATGACCTAAATCTGTATTACGTGGTCATGGCAATTTTCATTGTCGGCTATGCCATTTGCTGGCGTACGATTAACTCACCCTTTGGTCAGGTGCTGAAAGCCATTCGCGAAAATGAACCGCGTGCCATTTCGCTGGGTTATAACGTCGACAACTTCAAGCTACTTGTATTCGTGCTGTCAGCGGCCTTGGCTGGCCTGGCCGGCGCCACCAAAGCTCTGGTATTCGTCTCCGCCACATTGTCCGATGCCACGTGGCAAATGTCTGGCATGGTCATCCTTATGACGCTTATCGGCGGCCTTGGTACATTTACCGGTCCTGTCGTCGGCGCTTTCATCGTGGTCATGCTCGAGAATAAAGTGGGCGAGTTCGGACGTTTCCTTACCGAGACCACCGGCCTACAGTGGTTCCAGGTTCTTGGCGAATCCGTAACCATTGTTATTGGCCTTATCTTCATAATTTGCGTGATGGCCTTCCGCCGCGGTATTGTTGGCGAACTGGTCTATCGCTTCAAGATGAAAAAAGCATAATCTCTTGATCGGGGCGGCAATGAGAATGGGCACCCTTGGGGTGCCCATTTCAATTTACTAAAGCCAGAGCCGGTTTTTGGCAGCCAGGGAAAAATCAGCAGGGAGACGCCAGAACCTTTCCGCCTAGAGCGCAATGACTTCTTTCTTGGCATTACCCAAGCCCAGGTAACTTTCAATTACGCGCGGATTCCCGCTGAGCTCCTTAGCCCGTCCTTCGAGTACGATTTCGCCGGTCTCAAGTACATAGCCATAATCGGCAACCTGCAACGCTGCCCTGGCATTCTGTTCAACCAACAAGATTGCGACACCGGTACTGCGCAGCCGCGAGATGATCTGGAAAATCTCACGCACAATTTTCGGAGCCAGACCGAGGCTGGGTTCGTCAAGCATCAACAACTGCGGCTGAGCCATCAGCGCCCTGCCGACGGCAAGCATTTGCCGCTCACCACCAGACAGCGTCCCTGCCTCTTGGGTCCGTCGCTCGCGCAGGCGTGGAAACAAGTCATAGACCTCGTGTATGGTTTGTTTCCAACCGTGCTTGCCGGCACGATAGAGCCTGAAGCCGCCCAACAAAAGATTGTCTTCGACCGACATACTGCCAAACAATTCACGCTTTTCCGGCACCAGGGAGATCCCATCGGAGACCCGACGCTCGACCTGCCATGAACCTATTTCAGCGCCCAGATACTGCACGGATCCAAGACTGTGACCCGACGCAGGTAATGATCCCATGATGGAATTCAATAAGGTTGACTTGCCTGCACCGTTCCCACCGATAACCGTCACAATACTGCCACGGGTAACCAAGATATTGGCGCCGGTTACCGCATTTACTTTGCCATATTTGGCGGATAGGTCCGTGACCTTGAGAATCGGATGCTTAGGCTTACTTGTTGCGTTCATGCGTTGCCCCTTGCTGCAGTGGCAGATGTTGGCCCGGAGGCAGCAGCAGGCGAGGAGTCTACCTCGACATAAGGTGCGTCGTTAAAATCGAGATCGTCGTCAATGCCGCCCAGGTAGGCTTCCAGTACTGCAGGGTTCTGCTGGATATCCGCAGGCAACCCTTCGGCAAGCTTGATACCAAAATCCATGACCAGAAGATGATCAGTAAGATTCATTACGAAATCCATATCGTGCTCTACCAAAAGAATACTCATGCCTTCGAGTCGCAATTGATCTAGGACCTTGGCCAGTTCCTGTTTCTCTTTGTAGCGTAAGCCAGCAGCGGGTTCATCAAGCAGCAGCAATACCGGATCAGCCGCTAAAGCGCGGGCGATTTCCAGGATGCGCTGCTGGCCTAGGGCCAGATTGCCAGCTTGTTCATACAAATAATCGCCCAAGCCCACGCGCTGAAGCTGCATGGCCGCTTCGTGCAGCAATTCAGCCTCATCACGCCGATCGGCATGCATAGCGGCTGCCAGTACGCCCACCTTGCTTCGCAGGTGAGCGCCCAGAGCGACGTTTTCGAGCACAGTCATGGTGGGTAAAAGCTGCACATGCTGGAAAGTTCGGCCGACACCAAGCTTGGCGATCTCGCGCGATGGAAGGACGTCAAGACGCTGCCCCATAAAGCGGACTTTACCGCTGGTCGATGGCAGCACCCCGGTGATCAGGTTGAATGTAGTGCTTTTGCCCGCCCCATTGGGCCCAATCAGCCCCATGATCTCGCCGGCTTTCAACGAGAAGCTGATATCGTTTACTGCGACGAGCCCCCCAAACTCCTTGCGGATCGCGTCGACCTCTAGCACTAGCGAACCTTTTTCGGGGCGGGCCCTTTGAACGAGCGCGGGAGCTACAGGCGGAGGAGCTATACGCCGTCTTTCGCTCTTTCCTGTAAGAGCCGACCACCACGTAGACAAAATGGGCCATACGCCGTCGCGGGCATATTGCAATACGAGAACCATGAGCACACCGAAAACAATAAGTTCAAAATTCGCAGTGGTGTCGAGGATTTTCGGCAATACGTTCTGCAATTGATCTTTAAGGGTCAGGATGAGCCCCGAGCCAAGCACGGCGCCCCAAACGCTACCCGCCCCCCCGACCACCGCCATGAACAGATATTCGATGCCATAGTTCAAACCAAAAGGACTGGGGCTGACGGCCCGTTGCATGTGGGCGTACAGCCAGCCCGATAGGCAAGCCAGCAATGCGGCATATACAAAAATAATAACTTTGTAGCTGGCCATATTGATGCCGAAGGATTCGGCCATGCCACCGCCGCTTTTAAGAGCCCGTATGGCGCGGCCAGGGCGGGAGTCAAGTAAATTACGAGTGGCCCACATAGAAAGCAATACAGCGATCCAGATCAGGTAGTAAATGTAACGGCCGTTGCCCAACGATACGCCGAAAATTTCTATTGGCGCGATGCCGGCGATACCGTCATATTGGCCCAGGAATTCCAGGTTCCCGAACAGGTAATACAAGGAAAGGCTCCAGGCCAGCGTACCCAACGGAAGGTAATGGCCGGACAAGCGCAGCGTAATGGCACCCAGGACATAGGCCACCACGAAGGTAACGGCGAGCCCGATCAGAAGGGCCACCCACGGCGACCAGCCTATCGACGTCGTCAACCAGGCAGTGGTGTACGCGCCTATGCCAACGAACGCCGCCTGGCCAAATGACGTCAGGCCGCCGACGCCAGTCAGCAGAACAAGCCCCAGTACCACAAGGCTGGCCAGGCCGACATAATTCAAGTGAGTGATCCAGAACTCCGGCGTGCTGGACAACATAGGCAATGCTGCCAAAACGATGATGACCAAAGCGAGCAGTAAGCGGTTCATGATTTATTCCTCATCGTCCGAATGGTGAACGCCGAAAGAACGCCACAGCAACACGGGAATAATCAAGGTGAACACGATAACTTCTTTATAGGCGCTGGCCCAGAACGACGAAAAAGCTTCGAGGATTCCCACAAACAAGGCGCCGACCGCTGCGATCGGATAACTTATCAGCCCACCGAAGATCGCTGCAACGAAGCCCTTTAGCCCGATCAGGAAACCCGTGTCGTAATAAATGGTCGTAACCGGGGCGATCAGCATGCCTGATAAGGCTCCGATAGATGCGGCCAAGGTGAAGGTAAGGCTGCCCGACATGTTTGTACTAATACCTACCAGACGGGCGCCCCTGCGATTGACTGCGGTCGCTCGTAAAGCGCGGCCGTACAATGTCTTGCCAAAAAACAACCACAGGCCAATGATCAGCAATGCGCATGTGCCTAGAACAAAAAAGGTCTGGGCCGACCAGCTAACTGGGCCCATTTGAACCGCGCCTTCCATGAACGGAGGAGTCCGCCAGCCCTCGGCGCCAAAAAATACCAAAGCCAGCCCGGTAAGGGCGAAGTGCACGGCCACGGAAATAATCAACAAAACCAACACACTGGCTTCGGCGACCGGCTGATACACCAAGCGGTAAAGCATCGGGCCCAAAGGCACAACCAGGACCATGGAAAACAGCACGTTGATCCACAGCGAAGTATCTTTGCTGACGATGTATGGGGCCAGCAAGTACAACACTATCGGCAACAATAAGGACCATGAAAAAGTCTTCCCGATGCCTGACCAGTTTTTGCTGCGCGACGCCGCTATGACCTCTACGGCGAAGACAATGGCGCCAACAATCACCAGCAGATTCACAGTACCAGGAATGCGCCCATTGACCATGAAAGCGAGTGTTAGTGCGCCGAATGCGACGAACTCGCCCTGCGGAATGAAAATGACACGCGTAACCAGAAATACCAGTACCAGCGCCAGACCCAATAAGGCATAAATGGCGCCGTTCATGACACCATCTTGCAGCAGGATCAGTAAAATTGTTGAATCCATTCCGGACAACACCATAACAATGGGGTGCCTTCGGGTTGCACCCCTACATCGGACAAAGACATAAATACCGGCCTGTCGGGCCGGTATTGGCATCAGCTAATTCGTTTCGTCGCAAGGCAACGAACGCGTAGGCCCGATCATGAAACGCATCGGGCCCGGCATTGTAAGGTTTAGAGCTCGGGCTGATACGTCCATGCGCCGTCGACCACTTTGACCATTACGCGAGCCCGCTCATCGAAACCGGCATGATTAGTCGGCGACATGTTGAAGACGCCTTGCGAAGCGGGCAAGTCCTTGATCTGCTCGATGGCGTCACGTAACGCCTGGCGGAATTGCGGTGTGCCTGGTTTTGCACCGGTCTTCAGAGCGCCCGGAATGGCAGTGGCCACCAGCAAGCCCGCGTCCCACATGTGTCCGCCGAACGTGTTGATCGTACCAGCGCCGTACTTCGCCTCGTATTTGGTTTTATATTCGAGAGCGCTTTTCTTGACCGGATTGCTATCTGGCAACTGGTCGGCCACCAACAATGGGCCGGCAGGCAGGATCATGTCGTTGCAATCTTTACCACAGACGCGCAGCACATCGTTATTGGCGGCCCCATGGGTTTGGTACATGATGCCTTTATAGCCACGGCTTTTGAGTTCGCGCTGCGGCAGCGCTACAGGCGTACCCGAGCCGGCTACCAAAATGCCATCAGGTTTTGCTGCAACAAGCTTGAGTGCCTGGCCCGTTACGCTGGTATCAGTACGACCATAGCGTTCAACGCCTACCATCTTGATACCCTTGGCCTTGGCCGCCTCGGTCATGACATTCAACCAACCTTCGCCGTAAGCATCGCTATAGCCAATAAAGCCCAGAGTTTTCACGCCCTGCTTGGCCATGGCATCAGCCAGCGCGCTCGCCATTAGCTGATCGTTTTGGGGTGTCTTGAACACCCACTTGCGTGCGCCTTCGACGGGTTCAACAATTTTCGCGTTTGCCGCAACACTGATCATCGGAGTGCTGGTTTCACCCGCCACATCAACCATTGCGAGCGACCCAGGCGTTACAGAAGTGCCGATCACCACATCGACCTTATCGTCAGTGATGAGCTTGCGCATATTCTTGACTGCGACCGTCGTGTCAGTGCCATCATCGAGCACGATATATTCGATTTTCTGACCACCGATCTGGGTAGGCAGCAATGCGACCGTGTTGCGCTCCGGAATGCCCAGCGACGCTGCTGGACCGGTACTGGCGACGGTGATGCCCACCTTGATCTGTGCGGAAGCAAGCAAGGGCAGAGCGAACGCAACGGCTCCTGCCAGCACAGAAAGTCGAACTGACTGATTGAAATTCATTTTTTTGTCTCCATGGGTGGGCAGTGTCCGGTGCGGCAACGGCAACGGCGAAAGTTATACAGAAAAAAGCCCGTTCTTTGATTTAGCGTATCACGTGAGAGCAGTAGAAAACATAGGTGTTTTCCATCTGTGGTTTAAGGTTCCAGCAATTTTATGTGTGACGCGGAATTATGGATAAAAATGGAAACAAAGTCTTTTAGGGGATTCCCTGCATAGACAGGGCAGAAAAAAGTACCATAGGGACACCTCCCCGGGGCGGTGCAAAGTCGATTAACATGACACAGATATTCGTGTCATTTTTATAGGTGTTCATGTGAAGAAGATCCACAAGACCGATGCTCAGTGGCGCGAGCAACTGACTCCCGAGGAATATGCTGTAGCACGAGAGAAAGGCACCGAACGCCCTTTCACCGGCCGCTACTGGGATACCAACGAGCCAGGCATTTATCGCTGCGTAGGTTGCGGCACCGAGCTGTTCGAGTCAGATACTAAGTTCGACGCGGGCTGCGGCTGGCCAAGCTACTTTAAAGCCCTGAACCCCGATAACGTGCGCGAGGAAACCGATACGAGCCACGGCATGAAGCGCACAGAAGTGCTGTGCAATATCTGCGATTCACACCTAGGACACGTTTTCCCGGACGGACCTCCTCCTACAGGCTTGCGCTACTGCATCAACTCGCTTTCAATGAAATTTGAACCCCTTAAATGAAGAAATTTCTTTTCGACCTGTTTCCGTTAATCTTATTTTTTCTGGCTTTTAAATTTTCGGACATTTTCACCGCAACGGCCGTCGCTATCGCCGCCGGTGTTGGCCAGTTTGTGTGGCTGAAGGCCAGGGGCAAGGCTATAGAAGCCATGCATTGGATCAATCTGACCGTCATAGTCGTCTTCGGAGGCGCCACCCTATTCTTCCATAACGATATCTTCATTAAATGGAAGCCTACCGTGCTGTATTGGCTGTTTGCATCGATATTGCTGGGCGGAAAATGGTTTTTTGGTCGCAACCTGATGCAAAAACTCATGGGTGCGCAGGTGACAATGCCTGCACCCATCTGGGACAAATTGAACTATAGCTGGGCCGCCTTCTTCATTGCTTCGGGTGCGCTGAATTTGTATGTCGCATTTTCAGGCTCCTTCACCGAAGACCAATGGGTGAACTTCAAAGTATTCGGCCTGATGGCCTTGCTGCTTCTGTTTGTGATTGTGCAATCGATATGGCTGGGAAAGCACATGAAAGACGACCATCAGGCGGTCGTCACCCTAGCCGGCACTGCGGAACAAAAAAAGGGGTCCTGATGTCTACAGAACGTATGAAGGTACTTGAAGAGCGCCTTGCGCCGCTGGCTCCTACCCGTCTCGAAATTATTGATGAGTCGCATTTTCATGCAGGTCATGAAGGCAGCAAGAACGGCGCGAGCCACTTCCGTGTTGTTATCTGGTCCGAACAATTTGCCGGACTATCTACACTAGCGCGCCACCGACTTGTGTATGATCGCGTTCACGATTTAATGCCTTATCCCATTCACGCCCTGGCAATCGATGCCAAAGCTAACTCGTAAAGGAATTACATGAAACGACTCGCCGTATTCGCCGCCGCCTGCGCCATTGCAGTGCCAGCCTACGCCCAGACTATTGCCAGCGTTAATGGCCAGGCCATTACACAAGCCAAACTAGACCAGTTCGTCGCGTTGCTCGTGAGCCAGGGCGCGCAAGACACACCCGAATTACGCACGCAGGTCAAACAAGAGATGGTCAATCGCCTGGTGGCTGTTCAGGCCGCAGAAAAAGCGGGAATCGACAAGCAGCCCGCCGTCACTCAGGAAGTTGAACTGGCTCGCCAGGGCATACTGGTCCGCGCTCTAATGGCCGACTACCTAAAAAAGAATCCAGTCACCGACGCCAAGATCCAGGCCGAGTACGACAAGATCAAGAAAGAACAGAGCGGCAAACAGGAATATAAATTGCGCCACATCCTTGTTAAAGATCAAAAAGCAGCCGAGGATCTGATCGCTGCAATCAAGAGCAAGAAAGTTACTTTCGACGCTGCGGCCAAAAAAGATTCGATCGACCCGGGCAGTGGCAAGAACGGCGGCGACTTGGGATGGGGACCCACCAGCAACTACGTCCCTGAATTCGCGCAAGCGGTTGAAGGTCTGAAAAAAGGTGAAATGACCTCCAAACCAGTACAGACACAATTTGGCTGGCACATTATTGAAATCGAAGACAGCCGCGAGATAAAGTTTCCTGAGCTAAGCGAAGTCAAGCCACAAATCGAAGAAATGCTTCGTCAGCAGCAACTGGCTGAGTACCAGCAGGGCTTGATCAAAAGCGCCACGATCAAGTAAGTAATCACAAGCCGAACAGAAGGGGCCAAGTGTTTTTTTGCACTCGGCCCCTTTTGCTTTAGTCGCCAAGCTTTAGCCTGATAAGTGCTGACGCGGCGGTCGCTTACGCACCCTCGAGCAGGGCCTTCAGGCCGTCTTCGTCCAGAATGGCTATGCCCAGTTCTTGGGCCTTGACCAACTTACTGCCGGCATCCTCGCCTGCCACCACGTAAGAAGTCTTTTTAGATACCGAGCCGCTGACCTTCCCGCCTGCGGCCAGAATATGCCGAGTGGCGTCGTCACGTGTCCAGTTTGGCATAGTGCCCGTCAATACCAGCGTTTTGCCTTCGAGCCGTTGCCTGCCGCCAGTGGTCTTGACTTCAGACTTAGGATGCACGCCTGCGTCAGCCAGGGCAGCAATAATCTCGCGATTATGCGTTTCGCCAAAGAAACGATTAATGGATCCCGCCACGACTGGTCCGACATCATTCACCGCGAGCAACTGTGATTCATCGGCCGACATAAGGGCGTCTATCGAGCCGAAGTGCCGCGCAAGGTCGCGAGCCGTCGTCTCCCCCACATGCCGAATTCCGAGGGCATACAGCAGGCGACCGAGTTCTGGTGCGCGCGCCTGGTCCAAAGCTGCCACTAGATTTTCGGCCGACTTGCGCCCCATGCGATCGTAACTGGCAAGCTCAAACGCATTCAGCGTGAAAAGATCTGCTAGAGACTTTATCCGGCCGCTGTCAACTAATTGGTCTACCAGCTTTTCGCCTAAGCCCTCGATATCCAGCGCTTTGCGACCCGCCGCGTGAATAATGCTTTGCTTGCGCTGAGCCGGGCAGAACAAGCCGCCAGTACAACGTGAAATGGCCTCATCTTCGAGTCGCTCTACCGCCGATCCGCACACCGGGCAGTTTGACGGGGTAACGAACAATGACGTGTCCGCGGGCCTAAGATCCAGTACGGGGCCCACTACTTCCGGAATGACGTCGCCTGCACGACGCACTATCACAGTATCGCCAATCCGTACGTCCTTGCGCCGAATCTCGTCTTCATTATGCAATGTGGCATTGGTGACGGTCACGCCCCCGACAAAAACCGGTTTTAGCCTGGCAACCGGAGTTATGGCGCCGGTGCGGCCAACCTGTACCTCGATCCCCAGCAAGGTAGTAGTCTCTTCCTCGGCCGGAAATTTATGGGCAATGGCGAAGCGCGGAGCTCGCGCAACAAAGCCCAGAACGTCTTGGGCCGCGAGAGAATTGACCTTATAGACTACCCCGTCAATATCGAAAGGAAGTTGTGCGCGCCCGCTGCCAGTCTTTATATAAAAATCAAGCAGTCCTTCTGCGCCTTTAACGACCTTGCGCGAGTCATTGACAGGAAGCCCGAACTCTTTGAACCAGTCGAGCATTTTCGCGTGAGTCGGACGCGGCATCGAGGGAAGGCCGGATTCTTGCTGGAAAATCTCGGTCTGCCCGGCGTGACGGATGCGAATTTCACCCCAACCATATGCAAAAAAACGCAAGGGGCGGTTCGCAGTAATGCGAGGGTCAAGTTGGCGCAGGCTTCCCGCTGCCGCATTACGCGGATTAACAAATATTTTTTCTCCTCGCCGTTGCTGAGCTTGATTCAAGCGGTCGAAATCGCTTCGATTCATCAAGACCTCGCCACGGACTTCGAGGACCTGGGGGAAGTCGCCTGTTAACTTTAACGGTACGGAACGCAAAGTGCGGATATTGCTGGTGATGTCTTCGCCGGTCTGGCCATCTCCGCGTGTCGCGGCCTGGACCAGGCGTCCATCTTCGTAACGCAAGCTGACGGCAAGACCGTCGAACTTAAGCTCGGTGACGTATTCTACGTTGCCGTCCTCGGAAGTTAGACCCGACCCGCGCAAGGTATCGGACACTCGCTTATCGAAAGCCAGGACGTCTTCTCGTTCGAACGCGTTGCCCAAGGAGCGCATGGGCACCACGTGACGGACACTGTTAAAAGCGGCCATCGGGGCTGCTCCGACACGCTGCGTAGGAGACTCGGGGGTGATCAAATCAGGATGGGATTCTTCCAGAGCGACCAACTCTTTCATCAGCCGGTCGAATTCGGCGTCCGAAATAATGGGTGCAGCCTGCACGTAGTAAAGATGATTGTGCCGGCCTATTTCCGAGCGCAAAAAATCGATTCTTTCGGCGACTGATACACCCTTCGAACTGCTTGTCACGAAAACACCCTTACTGTGCGATCGGCTGCCGCCTCGAAACCTGCCTGCTCGAGCCGCCCATACAAATCAAGTAGCTGCTTGTCAATGGCGTGATCGGTGCCATCTGAAACGGGACGCCCCTGATCATCAAGCAGTACAGCATGCAACCGCGTCGAAAGGTCGCGGCCCACACTCGCCATGCGACTGAACGCTTGGCCGTCGGCCGGACTATTGGGAAGATCGAGTAGAAGATCGATGCGATCGACCCCCGCGGACTGCACATCCTGGGCATGGACACCATCAAGCAAAGCAGTGAAGCGTGGCACGCCTGTATCGGCCATCCAGGCCAATTGATGACCATAGGGCAAAAAGCCAACGTCTTTGAGGACACGAGTAATGTCGCCCACCGGCTGAGTGCCTTGCAGACGCAAAGTCAGGCCAACCTGTGCATCAAGATGGGCGCACAAATCATCCAGTTCTTTGGCACGCTGCATGACATCTTCCTGCTCGGGTGCTTCGATGACGCCATCAAAACGCTCTGCCAGACGTTGTGCCATGGTCCATAAATGCGACCATTCGATATCGGTGAGAGGTCCGCTACGATTGGCCAATAAGACGGACAACTGCATGGATACATAGTCTTCGTTCGGGCGTAGTCGAGCTCTGTGACCTCCGCCTTCGCGCTCGGCAAAGATGCGCACCGGCTTGCTGCCTGCTTTCTGTAGCGACTGTATGGCCGAATGCAGCTGAGCCGAAGCAACAGCCTGTGCAAAACTGATGTCGATGACCACTTCGGTTGTTGGATCGACCTCGGCGGGGTCGTCTGCAGCGAGTTCCTCGACCGGATCACGCAAGCCGAAGCCAGGCTCGCGTCTACCTGTTACCGCAGGAACACCGCCCATCAAGGGATCCTGTTCGCGCTCGGGAAAGTGTTCTTGCATTTTTTGCCGTATGCGTCGGTCCTGCCACCAGTTAAATAGGAGCACGATCAGTATCAGTACCACTCCGAGGAGTATCAAACCGATTTGCAAGTCACTCATTGTTAGTCCGCCGTATCACCAAATGTTTATGCATATCACCTTCAGACTTCAGCCAACTGTAGAGCCGAATCGATATCGACTGCCACAATGCGCGACACCCCTTGTTCCTGCATGGTGACGCCCACTAATTGTTTGGCCATCTGCATGGCGATTTTATTGTGCGAAATGAATAGAAACTGTGTTTGCTCGCTCATGCTGCTTACCAGATTGGCGTAACGCTCTGTATTGGCATCATCCAATGGAGCATCAACCTCGTCAAGCAGGCAAAACGGAGCGGGATTCAGCTTGAACAAGGCAAAGACCAGGGCAGTGGCGGTAAGGGCCTTTTCTCCGCCCGACAACAAATGTATGGTGCTATTACGCTTGCCGGGAGGCTGAGCCATCACCTGTACACCGGCATCGAGGATCTCTTCGCCGGTGATCGACAGCTTCGCCTCGCCGCCACCAAACAAGCGCGGGAAAAGCTCGCCGAAATGACCATTAACCTTGTCAAAGGTGTCCTGGAGCAAATCTCGCGTCTCCTTGTCAATTTTTCGAATCGCATCTTCCAGCGTTTCTATCGCCGATGTTAGGTCCAGGTGCTGCGCATCAAGGAAACCCTTGCGTTCACGGCTGGTGTTAAGTTCATCCAGGGCCGCCAGATTTACCGACCCAAGGCCATCAATCGTCTTGGTAATCCGCTGTACCTCTGATTGAAGCCAACCGGTCTTTTGCCATTCGTCGGGATGCTGCGTCAGAAGCTGGCGCAGGGCTTCGCGATCGACCTGGTGAGAGTCGAGTTGCTCCGCGAACTGCTCGACCGCCAGGCGCGCCGCCTGCTCTTGCAATTGCAACTCCATGATTCGGGCACGCCTGGGCTCGAGCGATCGCTCAAGCGTAACGCGCTCTTCATCAGCGCCACGAAGCAAGGCCGCCAGGTTATCCAGATGAATCCTGCATAAATTAAGCGCTTCTTCGCGCTCGGCGCGCAGCTCGAGAGCATCTTGCAGGCCTGCCTGCGAAGCCGAAGCGTCCAGTTCGAAGAGTTCACCTTGTAAACCCTCAAGTTCCGCCGCCGCGCGACGGCCTTGATCGGTGGCCAATTGCAGATTACGTTTGAGATCGCCGATACGTGTTTGCAATGCCCGTTCTGCATATTCGGATTCATGCACGGCACGTTCAAGATCACGCAAATGCTGCCGCGCTTTTTCTGCCTGCAAGGCGAGATCTTCACCTGACATCTCAGCGTCGGCGAACAAGCCTTGATGCTCGGCTAGTTGAATATCTAGCGCTTCGAAACGGGATTCGGCCTCTTCCTTGCTGGCCAGCAATTCTTCCCGCTGGAAATCGATGTCGGATAGATCTTCCCGAATGCGCGACAAACGTTCGCCTGATTGCAATGCCTGCTGATGAAGCCTGGAATGCTCGAGCTGAACGTCGTGCAAACGCCGTGTTAGCTCCGACACACGCTGACGAGCCGGGGCTAGGGACTGGGATACCTGTTGCCAGGCCGATTCCGCGCGGCTTACGTCTGCCAAGGCCTGATCTGCAATCAAGTGCCGTGCTTTAAGGTCTCTGTGCAGATTTTCTATTTCTTGCTGGCGAGCAAGCAGTCCTGCCTGCTCGGAATCAGGTGCATAAAAGCGAACGCTGTGGGCATCCACCACATGCCCTTCCTTGACAACATACCTTCCGCCTTCAGGCAGCTCGCCACGCGTTGCCAATGCCGTGGCGAGGTCAGAACATATGTAGACGCCTCGCAACCAGCCAGTCAACAAGGTATGCAAATCGGGATCCGGCAGACGCAATAGTGCACTTAAAGGACTCAAACCGGAGCTTATCGACTTGGCGGCGGCTGCGACCGCAATCTGATAAAACGCCAGTCGCGCGGGCGGGGTATCGCTGGCAAAAGCCCGAACATGCTCCAGCTGGCGAATTTCTAGGCCAGCCATACGTTCCCGAAGTACGGCTTCCAGCGCAGTCTCCCAACCGTCCTGGATATGAAGCTTTTGCCAAAGACGGCCCAAAGCCGACAATTCATGGCGAGCCAACCAGGGTTCCAGGGCGCCTCGCTTTTGGACATCATCCTGCAGTTTGGTTAATGCGGCCAGGCGTGCGTCCAGCCGCGACGCCGATTGTGACTCTTCGTGCGATATCGCCTGTGCCTTGCGTCTGTGCTCGTCTAGCTCGGGCAAGCGATCTTCAAGCTCGATCAGCTGGCCCTGCGCCTCGTGCAGCTGTTCTTCTATGGCTGCTTTATCGCCTGCAAGCCTCAGGATATTTTCCGGGTCTGGCGCATTAAGGCTGCGCAACTCCTGATCTAGTCGCTCCTTGCGTAATTCCAATCCTTGAATATGCCGATCTGCCTCACGTTGAGTCTGCGCTACGAGCGCGAGTTCTTGCTCGACCTTGGCAAGCACACTGCGTATTTCGTCGCGAGAGCCTGCCGCGAGCCTGACTTTGTCTTCAATGTCCGGCAAATGGGCCTGAGCATCTTCTACAGCGGCCCGAGACTCTTCGGTACGGGCGGCACTAGCTTCCAGGTCGAATTCCGCTTGAGCGATTTGTTCGGCGCAATGTGTTTGTTGGTCTGCCCATTCCTGCAGTTGTCCCTGCAATTGCGTACGGCGAGCTTGCAACTTGCTGCGTGAGTCGACCACGTGTCGAATCTCGGTCTCGAGTCGGCTGACTTGGGCACCGGCTTCAAAAAGCAAGCCCTGCGCCGCGTGGACTGCGTCGCCCGCCGCATAATGAGCTTGCCTGCGCGATTCGAGCACTGATTCACCGGCACGAAGACTTGCTGTAGCCGCCTCAAGTTCTGTTTGAGCCTGTTCTATAGCAAGAAACTTGCGTTGCTGATCTTCGCGGGCACTACTTTCTTTCAACAACCATAATGCGTGCTGCTTTTGTTCGCCCTCTTGCTGCAGGCCGCGATATCGCTGGGCTACCTCGGCCTGTGCTTCGAGCTTTTCAAGCTGATTGCTTAGTTCACGCAGAATGTCTTCAACGCGGTTCAGGTTCTCGCGGGTATCCGCCAGACGGCTCTCGGTTTCCTTGCGACGCTCTTTATAGCGTGACACCCCTGCCGCCTCTTCGAGAAAAACGCGAAGCTCTTCAGGGCGAGCTTCGATCAGCCGATTGATCATGCCCTGGCCGATAATTGCGTAACCCCGTGTGCCCAGCCCTGTTCCAAGGAAAATATCGTGAATATCGCGCCGGCGTACTTGCTGGCCATTAATGTAGTAACTACTGGCGCCATCGCGAGTAAGGACACGCCTTACGGCAATTTCGGCGTAAGCGCTCCATTGGCCAACCGCGCGGCCTTCCGAGTTATCAAACACCAGTTCTACGGACGCCCTCGCAGCGGGCTTACGATGACCGGATCCACTGAAAATAACGTCCTGCATGGACTCGCCGCGTAACTCCGATGCTTTGGTTTCTCCGAGCACCCAGCGGACCGCATCGATGATATTGGATTTGCCACAGCCGTTAGGCCCTACCACACCGACTAACTGACTGGGCGTGGGAATAACTGTCGGTTCGACAAAAGATTTGAAACCGGCAAGTTTTATTTGGGTCAGACGCACAATAAGCGAGCAATATAAAGGGGATGACGCGACACGCTGTATGCGCGGACTCGGCTATCAGAAGGGCCCGAATTTAGAGCCTGCAACTCTCACCCGTAATCGTCTCGTATGATAACGCACCGGCCGGGGCTTTCGGTGGCTCAAAAAAACGCGTTATTATTTTTTGTTTCATCGACCCTCCGACGCTATACTCGTTAACATTTTTTTGCTATTTGATTCACCGTGTCTCTCATTTAACTATTCACTCGAGATTTCCCATTGAAAAAAGGCTTCTATCTGGTCATGATCGCTCAGGCGCTGTCATCCGTAGCGGATAATGCATTGCTTATTGCCGCTATTGCGCTGATTGCCGATTTACAGGGACCAGACTGGATGGCGCCTATGATGAAGTGGTGGTTCGCACTGGCTTATGTCGTCTTGGCCGCGTTCGTCGGCGCCTTCGCAGATGCCTTTCCCAAAGGTACGGTAATGTTCTTTACCAACGCGATCAAGGTTGGGGGCTGTCTCTTGATGTTTGGCTGTCAAAGCCTAGGACTCGGAAACACTGAACAGCTGTTTCTGGTCTTCTGCGCGTATACGCTGGTGGGAATCGGCGCCGCTGCTTATTCGCCGGCCAAATACGGCATCGTCACGGAAATGCTGCCGCCGGAGCTTCTGGTAAAGGGTAATAGCTGGATCGAGGGCCTTACGGTTCTGTCGATTATTCTGGGCACGGTTTTAGGTGGCGTGCTGATCAATCCTGCAGTTTCCGATATCTTGCTGACGCAGCCATGGATCAGCCAGCTCGTGCAAACGCGAACCGAAGCCGCCATTTTGGTGATCGGCGTGGTGTACTTTCTTGCCGCTGCGTCCAATCTGCTGATACCGCGCACCAATGTCCGCTACCCTAAGCAGCAAACGCATCCGGTAAAGCTGGTGCGTGACTTCGCAGGGTATGTCAGGATATTGTGGCGTGACAAAATCGGTCAAATTTCACTGGCAGTCACCACCTTGTTCTGGGGTGCTGGCGCGACCTTGCAGTTCATCGTAATTGAGTGGGGCGCCCGGCATCTGGGCTATCGGCTGGATCAGGCCTCGGTGCTAATGGGCGTTGCAGCGCTCGGTACGGTGGCGGGCTCGATTTTGGCCGGCCGCGTGCCCTTGAAGCGTGCCCTTAAAGTCTTGCCAGTAGGCGTTATCATGGGCTTCGCTGTCATGCTGATGCCCATCGTACGCGAACCGTGGGCCGTTTACAGTGTTCTATTGCTTATCGGCGGCTTATCCGGGTTTTTCGTAGTCCCCATGAACGCGCTGCTTCAACATCGCGGACATGTCCTGCTCTCCGCCGGCCATTCTATCGCTGTACAGAATTTCAACGAACAGCTGAATATTTTGCTAATGCTCGCGCTTTACAGCCTTATGCTGTGGCTGGATTTGCCTATCAATGCGATTATTGTGATATTTGGGCTACTTGTTGCCGCACTGATGGTGCTGTTCATTCACTGGAACCGACTTAACCACCGTGCCGATCCCCGCCTTGAAAGCACTATAGGGCAGCACGGTCACGGCCAGGCTTTGAAGCACTGACTTTACCGTGTCAATGCAGTATCGAGCGCAGTAGGTTCAAATCTTGCCAGGTATCAGCCTTATGTTGCGGACGCAGTAAGAGGGTTGCCGGATGATAGGTAGCCACCAGTGGAATCTCTTGTCCGGTTTCGCTGCGTATGTGGTGCACCCTGCCCCGTAACTCCTCTAGCTGGGCATCCGTGCCCAGTAAAGCTTGAGCTGCCAGTTTTCCTAAAGTCAGAATGCGCATTGGTCTCAATAGTGCAATCTGGCGCTGGAGGTTTGGCAAACACGCAGCAATCTCCTCGGGCTTGGGAGTACGGTTGCCCAGTGGCCTGCATTTGATCAGATTAGTAAAGAACACTCCAGACTCTGGCATTACCGCGATCGACGCCAGCATGGACTGCAGCAGCACGCCAGGCCGCCCCTGAAATGGCAGCCCGACTCTGTCATCGTTTTCGCCGGGAGCCTCGCCTATGAGCATCCATTCGACGTGATGCTGCGGCCCGGTACCAAACACTGCCTGGCTGCGTCCTGTATACAGCTCGCAAGCCTGACAAACGGCAATATGGGATTGCAGTGCAGTCAAATCATTCGGCAGCACTGACTTCGAGGCCGATAGACATCTTGGCTTCACCTGACGCTGCTTCATGCAGTGGGGGCGGCGCCGCCATTCCCGAAGCCCGAACCGGACCTTTGCTGGGCACTACAACAGGTTCGTGCGGAACGTTTCCCTGTGCCTGGGGCATCGGCACTCGCCCACTGCCTGAAGCGCTGGTTGGCGATGGGGCCACGGTGCCTTCAGGGGACAATTCTGAAAGCGTAGCGCTGCGGTGCTCAAAGCGAGCCAGCATCCGCTTATCCAGCCCAATTTCCTGTAGCCAGGCAAGCTGCAATAAGCTAAGTGTCGGCGCTTTCACTTGGCCTCTGTCTTCATGTGACACTTAACTTTTTCTCCATGACGCAAGCATCCTCGCGCTTGAAATGGCCCGCCGGATAATAATCTTTACGTATCGCGAGTTGGGAAAATCCCTGGTGCCGGTAAAAGTTGAGTGCATTCTCGTTTGATGGTCGAACCTCGAGCACTATCGTTGTCAAACCACGGGCTCGCGCCTCGCGTTCGCATCGTTCCAATAACAATGAACCCACACCTTGCTTCTGCACTTCAGGCGTCACTGCGATGACCAATACGTGAGCTACGTCGGGCGCAAACATGACCATACAAAAACCGACTACGCGCTCTCCTTGAACGGCGACCCATGCGCCGTAACCCGCCTGGAGGCCGTCAGAAAAATTCCCACGGGTCCAGGGAAAGGACTGAACGGACTGCTCGATATTGGCGACATCATCCAAGTGCTCCGGGGTCATTTCATGAAGCGATACCACGCGTTCCAGCGCCTTGGGGTTGCCACCAAAGCCCCGCTGGCGTTCGTCGGTCGTGTACGCCACCTTATCCCGCACGTACAAGGGTGCAGCCAACGCCGGATCGATGCCTCCGCCCGTGTGCCAGTCGATCAAAGCCAGCCGAGCGATAGTCTCTGCATCGGGCCTTAGGGAGCCTCCTAGACTGACCCAAGAGCGTTCCGCCGCCAACTGTTCCAACTGGGGATAAGCCTCTAAGGCATCACCCGTCAGACGAACGAAAAGATTGTCGCCGTAAGTAGTTCGCCAGCCCGCGAAGCCCTGTAGCAACCAGTGGCCGACATGTTCCGCATTCAACAGTATAGGGGCCTGAAGCTCGCGCCATCCAGAAGACGAGTCGGATTCAGGCAGATAGGCGGCCAAATATACCTCGCCCATCCTGGCGTCTTGTACCACGACGGTAATCGGGGCAAGTGCAATCTCGGGATCGTGGTCGCGCACCGCGATGGCCAATAGCGACACCACAGGGATTACAGGTATATTTAATGCGAACGCCATACCCTGAGCCACCCCACACGCGACGCGCAAGCCGGTGAACCCGCCTGGTCCCTGCCCAAAGGCAACGGCCGCGATGTCAAAACGCCCGATATCCGCTTGCTTGAGCAGTTCGTCTACCATAGGCAGCAACCGCTCGGCATGTTCGCCGGTAGCATCGTGCCCGAGTGTGCGTACACCGACATGCCCTGCTTGCTGGCTTAATAAGGCCACGCCACATAAGCTCGACGAGGTTTCCAGGGCTAAAATATGTAAAGTCATGGCTTTATTTTAAACGGGGTCCAGCAATTATTGCGCCGGAGGACAATAGCGTAGGTCATTCGGCTGAAAGACGCCTAAATTTCAAGGCCCTACACTGCTATCGTTCGATAGTGTTTCGGGACTAAGTCGATCACGCGTTGTTTAGGGGATCCCATGGCCACGAGCGTTCGTAAACCTGTTCTCTACCAAACACTTAATGTGTAATATCTTGCTACGAGGCCTATACGGGTTTACTCAGCCCTGTTACATTTTCCCTATGAATACACAAAACCAATCTCTATCTCGCAAAATTCTCGTCGTCGACGATGATCCCCGACTGCGCGACTTGCTACGACGGTATTTGTCGGAACAAGGTTTTAATGTTTTCGTAGCCGAAGATGCCAAAGAAATGGGCAAGTTGTGGCAGCGCGAACATTTCGACCTGCTGGTGCTTGATTTAATGCTCCCCGGTGAAGACGGGCTTTCCATCTGTCGTCGCCTGCGAGGTGGTCACGATAACACCCCTATTATCATTCTGACGGCCAAAGCCGAAGAAATCGATCGCATTGTTGGCCTGGAAATGGGTGCCGACGATTACCTATCCAAGCCTTTCAATCCTCGCGAACTCCTTGCGCGTGTCAACGCGATCTTGCGTCGCCGCGGTACAGAAGAGCACCCTGGCGCGCCTAGCCAGGAAAACGAGTCCATCGAATTTGGGCCCTACGTTCTTAACCTGTCCACCCGCACGCTGACCCGAAATAACGAACAGGTGCCGATCACGACCGGTGAATTTTCTGTGCTGAAAGTGTTCGCTCGTCATCCAAAAATTCCGCTCTCTCGCGACAAGCTCATGGAATTGGCGCGCGGTCGCGAATACGAAGCGTTTGACCGTAGTCTGGATGTCCAAATTTCGCGTTTGCGCAAATTGGTAGAGCCCAATCCTTCCAAGCCTGTTTTTATTCAAACAGTATGGGGTCTGGGTTACGTATTTGTACCGGATGGCGGTCATTAACGCATGGTGGGTGTGACCTTGCAGGAATAGGTTATGGCCCTGCCTTCCAAGCAACGAAAAAAAAACCAGTCGCGGTTCCGGCTTGGTCTATTCAGCCGTTCCTTCTTGCTTCTGGCCGGATTGATGCTGGTCAGTCTCGGCGCGTGGCTGCAAGTCTTTTTCAGCATGGAAGAAGGTCCGCGGGCCACACAAATGGCGCAGCGCGTAACTACCGCCGTAAGTATTACGCGATCAGCGCTCGTATATGCGCCACGTAGCGTCCGCCCCGCCCTGCTGCTGGACCTCGCCACCAAAGAAAGTTTGCGCGTGCAGCCCAGGGAAGAGGCTGACGTACTCGAGCCGCTTCCTAATTCCAATTACTGGAATCACGTCGCGGCCGAAATTAAAGACAGGCTGGGCCCGGCCACGCAGGTGATGTGGTCAGTCAACCAAGCGCCCGGCGTCTGGGTAAGTTTCGAAATCAACAACGATCAATACTGGTTGGTGTTCGATCGTGAGCAGCTTGGGCTCACGGCGGGCGCCGAATGGTTCGGCTGGGGCGCAACTGCCTTATTGCTTGCGCTGATCGGCGCGGCGGTTAGCGTACGTTTCGTTAACCGGCCATTGGCACAACTGGCCAAGGTGGCACAGCAACTGGCACGCGGTGAAACCCCGTCTCCCTTACCCGAAAAAGGCCCTGCCGAAATCCGCGACATGAATATTGCCTTCAATCGTATGGCACGTGATATCCGGCAAACTGAAGCCGATCGCGAGATTATGCTGGCCGGTATTTCGCACGATTTGCGGACACCGCTAGCACGCATGCGACTTGAAATCGAAATGAGCAATGTCACTGACGAGACCCGTCAGGCCATTGATGAAGACTTGGGCCAGATTGACCATAGTATCGGACAGCTTATGGAATACGCGCGGCCGGCTGCCGCTGTTCCCGAACAAGGTATAGACGTGTCGTCCGTGCTCCGAGACCTGTATGAACGCGAACGGAGCCATACTGAATCACTTGGGGGCGCCCTTAGCGCTTCGATCGAACCCAACCTTTACGCCAAAATCGGCGCTCACGACTTGAAGCGCATCGTTAGCAATCTTATCGAAAATGCCCGCCGCTATGGCCGCACCCCATCTGACGATCGCGCCCACATCGAACTGGTGGCGAAACAGCGCGGCAATATCCTGGCCATTGAGGTGAAAGACCATGGCACTGGGATTGCGCCGACAGATATTCAACGCCTGCTGCGTCCTTTCTCGCGCGGGGAATCTGCACGCACTGGCGTGAGCGGCGCCGGGCTGGGACTCGCGATAGTAGAACGCCTGCTAGGTCAAGTCGGTGGACAGCTCGAGCTGATTTCCCAGCCTCCGGGCGGCCTCGTCGCCCGCATCGAAATACCCAAGGCGAGGGTTAGGAATTTCCAATTAGACACCGACGCCTAATAGCGTAGAATTTACTCATTGAGCGTATGGCTTGCCGACGCCCCTCCCTTTCTACACTTACTATCAGGAGCTCAAATGAAAACAGTAGGCGATAAACTCGAGCCGTTCAAGGTTGCCGGTGTTAAACCCGGATTCAATCAACATGAAGAAAACGGCGTCTCCGCATTTGAAGAAATCACCGAAAGCTCTTTTCCCGGCAAGTGGAAGGTCATTTATTTTTACCCTAAAGATTTCACCTTTGTCTGCCCCACCGAAATTGTCGGCTTTAACAATCTGGCTCAAGACTTCGAAGACCGTGATGCAGTCCTGATGGGCGGCTCCGTTGACAACGAGTTCGTCAAACTGGCATGGCGCCGCGAAAACCAAGAACTCAGCAAGCTCGCCCATTATCAGTTCGGCGATACAACGGGCGCTCTTATCGATCAGCTTGGCGTGCGTGAGAAAGCCGAAGGAGTCGCCCTGCGCGCCACCTTTATCGTCGATCCCGACAATGTCATCCAGCACGTCTCGGTAAATAATCTGAATGTCGGCCGCAATCCTAGCGAGATATTGCGCGTGCTTGACGGCTTGCAAACCGACGAGCTTTGTCCTTGCAACCGTGCCCTGGGGGGTGAAACGCTGTAGGTTTCATATTGCCGCGCCAGCGCCCGTACAGTTGTGTATCGATCCAACTCAAGAAACTTGTGCCGCTAAAGCTCGGAATCTCCGGGCTTTTTAACTATTCGATCTAGGAAAAGCTCGTGGAATTTCTTTCTTCAATCAAAGCCATGATTCCAGATTGGGCCAAGGATATTCGCCTGAATCTGGATGGAACCATCGCTCGTTCAAGTCTGAAAGCAGAAGACGCTGTCGGCGTAGCGCTGGCCGCCGCTTATGCCGCCCGCAGCACACAATTGGTGACGGCATTCAAATCAGGATTAAACGAATCCGACGTAACTGCCGCCCTGAGCGCAGCAGCGATCATGGCCATGAACAATACCTATTATCCTTTCATCGAAATGTCTGGGGACGCCCAGCTGAAAACCTTGCCGGCTCAATTACGCATGAACGCTTACGCGGCACACGGAGACATTGACAAGAGCCGCTACGAGCTATTCGCGCTGGCTGCATCCATTGTGGGAAAGTGCCATTTTTGCGTCAGTTCTCACTATAGCAACCTGAAGAGCGCTGGCTATACCGTAGAACATTTACGCGACGTAGGTCGTATTGCGTCGGTCGTGAATGCCGCAGCGCTAGCCATCGCTGCCAATGGAAAATAAACGTTGAAAGACAACATTCCGTTTCTACATTGACCGTGAACGCGAAGGCGAAACTTAGACATTACTGGCGTAAGGCAAGCGACGTCGGCAATGTGCACATCTAAAAATGGGATCAAATAGCCGCTAACAGAGCCACCACCGTTGCGGCAATTCCTTCTCTGCGCCCCAGATGTCCCAGGCCTTCGTTCGTCTTAGCCTTGATGTTGATGTCTTGCTGCGACAACCCGAGATCCTGGGCGATATTAGCCACCATGGCCGGTGCATGCGGCCCGATCTTCGGCACTTGCGCATGCACCGTGGCATCGATGTTGACCACTTGCCAACCAGTCGCCGCCACTTTTTGCATCGCCGACCGCAGCAAGACACGGCTATCTGCACCTTCATAAGTGGCATCGGTATCGGGAAAATGACGGCCAATATCACCTAGGCCGGCCGCGCCCAGGATCGCATCAGTAATCGCATGCAGCAATACATCAGCATCCGAATGCCCCTGCAGGCCATGCGTAAAGGGAATGTTGACCCCACCGATAATCAAGGGGCGGCCCTCCACCAAGGCGTGTACGTCAAACCCCTGTCCAACACGAAACGGGAAACTCATTGATGCTCCATACTGATGCGGCCTAAGACGGTAAAGTTTTCGTAGGCGCGGCGTTTTCAAATTACGTAAATTGATAGGGCGAACAGTGTTCTATAAGATCTACAGCCACCTTTCCATCAGGTCAAAATCTTCCGGCCAGGTCACCTTGAAATTACGCGCCGAGCCCGGAATCAGCTTGGGCTCATAGCCGGCCAGTTCCATGGCCGATGCCTCGTCAGTAATGGCCCTATTAGAGGCGCCAGCCAACGACAAGGCCTTGCATAAGGGTCCAGCGGGAAACATTTGAGGTGTCTGTGCGAGCCACAAGCCATCGCGGTTGACGGTATTTTGCACCACGGCGTCTTGTTCGCTGGCGGCCCGTTTAACCGTGTCTGCCACGCGCTGTGCCAGCAAACCGCCTTTATTCAGTGCTAGACAGCTGTCAATAAGGCGGCTCAGCGCATTGGCCGGCAGGCCCGGCCTTGCCGCATCGTGAATAAGCACCCAATCATCATCATCCAGCCCGGCATCTTGCAGGGCAGCCATGACAGTTTCGGCCCGGGTGGGGCCGCCACAATGGCGCCAAACCGTTCGGGGAAGGCCTGCCAATGCTTGTTCGATCCATACGTCGTCCGTGGCGACCGCAACCCTGACTTCGGCAATACGAGGGTCGGCGAGCAATGCCTTGACAGCCCAGCGCAGCATGGGCTCGCCCTTCAATAGCCAATATTGCTTGGGTATCGGTGCAGGGCTGGATTGTGCATGTGTCGTCTGGACAGCGCCCAAGGGCCGTCCATCACGCCGGCCGGATTCAGCCGACAAAGCCCTGGTGCCGATGCCGGCGGCGGGAACAATGGCAATCAATTTCGTATGCATAAGAAAGCCATTTTATAATGACTCTCTACATGGATATAGAAACAACCCCTCCCCCCTCTCTTCCCTCCACCAAACAAGTGCTGGCGGCGTTGAAACCTGGGCTGCGACACGCACAGCCGATCCCCCCTGGATCGGGCGACGCGTGGATGCTTGCCGATTTGGCGCGCACGTCAAAACAAACAATTGTCGTCTTGTGTGCCGAGCCCTTGATTGCACAGCGTTTGGCCGAGGAAATACTATTGTTCGCACCGGAATTGCGGGTGCGCCAACTCCCTGACTGGGAGACCCTGCCCTACGATAGTTTCTCCCCGCACCAGGATTTGATTTCAGAACGACTGCGTACATTGCATGCCCTGATGCATAAAAGCGTCGACATACTCACCGTACCTGTCACCACCGCCCTTTACCGCCTCGCCCCGCCAGAATTTCTTGCCGCTTATACGTTCTCATTCAGGCAGGGGGACGCGCTAGACGAGGAAGGGTTGCGCCAACAGTTGACTCTGGCCAACTACAGCCACGTTACACAAGTCACCGCGCCAGGTGAGTTCTGCATACGCGGGGGCTTGATCGACCTATTCCCCATGGGATCGGTATTGCCATATCGGCTTGACCTGTTCGATAACGAAATCGAATCTATTCGCAGTTTCGATATCGATACTCAACGCAGCCTGTATCCAGTCAAAGAAGTACAGCTCTTGCCAGGGCGAGAGTTCCCCATGGATGAAGCGGCGCGAACTCAATTTCGCGCACGCTTTCGGGAAATGTTCGAAGGTGATCCATCTCGCGCGCTGCCCTACAAAGACATAGGCAGCGGCATTGCCTTTGCGGGCGTCGAATATTACTTACCACTGTTCTTCACGCACACGGCAACACTGTTCGACTTCCTGCCCGAACACTCCTTCACAGCCACTCTGGGCGACATTAATCAAGCAGTACAACGTTTTGCCAGCGACACTCATAGCCGGTATCAGTTTCTCAAAAGCGATCGCGAACGCCCGGTTCTGCCGCCCGAACAGTTGTTCCTCAGCGAAGAGGACCTGTTTTCTTCATTAAAGACATTTGCGAGGCTTGCGCTGGTTAATGGCGGGGAGCATTCCGACTTTGCAGCGGCACCGGACGTCGCGATTACACGCCGCGCCGACGATCCCGTGGCCAGCCTGCGCCGACTGCTGAACCGCGACAAGGGTCGTATAGCTCTGTGCGCCGACTCAGCCGGCCGGCGTGAAACACTGCTGCAGATGTTTGAAGAGTTCGGCATCAAGCCCGATTCCGCCGGTGAAACACTACAGGATTTCCTAGGCTCCGCGAGCCGGTTTTCATTGGTTATTGCGCCTCTGTCGAATGGCTTCAGCGTTGTTAAGGAATCCCTTACGCTGCTGACGGAGAACGATCTATACCCGAGCCAGGTCCGTCCTACCCGTCGGGGCAAGCGAGCCCAGGAGCACGCCAGCGACGTCGAAGCCATGGTGCGCGACTTGTCCGAATTGCGCGAAGGCGATCCCGTCGTCCATGCGCAACACGGCATCGGACGCTACCGCGGCCTGATTGACATGGACCTGGGTGAAGGTCAGATGGAACTGCTGCATTTGGAATATGCCAACGGCAGTACTCTGTATGTGCCAGTAGCGCAATTGCACGTTATCGCCCGCTATAGCGGATCGGACCCTGATCATGCGCCCTTGCATCAGTTGGGTTCCGGCCAATGGGACAAGGCCCGGCGCAAGGCTGCCAAGCAAGTGCGCGATGCCGCTGCCGAGCTGCTGGCCTTATATGCCCAGCGAGCGGCGCGAGAAGGATTCCGCTTCAAGCTTCCCCTAAGCGATTACCAAGCATTTGCCGAGGGTTTTGGGTTTGAGGAAACCCCGGATCAGGCCGCCGCCATAGAAGCCGTGATCGGCGACATGACGTCAGGACGGCCAATGGATCGCCTGGTGTGCGGCGATGTAGGGTTTGGTAAGACCGAGGTGGCCTTGCGCGCAGCGTTTTTAGCAGTGCTCAACGGCAAGCAGGTCGCCTTGCTGTGCCCCACTACGCTGCTTGCAGAACAGCACGCACAGACGTTTGCAGACCGTTTTGCCGACTGGCCCGTAAAGGTCGTTGAACTATCTCGCTTCAGATCAGGTAAAGAGGTCAGCGCTGCCATACAGGGCTTGAACGATGGCCGTGTGGATATCGTGATTGGTACTCACAAGATATTGTCGAAAGATGTTTTATTTCATCGCTTGGGCCTGGTCATCATCGACGAAGAGCACCGCTTTGGAGTACGTCAGAAAGAAGCGTTGAAAACCTTGCGTGCCGAAGTCGACGTTCTTACTCTGACGGCGACACCTATACCTCGTACCCTGGGCATGTCTCTGGAAGGCATACGGGATTTTTCCGTTATTGCCACCGCCCCTCAAAAGCGGCTGGCCATCAAGACATTTGTCCGGCGCGAAGACAAGAGCACGATACGCGAAGCCCTCCTCCGCGAACTCAAGCGCGGAGGTCAGGTCTATTTCCTGCATAACGAAGTCGATACCATCCAGAATCGCCGGGCCAGTCTGGAGGAGCTCGTGCCAGAAGCGCGAATCGCCGTGGCGCATGGCCAGATGCCAGAACGCGAGCTGGAAGAGGTTATGAAGGGCTTTTATCAGCAGCGCTATAACGTGCTGTTGTGCACCACCATTATCGAAACCGGGATCGACGTTCCTACTGCAAACACCATTGTCATCCATCGCGCCGACAGGCTTGGACTGGCTCAACTGCATCAATTGCGTGGTCGCGTGGGCCGCTCCCACCATCAGGCTTATGCTTACCTGATGACTCCAGGCGAAGACGCCATCACTGCCAACGCCAAAAAGCGCCTCGACGCCATACAGGCGATGGAAGAATTAGGGGCAGGCTTTTTTCTTGCCATGCACGACCTGGAGATTCGAGGAACTGGCGAAGTGCTTGGCGAATCACAATCGGGAAATATCCAGGAAATTGGATTTTCGATGTACTCCGACATGCTCAACGCTGCGGTACGCGCCTTGAAATCAGGTGAAGAGCCCGATCTGGATTCACCGTTCGCAGCCCTTTGTGAAGTGAACCTACATGCCTCGGCACTACTTCCTTCCGACTATTGTCCCGACGTCCATGCGCGCCTGGGCCTGTACAAGAAACTGTCACATGCAAAGCACGAAGACGATGTCATCATGATTCAGGAAGAACTAATTGACCGCTATGGAAAGCTGCCCGAAGCGGCCCAGACACTGCTTGCCACCCATCGATTGCGGCTGAATGCCGAGCCGCTGGGCATTATCAAAATAGACGCAAGCGATGCGCAGGCCATGATCCAGTTCTCGGCCAAGCCCAATGTCGAACCCATGCGCATCATCGAACTGCTGCAAAAGCAGCGCGGCGTAAAGATGTCGGGACAGGACAAGCTGAAAGTCGAAATCAAGCAAGGTCAACAGGTCGCCGGACGTATCGATGCGGTGCGCAATGTCCTGCGGTCTCTTGCATGAAATTATGAGGCTGCGGTCCGGACCGGAACCAGGAATTCCGGCCGCAGCAACAAGATACGAAACTATTCCTTTAGTGGAAAAAGCCGAACAGAATACGGTTGGGCTATAGACCGGCCTGTCAGTGGCTGAGGCGGAACCAGTTCAAAATCGCGTCAAGCGGACTGACATTAAGGGCGTAATTCGCTTGCGCGCGCACGACCGGCTTGGCACGGTAAGCAACAGAATACTGTGCCAGCGCCAACATTTTCAAGTCATTAGCGCCATCTCCGACTGCAATAATCTGCTCTGCAGTCGCGCCCAGCCTGTCAGCCATTGCCCGAAGATGATCGGCTTTCCCTTGAGCGTCAACAATCTTGCCAGACACCTGCCCCGTTAATTTGCCATTACTTACTTCAAGTACATTAGCGTGCGCGTCATCCAAACCTAGGCGTTCCTGCAGCCGTTCGGTAAAGAAGGTAAAACCGCCCGATACCAGCAATGTCTGCAATCCGGTTTTCTTGACTATTGAAATCAACTTTTCTGCACCGGGGTTCAAGCGCAGGCGCTCGTCATACACTTTTTCCAGCGCGCTGACCGGGACGCCTTCCAACAAGGCAACCCGCCGCGTCAGGCTTTGAGCAAAATCGGTGATTTCGCCGCGCATAGCCGCTTCAGTAATGGCCGCTACTTCGGCTTTGCGGCCAACCATATCGGCGATCTCGTCTATGCATTCGATATTTACCAGCGTGGAATCCATATCCATTGCAAGGATCTTGCAATCGCGCAAACGTGCGATCTGTTCAAAAAACGCATAGTCCATGCCGAATTCGCTGCAGCATTGCTCGACAGCCGGACGTTCGGCGCTTTCCACATTCAGCAGGCGGACGGCGGTACTGCCCAGCTCCTGAACCCCGTCCGCGTTGGCAATGGCAGCGATCTTTTCAATGTTTGCAGCAATAAGATTCGGAGCTTGAAGAATGAGATGCGTCATAACCAGTTTAATAAAAGGTGATTCGTCGTTTCTACGGCGTGGCGGAACACCCTGCCCAGACCAAGGAAATAAATGTTTCGCCACATTTTAACTGCTTACGAATGGGCCCGAATTTCCCTGCGATTCAGCGCTATGATGAACGACATTATTATCAGTCATCCCGGACGCCTGTTAGGGGGCTGTACCCTTTTCTTTGTATTCGAATGCTTTTAAAACATACGCTTCAACGTCCGTCGGATTCTGCAGCAAATAAACCCCGGTTCCATACATTGCTCAGCATATGCTTGCAATGCTTGTTCATCGCGCTGATGGGTTTTGCATTGCCCGCCTTCTCCGCAAATTCAGACGATAAGTTTGATGCGGAAAAAGTGCTGGATGCGGCACGTGCTCAAATTGACACCGTCCAGAAAAAACTGGAAAAACAAGGCGAAACTCCACTAGACAATAATCAGCTCGCCGAACTGCGAGCCCAAGCACTGGACGCGCAAGCGCAGGCAGAAGCCGCTGCAACCGAAATCCAGCCCCAATTAACAGGTGTACAAGCCAGGCTCGCTGAACTCGGCGCGGCCGCGGAGGGCACAACTGAAGCTCCCGACATCGCAGTGCAGCGTAATCAGCTGAGCAAGATTAACAGTACGCTGGATGCCCAAGTAAAGCTTGCCCGCCTAATCGGTGTTGAGGCCGGCCAAACCGCAGAGCAGATTCTCAAGCTCAGGCGCGCTCAATTTCAGGCTCAGCTTGGACAACGCGCGTCGTCGATCCTGGCTCCCTTCTTATGGAAGGAACTGCGCCGGGAATTCCCGCGCGATATGCGTCGCCTCAAACGGCTGCAAGGCGACCTGGCCACTTCCTTGAAGACAAGTACGGTACAGGTATGGGCTACTACGTTATTGGCCATTATCGCGGTATTGGGCGTAAGAGTTCTGGCCGGGCGATATCTGTTCCAAATCAGCACCACGCGCGTAGCTCCTGGGCGCTTGCGCCGCTCCCTGTATGCCGTGCTGCGCGTCTTAATGGCTGCCACAACAGCAGGCCTTATAGCAGTAGCCATACGCATGGCTATCGGTTGGAACGGCGAACTCTCGGAAGAACTGGAAGTCTTGCTCAATCAATGGATGGGTGTGGTCTGGTTCGGAGGGTTTGTAACAGGCTTGGGCAATGCACTGCTTGCATCCGGGCGTCCTTCGTGGCGACTTCCCGACATCGGGGACGAACTGGCACTGAAGCTTCAGTGGTTCCCTCTAACGCTGGCAATTGTGACAAGCATAGGCTGGGCCAGCCAGCGACTAGCCACTGTGGTCAACGCAAGCCTCGTTGCCACGGTAGCGCAGGACTGCATTGTGACGCTGGTCATGAGCCTGACCATACTAGGAGCCTGGCAGTGTATCCGGCGTGCCAATCGGCCAGCACCAGAAGCGCCCAACACAGCGGCCGCATCGCCCTCATCTCTTCGGTCGGCACTTCTACTTAGCGCAACATCGATCGTCCTGGCGGTGGGCGTGGGCAGTTTACTGCTGGGCTACGTAGCCCTTGGCAGCTTCATTATCAAGCAGTATGTGTGGCTGGGACTTCTGGCGGGTTCGACCTACCTGATCACTGGGCTAATCAAAGACACCTGCAATAGCCTGCTCGCTTCGGCTAAGCGTAGCGCAGGCGACGTCCAGCCACCTGCCATGTCCCGAGCCCGCAGCCAGGCAATAGTATTGATTTCCGCCGTGGCTCGCGTGATAACCGTATTGCTCGCCCTGATGTTGCTGCTATCACCGTTTGGAGGCGGTCCAACAGAATGGCTGCGCTTGGTCGACAATTTGCATTCCGGCATCGCCATCGGAGAAATTCAGATTCGCCCCACTGCCGTCGCGCTAGCAATAGCGCTTCTGTTTCTGGGTTTCGCTGCGGTAAAGCTGTTGCAGCGCTGGCTGACAGATCAATATCTTCCTACGACCAGTCTTGACCCTGGAATGCGCCTGTCCGCATCCACGCTATTTGGCTACGCTGGCTACGTGCTTGCGGTGGCGATGGCATTGTCAGCCGTCGGCATAGGCTTGGAACGTGTCGCATGGATAGCCAGCGCACTATCGGTGGGGATAGGCTTTGGCTTGCAAGCCGTCGTGCAGAATTTTGTGTCAGGCCTTATTCTATTGGCCGAGCGACCCGTGAAAGTGGGCGATTGGGTATCGCTGGGCGGCGTCGAAGGCGATATTCGGCGTATCAACGTACGCGCGACTGAAATACAAATGGGCGACCGCTCAACAGTAATCGTCCCTAACTCGGAATTTATTACCAAGGTCGTCCGCAATGTGACGCATGCCAATCCATTAGGCAGAGTACAAATAAAACTAGCTTTGCCGGTCAATACCGACGCAGAACACGTGCGCGATATTATCCTAGCTGCATTTCATGAGAACTCGGCGCTGCTGGACGAGCCGGCCCCTGACGTAATGCTTGACGGTGTCGATGCCACAGGCTTGGTCTTCAATGCAACAGGCTATGTGGGCTCTCCCCGCGCGGCCTATGGGGTTCGAAGCGCCCTGCTGTTCGAGATACTAAAACGGCTACGTGTAGCGGACTTTCCGCTAATCAGCCCTCAGACGATGCTGCTGAAGGAACTAAACCCCGCCAGCCCAGCCGTTCCAGCGATCAGCGCTTTCGGTGACGGAGCAGATAGCGGTACACAAAACCGGGATATCCCAGCACCAGAAAAAGGCTGAACGTTATCGCATAAAATTCCCAGGTCTGGGGAAACTGATTACCCATATTGGCTTCGAAAGCGAAGCCAAGTATGCCCACCAGACAATAGAAAACGAGCAGCTCGATCAAACGCACGAAAAATGATTTTTCGATAACATGCGCGCGATTCCGCCATCCTGAATAAGCCAGCAGAAGACCCACAATCAAGAACATGCCCAGGATCTTGATAATGAATAAGGCGATAGAACCTAGATCCGAGAGCGCAACAAATGCGCCACCAATCATCAACCACGCCAGATAAGCCGCTCCAGCAAGCAAGCAAAAGAACACAAACGAAAAGATCCACTGCATCCATGCTGGTGCGACGGGCTCGCCTTTCTGCGCCCAAGGCAACACCAGAAAAGGACGTTCAATGATGAATGGAAGATTGGCCGTTACCAGAGATAGCCCAATAAGAATCCAAACGGCAAATGACTGGTTCATGTACTTCCCGAGACGTTGGCAATGCCAAGAAAAATTGCGGGTTCGCGGCCCTGGCGACGAATATGTCGGCAAGCGGTGAGGTCCGCGCGAATGAACGCCTGATGCGTTCAAACCCGGCCAGAGCAAGCTCCTGCCGAGCAGGAGCGCTTGCCTGGTACTGCTAGAACTTCAGGGATTCCCGAATGACGCTGACGCACACCGCCATCAGGCCACCCGGCAAGATTCCCAGACCGATAATCAATAGACCGTTCACGGACATCAGTCCATTGGTGATGATCCCATTATTGATAGGCTCGACTTCGCCCTCGGGTTCATCGAAGTACGCCATTTTCACGATGCGCAGGTAGTAAAAGGCGCCGATCAGTGAAAACAAAACAGCGACTACTGCGATTGCAATCTGGCCTGAACCGATTAGAGCTTGAAGCACTGCCAGCTTGGCGTAAAAGCCAGCCATCGGTGGAATGCCAGTGAGCGAGAACATCGACAGAAGCAATATAGCCGCCAAAATCGGATTGCGTCGATTAAGTCCTTTAAGATCAGAGATCTGTTCGCATTCAAAGCCCTTGCGGCTAAGCAGAAGTATCAATCCGAAGGTAGCCAACGTCGTGAGAACGTAAATCACCATGTAGTACAACGATGCGCCGTAGGCTTCACCCGCGGCAACAGGCTGATCTGCGACAACGCCCGACAACAACGCCAGGAACACAAAACCCATATGCGAGATGGTGGAGTAAGCAAGCATGCGCTTGAAATTCGACTGGGCTATAGCGGCGATATTTCCGATAGCCAGCGAAAGCACGGCCAGAATAAGCAGCATAGGCTGCCAATCCACGGCAATCCCGTGCAAGCCTTCGATCAACAGACGCAAGGTTATTGCAAAGGCAGCAAGTTTAGGCGCGGCTCCCAAAATTAGCGTAACCGAGGTTGGTGCGCCTTGATAAACGTCTGGTGTCCACATATGGAAAGGAGCGGCAGCTAATTTGAATGCCAGTCCAGCCACAATGAAGACCACGCCGAAAACCAAAGGTAGCCGTTCGGCCTTGCCGCTGCCAATTATCTGCGCGATTTGGGTTAGGTCGAGCTGGCCAGTGGCTCCGTAGATCATTGACATGCCATAAAGCAACACACCGGAAGCCAAGGCTCCCAGAACGAAATACTTCATCGCCGCTTCAGTAGCCTGGATATCGTCGCGGCGCAAGGCCACCAATGCGTAAAGCGCAAACGACATCAATTCCACGCCGAGATAAACCGTGAGCATACTGCCCGCAGAGATCATCACCATTTGGCCCAGCAAGGCGAAGAGGGTCAGCGAATAAAGTTCGCCGCCGTTCTTCACCATATCGCGCGCCTCGGAATATTCGCGCCCGTATATCAGGGTTGCACCCACCGCCAGATAAGAAACAATCTTAAGGAAGTGAGACAAGGAATCGACCACATACAGGCCGCCAAACGAGCTGCCCTGGACGCCTTCGCTCCATTGCCAGAACGAGACAGCGGTCAAAATCAAGATACTGACGATACTGGCGGTAAATGTCAGATGCCGCGATTCCGCTTTATTGAAGGCGTCGGCCAGTAGCGTTACTGCAGCCAAAATTAGAAGCAGAATCTCGGGCGTAGCCAAGGCGAAGTCAAAAGAATTTTGCATAATATTTCGGGTCTACAGTTTCGAGATAGAGACGTGCTGCAGCAAGGCTTCCACCGACACGTGCATGACATCTGTAAACGGTTTGGGATAAATACCCATGTACAGCACGGCAATGGCCATTATTCCCATAATGAAGAATTCACGGGAACTTAGGTCGGTCATTGCACGGACGTTTTCGTTGGCGATATCGCCAAACGCCACGCGCTTTACCATCCATAGGGAATAGGAAGCCCCAAGAATCAATGCCAAAGCGGTAAGCAGGCCGATCCAGAAGTTATATTGCACTGCACCCATGATGACCGTGAATTCACCCACGAAACCGCTAGTGGCCGGCAAGCCGCTATTCGCCAAGGAGAATAGTACAAAGAAGGTCACGAAACGGGGCATTACATTGATAACACCACCGTAATCGTCAATGCGGCGCGTGTGCATGCGATCGTACAGCACACCTATACATAGGAACATCGCGCCTGATACAAACCCGTGCGAAATCATCTGTACGATTGCGCCTTCCAGACCGGCAGTATTAAAGATAAAAAAGCCCAACGTTACGAAGCCCATATGCGCAACGGACGAATACGCTACTAATTTCTTCATATCGTCCTGAACGATCGCCACCAGTCCGATGTAAATGACTGCGATCAGCGACAGTGCAATCATCATACCGGCAAGGCTCTGCGAGGCGTCGGGTGCGATAGGCAGCGAAAAGCGCAGGAAACCATAAGCCCCAAGCTTAAGCATAATCGCCGCCAGCACCACTGAGCCGCCCGTAGGCGCTTCTACGTGGGCATCTGGCAACCAAGTATGCACTGGCCACATTGGCACCTTGACAGCGAAGGCTGCAAGGAAAGCAAGGAAAACCAGAATCTGCGGCGTGTACCCGAGCTTTAACTGGTGCCAGGTCAGTATGTCGAATGAGCCGCCCGAAGCGTGCCAGAGATAGATAAAAGCTACCAGGGTCAATAAGGATCCCAGCAACGTGTACAGGAAGAACTTGAATGCCGCATAGACGCGGTTAGGTCCGCCCCATACCCCGATTATCAAATACATCGGTATCAGCGTGGCTTCGAAGAAGACGTAAAACAGCATGCCGTCCAGCGCAACGAACACCCCGACCATCAAACCCGACAGAATCAGGAATGAAGCCATGTACTGCGCGACGCGACTGGTGATGACCTGCCAACCAGCAAGTACCACGATCACCGTAATAAAGGCAGTCAGCAGCACGAACCAGATTGAGATACCGTCGATGCCTACGTGGTAATTCACCGCAAAGGTTTCTATCCACGATCTTTTCTCGACAAACTGCATGTCCGCAGTATTGGGATTGAAGCCAATATACAGAGGCAATGTGACCAGGAAGCCCGCTATCGAACCGATCAGGGCAAGCATTCGGGTGAACCCGGGCCGGTCATCACGACCCAATAACAGCACAATTAAGCCAGCGACGATCGGAACGAAGATCGAAAGCGTTAACCAGGGAAGAGTTGAAGACGCCATATCGCTAGCCATCAGTGAACCGTTAGTACAAAAAAGGTTAATAAAGCCATGATCCCGATGATCATCGAAAAGGCGTAGTGATAGATATAGCCAGACTGCAGGTGACGACTGACCGCCGCGAGCCAGCCCACAACCCGGGCGCTGCCATTGATCATGAGGCCATCGATCAGTCCGCGATCACCGCCCAGCCACAAGCCACGACCCAGGCCGCGCACGCAGCGGGCAATGATCTGCTCGTTAAACCAGTCTGCGTAGTACTTGTTGTCGAGTATGCGGTTAACGACCTTCAGACGGCTGTGAATTGCTGCAGGCACTTTGGGATTGATTACGTAGCAATACCAAGCGACCACCAGCCCTGCAATCATTAGCCAAAACGGCAGCGTTACGAAACCGTGCAAGGCGTAGGCGACCCAGCCATGCCAATGACTGGCCAACTCGGCCATTGCGGGATGCGCGGGCAGCACCGCAATCACGCCGTCGAAGAAATTGCCGAACAGCAAAGGATCAATAACCCACGCGCCGGCAATCACGGATGGAATGGCCAAAAGGACCAGCGGCAGCGTCACAACCCATGGCGATTCATGCGGCGTACCACCGTGATGGCCATGATCATCGTTGCCGTGGGCCTTTCCACCATCGCCATGCGTATTGAAGCGCTCTTTCCCGTGGAACACCAGGAAGTACACCCGGAACGAGTACAGTGAAGTGACAAATACACCGGTCAGCGTTGCGTAATAAGCGAAATTTGCGCCCCATACCGTCGCGGCTCCCGCCGCTTCGATGATGTGTTCCTTGGAATAGAAGCCTGAGAAAAACGGGGTACCTACCAAGGCCAGCGTACCTATCAGGAAGGTGATCCAGGTAATCGGCATGTATTTACGCAGGCCGCCCATATTGCGGATATCTTGATCGTGGTGCATGCCAATGATGACCGAACCTGCACCCAGGAATAACAAGGCCTTGAAAAAAGCATGGGTCATCAGGTGAAAGATGGCGGCAGAGTACGCAGAAGCACCCAGCGCAACAGTCATGTAGCCCAACTGGGACAAGGTCGAATAAGCAATAACCCGTTTGATGTCAGATTGCACGATACCCAGGATACCGAGGAACAGTGCACCGATAGCGCCAATAACTATCATTACCGACAGGGCTGTCGCGGAAAGTTCGAACACGGGCGAGAAACGCGCCACCATAAAGATACCGGCGGTCACCATGGTGGCCGCATGGATCAGCGCCGAAATAGGGGTCGGGCCTTCCATTGAATCCGGCAACCAAGTGTGCAATGGCACTTGTGCCGATTTACCCATCGCGCCCACAAATAACGAAATACACGCCACTGTCAGCAATTGCCAGTCAGTGCCTGGGAACGCAAGCCCGGCCAGCTTGCCGGACTGCGAGAAAATCTCGCCATAATGCATGCTGCCCGTGTAGGCAAATAGCAAACCGATGCCAAGCAGAAATCCGAAGTCTCCTACGCGGTTAATCAGAAAAGCCTTCATATTGGCGAAAATGGCGGTCGGACGGGTATACCAGAAACCGATCAACAGATAAGACACCAAGCCTACAGCTTCCCAGCCGAAGAACAACTGAACCATGTTATTGGACATGACCAGCATCAGCATCGAGAAAGTAAACAGCGAAATATAGGAAAAGAAACGCTGATAACCCGGATCGTCGGCCATGTACCCGATGGTGTAAATGTGCACCATGAGCGAAACCGAAGTGACTACCACCATCATGAGCGCGGATAGGGAATCGATCAGAAAACCGAGCTCGAGCTTGGTTGTTCCGATAACGCTCCAGGTGTACAAGCTGCCATCATAGGTATGGCCGTTCATCACTTGGAAGAGCACAATGACCGATCCGATGAAGGAGATCAGTACACTTAAAATCGTGATGACGTGCGAACCTCGGCGACTAACGAAGTTGCCCAGGAACCCAGTGCCAAAAAGACCGGCGATGATGGCGCCCGCCAATGGGGCCAATGCGATTAGTAGATACAGATTTGGTGAATTCATAGTATTTGCAATCCCATCAACCCTTCAGCTGGTCAAGTTCTTCAACGTTGATCGTATTCAGGTTGCGGAACAGCAACACCAAAATCGCCAGGCCGATCGCAGCTTCGGCAGCAGCCACCGTAAGAATAAAAAAGACGAACACCTGACCAGCGGTATCACCGAACCAGGTCGAAAACGCGACAAAGTTCATGTTCACCGCAAGCAGCATGAGTTCGATGGACATCAACAGAATGATGAGGTTTCGCCGGTTAAGGAAGAACCCGAAAATTCCGATGGCAAACAAAATAGCGCCAAGTATTAGGTAATGGGCAAGAGTTAGTGTCATTTATTGTCCCCTTGAACCTGACCAGCATTCGCCGCTGCAGGCGCTTCAGTTTGCGAAGGAATGTTCACCATGCGCAAACGATCTTTTGACTTGACCTTGACCTGGTCCGACGGGCGATTGCGTTTAACATCGGAACGGCGGCGTAAGGTCAGTGCAATCGCGGAGATCATTCCCACGAGCAGGATCACCCCGCCGACTTGCACCGCAAACACATAGTCTGTGTACATGGCCACACCCAAGGCGTGCGTGTTGTCGTAGTCATCGGCCACCGTAGCCTGAGGACCAGCCTCAAACCAGGTTTTGGCCAGCACGAATGCCATTTCGAGCACCATGATCAGCCCGATGACCATCCCCAAAGGCAAATAGGTCTTCATGCCGGAACGGAGGCTTTCCATACGCACGTCGAGCATCATGACGACGAACAGGAATAACACCATGACGGCGCCGACATAAACCACCACCAGCAGCAGCGCCAGGAATTCGGCGCCAAGCAGCATCCAGATCATGGACGCGGTGAAGAATGTCAATATGAGGTGCAGCACACCGGTAACGGGACTTGTCGCTGTGATGACTCGAAACGCAGCCACCACCAACACGAACGCCAACAAATAAAACAGTACAGTGGTAAAAATCATAAGTGTCGGGTCCGGGCATCAACGATAAGGGGCGTCTTCGGAACGACGACGAGCAATTTCAGGTTCGTAACGATCGCCGATCGCGAGCAACATGTCTTTGGTGTAGTACAGGTCGCCGCGTTTTTCGCCATGGTATTCCAGGATATGCGTTTCAACGATGGAATCCACCGGACAGCTTTCCTCGCAGAAGCCGCAAAATATGCACTTGGTCATATCGATGTCGTAACGGGTAGTGCGGCGAGTGCCATCGTCGCGCTCTTCCGATTCGATCGAAATAGCAAGCGCTGGGCACACCGCTTCGCACAACTTGCAGGCAATGCACCGCTCTTCCCCATTGGGATAGCGCCGCAAGGCATGAAGACCACGAAAGCGCGGCGAAGCCGGCGTTTTTTCCTGGGGATAGCGCAAAGTGACCTTGCGCTTAAAGAAGTATTTGCCGGTCAGGCGCATACCCTTCAACATCTCGGACAGCATCAAGCTGCCGAAGAAATCTTTAATAGCTTCCATTATCTAGCCCCTGTGTCCTATTGCCATATATTCCAGGGCGTTTGCATCCAGATCGCCACAACCAGCAGCCAAATGCCGGTAAACGGAATGAATACTTTCCAGCCCAGACGCATAATTTGGTCGTAGCGATAACGAGGGAACGTCGCACGGAACCACACAAACATCGAAACCACAACAAACGTTTTAAGCCCCAGCCAAAGCCATCCGGGTATCCAGGTGAGCGGCGCAATTTCCAGCGGCGGCATCCATCCACCAAGGAACATGATAGAAGCTATCGCAGACAGCAAGATCATATTCGCGTATTCGCCAAGGAAAAACAGTGCAAAGCCCATGCCGGAGTACTCAACCATATGGCCGGCGACGATTTCCGATTCGCCTTCGACCACGTCAAATGGGTGACGGTTGGTTTCCGCTACGGCCGAGACCACATAGATGACAAATAATGGCAAGAGCGGGAGCCAGTTCCAGGACATGAAGTTAATGCCCTTGTCGGCGAACCACCCTGCTGCCTGTCCGTTCACAATACCGCTTAGGTTAAGCGTTCCGGACACCAGCAAGACGGTAATGAAGACAAAGCCGATAGCCAGTTCGTACGAAACCATCTGCGCCGCGGCGCGCAGCGCACCCAGAAAAGCATACTTCGAGTTTGACGCCCATCCGGCAACGATGACGCCATAAACGCCTATCGAGGTAATCGCCATTACGTATAACAAGCCCGCGTTCACATTGGCCAATACGACTTCGGGGCCAAAAGGAATTACCGCCCACGCCGCCAGGGCGGGCATCAGGGTAACCACAGGCGCCAATATATAGAGCACCTTGTTCGACTTGGCCGGCACAATGACTTCTTTGGTAAGAAGCTTGAACACGTCCGCAAATGGCTGCAACAGGCCGCGGAAACCGACCCGGTTGGGACCCTTTCGCACGTGCATGGCGCCGATCATCTTGCGTTCCCAATACGTCAGGTATGCGACAGACAAGATGATAGGCACCGCGATCGCAACGATTTTGGCGAGCGACCATACAACCAGCCAGGCGGTCGGGCCCATCAGGTCCGTACCGAATGTATTAATAAAATTGAGCCACTCCATTAGGCACGCTCCACCGTAAGTTGGCCGAAGCCGCTACCCAGCGCCAGCGTTTCATTGAACGCTGTTGCGATCCGTATGCAACCCGGAGCGACGCCATCGTCTTGGAGCGCAGGCAAGGTGATCTGCCCTTGAGCAGAACCGATGCGTAAAGTGTCGCCCGATACGGCGCCCAGACTGGCCAGAGTACTTCCTGCCACGTGCGCACGGGGGGCCTGAGATGCAGCCGTTTCTTGCAAAGGTTGCGAACGGCGCAATAGAGCATCGCTGCGATAAATAGGCACATCGGTGACGCGCTCGAATCCATTTTGCGGTTCGACCAGCCCGACGTCGGAAGTTATCTGATTAGACAGTCGCCCATCGGTACCGCCTACCATCACAGTTTCGCGCACGGATTCGGACGTTTCATCGTCAAAGCCCTGCAACTGGAATAAGTTGCCCAGAACACGCAACACCTTCCAGGCGGGACGTGTGTCGGCAAACGGCGACGCAGCACCCTTGAAGCTCTGTGCTCGGCCCTCGGCGTTAACGAAGGTGCCCGAAGTTTCAGTGAACGGCGAGATCGGCAACATGACGTCGGCCCATTCCTGAGCGGCCGATTTAAACGAAGTAAGCGCTACGGTGAAACCTGCTGCCTTCAGCACTTCAAGCGCACGCGCGCCATTGTCGCTGTCGAGTGTGGGCTCGGCGTGAAGCACCAGGTAAGCCTTTAGCGGCTGGCTGAGCATTTGTTCGGCAGTAAGCCCACCTTGGCCGGGTATTGCACCAGCCAAGTAACCGCCAACCGTGTTGCCGCCAGGAGTCAGGAAGCCGAATTTGGCATTGGCTGCCTTCGCCAACGCCGATGCATTGGCCGAAATCAGGCTGGCTTGGTTAGAGCTAACGACCATATTTCCAATCAATACGGCCACACGTTCGCCCGAAGCAAGGCTAGCAGCTATTTGTTGCGCCTCGATCGAGGGCTCAATGCTGGAAAATGCGTCGGGCACGGACAATTCTTTTGTCTTGGCCAGCGCCACCAGAACTTCGGCTAAAGCATTGGGTAACACGCTAGGCGCGACCGTCATGCGAGCTGCTACCGCGAATAATGGATCTTCAGCTGCCGAGTCAATGAATGAAACCTGGGTGCCATGCTTGACAGCCTGCCGCAAGCGTTGAGCCATCAAGGGGTGGTCCTTGCGCAGGAACGACCCCACCACCAATACACGGTCGAGCTTGCCCAAGTCGGCAATGGACATGCCCAACCATGGGACGCCCGCCACCGCCTTATCAAATGTTGGATCGTTATTGCGCAAACGGAAATCGATGTTTTCCGATCCCAGGGCGCGCATCAAGCGTGCAAGCAGCGCCAATTCTTCTGTTGTCGCCGTAGGGCTACCAATGCCGCCAATTTGCTCGGCGCCGAACTGATCGCGCACCGTATTGAAACCGTGGACGACGGCTTGCAAGGCATCGCTCCAGGAAGCTTCGCGCCACTGGCCATCTTCGCCCTTGAGCATAGGGTGAGCAAGGCGATCTGCCGTATACAAACCTTCGTACGAGAAACGATCACGGTCACTGATCCAGCATTCGTTGACATCTTCGTTCTCGAATGGCACCACCCGCAGCACACGGTCCAGCTTGGCTTGTACAACCAGGTTGGCACCCAAGCTATCGTGGGGGCTTACGGAACGGCGTCGCGCGAGTTCCCAGGTGCGAGCCGTAAACTTGAACGGTTTGGACAGCAACGCCCCGACCGGGCAGACATCTATCATGTTGCCGGAAAGCTCCGACTCGACCGCCTGGCCAACAAAAGTGGTGATCTCGGAGAACTCGCCCCGATTGACCATGCCAACTTCCATGATGCCACCGATTTCCTGACCGAAACGAACACAGCGAGTGCAATGAATGCAGCGCTGCATGCCGTCGGTAGATATAAGCGGCCCCATACTTTTGCCGACGACTACCCGTTTTTCTTCTTTATAGCGTGAAGCCGACGCACCGTAGCCCACGGCCAAATCCTGCAGCTGACATTCGCCACCCTGATCGCATACGGGGCAATCGAGGGGGTGATTAATAAGCAGGAATTCCATGACACTTTTCTGTGCAGCAACCGCCTTTTCAGAACGAGTATGCACGACCATGCCGTTCGTAACGGGCGTGGCACAGGCTGGCAATGCCTTAGGCGCCTTTTCGACGTCGACCAGGCACATGCGGCAGTTAGCCGCGATGGAAAGTTTCTTGTGATAGCAGAAATGCGGCACGTATACCCCAAGCTTATGCGCAGCCTGTATGACCATGCTGCCTTCGGGGGCTTCTACTTTGATGCCGTCGATGGTGAGTTCAACCATTAGCGTGTCCTGACCCTACAAATATTTGGGCACCACACAGCTTTTATGCTCGATGTGGTGTGCGAACTCGTCGCGGAAATGCTTGATAAAGCTGCGTACCGGCATAGCGGCCGCGTCGCCCAGTGCACAAATTGTGCGGCCCATGATGTTATGCGCAACGGAATCCAGAACGTCCAGATCCTCGGGGCGACCCTGACCGTTTTCAATTCGTTCTACCATGCGATAAAGCCAACCGGTGCCCTCACGGCAGGGCGTGCATTGACCGCAGCTTTCTTCGAAATAGAAATAGGACAAGCGCAAAAGCGACTTGACCATGCAACGCGTCTCGTCCATGACAATGACGGCGCCTGAACCTAGCATGGAGCCTGCTTTCGCGATGGAATCGTAGTCCATCGTGGTTTGCATCATGATATCGGCCGGCAACACTGGCGCACTGGATCCTCCGGGAATCACGGCTTTCAACTTGCGTCCGCCGCGCATACCGCCAGCGAGTTCCAATAGCTTGGAGAACGGTGTACCAAGCGGAATCTCGTAATTGCCGGGCAATTCGACATCGCCGGAAATTGAAAACAGCTTGGTGCCGCCGTTATTAGGCAGGCCAATTTCCAGGTATTCCTGGGCGCTGTGGCGGAAAATCCAGGGAACCGCGGCAAAAGTCTCGGTATTGTTGATCGTGGTCGGCTTGCCATACAGGCCAAAGCTGGCAGGGAAAGGCGGCTTGAAGCGTGGCTGCCCTTTCTTGCCTTCGAGCGATTCGAGCAAGGCGGTTTCTTCGCCGCAAATGTAGGCGCCATAGCCGTGAAATGCGTGCAACTGGAAGTTGAATTCCGAACCTAGAATTTTCTCGCCCAGGAAGCCGGCCGCGCGAGCCTGCTCAAGCGCTTCTTCGAAGCGATCGTAGATCTCGAAAATTTCGCCGTGAATATAGTTGTAGCCTACAGTGATACCCATGGCATAGGCTGCGATGGCCATCCCTTCGATGACGATATGCGGGTTAAAGCGCAGAATATCGCGGTCTTTGAACGTACCGGGCTCGCCTTCGTCGGAATTGCACACCAGGTACTTCTGACCTGGAAGAGTGCGTGGCATGAAACTCCATTTCAGGCCCGTAGGGAAACCGGCACCCCCACGACCGCGCAAGCCCGAGGCCTTGACCGTGCTGATGACATCATCAGGTGTCATTCCCGATGTCAGGATCTTGCGCAGGCCTTCATAGCCGCCCCGTTTGACGTAGTCATCCAGCGACCAGTTTGTGCCATCCAGGCCTGCGACGATTTGCGGGCTGAGGTGGCGATCGTGGAAGATCATGCTAGAGGCAAGATCGTTGGCGGGATCGGGTGCCAGACCCTGGGAAAACTGCTGCAATAGGCCCGGCGCGTTCATGCCGACTCCCCGTGCTGTTTAAGTTCGTGAATCATTGCATCGATTTTTTCAGACGACATCCGTACGCACATGTGCTTATTGTTCATCAGCATTACCGGCGAGTCACCGCATGCACCCATGCACTCGCCCTCCATAAGCGTGAATAGACCGTCCGGCGTGGTTTCATGGAAATCGATACCCAGTTTTTCCTTGAGATATTCTGCCGCCTTGACACCATCGCGCAGCGCACAGGGCAGATTCGTACAAACTGTGATCTTGAAGCGCCCGGTAGGGTGCGTATTGAACATGTTGTAGAAAGTAGCGACTTCCTGCACGGCAATTGGCGGCACGTGCAGATACGCAGCGATATCTGCGATGACTTCGGTCGATACCCACCCTTTTTCGTCTTGAGCGATGGACAGCGCCGCCATGATGGCCGACTGTTGTTGGTCCCTTGGAAATTTCGTTAATTCCAGGTCGATTTTTTGATACGCTTGTTCGGAAAGCAGCATAGTTTGAATCCGGTTTTACCTTGGCTTATGCCGATTAACGGTCGATTTCGCCAAACACAATGTCTAAGGTGCCGATTATCGTCACCGCATCGGCAATCATATGGCCGCGCGACATTTCATCTAAAGATTGCAGATGCGCGAAACCAGGCGCACGAATTTTGACCCGATACGGCTTGTTGGCCCCATCAGACACCATATAGATTCCAAACTCGCCTTTGGGGTGCTCGACGCCGGCATAGGTTTCACCCGCCGGCACATGCATGCCCTCGCTGAAAAGTTTGAAATGGTGGATCAGTTCTTCCATACCGGTTTTCATGCGTTCGCGGCTGGGCGGCGCGATCTTGTAGTTATCTATCATGACCGGGCCAGGATTATTCCGCAGCCATTCAACACACTGTCGAATAATTCGATTGCTTTCGCGCATTTCAGCAATTCGTACCAGATAGCGATCGTAGCAGTCGCCATTGGTGCCGATGGGGATGTCGAAATCCACGCGGTCATAGACTTCATAGGGCTGCATTTTTCGCAAGTCCCAGGCGACGCCGGAACCGCGCAACATAGGTCCGGTCATGCCCAACGCTTTGGCGCGATCTGGGCTTACGACGCCAATACCCACCAGGCGCTGCTTCCAGATACGGTTATCGGTCAGCAGGGACTCGTACTCATCGACACAAGCGGGAAAGCGATTGGTGAAATCTTCGATGAAATCAAGCAGCGAACCGGAGCGGGCGTCGTTCATGGCACGCAATTCTTTATCGCCACGATACTTGCTGGATTCGCCATACTGCGGCATGGAGTCGGGAAGGTCACGATAGACGCCGCCAGGACGGTAGTAAGCCGCATGCATACGCGCGCCCGACACGGCCTCGTAGCAGTCCATGAGGTCTTCCCTCTCGCGGAATGCATACAGAAACACCGCCATCGCGCCAACGTCGAGAGCGTGCGAACCAATCGACATCAGGTGGTTCAATATACGGGTGATCTCATCGAACATCACGCGAATATATTGAGCCCGCAACGGGACCTGGACGCCCAGCAGATTCTCGACCGCCATGACATATGCGTGCTCGTTACACATCATGGAGACGTAGTCGAGCCTATCCATATACGGCAAGGCTTGCAGATATGTCTTGTGCTCGGCAAGTTTTTCTGTGGCGCGGTGGAGCAAGCCGATATGTGGATCGGCACGTTGAATCACTTCGCCATCGAGTTCCAGCACCAGGCGCAACACACCGTGTGCGGCCGGATGCTGAGGACCAAAGTTCAATGTGTAGTTTTTAATTTCAGCCATGTTTAGCGCCCTGTCCCGTAGCTTTCTTCACGTACGATGCGCGGAGTGATCTCACGCGGCTCGATCGTGACGGGTTGATAGATAACCCGCTGCTGCTCTGTGTCGTATCGCATTTCGACGTTGCCCGAAAGAGGGAAATCTTTGCGGAATGGATACCCAATAAAGCCGTAATCGGTGAGTATGCGGCGCAGGTCGGGGTGACCATCGAACACGACCCCGAATAAGTCGAAGGCTTCACGCTCAAACCAGTTAACCGTGGGCCATACGTCGACTAAAGTGGGTAGCACAGGAAATTCGTCGTTAGGAACGAATACCCGTACCCGCAAACGCCAATTGTGCCTGACCGATAGCAAGTGCACCACGATCGCAAAACGTTGCGGGTGCAGGCCCGGCTGGAAAGCGAAAGTGGGAGCACCCCAAGCCGAGTAATCGACACCACATAGATCGATACAGGTATCGAAACCCAGCAACGCGTTATCGCGTAAAGCAGTACAGGTGTCGATCCAGTCTTTGGCGGGAACTTCGAGCGTGAGTTCGTTCAGGGCGAGTTTCAGTGAAATCGATTCACCTAAGGTGGCCAGGAGATTATTTTGTAGCGTTTCGAGCCGAGTCATATTTCAAGCAGTTCAACGTTAGGGGTGACAGCCAAGCCGGCTTAGCGCGCAATGGTGTTCGTCAAACGAATTTTGTTCTGCATTTGGAGCAGACCATACACCAAGGCCTCAGCCGTAGGGGGGCACCCGGGCACGTACACATCGACGGGCACGATGCGATCGCAGCCGCGCACCACCGAATATGAATAGTGATAATACCCACCGCCGTTGGCACAGGAGCCCATGGAGACCACCCAGCGAGGTTCGGCCATTTGGTCGTACACCTTGCGTAAAGCTGGCGCCATCTTATTGCAGAGCGTTCCGGCCACGATCATCAGATCGGACTGCCGGGGACTGGGGCGGAAAATAATACCAAACTGATCAAGGTCGTACCGAGCCGCGCCAGCGTGCATCATTTCGACCGCGCAACAGGCCAACCCAAAACTCATGGGCCATAAAGAACCCGTTTTGGCCCAGTTCAGAAACTTGTCTGCGCTGGTGGTTATAAAACCTTCTTTCATAATGCCGTCGATAGCCATAACTTTGCCTATTTAATACCGGTGTACCGAATCACAACCCCAGTGAGCCCAGATTCGGTCTACATTCACTATACGTCCCTTCAGCCACATTCCGCACCGCGTGCGTCAAGCCGGCCTATTCCCAATCGAGCGCGCCTTTTTTCCATTCGTAGATGAAACCTACTGTGAGGATCGCTAAAAACACCAACACGGTCCAGAAACCGACGAGGCCAATAGTGCCGTTAGCAATAGCCCAAGGAAACAAAAACGCAATTTCCAGGTCGAACATAATAAATAGGATTGCGACCAAGTAGTAGCGCACATCAAACTTCATGCGCGAATCGCTGAAAGCGTCGAAACCGCACTCGTAAGGCGATAACTTTTCGGCATAAGGACGGTGAGGCCCAAGCAATCGTCCTGCACCTAATAGGGCAAAGCCAATTACGGTTGCCACAATAATAAAAAGCAGAACGGGAAAGTACTCTTGCAGATTCATGCCAAGCAACCAATCACGATAAGTAAACCCTAGGATTGTAGCATTTTGCTAGCGCCTTTCGGACGCAAGAGCAGCGCCTGAAACATGTTGGCAAGCTAAAGAGTGGTGATTGCACCGGCACTAACGCTACCTACCGTACGAATAGCCCCAAGCGAGCGAATCAGCGCCAAGTCAGGCGGCAACATCCAGGCATGAAAAATCGCGCCATACAGCTGCCTGTAGAAGGCCTATCGAGGCATCCAGCCGATATATGACCATATCATTCCACAGAAGAACATATCCGCCGACCAAGCCGTACTGCAATACAAAAAGCCACCCCGAAGAGTGGCTTTTTGCCGCAAGCTTACGCCTGCTTCAGACTTTGAAGCGACTCGGTAAGCCGGGTCGACTTCAATGCATAGGCTAGCTATGCAATCCGATTAGAATTGGTGACGGACACCAACACCAACCAATGTTGCTTTCGAATCGTTCAGGAAGAATGCGTTCTTAGCATACGAACCAATTGCGTACAGGTTTGTGCGTTTGGACAGACCGTATGTGTAACCCAAGCTGTAGATCTGAGTCTTTTCCAGATCAATGGAAGGAGCAAGTAGGTCTGGGTTGCTACGTGGGTCAGCCAACTGCCAGGAAGCCAACAGCTTACCGTTGCCGATAGGAGCGCTCAAACCGAGCATGTAGGTGTTAACCTTCAGGCCGTCCAAGTTCGCGAGAGAAGTAAAGGGGTCACTACCAAGTGCGTCAGTAACACCGGTGGAGAACAAGCCGTTATGTGTTTGACCGATAGCAGCGTGAGCTTTTACAACTTCGAAATCATAAGCGGCACCAAGGTTCCACGATTTAACGTTAACGCCTGTAGCCTTGATCTTGGACTGGTCGTATGACAACGCAGCGGCCAGAGGGCCGTTAACGTAACGAATACCAGTAGTGACGGCACGATTGTTAACGTCGTTAGGGTTAGCACGGCCAGGAGCGTCTATGTCATAGCCCTGGTTACCGTTTGTGCTGAACGAATAACCTGCACCGAACTGGAAGCCGGAGAAGTTAGGAGTTTGGTACATTACCATGTTGTCGTAACGTACTGTGTTGGTCGCGCTGAAAGTCGTACCGAGGTTAGCTTGGTTGAAGCCCAGAGCGAACGGATCGATAGCACCGAAGTACTTACTGGCGATATTGGTTTGACGACCAACGTCCAACTGACCCCATGCATCGCCAGCCAGACCCAAAGTTGCTTGACGACCGAACAGACGGCCACCTTGAGCGCTGTTGCCAGTACCAAGATCAAAGCCGCTTTCCAATTGGAACACAGCGCGCAGACCATTACCCATATCTTCGGAGCCCTTCAGACCCCAGCGATTGCCGGACTGAATGCCGTTAATGATGCCAGTTTTCTTGGCAGTAGCGTCACCGACTTCAAGTTTTTGGTAACCGATACCACCGTCCAGGATACCGTACAAGGTAACCGATGTTTCTGCCTGAGCAACGCCAGCAAAGCCAGCAATTAGAGCAGCAGCGAGCAGAGTCTTTTTCATGTAAGAAATCTCCGTAGATTTGAGTAAACAGAGCAGCGACTTCCAAAACGAGTGCTGCTGCTCTTTCTAACTCCGCGATGGGAAGTTGGAGCTATTGCATCAAAAATCCGGGCTGCTGGCTATGTTCCTGTTAGGAAAAGCGCCTGTTTTTCTGTTTTGTGTGGGATACGCGCAACAAAACCGGCCGGGAACGCCGAGATGCCTAGGGTATACCCTTGTTTAGGCAGTGGCACGGACGCCACACTGGACGCGTCCGTAGCATTTTCGATCATTTTCGAGCTTTTTAGTCTAACGGATTGATTAAGCGAGGAATTGCTCGCTTAGTACGGACCGTTGTTTCTTATTAATTCTTAATGGTTTTCATCTTGATTTCAGCAAAACATAGCACCCGCTTCCCATGCCTTCTAGGATTAATGTCAGTCGAGCGGCCGCAAACAAAAAAATTCAAAACGCTCGCAAATGGTTGTCCCACGCGATAGAGTCTTTCTTCGAACTTATTGTCTCAGCCCCCCTTCTTTCCGATGTGAAGAATTGCTCCGTGGTCATTACGGGCCAATGATCCTTCACCTGGCGCCGGCGGCACGCCACGGCCATCAGATACAGCAACTTCATGCAGATACGCTCCGCTTGCCGCATCCCAAAAAGCATTCTTGCGCGAGCCGGACTTCAGTCAGCAATTACCGTACCTGAAAAGTTCACCGAAGGCGAACCTACATTATGCTTCATGCCGCGCAGTGCACCGGTCTTGGACGATAGGGTTGCCAAACCTAAAAGCCTCAGTTTGTCGGTAAGGGCTACGAAGGCTGAGCCATGCGTCGCGCTAAGCTGCTCTTACGGCAGGCATGCTATTTGCTGCATATCGGTTTATTGGTTGATAAAGCGTACGCCGCAGAGGAGACCATGGTGGCAACTACAAGTAAACGTGCATTGTGGAAAGGGGCGATCTCATTCGGCCTGGTGCATATTCCGATAGCGCTTCACTCAGCCACCGCAGACCAAGGGCTGGATTTCGATTGGCTCGATAAACGCAGCATGGATCCCGTAGGATACAAACGCATTAATAAAACGACGGGCAAGGAAATCGATAAAGAAGACATCGTCAAGGGCATCGAGTACGAGGACGGCCAGTATGTTGTTTTATCTCCCGAAGAAATTCAGGCTGCTTATCCGAAGACCACACAAACCGTAGAAATTGAAGCTTTCGTGCCTCTAAGTGATATTCCATTTATATATCTCGAGCGTCCCTACTACATATCCCCAATCAATCGAGGCTCAAAGGTCTATGCCTTACTAAGGGAGGTGTTGCGAAAAACCAAGAAAGTGGGGGTAGCGAAAGTTGTGATTCAGACAAAACAGCACCTAGCCGTGCTGATGCCCTGCGGGCCAGCATTAATCTTGAACCTGCTCCGGTGGGAAGACGAAATTCGCTCTTGGGATGAGCTGAACCTTCCTTCAGAGGACGCCAAGGCGGTGGGGTTGACGGACAAAGAGCTGGCGATGGGAGAGCAATTAGTAAAGGACATGACAGCCAAATGGAAACCGGAAGCCTTTACCGATTCATTCAAGGACCAAATCTTGCAACTGGTTAAAGAAAAGATCGAGGCCGGTCAAACAGAATCCGTAACGCAGCCCGAGGCTGAAGAGAGCGAGGCCGTCGGCGCCAAAATATATGACCTGACGGAAATGCTACAACGTAGTTTGAATAAGGGAAGCCAGACTGACACGGATCAAAAAGCCCCCGCAAAGGCCAGCGCGGCAAAGAAAGCTGCATCAAGTGCGTCTCTTAAGTCGGCCGAAAAATCAAGCGCAGCTGCCACGACGAAGAAGCCGAAAACCACTGTGGCAAAGACGTCATCCGGCAAGCGGGGCAAATCAGCACCTAGCGATAAGACCACAAAAAAGGCCGTTAGCCCAAGGAAATCCGGAAAGCCATCTTCACCGGCCGGCCGTAAAGCAGCTTAGTCATGAGCAAGGTGGATCCATTATCAAGTTATAAGTCCAAGCGAGACTTCTCGCTTACCAGCGAGCCGCCGGAGGGGGGGACCGCTAACCAGCAAGCGCCCTCTTTCGTAATCCAAAAGCATTGGGCTTCGCGGTTGCATTATGACTTTCGGCTGGAAATAGACGGGGCCATGAAAAGCTGGGCGGTACCGAAGGGGCCCAGTTTTGATCCGGCTGACAAGAGAATGGCCGTTCATGTCGAGGATCATCCCATTTCCTACAACACTTTTGAAGGTGTGATTCCGCCCAAACAATACGGTGCGGGGAAAGTCATTATTTGGGATAAGGGGACATGGAGGCCGTTGGGCGATGCTCGTAAGGCGTATCACGAGGGCAGGCTGAAGTTCGAACTTCACGGGCAGAAGTTGCACGGCAAATGGGCGCTAATCCGCATTAAAGGCAAGACGGAAAAGCAAGAACCATGGTTGCTGATTAAAGAGAAAGATGAATTCGTTCGCCCTGCTTCCGAATTCAGTGTTGTTGATGAAATGCCCGACAGCGTTTCGGGAATCGAAAGTAAGCCTGCGGCACCAATTTCCAAGCTTCCAATAAAGTTCGGTCCCGAGCTCGCCACCTTGGTCGATGCGCCACCGGCAAACGACGACGCATGGCTTTACGAGATAAAGTTCGACGGCTACCGCTTACTCGCACGTATCGAGGACAACAGCGTTCGACTTCTCACCCGCAATGGCAACGACTGGACCGACAAACTTACTTCGCTAGCCAAAGACCTGGCCAAGATCAAGCTGCCCGACGGCTGGTACGATGGCGAGATTGTTGTGCTCGACGACCAAGGATTACCCGACTTTCAAGCATTGCAGGGGGCTTTCGACCGCAACAAGACCAGCAATATTGTTTATTACCTGTTCGACTTACCATATTGCGACGGGCACGATTTACGCAGACTGCCTTTGACCGAGCGTCGCGCAAAGCTTCAGACCCTGGTGACCGATGAGGGAAGAAAAACTTCAAAACAGCATAAGGCAGGCATTCCTGCCTCTATACGATTCAGTGAGACCTTCGATGTTCCTGCCCGCGACATAGCGGCGTCCGCCTGCCGCATGGGGCTGGAAGGCATAATCGGGAAGAAAAAGGCGTCACCTTACGTTTCCCGACGCTCACCCGACTGGATCAAACTTAAGTGCACTTTGCGTCAAGAATTTGTCGTTGGGGGCTACACCGACCCTCAAGGGTCTCGCACAGGGATAGGCTCTTTATTGCTTGGCGTGCATGACGCAGATGGCGCGCTGCACTATGCTGGAAACGTTGGAACCGGCTTTAATGCCAACTCGCTGAACGAAATAAGTCAAAAGCTCTCTGTTTTGCGTTCGGCTAAACCTCCTTTCGTAGAATCGACCGGCATCGACAAGAAGGCACACTGGGTTGAACCGGTTCTAGTGGCCGAAGTTTCCTTCGGCCAGTGGACTGATACGGGGCGCATACGTCACTCTGTATTTCACGGCCTGCGCACTGACAAGCCCGCCAGCGCCATCATTCGAGAGACCAGCATGTCGACTCCCGGCACAAAAAGAACACGTACGGCACAAAAAGCTACGCCAGCTAACGGCTCGCAAGACGACTTGACCGCTCAGTCGCAAAGCGACGAGCTACCACTGGGCAAAATGAAAATCACGCATCCCGAACGCGTGATAGACCAATCCACCGGCACGACAAAAATCCAGCTTATCCGGTATTACGCCTTGGTGGCGCCTCTTATGCTCGAGCATCTTAAAGGCAGACCCGTCTCCCTGCTACGTGCACCCGACGGTGTGAACGGCACTATGTTCTTCCAGAAGCATCTCGAGACAAGCAAAATGACGGGAGTAAAGTTGCTCCCCAGGGAACTGGATCCGGATCATGAGCCTTTAATGGAGATTGCCACTACTCAGGGCCTGCTAAGTGCCGCCCAAATGAATGTCATCGAATTCCATACCTGGAACGCGATCAAGACCTCGATAAACAAGCCAGACCGAATGACCTTCGATCTGGATCCCGGTGAAGGCGTTGAATGGCCTGCGATGCAAGAAGCTGCGCTGGTAATGCGCGCCTTCCTATCCGAACTGAACCTGGTCTCGTTTGCGAAAACGAGTGGAGGCAAAGGTCTGCATGTAGTGGTGCCATTAAAACGCCGGCACGATTGGGACACTGTTAAGGATTTTTCCCAGGCCGTCGTAGTTCACGTTGCCAAGACTCTACCCAAGCGCTTTGCCGCTAAAAGCGGGCCGCGTAACCGGGTGGGGAAAATATTTATCGACTATCTACGCAATGGATTCGGAGCGACCACCGTCGCGGCCTGGTCAGCGCGTGCCCGGCCCGGCATGGGTGTGTCGGTACCGGTTTCTTGGGACGAGGTTGAAAAACTGAAAAGCTCGGCGCAATGGCATGTTGGGAATATTCATGAGCGTCTGGACCGGGGTAACGATCCGTGGCAGGAGTATTTATCTGCGAGCCAGACGCTAACTGGTGCAATGAAAATACTAAAACCTTGAACCAGCACGCCGGGATGGCCGTGCGCTAATGCATTTACAAATGGTTCGCATGGTGTCGCAGATGGTCTTCGATAAAGGTGGCAATGAAGAAGTAACTATGATCATAGCCGGGCTGCATGCGTAGATTCAAAGGCACCCTTGCTTCGGTGCACGCGGCCACGAGTAGTTCGGGCTTGAGTTGCTCTTGCAGGAACTGGTCGGCGCTTCCTTGATCGACCAGGATCTCCGGGCCGGACCAGCCATATTTCTTAACTAGGCTAGTAGCATCGTATTCGCTCCAGGTATTGCGGTCGGCGCCGAGGTATCCGGTCAGCGCCTTTTCACCCCACGGACACTTGGCGGGAGCGACAATTGGTGAGAAGGCCGAAATGGTCTTGAACTGCGCTTGATTTTTCAAACCGATCGTCAGGGCTCCGTGACCCCCCATTGAATGGCCAAAGATGCCGGCGCGACCGGAATCTACTGAAAATTCCGAAGTGACCAGGTCGAACAGTTCCTTCGTGATGTAGGAATACATTCTGTACCCCTTTGCCCACGGGGCTGTCGTCGCGTCAACATAAAAGCCCGCGCCAACACCAAAATCGTAGCTGTCAGTTTCGCCCGGATAGTTCAAACCGCGGGGACTAGTGTCGGGCGCAACGATGGCAAGACCTAGTTCAGCGGCCATGCGCTGGGCGCCAGCTTTAACAATGAAATTTTCTTCCGTGCACGTCAATCCTGATAACCAGAAAAGCACCGGCACGGGCCCCGCTTCAGCGGCAGGAGGCAAATACACGCCAAACCTCATCGTTGTACCGGTCTCAAGCGATTCATGACTATAAACGCCCTGTTCGCCTCCGAAGCTTTTGTTTTTTGATATGGTTTTGATCATCATGTTCTATATCCAAATAGTCCTAAATAGCAAAACGGCCCATGCATCGCAGTCAATGCGATACATGGGCCCTATCGGTTGCGTACGTTAAAACGTTACGACCGAACGTATGGATTTCCCTTCTTTCATGAGATCGAAGGCATCATTAATTTTATCGAGTGGCATCACATGGGTGATGAGATCGTCGATATTGATTTTTCCGTCCATATACCAGTCTACGATCTTCGGCACATCGGTACGACCTCGCGCGCCGCCAAAGGCCGACCCTTGCCAGACCCGGCCGGTGACCAATTGGAAGGGGCGAGTGGCAATTTCTTGCCCGGCTCCTGCTACGCCGATAATCGTGCTCTTGCCCCAACCCTTATGGGCGGACTCCAGGGCCTGGCGCATCAGCTTCACATTGCCTATACATTCAAAAGTGTGGTCGCCTCCCCCTTTGGTCAAGTTGACCAGATAAGGCACCAGGTCCCCTTCGACTTCGTTAGGATTGACGAAATGCGTAAGGCCGAACTTGCGCGCGAGTTCTTCTCGCGCCGGATTAATATCGACCCCTACAATCATATCGGCGCCTGCCATACGCGCGCCTTGGATTACGTTTAAGCCGATCCCGCCAAGCCCAAAGACAATTACGTTTTCGCCCGGCTGTACTTTGGCGGTATTGATCACCGCGCCAATACCAGTAGTTACACCACAACCGATGTAGCAAACCTTTTCAAAAGGCGCATCTTCGCGGATCTTGGCCAGAGCGATCTCCGGGACGACCGTGTAATTCGAGAACGTCGATGTGCCCATGTAATGAAGCACTTCTTTGCCATTCATTTTGAATCGGCTAGTACCGTCGGGCATAACGCCGCGGCCCTGGGTTTCGCGTATGGCCTGGCAAAGGTTGGTCTTGCGCGAGAGGCAATATGAACAATTCCGACATTCGGGCGTATATAGGGGAATCACATGATCGCCAGCTTTAAGCGTCTTGACACCCGCACCGACTTCAACGACGACACCAGCGCCTTCGTGTCCTAGAATTGCAGGAAATAGGCCTTCCGGATCGTCGCCCGACAATGTGAATAGGTCGGTGTGACAGACCCCAGATGCCTTGATTTCGACCAGTACTTCGCCGGCGCGAGGCCCTTCAAGCTGCACTGTTTCAATGGTAAGCGGGGCGCCGGCCTTGGTGGCTACTGCTGCACGTACGTCCATGGGTAATTCCTTTTCAATAAATTGGCTTGGGGCGGCTATGCCGCCCCCCCATAGGTTAACCCAGTAGCTTATCGTGTTTTCGATTTGGCGACATGTGTGGCAATCGCATCCATGAGTGGTGGCGAAAGGCAGTCATAAGGTGGCAGTCCTAGCTCTACCAGACGCCCTCTGATTGCGCCCATCTGCTCGGGCGGCGTGCCAGTTTCGATGATCGACGACACGAATGCCGCAAATTCCGGTGCGGCCCATCCTGTTTGCGGCGACCTTTCCGTATGTACGAAATCCAGACCATAAAAGGGATGATTCTTATCCTCGATGCGTCCGTACATGTGGACCCCGCAGCCACTGCAAGCATAGCGCTGTATGGTCGCACTGGGATCTACAACCTTTAGCTTATCGCCATTAGCGGTGACCTTCACGGCGTCGCGCGATACCACGGCCACCTGCGAAAATAATGCACCGTCCGGCTTCCAGCACCTGGAACATCCGCATACATGGTTATGGGCGGTCTGCGAACCGATGGTCACTTCGACTTTATTGTCTGCGCAGTTGCACAACAAAGTTCCTCCTGCAAAACCTGGAGTTGCCGGCCTGATGCCATCGTCGACCGCCGGATGAATTTTTATGCTCATTTTTTGTCTCCTAATAAACGACAAGGTCCGACCGACTATTTGGTTAATAGGACCCCTGGGGTAAGTGGCGATGTATGCCAGCTTTCCAATTCTTAGCAATAAGCGAGCCAGTTTTAAGCCCGACGCGTCCTGGACAAAGGCTCCATCGGCCGTAGTTTGATGTTGCTCTATTGAATAGCTTCGCGCTCTAACTGAAGATATAGCTGTTCGACATTCTTGTTGTGCACGGGCTCGTACATTGGCCATCGTTCGAATTGGGGAAGTTGGGACAACTTCGCCGCCTCGGCAAGCCCTGCTCCGCCTTTGTAAACTCGAATGACTGAGCTCTGTAGGGCTCTTAAGTACTTGGCTAAATCGTCAACCCGTGCCGGCGCAGACACCGGACCTTCGCCGGGCACGAGCAACTTAAGTCCACGAATTTTCAGATTGTCGAGGGCTCTCAGCCAATTATCGATGCGAGCGTCTTTTGTATCGGGAATGCGGCCGTTTGAGACCAGGCCGCCGGCGAATAATACCCCCGACGCTCGATCGAGAACCCCTATGGAGCCTGGCGAAGAACTGTGGCCGAAATAGACAATATCCAGCTGACGTCCGGCAACCGTGATGGTCTCCGCACTATCAATAAGTCTATCTGGCACGGTAACGGTGGTTCCAGCCATTTCCTGACTGCCCAATACATTATTAAGTTTTTTCAGGCATTTTTCGCAACGCTGGCGGATCAAGGCCGCGACATCGCGGTGTGCAAGAATTGGCACACCTTGTAGCGCGAGTGTACCGTTTCCAAAGACAAACGCGGGACTTTGGTGCGTGTTGATCGCCAGGACAACGGGCTTTGGTGTGATACGCCTTAACGCCTCGAGTTGCTCAGTCGCATAGAGCGCGCTGGTTCCCGTGTCGATAAGGATTACACCATTGTCACCGATCAGCACCCCTTGGTTCCCTACCACCCCATAGTTTTCCGGAGATGGCTCCGCGTTTTGGCCGATAACTGCATACACCCCCGGCGCGAGCTGCTGCATAGGGGGCACTCGTAAATTCGCAGCCGAAGCTGGTATGAACGCGCCAGCCCCACAGAACACTAGCACTAAAAGAAAAAATGGCATGACTTTTGCTACCACCCGTAGAGCCGCAGAGAATCCGAGAAGCCATATGCCTTCGAAGATGGTCCCTTTCGGGAGTCTGGCTTCCGACTTTTTGTCACTAAGTTTTTTCGCACCCAGGGGAACACATGAAGCTTTCCAGGTTGGCAGTTTCCATAGTGGTTCTAGCAAGCACCATGCCAGTTGCAGCGGCACAGTTCGCTAACGATTTCCCCACCACGACGCGGGTGGAATATGTATTGGAATGTATGCAGAGTCACAGTGGAAAAAACTACGAGTCTTTCTACAAATGTTCCTGCGTCATTGATCAGATTGCAAAGCAGGCTTCATTCGACGAATATGCCGAAATATCGACGGCATCGAAGTACCTGCGTCTAGGCGGCGAGCGCGGAGCGGAATTCCGCGATCCGGAACAGGTTAAGTTGATGGCGAAGAAATACAAAGCGATTGAAGGCAAGGCCGCCGATGTCTGTTTCCTTAAATAAGCGCCATGCGTCTCGCCTACGGGCGGGGGCATATTTCGCAGCCGTCTGGATCGCTGCTGCGTTCTCTGCTCTGCGCAGCAGCCGAATCTCAAAGACACTCCATCGCAATAATGGACTTTGAGCTTATCGACAATACCGGCGAAACGGCCAAGGACGCTGAACAAAAAAGCCGACTCGTCATGATAAGTCAGCAGCTACGTGATGCCATTGCAGAAAATCAGCTATATACCGTAGTCGATAATGCTCCGGCCGCCCCACTGATCGCCGAACTTCAGAAGCGCTTCGAATTACATAGCTGCAATGGGTGCGACGTCGACATCGGGCGCGCACTGCATGCCTCACGCGTAATGACTGGCTGGGTACAAAAAGTTAGCAATCTGATTCTGAATATCAATATACAAGTGCGCGACGTACAAACCGGCAATATCGTCCTTAATAAATCAGTCGATATCCGCGGCAACACCGATCAAACTTGGAGCCGTGGAATTCGTTATATGGTTCGCAGCATGGTTGAAAACAAGCAGACAAACTAGCTTAAGTTAGCTGCCTATCAAGCCGGCGCTCGCTGCCGATTTGAATACCCCCGCGCTCGATCTATTCAGGACGCACTTCAAGCGAAGTATCGAAGACCAAATCGTTCGAATCTTCGGCTCTGGCGCTTAGAACGCCTTGTGTTGAAGGAATAAAATAGAATCGAAAGTTCGGATTCTCGCTTATTCCGAAGTCGGTATCTGCGCTCATTACCGGCTTACCCGCATATGACACGTCTAGCTTGCGTACGTAATGCGGCGGCTGGTAGAGCCGGGTTGCCTGATCCATTACCATGCCCGACGCGTTTGGGTGACGTATCATCAACTGGACCATTACGGGCTGGTTCAATGGTGGGGCCTCTTGCGTCATGAGCTTTATTTTGCCCAATCTATCATCGCCCCCAGGGCCCTGGCTGCTCGCAGGTGCCGAGCAGCCACCAGACGCTTTGACATAGACCTTGCTCATGGCAAGTGCGCCATCGTTGGTCTGAACCACCGCTCGCACATAGGTGTACTGTTCGACGCGAATTCGAGTTTCAATATCGGCCCTTCCGCTTTGGGGTGTCATATGGAAGACCGCTGCCAGGGGCGCCGGATTATCGTCAACGATCAAATGTATCGACTTGATGTAGCGCGTCGGGGTCTGCAATATTTTTGCTCGGATCGAAACAGGCACGACTGCGGCGTCCTCAGCGCGTTTGGGGGCGGTTAGCTCGATAAGTTCGTCGCCGTTGTCGCTAATGGGTCTGTTCTGAAAGAGGCCCGCATGAAGCTTCTGCCACATTGGGCTGTCGGGGGGACCACCAGACTCAGCTGGCATCGCCACCATCGGTAAGACTACTAGCAGACCAGCAACGGCATGCCGAAGCCGGCAAAGAAAAGCATTCATGGAACCTCCTGCTTCTATAGATTTTGTACTCCGATTCGAGACTGGATACAAGCGAATCAATCTTCCCACTCCAGTTCGGTGTAGGCAGCAGTCACATTATGGCGATGCGACTCATCAAACAGTTTCCACTGTGCCGGGTTCGACGCGCCGATTTCATCTGTCGCTTGCTGAAGCGAGCGATTGGCTTTCAAGGCAGAACGAACGTCATCTTGCAAACGCTGCAGATACTGGCGCTGCGGCACCAACACCGCCGGCCAATCACTACTGAATTCGCCATGGCCCGGCACGACGTGGCTCGCAGGAATGGATTCCAACTGTGTCATGGTGGAAAGCCAGCCAGCAAGACTGCCGTCAAGGGTGGGAATTCTTTCCCGAAATAACAAATCGCCCAGCCACAATGTGGCCGTGCTTACGTCGAACACTGTAAGGTCATTATCAGTATGCGATGTCGGCCAAGCGCGCAAAATGAGCTTGCGGTCGCCTAGATCGATTTCCTGTACAGCGTCGACGAATTGATCGGGTAGGACCAGCGTACTGGAGCGCGCCAAGTCTTTGCCTATAGTCCGGTCAAGATAGCCAGCGTAATAGCCCTGGCGAGAAAGCATTGCCGCGGCAAGCTTACGATGCCCCACATAACGCGGCTTGTCTTCAATAAAGGCCGCATTCCCGTATATATGATCAGGATGCACATGTGTGTTGATGACATAACAAACCGGTTTGTCCGTCTGACGGCGAATTGCCGCTCTAAGCGCCCGACCTACGGCACAACTCCCACCGGAATCGATGACGGCAACGCAACGCTGTCCGATGATAAAGCCCAGGTTCCCAATGGCTCCGCGATTTTCAGGGGTCGCGTCCTCGTGAACCGCGATGTGTACAAAGACGCCGGGTGCCACGGCTTTGACCGGCAACGGTTCCTGAGCGCGTGCGGCGGGCTGCAGACCTGTCAGCGTTAGAAACCAAATTATTACCCCTATAGTCCATTTATTCTTCATATGACGTTTCCGCATAGGGTGGATTCCTTTGGACTGCAGTACCGCAAGACTCATGCCAAATACTCGCCACGACTGAAAGGCAAAGTCGAATTTGCTTTACCGCAAGGTGAAGCCGGGAATATGTCCATTAAACGGAACACCCCGACCTGCGATTGTTCAGCGCACAGGACATTCTATGCGCGCCTGAAGCGGCCCTCTGCCAATACCTCGGGGTTCGAATGCGCCTTGTTGAATAGAGCCCCAGTGTCGACTCTTGCTGGCACGATTAGTGCTTAATAAATCGTGCAGCTAGCCGTCGAGGCGCCGAAACGTCGAATCGAGTCCAACCCTAGTGCCTTGCCGTAAAACCATAACGGAGATACACATGTCATTGAAGATAACTTTAAAACACGTGCTATGCATCGCTGGGGTCATGATGGCGACCGGTGCGGCGCAGGCAGATCCCCAACTGAACGAGGCGGCATCCAATCCAGCGAACTGGGCCATGCAAGCCGGCAATCAGGCGAACCATCGCTTCAGCACACTTAAGCAAATCACAAACGAAAACGTTAAGGACCTGCAAGTCGCATGGACGTTCTCCACGGGCGTATTGCGCGGTCACGAGGGCGGCCCGCTGGTTATCGGGGACGTAATGTACGTGCATAGCCCCTTCCCCAACAAGGTATTTGCCATCAGCCTGGACGATCAACGCATGCTCTGGAAGTATGAGCCCAAACAGGATCCATCCGTGATCGCTGTAATGTGTTGCGACACGGTCAATCGCGGTCTCGCCTTTGGTGACGGAAAAATTATCTTGCAGCAGGCCGACACAACGCTGGTTGCACTAGATGCAAAGACCGGTAAGGAAGTCTGGAAAACAGTTAACGGCGATCCCAAGATAGGCGAATCGAATACCAATGCGCCTCACATCTTCAAAGATAAGGTGCTCACTGGCATCAGCGGCGGGGAGTTCGGCGTGCGGGGCCGGCTGGTCGCGTACGACCTGAAAACCGGTAAGGAAGTCTGGAAGGGGTATTCAGTTGGGCCCGACAAGGAAATGCTGTTCGATCCAGATAAAACAATGACCTGGACGGACGGAAAAATGGCGCCTGTTGGGGTCGACTCTTCGCTCAAGACCTGGAAGGGCGATCAATGGAAAATTGGCGGTGGTACTACCTGGGGCTGGTTTAGTTACGACCCCCAGACCAACCTCGTTTATTACGGCTCTGCCAACCCCGGCACCTGGAATCCAAAACAACGGCCAGGCGACAACAAATGGTCAATGTCCATCATCGCACGCGATCTGGACACAGGGGTTGCCAAGTGGGTGTATCAAATGACCCCACATGACGAGTGGGATTACGACGGCGTCAACGAAATGATCTTGGTCGACATCAAAGTAAAAGGACAAGACCGCAAGGCGCTCGTGCATTTTGATCGCAACGGCTTTAGCTACACCATGGATCGTGTTACCGGCGAACTTTTGATCGCCGAAAAATTTGACCCAACGGTGAACTGGGCATCCCATGTCGACATGAAGACGGGCCGTCCGCAAGTGAATGCCAAATACAGCACCTTACAAAACGGTGAAGACGTCAACACCAAAGGCATTTGCCCTGCGGCTTTGGGAACCAAAGACCAGCAACCGGCGGCGTTCTCTCCGATTACGGGCCTGTTCTATGTGCCAACCAACCACGTCTGCATGGACTATGAACCATTTCAAATCGATTACACGGCAGGTCAGCCATATGTCGGCGCGACACTGTCGATGTACCCGACGCCGGGAAGCCATGGCGGTATGGGCAATTTCATCGCCTGGGATGCCGGCACTGGAAAGATCGTTTGGTCCAAGCCCGAAAAGTTCTCGGTATGGAGCGGCGCATTGGCGACTGCAGGCAACGTAAATTTCTACGGCACGCTTGAAGGCTTCCTCAAAGCGGTGGATAACGACGGCAAGGAGTTGTGGAAATTCAAGACACCGTCGGGCGTTATCGGCAACGTTACTACTTGGGAATATCAAGGCAAGCAATATGTGGGCGTCTTATCGGGAATCGGAGGCTGGGCTGGCATCGGCTTAGCGGCAGCGCTTGAAAAGCCTACTGACGGACTGGGTGCGGTGGGAGGCTACAAAGAACTGGCCCGCTACACCGAACTCGGTGGCGTACTGATGGTCTTCGCATTGCCCGACAGCGTCCTAAAAACCACGAAGGTCGCAACCGTCAAATAGTCAGACCGGGGGCGGCATCTAAGAAGATTTCGCCCTTTCCTCAACTCGCTCAAGACAACTTTTTGCTGGCGACGCGGCGCACGCCGCTCGTCAGTTTTTTTAAGGGATATACCCGTATGTCGTTACGTTCCGCGTTCATGAGTGCAAGTCTTGTGGTTTCCCTAAGCGTTACATTGCCAGCAGACAGCGCGGGCACCAATGGGGCCGGCGCCACGCCTGCAGAGTCATCATCCAGTCCAGCAGCGGCGCCATCCAGTAGCTCCGCGCCATATACCGTGGTCAATAAAACACATGTAGACGACAACACCCTCGCCGGATGGAAGACATGGCGGGCACAGGCCTGTGCCCGGTGCCACGGAGCTGAACAAGAAGGACTGGTTGGTCCATCGCTCGTTGAGGGTTTGAAGAAATTAAGCAAAGAGGACTTCGAGCACACAGTGAAAGATGGCCGCATAGAGAAAGGCATGCCGTCTTTTGGAGGCGTCCCCCGCGTTATAGAAAATCTAGATAATCTTTATGCTTACTTGAAAGGTCGTTCCGACGGCGCGATTGACCCCGGCCGCCTTGAACCCATTGCGAAGTAGAAAAACGCACTCGAGCGCAAAAATCAATGTAGAAAAGGATTTCATACATGTTTTTGAATAATTCACCTATGGCCGGCAAGGTATATCGGACTGGTGTTGCCCTCGTCGCCGGCTTTTTGACAGTCGGTGTGCAGGCTCAAACACCATCTGCGCTCAAAACAGAGCAAAAAGTATTACGAGTCTGTCAGGATCCAAATAACCTGCCTATGTCGAATGAACGAGAGCAGGGCTATGAAAATAAAATAGCAGCGCTGTTTGCCAAGAAGCTCGGTTGGAGATTGGAACACGCATGGTGGCCTCAACGCATCGGATTCATTCGCAACACCCTGCAAGCCAAAATTCCTGATACCGACACTTATAAGTGCGATGTCGTCACTAGCGTTTCACCAAACTTTGAAATGGGACTCGCGACCAAACCTTATCTGACATCCACCTATGCTATGGCATTTTTGAAAGGCAAGGGACTGGACTCGGTACGCGCACCCGAAGATGTACTGAAGCTCGATCAAGCCACGCTCAGCAAATTGAGAATCGGCATATTTACCGGAACGCCCGCTGCCGACTGGCTGATTAAGAATAATCTCTCTGATCTGATGGTGTCCTACCAATTACAAACCGGAGACCCCGACCAATACCCCGGGCAGATCATTGAAAAAGACCTTGCTAGTGGCACGATCGATATTGCCATTGCCTGGGGGCCCATCGTAGGATACTTTGCCAAGCACACGAGCGGCGTACCAATACGAGGTCGTGCCTTTTCAATTTCGGAACGATGGCATCCAGTACGGTTTCAGTATTTCGATGGGGGTGCGCCATGGGCAAAAACAACTACGCGATCAGCTTAATGCCCTAATTGACTCAAGCCAAGCCGAAATCCGTGCAATTCTGGAAGAATACAGCGTTCCCACCGTTTTGACGCCTCCGGCTGCAAAGAGTTGAAACATGATCCCCACCAAGAAGGAGGCACTGTCGTTTGGCTCTATGCTGATTGCCTTCACCATGGCCATCCTGGGCTTCGCATTTACCCAAGCAAACGCACAGGAAATCACCCAAGCGGAACAGATTCTATTCCTTAGCAATCACTTTGCCGATACCAAGCCGCAAACAATCACCTATCGCTATCACCACGACATCGAAGGCGCAGCCCCCTATACGGATGAAGTTTCTGTTGACGTCCTGGAACTGCACCATGACGGAACCGCTTCAATTGCCATGCGATTTCTTTCCGGTGATCGCAAAATTCATATACCAGCGCTCGAAAGTGCCCAGGGCAATCCCGCCATCCTGGGATTCCTGGAAGGCGATATCGCCGAAATGAAGCGATTGACAGGCGGTTCAACAGCCTATTTTCGCAAAAGCATTCGCATGGCCCTGGCCATGCCAGAGACCAAGGTTATTGACAAAACCATTATCTACGAAGGCCATCCAATCAAAGGTCAGGAGATTAGTATTCGCCCGTACGCAAGCGACCCTAATAAGGCGCGTCTGGGAAACTATGCTAACAAGTCCTATGTCTTTGTGATGAGCGATGCGGTTCCCGGAAAACTGTACTCAATTTATACCAACCTGACGGGTGCCGACTCGCCCCTGGGAACAAGCCTGACAATCTCATCTGGCGTTTCGCCGGAATAAAGAGGGCGCGCCGCCAAACCGTGCGCGCCGTGAATAAAACCATCGAATGCACTTCGAGGCAGGAAAGTGAAAATCTTCATTTGTGACCATCGCGGAGTGGCATTGCCTGAGGGCAGCAGCGCCTCATCGTCAGCAGGGTTTCGAGGCGATATCATGATGCGAGCCCTCTTGGCCGATATCTCGCGCATTGACACCCTGGAAGTTCTTACACTTCAACAGTCCACGAGCTCGACGCATACCTCTCAGAGACAAGATCTCCAAGTTTCCGTACGCCAGCAGCTGTCGTTGCGAACAGTAGATGAATGCATGTTGGAAGCCGACGCCGTTTGGCCATTGGCAGCCGAATCGAACGGCTTGCTAGAACTGATAGCGACCAAAACAATACAACATAAAAGAAAGCTCTTCGGCAGCACGCGCGATGCTGTTCATCTGGCGGCAAGCAAATATCGCACGTCGCAGGCATTGCAAGCTAGGGGAGTACCTGTTGTCCCTACCTTTCGTGCACAAAGTAGACTTCCCGCCGGCTCGTCAGCCTGGGTGGTGAAACCGGACGACGGGGCCGGTTGTTCCGACACCCATATTTTTCCCCACCGCGCCGGGGCCATCAAATGGATAGGCGGGCAAAGCCAAAGCGACTATGTGCTGCAACCGTATATCCCCGGCCGCCCCTGCAGTCTGTCTTTATTGTGCAGCGAAGGTGAAGTCTTCCTGATGGGCTGCAATGATCATCGCGTCGCCGTATCGGATAACCAGTTCCAATATATGGGTAGCATCATCAATAGCATTGAGGACGCAAGCGGCGAACTTCAACAAATGGCCCGCTGTGTGCTTGCAGCGATGCCGGGAATGTGGGGCTATGTCGGGATTGACTTCATCATCACCGACCACGGCCCCGTTGTCCTTGAAGTAAATCCGCGCATGACGCTGTCGCATGTAGGTTTGCATGCCTCAACGGGTACGAATCCCGTACAAATATTGTTGGACGTTCTAAACCGCAACTACCAAAGCGAGCGATCCAGCCGCAAGATTCGTCAAATAAGTGTTGATATCAAAGCGTGTCAGGAAGCATGGGGCATGGATGGAGGCTATATCGAATAATTCTAAAACAAACATTTTGATTCAAGACTAATCCGTCAGCTGGGACATCCAGCTAATAGGTGGCTTTGAGCGATGATTTCGTATACCGTTATGTTATCTAACTCAACAAATCATACCGGGTCGAACAATAGAAATCTGGGTGGTTTGCCTACCGAGTGAGGAGACAAAAATGGTTAGCGCGCACAGTCATGGAGCTCGCATCCGCGAGGTCGTCCAATCAGTAGTGGCACCGCATTTGACCGTGCCCAGTTACATAACCGACTCCTGGATCAGATGTTCAAGCGAATACAAGCTTGATCCCACCAAAGCACTTGAACTATACGTGGTAGAAAACCAAGAGTTGCTAGAGCGCCAGGAACGATCAAATCCAGTGATGCGGGCAGCGAAAAGCGAAATGACTGTGCTGTTCCAGCAAATAGCCAAGTCCAACTACGCCATTATGCTTACCGACGCCGAAGGCGTACTGCTGAATTTTTTTGGCGACCCCGGTTTCACTCACGCGGCTTCCAAATCCGGCCTTATGCCGGGTGCAGTCTGGTCCGAGAAGTTTCAGGGGACGAATGGGATGGGCACTTGCCTGGCAGAGCAGCGCCCCATGATGATTCACCAAGGCGACCATTACCTCTTTCGCAACACAGGGCTAACTTGTGCCGCTTCGCCCATCTTCGATTGGCGGGGCAACATACTGGCTGTTCTAGACGCCTCTGGCGAAGCGAATCGGGCACCCAATCACGTGCTCGATCTGGTAAATATGACTGTCCAGGAAATCGAAAACAAGGTTTTCATCAACGAGTTTCCATGCAGCCAGCTATTTATTTTCCACAGCCGCCCAGAATTTGTCAGCACGCTTAACAAGGGCATCATTGCGCTGGATTCCGATGGGTGTATCCTGGCTGCCAGTCGCAATGCGATGGGGCAACTGGGCGTGATTTCCGACGAAATCGTCGGTCAGCCGCTAGATGCATTTTTTGACCTCTCATTCAAGTCGTTACTGCGCCAGCATAAGTCTAGGCAAGCCCCCTCAATCGTCTTCGATGCGCGTCATGGCCGTCGCTTCTATGCAACCGCGTTTGCTCCTGTCGCGGACAAGAAAGAGGCGCTGCAAGGCTTCGCCACCCAGATCGCCGCAGCGGCAATCAGCAATGCATCGACTCCATGTCCACATGCTCCGCTCGAGGCCCTGAGTCGGGGCCATGATGCACAGATGGAACACAATATTAAGACGGCCATGAAGGTTTTCGATCGCGACGTCGCCATTTTGCTCTGCGGAGAAACTGGTACGGGAAAGGAGCTATTTGCCAAAGCTATCCACCTGTCAAGCAGCCGTTCTAATTCCCCGTACGTGGCAGTCAATTGTGCGTCGATCCCCGAACAACTGATTGAGAGTGAATTGTTTGGATATAAACCCGGCGCCTTCACAGGGGCAAGTAAAGAAGGTCAAATAGGAAAAATTTTTCAGGCGAATGGTGGCACGCTGTTTCTGGACGAAATCGGTGATATGCCGCTTGCATTGCAGACCAGACTCCTTAGGGTACTGGAAGAGCGCGAAGTTGCACCGCTTGGCGGCAAGGCACCCATCAAACTGGATATCCGGCTGATTAGTGCAACCCATTGTGATCTACCTGCAAAGATTTTGAATAACGAGTTCCGAGCCGATCTGTACTATCGAATTCAAGGCGTGACACTTACGCTACCACCGTTGCGCATCCGAGCGGACCGACGCGCTCTCATTCTGTTTGTTTTGCAACAAGAGTCTCCGGACGACACCACGATTACTATCGACGACCAGCTTATGGGCGCCCTTGAGCGCCATCCCTGGCCGGGCAATATTCGGCAGCTGCGCAACGTCTTACGCTTAATGGTCGCTCTGCGAAACAGTGACGTACTGACAATAGACTGCCTTCCGGCTGATTTTTGCGTAGACCCGAAATTGGAAGTATTGAAAGAAACAATATCGACAGATTTAAACGTGCTAAATCCTTTGGAATTAGCCGAACGCGATGCGTTGATTCAAGAACTGAAAATATCACACTGGAATCTTAGTAAGCTCGCCAGGCAATTAAAAGTCAGTCGCAATACGCTTTACCGCAAGCTGGAACGCCTTGATGTAAATATATCTTCGCGTGAAAGTTACTGAAGGCATAAATAACAAGGCCTGCAGCAGTGGCAGACCTTGTGTGTAAATCAATGTATGACAACGCCCCACGGCCGTTCGCCGACGCTAACGTCGTGCAGCTTCATGTTTTTCTCGGTATCGATGACTGACACGCTGTTGGAGCGGCCATTCGCGACATACAGCTTTTTGCCATCAGGGGTGATTGCCATATTCCATGGCCTCTGGCCAACAGGAACAGTGGCAATGATTTTATTATTGCTTGTGTCAATCACCGACACGCTGGCGTCGCCACCGTTAGAGATGTAAACGCGGCTGCCGTCAGGGTGTACGGTCACACCATTGGAGCGCTTTCCCCCCTTTAAATGCGTTAGGACCTTGTTGCTTGCCATGTCGATTACGTAGATCTCGCTACTGTTTTCCGCTGCAACGTAGGCCCTGCTGCCGTCTGGAAGAAAACCTATGCCCCTGGGCCGTTCGCCAATTTTCAGTTGAACGACCTGCTTGCGACTGTCGAAATCAATGATATCCAATGCACCGCCATCTTCGGCGCTGACCAGCATTGTTTTGCCGTCGGGACTGAATACCGCATGCTCGGGATTTTTGCCCTGGACTTTGATCCTGGAAACGACCTTATTGACTTGTGTATCAATAATGGCCACTTCGTCGTTTTCTTCAATTGCTGCCGCAACCCATCTCCCATCGCGCGAGGCATACACCCCTTCCGGCGACTCGCCCAAGTTGATCGATGGGCCTGGCTTGCGTAACTTAAGATCGATCAACAGCAAACTATTGTTAGGCTGATCGCTGACATAGAGCCATTCGCCGCTTATGGCGAGACCGCGAGGTTTCTTACCAGCAGGCATATCGCCAACAACTTTGTCAGTGGCGACATCGATAATAGAAATTGTCCCCGAACCCTCATTGGGTACATAGGCAAACGGAGCAGCAAAGGCGATGGTCGACAAGGATATGAGGCCAGCGGCAAGCAAGTACCTGGGGTGGAAATGACATTTCATAAGGGGTGGTCTCCGGTGCTTTCATAATGGGAAGGTTCATTGACGTTGTGCTGGGCGACGGCGCAATAACATTCGGGAAAAAACCTGGTCCCGATCAATAAGCAAATGTTTTAGCGCCGCGAGCACATGTAGGATCACCATTACAAGAAGCAACCAAGATGCCAACTTATGCGTTTGATTAAAAAACGCGTAGATTGCCTTGTCTTCAATACCCCACGGAGGAAAAGATATGACGTTGAAAAACTTGATTCCGTACTTGCTGAAGTTTGATGCTATATAGCCCGAAGCCGGCATTACCACCATCAAGGTATAAAGCAGCCGGTGGCCGGCGGTCGCCAGTCGTCGCTCCCACGAGGGAACGGTAAGAGGAAGCGGAGGTGGGGTGTGCGTAAGACGCCACAACACCCGTATAACAATCAGCGCACCGATAACGATACCCGTACTTTTGTGCAGATTAACGAAATACGATCGTTCGGGTACACCGCGCGGGATTTCATCTAGATACCAGCCAAGTACGAACTGGCCCACCAATAGCGCAGCGATAAGCCAATGCAATAAAATTGCGGTACGAGTGTATCGTTGATCCACCATTGCCCCCTTGGCTTTTTTAATTCCTTGTTTTTCAAAGGAATTCATCATACTTGATATGATCAGTAGCCCAACAAATTCTTCTTGAGCAGGCAGCTTTTTTAAGGCTGCGACTCGTCCACAGTGGTCGCACTGGCATTCAAGGACTTGGTTGAAATGTCATGGATAGCGATACATAGGGCGTTAAAAATAGCCGGATCCGACGGGGTATGGGTACCCCTTGGCACCCACCTTATGTCCGCGTCTGGCATGTGGTCGATCAGGCGAACAAGATTCTGCGGCGGGCAGATCCAGTCATGGGTACCGTGTACACAGATAATCGGTACAGAGATCTTCCTGGCCGCATCGAAAACGGCGAATTCTGTTGTAAAGCACGATTTCGAAAGATAGTGTGATTGAATTCGGTACTTGTGTAGCGGACCGCAGTCACTATCAGACATAACCCCATCTGCTTTGCCTACCATGGCGTCCATTATGGCGTTCTCGTATCGGCTCCAGCGATTGGCACTATCTATACCTTCCGACTCTGTACCCGAATGTAGTCGACGGGTCAGCGTTGCCAGGACGGAGGCCGCTTCTTCAGTTGTCATGCCTGCTGTAAGTTCAGCCCAAGCAAGCGGCACCAATGCCCGAATATCGCGAAAGAACCAATCTAGCTGTGCCTTGCCGGGCAAAAATACGCCACGTAGGACTAGGCCACTGGTCGAAGTCGGATGGCTGCCCGCGTAAAGAATGGCTAACATGGCGCCCCACGAACCGCCGACCACCAGCCATTTAGAAATCTTCAAAAACGTACGCAAGCGCTCTATGTCTGCGATAAGATTTTGCGTCGTATTGAACCGAAGCTCGCCCGATGGGGCACTTCTTCCCGTTCCCCGCTGATCAAACAACACGACTCGGTGCTGCGTAAGGTCGAACCAATCCAGCATGGCAGTTCGGGAGGAACTTCCTGGACCGCCATGCAGTACTACGGATGCAGGCGCGCCTTGCTCGCCATACTGAGCGTAATACATTCTGTGCCCTTCGCCAACACTGAGCATACCTTCGGAAAAGGGAGTGATCATGGGCCTCCGATCAATGAAATGTTGCCGCGCTATGTGCCGACCGTGACGCACATGCTCCGTATATGAAACAACACACTATTTCATCTAACTGCCTACTATTTACCGCTAAAATTAAATAACGGTGACTCCGCCAAAAGACGCTGCGCGATATCTTGACATTCGAATACACAGTGATAACATTAATTCGACTGTAGCGGTTACTGCAGCATAGCAATAATTCAAGCAGTCGTTCAATCTTGGAAAAGTGCTTAAACTTTCGACAGGAGATGCTATGAAGTGGAGTAAACCAGAGTTTTCCGATTTGCGTTTCGGCTTTGAAATCACCATGTACATTGCCAATCGTTAATACGATTTTTATATCGCGAACAGCGCGGCGCTAGTCCACAACCGGCGCCGCGTTTTTTTGTCGGAAGCTCCATGAAAGTCATTGTTCTAGGCTCTGCCGCAGGCGGAGGTTTTCCGCAGTGGAATTGCAATTGTCCCAACTGCAGTGGCATTCGCAAAGGCACAATCCAAGCCCGCGCACGTACTCAGTCTTCGATAGCCGTTTCCGAAAATGGCGACGACTGGCTACTTATCAATGCCTCTCCCGATATATTGGCCCAGATTCGCGCGACGCCCGCACTGCAACCGGAACGGAGTATCCGCGACACCGGCATTACCGCGGTATTGCTAATGGATGCGCAAATCGACCACATTACCGGTTTGTTGATGCTACGCGAAGGTAAAAACATACCGCTATATTGCACCGCCTCGGTTTGGGATGACTTGTCCACCGGGATGCCATTGTCCAAGGTGCTATCTCACTATTGCGGGGTCACCTGGAATCCACTTACTCCAGTGACGGCCGTAGGAAGCGAATCTGCAATACAAATTCCCAGCTTAGCGAACATCGGCTTCACCGCTTTAGACCTGAAAAGCAAAGCCCCACCCTACTCCCCGCATCGCGATAATCCACAAGCCGGTGACAACATCGGTCTCCTGATAGAAAACAAAGAAACGGGGAAAAAGCTTTTCTACGCCCCCGGACTCGGGCAAATCGAACCTCATATTAAAACCGCAATGAGCAGCGCAGACTGCGTTTTGGTCGACGGCACGCTCTGGACACAAGACGAAATGATTCGCCTGGGCCTTTCCAAAAAAACGTCGGCCGACATGGGGCATCTACCCCAATCTGGGCCCGGTGGAATGATAGAAACGCTAAATGCCCTGGGCCCACGACGCAAGATCCTTATTCATATCAATAACAGCAACCCGATACTCGACGAAAAGTCGGAAGAGGCAGCCCTGCTAAGGCGCCACGGTATCGAAGTCGCATTCGACGGAATGGAGATAAACCTATGAACGCGCCGGCACCACAAACTACGTTAAACCCCGCCTGGGACCGCAAGGCCTTTGAAGAGCAATTGCGTGCGAAAGGCGCCGGCTACCATATCAATCATCCATTCAACATCAAGATGACAAATGGCGAACTGCGGCCAGACCAAATCCGTACTTGGGTCGCCAATCGTTTCTATTACCAAATCTGCATCCCGCGAAAAGACGCTGCGATTATTGCCAATTGCCCCGACAGGGAAACCCGCCGCAAGTGGGTGCTACGAATACTCGACCATGATGGCTTCGACGGAAATGATGGCGGAATCGAAGCCTGGTCGCGGCTGGGCAACGCCGTCGGCATAGCCAGCGACGAACTGTGGTCGTTAAAGCATCTGGCTCCTGGCGTACGCTTTGCAGTCGATGCTTATGTGAATTTCGCGCGGCAGGCTCCCTGGCAGGAAGCTGTGTGCTCTTCGCTAACTGAAATGTTTGCGCCCCGCATCCACAAGGACCGTCTGGCAAACTGGCCCCAGCATTATCCCTGGATCGACGCCGACGGGCTGCAATACTTCAGAAGCCGCATTTCGCTCGCAGAGCGCGATGTGGAACACGGGTTGCAGGTAACGCTGGACCATTTCACATCTAGAGCCCAACAGGAACGAGCACTGGAAATACTGCAGTTCAAGCTGGATGTATTATGGTCTATGCTGGATGCAATTGAAAAGGCAAACCCTTGAAGCGGGTCGGGACAATCTTATGAGCGACCTCCCGGAGAAACCAAAATTATCCAGACTATTCCGCCTCCAATGGGAGGAAGCACAAGCCAATTATGTGCTTCTCTACCCCGAGGGAATGGTCAAATTGAATACCAGCGCGGCAGAGATCCTGAAGCGCTGCGATGGCGAGCGCGATATTTCGGCCATCACCGAGGACCTTGAAAACGCCTTCTCAGCCACGGGGCTGCGCGGCGATGTCGAGGATTTCATGTGCGCGGCTTACGAACGCGGGTGGATAACTTGAGGTGCCTTTATCATGAACGCCAATACCCTTCCCCGACCTGTTACGCCGCCACTATGGCTCTTGGCTGAACTGACCTATAAGTGTCCTTTGCATTGTGTGTTTTGCTACAACCCGCTGAACTATGCTCAGAACCAGCAAGAATTGACTAAAGCGCAATGGCTTGATGTCTTACAGCAAGCTCGACAACTGGGCGCGGCACAATTGGGCTTTTCAGGCGGCGAGCCCTTGCAGCGCAACGATCTGGAAGACCTTATTGAGGAAGGACACCGCCTGGGCTTCTACACCAATTTGATCACGTCGGGCGTGGGCCTGAACGAAGCACGGATCATACGCATGAAGGATGTCGGGCTGGACCACATTCAGCTGTCCTTCCAAGACTCTACCAAAGAGATGAATGATTTCCTCTCGAGCACGAAAACCTTCGACTTGAAAATGCGTGTAGCCAAACTGATCAAACAGTACGACTACCCCATGGTGCTAAACGTTGTTTTGCACCGCTACAACCTCGATCACGTAGGACGCATTATCGAAATGGCAGATGCCATGGGCGTCGAGTACCTGGAACTTGCCAACACTCAGTACTACGGATGGGGCTTGGCTAACCGGGCCCAGCTCATGCCAGACCGTCAACAACTCGAACGTGCCGAGGCCATCGTTAGCGACTACCGAACCAGGTTCGGCAATAAGATGCGAATTTTGTTTGTCGTACCGGATTACTTCGAAACACGCCCCAAGGCCTGTATGAACGGCTGGGGTTCCGTATTTTTAGGCATAGCGCCGGACGGTTCAGCGCTACCCTGTCATGCGGCCAAGACACTGCCGGGGATCGAATTCCCTAACGTGACACAACACAGTCTGCGACACATCTGGTATGACAGCGATGCATTCAATCTGTACCGAGGCGATGCCTGGATGAAGGAGCCCTGCCGCAGCTGTCCGGAAAAGGGAAAGGATTTCGGAGGATGTCGTTGCCAGGCACTGGCCCTGACCGGCGACGCGGCCAATGCAGATCCCGTTTGCGATAAATCCCCCTATCACGAGACAGTGCAGAAAATTGTCGTGCATGCGCAAACACAAGGCACCAGTGCCACAACAAAGCCAACTGTCCTTTTCCGCACTGACGCGAATTCACGATTGTTTGGCCAAGAATCCGGCGTCCGGCTAAAGTCAGAAGCCGAGCAAACCCCAATTAACTGAAACAGCTGGTCGATCATCTCGCCGACGATGCCGCGGCACCCGACAAAGCATAACCTGACCAAACGCTACAAAATACAGCAAACTCGCCCAAAGACATATCCCAGGAAATAGCGAAAATTCCCTGAGTGTGGCCGGCTGATTGCTTCATCATTGTTGACCTGACGCGTTTCAGCCCGTTACCACAGAATGCGCTTTCTTGGAAAAGAAAGCACCTTTCCGTTAATGGGAATCGAACAATTTCAATCTATACTGACCTACGGTTTTACCGAGTTCACGATAGAGACAAAGCAAAGCTCACGCACGAAACAGTCCTGTTCCTATTTTGGCGGATATGTATGAATGCACTTCGATTTGCTGCTCGGCAGTTTTTGGCCGCACTCTGCATCACTCTGGTTCTGATCGCGGTAGCGCATGCCGCGGAACCCCTCCCCTGCTGGAACAACGGCCCCAATAAACAGGCCATCTTCAAATTTGTGGCCGAAGTCACAGATAAGAGCTCGCCCAATTACGTTGCTCCGGCTGAGCGCGTCGCCACCTTTGATAACGATGGCACCTTATGGAGCGAACAGCCGCTCTACTTCCAGTTCCCCTTTATGATTGAACAGGTCAAGGCCGCAGCGCCACAGCATCCAGAATGGAAAGATAACCCCGTTTTCAACGCGCTTGTTGCACACGATCACGCGGCGCTCGCCGAGCTCGGCCATAAGCCGCTAATCGAACTGCTGGTGCAAGCCAATAGCGGCATGACCACTGAGGCCTACGACAAGACCATACGCGACTGGCTAGCCACGGCGCGTCATCCTAAGACCAAGCGCCTGTACACCGAGATGGTCTACAAGCCCATGCAGGAACTGCTTTCCTATTTGCGCGCCAATGGCTTCAGAACTTTTATCGTTTCCGGTGGAAGCGTCGAATTCATGCGGCCCTGGTCTGAAGCCGCTTACGGCATTCCTCCCGAGCAGGTGATCGGCACATTGTCGGATGTGAAGTTCGACATGCAGGACGGACATCCCGTACTCATTCGCGAATCCAAGATTGACTTTGTCGACGACGGCCCCGGGAAACCGGCCGGTATTTACCGCGCCATCGGACGTCGCCCCATTGCAGCCTTCGGCAATTCAGATGGCGACCTGGAGATGCTGCAGTACACGATGGCCGGCAGTGGCAAGCGTCTGACGGTCCTTATTCACCACGACGACGCCGAACGCGAATTTGCCTACGACCGCGAATCCAAGGTCGGCAAACTCGACAAAGCACTGGACGAAGCCAGGACAAAACAATGGGTCGTCGTCAGCATGAAGAATGACTGGAAATGCATCTATCCGGAACAGACAAAGAAGTAGTCTGCATCAACCATGGCCGCCGGGTGTGGTCGCTCGCAACAGAGGAGATGACATGTTGAATAGATACTCATGGGGCAGAGTCCTGATGGGTGCCGTAGTGGCCGTAACGGCCGTATCGGCAACCATCGTGCCAACGACAGGACACGCACAAAGCAACAAACCCAACATCGTCGTTATCTTTGGCGACGACATCGGCATGTGGAACGTCGGAGCTTATTCGCACGGCATGATGGGGCGAACGCCCAGCATTGATCGCATCGCCAAGGAAGGCATGCTCTTCACCGATCACTATGGGCAGCCGAGCTGCACAGCAGGACGCGCAGCCTTCATCCTGGGGCAGATGCCGATACGCACTGGCTTGACGACCATCGGCATCCCCGGTTCAACGCGGGGTATACAGAAGCAGAATCCCACGCTCGCCGAAGTGCTCAAGACACAAGGTTATGCGACCGGACAGTTCGGCAAGAACCACCTCGGCGACCGCAATGAACACCTGCCGACGGTACATGGCTTCGACGAGTGGTTCGGCAACCTCTATCACCTGAATGCCGAAGAGGAGCCCGAAGAGCTCGATTATCCTGGCCAGAAGAATCCTGAATATTTGAAGAAAATGGGACCGCGTGGCGTACTGCATGCCTGGGCGACAACGACGGACGATTCGACCGAGGATCCGAAATTCGGACGCGTGGGCAAGCAGAAAATCGAGAACACCGGCCCCCTCACGCGCAAGCGCATGGAGACCTTCGATGCCGAAGTATTGACCCATACGCTTAAGTGGATGGATGGCCAGTCTAAGGACAAACCTTTCTTCCTGTGGTTCAATACGACGGCCACTCATATCCATTCGCATTCGCCCAAGAAATACATCCAGATGGCGGTCGATGAAGGCCGCGCCGAGGAAGACGTCGTGCGCGCCAAAATGATCGAGCATGACGAGCAGGTCGGTACGTTGCTTAAGAAACTCGAAGACATGGGCATCGCCGACAACACCATCGTCATCTACACCACCGACAACGGCTACGAGCTAATGCTGTGGCCAGACGGCGGCTATGCGCCCTTCCGTGGCGAGAAAGGCACCACTTGGGAAGGCGGTGTGCGGGTACCGATGCTAGTGAAATGGCCTGGCAAGATCAAACCCGGAAGCGTTTCCAATGGTATTCAGAATCACGAAGACCTCTATGTCACGCTCGCAGCGGCAGCGGGTCTACCCACCCTCAAGGACGACTTACTCAAGGACAAAACGATGGGCGACACGAAGTACAGGGTCCATCTCGACGGCTATAACAATCTCGCATATTGGACCGGAGAAAGTGAAGAATCCGCCCGACACGAGATTTTCTATTACGACGAAACCGATCTCATGGCTTTACGTGTAGACGCCTGGAAGATACACATCGGCGCCAAGAAGGAAGGCTCGTGGTGGAACCAGAAAACCTATATGAGCGTTCCTTACCTGTTCAATCTGCTCATGGATCCGCTTGAGAGGATGGATCAGGAATCACATGAGTGGGGCGCAGCTGGCCGAAAGTTCTTTGCCGCGAAAATGTGGGCGCTGAATTCATCGGGGCCTTTCATCGCCGAGCATCTGAAAACGCTGACGGACTACCCACCAAGTCAGGGCGCGGATACGCTTAGTCTGAAAAAGGCGCTGGAAGAGGCACAGGCAAAAATTGAAACGGCACGACCCAGCAAGTAACCCACCCCGCAAGGACGCCCGCGGCAGAAAAGCTGCGGGCGATTCTGCCAGCACCGCTTTACTGATATTGCATGGACCAGAATCGGGAAATATATCGGTGAAACATAAGCACCAGCCTGCCGAGAAAGGGCTTATGATCATCAACCTACGCCCTTTTTCTTCAATACCTGCTTCAGACCATAAGCAGGTAGAAATGGCCCACCAACTCTCCGAGCGGTTCGCAGCATAACGTGAATTAATTCAGAGATGCTGCTTTGGTTTTGCCTTCACTCGTATATGCGCGCCACTGCGCATCGGTCATGACCAACCGAAAGCCGATGTGTGACATGGGATTATAGGGGTCGTTGCCGCGCCGCGCGCTGGGCCGATAGCTGAGGCAGTAATCTTCGTTGCACAGGAATGAACCGCCGCGTGTCACACGCTTGGGCGCACTGACAGGCACCCCCGGATCGTGTGCGTCGTAGCTGTTGTCCGGCCCCTGCGGATCGACGATGTGCTTCAGTGCTGCCTGCTGCTGGAAGTAGTCCTCACGGTACCAGTCGGCCACCCACTGCCAGGCATTGCCCGTCATGTCGTAGAGACCGTAGCCATTGGGCGGAAACGTGCCGGTCGGCAAAGTACCGGCGGCACCGCCGGCTTTGGGACTGATGACGGGGAAGTCGCGCTTTTGTACGTCCCAGATGTTAGCCATCTGCTTGCCCTCCGGCTGCAATTCATCGCCCCAAACGTAGGTCGCTTGTTCTAGGCCACCGCGCGCAGCGAACTCCCATTCGGCCTCGGTTGGCAGACGCTTGCCGGCCCACTTGGCGTAGGCCTGCACATCCTCGTACGACACCTGCACCACTGGGTGATCGTCCTTGTCCTGGATGTCACTATTTGGCCCGTCCGGGTGGCGCCAGTTCGCACCAGGCATATAGCGCCACCATTGCGACCAGTCATTGAGGGGCACTTTTGACCGGCTGTGCCGACAAAGACCATAGCCCCTGCTACGAACGCCGAAGCTGGCGGCTGCGGCGTGCCCGGCGGCATTTGAACCTTGAGCGTGTCCCAGTCGGGTTTGCGTTCGGCCGTCGTCACATAAGCGCTTTCTTTGACGAAACGGGCGAACTCGGCATTCGTGACGTGATGCGTATCCATCCAGAAACCGTGCACATTAACCTTGTGCGTGGGCTTCTCATTTGCTTGCGCCTGCTTGGAATCGCTGCCCATCAGAAACTCGCCGCCAGGTACCCACACCATGCCCTCGGGACCCTTTACACCGTCGCCCATAATCATTGCCATCGGCATCGCGGCATCGGCAGATGTGCCCTGGTCGGCACCGGCATTAAAGCGCTGCGCTGCATACCCGCCAGCAGCAATGCACAGCATGAGGCCTAGCAGCACGAAAATGGCATTGCGCCATCCTGGCCTGGCCGACTTTGGTTCCGGAATTGCGTCTATCTTGCCAGACCGAACTTTTGAAGTTTTACGTTTCATAAGGCGACTCCTGGGCATGTGCTTCTAACAGAGGCGTAAGTGCATCGCTTAGTGCAGCCTACTTTGCGGCCAGCAAGTTGCATGCGGAACGTATGTGCGCCACTAAGTCTGTAGCAAGGCTGTGCCGGCTTGCCCGGTTGGAATCTGGTCCAAATTACCGGAACCAGAGACGTGGCCAATGCCGGCATAGCGTGAAACCAAATATGTGCATCGTTTAATAAGGAACACATAAAAGTACACAGAGCAACTGATTATATAAGGCCTTACAAGACTACACTGCATTAAAAAACCCGCGCCTTCCTATGAAGAAGCGGGTTAGTTAGACTTGATCAGAATGCTTTGCATTACTACTATTTGGTGCCGACGGCGAGACTCGAACTCGCACAGCTTTCGCCACTACCCCCTCAAGATAGCGTGTCTACCAATTCCACCACGTCGGCCTGTAAAGAGCGGTATTCTAGCACGAATTTTGGTTCGCATTTTTCCGAGCCTTCCGAAACAAGCGAAAGCCCAGAAGAGCCAGTTATTTAGTTTCAGCGGGCGCCGTGGCAGGCGGCGTTGTACCCTGCGTCGCGGCTGGTTTTTCAGGAGCAGGAACCGATTCCGGCGCAGCGGGGCAGCCGGAACAGTCGCTGCAGGCTCTTGAGCCGGCGCGGCGGGTGCCGACGGAACCAGCAGGAGCAGCTGGAGCAGCTGGAGCAGCAGGAACGGCGGGCACAGCAGCATTAGGCGCTACGGGTACTGCTGATCCCGTCGCAGGAACAGGAGCCTGGAAGCCTTGCATAACACCGCCATCAAGAATTGACTTCCCGCTGGGATGGTGCGCCACGTAGGCTAGACCGCCTGTGGATACAAAGAACACAATTGCGGCCCATTTGGTCGCGCGCGATAGAAAGTTGGCGGCTCCGGTGGCGCCAAACAAACTACCTGCCGAACCGCCCCCGAACGAAGAGCCCATGTCGGCGCCCTTGCCCTGTTGCAGCAAGACCAACAAAATAATACTCAACGACGATACGACCTGGATCGCCAGAAGAACAGGTGACAACCATTGCATGAAAAAACTCCGAGGCCTATGCGGCCGCTATACGTAAAAATTCTTCTGCCACCAGCGACGCGCCACCAACGAGGGCGCCGTCGATATCAGACATGGCAAACAAACTGAGAGCGTTAGACGCCTTGACGCTACCGCCATACAAAATTCGGACCTGCGGCACACCTAATTCGGAGAGCTGTGCTCGAATAAAAGCATGAACATCTTGCGCCTGTTGGGGCGTTGCCGTAAGACCTGTACCAATCGCCCAAACCGGCTCGTAGGCCAACACCATTTGAGCCAGCAACTGTGGCCCTAGAGCCAGCACCGGTGCAAGTTGCCGGGAAATAACTTCATTAGTGCGCCCGGCTTCTTGCTCGGCCTGGGTTTCACCGATGCAAACGACCGGAGTAATGCCGGCCTTGAGTGCTGCTACCGCCTTATCGAGCCACCAACTGGTCGGACTCGGCGTGAATGGTGCGACGCTCGGAGTGACCTACCAGCGTCCACTTGCAGCCAAAGTCACCCAGCATCGTCGACGAAACTTCACCGGTAAAAGCGCCGTGTTCGTGCTTGCTGATGTCTTGGGCACCCCACGAAATACCGCTGCCGGCCAAGCTGCTGCTTACCTGTTCCAGATAAGGAAACGGAGCACAAACCGCCACCTCACAGTCGTGGACGACGGCCACCCCAGCACCAAGCCCCGTAAGTAGAGCAGCGTTGCTTGCACGAGTGCCGTGCATTTTCCAGTTGCCTATTACAAGGCGCTTACGAACCAAGGCAGTATTCATGAAGCTCAGTAAGAAAAAATTGGATAACCCGGCATTGTAGCTTGTTAGCCGGAAATACGCACGAAAAGCGCGGATCAGGCCGCAATGGCGTAATCCGCGGCATTACGACTACACCGTCAAGAATAATTTTGCCGATCTGTTCTCCGGCGTCCATCATTGCATGCGCATCGCATGCTTTAGCGAGCGGGAACGTAGCATGAACGATCGGCCGTATCCTGCGTGCCTCAAGCAAAGGCCAGACATGTTTGCTTCAATGCCTTTGAAATTTCGGCCTTGAAGGCAACCGGGCGCGGGCGCAGAGTGGAGCCAGTAACCGTAAGGCGTCGACGCAATATGTGATTGCAGTCCATTGTCGCCTTGGGACCGCCCAACAAGGCGATGATGACCATACGGCCGTCGTCAGCCAGGCAATTAAGATTGCGATTAACGTACTCGCCGGCCACCATATCGAGCACGACATCGACGCCTTTACCGTCCGTGGCTTTTTTGACTTCTTCGACAAAGTCTTGAGTGCGGTAATTGATTCCGAGCACTGCACCCAATTTCTCGACTGCCCGGGCGCGATCGTCGCTACCCACCGTGGCATACACTTTATGACCCATTGCCGTAGCCAGCTGCACGGCTGTAGTGCCAATGCCACTTGCGCCACCGTGAACCAGCAAAGACTCATCAGCAGACAATTGCCCCCGATCGAATACATTGCTCCACACCGTGTAATAGGTCTCCGGCAACCCCGCTGCCTCGATATCGGACAACCCTGCAGGAATAGGCAAGCACTGAGCCACAGGCGCGACACAGTATTCAGCATAACCGCCACCGGCTAGCAGGGCGCACACTTTGTCGCCCACAGCAAAGCCACCGGCGGCCGGCATCGCCGCCAACAATCTCGCCCGCTACCTCCAGGCCCGGTAGGTCCGAGGCTCCCGGAGGAGGCGCGTAATTACCTTTGCGCTGAAAGACATCAGGGCGATTGATGCCAGCCGCCGACACCTTGATCAATACTTCTCCAGCTTTGGGTTCTGGTATGGGCCTATCGACCAGCACCAAAACTTCCGGGCCGCCCGGTTTCGAGATTTCCACTGCCTTCATTGGGACTCCTTGGCACAAACGAAAAATCCTATTATCGCCTGTGAAATGACTTTTTTACGTCAATCTGCGTCATTCAGCCCACAAGGGCCGTTACTTAGGCTAAACTCACGTCCTTCTGAAAGGTGCAATTTCCGTAACTGGAAACGGATCTGCCCACTGGGTTTTGGCAAGCATTGCTTGCAAGAGTCACAGAAGAATGGAAGCGTGCCAGAGCGGTTGAATGGACTGGTCTTGAAAACCAGCGACGGGGTAACCCGTCCGTGAGTTCGAATCTCACCGCTTCCGCCACTTGATTGTCAGATCAAGTATTATCGGTTCAGGCAGCTGCATCGCCAATCCGGCATATAAACAGTACCCGGCGCTCTGCGCCCCGCGCACCCATGGCGGAATAGGTAGACGCAAGAGACTTAAAATCTCTCGATCATTGGTCGTGCCGGTTCGATTCCGGCTGGGTGCACCAGCATTTACAAAAATAGACACCCTAGGGTGTCTATTTTTTTGCGCATCCACAAGACTAGCAGCTAGCGGGCGACCACCATGGCCGCCCGCACGCCCTTAAGCTTCCGGTGTGACTGGAGCTGCTGCTACGGGGCCCTGCGGCCCACCTTGGGCTTCAATTCCACCAATAGCTTTCATCGACAAGCGCAAACGGCCCTTGTCATCCGCTTCGATAACTTTGATGCGTACCAATTGACCAACTTTCAGGACGTCGTTGATATTGGCAATACGATAGTTGGCGATTTCGGAGATGTGCAATAGACCATCACGGCCGGGCAACACCTGAACGATCGCGCCAAAGTCGAGCAAACGCAAGACTGGACCTTCGTATTCCTGGCCTACTTCTACGTCGGCTGTCAGCTCCTTGATACGGCGCTCGGCCTCGCGGGCCTTGTCCAGATCGGCGCTGGAGATGGTAATGGTGCCATCGTCGCCGATATCGATCTGTGTACCGGTTTCTTCGGTAAGCGCACGTATGGTTGCACCGCCCTTGCCGATAACGTCGCGGATCTTCTCAGGATTGATCTTGATGCTAAGCATGCGCGGCGCAAACTCGGAGAGCTCGGTTCGTGAACCGTCGATAGCTTCCTTCATTTTGCCCAAGATATGCAGACGCCCTTCTTTGGCCTGAGCCAATGCGACCTGCATAATTTCCTTGGTGATGCCCTGGATCTTGATATCCATTTGCAAGGCGGTAATGCCTTGCACCGTGCCCGCTACCTTGAAGTCCATGTCGCCAAGGTGATCTTCATCGCCCAGGATATCGGTAAGAACGGCGAATTTGCCACCTTCCTTAATAAGCCCCATGGCCACACCGGCAACGTGATCCTTAATTGGTACGCCTGCGTCCATCATGGCGAGCGAACCGCCACATACCGACGCCATGGAGGACGATCCGTTGGACTCAGTAATTTCAGACACAACGCGAATGGTGTACTGGAAATCTTGAGCTTCGGGCAAGGACGAAACCAAAGCCCGCTTGGCTAGTCGGCCATGGCCAATTTCACGGCGTTTGGGCGAGCCGAAACGGCCGGTTTCGCCGGTGGCAAACGGAGGGAAGTTGTAGTGCAGCATGAAGCGGTCACGGGATTCGCCCATGATCGAATCGATGATTTGTTCATCTTGCTTAGTGCCCAGGGTGGCAACAACCAGGGCCTGCGTCTCGCCACGGGTGAACAAGGCACTGCCATGAGCACGAGGCAATACACCCAGTCGGACGCTGATCGGGCGCACGGTGCGGGTATCGCGGCCGTCGATACGGGGCTCGCCGTTAAGGATTTGGCCGCGCACGATTTTTGATTCGAGATCAAAAAGCAGATTTTCGACACCGACGTTATCGGGTGCAGGCTCGCCTTTCGCAGCAGCATGCTCTTGCAGCTTGGTTTTTACGTTAGTGTAAACGTTGCGCAAGTGCGTGGTGCGCGCCTGCTTTTCGCGAATCTGGTAGGCGGCATGCAGAGTCGTCTTGCGCGGCAGCGGTTACAGCAGTAACCAGAGCCTCATTCTTGGGCGCAGCCTGCCATTCCCATTCGGGCTTGCCGGCTTCGGCAACCAAATCGTGTATAGCGTTGATGCAGGCCTGCATTTGTTCGTGACCGAACACCACGCCACCCAGCATCACTTCTTCAGACAATTGTTGGGCTTCGGATTCAACCATGAGCACAGCCGCTTCGGTTCCAGCAACAACTAAATCCATCTGTGATTCTTTAAGCTGGCTGCTAGTGGGGTTCAGCAAGTACTGACCGTCCACATAACCCACACGCGCTGCACCGATGGGGCCGTCGAACGGGATACCCGAAATAGCCAGCGCGGCCGATGCGCCAATCATGGCAGCGATGTCGGGATCGATTTCGGGATTGACCGACACAGTATGGATGATGACCTGTACTTCGTTGTAGAAGCCTTCGGGAAACAATGGGCGCAAGGGCGATCGATCAGCCGCGACGTAAGGTTTCTTTATCGGAGGGACTGCCCTTCACGCTTGAAGAATCCGCCCGGGATGCGGCCGGCAGCATAAGTCTTTCTCGACGTAGTCGACCGTCAAGGGCAAAAAGTCCTGGCCGGGCTTAGCGGTCTTCCCAGCCACAACGGTGGCCAGTACAACGGTATCGTCAATCGAAACCAGTACGGCACCCGAGGCCTGACGAGCAATCTCGCCAGTTTCCAGGACCACCGTGTGCTGACCGTACTGAAACGATTTGCTCACTTTATTAAACATTGGGGATATCCTTACAATAGAAAAAACCGTGCACACCGCGATTATTGATCGCAGTGTGCACGGTTGCATCATGGGGAGCCAGCCCCGAGTATCACTTACGCAGACCGAGCTTTTCGATCAGTGAGCGATACGAATCGGGATTGCGGCCCTTCAGGTAATCGAGCAATTTGCGACGGCGGCTCACCATGCGCAGCAGACCACGGCGCGAGTGGTGATCTTTCATGTGGGCCTTAAAGTGGCCGGTCAGTTCGTTGATGCGTGCGGTGAGCAGCGCTACTTGTACTTCGGGGGAACCGGTATCGCCTTGCGCACGTTGGATATTGTGCAACGATGTCAGATTTTTTGATGTCAGCAACAGACATTGATTTGGCCTCTTTAACAGTGCGTCAGAGCCGAGGTGCCCTGACGTGGATGATTAAAAAATTGAGTTTTACCTGGATACCTGCCATACACATTTGTACGCGGATCTCCAACGCAGTGAACATTATAGCGTAATGACTGAATATTCGCCGGATCCAGTACAAAGCACGATATGTCGCGCTCGTAGTAAGGCAATATAAATCGGCGCTGGCACGCTCCCACTATTGAGGCGTATGCTAATGAAACAGCACCAAACTTAACCTATTGGCAGAGACCAGATGAAAAATTCCTCGACTTCATGCGATTTGGCAAAGCTGGCTTTATTGCCATGTCGGTAGCGTTTCTGGCTGCTTGCGGAACTATGGCCGACACCCCCCCCGGCACTCCACTGCATCAAGTAGAGGCGAAGTACGGCCGCCCGACTTATTCGTGTCCGTCTGAAAACGGTGGACAACGACTGATCTGGAGCATGCAGCCCATGGGCCAATACGCCTGGGGTACTAACGTCGATGCCGCCGGCAACGTCGACCGTGTTCTGCCCTTGTTGACCGATGAGCACTTTCGCGTTTTGGCCTCTGGAACATGGACGCCCGAACAGGTCCGTTGCGAGTTCGGACCACCTGCCGAAATTACTTCGGTTGGACTGCCCTCGTCCAGCCAAATTGTATGGGGCTACCGATACCGACAGAAGCAAATCCTGGAATTCGCTCATGTACGTTTATTTTGGTACCGACGGATCAAAAGTAACGCGCTTTCATCCCGGGCCAGACCCTATGTATGACAGGGGTGATTTCTGGTTCTTCTAAAGAACGGCTCGGCGCCGATGAAAGGTGTCAAGGTGAGTCGAAGCACTATTCAGCACATTCGAACCGGCATCAGGCATTAAAGTCTGATGCCGTGCCAAAGCTTAAGGTTTGTCCGAGCCTTTAACGTTTCCGACTGACGGCGAACGCTGATCAGCTTCGGATCCTTGTCCTTCGCTTTCGGGCAGTTGGTACGTATGAGGCGCGGTAAATGTAGGCGCATCGGCGTGTCGCGCTCGTCCAGCCCCTCTTGGCGCAAGCGCGTCAGTTCGCGGGCCCGCCGCCATCGCCACAACATAATGGCCCACCCGGACAGAGCCATACACGACGAACAAGCCAAACAGCACGATGGGCGGATCACTGGAAACAAAGACGAACACGCCGACAAGCAACAGCATGACCCAAAACGGCACACTGCGGCCCAGCGCAAAGACTTTTCCCACTGTAAAACGGCGCATTGGTAACCATTGCGATGCCCGCATAGACCGTAAATACCGAACGATAGCCAGGCAATAGTGTCGTTCTGCAAGGATAGCTTGTTGTCTACCGCCAACCACAGAAAACCGGCGACCAGTGCCGCTGCGGCAGGGCTGGGCAAGCCCTGGAAAAATCGCTTATCGACGACCCCGATATTGGTATTGAAGCGTGCCAACCTTAGCGCCGCACCGACGACATAAATAAAGGCGGCCAAGCCAGCCCCAGCGCCCCAACCCTTGCAAAGACCATTCGTACATGACAAGAGCCGGAGCAATCCCGAACGAAGTCATGTCCGATAAGGAATCATATTGTTCACCGAAAGCCGACTGGGTATTGGTAAGCCGGGCGACACGCCCGTCCATCCCGTCAAAGACCATGGCCAGAAAGATCGCAATAGCCGCCATCTCGAATCGGCCGTTCATGGCCTGCACTACCGCGTAGAATCCGGCAAACAGATTGGCGGTGGTAAATGCATTGGGCAGCAGATAAATACTGCGGCGGCGATGCTTCATCCGATGGAAAAATTTGGCATTGACTTAGTGTCTAGCTCTGGCAAGTCTGCGATAGCGTCGGGCAGACTCGGCCAATACCGTACTGGTGGCTTGAACCTTGTCGCCGATGGCTACGCGCGGTCGCGAGCCCGGAGGTAAATAGACATCTACCCGTGAACCGAAACGGATGAAGCCATAGCGTTGTCCGGCATATAGCTGTTCGCCCGGTTTCGTATAACAAAGGATACGCTTGGCGACCAGCCCAGCCACTTGAACGGCTGTTACGACGTGGCCCGTGGTCGGTGCGCAGTACCGTGGCGTTGCGCTCGTTTTCGAGCGAAGCTTTATCGAGCGAGGCGTTGAAGAACTGGCCGGCAAAGTAATTGACGGACACGACAGTGCCCTTGACCGGCGAACGGTTGGAGTGAACGTTGAAAACGTTCATGAACACACTGATCTTGAGCGCCTTCCGGTCGGCGTAAGCGTCGTGCACCTCTTCAACGCCACAATGCGGCCGTCTGCGGGCGACAACACGTTGAATTCGCCCTCAGGCGCAATGCGCGGAGGGTCGCGAAAAAATTGTAGTACGAAAATCGACAGCAGCCAAAACGGATCGAAGCAGCGCCCGACCAAAAGCTGACGATGATGGAAATCAGCACGATGCCGGCCAGAAACGGCCAGCCCTCGCGCGCAATAATGGGATGGGGGTAAGGAGGTTTATTCATTGTAGGACGAAGAATAACCGAAATGTGGGTCAGTGTTTACCGATTTACGCTGCTGGGGAGCCCCCGTCGAGCTGCCTGCGCGCACATTGGCTGCAAGATACCCGCTAACCTGGGCTGCCTTATTCACGCCATGGAAATAATCAGCGGTTTTCGGAGCGACAACGAAGAACACCCCAAAAGTTGGACCAGTGTCCAACTTTTGGGGTGCCGTGCACGACGGGCTATTTTGTTGCTTAACGCTAGCTGCTAACCTGGGTCGGAAAAGTGCCTGATCGCGCGCTTACGCAATCAGGCTAGATAGACTGCTATCAGTTCTTCGTTTGGTCGACCAGCTTATTCGCAGCGATCCAGGGCATCATGGCGCGCAACTTGCCACCAACCTGTTCAATTTGCGACTCGGCGTTGATACGGCGACGCGAAGTCAGTGTGGGCGCACCGGCGGCATTTTCGAGGATGAAGTTCTTGGCGTACACACCGTTCTGAATGTCGGCCAGGCATTGACGCATGGCTTTCTTGGTTTCTTCGGTGACGATCTTCGGACCCGTTTCGTATTCGCCGTACTCTGCGTTGTTCGAAATGGAGTAGTTCATGTTGGCAATGCCGCCTTCGTAGATCAAGTCGACGATGAGCTTCAGTTCGTGCAAGCACTCGAAATAGGCCATTTCCGGAGCGTAACCGGCATCGACCAGGGTTTCGAAACCGGCTTTGATGAGTTCGACCGCACCGCCGCACAAAACAGCCTGTTCGCCGAACAAGTCGGTTTCTGTTTCTTCGCGGAAGTTGGTTTCGATGATACCGGCACGCCCGCTACCGATGGCGCAGGCATACGACAAGGCAACATCGCGCGCTGCGCCGGATGTATCCTGGTGCACGGCGACAAGCGCTGGAACGCCACCACCCTGGCGAGTACGTACCGCGAACGGTGTGACCAGGGGCTTTGGGGGCGATCATGATGACGTCGATATCGGCGCGAGGCTGTACCTGTCCGTAATGGACGTTGAAAGCCGTGAGCAAAGGCCAAAGCGGCGCCGGACTTGATGTTGGCGGCAACTTGCGATACGATAGACTTCGGCAATATTTTCGTCAGGCAACAGAATCATGACCAGGTCGGCGCCTTTGACTGCTTCGGCAACTTCCTGCACTTTCAGGCCTGCGTTTTCGGCTTTGCTCCAGGAAGCGCCGCCTTTACGCAGGCCGACGACAACGTTTACGCCTGACTCGTGCAGGTTGAGTGCGTGCGCATGGCCTTGTGAACCGTAGCCAATAATGGCAACGGTTTTACCTTTGATCAGGGAAAGGTCGCAGTCTTTGTCGTAGAAAACTTTCATTTAAAGTGCTCCAAGCTTGAGGAATTGTTGTTGCTTTAGGCCCGATTGTGGGCTTTATATCAGATTATGTTGTGTCGCGAACCGGGTTATACCGTTTTACGCCGCACATGACGGCGTAAGACGACATGCCCTTATGTATGTTTTACTGAAAATTGCGGCACGTTTTACAGCTTCAGGACACGTTCGCCGCGGCCTATGCCCGACACGCCGGTGCGGACCGTTTCCAAAATGGCACTTCGATCCAGCGCCCCAATAAAGGCCTCGATTTTGCCCTGATCGCCTGTGAGTTCGATGGTGTAGACCTTATCAGTGACGTCGATAATGCGACCGCGGAAGATGTCGGCCATGCGCTTCATTTCTTCGCGCTCTTTGCCCACCGCGCGCACTTTGATCAACATCAGTTCGCGCTCGATGTGCGGACCTTCGGACAGGTCCACCACCTTAACGACATCGACCAGCCGGTTCAGATGCTTGGTAATCTGCTCGACGACTTCGTCTGAACCAGTGGTCACGATAGTCATGCGCGACAATGTCTGTCTTCAGTCGGGGCTACGGTCAAGGTTTCGATGTTGTAGCCACGAGCCGAAAACAAGCCCCACGACTCGAGACAAGTGCACCTGGTTCGTTTTCAAGGAGGATAGAAATTACGTGTTTCATGCTTCTTCCCTTAAAGTCTTCAGAACCAAGCAGCATTTCGGTCAAGCCCGCGGCCCGCTTTCACCATCGGCCATACGTTTTCGGTTTGATCAGTGATGAAGTCCATGAAACACCAGCCGATCCTTGTATTTTGTGAATGCTTCGCGAATAGCCGGCTCGACATCGGCCGGTTTTTCGATGCGCATGCCAACGTGGCCATAGCTTTCGACCAACTTGACGAAGTCGGGCAAGGCGTCGACATAGGACTCGGAATAACGAGAGCCATAGTCGATTTGCTGCCACTGGCGCACCATGCCCAGATAGCGATTATTCAGGCAGAGTACTTTTGGCGTCAGGTGGTATTGCTTGCAGGTCGAGAGTTCCTGGATGTTCATCTGGATCGACGCTTCACCCGTGATAACGGCGATCTGGCTGTCGGGGTTGGCCATCTGCACGCCCATGGCATAAGGCAGACCCACGCCCATGGTGCCAAGGCCGCCGGAGTTGATCCAGCGGCGCGGCTCGTCGAAACGGTAGTACTGTGCGGCCCACATTTGATGCTGACCGACGTCAGATGTAACGAAAGCGTCGCCGTCGGTGACTCTCCCACAGCTTTTCAACCACGTATTGGGGTTTGATGAGCGTGTCGGAGTTCTCGTACACCAGACATTCTTTGCCACGCCACGTATTGATTTGCTGCCACCATTTGCCTAAAGCCGTTTTATTGGGCGGCGTCTCGGCTGCGGCCTGGGCATACAAGGCATTGAATTCGTGAAGTACGTCTTTGACATTGCCGACGATAGGGACGTCGACACGGACCCGCTTCGAGATCGATGACGGATCGATATCGATATGAATGATCTTGCGAGGATTTTGCGAAAAATGTTTGGGATTGCCAATGACCCGGTCGTCGAAACGGGCACCGACCGCGATAAGGACATCGCAGTGCTGCATGGCCATATTCGCTTCGTAGGTGCCGTGCATGCCAGGCATACCGACGAACTTATCGTCGCTGGCAGGAAAGGCACCCAGGCCCATCAAGGTGTTTGTGCAAGGCGCGCCTACCAGCTGGACCAGTTCACGCAATTCGGCAGACGCGTTGGACAGCACCACCCCACCGCCCGAGTAGATCATGGGCCGTTCAGCAGTAAGCAGCATCTGTACCGCTTTCTTGATTTGCCCCTGATGACCCTTGACGACTGGAGCATAAGACCGCATTTTAACCTCGCCTTGTGGCGGGGTGTATTTGCAAGTAGCAACGGTGATATCTTTGGGAATATCGACCAGAACCGGCCCAGGGCGACCCGTTTTTGCAATGTAAAAGGCACGGCGCATGGTCTCGGCCAGATCTTTGACGTCACGCACAAGGAAGTTGTGCTTGACGCAGGGGCGCGTAATACCAACGGTATCGCACTCCTGAAAGGCGTCTTCCCCGATTGCGTGGCTAGGAACCTGGCCACTAATGATTACCATGGGTATGGAGTCCATATATGCCGTTGCAATGCCGGTAACGGCATTCGTCAGGCCTGGCCCGCTGGTAACTAACGCCACACCGATTTTCTCTGATGAGCGTGAATAGGCATCGGCTGCATGCACGGCAGCTTGCTCGTGACGCACCAATATATGCTGAAAATTTTCTTGTTTATAGATTGCGTCGTAGATGTAGAGTACCGCGCCGCCGGGATAACCGAACACGTGATCAACACCTTGTTCGGCAAGGCAACGCACGACGATATCTGCGCCATTGAGTTCCATTATGTATTCCTTTCGTAACCAGTACTGGTATCCCGATTGGCCAAAAATGACCTGAGCGTAAATCAACCGCAGCAACATGACCTGGCGCTTTATGGCTCACGGAGCCATGCCACCCAGACACCTTGCCGAACCGACTTGTACTCGTCGAAACACAGCACGAGCGTTCTCGTGAACGCGGGAGGTAGAACGGAAGCGTTAGCAACACACGCTTGTGGCGCGGCCAACAGCAAAGTATTACGAGCGCAAAAAACCGGGCGGATAGCCCGGATGACAGAGCCCTTTGTGACTAGCCGTTGGTATTAGGCAAGTCAACACGATACTTTACCTTTTTGCGGCAATAGAGGCAAATCGAGGGCTAGCGACATTATGTAGCGCGTGCCCGACGACGCGCCTACATGCAGGCGCGACGAGAAGCGTCGACACCGCACTCAAGAGTGCAAACGTTCTTCCTATATCTATATACTGGAGAAGGTCCCATCACTCAATTGACGCATGGCAAATCGTATACCCCAATTGCAGCGGTTCTTCTATAGCCATTATTTCTTTGGTGGCCTTCGCCAAGCGGTCGGAGTACTGTTGGCCCCTTTGCTTCTAGGCGGGGTCCTGGGCTCGTATGAAGCAGGTATGATCGCCGCCTTTGGTGCGGCTTGCGTCGCGATCATCGACCAGCCGGGCGGCCCCCGGCGCTACGGCACACACGGTATGCTGGCCGCTGTATTGCTTGGCTCATTGACCGCGGCAATTACCGGTTTAGCGTCATCGAACAGTATATTGATCTGGCTGGTAGTCCCGGCCTTATGCTTCTTCTTTTCGATGTTTACGGTATTTGGGAAGCAAGGTGGTTTGCTGGGTTTCGCCTGCCTGCTGCTCATGACGCTGACCATGCGAACCCCGCTGGATCCCCATAACGTTGTTCTACACACAATTTATTCCTTTTCAGGCGGCGCCTTTTATTTCGTTTTCAGTTCGATCGTGCATCGGCTACTGTGGCACCGTGAAGAACAACAAGCACTCTCGGTTGCCTTGTTCGCCACTGCCGACTACATTGCCGCTCGAGCGCAGTTCTATGACGCCAACACCGATCTGGACGCCAACTATCGAAAGTTGATTCATGCGCAATCCGCCATGACGGAAAAACATCAAGCGGCTCGAGATACAGTTCTGCGCGAGCTTCCCAAAGGACGACACCGAAGCGATCGATTGCGCGCCGCTGCGCTAAATGTCTTCATAGATATGGTGGCGCTGCTCGACAGCCTGGTTGCAACCCATACCGACTACGCGACGCTAAGGCGCAGCGTGCCGCACAGCGACGTTCTGATTTTTGCCCGCGATGCCCTGTTTAAACTGTCGATCAATGTATCGCATATAGCGTTGAACATTGCGCGTAACCGCAGCGTAAAAGAGCGCAACAGTGTCAAGGCCGAGCTGCGCGCAATTGAATACGAACTCGAGCAATATCGCCAGGCCGGCCTGGTGCAAAGCGAACCCGAAGTCTATGCCTTGCTGGTACAGGTGTTGCGCCGGTTACGCAATGCCACGCGGCTGGTCGACCGTATGGCCGACCACATAAGTAATAAGCCTACTGCCGAACTGGTAGACATGCGGCTAGATAAAGCACTGGACCGATTCCTGTCACGCCAGACTTGGCGTATTGGCATGCTGACAAGCAACCTTCGGATTGATTCCTCGCACTTTCGCTATGCGACCCGTGTAGCAATCGCGACCCTTATTGCCATGACCCTCACTGCGGCGATTTCTTATACAGGGCTGGACAGCGTGATGCCGGGCTCGGGCATGCATGGCTATTGGATCATCCTGACCATTCTCGTCATCATGAAACCTGGCTTCGCCCTGACCCGGCAGCGTAATGGCTGGCGGCTTGCCGGAACCTTGATAGGCTGCGGACTTGCGCTGGCATTATTCAATGTGACGCAAAGCACTGACATCTACCTTGCAGTTCTGATCGTTGCTTGCATATTGGGTTATAGCTTAATCCAGTTGAATTTCATGGTAGCGGCCGTATTCAATACCCTGTTCGTGCTACTGGTCTTTCACTTTTCATCGCCTAGCTCGAATACTGTCATCGGGGAACGACTGGTGGACACCTTCGTCGGCTGTGGAATAGCGCTGTTATGCAGTTATATTCTGCCGTGGTGGGAGCGAAATTTCATGGCATCACTGGCAAACGCTGCGAAGAAAGCCAACTTGGAGTTCCTGAAAACCGGTCTTCGCTATGCCGGCTTAACCAGGGCCCAGACGGAAGCACGTGCGGTATCGTTGAAAGAAGCTGAAGCACTCGATGCGGAACAACACGAAGCGGAAGTTCGATGGAGGCTGGCCCGCAAGAACGTATATATCGCGTTCGGAAATTTTGCGGCAGCCTTTTATCGCATGATGGATGAGCCTATCAGGCAACAAAAGCATGTGCCTGAACTGAATAATCTGATGATCCAAAATCATGTCCTGGCATCCCAGATCAGCGCAGCGATTCCACTTCTCGCAAGCCTTCCTATCGTCCCTGATGGCATACAAAAGTCGCTGGATGCCGTAGGTGAGTATCTAGAAGGCAACGACGCGAATCCTCCGGCCTCAATCGAGACCGACGGCGAGCTGGCTACACTTGCTTATCCCTTGCGCCAGATGGTGAAAGCCGCGCAGCTGATACGCCAGGAAATGCGGGGCGTAGCAACCGACACAATTGAAGCGGCCAAAGCGCCGACTTGATTTACGCAGCAAGCTGGGAAGCAGTCTTTTCCGAACGCCGAAAGACGAGCTTATCTTCTGTCGAGATTGAGGGCTCGAAGCGATAGCCTTCACTTTCAAAGTTCACCAAGCCGTTGCAATCGCTGATTTGGTTTTCAATGACGAAACGTGCCATCAGGCCGCGTGCACGCTTGGCATGGAAGCTGATGACTTTCCAAGTGTCGTTTTTGAAATCCTGAAAGACGCATTGCACCACTCTGGCATGCAACACTTTTAAGTCTACCGACTTGAAGTATTCTTCCGACGCCAGATTCAGGACGATGCGTTCAGCCGATTTGCCCTTAACTTTCGTCCTTTCAGTGAAATGATAATTGAGGTATTGCGCAATAGTCGTACCCCAGAAGTCGTACAGATTCTTGCCATTGCCGGTTATCAGCCTGGTGCCCATCTCAAGACGATATGGCTGCATGAGATCCAGAGGACGCAAGACGCCGTATAGCCCACTCAATATCGCCACGTGGTGTTGAGCCCATTTCATCTGGGCATCCGAAAGCTCATGCGCGTGCAGCCCTTCGTATACATCGCCGTTAAACGCCAATATTGCTTGGCGGGAATTTGTCTGATTGAACGTTGGCTTCCATGCGGCGTAGCGGTCGACATTAAGCTTTGCCAATGCGTCGCTTAATTTCATTAGCGCGGCGATTTCCGACGCCGGCTTCTTCTTCAAGACTTGTATTAATTCGCCCGCTTGTTCGACAAACAACGGTTGCGTGTTAAGAGTAGTTCGTACCGGCGAATCGTAGTCCAGCTTTTTTGCCGGTGACAGTAGCAACAACATTCTGCCCATTCCTTATGTAAATCTAGAGGTGGTTTGGATTAAAGCTATGGTCTGCTCAAGACCTTGTCACTTCAAGACTTATCGCGCCAGGGCTCTATTCGCTGGCGCGATAAGCCGTGTTTACCTTGCTGTCCAACCGCCATCCAACGACAGTGTGGTGCCATTCATTTGGTCGGCAGACTCAGATGCCAGAAAAACTGCGGCACCACCCAATTGTTTAGGCGTAACAAACTGTAGTGACGGCTGCTTCTCTGACAACAGTTCTTTAGCAGCATCTTCGACACTGATGCTCAGCTTTTGCGCTAAAGCCTCGATCTGCTTTTCAACCAATGGCGTCCGCACAAATCCCGGACAAATTGCGTTGCACGTGACGCCATTACCGGCGTTTTCCAGCGCCGTCACTTTGGTCAGGCCGACAACGCCATGCTTGGCCGCCACATAGGCAGATTTATTCACCGAGCCGACCAGACCATGAGCGGAGGCAATATTGATAATGCGCCCCCAGCCCTGCTTTTTCATGTGCGGCAAGGCAGCCGCTGTACCGTGAAATACTGCAGACAGGTTCAACGCGATGATGGCATCCCAGCGCTCTATCGGAAAATCTTCGATCAGGTCAGTGTGTTGAATTCCTGCGTTATTGACCAGGATATCGAGGCCCCCAAGCGCCTGTATTGCATCCTTGATGAAGGCTCGCGTAGCCCCTGCCTGCATTAGATCGGCATTGATATAGTAGGCCTTGATATCGAATTCAAGCTCGAGGTTGACACGCTCTCTTTCGATGGCGGCTGGGTCTCCAAATCCATTGATGACTACATTGGCTCCGCTAGAGGCCAGCTCGCGCGCAATAGCCAGTCCGATTCCACTGGTCGAACCTGTAATGACTGCATGTTTCCCTGTAAGCATGACGTTCCTTTGTTATGTGGTCCAGAATTTCTCAATGCTGCGCCATTAGTGTACCGTTCAATGCACTCATATGAATGCTGTTTCAGACGGCTCGTTTGAGGGCAATTATGCGTTTTATTATTTCCTTGCTAGAATAGCGGACTTGCTTGTATGCAACGGCTTTCGACCGGCCGTAGCGGCTTTACAGGCAAGCGATATTGCTGTCCCGTATTCTTTATGCGCGGCAATTTCGAAGCAGCAAACCAGGACAGGTGGCAGAGTGGTCGAATGCGCTGGACTCGAAATCCAGTGTACGTTTAGGCGTACCGTGAGTTCGAATCTCACCCTGTCCGCCACTTACTCGAATCTTGCCGCACCAGAATCAATAAAAAATCGCGCAAGGTCTGTCTGGGGCATACATTCCCCACAGGTAAGCAAACCCAGTTCCCCGCTCGATTCGCAGTCGACACACGAATGGAATATTGCCCTCGCGGCATTCCGTGATATCGTCGAAACTTCGCGTATCCGACTTTCCGGGTGCATCCATACAAGTTTCAGCACACTTATATATAGACCGTCTATTCATTATGCAACCTGTATTGCCCGCTTTTTTGATCGCTCGCTGGCTACTGGTGCTGGTTGTCGTCGCCGGGCTCTACTTTCTTAGTGGTTTTCTGGTACCCGTACTGGCGGCCCTAATTGTCGGACTGGCCAGCTGGCCACTTTACCGGCGATTACTGCGGCGCTGTGACGGCCGCAACGCCCTGGCCGCCTCGATCGCAATAATCATTGTGATCCTCGTGCTAATCGTTCCGCTGTCCCTTGCTTTAAGCTATGCAATCCAGGAAGCAAGCAGCTTCATTGGCTGGGCACTGGCCGCGAATCGCAACGGGATGCCAACGCCAGACTGGATTATCGCCCTGCCCTTGGTCGGAGAACGCCTGGCACGGTATTGGACAAGCTATTTGGGCGAGCCGCATGCTTTAGGAGCGGTGGTCGAATTGGTCAGTGGCGAACACTTGGGCAATATTTATCGCACGCTGCTGTCAGCAACCGGCGACATCTTCCGGCTACTGCTCACCGTGCTGTTCATGCTTATCACTTTATTTTTTGTCTATAAAGATGGCATCCGCATTTCAGGCCAGCTGGATATCGTCGGCGAGCGCGTCCTGCCGCAACGTTGGCAACGATTTTCCCGAGTAGTACCGGCAACGATCAATTCTACCGTTACGGGCATGGGTCTAATCGCATTAGGCGAAGGCCTTGTCCTGGGCATCGCCTATTGGATTGCAGGAGTTCCTTCACCGGTGTTGCTGGGGGTGGTGACCGGTTTCATGGCCCTGATTCCGGGAGGCGCGCCACTTTCCTTCACTTTGGTATCGCTATATCTTGTAGGATCCGGCAATGCCATGGCTGGTATAGGCCTGTTTGTTTGGGGCGCTGTTGAGCTATTTATCGTCGATAAAACCTTGCGTCCGCGCCTGGTCGGTGGGCCGGTGAAACTGCCGTTTCTTCCAACCTTTTTTGGCTTGGTTGGGGGCGTCAAAACCATGGGTTTTGTAGGATTATTTATCGGCCCAGTGCTTATGGCCCTGTTGGTAGCAATATGGCGCGAATGGATACACGAAGAGAAAATCGAGCTTACTGATACAGAGGCATCGAGACCCGAGGACGCTTTCGTAGCAGCAAACCGGCCATTGTCTTTTTTGCAGTCACGTTCACATTCCGACTAGGACTTTTAGTCTGCTAAAGCCGTACCTTGACAACAAAGCTGGTACGCCGCTCGTCGTAGATCATTGAGCCTAGTCCGGCCTATGCATAACGCTTTCCACCAATTCTACCCATCGCGCAATTAATACAAAAAAAAAGCAGATGTGTAAATCTATGTGCGAGGTTGTCGCAGATAGCTAGAGAAAACGAGATTTTTCCAACAGCTGACTCAACATCGAGCCAACAATGCTGTAGGGCTCTTTCCCTACGCAACTCTCCTTAAAACGGCCAGCTTACCTCTTAGGGCTGATAGCTGACGAAAACCAATACCTGCTAAAAATTGCACATATTCGAACGATTGGGAACGGCTCGATAAGGTCGGAAGTGACGCTGATCAATACGCCTCACTTTGCCTATCCGCCGTTACTCATTTCGAAAAAACAATTGTTCAGAGATTGGGGGAAGAGAGAGTATGCATTGCCATGTCAACCCGTCACACGCCAAATCGGCGATGCCAGATCGCATGACGGCCAACCGTTCCGAAGCTGAGCAGTCGACCGCTTGGTATGTGGCATACACCGAACCCCGCCAGGAACAACTGGCCCGCACAAACCTGGAACAACAAGAATTTGTGACTTATCTGCCTTTATACAAGAAAACAGCCAGAAAAGGCGCAGCAAAAGTTATAGCACCCACCGCATTCGAACCGATGTTTCCTCGTTACTTGTTTTTCAAGCCGTCAAGCATTAAGCAGTCAATCAGCACTGTGCGCTCTACAAGGGGAATCAATTCTATTGTCAGATTCGGGACCACGCTGGCGCAGGTCCCGCCGGAAACTATTGCATCAATCGAGCAATATGAAGGCGAACGCAATCGTGAGTGCGTGCGGGGTTCTAGCCCACTGAAAGCCGGACGCCGGGTGCGTATGAACGACCCAGCGCTACAAGGCCTCGAGGGCCTGGTGCATTCCGTATCGGCCCAGCGAGTCATCGTTCTAATGGAAATTCTGGGACGGCAGACGCGGATCAAATTACCAATTGATCACGTCGAACTTACTTAAAGCTTAATCCTTAAAACCAACACAAGAAAAACGACCTTGCCGGGGTGAGCGAGGCGCGTTGCAGTTCTTAGAGCACTGATCCCCAAACGCAACACGACACCGCTGGACAGCCTTGATTTTTACCAAAACGGTAAAAACACTGCGGCAGCCTGCGCGGGACTGAATTACTGAAGCCGACGACTAATTTTAGCTCCGGCCTTCTCGTTAACCTTCGTTTCTCTAGAGTGAACTAATGAAAGAATTCCTTCTTTCCTCGCATCGATCGGGACTTTCGCGCCTTGCCACCGCTGGCATCATGGCCAGTATGGTCGCCTTGCTATCTGCATGCAGCATGTCTCCAGGCATGTATATGGGCAAACCTATGGATGTCGCCAAAGCAATCTCTGAGGAAGGCGCTCCGCCGGGTGCTCTTCTGACAATTTCGCCTCAGTTGATAGAACAACAACGGACTTCGCAACACGCCAACGTCAATAAGGAAATACAACGGCTTTTTGGCGTGCCGGCAGAGTACAAGGTCGGGCCCGGAGACATTTTGAACATAGTCGTATGGAATCATCCGGAACTGGCCTTGACGATGGCTGGCTCGACCGTATCAGCGAACGCCACCAACGTATCCGATGTAGGAAACGGATATAACGTCAGTCCGGACGGCCTGATCCAATTTCCGTTTGTCGGCGCCATCAAGGTGGCGGGACTGAACGAATATGAAGTTCGAAGCCTATTGACCCAGCGCATGGCCGCTTTCGTTACCGATCCCCAACTTACGGTTCGCATCCAATCCTATCGCAACGGGCGAGTGTATGTCGATGGTGAAGTGCGATCCCCCGGACTGCTGACGATGAACGATATCCCCATGACATTGCCCGAGGCAATCAATCGTGCAGGTGGGCTTACACCCGACGCCGACCGTTCGTCCGTCATACTGACTCGCAATGGTGTTGCGACTCAAATAAATTTGCCGCAGTTGACGAGAAGTGGCGTGAATCCGGCTCAGATACTGATGGCAAACGGAGATCTGCTGCGGGTTATAAATCGCAACGATTCCAAGGTATTCATGCTTGGCGACGTGCACACCCCGCGCTCCCAAACATTGATGGATGGGCATCTGACACTTGCTCAGGCCCTGGGTGAAGCCGGCGGTGTAAACCCTGAAACTAGCAACCCGCGACAAGTGTATGTGATTCGTAAGGGCATCGATGGATTCGCCGAAATCTATCATCTGGATGCCAGTGTACCCACCGCGTATGTTCTGGCGGCCGACTTTGAGTTGAAAGCCCGCGACATGATTTTCGTTGACCCAGCTCCAGTTGTCAGGTGGAACCGTGTTATTACCATGCTGCTGCCTAGTTACGGTGCCGTCAGCGTGACCCGGGACATGACGCGATGAACAATCCAGATCTGAATAAGCACTATCCGCTGGCGCAGGCCGGACAGACGGCGCCGATCGTTTTCGCACCGCCTTACGGCCCTCCGAATAACGATGACATCGACTTCCTAAGCCTACTGGACACGGCATTGAATTCTCGCTGGTTAATTGCCAGCGTGCTGATGATCGCATTGCTCATAGGTGGGGCTTACGCCCTGTTCAGCCAGCCTATATACCGCTCGGACGTACTGATCCAGGTGGAACAGAGTCCTACCACTACTACCAACAAGAACATTCTGAGCGAACTATCGACTGTCTTCAGTATTCAGTCGCCCGCAACGGCTGAAATTGAAATTCTGCGATCCCGACTCGTTATCGGGCAGGCCAGCGATCAATTGCAGCTTTACGTCGACGCCACGCCGGATTATTTACCTATTGTTGGGTCCTGGCTCGCCAAACACGCCACCGAACTGTCAACGCCGCGCCTGTTCAAAATCGGCAGCTACCTGGTGGGCGGCTACGTATGGGGCACGGAATCAATAAAAGTGGGCCAGCTGGATGTGCCGGAAAAACTGGAGAACGAAAAACTTACGCTAACGACCACCCCCGCCGGATACGATTTGCATGGACCGAATGGTGAGAAGCTGGCCCAAGGCAAGGTTGGTGTGCCCAGTGAAATTAAAGTGGGCAAACAAAGCGGCACGATACTTATCAGCGGCCTGAATGCCAAGCCTGCCGCCCGATTCACGCTTATCCGCCGTTCCCGGCAGAATCTTATCCAGGATCTGCAGGACGATTTGATTATTGATGAAAAAGGGAAACCTTCTGGCGTATTGTCCATGACTCTGGACGGTCATGATCCGCAAAGAATCACCGATATCCTGAATGCGATAGGCTCGGCTTATGTGAAACAAAATACAGAGCGAAAAGCCGCTGAGGCAGAGAAATCGCTTGACTTCCTTGAGGGCTTCCTTCCGCAACTCAGGCAACAAATGGATGCCTCCGATAATAAATACACGGCGTTTCGCGACTTGCACGGCACGTTCAATCTGGGCACTGAAGGAACTTTGTCGCTGAATCGATCAGTCGCCATGCAAACCCAGCTATTCGAACTGCAACAAAAGCGCCGCGAACTCGGAGCTCAATTCGGTGTTTCGCATCCCACCATCCAGGCGCTAAATGGACAGATCTCCGCATTGGAAATCGAAGTCAGCAAGCTGACCTCGCACATCAAAACGCTGCCGGAACTTGAGCAGCAATTGCTTAATCTCGTGCGAGACGTAAAAGTAAACGGCGAGCTCTACGCCGGTCTGCTTAATAGTGCCCAGCAATTGCGCCTGGTGAAGGAAGGTAAGGTGGGTAACGTGCGCATGGTAGACACCGCCGACACGCCGGAGTTTCCGATTAAGCCACATCGCCCCCTGGTTTTGGCGATTGCTGCGCTGCTAGGCCTGTTGCTGGGCATAGGTATCGCGTTGGCGCGCAGTTTCCTGCGCAATGGTGTCAAGGTTGCAAACGATATCGAGTCTAGTCTGGGCCTGAATGTATTCGCAACAGTGCCTCATGTTCAGCAAGGGGCTTATCGTCAATCCCGACTTGGCGGGCGTAGCGGCACGAACTATGTGCTTGCCGAAAGCTCGCCAGACGACCCTGCCATCGAAAGCCTACGCAGCCTGCGCACAAGTTTGCCCTTTGCTTTACAAGATGCTGCCAATAACATCATTATGCTGACGGGGCCCACACCCAACATCGGGAAGACCTTTACCAGCGTCAATCTAGCTGCAGTGATGGGCGCCGCCGATAAGCGTGTGCTTCTGATAGATGCCGATTTCCGCAGCGGAGGAGTTCACCGATATTTCGGTCTGGAGCGCTACAACGGCTTCAGCGATTTGATTCGCGGCACCGCTACGCTACAGCAGGTACTGCACAAAAGCATTATTCCCAATGTGGATCTGATCACCACCGGCGTGCTGCCGCATAACCCGGCCGAACTCCTGCTTTCCCAAATGACGACGCAACTGCTGCACGAGATCTCGGTTGATTATGACGTTGTATTGGTGGATACCGCTCCGGTGCTGCCGGTATCAGATGCGATGGCTTTGGCACCCCATGTAGGCACTATCTTCATGCTTGCCCGAGCGCAGGTCAGTACCTTGCACGAGCTTGAAGAATCGACGAAGCGACTAAATCAAGCAGGAGCCCAAGTTAAGGGTGTGATTTTCAACGACTTCGACGCATCAAGCCAGCGCTTCAGTTCTCGCTACGGCAGCTATCACCAGAGCTATGTGCCGTACGGTACTAACAGATCTTAAAACCGACTATTTCTTTACACCTATTAGCTAACTCAACGGAGGATCCTCCACGCTCGTCCCGACGCCCATCGAAACATCACCTTTTTCCGTCAATACCTAAAAATACAAATGACCAGCAGAAAACAGATATACGGGCGCTTCTGCGCCGAAGAATCGTCAATACCTATTTTTTCTCGTGATTGGTGGCTGGACGCCACGGCAGGTAGTAACAACTGGGACGTTGCATTGGTAGAGGAAAAAGGACACGTGCTGGCCTGTATGCCCTATCTGCGCAAGAAAAGAGGAGGTCTTAGTATATCGACGGTGCCGCCGCTGACATACTGCATGGGGCCATGGATACGCACCCCTAAAGCCAAACCCTCGACGGTCATAAGCAGGCAGAAATATGCCTTGGAGCAGTTGATTGAACAACTTCCACCGTTCGACCATTTCAAACAGCAGTGGCATTACACACAGACGAACTGGTTGCCTTTTTTCTGGCAAGGATTTGGTCAGACCACCAACTACACCTATGTACTGCCTTCGCTACGCGATGAATCCGCTACTTGGGAAGGATTGCAAGACAATGTAAGACGAGAAATTCGTAAAGCGGAGGGCCGGGGTGGGCTTCATGTACGTGATGATCTGCCAGTGACCCAATTCTTTCGTCTTAACAGGCTGGTTTACGAACGTCAGAATAAATCGCTTCCATATTCCGAAGATTTTATTACCGTGCTCGACAAAGCCTGCGCCGCGCATAACCGACGTAAGATTTTCATCGCACAAGATGAGCAAGGAGCCCTGCACGCGGGGGTCTATCTGGTCTGGGACGACGATAGCGCCTATTACCTGATGGGTGGAAGTGATCCGGAACGACGCAACAGCGGGGCCATGAGCTTATGCATGTGGGAAGCAATCAAGTTTGCGGGGACAGTGACCCGGCGCTTCGATTTCTGCGGATCCATGATCCAGCCCATAGAGCGATTCGTCCGTGCTTTCGGTGGTGTTCAGACACCCTACTTTACCGTCTCAAAAACCCCGTCGAAGCTCGCCGCCACATTCTTGTTCGCGCGGTCTCTAATGCAAACTATGAAATGAAATTGACCGACCTGGACTCTTCCCCGCTGCGAAGTGCATCAGCTCTGGCATGGCTGAATTCAATACTGGCGGCCCGGCTAAGCCACCATTTGCTGATCGTGCAGTCGGAACCCGGCTACCTGCTCGTAACGCTGCCGAGCAGCGATATGGGCATATATATAGAATCGGATTGCGCTACGTTCACACAGGCGCATTCCAACTTGCCGTTCAGTCACTGGGATGCCGCGGCTGAAGGATGGCAACCAGCGTTACACCTTCCAATACCGGCGCCGGGAGCCAACGCAATTCCATGCCCGCTTATCGAACGGACAGAAAAAGGCTATGTCATTCATTACGACATCCTGGGCATGGTTTATTGGATGCTGTCGCGTTTTGAAGAAGTAGACCGTACCGACCTGGACGATCACGGGCGCTTTCCCGCGACGTCGTCACATGCCTATAAGCATGGCTACCTGGAGCGCCCGGTTGTCGATGAATGGTTCGTCATATTGGCCCAGGTCGCACATCGTTTGTGGCCCCGCCTGGAGCTTATTAAGCACACCTTCTCCATGAACCCGTCTCATGATGTGGATACACCGGCGCGTTACGGTTTCACGAGTTTTGGCAGGCTTTTATACACTATGGCCGGCGATCTTGTAAGAAGACATAAGCCCATAGACGCCCTGCAAGCGCCGCGCATCTGGGCGGGATCTAAAGAAACGCTACATTCCGCCGACCCATTCAACACCTTTAACTGGATCATGGATGTATCGGAGCGGAACGGAATCACCAGTGCATTCTATTTTATCTGTGGCCGAACGCTTCCTTCTCGTGATGCCTATTACGAAGTCGGGCACCCCGCTATTCGAGAGCTAATGCGGCGCATCCATGCGCGCGGCCATGAGATCGGCTTGCATCCCAGCTACAACACATACAAGAAGCCGGATTCCATTGTCGCCGAAGCGCGCGAGCTTTTTAGCATTTGTACGGAGGAAGGTATCGTTCAGCCAGAATGGGGCGGGCGCATGCACTACTTGCGTTGGCAAACCCCTATAACGCTCTACGGATGGGAGCAAGCAGGCATGGCTTACGACACGACACTTAGCTATGCTGATCGACCGGGCTTTCGTTGTGGCACGTGTCACGAGTACCCAGCATTCGATCCGGTTGCAGGAAAGGCGCTTCAGCTGCGGATACGCCCACTTATTGCCATGGAATGCACTGTCATGGCGCCCCGCTATATGAACCTTGGATCGGACGAAGCTGCGCTTAAAAAATTCGTTCAATTGAAAGAGTCGTGTCGCGCGGTACAGGGCAATTTCGCCCTGTTGTGGCACAACACCATGCTACAGCGCAAACAGGATCGCGTTCTTTATAAGAACGTGCTGGAGGCCTGAGTACCGGCATATCGGAGCAGCATGGATTCATCCAAATTTCATTAATTCACTTAGGCCAGTTAAATGGACGAGACTAAGAAGAAAATTTTATTGGTCAGCTGTTTCTTTTATCCCCAAAACAGAATACCTGTGCTCCGAATTGGACAATGGGCAAAATATTGGGCTTCTCAGGGTCACAGCGTAACGGTACTGACGACAAAAAAATATGCCTTTATGGGGCCCTTCGGGCTCGAAGCAAATCTTCCACAAGGCGTCACGGTTATCGAAGTGCCGTCGTTACCAACGTGGCTTCAAAGCAGATTGAAGAAAGCCAATGGAAAAACGGGTCAGCAATCGCGCACGACCGTTTCCACAAAAGGACCGGCGGAGACAGCGTTGAAAAAAAGGATACGCGTCCTAAGGCAATACATAGGCTCCCTGCTCGATATCAATGATTTATGGATTGCTCCCGCTTATCACGCCGGCATGCGGTTGCTCGCAGACGCTCATTATGACGTCATAGTGAGCTCTTATTCCCCGCCAGCGACTCATGTGGTGGCCAGCAAATTAAAAAGACAGCATCCCAATCTGGTTTGGTTCGCCGACTTCCGGGATTTATGGGTTAACAACCACATCACTTCAGCGAAAGGAATCTTCAAAACGCTGGAAACCGTTAAAGAACGCCGCACGCTTGACGGGCTTGCCGACGCAATCATTACCGTGTCAAAGCCCTTGGCTGTGGATTTGCAGTCGCGCTATCCTGCCTTGCCAGTCTGGGTGATCGAAAACGGCTTTGATCCCCAAGAGTTTCCAACATGGATGGAATCCCTTTCAGCGGTGCCACAACTGGCCGATCGCATCACGATCTGTTATGCGGGAACCATATATCCAAACCGACGAGACCCCACGCCCCTATTTATCGCTGTCAATGAATTGATCGATGCCGGACTGATTAGCGCGGACAAAATAAGCATCGAGTTCTATAGCCAGAATGAACATGAGCTCAACGAGATAATCGACCGCTCGTCTGCCAACCGGCACAACGTCATCAAGATCAAAGGATTCGTATCCAGGCAAACTTCTCTCGAGGCACAAAGGAAAAGCAATCTCTTGTTGCTGCTTGAGTCCGGCGAGCCAGAAGCCAAAGGCATGCTGACAGGCAAGGTTTTTGAATATATGGTTAGCGGGATACCGATTTTAGCGGTGGGCATCGACAACACCCATGCGGCCGGCGAACTACTGGAAAAAACTGGAACGGGCTTTTGCTCGAACGACCCCCACGAGCTAAAGAAGTTGTTGCTTGGGGCTATTGAATCGAATCAATTCAGCTTTTATAAGCCACATAAGGATTTGATTGCAAAATATTCCAGGGATAAGCAAGCTCAATCCATCATCGATCGGTTAACTGCGCTGCAGGGGGCCGCGATATGTTGACGGCGCTAAAGGCCTATTACTTAATCGCCGCGCTAGCATTGTTTCTTTTTACCATTTTCTCAAATAAAACTAGCCTGCAGGCTTTCGCATACGGAATAGCGGTGAATATCTTTCCGCTAGCCTTGATGCAAGAAATGTCTATGGACATTGCACGGATTGCCGGAATGCCGTTGGCATATCTTCCGATTACGTCAGCCGGTATAGCCCTGGCCTTGCGTAATCATATTCGGCTTCCCCGCTCGTACAGTGTGTTGCTGACGTTAACGATCATCTATTGCGTGTATTCGTTCTTCACAACCGTAATCTTAGGCGGCGTGACCTCGGCAAATATTTCCTACTGGTTCGCGTGGCCGCTGAATTTCATTATTTTCTTTTCAGCAGCAGCATTTTTCTCGCGGGCGGAAAAAAGCGCCGCTAACAAGGCGATAAAAGCAGTCGTCACCGTGCTTGTGTTGGGTTGTCTTGTTGGTGTCGCGCGGTATGCCGCGGGAATCGGCGAAGACGCCAATTTTATGCCGGTGATGAACCGTAACGGCACAGTGGTATTGACCGTCATGATATTTCCATTGCTGTTCTATATATTCAAGGAAGAAAGAAAATCTCGTCTATGGATGATTTTGAGCCTGGCCTGTATTGCTACTGCATTGGGATTGATATTTTCCAGGTCCGGAATGATAGGTTTTCTAGCCGTGATTTTTTTATATTCCATGCGCTTTACGTTGTCCGGCTTGCTAAAAACTGCGACCGCGGTTCTGTTGGTTGTAGTTATTGCTTCAAGCGGTATCGTCGACAAATCGCTGCAGCGGCTACAACGAGTCTCCGTAACGGCGAATATGCTGATGCAAGGCGAAGACCTCAATAACAACATGAACGACTACAACCGCGTCATGTTGTTGAAGGGGGCGATTGCCACTGCGAAAGACAACTTCTGGTTTGGAACGGGATTGGGTCTTGAAAATTACCGGCGAGGCTTCCATAAAGCCAGCGACTACGCCCAGGACTCGAAGTCACATAACTTCTACATCTCGTATTTTGCCGAACTGGGAATAGCAGGATTTTCACTGCTGTTGTTGATACTGACTTTAATATTCAAGAAGCTGATGCCCCTTTCAAGCCGGCACAAGGCATTCAAAGTTTCTTTTCTGGTTATGGCGATCATGATGACTATGAATGAATATATTCTTTTGCCAGAGATCTGGTTTTTCTATGGCATGCTGGCCGGCATTTCACACCTATACAGCATTAATAACAACCGCGAGGCGTTAGTCCCCGTACTGATGCCCTTCCGGCGAGATTATCCGCGACAGACTGCTTTCAATCAAATTACTAATCGGAGTCTGCATGGCTAACCAGTATGGGGCTGTAGAACGGAACATCGCCAAATTCCTGTCTAAATTTCCGGTCGTGAAATCGGGAATAAAAAGCGCTTACGCGCGCCTTATGTATATCCGTAACAAGACAGACTTGAAAGCCATCTCTAATTACAGCATAGCCACGATAGGCCAAGAAAATCTGAATACTTTCTTTGGATACTATGACAGAAAACCCCTATCTGAAAACGGCTTTCTGATTTGTCATTCAACGACTCATCCCACTGACCGCAAGCCCGATAGTAACGGCCTGGACATCCTGATATTTTCACTGGACGACTTAACGAATCCGGTCCTGACAGTGCAAACGTGGGTTTATAACTGGCAGCAAGGGGCCCGAGCGCATTGGCTTGATGCCGATCTGTTCATCTTCAATGATTTCGATAGCGCGAATCAGCGCTATATCAGTCGGGTGTTCTCATTGAAAGAAAGAAAGGAAGTAAACCGATTCGATTTGCCGGTTCAAGATTCGTTCGGGCGTGATTACTTTCTGGCCATTGACTACCGGCGCATCCAGGCTTTAAGGCCGGACTACGGCTATCGCAACATTCCCGCTCTGAATGACAAAGAAATGGCGAATATTGAACAAGATGGCGTATGGAAAGTTGATCAGCCTACAGGACATTCAACGCTTCTTTACTCAATTGCAGACGTCTGCGCGATTGAGCCTGACCCAAGCTTCACTACGGCAAGGCACAAGATCAATCATGTAATGATTTCCCCAGATGGGCAGAAGTTTATTTTTCTGCACCGCTATTTTGTCGGAAAGCGCAAGTTCGATCGCCTACTCTTGGCGCATACAAACGAAAAGAAGCTGAAAATTCTGAGCAATCACGAGATGATAAGCCACTGTTTCTGGGTCAATAACAATTCGCTGATCTCATACATGCGCGGACCTTCTGGGAAGGACGGTTATTACATCGTAGATACGGAAAGCGGCCAGATCAGCTCGTACTCCAATGGCAAGCTGGACTACATGGGCGACGGCCATCCTCACGTCTATGGCAACTGGTTCATTACGGACACCTATCCTGATAAATCACGCATGCAGCACTTGCTGAAGGCCAGCCTGGTCGACGGAGAGGTGGAAGAACTTGGGCAGTTTTTTCAAGACTTAAGATTTGGTGGGGAAACGCGATGCGACCTCCACCCCCGGGTATCACCCGACGGTACAAAAGTTTTCTTTGACTCCGTTTTCAACGGAAAGCGCAAGCTTTGCATGCTGGATCTTCAAACCTGAAATATTGCGTCTGACGGGCTGATTCCTGCCCGACTCCCTGCAGAACTCCACTACGCGCCCGCTGTTTCACTCAAAGCGCCAGTCCCCCTTTTCTTCTGAATGTTGCTCCGGCGTCGCCGAAGCCAACTGACCGCACTCCGTCCGTTCCAAATTCCACTATCCGGTGGGGGATCTCTATGAATTTCTCCGTCTTGATGTCGGTTTACCACGCCGAAAATCCAGATTTTTTGTGCCAGGCGCTACAGAGCCTGGATGATCAGTCCTTGAAAGCCAGCGAAGTCGTGCTAGTTGAGGACGGCCCTTTGCCGCATGCATTACGCGAAGTGATTGAGCGCTTCAGAGCCACCTTGAATATATGCAGCGTCAGACTCTCTACCAATAGCGGCCTGGCGATTGCTCTCAATGAGGGACTGAAGCACTGCAAACATGAATTGGTCGCGAGAATGGATAGCGACGATATCTCGCTCCCGCAGCGGTTCGAAAAGCAGATTACTTTTATGGTGCTCAACCCCGATATTGCCGCCAGCAGTGCAGCGCTGGACGAATTCGATGAGACAGGTGCCGTATTCTCGTCTCGCATCCTGCCTCTGAGCCACGATGAGTTGGTTAGATTTGCCAAAACTCGCAGTCCGATCAGCCACGCCGCCGCCGTCTTCCGCAGGTCTGCGATCGAAGATGTTGGCGGTTATCCGCTATTCAAGCGATCGCAGGACGTGGCCCTGTGGTCGCTGCTGATTGTTCGCGGATATCGACTGGCCAACCTGCCCGACAAACTGTTTCTCGTTAGGGCGGGCGCCGGCTTCATGACCAGAAACGGGCTGCAAAGTTTTAAGTATGAATATGCAGTCATCTGTTTTCAGAAGAAAATTGGCTTCTTATCGTGGTTTGACTTCTTAAAAAATACTGCGATCCGATACCTATTAGCGATCGTTCCGGCAGGTATGAAAAAGCTGCTTTACTCGCACGCAAAAGTTGATCTGGCCTCGGCTTACAACGCGGCTTTGAAGCGCGGTTTCGACTTGTTCTTTTCCTTCTTCGGACTGCTGATTTTTTCTCCGCTGATCATCTTGGCATGGTTGGCAGCGTCGCTAGATACCCGCAGCAATGGCTTTTTTATTCAGGACCGAATCGGAAAGGACGGAGCCATCTTCAAGATATTCAAGATCAAGACAATGCGCGAATCCAGAGATTCTGGCACGACCGTTACTACCTCTTCGGACGAAAGAATAACCCGTACCGGCGCGCTTCTCCGAAAGACCAAAATAGACGAACTGCCGCAGTTATGGAACGTGCTGAAAGGAGACATGAGTTTCGTGGGTCCGCGGCCCGATGTCCCCGGTTATGCCGACGACCTTCAGGGGGAAGACAGAATCATCCTGTCGGTGCGCCCCGGCATTACTGGACCTGCATCGCTGAAGTACAAAAATGAAGAAGAATTGTTGGACGGGCAAGCTGATGCGACGCGCTACAACCGAGAAGTTATCTGGCCAGATAAAGTAAAGATCAATAAAGAATATATCCGCAACTATAGCTTCAGCAAAGATCTTAAATACATTCTCCATACCGTAGCTGGCGGAACCCCCGATTAAGCAGCCACTGCCCTAGCAGCATGTACAAAACAACGCTCTTGACTTGGCGCGCCCCTCCAAAGCTCGTTCTCCGTCTCGATCTGAAATTTTTCTCCCGCCTTTACTACAGCAGGTGAACCTCTATGCTTAACACCCCTTTCTCGCCATGGCCCTCTTTTACCCACGAAGAAGCGGACGCAGTGCGTGAAGTCATACTGTCAAACAAAGTGAACTACTGGACGGGCCAGGAATGCCGCAAGTTCGAACAAGAATTCGCGACGTGGGCAGACTGCGAATATGCGGTTGCGGTAAGTAATGGCACTTTGGCCCTGGACCTGGCTTTGAAAGCTTTGGGCATAGGCCCGGGCGACGAAGTCGTTGTTACCCCGCGTACCTTTCTAGCTTCAGTATCGTGCGTCGTCAACACGGGCGCGACGCCCGTCTTCGCAGATGTCGATCGCGACTCGCAGAATATCACCGCGGCCACCATCGAGGCAGTGCTCACTCAGAACACCCGTGCAGTAATTTGTGTCCACCTGTCCGGATGGCCTTGCGACATGGATCCCATCATGGCGTTGGCAAAACAATATGGGCTGTATGTTATCGAGGACTGTGCTCAGGCACATGGCGCTCAATATAAAGGGCGTTCCGTGGGGTCTATAGGCCATATCGGGGCTTGGTCGTTTTGCCAGGACAAGATCATCAGCACCGGCGGCGAGGGAGGGATGACCACGACCAATGATCGAGCCCTATGGTCTCGGATGTGGTCCTTCAAAGACCATGGGAAAAGCTGGGATGCCGTTTACAAGCGCGAACATAAGCCGGGATTTCGCTGGCTGCACGACAGCTTTGGAACCAACTGGCGCATGATGGAAACACAGGCAGCGCTAGGCCGTATTCAGCTGAGACGTATGAACCACTGGCATGCGGCCAGATTGAAAAACGCCCGCCAAATCTGGTCGACTGCCGCACAGCTTCCGGGCTTGCGAGTGCCCACCCTGCCGACGGAGATTCTGCACGCTGCCTACAAGTGCTATGTGTTTGTCGAGCCGACTGAATTGCGTGAGGAGTGGACCCGCGATCGGATAACCGAGGAGATCAATGAACGAGGCGTACCTTGCTACACCGGTTCGTGCTCGGAAGTCTATCTAGAGCAAGCTTTCGACGATACGGGTTGGCGTCCGCCCCAGCGGCTTCCCATTGCCAAGGAATTAGGGGAAACCGCCCTAATGTTCATGGTGCATCCCACATTGACGGAATACGAGATCGACAAGACCTGCAGTGTGCTTGCCGAGGTCATGCGACATGCTGTCAAGAAGACTAGTTATGCGTAAGTTATTCAGTTTCAAGGGCGAGTTTTTCAAAAATGTGGTCACCTTGATGACCGGAACAATAGCCGCCCAGGTATTCACCGTTGCTGTTAGTCCGTTACTGACTCGACTCTATACACCCGCCGACTTCGGCGTGCTGGCCTTGTTTACGTCCTTGAACGCCGTCCTGGCAATTATTTCGTCAGCCAGATATGAAACCGCCATCATGTTGCCGAAAGACGATGGCGATGCCCTGAACATTGTGGCCCTTTCTGCGGCAATCACGTTAGGCTTTTGTACGTTTCTTCAAGGCGGCATCTTCCTGTTCGAACATGAACTGATAAAGATGGCCGATACGCCCCTGGTCGGCAAATGGATTCATGTTTTGCCATTGAGCGTAGCGCTCACATCCGGCACCCAAATCATGATTTATTGGAATAATCGGGGCAAAAAATTCCGGGAACTGGCGATCAGCAGGGCTGCGCATGGAACAGGCACAGGGGTGTCTCAATGCGCTCTGGGATATGGACTGGGCACTTCCATAGGATTGATCGTCGGGCATATGACCGGACATGTATTAGGCCTTTTCACCCTGATCAAAGTGAACATGGGAACGATCGCTGTGTCGCGGCCGTTTGTATCACGGCCGCGAATGGCTATGAATGCAAGGAAATACAAACGCTTTCCCCTGTTCTCGCTGTGGGGTGCATTGTTCGACAGCAGTGCCTCACAGGTTCCGCTGCTTGTTATTGCCAGTTTTTTTTCGGCATCCGTGACCGGTTCCTTCGGATTTACCGTGAAAGTCCTGTCCTTGCCTTTGTTTCTGATTTCGAATGCAATTTCAGAAGTTCTTTATCAAAAAATAACGCATTTGGATAGTGCCAAACCCGATGCTTTACGTGGTTACATTCTCGGCATTTTCTTTCTATTGGGCTGTATCGCCGTTCCTTTTTGCCTGGTTTTCCTAACTTACGGCGTCGAAATTTTCACTCTCGTCTTTGGAAGCGACTGGGGAATGGCTGGGCAATTTGCGGGGCCGCTATCACTGGCCGCAGGCGTGCGCTTTATGGTTAGTCCACTAAGCGTTGTGCTGAATCTGCATCACAACGTCAAAAAAGCCGTGGGATGGCAAGTGGTTTACTTTTGTACTTTAACCACGGTATTGCTGCTGTATTCACAGCAAAGCATAGAACTCTTCCTACAGGCCTTTGTGGCCCATGAAGTGGTGCTCTTTGCGATCTACTTCGCAGTCATTGTGTGGGCGACCGGCTCCAAGCGGCCGGTTGGCGCGGACCAGGCCCCGGCGGGCACGGATACCATCGGCGCCGCCATGGGACATGGCTCTGCAAAATAAACCTGCTCGCTCTAAGTAATCAGAATCCGTTTTGTTTTTGGCCTAGCCAAGGAGACACCTATGTGCGGTATTACTGGCGGCTGGTGGCGCAACCCACCTTCCGATTTGAACAACAGAATTGCAAATTCCCAAGCCAAGCTTCAACAACGCGGACCGGACGATCAAGGATGCAATCTATTCAGCGTCTGTGGTGGCCAGCTCGCGATGGGTCACACCAGGCTTTCCATTATTGATCTGAGCGCGGGCGGCAGTCAGCCCATGCGGTCCCGCGAAGGTCGATTCAGCATTATTTTCAATGGGACCATATTCAACTACCGCGAACTGAAGCAAGAGCTGATCGCCCTTGGACGCATGTTCTATACGAATTCGGACACCGAGGTATTGCTTGCAGCCTGGCAGGAGTGGAAAGAGACATGTCTTGTGCGTCTGGAAGGCATGTTTGCCTTTGCCGTGTATGACGCACAAGACAAGACACTGACCTGTGTCAGAGATGCCTTTGGGATCAAGCCCTTTTACTTTGAACAAGAGCAGGACCGCTTTCTATTCGCCTCGGAACCGGCAGCAATATTAAGCCTGCGCGATAAAAAGCCCCAGGCTAATTGGCAACGCTGCTATGACTATCTGGTGCATGGCGACTTTGATAACCAGCAACAGACGTTTATCAGGGGAATTCAGCAGCTGCTTCCTGGCCACTGGATGAAGGTCGACTTGTCGAATCCCAAGGCTAGTCGGCAACAGATCTGGTGGCAGCCCGATTTCCGCGAAAAATCGACCCTTAGTTTTGATCAGGCGGCCGAGGCCGTTCGCGAACAGTTTCTTCATAATGTTCGCGTGCATCTGCGCAGCGATGTTCCCTTGGGTGCAGCGCTATCCGGCGGCATAGATTCATCGGCAATCGTATGCGCAATGCGTTACCTGGAACCCACGGAGCCCATCAATACCTTCAGCTACATTGCACCGGGATACAAGCAATGCGAGGAACCGTGGATAGACAAAATCAATCAATTCGTAGGGGCCACATCACATAAAGTGAGCGCATCGGGAAGTGATCTGGCACGCGACCTCGACCGCCTAATTCACATACAAGGTGAACCGTTTACCAGTACAAGCGCATATGCGCAATACCGTGTCTTTCAACTGGCGCATGAAAACGATATTACGGTAACCCTCGAGGGGCAAGGCGCCGATGAGCTCTTGGCGGGTTACGCCGGCTACCCCGGCCACCGCATGCTTAGCATGCTCGAGAACGGAGATCTTGCGGGCGCCCAGAGTTTTGCGCGTAACTGGGCACGCTGGCCCGGCCGAAGCTACGCGCGGGCATGGCAGTATCTTGCGGCGATTGTCCTTCCCGACAGTATGTTTGGGGTGGCAAGCAAGACAATGGGCCGCTCCTTTACACCTTCTTGGCTTAACGCCGATGCGTTGTCCGACGCTGGCGTGACTATGGTTTATGAGCGAGAAAAGCGACTAGAAAGCGCCCGGGGCCGACGGGTAATGGAACGGCTGGCAAGTTCTTTAACCAATCGACATTTGCCCGGCTACCTTCGAGAGGGTGATCGCAATTCGATGCAGTTCTCACTTGAAAGTCGGGTTCCATTTCTAACTGTCCCTTTCGCCGACTTGATGTTCTCCCTTCCGGAGCACTACCTGATATCTCCAAGCGGTGAAACCAAAAGCGTATTTCGCGCCGCAATGCGCGGAATTGTCCCCGACGAGTTACTTGACCGAAAGGACAAAATCGGATTCGAAACTCCAGAACATTCGTGGTTCACCGAGAAGTCGGCGACCGTGCGCAGCTGGCTGCAAACCAGTCACGATGTTCCTTTTTTAAATGGTCGAGCGATGGTCGAGCAGTTTGATGCAATAGCCAGCGGCAAAGCCCGCGGGGCGCCACACTTATGGCGCTGGGTCAACTTCCTTCGATGGTATGAACAGACCGGTTGCGGAGAATACGCATAGATGATTGGCTTCTTGATTATGGCGCAGGCAATGTCAATTCCGTAATCCGAATGATCGAACGCGCCGGGGGACAGCCAGACGTGTCTCGTTGCCCGAGGAGCTTTGAACAGATGGCATTTCAGCGAAACAAGCTATTTCATTCCATCCCGAGAAAAGTCACCGCTTTGGCATGGAGTTGATGCGCAATTTCGTGGAGCTGGGCATTGCTTAAACACCGCATCATTCCCGCCTTACTGTTACGCGAAGGCGGCTTGGTGAAGACACGTCGATTCAAAGACGCAAAATATGTGGGAGATCCGATCAATGCCATCCGAATCTTCAACGACAAAGAAGTAGATGAATTAATCGTACTAGATATAGATGCCTCGAAGAACAATCGAGAGCCCGACTATGCAACGATTGAATTGTTTGCAGGGGAATGCTTCATGCCGCTGTGCTATGGCGGCGGAGTGCGAACAGTAGATCAGGCGGCGCGGATTTTCGACCTGGGTATCGAAAAATATCCGTGCAATCGGCAGCCATCGATGAACTGGACCTCATCTCAAGGCTCGCCACCCGTTTTGGAAGTCAAAGTATTGTGGTCTCGATAGACGTCAAGCGAAACTGGCTAAAAAAGCCGGTGCTTTACGAAAGCCGAAACGCAAGGACTCGCTCGGACTGCTGGCTAAATTTTGCGAAAACTGCTGTTGCCGCGGGGGCAGGAGAAGTTTTGGTGAATGCGGTTGACCGGGATGGAGAAATGACAGGCTACGACCTGGATTTAATACGGCAGGCAGCCACTGCTGTACGCGTACCGCTCATTGCTCTAGGAGGAGGAGGCTCACTAGAGGATATCAACGCGGCGATCGACGCTGGCGCATCAGCAGCAGCTGCAGGCGTGCTGTTTGTGCTTCATGGCCCACATCGGGCCGTCTTGATAACGTATCCGCAATACGCGGATCTAGAAAGATTACTGGGATCACACGTATGAAACAGTCATATCAGGTTTGTACTCATTGTGTAATGGACACCACCGCTTCCGACATCAAATTCGACATGAATGGTGTATGCAACTATTGCAGCGAGTTCATGACAAAATCCAAAGACATCATCTTTCAGGACCCGGTGGCCAAACAACTCGAGCTTGACGCTTTCATCAAGAAAGTGAAAGCCGCTGGGAAAGGCAAGCGCTACGATTGTGTTGTTGGCGTATCCGGCGGCGTAGACAGTTCGTGGGTTCTGGTCCAAGCCGTCAAGCTGGGCCTACGCCCCTTGGCGGTTCATATGGATAACGGATGGAACAGCGAACTGGCGCAACATAATATTGCCAATCTAGTGCAGGGGCTAGGGGTAGACCTGCACACCCATGTCATTGAGTGGGGCGAGTACAAGAAGCTTATGCAGGCCTTCTTTGACGCGGATGTCATCGACGTGGAACTACTTTACGACAACGCAATGCTGGGCGTGAACTATCAGCAGGCCATCAAACACAATATCAAATATATCCTTGCAGGAACCAATCAGGCTACCGAAGGAATGCGGATGCCTCCAGGATGGAACTGGTTCAAGTATGACAAAAAAAACATAAAGTCATTGGCCAAAAATTTCGGCAGTATCCAGATCAAAACTTTTCCAATAATTGGCACCGTGGATTATCTGTGGTACCGGCTTGTGAGCCGCGTCGAATGGACATCCTTTCTGGATATGATGCCGTTCAACAAATTTGAAGCGTTAAAGCAGCTTAGTGCTGAATATAATTATCGACCCTATCCTTACAAGCACTACGAGTCCATTTTTACGCGCTTTTACCAGGGCTATATTCTTCCCAATAAGTTCGGCGTGGATAAGCGACGACTGCACTTGGGCACCTTGGTTTCTGCCGGGCAAATGACGCGCGAAGAGGCAATGGAGGGCCTTAAAGGCATTGCTTACCTGACAGAAGACGAACTGGAACGCGATAAGCAGTATTTCCTCAAGAAAATGGGATGGACTCCGCATGATCTCGAGGTATACATTAGACGAGGCGCCAAGCCGCACTGTATGTATGGCACAGAAAAGCCATTGTGGGAGTTGTGTGAACGCAGTTATTTGCGCCTGTTTCGGACTTGATAACTAACAGCGCTCGCGAAACAGGCACGGCGGCGCTTACGCCGTTACTGTTTGCGAGCCGAAAACCTTGACGGCGCCTGTGACCTCGGCAATCTGAACGTCATTCAGATGTTCGCCGATCGGCAGGCTTAGAAGCTGTACATCGACCTGGTTGGCAAACATAGACGGGTCCGGACTTCCCAGGTAACGATATGCCGCAAGTTTCGGAAGCGCGATAGGATAATGGACGCCTGTCTGGATGGCCCTTTCCTTCAAGAACTCGGCCAACGCATCTCTGTTCAACGAACGCACCACGAACAGATGGAAGGCATGACGGCAGCCGTGGGCAATTGTTGGAAGCACAATACCGTCGACGTCTTTCAGCTCATCAAGATAGAACGCAGCCACACGGTTACGCTGAATTATCCACGTATCGAGATGCTTGAGTTTCACTGAAAGCACCGCGGCCTGAAGGCCATCTAATCGGCTATTACGTCCCTCAAATTGGTGATCGTACTTGTCAATTCGCCCATGATTGGCGATCATCCGGCACTGCCTTGCCAAGTCAGGATCGTTGGTGGTGATTGCCCCGGCATCGCCATATGCGCCTAGATTCTTCCCCGGATAAAAACTGAATGTGCCGGCATGCCCGATTGCACCGACACGGGTGCCTTTATACTCGGCGCCGTGTGCTTGTGCACAGTCTTCAATTACCTTCAGGTCAAACTCGGCCGCCACTGCCAGGAGTGCGTCCATATCGCAAGGATGACCATATAAATGGACGGCAATAATCGCGGCAGTATTCGATGTCACCCTACGGCGTACATCTGCCGCATCGATTGTATAGGTGACCGGATCGACGTCGGCAAAGACCACTTTGTAGCCACTGCGAGTCACTGCTTCGCTGCTGGCGATAAACGAGTTCGCGGGGACTATTACCTCGGAACCGGGGGCAAAGCCGAAGGCCTCTAGTACGATTTCGATCGCATCGGTGCCATTTCCAACGCCGACGCAGTAGTCCGCCTGTTGGAAAGAGGCGAAATCTTCCTCGAACCGCTCAGCAACTTCTCCGCCAATATAAGCAGACTGAGCAATAACGCTTGAAATGGCTTCGTCAATTTCGCACTTGATACTTTTATATTGAGAATAAAGGTCGAGAAACTTAATCATGGATGCCTCTTATTTTGCGGGCCGGATTGCCTGCGTAAATTCCCGGCTCAGTGATATTTCGGGTGACCACTGAACCAGCGCCTATGACTACATCATTGCAGATGGAAACTGCCAGAACAGTCGCATTGGTTCCGACTGATACCCTGTCCCCCAAGCATGTTGGCATCCACAGCGCCTTATTTCCGCGGGCAGGCCCACCATTGCTAAAGAGGTCGTTTACAAACTTGGCTCCGTGGGAAACAAAACAATCTTCACCAATTTCCACCAGTTCGCACACGAAAGCATGAGATTGAATCCGCGTGCGATTTCCCACTTTGACGCCCTTCTGTATTTCGACGAAGGGACCAACAAATACATCGTCCCCCAAAATGCATCCATACAGATTGACCGGGTCCACCAATGTCACTCGTTCACCGAACTCCGCATTGGTGACGGAGATCGTTTTCACGTTAGGGACAGCCACTAATTCGCCCCCAACTTCGAGTACTTGGGACGAAAATGCATTTTGACTTCCCTGCCGGTTTCGATGGATTCATAGATCGCATTGATCAATTCCAAACTCTTTCGGCCTTCCAGTCCGTCCACCATATGATGTTTATTATTGATTATGCAGTCGACTACATGACCGTAATATTCCTGATGTCCAAACCCATATACATTAGGTGGATTCACAGAATATCTTTCCATTACTTCAGCGTCATCTGGCTCGGGCTCTACAAAGTTCCACACCTTCATTTCATTGACCGCGAAGCCACCGATCTCGACGGACCCTTTCTCTCCGAGAACTGATAGGGATCCCTCTAAATCCTTGGGCCGCACTGCCGTGGTGGCCTCTATGCACCCCAGCGCACCATTGCGAAAATGCAGGATGACAACCGCAGTATCCTCGGCCTCGATGTTGACCAACGCGGTCCGGCTCATCGCAACAACGCTATCTACCTCTCCCATCATCCATTCAAGCAAATCAACATGATGGCTCGCCTGATTCGTAAGAACCCCGCCGTCCATCGCCCAGGTGCCGCGCCATGCATCCTGATCATAATAGGCTTGAGGCCGGCACCACCGGACACGCACTGTTCCCATTACTAGCTTGCCAAAGCGCCCGCGTTCCAGCGCTTCTCTGAGCTTCATCACAGGGACGTTGAAGCGGTTCTGCTTTACGACGAACAATTTGATTCTGGCCCGCTCGCAAGCCCTTATCATGTCGTCTGCATCATCCAGCGTAAGCGCCATCGGCTTTTCTACGACGATGTGCTTGCCATACGGTGCCAACTCTTTAACGTGTCGCGCGTGATGTCCGCTTTCTGTGAGGACAACCACAATATCGATCTCCACCTCGCGCATCATCCGGTGCATATCGACAAAGCCCGGGACATTAAATTGCTCCGCCGTAGCAGCCGCCCGTTCTTCCACTATGTCGCACACTGCAACCAGTGTGGCACCAGCGATCTGTTCATTCCCTAATAATTCGGCGTGCCTTTTCGAAATTCGGCCACAGCCCACGAGCGCAACTTTCAACATTATTCGACTCTCTCTAAAGTCAGTTCAGTAGCGACAGAGTTCCGGCCAATTCCGAAGTATTCGATACCCTTCAGGCCATCGTCTTGCAGGTCAAAAATATTTCGTCCGTCAAAAATTATCGGACTCTTCAACTTCAATTTGATGGTTTCGAAATCGGGGCTTCTGAACTCCTTCCACTCGGTAACAATGATCAGGGCATCAGCATCGTCGAGCGCTGCCATAGGCTGCGCTGCGTAGCTGAGCTGCGGATGGGAAACGCCGAAAATACGTTTGGCTTCGTCGATCGCGGCAGGGTCGTAAGCAACGATGGAGGCACCGAGCCGCAGGAGCTCGGCAATGATCACGCGGCTAGGCGCTTCACGCATATCGTCGGTGTCCGGCTTGAACGACAGGCCCCATAAGGCAAAGTTCAGGCCCGTGAGGTCTTCGCCAAAGCGCGCAACTACCTTATCGACGATAACCAACTTTTGACGTTCATTTGCCTTCTCTACGGCCGCCAAAACTCTCAGTTCGCCGCCTGCCCCTGTGGCGGTACGAAGGAGAGCCTGAATATCCTTGGGAAAACACGAACCACCATACCCGCAGCCCGGGTAAAGAAAATGCCATCCTATGCGAACATCAGAGCCCACTCCCTGCCGCACCAATTCAATATCGGTGCCGAGCTTTTCGGACAATAAGGCGAGCTCGTTCATGAACGAAATACGAGTGGCCAGCATCGCGTTGGCAGCATACTTGGTAAGCTCTGCAGACCGTGCGTCCATGATCAGAAGCCTGTCATGCTGACGCTGAAACGGTGCATACAGCGTGCGCATGATATGGATGGCTTGCTCATCCGACGATCCGATCACGATGCGATCGGGCCGCATGAAATCATCAATTGCGACGCCTTCCTTCAAGAACTCTGGGTTGGACACCACACTGAAGTCTATGGTCTCACCACGGCGTTCCAGTTCGGCTGCGACAACCGCCTTGACCTTATCGGCGGTTCCAACCGGGACTGTGCTTTTGTCAACAACGACCTTGTACTCATTCATGTACTTACCGATAGCACGCGCGGCGTTCAACACATACTGAAGATCTGCGGATCCGTCCTCGTCGGCCGGCGTTCCCACTGCAATCAACTGCAGCACCCCGAACTCCACCGCGCGCCGGACGTCGGTTGTGAACCGTAAACGACCGGCCTCCACGTTTCGTTTAATTATTTCTTCGAGACCGGGCTCATAAATACACACGCCCCCAGCCTCTAGCAATGCTATCTTCGCGGGATCGACGTCCATACATAAGACATCATTACCCACATCGGCTAGACAGGCGCCTGTCACCAGGCCCACATAGCCGCTGCCAATTACTGTCACCCTCATTGTTTTTCTCCTGACCGGTCGTGCGTCTTCCCAGTAACTGGATACAGACGTAATGAACTGAAATCATAGATACGAACGATATTGGGCAACATCCGTTGGACGGCTTACGCAGGCCTTCACCGTATGGCCTAGCGGCTACCGAAGGCGGGGTTTAAAGCGTTTAACGTATGTCTAGGTGCCCGGTAACTTCTTATGATTCTTGTGTCGTTTTGCACTTTGCAAACTTCCAGCGAACCGCGCAAATCAACGCTCGCTACAACAGAACGTAAGAGAAGAGGGAAATCGATGTCTTACATTGTTACCCGCCGAAAATCCACGGCGGTACCACCCATTGCTCGCCCGACAACACCTCTTCGCGCCCGGCTACTGGCATTGCCACGACGGCATAAACGTCTGCTGCAAATGGCTGTCGATACGTGTCTGATCTGGCTCGCCCTATGGCTGGCGTTTTATTTGCGCTTGGACGATGTTTACGCGGTCCAGCCGTTTAGGGGCCACGCATGGTTATTCGTGGCCGCCCCGTTGGTGACACTGCCCATTTTCTTCCGCTTTGGCTTGTACCGCGCGGTTATGCGCTATGTCGGCTATCAGGCGCTGGCAACGGTTGCCATGGCAACTAGCGTATCTGCTGCATTATTGGCGATCGTTATTTCTCTATACCCTGAACCGCCAGCCATTGTGCCGCGGTCTGTCGTCATCATCTATTGGCTACTAAGCCTGATGTTTATCGCCGGTCTACGTCTGGCCATGCGGCAGTACTTTCGCGGGGTGGCCTTCAATCTTCACTCCGGATCATTTCTGCATATTAGCCAACCGCGTAAGGCTAAAGTACGCGTTGCAATCTATGGCGCGGGTGATGCCGGCAATCAGTTACTGATGGCATTGCGCTTAAGCAATGAGCGGCATCCCGTAGCATTCATTGACGATAATCTTGAATTGGCGGGACGCATCATCGCCGGTCTGCCGGTATATGGTCCGAGCGAAATCGCACGCATGCTACAAGAGAAAAATTCACAAGAGGTATTGCTCGCAATTCCGTCGGCATCGCGAGCCCGGCGAGCCGAGATCCTTAGACTTCTGGCTCCGTATCCATTCAGCGTCCGGACCGTTCCGGGTTTCATGGATCTAGCCAGCGGTCGGGTCAAGGTGCAGGATCTTCGTGAAGTCGACATCTCGGATTTACTGGGTCGCGACCCAGTCCAGCCCAACAGGCAGCTATTTGAAAAGTGTATACGGGATCAGGTTGTAATGGTCACGGGCGCTGGCGGTTCGATCGGTGCAGAGCTTTGCCGTCAAATTGTTCAAAACCAGCCTCGCACGCTCATACTGTTCGAGCAAAGCGAATTCAATTTGTACAGTATCCAGAGCGAGCTTGATCGCTACATAAGATTTACGGGAACCGACCTGAGGATTGTTCCTGTGCTTAGTTCGGTGCGAAATCAGGAGCGCCTTTTCGATGTGATGTCCATATGGAAAGTCGACACCGTTTACCATGCTGCAGCATATAAACATGTCCCGATGGTCGAGCGCAACATTGCCGAGGGAATCATCAACAATATATTTGGAACCCTCTATTCGGCTCAGGCAGCCTTAAGGGCGGGCGTTCCGAATTTCGTATTGATATCTACCGACAAAGCCGTGCGCCCGACCAATATTATGGGATGTACCAAACGCGTGGCGGAACTCGTCCTCCAGGCACTGGCTCGCGAAGCCCTGCCTTGTCCTTACGGGAACCTCGCTGAACATTCCATTCCGAACCGGACACGCTTCACCATGGTGCGTTTCGGCAACGTGCTGGGCTCCTCCGGTTCGGTAATCCCGCTCTTCCGCGAGCAGATCCGCGCAGGAGGCCCAGTTACGGTAACGCACCCCGAGATTACCCGTTACTTCATGACTATCCCCGAAGCCGCGCAATTGGTGATCCAGGCCGGAGCCATGGGCCAAGGTGGCGATGTGTTCGTGCTGGATATGGGGGAGCCCGTCAAGATTGTAGAGCTTGCCAGGAAGATGATATTGCTTTCCGGATTGAGCGTATGCAGTCCGCACAATCCCAACGGTGACATTAATATTGAATTCGTGGGCCTGCGACCTGGCGAGAAGCTGTATGAAGAGCTTCTCATCGGAGAAAATGTAAGTGCGACTGAACACCCTATGATCATGCGCGCTAACGAGAAGCATCTTGAGTGGGAAAATCTTAAATCCTCGTTGGCTGAGCTGGGTCAGGCTGTTAAGTATGACAACTATGTCCGCATACGCGAGCTATTTCTGGAATTGGTCGACGGCTATAAGCCCGACGACGAATTGGTGGACTGGATTGATCTACAGCAAAGATCAGCCAGCGTCCGGCCGCGCGATGCCGAGCGTTACGCGCCGGTAGTACATCCTGAAACCGCACAGTTTGAAGTATGAGCAGGCTGGAGTGCAAACCAGCCTGTCAATGCTCTCTACGCCGAGATGCCTATGGCGACTAAACCACTGAGCGCAGATTTCCGTTTGGATATTAATGGACTTCGCGGCTGGGCCATCATTGCCGTGATGCTGTTCCATTTCAATGTCCCGGGTTTCTCAGGTGGCTTCGTGGGCGTCGATATATTCTTTGTGATTTCAGGTTTCCTGATGACCGGCATAATCATTCGCGGGATTGATGTCCAGCAAGGCGTGCACGGATTTTCACTAACTGGATTTTATTTTGCGCGGGCCCGGCGCATATTACCGGCACTGGTGGTTTTGTGCGCGGCACTTCTCGGTATAGGTTGGTTTACATTGGCTGCCGTCGATTACCGCAACGTAGGAAGCCACTCGGCCTCCAGTCTGGCGTTTTTGTCGAACATAAAATATTTATACGAGGCTAACTACTTCGATACAGAATCACACGAGAAATGGCTGCTGCACACATGGTCGCTTTCTGTGGAATGGCAGTTCTATCTTATTCTTCCCCTGATATTGCTTGCTACATGGCGGTTTTTGCCTGGCCGGCGCAATGCCGCCTACGTTCTTTTCGCCATGTTTGCCGCTTCTCTGTTGTTGTCTATATACCTGACGCCCATATCGCCCTCTGCTGCCTTTTATCTATTCCCAGTTCGAGCCTGGGAGATGCTTGCGGGCGACCTGGTTTATTTGTTTGCCTCGGCCTTGCCGCTTGGCTCGAAATTCCGCCGGACAAGCGAGGGGCTGGGCTATACGGTTATTCTCGGATCCATATTAAGCCTGGACCCCAGCATGGCTTGGCCCGGATACCTAGCCTTGCTGCCGGTGACCGGCGCCGTTCTTGTCTTGGTAGCGAATAGCCAGGAATCTTGGCTGTCCAAGATGTCCGTCACCCAACGTATCGGCACTTGGTCTTATTCGATCTATTTGTGGCACTGGCCCCTGGCAGTGGGGTTGTTTTATCTTGAGCTACAGGATCGGATGTGGGCGATTTTTGCAGGCATCGCGGCTTCCATCTTTCTAGGGTGGCTTTCATATAAATTCGTAGAGGTGAAGGTAAGCAGAAGCCTTAACAAGATGACCCCGTGGCGGGCCATCGCGGCCATTGCTTTCGTAAGTGCGGCCGTTGCCTTGCCCAGCACCTATGTAAGACTGAACAACGGGGTCACCGGGCGAATGGCGCCGCCTATCGAAGAAGCTTCCAATGCGGCGCTTGACTTCGATGTTCGGCGCGCCGATTGTGAAGGCTGGGGTGGCTCGCGATTTGGAAGTTGCATCTATGGCGGCCCGCGCGTCAGGGCCATCGTAATCGGCGACAGTCACGCCAACGCGGTAGTCACAGCCGCTCAAGCAGCGCTTCCCTCTAAAGACGACGGCATACTGGCGTTTAGTTACACGAGCTGCCCCACGATACTCGGCGTAAAAACTAACCAACGACAACTAGAATGCGCCGCATTCAATGAATGGGCATTTAAACAAATGGAAGAGGTGGCTCCGGATGTGCCAGTAATCATCGTTAACCGGCATTCGGACTATGTTTTCGGGAGCAATATTGGCAAGAATCCAATGTTTCATAAGCCGTCTGTATTTTTCAGTCGACCCTATGATCAAGCGCTTCCTGAATTCCTTGATGAATACCGGACAAATCTGGTCGATAGCGTTTGCCATTTAGCCGGTCAAAGGCCGGTTTACCAGGTCAGGCCTATTCCAGAAATGCCGGTACATGTTCCCAAAGCACTCGCGCGGTCTCTCATACTGGGCCATTCCAGGCATGTATCGGTTACTCTGGCCGACTACCATGAACGTCATCACTTTATTTGGGATGGACAAAATGAAGCGTTGGCACGCTGCGGTGCGCAGATTCTGGATCCATTACCGTACTTGTGCGCAAGCGACACCTGCGCCGGTTCTGTAAGAAACAAACCTTTATATTATGACGACAACCATTTGAGCGAATATGGCAACAAATTACTCATCCCCATGTTTCAGCCTGTAATCGTTTCTACTGAAAAGAACGTTCTTTCCCCAAGGTCTGGCCGCATAGTTCAAGATAACCGGGGCGCCGTGGGGCGTTAGGCAAATTCATCTTCAATGACGAGTAGTTTGAAAATCTGTCGGAAAAGTAATATTTACGCCTCGCCGATGAGTTGTTTCATTTTGATTCGTTTTAGACGCGTTAACAAACAACTTTGAAACCAGATCCGGGCACAATACGCCAATCAGACTAAAAATAGGGTGCTGACATGAAACGACTGTTATTGGCGGGGGCCGCTACATTGGCAATGCTGGGTTCATCGGCCGCGATGGCGCGAGTCAATGTCGATATTTCCATCGGAGTGCCGGGCGTCATTTATAGCGAGCCCGACTATTATTATCCACCTGTCAGGTATGTAGAACGCCCACGGGTAATCGTTGTACCAGAGCGTCGGTACCGGCCCATGCCCGTATATGGACCACGGTATTACCGCGAAAGCTATAGCGGAGATCGGCACTACAAGAAACACCACAAGCACGGCCACCGCCACCGTGATCGCGGACGTTGGGACGATTAATTAAGCAAGGTAATGAATACATAAATAAAGCCGCGCAAGCGGCTTTATTTATTGACGCGGACTAAAACTAATGGCGTTATGCTGACAGCCTTGTCTTACCCGCCATATACGGACGCAAAACCTCAGGCACCACTATACTGCCGTCCTCTTGCTGATAATTTTCGAGCACAGCAACCAAAGCGCGGCCTACTGCCAGGCCGGACCCATTCAACGTATGCAAGTAATCGGGCTTACCTTTGTCAGCACGATATCGGGCCTGCATGCGGCGGGCCTGGAAGGCTTCGCAATTAGATACCGAGGAAATTTCGCGCCAGGTATTCTGGGCAGGAAGCCACACTTCCAAGTCGTAGGTCTTGGTCGCGCCAAAGCCCATATCGCCGCCGCATAATAAGACCACCCGATACGGCACGCCAAGCCGCTGCAGTACCGCTTCAGCATGGCCCACCATTTCTTCGAGTGCTTCATAAGAGGTTTCGGGGTGTACGATCTGTACCATCTCGACCTTGTCGAACTGATGCTGCCGTATCATCCCGCGCGTATCGCGTCCACCGCTGCCGGCTTCGGAGCGAAAACAAGGTGTATGGGCGGTTAACTTGAGCGGCAAATCTTGTTCGGGGGTAATCGTGTCGCGAACCGACCCAGCCAAGGTGATCTCCGAAGTAGAAATCAGGTAAAGATCTTCGCTTGCAACTGGGTTGCCCTGTTCATCGTGAGCGGGATCATCGTCCTGACCGCCTTTGGTCACCCAGAACATGTCGTCTTTGAATTTCGGCAACTGGCCTGTACCGAATAAGGTCGAACTATTGACGATGTAAGGCGTGTAGCATTCTTCGTAGCCGTGTTCCGTGGTCTGCAGATCCAGCATGAACTGGGCCAAAGCACGATGCAGGCGGGCCATGGGGCCGCGCAACATCATGAAGCGGGCGCCAGACAGCTTGCGTGCCGTTTCGAAATCAAGGCCAATGGGTTCGCCCAGACTGACGTGGTCTTTGGGCTCGAAGGCAAGAGGCTGTGGATTACCTTGGGAATCGGCTTGCACATGGTCGGGAAGCCAGCGCCTGATTTCGATGTTGTCGTCGGCCGATGCGCCCGCGGGTACGCTTTCATGTGGAAGGTTGGGCATCGTCATAAGCCAATCGTTGAGCTCGCCCTGCACCGCAGCCAGCTGGACTTCCAGATCTTTCAAGCGAGCAGGAATCTCCTGCGACTCCGCCATTTCTTTGCTGGCGTCCTCACCCTTGGACTTTAATTGACCAATTAGCTTCGATACCGCATTGCGCCGTGGCTTGCAGAGCCTCGGTTTCTACCTGGACGCGATTTACGGCGTGCTTCAAGCTGACTGAAGCGCTCTGTGTCGAAGGAAACTCCACGACGGCCAAGGCCTTGACGACAGAGGGCAAGTCTTTACGCAACTGATTGGGGTCTAACATAATTAACCAGAAATGAATGAAAGGATGAGTACGAACGAGGCGTGCCGAAGTTACAGCCCTGCGGGCTAACTCGACCCTCCCGATCGACTATGTTTGTCCAACGTTTTTAGAAACGCCAGTTTTTCCGATATTTTACCCTCTAGGCCCCGATCGGTCGGTTTGTAGAATTTCGCACGAATGCCATCCGGAAAGTAATTTTCGCCCGCGGCGTAGCCATGCGGTTCATCGTGTGCATACCGGTAGGCTTTGCCGTGACCCAGTTCTTTCATCAGTTTGGTGGGTGCATTACGCAAATGTACGGGCACCGGCGCACTGCCATTTTGTTCGACGTAACGGCGTGCCGCATTGTAGGCGTTATAGACCGCATTGGACTTTGCCGCACATGCCAGATACACCACCGCTTGGGCAAGCGCCAGTTCGCCCTCGGGCGAACCTAGTCGCTCGTAGATATCTGCCCCATTCAGGGCTAGCTCAGTCGCGCGTGGATCCGCCAGACCGATGTCCTCTATTGCCATGCGAATAATACGACGCGCCAGATACCGGGGATCGGCGCCGCCATCTAGCATCCGCACGAACCAATACAAGGCAGCATCAGGATCGGAACCACGAACGGACTTGTGCAGCGCGCTGATCTGATCATAAAAGGCGTCGCCCCCCTTATCGAAGCGCCGCAAATCTTGCGATAAAGCCGTTTCCAACCAGGCGGCGTCTACAAGGTTGCGCCCCGCTCCGTGCGCTGATTCGCTGACAACCTCGATAGCGTTGATGACCCTACGCGCATCGCCATCGGCCCAGCGAGCCAATTGATCGCGCGCGGCGGGATCAAATTGCAATGCCACGCGATCGCTGTCGGGGTGCTCGGCATCTGCAGGAGTGTCTTGATTAAGGACGATGAGGGCGCGATCGATAAGTTGCTGTAATTCCTGCACTGACAAGGCTTGCAGCACATAAACGCGGGCTCGGGAAAGTAGCGCCGAATTGACTTCAAAAGACGGATTCTCGGTGGTCGCGCCAATAAAAGTAAATAAACCGCTTTCCACGTAGGGCAAGAAAGCATCTTGCTGCGCTTTGTTGAAACGATGCACTTCGTCGACAAATAATATGGTGCGACGCCCCTGCCCTTGCGCGATCTGAGCAGACACCACTGCCTCGCGGATGTCTTTGACACCACCCAGCACGGCCGACATAGCGAGGAATTGCGCATCGAAACCGGCGGCCATCAGTCGGGCTAGTGTCGTCTTCCCTACGCCAGGCGGCCCCCAGAAAATCATGGAATGCGGTCGGCCGGAGTCAAATGCAACGCGCAAGGGCTTGCCAGAGCCCAATAGATGCGTCTGGCCAACCACCTCGTCCAAAACCCGGGGCCGCATGCGCTCTGCCAGCGGCGCATAAGCAACGGTGCCCGATGAGGAACTAAACAAATCATTGGAGTTCATCATGAAAATATCCGGGAGGTCGGTCCGCTACTGGAAGTCAAGGTGCCTCACTACTGCATTTTCACGACATCGACGCCCTTTGGCGCTTCAAATTGGAACTCGGCGGCCGGCAAACTTGGATTCGCCATAATGTTTTTGAGATCGATACGGGTCACCTGCCCGAAGGAATCAAGCAATTCAAGCCGTGCAGGCATGCTGGATTTAAACCCGATATCCACATGCGTAAAGCCTGCATCTGCGCTGCGCGGGGTGGCCCGCAGCCAGTCCAGGCCGTCTTTTGCGGGCAATGACGTAATTGAAAATGCTTCGTCCAGCGAGCCAGAACCGAATAATATGGCGGCAGGCGAAGCACCAATAGACTGGTCGACCTTGCGCTGAGTCACCTGCGCCAAATCCGGATCGTACTGATAGACCAGCTTGCCGTCCGAAACGATCAATTGTTCATAAGGCTTCGTCACAGCCCATTTGAACTGTCCTGGCCGCCTGAACGAAAATGTGCCGGACTGCGGCCGCTTGGCGCCTCCGTTGGTTGCTACGGTCTGCTGGGTAAATTGACCCGTGCCGGAATTGACCTTCGAGGCAAAATCGCGCAGCTGTGCTGGGGCATCCGCCCCTAAGGCCAGCATGGGACTGGCAGCCAACAAGACGGACGATAACAGGCGTTTAATCTTCATTTGACGTATTCCCGGCCGGTACCAAAATTTCGCGATTGCCGTTGGACTGCATGGCCGAAACCAGGCCCGACTGTTCCATTTGCTCCAGTAAGCGGGCCGCCCTGTTATAGCCTATGCGCAAATGGCGCTGCACAGAGGAAATCGAAGCGCGCCGATTCTTCAAGATGACTTCGACGGCCTGATCGTAGAGCGGATCGGACTCGGCGTCAGCAAGACCTGCGCCGCCGCCTGCGCCGTCACTGGCATCGCCCTCGAGGGCGCCCTCGAGCAAGCCTTCAATATAGTTGGGCTCGCCCTGCTGTTTTAATGACTCGACCACCCGGTGAACTTCATCATCGTGGACAAAAGCCCCATGCACGCGCGCGGGGAAACCGGACCCAGGCGGTAAATAAAGCATATCACCCTGCCCCAACAAGGCTTCGGCCCCCATCTGGTCCAGAATTGTGCGGGAATCAATCTTCGACGACACCTGAAACGCGATACGCGTGGGAATATTAGCCTTGATCAAACCGGTAATGACGTCAACGCTAGGACGCTGCGTCGCTAATATTAGATGTATACCTGCCGCACGGGCTTTTTGTGCGAGGCGCGCAATGAGTTCTTCGATTTTCTTGCCGACAACCATCATAAGGTCGGCAAGTTCGTCAATGACGATGACGATCATGGGCAATGTCGACAAGGGCTCAGGCGCATCGGGCGTGAGCGAGAACGGATTCGGAATGGGCTCTTCACGCTTGATGGCTTCGCGGATTTTGGCGTTATAGCCCGCCAGGTTACGCACGCCCATTTTGCTCATAAGACGGTAGCGTTTTTCCATCTCGCCAACACACCAGTTCAGCGCATTGGCAGCGTGACGCATATCGGTAACTACCGGTGCCAGAAGATGCGGTATGCCTTCGTATACGCTCATTTCGAGCATTTTGGGATCAATCAAGATCAGACGAACCTGAGTGGCGTCTGCTTTGTACAGCAGTGAAAGGATCATGGCGTTGATCCCTACCGACTTGCCTGAGCCCGTTGTGCCGGCCACTAATAGGTGGGGCATTTTAGCCAGATCAGCGACGACTGGATTGCCGGCGATATCTTTGCCCAGTGCCATGGTAAGCATCGACGGACTGGCATGATAGGTTTGCGAACCGATGATCTCGGAAAGCTTCACCATTTGCCGTTTGGCATTGGGTAATTCCAGTCCCATCAGATTTTTACCGGGTATCGTTTCCACGACCCGAATACTCACCAAACTGAGGGCGCGCGCGAGGTCCTTGGCTAGATTGACAATCTGGCTTCCTTTTACGCCGGTCGCAGGTTCGATTTCGTAACGCGTGATAACTGGACCCGCCTGCGCCGAAACCACAATCGCCTTGACGCCAAAGTCGGACAGCTTCTTCTCAATTAGCCGCGAAGTGAACTCGATGGTTTCCGGAGAGACCGTTTCCGCGTATTCGACCGGCGCGTCAAGAAGGCTGATGGCCGGTAAATCGCCGGAATTGCCGGATTCGACCGGTGCGGCAAAAAGGGCCTTCTGCTTTTCTTTTTCCGCTCGCGCCGATTTAGGTACCGACGTAATCGCCGGTTCAATGCGTACCGGGAGATCATGCACAAGCTGTACTTGCTTGGCGACGACGATTTCGTCGCGTTCCGCCTTCTTGGCCTCGCCGACGCGGCGGTCCTCGCGCGCTGCCTTAAGTTCCAAAAGGCGGCGAATGACTCGTTCAATGAATGAGCCGACGCGTTCGGCCAAATGCAGCCACGAAAAACCGAAAAATAAGCTTGCCCCTACGGCGGCGAATACCAGCAGTAACAAGGTACAACCTGTGGTGCCCAATGAAAGCGACATGAGATCGGCTAGCAATTTACCCAACTGCCCACCGGCGCCGGCCGGAAGTTGGGCACCAAACTGCTTCAGCTGCAATGCTTCAATGCCCATGGTTCCTATAAACAACAGGAGAAAGCCAATACCGACTTCCCATCGCACGCGTGGCAGCGTTTCTGGCTCGGCATTGGGCAGGAAAATGCTGGTCAGCCGATAAAACCCGACGGCAACGCGCTGAGCCAGCAGGACGACCCACAACCATGCGGAGTAACCAAATAAGAAAAGCAAGAAATCGGAGATGTGCGCGCCTAGAGTGCCGCCCCGATTCAAGGTGGTGGTGGCATGGACAGAATGCGACCACGCTGGGTCGGCGGGATCCCAACTAGCCAGGACGAGACCCAGCCACGCGGCCAGAGCAGCGAAGAGTATCCAGCGCGCCTCGCGCAGCAAGCCCGACAGTCGAGACTGCAGGGGAGAAGGCCCATTACGCACGTTGCGAGAAGAGCGGGGAGATGTAGCAGGAATTCTAGCCATAGACTCATTATAATTGGCTGTTCATGTTTTTCGGATTTTCTGTAATGACGACTCCCAAGCACGCCAAAGTTCTGATCCTGGGTTCAGGCCCAGCCGGTTACAGCGCCGCCGTATACGCGGCCCGCGCGAATTTAAATCCCGTACTGGTTACCGGACTCGAACAGGGGGGTCAGCTGATGACGACCACCGACGTTGACAATTGGCCCGCCGATGCAGAAGGAGTTCAGGGCCCGGACCTTATGCAACGCTTTCAGGCACATGCCGAGCGTTTCAACACCGAGATGGTATTCGATCATATCGCGAGCGTCGACCTATCCAAGCGCCCTTTTACGCTTACTGGCGACACCGGAGCCCAATACACCTGCGACTCGCTAATCATCGCAACGGGCGCTTCCGCCCAGTACTTGGGCTTGCCGACCGAAGAAAGCTTCATGGGCCGCGGGGTATCCGGCTGCGCTACTTGCGATGGTTTTTTCTACAAGAATCAGGATGTTATTGTAGTCGGCGGCGGAAACACCGCGGTCGAAGAGGCGCTGTACCTATCGAATATTTGCCGTACCGTCACCCTGGTACACCGCCGGGACAAATTCCGTTCCGAGCCGATAATTCTAGACCGACTGATGGACAAGGTTGCCAACGGTAACATTAAGCTAAAGCTTTTTTACGAGTTGCAAGAAGTTTTGGGTGATCAGTCAGGCGTTACAGGCGCTCGTCTACGTAACAATCAAACAGATGTTACCGAAGACTTGGCAGTTACCGGAGTGTTTATTGCCATAGGACACAAACCAAACACGGCAATATTCGAAAACCAGCTCGAAATGGAGAACGGCTACATTATTACGAAAGGCGGACTCAACGGTATGGCGACCATGACCTCCATACCAGGCGTATTTGCCGCCGGCGACGTACAAGACCATGTCTACCGCCAGGCTATAACAAGTGCAGGCACGGGCTGCATGGCCGCACTCGACGCACAACGGTGGCTGGAGAATGCCGCAGAGTAAACACAGGCGTATTGGCGGGCATACGCTCGCCGATTTGAAACGCCTGCGCAAAGACGCCGAAGCCGTCAGGCGCTCCACCGCAGAACTTACGGAATTGAACCGGGCTGCGATGGCTTCGGCAAAAATTGCTGTCACGACACAAAAAGCGAGTCAGCGGGCGCCAGCCATCGATGCCGACGATAAAGCTCTTTTTCGGCGTGCGGTCAAAAGCGTGCAACCAATAAAAGACAGCCGCAGGGCTATCCTGCCTTCGGTGCCTGCGGCATCCGGTGCCATAATGCGCGAACGCCGACAGCGTGCTGTAGGCGCAGAGCTTAGGCGACCGCCCCAGGTATCGGACCATTTTTGGCCCGCGACGGTGGACCAAAATGACGCCTTTTTCGTACAAAAAGGCCATGGCCCGGATCTTGCCAAGGCCCTCAAGCGCGGCAAATGGATAACAGGAGCCAGCTTGGATTTACATGGCAACACGCTGGACGAGGCTCGCGATCGACTCGATCGTTTTTTGCATTCATGTTTGACGCATCAGATCAAATGCGTACGCATTGTTCATGGCAAAGGTTATGGCTCTAAAGACGGTGAGCCCATACTAAAACAAACTGTCAGACGCTGGCTTACACAGATGAGCGATGTTCTGGCTTATGCGGAATGTTCGGAGCAGGATGGCGGTGCGGGCGCCGTACAAGTACTGCTTCGGACTGAATCCAGCTTGAAGCCATAGCTGGAAATCGATTTACGATTCAGATAGCGAAAAGCAGCGACATGCAAGACATTAAGTAAGCCGCGGAAACGACAAAGGTCGACAATTGTGTTGTCGACCTTTGTACCTTTATTTTACTTATGGGACCTGCAACTTTCTTATAAACCGATTTATCGGCGTGCCCATGCAGGGCTTTGTCTCCTCACCTGCATGGAACGGATTGTGCACGAATTTTCATAAGCTAACACTTAGGGAATGCACTATGTTAATGCCGAATATGTATATTTTCGGGCATATTTTTTCCATTCTGGTGCGCCGCGTCAGAAATTAACTGAAGTGATGGACAATTTCTAAGGGGCAATGCGCACGGCCTCGAACTTCTGTTCTAGTTCGCGCCGCATCGCCCGCCGTATTTCAGCGGCAGCAAAACGACGGTGCTCATCAGGTGACTCTGGAATCAATGGTGGCACCTTCACTGGCACGCCATCGTCGTCTACTGCAATCATCGTGAAAAAACAGCTATTGACATGACGTACCACGCGGTTTCGGATGTCTTCGGCGATAACCTTGATACCCACCTCCATCGAAGAATTGCCAGTGTTATTGATCGACGCCAAGAAGGTCACGAGTTCTCCGACTTTGATGGGCTGTCGAAACATTACCTGATCAACGCTGAGCGTCACCACATACCGGCCAGCGTACCGGCTGGCGCAAGCATATGCCACCTGGTCCAAAAGCTTGAGTATGGAACCGCCGTGCACCTTCCCTGAGAAGTTCGCGGTGTCCGGGGTCATCAAAACGGTCATAGTCAATTGGTGTGAAGGCAAGTCCATGGAGGTCATTCCAGTCAGGTGTCAGTCGCTGTGCGGCAAATAATTCCTCGAATTATCTCTCAGTTCCCGTATGTGCCGCCAACCCTTTGTTAGAGGCGATTTACTGCTTATTGAAATTTCCTCAACCACTCCGGAAATTGAATGCCCAACTTCGTGCCAGCTGGGGCATGAAGTCCTCAACAATGGGCTCATGCCCCTTCACGTCGGTGACATATTAGGCACGTAGAGTATGCTTATTTCAACCAGAGCTACCATAGCCCGATGATAGTTCGCGATCCATCGCCTATCGTCAATGCAACTCGGGGAACGATAGGCGAGCGCTGGGCTTACGTCCCGCCCGTAGACCCTGTCCTTCCCATAAGCCCGATGCTTGATTTTTTGCCCATACTGCTACCCTGGTAGGTAGCACGGAGAATAATTGTAATGAGCGTTGCACAACTGCTTGCTTCCCGCAAAGCCCTGATATTCGACTTGGACGGTACGCTAGTCGACACACAGCCCGACATTCGCCGCGCCATTAATTGCGCGCTGAGGGCGGCGGGCTATGACGAGTTGGCGCCCGAGGCCGTGGTACCTAAGCTTCACGCGACACTACCCGACATTATCGAAGCCGTGACGCAGATGCTGGGAATACCTGCGTCGGCGCAGAAACAATTGCAGCATAGCTATATGATCCATTATCGGTCCCACGCCCACGCTCAGTCCGAGCTATACCCGGGGGTTGCAGAGCTGCTACGCGCTCATCAGGCGCGCGGCAGTATTATGGCTGTCTGCACCAACAAGAACCGGGCGGATGCCATGAACGTACTGGATCGCTGCGAAATCCTGCCATTTTTCAAGTACGTGACCGGGGGCGATACCACCGCTCACCCCAAACCGGATCCAGCGCCGCTTATTCATACTCTGCTCGAAATAGACACCGAAGCCGCTGATGCCATTCTGATAGGCGATACCTACGCAGACGCCCTATGCGCTCAGCAAGCGCGCACCGGTTTCATTCTGCATCGTTCGGGATATGGAGGTCAGGCAGCGCTAGATTGTGCGGCCGATGGCCATTTTGAGAATTACTCGGAACTGTACTAAAAACCAGCCGTCGGGCCGACAGCTGGCAGAATCGGAGCCGACATGTAACGCGCCGCGGGTTGGTGGTCAATTACCGTCGCGCGCGTAAATGAACTTGGGCATACTCCAGCCGAATCGCAACGCCAACAGACGCAGGGCAAGGCCGACGATCATCGCGACTCCCATGATCAGGTCATGCCCAAAACCTGTCGTTAGACCTCCGACATAAATCGCCGCCGTGACCACGGATACGGTCGCATAAAGTTCTGACTGGAATAACAGGGGGATATCGTTGCACAGGATATCTCGAAGGACCCCGCCTACGCAGCCGGTGATCAGCCCCGACGCCGCCACCACAACCAGCGGCAAGCCCATTTCCATGGCCACGTTGCAACCAACGACGGTGAAGACTACCAAGCCGACGGCGTCCAGAAATAGGAACAGCTTACGCAAGTGATGCATAACTCGCGCTGTCAAAATGGTGGTGAAGGCAGCCCCAGCAGTAATCAACAGATACGACGGATTCTGGACCCATGTCAAGGGATAATTCCCCAGCACAATATCGCGTGCAGAACCACCGCCCAGTGCCGTGATACATCCCAGGAAGCAAACGCCGACCCAATCCATGTTGCGCCGGCCGGCAGACACCGCGGCGGTCATTGCTTCAGCGACAATGGCCACGAGAAACAGAATATGCAGCAACGCAGCGGAATGCGGAGACAACATCATCACGCGTTACCCAATTCTTGCATGAACCCACCTATATTTGAAGACGTCATTATCGTATGCCAAGGCTGGAGCTGTATCAAGTTGCAGGCGCATCGCCTGCCGCCGCTACAGCCCAATGCCTGCACCTACATTGCTACATCGCATGTGAAAAACCCGCAAAGCCAAAAGCGTTGCGGGTTTAGTGACTGACGTGTACTACGACAGACGGTATTACATGTTTTCGATCATGACCTGGCCAAAGCCCGAGCACGACACTTGGGTCGCGCCTTCAAGCAAGCGCGCGAAGTCATAAGTGACTTTCTTGGATAGAATCGATTTTTCCATGCTGGAAATGATCAAGTCGGCGGCTTCAGTCCAGCCCATGTGGCGCAGCATCATTTCGGCCGAAAGAATTTCGGAACCTGGGTTCACGTAGTCTTTACCAGCGTATTTTGGAGCTGTGCCGTGTGTGGCTTCGAACATGGCGATGGAATCGGACAAGTTCGCGCCCGGAGCAATACCAATACCGCCTACTTGTGCGGCCAGTGCGTCGGAAACGTAGTCGCCATTGAGGTTCAGCGTGGCGATAACGTCGTATTCGGCAGGACGCAACAGAATCTGCTGCAGGAAGGCATCAGCGATAACGTCTTTTACAGTGATTTCGCGACCTGTTTTTGGATTTTTGAATTTGCACCATGGGCCGCCGTCGATAAGTTCGGCACCGAATTCTTTTTGTGCAAGTTCGTAGCCCCAGTCACGGAATCCACCTTCGGTGAACTTCATGATGTTGCCCTTGTGCACCAAGGTAACCGACGCCTTGTCGTTGTCGATCGCATACTGAATTGCTTTGCGTACAAGGCGTTGCGTACCTTCGCGCGATACAGGCTTGATGCCGATACCGGAAGTCTCTGGGAAGCGGATTTTGTTCACGCCAAGTTCGTTTTGCAAGAAAGCGATAAGTTTCTTCGCATTGGCGCTTTCTGCTTCGAACTCGATACCGGCATAGATGTCTTCCGAGTTTTCGCGGAAAATAACCATGTTGGTTTTCTCGGGCTCTTTCACCGGTGAAGGAACGCCCTTGAAGTACTGGATCGGACGCAAACAAACGTACAGGTCCAATTGTTGGCGCAGTGCAACGTTCAGCGAACGAATGCCGCCACCGATGGGGGTGGTCAATGGGCCTTTGATCGACACCACATAATCTTTCACAGCTTCAAGCGTTTCGTCGGGCAACCAAACATCAGGGCCATAAACCTTTGTCGATTTTTCGCCGGCGTAGACTTCCATCCAGTGAATCTTGCGCTTGCCGGCATATGCCTTTGCAACCGCAGCATCAACGACCTTGAGCATGACGGGAGTAATGTCAGCGCCAGTGCCATCGCCTTCGATGAACGGAATAATGGGTTCGTCGGGAACATTAAGCGAGAAATCGGCGTTAACCGTGATTTTCTGGCCCGCTGCGGGGACCTTGATGTGCTGATAGGACATGTATGCTCCAGTTGTGCTCTGTAAGGAGTAAAAATCGGATAAACAAAACGTAAGTAAATCTTAGTCTTATATAAGAGTAGTTTAGCCTAATTTACGCTCTGACTTCAGCCTTTAAGCATACAGCTTCCCGCGCACGTCTCAAACAGGCCTTAAAATGGACTTTTTACAGAATGGCGTGGCTTTCGATCACGTGACGCTTTATGTTTAACCCATCGCGGGAACAAGTACGGCAATTTTTTACAGAGGCATGGGCCAAGCGCAAAAAGGCCGGTGTACTGACTCCTCTTGAAACCATGGCCACCGACCTGATCGAGCTACATCCCGAATATCAGGCTGACCTAGAAAACGTGGATATTGCGGAAGCCGATTTTCCTGTGGAAGGCGGCAGCACAAACCCGTTTCTACATTTGTCCATGCACCTGGCGATCAATGAACAGCTTGCCATCGACCAGCCGCCCGGCATCAAGGCAGCCTTCCAGGGCCTATGTGCCACTCATGAGCCACATGAGTCGGCGCATATCATCATGGAAGCACTGGGTGAAGTCATCTGGGAAGCCCAACGCCTGGGCACGCCGTTCGACAGCGACCGATACCTGGAACTGATACAACGCCACGCGACGCGGGGCCGATAAAAAAATGGCGTCTCTTTGGACGCCATTCTTTATGAGTACGGGCATGCGGACTGGCGCAGCGCACCGAGGCCCGCAATGCCGCATTTACTTACGCACCGCCAATGGCGATGGAAGGCTGGACAACCAGCCGGAGATATTGGCGATATCGGCAGTCGATAGCTGCGCGACCATGGCGCCCATTACGGCATTTTTCCGGATATTGGCCGTAGCTGGCGCACCCGCAGCACCGCGCTTGTAAGCACGCAACGCGTGCTGAAGGTAATCTTGGTGCTGACCTGCAAGAACCGGGTACGACGGCATGACCGATGTCTTGCCGTCAGCACCATGACATGACGCACAAGCAAATTTTTCAAATGCGGCTTTACCGGCGACCAAATCGGCCGCAAAAGCGCCCGACGATAACGCGAACATGGCGGAGGCCGCCAAAGTGAGTGACAATTTTTTCATGCTGGCCCCCGATTATTTAAGACTGGAATAGTAAGCAGCCAAATCGGCCATATCTTTTGGCGTCAGGCTTTGTGCGATCGCTTCCATGGTGGGGAAGGAACGCGCACCGCTGGCATAGTCTTTCAGGGCAGTAACGATATATTCCGCGTTTTGTCCGGCGATCATGGGCACATGATAGACCTCGGGATAGCTTGATTTGTAACCTGGGATACCGTGGCAGCCAATGCACATCGAGGTTTTAGAGAGAGCGGCCTTGGCGTCGCCCACGGGCGCGGCGTCTGCCGCGAGGGCTTGGCCCGCAATTACACAGGACGCCATAACGGCCAGCGCAGCAAAAGTGCGCGTCATAGGGGTTCGCAGCTTCATAATAGGTCTTGTTAAGCAGTGAATGACGGTTGATTTATATCAAACAATCAACGAAAAATGGAGATTGTACGATAATTGAAGCAAGCTATACACCTGTGTCCTTTAACGTTGCAGATCCGACTGCACATACGGAATGAAACAAATGACCTCTGCCGCCGCTCCTTTCCCTTCAGAACGCTTCACCGGCACCGAGCGCTACGTCGCTACCGATGACCTGAAACTGGCCGTCAATGCGGCACTTGCACTGCAGCGTCCCCTGCTGATCAAGGGAGAACCTGGCACCGGCAAGACCATGTTGGCAGAAGAAGTTGCTGCCGCGTTGACCCGGCCCCTGCTTCAGTGGCACATAAAGTCCACCACCAAGGCGCACCAAGGTCTGTATGAATACGACGCGGTCTCGCGCCTGCGTGATTCCCAGTTAGGCGACGAAAAGGTCCGTGACATCGGTAATTACATCGTCAAGGGGACTTTATGGAGCGCGTTCGAGGCCGAGGAACCCGTTGTCATGCTGATCGATGAAATCGACAAGGCCGATATCGAATTTCCCAACGACCTTCTGCGCGAGCTAGATCGCATGGAGTTTCACGTCTATGAGACGCGTCAAACCATCAGGGCGAAGCATCGGCCGCTGATCATCATCACATCGAACAATGAAAAAGACCTGCCTGACGCGTTTCTCAGGCGTTGTTTCTTTCACTACATTGCCTTTCCGGATCGCGCCACTATGCAAGAAATCGTGGCGGTGCATTACCCCAGCATCAAAGAGGATGTGCTTAGAGCAGCGCTTGACACCTTCTTTGCCTTGCGCGAAGCCCCAGGGCTTAAAAAGAAGCCATCGACATCCGAATTTCTGGACTGGCTACGCCTGCTGCTGAACGAAGCAATTCCAGCCTCCGACATTAGCAACACGAAAGGCGACTTGCCTTTAATGGCAGGCGCTCTGCTCAAGAATGAACAAGACCTCACCCTGCTACAACGATTGGCCGCCATGACCCGTGTCAGTCAGCGGCGCTAAGTCTAAGCCCGTTCCACTTTGCACTGCTATCAGAAAGGAGGCTCGATGGACTCGACGACCACAACGCAGGGTTTTCGTATGGCGCCGGCGCCGGTGACACTGGAAGGTTATGGGGTAAAACTGGTTCCATTGCAGCGGGAACATGCAGCAGGTTTGGAATTGGCTGCCGCCGACGGCAAACTGTGGCAGATTCGAGTTACATCGGTACCGGAACCGGGGGCCGCGTCGGACTACATCAGCCAGGCACTGACAGGCCAGCACGAGGGGCACATGCTGCCTTTTGCCGTTATCGATAAAGGCAGTGGCAATATTATTGGTACGACCCGCTATCACGACATTGTCTCCACCGTTGCGCGACTGGAAATTGGCTATACCTGGTATGCCAGGCAGTGGCAACGAACACATGCAAATACGGCATGCAAACTGCTATTATTGCGCCATGCATTCGAGACTCTGGGCGCACGCGTCACAGGCTGGCGCACTGACAATTTCAATTTTGCTTCACAGCGCGCCATCGAGCGTCTCGGCGCCCGTAAAGATGGGATATTGCGCAATCATGCGCTGCGGCGCGATGGTTCTGTACGCGATACGGTCATGTACAGCTTATTGGCTGGCGAATGGCCCGAAGTTCAAAAACATCTTGAATACCAACTGAAGCTGCGCCATGCTGATTGATTTTTTCTACCATCTCAGGGCTCGCAAACTACCAGTTTCGGTGCAGGAATACCTGACCCTATTAAATGTGCTGCAAAGCAGCCTCATGCACCCAACCGTAGATGACTTCTATCACCTTGCACGCATGACGCTGATCAAAGACGAAACGCTGTTCGATCGCTACGATCAGGCTTTCGGCGAGTTTTATCGCAAACTAGAAGCCGCGATTCCGGTTGAAAAAGAAATCCCGCTCGATTGGCTGATCAAAGAGTTCCAGAAGAACCTTACTGACGAACAAAAGGCTGCCATCGAGAAACATGGATGGGACAAACTGATGGAACTCTTCAAAGAACGCCTTGAAGAGCAGAAAGAAAGGCACGCTGGCGGCAACAAATGGATAGGTACTGGCGGGTCCTCAGCCTTTGGACATGGCGGCTACCACCCCGAAGGGATCCGTATTGGCGGCCCTTCGGCGGGCAATCGTACTGCGATTAAAGTTTGGGAAAAACGCGAATACCGCGATTACGACGACCAGCAGGAATTAGGCACCCGGAATTTCAAGATGGCCTTGCGGCGCTTGCGTCGTTTCGCCCGTGAAGGCGCCGAACTCGAGCTCGACCTGGACCACACGATAGCCAGCACTGCCCGGAACGCCGGTTTTCTCGACCTTCAGATGGTGCCCGAGCGCCATAACACGGTGAAAGTGATAATGCTGCTGGATGTGGGCGGCAGCATGGACGATCATATAGCGAGAATAGAAGAATTGTTTTCTGCTGCACGCAGCGAATTCCGCCACCTTGACGTCTATTACTTTCATAACTGTCCCTATGAATCACTATGGCAAAACAACAAGCGGCGCACCGCGGAACGTTTCGACACGTGGGACATACTGCGCAAATACAACGACGACTGGCGCCTGATCATTGTCGGAGACGCCACCATGAGTCCTTACGAGATTTTGCAGCCGGGGGGCTCAGTCGAGCACTACAACAAAGAGACAGGCGCCGCCTGGCTTCAGCGCCTGCTAGACAACTGGCCCAAATCCGTATGGTTGAATCCCGAACCCGAGGGCTACTGGCAATATCGCCAGTCGATCGCCATAATAAAGAACATCATGCACGAACGCATGTATGGCGTCACCGTGAGTGGGCTTGAACAAGCTATGCGCAGTCTTTCCAAATAGTTCCAACTGATTCAGCACGCCTGCAAGTCCCGATTTCACTGCCTTGCGGTCCTTTCCCCTCCTTTCCGGATATCCGTGCATGCTATTGTCTATATCTCGAATCACAAGCCGTCTGCTTTCGCTCCTTGTCCTGAGCTTCCTGGCGCTTCCTTCCTCGGCATTCGATTTGCCCTCGGGCATTACGCAAGGTCCAGCCGTCGAGGGGATCACCGAATACCGTCTGCAGAATGGCTTGCGAGTACTGCTAGCCCCCGACGATTCAAAGCCCACGACTACAGTCAATATGACCTACCTGGTCGGCGCACGCCATGAAAACTACGGCGAGACAGGAATGGCTCATTTGCTTGAGCACATGTTGTTCCGGGGCACGCCAACAATGAAGAATGCACTCGCCGAATTCTCCAAGCGAGGCTTACAGGCGAATGGTTCAACCAGCAGTGATCGAACTAACTATTACGCCAGCTTTGCCGCGAATCCCGAAACCTTGACCTGGTATTTGGACTGGCAGGCCGACGCCATGGTTAATTCCCTGATCGCCCGAGAAGACCTCGATTCCGAAATGACGGTCGTAAGAAATGAAATGGAGCGCGGGGAAAACAGCCCCTTCCAAATGCTGATGCAACAAATGCAAGCGGCGTCCTTTCAGTGGCACAACTATGGAAAGAGCACCATAGGAGCCCGATCCGACGTTGAGAACGTCGATATTGGCCAGTTGCAGGCTTTCTACAGAGAGTACTATCAACCTGACAATGCCGTGCTGATCGTTTCAGGCGGCTTCGACCCCGCAGCCACCCTGCAGGCTATCGCAAAAGCCTTCAACAAGATTCCACGCCCTGAGCGCAAGCTGCCCATTGAATACACCACAGAACCTGTCCAGGACGGCGAACGGCAGGTTATTTTGCGCCGCCAAGGGGGCAGCCCGTTAATTGCCGCCATGTATCATGCCCCCGCTGCGGCAAGCCCGGATTTTTCGGCGCTGGACATGGGCGTCGGCATATTGGCGGACACACCTTCCGGACGCCTGTACCACAACCTGGTCGGAAATAATCTTAGCGCCGAGATCTTCGGCTTTACTGCAGGCCTGAGACAGCCCGGGTATGCTTTTTTTGGCGCCCAGCTCGAACCCGGCATGGACCAGACCAAAGCTATTCAAACTCTAGACGAAACCCTGAGCTCGGTCACTAAAGAGCCCTTCGTTCAGTCGGATCTGGACCGTATACGTAATAAATGGCTCACAGACTGGTCGCAAACCTACGCCGACCCCGTCAGCCTGGCGAGCGCCTTGTCCGAGTCTGTGGCCGATGGCGACTGGCGCCTGTTTTTTTTACAGCGCGACAGAATCAAGAAAATACAATTGGCTGACGTGCAACGGATCACTGCGGCCTACCTGACCCCAAGCAACCGCACTAACGGTTTGTATATTCCCACCGAGCGGCCGATACGTGCGCCCCAAGCAGAGCACATTGCCAATGTAGAAGACCTTTTGAAAGACTATAAAGGCGAAGAAACTGGCGAAATTGCCGCCGCCTTCGATCCAAGTCCGGCCAACATCAATGCCCTTACCGAGCGCACCCCTCTTGACCTGCCCAATGGAAAAGTCAAGCTTGCATTGCTTCCCAAGCCCACTCGCGGCAACCGCGTCGAAGCAAATCTTCTGGTCCAGTTCGGCACCGCCGAGACCCTGAAGGGAAAAAGAGCCATTTCAAGTGCGGTAGCGTCACTACTGGATCATGGCACGGCCACCATGTCGCGCCAGGAAATCCAGGATAAATTCAATGCGCTTGAAGCAAGCGTAGGTTTTGGTGGCGGTGCCGGCGTCGTTCTGGTCGATATGTCGACCACCAAGAAGAATTTGCCGGCCCTGACGGAACTTGTCTTGCAGATTTTACGCGAAGCGAATTTCCCGGCGCGGGAACTTACCGAATACCAGCGTCAGGCAAATACATCGATTAAAAATGCGATGGCCGACCCTAGTGCACTGGCATCACGTGCGTTGGCACGCTACGACAATCCGTGGCCACGAGAAGATATCCGCTACACGCCTACTTTCGAGGAGGCACAAAGCGATATCGCCGCCCTTACACCGAAAGACCTGACGGACTTTCACGCGCAGTTTTATGGTGCGGGCACGATCGAATTCGCCGCAGTCGGAGATTTCGAACCTGCGTCCATCAAGACAGCCTTGACCCAAGGTTTGCAGGGATGGCGCCAGGCTCCCCCCTATAAGCGTGTTAGCGATCCCTATCGTTCGGTCGTCCCGAAAGAATTCAACATCGATACTCCCGATAAGGCAAACGGCTTCTACCTGAGCAAGCTTCCCCTAGAACTGCAAGACACCGACCCCAATTACCCTGCTCTGTACCTTGCCAACTACATGCTGGGGGGCTCTGAAACATCTCGCCTGTGGACGCGCGTACGAGTCAAAGACGGACTTTCATACGACGTGCGCAGCAGCTTACACGCCTCTCCTTATGAACCATCGGGCGGCTGGACCATTTATGCAATTCACGCCCCCGAGAATAGCAAGCAACTCGAAAGAGCCGTTGACGAAGAGTTGCAGCGTGCGCTAAAGGACGGCTTCACTCAGGAAGAAGTTCAGGAAGGTGTCAATGCCTTGTTAAATTACCGTAAGCTGGCCCGCACTCGAGATAGCGTCCTGGTATCGGCATGGATCAACTACATGCAGCAAGACCGGACCTTTGACTGGTCGGAAAAAATAGATAAGGCACTGGCGGCATTAACTCCGGATAGTGTCAATGCCGCGCTACGCCAGTCGATGAAACCTGAAAAATTCAGCACAGCTATCGCTGCAGACGAAAGCAAACAAGGACCAAAAAGCGAAACGGCCCCGAGGCCTTAATGCAACAAGCCGGCTGTCAGAAGCAGATGGCCGGTGCTTATATAACAATGCAGGGTCATGTCGCAATTGCGACACGACCCTGCATTTTTTTACTGCATCTTCAGAATAAACAGCTAAATTCGGCTTAAGGAGGAGATCCTTCAGGAACTAAAGCTATGAGAAGAAATTTTTCACGCGGTCAGTCCAGGACTCACTTTTCGGCGAATGTTTTTCTCCGCCCTGTGTAAGCGATGTTTCGAACTGGCGCAGAATCTTCTTTTGCTCTTCGCTAAGACGCACGGGCGTCTCGACCGAAATATGGCAATAGAGATCGCCTGGATAGCTGGCTCGCAGACCCCGGATACCCTTGCCGCGCAAACGGAACGTTTTACCAGTTTGTGTTCCCTCGGGTATTGTAATTTCGCCCCGGCCGGACAACGTCGGAACCTCGAGTTCGCCACCCAACGCGGCCGTGGTGAATGGAATGGTGAGCTCACAATGCAGGTCTTCGCCATCGCGCTGGAAAATGCCATGGGGTTTCAGATGAATCTCGACGTAGAGATCGCCCGGGGGGCCACCATTTACGCCCGGTTCGCCATTGCCCGATGAACGGATCCGCATTCCGTCATCAATACCGGCTGGGATCTTGACCTGCAAGGTCTTATTCTTGCGCGTACGGCCGACACCGTCGCAGGCCGTACACGGATCGGTAATTTCTTTACCGGCGCCGTGACAAGTTGGGCAGGTTTGCTGCACGCTAAAGAAACCTTGCTGCATGCGCACCGCACCACTACCGTCGCAAGTGTGGCAGGTTTTAGCATGCGTCCCCGGTTTGGCGCCAGTTCCGTGACAAACCTCGCAGCTTTCCCAGCTAGGCACGCGGATCTCGGTATCGAAGCCGTTAGCGGCTTGCTCCAGGCTGATATCAAGCGTGTATTTAAGATCGGCACCCCGATACACTTGAGGGCCGCCACGACGCCCGCCCCCACCGAAGATCTCGCCAAAAATATCGCCGAAGGCATCGGCGAACCCAGCGCCGCCCATACCCGCACCGCCGCCCGCATTAGGATCGACTCCGGCGTGACCGTAGCGATCGTATGCACCCCGTTTTTGTTCGTCGGATAACATCTCGTAGGCCTCTTTGGCTTCCTTGAATTTTTCCTCGGATTCTTTGCTATCCGGATTGCGGTCCGGATGGTACTTCATTGCCAGTTTACGGTAAGCCTTCTTCAGCTCATCGTCGGAAGCATTTTTTGCTACACCCAGCACTTCGTAATAGTCGCGTTTTGCCATTTGGATTACTTGCGTCTGAGACGTCTATTCTTTGTGTATCTATGAGCGAAAATGCCCGATTTCCGGCAATACGCCAGAAACCGGGCTCAAAGCATTACAACCAACAATTACTGGTCGCGCTTGACCTCTTTAAAGTCGGCATCGACCACATTGTCGTCGGCAGGCTCGGCAGCTTCAGCGGCACCTTGCGAGGCCGCAGCCTGAGCCTGCATGTCGGCATACATCTTTTCGCCGAGCTTTTGCGAAGCCTTGGAAAGCGCTTCGACCTTGGCATCGATAGAGGCCTTGTCAGCGTCTTTCAAAGAATCTTCGAGGTCTTTGATTGCGGCTTCGATGGATTCTTTTTCGGATGCTTCGAGCTTATCGCCATACTCTTCCAGCGATTTGCGAGTGGAATGCACAAGCGCATCGGCCTGATTGCGGGCCAGGGCGAGTTCGGCGACACGGTGATCGTCTTCAGCATTAGCTTCAGCGTCTTTCACCATGCGATCGATCTCCTGCTCGGTGAGTCCCGAGTTTGCCTTGATCGTAATCTTGTTTTCCTTTCCGGTACCTTTGTCTTTGGCCGAGACATGCAAGATACCGTTCGCGTCGATATCAAAGGTGACCTCGATTTGCGGCGTACCGCGGGTCGCTGGCGGAATTCCTTCGAGGTTAAATTCACCCAAGGCCTTATTACCGGCCGCGATTTCGCGTTCACCCTGAAACACCTTGATGGTAACGGCCGGTTGATTATCGTCGGCCGTGGAGAATACTTGCGAGAACCGGGTAGGTATCGTCGTGTTCTTCTGAATCATCTTGGTCATTACGCCGCCCAGGGTTTCAATACCCAGCGACAAAGGCGTGACATCGAGCAATAGCACGTCTTTGCGATCGCCAGAGAGCACCGAACCCTGGATAGCAGCACCTGCGGCGACAGCCTCATCAGGATTAACGTCTTTACGCGGCTCTTTTCCGAAAAACTCTTTAACCTTCTCCTGGACCTTAGGCATGCGTGTCATGCCGCCGACCAGAATTACGTCGTCGATATCGGAAACTTTGACGCCCGCATCTTTGATAGCCGTACGGCATGGTGCGATCGTGCGTTCGATTAGCTCTTCGACCAAGGCCTCAAGTTTGGCACGTGTGATCTTCAGGCTAAGGTGCTTCGGCCCGGTGGCATCCGCCGTGATGTACGGAAGGTTGATTTCGGTTTGTTGCGCGGACGACAGTTCGATCTTGGCTTTTTCGGCTGCTTCTTTCAAGCGCTGCAAAGCCAGCATGTCTTTGGAGAGATCAACGCTGCTGTCCTTGCGAAACTCGCTGATGATGTATTCGATGATGCGTTGATCGAAGTCTTCACCACCAAGAAAGGTGTCGCCGTTGGTGGACAGCACTTCAAATTGCTTTTCACCGTCGACGTCGGCGATATCGATAATCGAGATATCAAACGTACCGCCACCCAAGTCATAAACCGCAATCTTACGATCACCCTTTTCAGTTTTGTCCATGCCAAAGGCAAGGGCTGCTGCGGTAGGCTCGTTGATGATACGCTTGACTTCCAGGCCAGCAATACGGCCAGCATCTTTAGTTGCCTGACGCTGACTGTCGTTGAAGTAGGCGGGAACCGTGATGACGGCCTCGGTGACTTCTTCACCCAGGTAATCTTCCGCCGTTTTCTTCATTTTGCGCAGCACATCGGCTGACACTTGAGGAGGCGCGAGCTTCTTGCCTTGCGCTTCAACCCATGCGTCGCCGTTGTCGGCCTTAGTGATGTTGTACGGCATTAGATCAATGTCTTTCTGCACGGCTTTTTCGTCGAATTTGCGACCGATAAGGCGCTTGACAGCATAAAGCGTGTTCTTTGGATTGGTCACTGCCTGGCGCTTGGCAGGAGCGCCCACCAAAATTTCGCCGTCTTGCAGATAGGCCACAATGGAAGGCGTAGTACGCGTGCCCTCTGCATTCTCGATGATCTTGACGCTGCTGCCGTCCATGACAGCAACACAGCTGTTGGTGGTGCCTAGGTCAATACCTATAATCTTGCCCATAATCTCATCCTGCTAAAAATTTTTAAATTCGAAAACTGCCTTAATGACTAGCAAATGGGGATACAAGACGCCATTTCAAGCCTTATCCCGTAATTTTTAGTCGTTTTCGGCAGAAGGACCAGAAGACACCATTACCAAAGCGGGACGCAAAACGCGATCGGCGATGGTGTAGCCCTTTTGCAGTAGCTGGGCCACCGTACCTTCAGGAAGCGTAGATGGCGCTGTTGAAATGGCCTGGTGCTTATGGGGATCGAAAGCCTCGCCTTCAGCAGGAGCGATTTCTTTCAATAAATTTCGTTCGAATGCTACGTTCAGCTGACGCAGAGTCACTTCAACGCCATCTTTCCAGGCCTCGGCACTTTGGTCAGGCTGGGCCAGCGCTGCTTCCAAGCTATCGCGCACCGGAATGAGGCTTTCGGCGAACGATTCAGTGCCGAACTTACGGGCCTTGGCAACATCGTCAGCGGCACGGCGACGAATGTTTTCGACCTCCGCCTTGGCGCGCAGGAGTTCGTCGTGATACTGCGCTACCTTTTCTTGCGCTTCGGACAATAAGGTGGCCCAATCTTCCTGAGCTTGGGCTTCTGTGCCTGGAGCCTCGCCCTGCCCTTCGTTCACCTCGAGTTGTTCGGAGGTATCAGCCGATAGGTTTTGTTTTGGATCCAGGGGCTCGTTTGATGCCGACATAAAAAATCTCCACATACTAGGTATATTCAATTTAATAAAAATGGGGGCATACGCCCCCGTTTCAAGACCTGAGATATTAGAACTGGAACTGTTTCTGGATTCGGCCAAATCGAAATCAGGATATCCAGCCGGCGAGCTGTTTCTTGATCAGATCAGTAAAACCTGCGATCCAGGCGGAGTCGTCGTTCAAACAAGGCAAGTATCTGAACTGCTGACCGCCTTCTGCCAAAAACGCGTCACGACATTGCATCTGGATTTCTTCGCGGGTTTCGAGACAATCAGCCAAAAACCCCGGACACATGACATCTACTTGGGTGATGCCCTGCCTGGCCCATTCACGTAATGTCGGTTCAGTATAAGGTTCCAGCCATTTTTCTGCGCCGAATCGACTTTGAAAGGAAACATGGATGCGACTTGCGTCGGGGCCCAATCGCTCTTTTAGCAACATCGCGGTTTCCATGCAGTCCCGATGGTATGGGTCGCCTTGTTCGATCGTTCGCCGGGGCAAACCATGAAAGCTTAGCAGCAGGCGTTGAGGTGCGCCATGCTGATCCCAATACCGCCGTACCTGAGCGGCCAGGGCGCCGATATAGCCGGGATCAGTGTGATAGCGTTTGACAAAGCGAAGCTCGGGCTGGTCGCGCATTTTGCCCACGTGGGCCGCCACACAATCAACCGCAGTAGCTGTGGTACTGGCGGCATATTGCGGGTACATCGGAACCACTAGAATGCGCTCGCATCCGGCGCTACGCAACTTGTCGATAGCGCTGGCTATAGAAGGATTGCCATAGCGCATTCCGAGTTCAACCAAAGCCGGCACACCGCTGGCGGCCAAGCGCTGTTGGACCCCTTGCGCCTGAGCCTGGCTCCAGACCAGGAGGGGCGAACCGTTTTCGAGCCAGATCTCTTTGTAGCGGGGCGCCAGCGCCTGCGGGCGCCTAGTCAAAATGAAGCTTCGTAAAATGATCTGCCATATCCATTGAGGAATCTCTATCACTCGAGGATCGGAAAGAAACTCGCCCAGATAACGGCGTATGGATTTCGCGTCGGGATAATCCGGTGTACCAAGGTTGATAAGGAGCACTCCGATAGGTCTATCGGCGCGAGGCGGGGGCCGTTCACTAAGGGCGTGAGGGTCCGCGGGCTCGGGCAAGTACCGCGAAGCAAAGATTTGGGTCATTTTTTACAGCATCCAGATAGTTCGGTCAAAGGCCTGCCGCGTAACAGCAGGCTGACCGGCGTTAGCCTTTATTCAGGACTGATTATGGCTAAGGGCGTTTGACAACAGCCTTGCGGTAATGTCGACGATGGGAATGACTCGCTCGTACGACATGCGCGAAGGCCCAATGACGCCGAGCGTTCCAACTACCCGGCCATCTACGCCGTAAGGCGCAGTAATGACTGAAACGTCGTCTACTGGCATTAGCTGGGAATCGCCGCCTATATAGATCTGTACCCCTTGAGCGCGGCTGGAAACATCCAAAAGCTGCAAAAGGTCAGTTTTCTTCTCGAAAAGCGAAAACATGCGGCGCAGGCGATCCATGTCGGATGCGATCTCGGAAACATCCAACAATTTGCTTTCGCCCGAGATAACCAGGGAATCATCGGAATCCGCCGTTGCAGTGCCCGCTTCGACGGCGGCCTGCATTAGCCGGGAGATATCCGCCTGAAGTGAAGACAGTTCGTCAGTGATAGAGAGCCTGACCTGTTCGAACGACATGCCGGCGAAATGCTGGTTGAAAAAATTGCTGGCTTCCAGGAGCTCTTGATCGAGATAGTCGCGCGATACAAACAGAATTCGGTTCTGCACATCGCCATCAGGAGTGACGATAATCAGCAGGACCCGTTTGTCGGATAAGCGAATGAATTCGATTTGACGAAAGACCTGTGCGCGCTTTGGCGCCAGCACTACACCAGCAAACTGCGATAAATTCGACAAAAGTGCGGCGGCTGCCGTAACCGCCCTGCCCGGTTCGGCAGCGGGGAGCATCTGACGAATATGACTGTAGGGCAGCACCTCGAAACGCTGGACCGCCAGCAAACGATCGACGAAAAGCCGATAACCCTTGGGCGTTGGAACCCTGCCGGCCGACGTATGCGGACTATGAATAAGCCCGAGGTCTTCGAGATCCGACATGACATTGCGTATGGTTGCCGGGGAAAGGTCGAACATCTTCGAGAGCGTACGGGACCCTACAGGCTGTCCGTCTGCAATATAGCGTTCTATAAGCGCTTTCAAAAGCGCGTTGGCTCGGTCATCCATGGCTAAATTCAGGGTAAATTGTAAACAGTGGTTTTTCTACCTACAGTCATAAGGCTGTGGGGACCATATAATCGATTAGTCCTTATTATTTCATCAAACAACAAGGTATTTACCTTTATGCACTTTAAAACCGTTGCGCTTATCGGCAGGTATCAAGACAGCGGCCTTGATGCGCCTTTACGCAAATTGGCCAGCACACTACAGGCCGCGGGCTGCAAAGTGTTGATTGAATCCGATACGGCTCAGAATACCGCCATAACAGATTATCCTGTCGCCGATTACCAGGCAATCGGCAAACAAGCCAATCTTGCGGTTGTCATGGGCGGCGATGGCACCATGCTGGGCGCCGCCCGCCAATTGGCATACAGTGGCGTGCCGCTTATTGGTATTAACCACGGCAGACTCGGTTTCATTACCGATATTCCCCTGCATGACGCGAACGATGCCTTGGCCAGCGTGATCCATGGCACTTACGAAAGCGAGGACCGCGTATTACTTGAAGGCCGCGTCGTACGTGACGGCGAGATCATGTTCGAGGGCCTCGCCCTTAACGACGTTGTACTGAACCGCGCCGGCCGGGGCGGCATGATAGAAGTACGCGTCGAATTTGACGGTGCGTTCATGTATACCCAGCGTGCCGACGGCCTAATTGTAGCGACTCCTACGGGTTCGACCGCTTATTCGCTTTCAGCGAATGGCCCTATCGTACACCCAGAACTCAACGCCATCCTCCTGGTGCCTGTTGCGCCGCAAACTCTTTCAAATCGCCCAATTGTGCTGCCGGATTCCGGCCTGCTTAGCCTTACCATCAGCGCTTTGGGAAGGGTAGACTCCGGAGCCAGCGTGCATTTCGACATGCAAACATGGTCGGACTGCCAGCCGGGCGACCGCATCGATGTACGCCGCGCACAGGATACGGTGCGATTCATACACCCGATTGGCTACAGTTTTTTTTCGACCTTGCGCCGAAAGCTTTATTGGAACCAAATGCCACAACTCTCGGACGAGGTCGAGTAATACATGCTGCGTACTCTCCATATACGCGACTTTGTCATCGTCGATCAAGCCGAAATTCAGTTCGAAACCGGCTTCACGGTTTTTTCTGGCGAAACGGGCGCTGGGAAGTCCATACTTATCGACGCCCTTTCCCTCGCACTAGGCGCGCGGGGCGATGCCAGCGTGCTGCGCGAAGGCGCGACCCGAACAGATATCTCCGCCGTCTTCGAACCACCTGCATCTTTGCATTCGTGGCTGCGCGACCACGAGTTCGATATCGACGACGACCTCGTATTACGGCGAGTCATCGACAATCAGGGTCGCAGCCGGGCTTTCATCAACGGCCTGCCCGTCACACTAGGGCAGTTGCGTGAGCTCGCCGAATACTTGGTTGACATTCATGGCCAGCACGCCCATCAAAGCCTGCTCAAGCCTGCCAGCCAGCGCGACTTGCTTGACGCCCAAGGAGGGCAACAGGCTTTGGCTCGGCAGGTGCAACAAGCTTGGCAACAATGGCAGCAAGCCGAAAAGACACTGATAGCGGTGCAGCAGAATGCGGCCACGCTTCAAGAAGAACGCGAACGCCTGGAATGGCAGCTATCCGAAGTTGACCGCTTGGCACTGCACGAAGGCGAATGGGATTCCATCACCAACGAACATAATCGATTGGCGCACGCGCAGGCACTGCTTGACGGGGCCACTCAGGCGCTGGCGGCCTTAGACGATGATGAAGGCTCGGTACAACAGGGGCTGAACGTAGCCTCCCATCAAATTCGCCAACTGCTACGCCACGATAGCCAGTTGCAGGGCGTTTACGAATCTATCGAATCGGCCCGCATCGCGACCTCCGAGGCGATATCGGATTTGAACAGCTATCTCGACAGGCTCGAGCTCGACCCGACGGCGCTGGCACACGCCGAACAACGAATGTCCGCAATTTTCGACATGGCCCGCAAGTTCAAGATCGAACCTGCAGAGCTTCCCGCATTGCAACAGTCCTGGCGCGACCAACTGACCCTCAGTCAACATGCAGGCAATATCGAACTGCTGCATCAAAGAAGCTCGGGAAGCCGAAAATGCCTATCGCACCTTGGCCGACCAACTAAGCGCAGCGCGCAGGCAAACCGGTAAAAAACTTACTAAACAGGTTACCTGAAGCTATGCAGACCCTCGCCATGAAAGGCGGTGCGTTCGAAGTAAGCCTGAATGCCTGCGAACCATCCGCGCATGGCAATGAAACCGTCGATTTTCTGGTCGCCGGACATGCCGGAACCCGGCCAAAACCTTTGGCCAAAGTCGCCTCCGGTGGCGAGCTTGCACGCATATCGCTCGCGCTGTCGGTCATAGCCAGCCAGGCCGCACGCGTCCCCACGCTTATCTTCGACGAAGTTGATACAGGAGTCGGCGGCGCTGTCGCAGAAGTGGTAGGCCGCCTGCTTCGCGAGCTTGGCGAACGGCACCAGGTACTGTGCGTCACGCATCTTCCGCAGGTCGCGGCGCGCGGTTCCCAACATTATGAAGTCAAAAAATCAACAGCCGGAAACACCACACTGTCGATGATCGAGCCATTGGACGAACAGGGCCGTATCAACGAGGTCGCCCGTATGCTGGGCGGCCTTAAAATTACCGACACAACCCGCAAACATGCCAAGGAAATGCTGCTGGCGGGCTAAAAAAGCTTCTATTTAGCGTGTTTAGGAGAACAGTCGGGGCAGATTCCGTACAGCAACATGGTATGGCTTTCCAGTTGAAAGCCCTGATCCTTGGCGACCTTATGCTGACGTTTTTCAATTTCGGGATCAGTGAATTCCACGACCTTGCCGCAATTCGTGCAAATAAGATGGTCATGATGATCACCATCGTTAAGTTCGAATACGGCTTTCCCGCCGTCGAATTGACTGCGCACCAGGATACCTGCCTGCTCGAACTGGGTAAGCACCCGATAAACGGTTGCCAGACCAATATCGACCTCCTCGGCGATTAGGGCACGGTATACGTCTTCGGCGCTTTGATGGCGCAAATCGGCCCGTCGGAAAATATCAAGAATCTTGAGGCGCGGAAATGTCGCCTTCAAACCCATAGTCTTTAATTCACTTTGGTCATTCATAGCTAAAATATCTCTGGCGGTGATGATTATGTGGCAGGCTGCAGCATAGTGCCGAACGCCTGACGCAGACTAACGCTAATATGCGTTTATTCTTAAACCTTTATGATAACGGTTTTACTCGATCCGAATATAACAGGGGCGCTTCGTGCTGACGACTGCAAAACCAGTATTTTCAATGCTTCGCGCCGGTACGGCTGCAAGTGTACTCGCCGTGGCGCTTTCCGCCTGCGGCACAACCAACTGGGGCTTTCCTTATCGGCCCGATGTACAACAAGGTAACTGGATTACCTCCGGACAAGTCGCACAGCTGCAAAAGGGCATGACACGTGAACAGGTTAGATTTATCCTGGGAACGCCAACCCTGCAGGACGTCTTCCGCAGCAATCGCTGGGACTATCCTTACTATATCAAACCCGGATATGGTGAAGAGCAAGAGCGCAAGTTCACCGTCTGGTTCGAAGGCGATAGCCTGACCGCCTGGGAAGGCGACGGACAACCCGACCGACAGCCATTCCAGAAAGCTGATACGGGGGCGAATCAAGACGGCTCTGCCCGGGGCACCGTCACCAGTGAATCGGCGCCTGAAGCACAAACTCAAACGCAAATGCCCCCCTCTCCTGTCAATACTGTCGCGCCTACCGAAACGGCTCAACCGCCAGTACAGGGCGAGAGCGCTGCACCACAACACAGGAAGCCAATAATCAATGCCAACGAGCAGCGGCGTTCCACCCTTGGCGCGCCGACTCCCGGTCGTAGCGGCGCCGAACCATTGCGCTAGGAGAAACAATGCGTATTGCTATAGCAGGAGCTGACGGCCGTATGGGGCGCATGCTCATCGAGGCGGTTATGGAAAGTCCTGACCTGAAGCTTACCGTCGCGCTAGATCGCGCCGGTTCGCCATCGCTGGGTCAAGACGCAGGTACATTCCTGGGACGCGAGACCGGCGTACTTATCACCGACAAGCTCGACGATCTTGCGCAGGCCGATTGCCTGATCGATTTCACTCGCCCGGAAGGCACGCTGGCGCACCTGCAGGCCTGTGTAACACACGGGGTCAAATGCGTCATTGGCACCACCGGATTCGACGATGCCGGCAAGAAGGCGATTCAGGCCGCAAGTCAAAAAATAGCGGTGGTTTTCGCTCCCAACATGAGCGTAGGCGTCAACGCTACGCTAAAACTGCTGGATATGGCGGCCCGCTTGCTGAACAGCGGCTATGACGTCGAGGTCTTCGAAGCCCATCACCGCAACAAGGTCGACGCGCCTTCGGGCACGGCGCTGGCAATGGGGCAAACGGTAGCTTCGGCATGGGGCAAAAATCTGGATGACATCGCCGACTGGGCCCGTCATGGTGAAACCGGGGCACGCGAAAGCGGCCATATAGGATTCTCTGTGCTGCGAGGCGGAGATATCGTGGGCGACCACACTGTCTTTTTCTGCGGTACCGGCGAACGAATTGAAATTACTCACCGCTCGAGCAGCCGTGCAACCTATGCCCAAGGCAGTCTTCGCGCCGCGCGCTATCTGTCGCGCAAGGAATTTGGCCTGTTCGACATGCAGGATGTATTGGCCAGCTAATTTGTTGAATGCCTGCCCGCAAACCCTGCCGGCAGGCGCCTATACCTTGCGGAATCCGTTGGCAACCATAACCGGTTCTTGATCCAGGCTTACTCCAAAACGGTCAGCGACATCCACGCGTATGGCGTTGGCCAACGATTCAATATCTTGCGCTGTGGCTCCGCCATGATTGACCAACACTAGTGCCTGGCGCTCGTGCACCCCAACAGGCCCAAGACGCCGTCCCTTCCATCCAGCATGATCAATCAACCAACCGGCGGCCAATTTATAGTCGCCGCCCGCCTGTCGATAAGCAACTAAACCGGGAAAACGGGCTTTGATGTCGCCGAATACATCGGCTGACACCACGGGATTCTTAAAGAAACTACCGGCATTCCCCAGTACAGCGGGATCAGGTAATTTATTGCGTCTTATCTCGCATACAGCATCGAAGACCTGGCTGGCTGTGACCGACGCGCCAGCCGCCTGAAGGACCGGGTGCTGTTGCAGGTCGGGATAGTCCAATACAGGCTTCCAGTCTCGCTGTAAGGCAAACCGAACTTTGACGATAAGCCACCTGCCGGGGTCCGCTCGTTTAAAGAAACTATTGCGGTAGGAAAACTGGCAATCGGCGGCGCTCATTTCCAGCGTTTGTTTCGTAGCCAAATCCCAGGCAACGAGGCTGTGGAATCGCTGATCCAGCTCGACGCCATAAGCGCCAATATTCTGCACGGGCGCCGCGCCCACCGTACCGGGGATAAGCGCCAAATTTTCAAGACCGTTCCAGCCATGCGCCAAACAGCTCGCCACGAAATCGTGCCAGACTTCTCCGGCATAGGCTTCAATGATTACCTCGCGATCGGTTTCACCAATAATAGCGATTCCCCGCGACTCAACCTTGATGACAAGGCAATTAAGTGTTGGGTCCAGCACGACATTGCTTCCCCCACCTAATATAAATACAGACGAATAACGGCCCGCTACGTACGATAGCTCCGATAAATCGACATTGGAGTCATACCGCAGGAAGGAATTTGCGTGCGCGCGCAAGCCCAGCGTATTAAGGGAAGTAAGGTCCTGATGAGTAATCTGCAGCAAAATTCAGCCTGAAGTTAATAACGATTTGACAGACCCCTAGGTATTTATGCTATTATTTTGGTCTTGGCTAAATATTACTAGATTTTTGGCGGTCTTTTTAAGCACTGGCTAGCGCTTAGTTTAAAAGGAATGTTTTTGCAGGTTACGGGCTTTTAACGCACGCATCTGGCAAATAGCAAATCAGCTTGATTTGCACTGCATCAAAAAACTAGTTATACTGCGAAGCTTCTTTCAGCAAGGTTACTAACCAGCCGATACTGAAATGAAATTTTGGCAGCAGTAAAAATGCGGGAATAGCTCAGTTGGTAGAGCGCAACCTTGCCAAGGTTGAGGTCGCGAGTTCGAGCCTCGTTTCCCGCTCCAAATTCGAAAAAGGGAAGCCATGGTGCTTCCCTTTTTCATATGAGCTTTATCGGCGGCGCAATGGCAGAGTGGTCATGCAGCGGATTGCAAATCCGTCCACCCCGGTTCGATTCCGAGTTGCGCCTCCATCATCTCTTTCCAGGGCATTTCAAATCCTCGAAGCCCTCTTACCATTCCTTTAGCTCGCTCAAAAAGGCCAGTTTCTCCGCCATTTTCATGAAGCGCCAGCGGCTTAAGTGAATTCGCGTGCAAAATCGGATACCCAGCAAGGCATTCGCCTCATATAATCAGAATCATCATGAAGAGGTCCCTTGTGCTCGGGCGGCCCTGCCAGCCGAAATACCAGACCCGACTTTTTAGCGGCTCGGACTTAATGCAATCGTGTCGTGGCCTTCGCGAAGCTACGCGCTGACATTGTCACCGTCAAGTGAATGGAGCGTACGCGCGAAGCGGCAAGCATTTAATTCCGACATATGTCGGTAGCGAACCTCCCACTTTCAGGCGACGTTAGCCTTTGCGGATACGAGTGTTTAGGAAGATATCTCTATGAGCCATTATCAACCGGACGTAGAATCATTCTCCCTCGTGCGCGATGACGCGCTGTTTCGTCTTCAGCGAGCCATCGGCCTGATTCCCACTGACGGAAGTGGCATTTTGCGGCGGGCAATAATTTACAGTCTATTCTGCTGGATACCTATTGTTATCTGGGCATTGATAACGGGACGCATGGTGTCTGATCACGACCCCGAGGCCTTGGCTGGGCACTATGGCATCCATGTCAGGTGTTTGATCGCCATTCCATTATTGATTATGGCAGAAGCAAGCGCACATACCATTGTCCCGAACTGCCTTGCCCAGTTCTTGCGCACTGGTTTAATTGATGAAAAATTAGAACCAAAGTTCCGAAATATTATCGCTGATTCGATGCGCTTGCGCGATCAAGTTTATCCGTGGATTGTCATTTTCGGACTAGTCGTCGCTTGGACGATCGCTATAACTCTCTCGCCCAAACCTGATGAGATCTCATGGGCTGGCATGGAGGTGGAAGGGCTCGGTTTCGGAGCCTGGTGGTTCCTGCTAGTGGTCAGGCCTATGTTTGCGATTCTTTTATTCGCATGGTTATGGAGATTGGTCCTTGCAAGTATTGTGTTCTTTCGCATTGCAAGGTTGCCGTTAAGATTAGTACCAGCTCACCCTGATGGAGTTGGAGGGCTGGGCTTTATCGAACGGTTAGCTATCGTGTTTAGCCCTTTTGCATTCGCTGTTTCCGCTGTACTTGCGGCATCCTGGGCGCATCGTGTGATTCATCATGGGTTACAGGTCCCATCGCTTTACATTCAGATGGGGATGCTCGTCGTTATATTGGTCGTTTTAATTTTGATTCCGTTGCTTTTCTTCTCTCCCCTGCTGCTAGAAACAAAAAAACGTGCATTTCTTGATTATGGCGCATTACTTACGGAACACGGCCGCATGGTGCATGGCCGCTGGATACAAGGTAAAAAAATAGAAAATGCTCCTGTACTTGACGCGCCTGAACTCGGCCCTGCAGCCGATATACAGACGCTATATCAAGCGGCTAAAGCGATGCGTCCGATCGTCTTTGGCAGGACTGCGTTCTTAATGGTAGTGCTGCCTACAGCTATTCCCATGTTGATGGTGGTGGCAACTCAATGGCCTCTTCGCAGTACTCTTATCAAGCTTATGACCGCGCTTCTCTAAAAAGCCTTGGTCCCACATACAACAAACCCTGATCAGGCCTTCGCCGGTCAGGGTTTTCCTTTATCTGCGCCAGAGCGCAGCCGAGGCATAGCGCTATGCTTTAACCGATAAACGGGGCGGCGATCAAAGATAAGGCTCCGCCGGCAGCAAGGGCCGCCATATTGGGAAGATTGATGGCGCCGCTTTCGACATAGTCGTACACCGCTTTCGCCAAAACCGCCAAGCCCACACTAGCAGTGGCTATCCCAGTCCCTTCGGGAGCAAGAAAGGCAGCGAGCGCAATACCGGCCAGGAAATGAAACAATATAGTCAAGGTGCGCATCCCTGTGGAGCTTCCGACTTTCAGGAAATCTGATGGGGTTTCGTAGGCGATGTTTAGTTTAGAAGTATTCATCAAATACACCAACGGGGGTGCCAGGGTGGAAGCGATAAAAAAATTTCGCGTGGAGCGCGTGGCGAATAGAAACCCGAGTTAATCGGAACGCGAAGGAATTTACCAGCCGCCAAATGTCCGGGTTTCTACTAATTTAAAACTACCAAAAGCAACAGCGCAGGGGTCAAGGACGCAAATAAGCGAGCCCCATGTACAGAAATCAGGTCAAAAGAACGCAGTCACGTTCGGTTGCTTTTTTCAATATTACCATATAACTACAGTTACTTTTAGGCCGAATGCCGGCTTACTTTGGGGTAGTCAATACCGCTAAAAAGCCTAGCAATATCGGCCACATAGCCTATAAAACAAGTAACAAAACGACCGGCTCGTAATTTGTAAATGCAAGCGCGATGCAACCGGTGATTTCATAATTTTGAAATAAATATCAATTTGAAACAACGCCTTTTATTACTTTTTTGTGAAGATTCAAGGCTTTTTTTTTCCGTTGTATTTGAATGCGGTTTGTTACAGAGACACCAATCCCCTCTGATAAAGTGCACCGTCACTAAACATTTACTGACGCGAGCCGCGCAGACGTAACGCTTTGAAGAGGAGGTAAGCGATTTGCTTTGTACACAGGGCACACCTTCTGAAGAAATGCTGGACACCGCCTCTTCGGCGGGCGCTCCATCAGACGCGAAGTCCAGCGACATCTGGTACGTGGCTTACACCAAGCCCCGTCACGAGCGGATAGCGGAAACGAATCTGAATCGACAGGCTTTTCAGACCTACCTTCCATTATTCAAGACCTTCAAAATGCCGTCGGCCAGAACGCGTAGTCAAACTGACGGAAGCAGTCACGGCTCGCCACGGACGCCGGAGCCCGCGGTAAAGGGGTTGACTTCTTACGAGCCGATGTTCCCGCGTTACCTATTTTTCAGGCCCTCAAGCCCCAAGCAGTCCATCGCAGCAGCACGATCCAGCAGGGGCGTCAGCCATTTAGTGTCGTTCGGCAGCGAGCTTGCGCAGGCTTCGTCGGATCTTTTAGAGATTATCCGTGAAGTGGAAAGCCATCGTAATCGCTTAGAGCTGGATGCCATTACCCCGTTCCAGCCTGGGGCACTCGTCCGGCTACGGGATAACCCTTTAGCGGGAATGGAGGGAGTGATTCATGCCGTCGGAGCCAAGCGAGTACTACTGCTTATGGAAGTACTTGGTCAAAGAAAATTGGTGAAGGTAAAGCCGGGACAGATCGAAATTGTCTAGAACCTAGAAGCTATCCATCGACCGCAGTCTTAATAGATATCTGACTGCGCATACCTCCGAACCTAAGGGCGGTGCTACCGCCATTTTCCGCACTATCTGCGGAATACACGCAAATCGCGTAAGCGATAAGGCGAAGTTTTGGCCGTGGGCACCACAGTGCCCCAAATAAGAGCCAGCCAACTGAGCGTTTTCTGTCATTTCGGCAAAAAACACTGCGGTAGCCTGCCCGGCCACTTTGTAAACCATAGAACATACGTTCTAAATCTACGTTTTTAAAAGTTCATTTGATGAGAACAAAGGTTTCACCTCGAGATTCCAGTTTTACCAACCGCTATACGACTCTTTTCACCATTATCGGCGCGGCTTTCGTGCTGTCGGCGTGCACCTTTTCGCCGGGTATGCATATGGGAAGTCCTAAGGCGGTCCAGGAGTCCTTTGAAAGCGACGAAGCCCCCGAAGGCGCGCTGACCAAGATTACAAGAGATCTTATCAGCCAGCAACGAACCAGCCTTTCGACGGAAGTCAAGAAAGACGTGCAGCGGTTGTTCGGCGTTGGGAAGCCCTATCGGATTGGCACGGGCGATATCGTCAATATTGTCGTTTGGGGGCATCCTGAACTGGCTTTGGCTCCGGCGACCTCCAACCGCAGCACTGGATCATCGAGCCAGGCTGACGTCGGCAATGGATACAACGTCAACCCGGAGGGAATTATCCAGTTTCCTCTACTCGGGCCGGTCAAGCTGGCTGGCCTGACCGAAAACCAGGCTCGTGAACTATTAACCAAACGACTTGCCAAGTACGTCAAGGATCCGCAATTGACGGTACGAATGCAGGCATATCGGCATGAACGCGTTTATGTAGACGGCGAAGTACGTGAACCGGGCCTGCAGACCATGGACGACATCCCCATGACCCTGCCGGAAGCGATCAACCGCGCGGGCGGCTTTACGCCGACAGCCGATCGTTCATCTGTCATTCTTACCCGCGGAGGCAAATCGACTGAGATAAATCTTCCCCAGTTGACCCGTTTGGGAGTGAACCCTAATCGGATTCTTCTCGCAGGAGGCGACCTGCTACGTGTCGTAGATCGAAACGAGTCCAAGATTTTCGTTCTGGGAGAGGTTTCGGCACCCCGCGCCCTGCAGATGAATGATGGCCGATTGTCGTTGACTGAAGCGCTCGGTGAGGCAGGAGGAGCCAGCCCCCTTACATCGGACCCCCAGCAAATTTACGTAATTCGTAAAGTCCCCAAAGAACGGAATGCGGATAACGACCAGGCGCAAATTTATCACCTGGATGCGGGATCGCCTTCTGCCTTCATGTTGGCAAATGATTTTGAGTTGAAGCCGCGTGACGTTGTGTATGTGGACGCCGCACCGGTCGTCCGCTGGAACCGCGTGATCAGTAACGTCCTGCCAAGTTACGACAGCCTGTTCATCAACACTCGAAACACCACTAAATAGGCGATCTATCATGGACTCCATCCTAGTCGTCTGCGTCGGAAACATTTGCCGCAGCCCCGTGGCAGAAGCCATGCTCAAGAAAGAGTTTCCTGACAAGTCCATCTGGTCCGCCGGTTTGGCGGCTTTGGTGGGGAAGTCAGCCGACCCGCTTGCTCAAGAGGTCGCTGCGCGGCATGGCCTCGATTTGTCGCAACATCGGGCTCAGCAGATGGCTGGCTGGATGTGCACACGGGCTGACCTGATACTGGTCATGGAGACTACGCATAAGCGCGAAATGGAACAACAGCAACCCATGTCACGAGGAAAAATACATTGTTTGGGCGACCTAGGCCCATCCAATCTATTTCAAATCGCCGACCCCTACCGGCAAGCCCTCGATGCCTTCGAAGCCGCTCACGCAGCAATAGATCGCGGCGTCAAATACTGGTCCGACCGCATCAGGCTATTGAGTTGAAACGCCCTGCCGGATCGCCCTTCCCCGCCGTTGTGTGTCGCAGTGCCTATACACATACATGTGCGCCAACATCAAGCTGCCTATCAAGCGAATGACTACACCAAACGACAATACCCCCCCCAGCCTTTCCGAACTGCGAGATAACGACGATATCAATTTCCTGGGATTGTTGGATGTGGTTCTCGAAGCGCGCTGGTTGATAGCCGCCATAGCTCTCGCCACAACGCTGCTAGGTGGCACATACGCCTTTCTTAGCCAACCAGTTTATCAAGCCGACAGTTTGATTCAGGTAGAACAAAGCCAGGGTACCAGCAGCAATCTGTTAAGTGAAATGTCCACCCTATTCGACGTGCAATCATCTGCATCTGCCGAGATCGAGATTCTGCGATCGCGACTAGTGGTCGGACAGGCGGTCGACAATCTGCAGCTTTACCTGAGCGCAAGCCCCAACTACGTTCCTTTCATCGGACCCTGGCTGGCCGCACGCGCCACCGAATTATCGGATCCCGGCTTTCTAGGTTTTGGTAGATACGTGTCCGGCACCGAGTCTATACGCCTGGGGGTACTCGACGTTCCGACCCATCTCGAGGGCCAGGGTCTTACCGTACTGGTCACCGCAGAGGGGTACGAACTGCTGGACGCCGAAGGCCGCAAACTGACGGAAGGCAAAGTTGGCGTCGCCAGCGACTTTGATGTTGACGGAGAGCCGGGGAAGATTCTGATCAGCGAACTGAACGGCAAGCCCAATGCTGCATTCACGGTAGTGCGCCGCTCGCGACTGGCGATGATTAGAGGCCTGCAGGACGGACTGGCTATTACGGAAAAAGGCAAGCAATCCGGAGTCTTGTCCATTACCCTTGCCGGTACAAATCCCGCCAAAATCACCAAGACGTTGAATGCAGTCGGATCCGCGTACGTACAACAAAACGTTGAACGCAAAGCGGCGGAGGCAGAGAAGTCGCTAGCCTTTCTGGACGATTTCCTGCCTGAGCTTAAAAGAAAAATGGACGAAGCCGCCGATAAATATACGCAGTTTCGCGATGCTCATGGAACATTCGACTTGGGCACAGAAGGTTCGTTGTCATTGAACACGTCGGTCGGACTGGAAACCCAGCTATTCGACCTTGAGCAAAAAAGGCGGGAACTGAGTTCACAATTTACGGATGAACATCCCAACATCAAATTGATCGACGAACAGATACGCGCGTTAAAGCAGCAAATCTCACAGCTATCCGGCCAAATAAAGAAACTGCCCGATCTGGAGCAGCAATTGCTAAACCTGATGCGCGACGTCAAGGTTAATGGCGAGCTTTACGTGAACCTGCTGAATAGCGCCCAACAACTCAGGCTGGTCAAGGAAGGTAAGGTCGGCAATGTGCGCGTCGTTGATACCGCCGTAGCACCGGAAACCCCCATCAAGCCCAATCGGGCGATGATTCTTGCCATAGCAGCCTTGTTCGGCCTCGCAATGGGCGTTGGCGTTGCGCTGTTACGCAACATGATGCGGCCCGGTATCAAGGACCCCGCCGACATCGAATCGACGTTGGGACTGCATGTATTTGCCACCGTACCGCATTCTGAACCGCAGATCGCGCTGCATGGATTGATATCCAAACGCGTAGCCGGCAAACATGTGCTCGCTGCGATCTCCCCTCGTGACCCAGCGGTGGAAAGCCTGCGCAGTCTGAGGACAGCAATGCAGTTTGCCATGCTGGATGCCACAAATAATGTCGTGCTGTTTACAGGGCCGACTCCGGGCATTGGCAAGTCGTTTACCAGCGTCAACTTCGCCACCGTGGTCGGCGCTGCCGGTAAGCGGATACTGCTGGTCGATGCCGACCTACGCAAAGGCTATATCAACCAGTACTTTGGGCTTGAACGCAATAACGGCCTAAGCGAACTTATCGCCGGCGGACGTTCTTTAGAACAAGTTATACATAAGGATGTCGTGCCTAATGTAGACCTGATCACCACGGGCGTGCTGCCGCCCAACCCCGCAGAGTTGCTGTTGTCTCCCGCAACAGCCAGCGTCCTACGCGAAATGTCCGCCCGCTACGACATGGTGCTTTTCGACACCAGTCCTGTACTGGCCGTATCAGATGCCGTTGCACTCGCTGGTCTCGCGGGCACCGTGTTCTTGCTTGCCAGAGCTGAAATCAGCACCTTGGGGGAAATCGAAGAGTCGACCAAGCGACTGCTCCAGGCCGGCACGCGTGTCAAGGGCGTTATTTTCAACGGGCTTACCGCTACGACTCGGAGGTATGGCTCGAAATATGGAAATTACAAGTACACCAACTACGAATACGAAGCCGAGAAGTCCTGACAGTGAGCAGCCTTAACAGGAAAATCGGAATAGGTATTGTCTGGAACATAGCGAATATGTTCGTCAGCCGCGGTGCGTCTGTGATTTTTACCTTGTTCCTGGCCAGATTCTTGGCGCCGGATGCGTTCGGACTGATGGCCATGATTGCCATCTGCTACGCCCTCGCCGACGCTCTGATGACCTCAGGGTTCGGGCAAGCGATCATCCGACAAAAGCAGCTTGAACCCATCGACCTTTCTACGGCGTTCTTTACCAATCTGGGCTTCAGCTTCATTACTTATCTGCTGATTTACCTGGTGGCACCCTGGGCAGCGGAGTTCTACGAGCAGCCTGAGCTCACGCAGTTGATTCGGGTTACCGGCCTGGTGCTTTTCATCAATTCGCTAAAGGTCGTGCAACAGGCATTATTGAACCGCAATATGGATTTCAAATCCCTTATGCGAGTCAATTCAATTGCAACGATAGCTGCAGGAATCGTGGCGGTGTCGATGGCCTATGCCGGTTTTGGAGTCTGGAGCCTCGTAGCGCAATTCATGGTATCGGCGGTGGTATCGACGAGCATGCTTTGGCTGTCCAGCACCTGGCGTCCCAGCTTTTCGTTCAGCGTGGCATCGTTCAAAACGATGTTTAGTTTCGGCTCACGGCTAACCCTGGAAAGTACGTTGAATGTCTTGTACGAAAACTCATACATTCTCGTGATTGGCAAGATGTTTACCCCCGAGGTCACTGGCCTGTACTACTTTGCAAAGCGGATTCGCGATTTGATTGTCGATCAAGCCAATAGCGCCGTGCAACAGGCAACTTATCCGGCCATGGCGCAAATCCAGGATGAAAATGCCGGCTTGAAAAAAATGTACCGGTTGATTATTCAGCTGCTGTTCTTTGTTATCACTCCAAGCCTGCTGATTATTTCCCTGCTCGCAGAGCCACTGTTCCAGATCGCTTTCAACGAGCGCTGGCTACCGGCAGTGCCTTATCTGCAATTGCTATGTATAGCCGGGATCCTGTTCCCCATACAGGCCGTCAATTTCAATATGCTCAAAGTCAAAGGTCGGACTGACCTGATCCTATACCTGGGCCTCGTCAAAAAGGGCCTCCATCTCGCCCTGCTGGCAGCATCGGTCCCGTATGGAATCGTCGGCATCTTGATCAGCCAAATTATTGCCGTCGTGCTGTCTTCCTTGCCTTATATGTACTACTCGTCAGCGTTGATCGGCTATCGCCTATGCGAGCAAGTAATCGACATTTTCAAGCCGGTAGCAGCGTCTTCCGCGGCGGTCGCGGCGACCGCTTTACTCTTGAACGCGATTGACGTATCGCCCTTATGGTCGGCAGTGGTCGGGGGAATGGCATTTTCCATTCTTTACCTGATGATCAGCCATCTCGCCAGAATCGAGGCCTACGTTCTTATGAAACACAAACTGCTTGCCCTTTTGTCTCGCCACATGCGAACGAAGAGCGGCCAAGACTCGTGCCTAATGAAACACACCACCAGGGACGAAGCTTATGGAACAGAAAGAAGTGCGGAAAGGAATTAACAATGGGTAAAACGCTGTTTGCCGGGGAGTATTCCTCGAAGAATGTAGGCGACGGAATTATCAAGCTGGCCATCGAGAAATTATGTCGCGATAACGGCGTGCAGGCCGAATTCAAGGACTTCTTCGGCAATCCCATAGGCGAAACCAGTTTCACACTATCGCATGCCAAACCGAAGAAGAACACTCTGAAAACTCGGCTATTGCAGTCGAGTGCCGTGAACTACCTTATCTCTATTTTGTTCTACTTCACTCGATACAAGAAGATAGCCGCCAGCTACAAGACAGAGCACTACGCTCAGTTGGTGATAGGCGGCGGCAACTTGTTAATGGATAACTTCCTTAATTTCCCCTTGCTGATACTGCGCATCGTGCAGCAGTGCGAACGCAACGCCGTTCCCGTTAAGCTGTTCTCGGTCGGCGCAGGAAAAAAGTACAGCTGGCTTGCCAGAAAAATCGTCGCACGTGTTTTAAGGTCGCCGGTCGTCACGAGCGTGATGTGCCGCGACGATCATTCCCGCGATTTGGTCAGATCCACCGTCGGAGACGGTCACGCTGATAAGGTTTATTCCAGTTTCGATAGTGCGCTTTACCTCGACAGGGGAAACACTTCCGCGCGGTCCGGCGGCACGATCGGATTGGGCGTCATTGCTCCATCTATCCTGAAAACGCTCATCCCGGAACATCCCATGTCCGACAAAGAATACGCCTTGCGCTGGTGGGGTGGAATTGTCGAGTCGCTTGCGGCGCAAGTCGGTCCTGAAAACATTGAACTGCTATCCAATGGATCAGATCTTGATAATGCGTTCGCTCAGGAACTTTGGGAAATTCTGAACCGAAACTATCCCGGTATAACCGTCTGCACCGCTATCAAAAGCCCCGTCGATCTAATGGACAAGATAGGCAGCTATCGTGCGCTGGCAGCGTATCGCATGCATGCAGCGGTCACCGCCATGGCGCTGCAAGTTCCGGTTGTCGGCTTCGAGTGGGATCCCAAGGTGCTTCAAATGTTCACCTACTGCGGCAAGCGCAACTCTTGCATTTCCGTAACGCAGTTCACGCAATGTTCGGCGCAAGACATAAGTTCGATGTTGTTGAATGAAACGCCGGCCCACGTCGATCCAATCAGGGCGAGCCTGAAGAAAGACTTCCTGTTTACCGTTAACCCCGCGGTGTCGGCGTGAACAAAAATATGCACGATATCGCACGGAGAGCGCCCGGCAGGATTGCGCTGTTCATTCCATCGTTGAATGGAGGGGGTGCCGAGCGTGTGATGGTCTCGTTGGCTAACGGTATTGCGATGCGCGGCATTGACGTTGATCTCGTTCTGGTAAGAGATACCGGCGTCTACCGCTCGGAGGTTGCTCCCGAAGTGCGTGTGGTTGATTTGAAAGGAAAGCGGGCCCTGACCAGCTTGTTCTCTTTGGCGAACTACCTCAGGCGGGAAAGGCCAACAGCCATGCTCTCAGCAATGAATTATGTCAATGTCGTCGCCGTGTGGGCTCGTTTAATTTCCGGAAGCTCTACTCGCCTGGTTTTATCGGAACATGCCAATCTGTCGCAAGCCGTGGCCGACACTAAAGGTCTGGTGTCGAAAGTACTGCCTTGGTTGATGAAAGTCTCGTATTCTCGGGCGGATGCCATCGTAGCGGTTTCCGATGGGGTCGCCGACGACCTTAGCCAGACGCTGGGCTATTCCCGAGCCGCGGTCGAAACTCGACATAACCCCATAGAAACTATCGCGCTGGCGCTAAAAAGCCAGAAGCCCCTGGATCACCCATGGTTCGCCAGTGGTGAAGCCCCCGTCATTATCGGCGCTGGACGGCTAAGCAAAGAAAAAGACTTTCCGACGCTGATAAAGGCGTTCAACCATCTACGGCGATCCACTAACGCGAGACTGGTGATACTGGGTGAAGGCTCGGAGCGATCCTTCCTGGAATCGCTAATAGACGCATCGGAATTCAAAGACGACATACTGCTCGCGGGTTTTCAGGAAAATCCGTACAACTGGATGCGCGCTGCATCGGTATTTGTGTTGTCGTCCCGCTGGGAGGGGTTTGGCAACGTGCTGGTCGAAGCCATGGCTTGCGGCACGCCGGTGGTCAGCACACATTGCCCCAGTGGTCCGGACGAAATACTCGAACAGGGCAAATGGGGTCGCTTGGCTCCGGTCGGTGATGTGATCGCATTGTCAGAAGCCATCGGGCTCAGCTTAGTCGACAAAGCGCCGCCCGATGTCAAAAAAAGAGCAGAAGCCTTCAGCGTCGACCACGCAGTCGACGGCTATTTGAACGTCTTGGATCCCGCGCGTTCACGTCTTCTCTAATACTTCCATTCAAGGATATTTATGTGCGGCCTGACAGGCTTCTTTTCACTTGGTGGCGCCAACACGAGCGCTGCCATTGGTCTCAAGATGGCGGATGCCATCGCTTACCGGGGCCCCGACGATGCAGGCGTATGGTCCGACGATGCTGTGGGACTAACGCTGGCCCACCGGCGCCTGTCAATTCTGGATCTGTCGCCCGCCGGTCATCAGCCCATGCATTCCGCTTGTGGCCGCTATGTGATCGTGTTCAATGGAGAAATCTACAATCATCCCGAATTGCGCCAGCGCTTAAGCGATGAAGGCGCGCAAACAAACTGGCGTGGCCATGCAGACACCGAAACGCTATTGGCCTGTTTTGCGGCCTGGGGCATAGAGGCGACACTCCAGGCCACTACAGGAATGTTTGCGATTGCACTTTGGGACCGGCATTCCCGCGTCCTGACGCTGGCGCGAGACCGACTTGGAGAGAAGCCAGTGTATTGGGGCTGGCAAGGCGACACTTTGCTGTTTGGATCGGAGCTTAAGGCGATCAAAGCGCATCCCGATTTCAGGGCTACGATAGACCGCAATGCCATCGCCCTGCTGCTGCGCCATGGCTATATCGGCGCACCCCACAGCATTTATCAGGGCATACACAAGCTTAGTGCCGGCCACTACATCAATATTCAGCTTCCCGACCCGGTTGCGGCGCGCCTGGCAGAACCGCGCGCCTACTGGAAAATGAACGACGCGATCCACGCCGGCCTGGCCAAGCCCTTTACCGGCTCGGAAAGTGAGGCTAGCGATGCGATTGAGCGGCAACTAAGCAGCAGCATAGGCGCGCAAATGCTTGCCGACGTTCCCTTGGGCGCGTTTCTTAGCGGCGGAATCGACAGTAGTGTCATCGTTTCGCTAATGCAAACACAAAGCCAGCGCCCCGTACGGACCTTCACGATAGGATTTGATGAGGAGCGTTATAACGAAGCAACTCACGCCAAGGCGATTGCCCAGCATCTGGGTACTGAACACACCGAGCTATACGTGCGCGCCGAAGACGCTCTTGCTGTCATTCCGCGCTTGCCCGACATCTATGACGAGCCGTTCGCCGATAGCTCACAGATACCAATGTTTCTCGTTTGCCAACTAGCGAAGCAGCACGTCACCGTGGCCCTAAGCGGCGATGCAGGCGATGAACTCTTCGGCGGATACAACACCCACCAATTTGCCCCGGCTCTGTGGCGCAAGATAAGCCGACTACCCGCGCCAGTCCGGAACATGGTCGCTGGTGGCCTCGAAGGCGTATCGGCCTCTTCGTGGGACAGTATTTTGAAGACGCTAAGCCCCCTGATACCCGGCAAGACCGGACGCAGCCTCAGCGGCGAAAAGCTTCACAAGCTGGCCAGCTTATTGTCGTCCGGCAGCCGGGAAGCGCTTTATCACGGGCTCAGCAGCCACTGGGTCCAGCCCGAGCAATTGCTGATCGGTTCGCGCGAGCCCTCGACGCTGCTCAACACGCCTGAGGCGTGGCCGCATACCGACAGTTTCGAGCACTGGATGATGGCTGTCGGGACTCAGTCATATATGGCCGATGACATTCTGCCTAAGGTCGACAGGGCTGCGATGGCAAATAGCCTTGAAGTACGAGTACCCATGCTGGACCACCGATTTGTGGAACTCGCATGGCGTATGCCGCTAAACCTGAAAATTCGTGATGGAAAAGGAAAGTGGCTGTTGCGAGAAGTACTGTACCGGCACGTTCCGCGCGAGCTTATCGAACGGCCTAAAAAAGGCTTCTCGGTACCATTAGCCGCTTGGCTGCGCGGTCCATTGCGCGACTGGGCCGAGACACTGCTGGACGAGCGCCGAATCCGCCAAGAAGGCTATTTTTACCCCGCCCCCATCCGTCAAGCATGGCGACTTCACCTGGAAGGAAAGCATGATTTTTCCGCCAGGCTATGGTCCTTGTTGATGTTCCAGGCGTGGCTGGAAAAACAAACGTAAATGACAAACAAGCATCGCATCAAAATCGCGCACGTAATCGTCGGCCTGGACGTGGGCGGCGCCGAACGCTTCTTGTATCGCCTTGTAGAAGCCCACAACGCGCAACCGGAATTCGAACATCGCGTGATATCGCTGACGGGCAAAGGCGTGCTGGGCCCGAAGCTGGAAAAAATGGGCGTGCCCGTCAGCGCCTTGAATATGCGTAGCGTGCGCGATGCCCCCAAGGTTTATATCCGCCTGCTTGCCGCCCTTCGGAATGATAGACCCGACGTCTTGCAATGCTGGATGTATTACGCCGACCTTCTCGGAGGACTCGCGGGCCGGCGGCTGGGCATTCGGAACATTCTGTGGGGTATACGGAATTCTCATTTTGAGTCGGGCGGAACTCGCCTGAAACGACTTATCCGCAAGGTATGCGCGTGGGGTTCTCATGCCGTTCCCCACCGCATCGTTTGCGTAGCTGAGTCGGCCCGGACCGTGCACGCCGCTGCGGGCTATGACGAGGCGCGCATGCAGGTGATTCATAACGGCTACGACCCCGAACAATTTCGTCACTCCGAGCCCGCCCGTCAAGCGCTGCGCGGCCAACTGGGCTTTGCCGATGACGACGTTGTCATCGGATCTGTGGGTCGATATAGCGCAGCCAAGGATCATGTGGGCTTCATCCGTGCGGCAGGCATAGCAGGCCATGCAGACGCGAGGCTGCGTTTTCTACTGGTGGGCCGCGACCTGACGATGCAGAACAAAACTCTTGTCGACTTAATAGACGCAACCGGATTCCCGGAACGCTTCTCCTTGCTTGGAGAGCGCGCCGATGTCGCGGCATGCATGAGCGCCATGGATATTTTCTGCCTTCACTCTAAAACCGAAGGATTCCCGAATGTTCTGGGCGAGGCGATGTGCATTGGTTTGCCCTGCATATCGACCGACGTGGGCGATGCCAAAGTATTGCTCGGCGAAACGGGGCTAATCGTAGCACCCGATTCTATCGAACGGCTGGCGGACGCATTGATCTGCATGGTCCGAGCCGAACCCTTGCGCAGAAGAGATTTAGGTGAACAAGCAAGGCAGCGAATAGAGCAGCGTTTTACCCTTCGGCATGCCGTCGACAAATTCGAAATGCTTTACCGGCGACCGCAGTTTTAACGGCCGCTTGTCAATCTGATTTCTGGTGAAAAATGGCTTTGAAAGATCTCATTCTTAAGTACGCGCCCATCGTAGTGCAAAACCTCGGCATCAGCCTTTACAACACCTTCTTGTACAGTCAGCGGCACAAGGGGCGTTACAAGGCCTACCGAGACTACTATCGCCACTTCGAAACAGCAGCCCCCGCAGACGTAGCCCGTGAGGCTGACAAGCGCTTGAACGAATTCCTGCGGACCGCGACACAGGAATCGCCTTGGTACGCGAATCACCAGGGCAAGTCTTTGCATGAATTTCCTATCCTCGAAAAGACGCAACTGTTGGCGAATATGGAGTCCATCCGCACGATGGAGGAAAAGGATGGGATAGTCAGCCTGACAGGGGGCACTACCGGCGCTTCCATGAAAGTTATTTACGCTCCTCAAGACATGCAGGAGCGCTTCGCGCTGAAGGACCACTTTCGCGCCAGATACGGCTACAGCCTTGGAAAGAAGGTTGCATGGTTCAGCGGCAAAAGCTTGGTACGCCCAAAGGATTTGTTGCGCGGCGACGTATATCGCGACGACTACATCAACAAGATCCGCTTCTTCTCGACTTTTCATATTAGTCAGCAAAACTTCGAGGCCTACTGGCAGGCATTTTGCGCCTTCAAACCTGAATACATCGTCGGTTTTCCGTCTAGTGTCTATGACTTGTGCACCATGGCCGAAGAGCGAAATCTACAATACGACGGAGCGGTCACCGCTTTTTTTCCAACCGCCGAAACCGTACTGCCAAAGTACCGCGAAACTATTTCCCGCGTGTTGGGCTGTCAGGTCGTCGATCAGTATGCCGCATCCGAAGGCGCGCCATTCATACTGCAATGCCCCAGCGGTTCGCTGCATATTCACTCCCTGACGGGTGTATTCGAAGTTGTCGATGAAAACATGCAAGCGGCCGAGGAAGGCGAAATTCTGGTCACCGCATTCACGACGACTGGCACGCCACTTATTCGCTATCGCATCGGCGACCGGATAAAGCTGGCGCCTCCATCGTTCCAATGTGCATGCGGTTCAAGTTTTCCCGTCGTGGAATACATCGATGGCCGAACCTCGGACTTCATCTGGTCGCCGGAAAACGGCAAAGTGAACTTGGGCAATATCAGCAACTGCACCAAAGATGTCGAAGGAATTGTGTGCTTCCAGGTGACGCAGAACCAAGCCGACTCGGTGAACATCTCAGTGGTCGCCAATGATCAGTTCACTGCCGAGCAGCAACAACACTTTCTGGATGCCATGACGCTTAGGCTAGGCAGTTCTGTTGCCGTTCACCTTGACCTTGTGCATGAAATTCCGCGTGAGAAAAGCGGCAAATTCCGTATCGTTAAAAACATGCTGACGCCCGAACTGATGCGCACGGCCACACTGCATAAAAGCTGATGGGACTAGCACTGACCGAGTCGCCCATCCAACTGGCCAGCGCCCTGCTGGTGTTTTTGGCCGGGCTGTTTATTGCGCTGTCGATAGGCAAGCGCCTGCAACTCCCGCAACGGAGGACCTTGCTCCTTTACGTGTGGCATTCATTCTTTTGTATGGTCTATGCCGTGTACGCCATCACCAATGGCGCCGATGCTTTGGTTTACTACATCAAGGCCATGAACGGCGAATTCATGCTATCGGTTGGCACGGGAGCCGTGGTCAGTATTGCCACACTTTTCGTTACGGGGCTGAACCTATCGTTCCTGGGCGCCTGCCTGCTATTTAATATCTTTGGCAGTATTGGCTTGCTTGCCTTCGATGCCAGCCTGAGGGCAACCACCGCTGACAAGTCCGCGCTAATACGCCGCTTTGCCACCTTGATTGTCTTCCTGCCTTCGATCAGTTTCTGGACTGCCGCCTTAGGAAAAGACTCGCTGGCATTCCTGGCGACGGGACTGGCGTTGTGGTCTGCGATGAACATGAAGCGAAGAGCCCTGCTAATGGTCGCGGCTGTGGGGATCATGATGCTGGTACGGCCACATATTGCCGGAATCATGGTTATTGCGCTGACTGGCTCCCTGGTTTTTCAAAGAAGCATACCGCTGCCGCAGCGCATTGTGCTCGGTGGCGTGGCATTGGCGGCAACCGCGGCAATGATTCCCTTTGCCTTGAACTACGCTGGTGTGGGTGAAGGTGCGGGCGCTGAAGATCTGGCGAGCTATGTCGAACAGCGGCAATCAGTCAACACACAAGGCGGCAGCAGCATCGACATCTCGTCGATGAGTCTGCCCATGCAACTGTACAGCTATCTGTTCAGGCCACTTCCTTTCGAAGCAGGAAGCATATTCGCTTTCGCAGCATCTGCCGACAATCTGATCCTGCTCTTTTTGGTAGTGTTCGGCAGCATCAAAATGCTGAAGCGAAACAAACAAAAAACGACCACCAATCGCACTTTCCTATGGATCTATTCTTTGCTGTCATGGCTGGTCTTGGCCATGACGACGGCAAATTTGGGGATCTCGGTCAGGCAGAAATGGATGTTCGCCCCTATGTTGATCCTCCTATTCATTTCCGTTCTCGGCAAATCGCGACAGCGACGAGTCTCGGGGGCCGCCGTCCGCACGCGTCGAGCCACCAACGCCGCCACAGTTGAGCCAACATCATGAAGTTTTTGCTAATAGCCGGATTCCCCGATTCTCTGCTGCAATTTCGCGGCCCGCTTATCGACGCCTTGCTTGCTGAAGGCTTGCAAGTGCATATAGCTGCACCTGACCTGCCTTCTGACGACCCGATGCGCCGGCGTCTGGAGGACAAAGGTCTGGAAGTCCACGATATCCCGTTGCGGCGCACCGGCATGCGCCCCATGGCAGACTTAAAATGTGCGCTGCATCTTTGGCTGCTTATGCGAAAGATAAAGCCTGACTTCGTATTGGGCTACACCATCAAACCGGTGATCTATGGCTCCTTAGCGGCCTGGCTCGCGCAGGTTCCCAACAGATTCGCCCTGATTACCGGTCTGGGCTACGCCTTTCAAGGACAAGACGACGGCAAAAGTTCGCGCCGCTTGTTGCGCTGGCTGGTGCAAGGACTGTATTCGCTGGGGCTGCGTAAAGTCCATAAGGTGTTTTTTCAGAATCCCGACGACGAGGCCCTGTTCAGAACCTCGCGCATTCTCGGCCCATCCGCTCGCTCATGCGTGGTCAACGGCTCTGGTGTGAATGTCGCTGAACATCGCCCTGCCGCACTGCCTGTAGAACCTCATTTTCTCTTGATCGCCCGGCTGCTGGGCGACAAGGGAGTACGTGAGTATGCGCAGGCGGCTGCGCGAATCCGCACCCGCCGCCCCGATGTCGTGTTCAGTCTGGTCGGCTGGATCGACGAGAATCCTGACGCCATCACTGCCGCCGAGCTGGATACATGGATTGAACAAGGAACAGTCAATTACTGGGGCCGCCTGAGCGACGTACGGCCCGCCATCGCGGCATGTAATGTCTATGTGCTTCCCTCCTACCGGGAAGGTACACCACGGACCGTTCTGGAAGCAATGGCGATGGGCCGGGCGGTGATCACCACCGATGCACCCGGCTGCCGAGAAACCGTAATTGATGGCGTCAATGGCTTTCTTGTGCAAGTAAGGTCAGTCGACGCCTTGGTCGCTGCAATGCAACGATTCCTGAACGAACCCGCTTTAGCCAGGCACATGGGTGCGAAGTCGCGCGAGCTGGCGGAAAACAAGTACGACGTGAATAAAGTCAACGCAATGATGTTGCGCGAAATGGGCATTACCGGCGGCAGTTGAATCTATCGCCAATCAAAAGCACCGCCTGCGTTTCTGCGGGCAAAAGACTAGGAAACAAATGATTAAGCGCATGCTCGATATCACCGTATCGGCATCTGCCCTGTTGCTGCTCGCTCCGGTTATGGGCGTCGTGGCGTGGCAGGTCCGACGCAAACTGGGCTCACCCGTGCTCTTTCGCCAGGTACGGCCCGGGCTTCACGGACAAGCCTTTGAAATGGTCAAGTTCCGCAGCATGCGAAACGCGCGGGATGCCGATGGCCGGGCATTACCGGACGCTCAGCGTTTGACTGCATTCGGCGCCCTGCTGCGCTCTACGAGCCTGGACGAATTGCCCGGACTGTGGAACGTGCTCAAGGGCGACATGAGCCTCGTGGGGCCACGCCCCCTATTGATGGAGTATCTGCCGCTATACAGCACAGAACAATTCCGACGCCACGACGTGCGCCCAGGACTGACTGGATGGGCACAGGTGAACGGGCGCAACGCACTGAGTTGGGAAGACAAGTTCCGGCTGGATGTCTGGTATGTCGAACATCAATCGTTTTGGCTTGATATGAGGATTCTATTGTTGACGATCAAAAAAGTTTTACTACGCGATGGCGTTAGCGCTGAAGGCGAAGCAACGGTGGCTCGGTTTACGGGTTCGCCGGACGCTAAGCCAGGCGCAACGTCAGAACATACGAGGCACCAAGCATGAGCAGTCCACTATATGCAGTTTACGGCGCCAGCGGCTGCGGCCGCGGCATTATGCCTATGGCAAAAGTCCAACTAGAAAAACTGGGAGTCGCTCCAGACAGGCTGGTATTCATCGACGATGCACCTACAACCAGTCATCTCAATGGGCATCAGGTACTCACCTACGACGAATTTCTGGCAAGTGAAGCAGACAGGCGTTATGCGATTCTGGCAATTGCCAACAGCGCAATCCGTGAAAAGCTGGCCAAACGGTGCACCACCGATGGCGTGCTGTCCTGGACCGTACGCGCAACCAATGTGATCACCATGGACGACGTGACCTTGGGTGAAGGCGCAGCGCTTAGCCCTTTTGTGACCCTGACTTCGAACATCCGCATTGGTCGTCATTTCCATGCCAACCTTTATAGCTATGTAGAGCATGACTGCGTCATTGGAGACTTCGTCACCTTTGCCCCAGGCGTGAAATGCAACGGCAATATTCATATACACGACCATGCTTATATCGGCGCTGACGCTGTGATCAAACAAGGCAAGCCGGACTGCCCGCTTGTCATTGGACGTGGCGCGGTAGTGGGCATGGGCGCCGTCGTCACCCGCAGCGTGCCACCGGGAGCCACCGTCGTGGGAAACCCTGCCGCCCGACTTATAAGGAAGTAAAAATATGCTGAATACCTCCTTTTCCGGCTGGCCCTCTTTTACTGAAGAAGAGGCCAATGCCGTTCGTGATGTTGTTCTGTCTAACAAAGTGAACTACTGGACAGGTCAGGAATGCCGCCAGTTCGAACAAGAATTCGCGCAATGGGCCGGTTGCGATCATGCCGTCGCAGTAGGCAACGGAACGCTGGCCCTGGATCTGGCGCTAAAAGCATTGGATATCGGCCCGGGCGACGAAGTGGTGGTTACGCCACGCACTTTCCTTGCATCCGTTTCATGCATTGTCAATTGTGGCGCGACGCCTGTTTTTGCCGATGTGGATCGCGACTCGCAAAATATCACTGCCGACACCATACGCCCAGTACTGAGCGCTCGCACGCGTGCAATCATTTGTGTCCATCTGGCGGGCTGGCCCTGCGACATGGACCCCATTATGAGTCTGGCCGACGAGCATGGATTATTCGTAATTGAAGACTGCGCTCAAGCGCACGGAGCCCAATACAAGGGGCGCAGCGTTGGTTCTATCGGGCACATCGGAGCCTGGTCATTTTGCCAGGACAAGATCATGACCACAGGCGGCGAAGGTGGCATGGTCACGACCCGTGATCACGGGCTCTGGTCGGCGATGTGGTCTTTCAAAGATCATGGAAAAAGTTGGGAAGCCGTGTATGAGCGCGAGCATCCTCCGGGCTTTCGATGGCTGCATGAAAGCTTTGGCACCAACTGGCGCATGATGGAAACGCAAGCTGCCATAGGCCGCATCCAATTACGCCGCATGCAGCAATGGCAGTCCAGCCGCCTCGAAAACGCGCAGCGAATCTGGGACGCAGCGAGCCAATTGCCAGGGCTTCGCGTACCCATGCCGCCACCCGAAATAAAGCATGCCGCTTATAAATGCTATGTGTTTGTCGACCCGTCAGAACTAGACCCAGACTGGACCCGCGATCATATTCAGAACGAAATCACCTCACGTGGCGTACCTTGCTATTCGGGCTCTTGCTCGGAGGTATATTTGGAGAAGGCATTCGACCACAGCGACTGGCGCCCGCAAGCTCGCCTGCCGGTTGCTCGTGAACTGGGAGAGACTGCGCTAATGTTCCTGGTGCACCCAACGCTCGATAGCGCCGAGATCGAAAAAACCTGCGAAGTGCTCAACGAGGTCATGTCGCTGGCAACAGTCACCGGTGAATGCAATGTTCGCTGACATCCGACGTAATCTTCCAGACCTGAGGATCCGACTGCTGGCGATGACGCGCGAGCAGAAGCGGCTGCTGCAGATTCTGGCCGATGCGGTGCTGATCTGGATCGCCTTATGGCTGGCTTTTTTTATACGTCTGGATGATGCTTCGCAAGTCGAGCCTTTAGAAGGCCATGCATGGCTCTTTGGGCTGGCGCCGGTAATCTCGATACCGCTGTTTGCGAAGTTCGGACTTTATCGTGCGGTGATGCGCTACTTCGGCAATCAGGCCTTTACCACTATCGCCAAGGCCGTGACCGCAGCGACAGTGCTGATGGCCCTTGCGATTTATATATATGGCAAACCGCCGGCCGTAATTCCGCGCTCTGTGGTGGTCATTTACTGGATGCTTTGCCTGATGCTGGTAGGCGGACTGCGAGTCGTCATGAGACAGTATTTCAGCAGCGATCGGCTCAGCCTGCGGACAAAGCCATCGGACCACCTGGGCGGCAAACGGAAGGACGTGCGCCCCAACGTCATTATCTATGGAGCCGGGGCCGCCGGCAACCAGTTGCTGCATGCCTTGCGCATTGGCCGGGAAATGAAACCCGTCGCCTTTATTGACGATAACCCGGAACTGGCGGGCCGCCTCTTGGCGGGGCTTCCTGTTCATGCGCCGAACAATCTCGATAATCTGCTGGGAGGCACTGAAGTAGACGAGGTGCTGCTGGCGATTCCGTCGGCTTCCCGTGCGCGTCGCAATGAGATCATCGACATGCTCTCGCCGTATCCCATCTCTATACGCACGATTCCCGGTTTCATGGATCTGGCCAGCGGGCGGGTACAAGTCGAGGCGCTGCGGGAAGTCGATATTGACGATCTGCTAGGGCGTGACACGGTGCAACCCCACCCCGATTTATTTGAGCGCTGCATTCGCGGCCAAGTGGTCATGGTCACGGGCGCCGGTGGGTCGATAGGATCGGAACTGTGTCGGCAAATTGTACGCAACGCCCCGCAAACGCTCATTCTTTTCGAACATTCGGAGTTTGGCCTCTACAACATTCAGTCCGAACTGGAAAACCACATACGCAATTCAGGACTGACAATGCGCGTGGTTGCCATACTAGGTTCGGTGCGCAATCAGAGCCGCCTGTCGGATGTCATGGTCTCGTGGAAAGTCGACACCGTTTATCACGCAGCCGCTTATAAGCATGTTCCCATGGTCGAACGCAATATCGCCGAGGGCATCGTCAACAATACGTTCGGCACTTTGTATGCGGCACAGGCGGCCTTGCGCGCCGGGGTGAAAAATTTTGTGTTGATCTCTACCGACAAGGCGGTTCGGCCCACAAACGTCATGGGAAGCACCAAGCGTCTTGCTGAATTGGTTTTGCAAGCGCTGTCCAGCGAAAGTATGCCGCATCTGTATGGCCCAAGCGAAGACCAGCCTATGCCCAACCGGACCCGCTACACCATGGTCCGATTCGGCAATGTGCTGGGATCATCGGGGTCGGTCATTCCGCTCTTTCGTGAGCAAATTCGCAAAGGTGGTCCGGTTACGGTAACCCACGCCGACATTACGCGTTACTTCATGACCATACCGGAAGCGGCCCAACTGGTTATCCAGGCAGGGTCCATGGGTTCAGGCGGCGATGTGTTCGTGCTGGATATGGGCGAGCCCGTGAAAATATCCCAACTGGCTGAAAAAATGGTTCAGCTATCTGGGCTTAGCGTGCGATCGGCACGGAATCTAGATGGAGATATCGCTATTGAGTTTACCGGGTTGCGACCCGGGGAAAAGCTTTATGAGGAATTGCTTATCGGCGACAACGTCACCGCGACAGAGCACCCCATGATTATGCGCGCCCAGGAAAACCAGTTGGATTGGGAAACGCTAAAGATTGCCCTTACAGCATTGGCCGACGCGATCAAGGAAGACGACTACCCCAAAGTACGCACGCTGTTTTTTCAATTGGTCGACGGATATAAACCGGATGACGCCATCGTGGACTTGTTACACCAACAACGCGTGCAGACTCTTTCTATAGAAAATTAGGGCTAGCTGAGTCATTCTTTTATAACTTTTGGAAATATAGGTCTTCGAAAAAATTACTTAGCCATAGCAAGGCTTACAATTACAATCTTCGATTCTTTACACCATCTGCGGCAGCAGTCCGTGCTTTGAAGCGGTCTGCTGCTTTTTTGTGTCTTCCTCATGATAGAAATACAAGCAGTATCCCAGCGGTTCGAAGGCCCATCCGGCCCGGTCGATGCTATACGCGATGTAAGCATATCGATACGCAAGGGCGAGATTTTCGGCATTATCGGACGCAGCGGCGCCGGTAAAAGCACCTTGGTGCGCACTCTGAACTTATTGAACCGCCCGACGTCGGGCCACGTGATTTTAGATGGCAAGGATATAACCAGCCTGAATCCTGCCGAGCTACGCGCCGCGCGACGCCAGATCGGGATGATTTTTCAACATTTCAACTTGCTATCCTCCCGAACGGTGTATGGCAACATCGCTCTGCCTCTGGAATTGGCCGGTGTAAGCAAAGGGGAAATCGACCGAAAAGTGCGCGAACTGTTGAAGCTCGTAGACCTTTCCGCTCTGGCAGACCGCTATCCGGCACAAATCAGCGGCGGCCAAAAACAGCGTGTCGGTATTGCGCGTGCATTGGCCAATGATCCCAAGGTATTGCTCTCGGATGAAGCCACCTCGGCCCTGGACCCTGAAACAACCCGATCCATTCTGGAACTGTTGAAAAGAATCAACCGCGAACTGGGGTTGACCATCGTATTGATCACACACCAGATGGAAGTCATCAAGATGATCTGCGATCGCATGGCCGTTATGGAAGCGGGCGAGCTAATCGAACACGGTTCGGTTCTGGACATATTCAGCTCTCCCCAACATCCCGTGACCCGCTCGATGATCGGCGATGTCATTGGACAGGATTTACCAAAGGGTGTGCTTCAGCGCGTTCGTGCAAGACTGGCCCAAACCCAGGAAGGCGATGGCCAGGATCACCTGCTTCGCTTGGCCTTCACCGGCACCGGGGTCGAAGATCCGTTGCTTTCGGAAGTGGTACGCCGTTTCGGCCTGGATTTCAATATTCTGCATGGTCAGATCGACGAAATTCAGGAACAGGCCTTTGGATCGCTGGCAATTCTGGCGCGTGGAACCAGCGAACAAATCGAACAGGCGAAGGAATTCATGCGTTCGCGTGGCGTAATGGTAGAGGAGTTGAATCATGTCATCGCAAATGATTGACCTATTTATAAAGTCTTTTCTGGAAACCTTGCTAATGGTCGGAGTATCCGGCGTTATCGGCGCATTGGTTGGCGTGCCGCTGGGCGTATTCCTGTATTTGACCGATCGCAATGGCGTGCTGCCCGCGCTCACCCTGAATCGTAGCCTGGGCATTATTGTTAATGCGGTGCGCTCGACTCCATTCATTATTCTGCTGGTTGCCATTATTCCGCTTACGCGCTTTTTTGTCGGAACCTCAATCGGCACCGCAGCAGCCATTGTGCCTTTAACGATCGCTGCGGCGCCGTTCGTCGCCCGTCTGGTTGAAACATCGCTGCGCGAAGTCGATCGCGGCCTGATTGAAGCGGCTCAGGCCATGGGCGCTACAACCTGGCAGATCGTCTACAAAGTACTGGTTCCCGAGGCATTTCCCGGCATCGTTGCGGGCCTGACCATCACCTTGGTCAGCCTGGTGGGCTACTCCGCAATGGCGGGGGCAGTCGGCGGCGGTGGCCTGGGCGATTTGGGCATACGCTATGGATATCAGCGCTTCCTGCCTGAAGTTATGTTGCTCGTCGTATTGATTTTGATTGTTTTTGTTCAACTGGTGCAAACCTTAGGTGATGCATTGGTACGTCGTTTGAGTCATCGCTAGCCTTATCCTGGCCACCGCGATTTCACTATTTTTAAAGGAAGCAAATGAAGCGTCGTCAGTTACTGCAATTTGTGGCCGGCCTGGGCGTCGTAGCCAGCCTTGCCGCCACCCCGGTCCTGGCTCAGGACAAGACATACAAAATTGGCGTCACCGGAGGCCCCCATGCCCAGATTCTTGAGTTTGTAAAAGGCATTGCCGCCAAAGACGGCTTGAAGATCGAAGTGGTGGAATTCAGCGATTATGTGCAGCCTAATGCGGCACTGGCCGCTGGCGATCTCGACGCCAATAGTTATCAGCACCTGCCATATCTGGAGGCGCAGATCAAAGACCGCGGCTACAAGTTGTCGAACGCCGGCTACACGATCACCTTCCCTATGGGCATATATTCCAAGAAAGTTAAAAAACTGGCCGAACTGCCCAATGGTGCTCGTATCGGCATTCCGAACGATCCAACTAACGGCGGCCGCGCCCTATTAGTGCTGCAATCGCAGGGTCTGGTGAAGCTGAAGGCTGACGCCGGCTTGAAAGCAACACCTTTGGATATCGTTGAAAATCCTAAAAAGCTGAATATTGTCGAACTCGACGCGGCACAATTGCCCCGCTCGCTGTCGGATCTGGATGCCGCTGCGGTCAACGGTAATTACGCAGCCTCGGCTGGCTTGAACCCAGTGACAGACGCGATTGCCATCGAAGATGCCAAGGGCCCTTATGCCAATCTGATTGCGGTGCGCACGGCCGACAAGGACCAGCCCTGGATCGCCAAACTGGTAAAAGCTTACCACTCGGCAGAGACCAAAGACTTCGTCAACAGCACCTTCAAGAACTCGGTCATTACCGCCTGGTAAATCGCCGAACATCGAACGTTTTTCCCTGCTGCCCCGCCATACGGTATCGTGCCATGGCGGGGCTCGTGCATAGTGCGAAGCAATCGCCAACAATAAGAACCGCACAAGCCAGGACCCGTCATTGCTAGTACTATCGTCCCATATCCCCAACCCCAGCCAAATAAGACTATGGACGACAATGTACTAGCCGCGATGGCTCGCTGGCCCGATGTACCGAATGTATATGGCTGGCTTTCGCTGTCAGAAAGTGGGCACTGGCGTCTGCATCCCATGGGAGATGCCTGCATACCAGCGACCGGAAACGACAGCCCTGACAGCCATCATGGCGCCGTTTCCGCGTCTCAAGGCCCAAGCCGAGGCGAAGGCATCACAAGCCCGCAAATCCTTCGGTTCATCGATCACAATTACGCCCACGACGAGAAGAACCAGTGGTTCTTTCAGAACGGTCCGCAGAAGGTGTACGTACGCCTGGATGCCGCCCCATATATCCTGCATACCGAAACAGCTAGTCCTGCCAATCCCAGTGGTCTAATGACCCATAACGGCCTTGCCGCCGGCCACATTCGTGAGTGGTGCCTGGACGAGGCCGGGAGACTATACGCACAGACGCAGCATGGTCCGGGTTTGATCGCTGGCCGAGATCTCGCATGCATTTTGGAACGTCTCTACACCACTGCTGGAGAGGCGATTCTGGAGGTTCTGGAGCGCGTCCCTGATCGAAAAGCACCCCTTGAAACCGAGCCCCTGAAAACCGCATACCCTCGCTCTGCAATATCTGGAATGCAGGCCGCGCCGCCAACCGTAGCGACACCATTTCGCTTCGCCTCCGTTGCTGACATTCCCGCACTACTTGGATTTGTGCGCCGCCCTATGCCACCACAATAGAGAGTTACTCCCGGCTTCTCATGAAGTCGCCGATTTGGTTAGAATCATCTTATGACCTTGCAAGCTCCTTCTTTCTACTTTCCTGCACCTCGCGCGCAAAAATTTTGCAGCCAATGTGGCAATTCACTTAGCCTATACATACCGCCGGACGACAATCGCCTTCGCGACGTTTGCGATACTTGCGGAGCAGTGCATTACCAAAACCCCCGCAATGTCGTTGGGGTTGTGCCGGTGTGGCAAGACAAGATACTGCTTTGCCGGCGGGCCATCGAACCACGCTACGATAAGTGGACCTTACCGGCCGGCTTCATGGAGCTTGGTGAAACGACGGCCGAAGGCGCGATGCGGGAAACGCAAGAAGAAGCCGGAGCACAAATCGAATTGGGGCCACTTTACACCGTGATCGATGTCCCTCATGCGGAACAAGTGCATTTCTTCTATTTGGCAAAGGTGCAAAGCGCCGAACTATACCCTGGCCCTGAAAGCCTTGAAGCGGCGTTCTTCAGCCTGGAAGACATCCCCTGGCCCGAACTGGCGTTTCGCACCGTAACCACTACGCTGGAACACTATCTTGCCGACAGGGAAATAGGTGTATTTCCCGTTCATCACTACGTTATACCAGGGCCTTTTCCCAAGTAGAACAGGTCTTCGGCTCTAAGTGCATTTTTTCATGTAAAGGCATCACCTACATGGCCCGGTTGATCTGGCTAGACGAGTACGCCCCGCTTCCGCATCCTGAACACGCTATGCCGGAAGGGTTGCTGGCGGCCGGCGGCGGCCTATCTATCGAGCGGCTGACCGAGGCTTACAGCAAAGGCATATTCCCATGGTTCAATGAAGGCGAACCCGTATTATGGTGGAGTCCAGACCCGCGCATGGTGCTTCCATGTCGAGAATTCAAGGTCTCGCACTCGTTAGCCAAGAAGCTTCGACAAATTGCACGCAACGAATGCGACTCCGGGGCCCGGATACGCGTCACAACGAACACCGCCTTTATGCAGGTCATTGAGGCCTGTGCCGAACCCCGAAAAACTCAGCTCAATACCTGGATCTCGCCGGCCATTCAGTCGGCCTACGGCGCCTGGCATCGTGCCGGACGCGCACATAGCGTCGAAACCTGGATAGACGGCCACCTTATGGGCGGCATCTACGGAGTCAATCTGGGGCGTTTTTTCTTTGGCGAATCCATGTTCAGCCGCGCGAACAACGCAAGCAAGGTTGCATTGGCGTATCTCGTGGCCTTTTTGCTGGAACGCGGTATACAGCACATAGATTGCCAGCAAGAGACAGCTCACCTGGCCAGCCTCGGTGCCAAGCCGATCAGTCGCGACAATTTCCTGGCCTTGCTTGAGCAAGCATTGAAAGATCCGCCGCCTGCATGGGGTTCCGGCCAAATACTGCAATCAGGCAAACTTGCGCGCATTGAATAAATGACGCCATAATAGTTGTACAGCCTTACCGAGTGCAGCCATGAGCCATCCGACCGAATTAAAGTTTAAAACCTTGCAGTTTTACTCTACGGCGGTTTATCCGTGTAGTTATCTTCCCGGACTCGACGCACGATCGCAGGTAGCAGCCCCAACTCATCTTATCGATACCAGCACTTACTCTAGCTTGGTCGAGCAAGGTTTCCGGCGCAGCGGGCTTTTCACCTACCGGCCCCATTGTGATGCTTGCCAAGCCTGCACCCCCATCCGGATCGATACTCAGCGCTTCACTCCCAGCCGAACGCAGCGCAAGGTCTGGAAACGGCATGGCGAACTGGAATCCCAGGTTATGCCATTGCAATGGAAGGCCGAGCACTTCGATTTGTACTTTCGCTATCAGCAGGGACGCCATCCCGGAGCGGGCATGGACGAAGACAGTCAATCGCAGTACCGACAATTTCTGCTTACCAGCCGAGTCGAATCGCGGTTGGTAGAGTTCCGCTTGCCGTCAGGGCAATTGCAAATGGTGTCGGTAATCGACGTGCTGGAAACGGGACTTTCGTCCGTTTATACCTTTTTCGACCCTGATGCGCGGGGCAGCCTGGGCGCCTATGGCATTCTTTGGCAACTTGAACAATGCCGCAGCATGAAGCTGCCGTGGCTATATCTGGGTTACTGGATTCAAGAAAGCCGTAAAATGGCCTATAAAACGCAGTACACACCCTACCAGATACTTCGAAATGGAGTCTGGACTGAGCCGGCCACCTTATAAAGCAACAATGTCATTTTTATTTAACTCCTACCCTTTAGCTCGCTCCGTACTTTTTTCACTTGATGCCGAAGCTGCTCACGAGCTAACGCTTTCCTCGTTGCAAAAAGCGCACGACTGTAGCTTCACCCGCAATCTGCTCGCTGCTGAACCCGAACTTCCTACGTCCCTAATGGGGCTTAGGCTGCGCAACCCCGTAGGCTTGGCCGCCGGGCTGGACAAGAACGGGGCTCATATCGATGCGCTTGGAAATTTGGGATTTGGCTTTGTTGAAGTGGGCACCGTAACTCCGCAACCTCAAGCGGGCAATCCCAAGCCGCGCATGTTCCGGCTTCCGAGGGCCGATGCGCTTATTAATCGCCTGGGATTCAATAATCACGGACTAGAAACCTTTATCGCCAATGTGCAAGAAAGTCAGTGGCGCAGCAAAGGCGGAATCCTGGGACTTAATATCGGCAAGAATGCCATAACCCCCATAGAGCGTGCTGTAGACGATTATCTGTTGGGTCTCGAAGGTGTTTACCCCCATGCCGATTACGTGACCGTGAACATTTCTTCGCCGAACACGCAGAATCTTCGATCGCTCCAGGGTCAGGATGAGCTCGCGGGGCTATTGCTCCCATTACAGGAAAAGCGCAAAGCACTTGCCGATCAATGGGGACACCGTGTGCCCATGGTAGTAAAAATCGCGCCCGACTTAAGCACCGAACAAATCGACATCATTGCCGACTTGCTCCCACGTTACGATGTGGACGGGGTCATTGCCACCAATACCACGCTGTCGCGCGATGCCGTCCAAGGCCTGCCGCATGCCAACGAAACCGGCGGTCTATCAGGCCTACCGGTGCATGAGCTATCGTTGCGGGTAATTAGCCGCCTACGCGAACAATTGGGCGCCTCGTTTCCCATCATCGGGGTCGGCGGAATTATGTCGGGCAAGCAAGCTAAAGAAAAAATGTCGGCCGGAGCCAACGCCATCCAGCTATACACCGGCCTGATCTATCGCGGTCCGGCGTTAATCCAGGAATGCGTGCAAGCGATCACATAACGCTAGTATAAGAAGTGCACTTTGCTGGGCCAACGCTGAAGCCCCGAAGAATTGCTTCTTCGGGGCTTCATGTTTTTAGCCGATGTAGATATGCTGCCGCAACATGGTACCGCGTTGCCGCTACACCGCTACTGCACCTATTCAGGCAGAGGCGCGACGGGCACGTGGTGCGCTCGATTTAGCTGCTTCCGCGGCGTCCGACGCAGCCTTGAAGGTTGCGTTCGTTGCTGCCGTGATGTTGGACTCAGCGGCATCGGCAGCCTGACGGGTAGCCTTGGCAACCGATTCGTAAGCACTATTGGCCGTTGCCAACGAGGACTTCAACAAAGCAACGGCGCCTTCCGATCCGGTAGGGGCGTTCTTGGCGAGCTGGTCGATTACTTCGGTGACTTGTTGTTGGCCTTGAGCGATTTGCTCTTCGGTCAGCTTGGACAAATCTACCTGCACGCCCGAAACGATGTCATACACATGCTTGCTGTAGGCCAACGCCTTTTCAGCACCCGGCTGAACCAGAGCCGACGTGAAAGCCAGAGCTTCCTGGGCGTCTTTGACTTCGATAGCTTGCTGCGATTTTTCAGCAACTTCTTCCATCGTCGCCTTGATGACCTTGAGGTTCAAGTCGACCAGCTTTTCGAAACCGCCGAAAAATGTGTTTTGAATAGCGAGGAATTTATCCAAAGATACTTTTTGGTTGGCCAACACTTGTTGAGGGATTGCGCTCATGATGTTTCCTTAAATGGAACCTATAAGGTTCGTGATAGTTGAACTAGGGGTTCAAGCGTAAATCTAAGGAAGGTTAAGCAAATCACCTACAGCTGTGAAAACCTTCCATGCTGCATCGCACAAAACAAATTCTACCTGAAAGATTTTTGCTGTCAAGAAATATTTGTTGCGGCGCAACAAATGCACAAGCCCATAAGAATATAGAGATTTCTTGAGATTCTCCATCGGTTATAAGGGCTAAACCTAGGCGACAGCTCTCTCATATTGCCGTAGCATCCGCCCCAGCTTGATGACAAACTTTTTCTTCATGATTAATTGCTCTACTGCAATTACCAGAGCCCACTGCCATGGTAAAAATGCGGCGTTGCTTAATAATCTCTAACAACTTTTACTTGCCACATGCATTCGGAGACTCAAGATATGCACCACTCTTTTAAGCACAGTTCAGCCTTAGTTCTGGGAACTATGCTGCTAGCAGGCGCCGCTCAGGCTGCGGACTACCCTACCCATCCCATCAATATGGTGGTGCCATTCTCGGCAGGCGGGCCAACCGATAACGTAGCGCGTTCGCTGGCCGAAGCCATGCGTCCTACCCTGGGCCAGGCAGTCATAGTGGAAAACAAGGGCGGCGCGGGCGGTACTATAGGCACCAGCCAGATTGCGCGCGCCAAACCCGACGGCTACAGTATTTTGCTGATGCATATCGGGTTCTCTACTGCTCCTTCCTTATATAAAAGTCCCGGCTACGATCCCAAGGGCAGCTTTGAGCCTATTGGCCTGGTGGTAGATGTACCCATGACCATTATTGCGCGCTCGGATTTTCCCGCTAATAACATCAAGGAACTGGTCGAATATATCAAAGCAAATAAGGAAAAGGTTTCGCTGGCAAATGCAGGTATCGGGGCGGCCAGCCATCTGTGCGGTACCATGTTCACGCAGGCAATCGGGGTCGATTTGCTGACCATTCCCTACAAGGGTACGGCTCCCGCCATGAACGATTTGCTGGGCAAACAGGTAGATATTCTGTGTGACCAAACCACCAATACCACCCAGCACATCAAAGCCGGAACGGTGAAAGCATACGCAGTCACCAGCAAAGAACGAGTCAGCACATTGCCAGACCTGCCAACAATGCAGGAATCCGGCTTTAAAGATTTCGAAGTCGGCATTTGGCACGGCATGTGGGCACCGGCAGGTACGCCGAAGCCCGTTACCGACAAATTGGTTACAGCGCTGCAAACAGGGCTTGCGAATCCCGACTTCCAGAAACGCATGGCCGGTCTGGGCGCAACAGTGCTGACAACGGAAGCGAATCCCGAAGCACTAACCAAGAAAGTGGCACAACAGGTTCCCCAGTGGGCGGACATGTTCAAAAAAGCAGGCCTGCAACCGCAATAACATCGCTATAGGCCGCATCAGGCAGCTGGAAAGCTGCCTGATCCCTTCCTAACCTTCGTATCCCAGGGCTTCTGATATTTTGGCAGCTGTACCAAGCAAAATCGGTATCCATTCATCACGCATGCGCTCTGCCGGTGCCGAAATAGATAGCCCGGCCTGCAATTTGCCAGTGTCGTCGTAGACGCCGGCCGCGATACATCGCACACCCATTTCAAGCTCTTCGTTATCACGCGAATACCCAAGGCGCCTAATCAGAGCCAGGTCGCGCTCTAATTGCTCAGCCTGTGTAATGCTATTGCGGGTCGTACCGGCCAGACCTGTACGCATCGCATATGCTCGCACCTGGCGCGGATCACTGACAGACAAGAAAAGTTTGCCGGTCGATGTCAGATGCAACGGCGCGCGGCCGCCGATAGCGCGCACGACCTGCATGCCGGAACGTTCGCTCCATGCGCGTTCGATATATACGATTTCGTCGCCCTGCTGCAAGGACAGATTAACGGTTTGCCCAGTAATTTTGTGCAGTTCGCGCATCGGGTCGATCGCGACCTCGCGCACATTGAGGCGGCCTTTGACCAACGAGCCGAGCTCGAGCAAGCGCATCCCTAATTGATACAAGCCGCTATCGACCCTTTCAACGTAGCGCCCGACAACCAGATCGTTAAGAATACGATGCGTCGTCGAGGTATGCAGGCCCGTAGCCACCGCCAGATCTTTAAGGGGAACTGGCTCTGAGTGGCGGGCAAGTACGTCGAGCAAGCTCATGGCACGTTCCAAGACCTGAATGGTAATGGGCGAATCGCGAATCGACGATACGTTGGCGGGAATAGAGGTATATGAAGAAGATTGAGTCATGGCCTGGTTATGTCGCAACGCAACAATTCCATAATATGAAACAAACGCTCCGTCTGGCAAGATTTATTTTTGTGGAGGGGTGAGTTCTCCGCCGACCTTCACGACTTCTGCTCGCAAGTAAGCAAGCGCCTCAGCGGCCGCTTGCGGTTCGCCCTTTACACCCAAGTCAATATGAGGAAATCCCGTCTCGCCCATGCTGGGCAGGCTAAACGCCTTGACTCCGGGCCATTTTCGTTCGAGTTCTTCAAGCGCGGGCGTGATGCGGGATTCTGGAAGCTTAAACACCAGGAAGGAATGTTCGACGCGATTGATATTGTGATGAAAGTCACCGTAGCGCGTGTCTAGCGTCCATTCCATCATGGGCCATGCCATGACGGGGAAGCCAGGCATGAATGTGTGGTTATGCAGGAAAAAGCCAGGTATCTTGTTATAAGGATTGGGGACAATTTCGGCCCCCACAGGGAACATGCCCATTTGCAAGCGCTGCTGATTCTCGGGCAAAGACATATCGCCGCTGCCTTGGCCACGGCGCTCGTTATCGGCGCAGCGCTCGGCTATAAGACGCTCGGCTTCGGGGTGCAGAACCAGATCTATCCCTAAGGCTTGCGCGGCCGCCTGGCGAGTCTGATCGTCAGGCGTAGCGCCGATTCCGCCGCAGCAAAACACAATATCGGGTGTAGCAAAGCTACGCACGAGTGTCGATGCAATAGTGTCTCGTTCGTCGGAAATGAACTCGGCTCCGGATAGTTGCATGCCTCGATTAGAAAGAAGCTCGATTAGTTTTGAAAAATGCTTGTCCTGGCGCCGGCCTGAAAGAATTTCGTCGCCAATGATAATTAATCGAACTTTAGGAGTTACAGCAGTTTGCATAATTAGGACCTTGATCCAGATAATTCGGCGTCGAGGACGGATTGTGAGCGCAACTGCCGCAAGGCTTCAAGGCTGAAATGAGCGAATACCAGCGCAGAAAAAACCGGTAATACAAGCCATGCGGGTGGAAACAGATTGACCAGGGAAAGACAAAACCCTATTAACCATAACTGTCGATTATGCCGGCTAAACAGGAAACGGCGTTCCTCGGGATTTGCGTGTTCGATGACGGCGTCGACACGCAGCATACGAGTAAAGGCGAAGGTCCACCAGAAAATGGGCAGAAGTACGGGAAACGGCGGAATAAGCCATAACGGCATCGTAATCAGCCAACCGACGGCGAACAAGGTTCCGACCCAGACGGCGTTCCAGGTTCCCACGGCGGTACTGTATTTGCCTTGGCGCACTATGCCTTTATATTCGCGCGTTTCAAGATGCCGCAAGACAATAGGCATAACGAAAACTGCCGCTATCACCAGACCCAATATGCCGGACATGGGCAGCAATATAGCAACTGCGAGCAGAGGTATCAAATAAAGCTTGATGGAAAACAAGCCTATAGCAAGCAGCCATTGGTCGACCTGATTGACGATTTCCCAGTCGGCGGCTTCAGCATTGAGCCAGCTGGTCAGTGGCGTCCAGAAGGCCCAAAGCAATACAATAGCTCCCAGCAGGGCAATAATGAAGGGCAAAAACAAGGTCGCCAGCATTTTCGGATGACATTGCGACACCAATGCCCTTTTAAACGCAAGGCCGACCGCCCCCACTCCGCCAACAGCCGGGGGGCGTGCGCGAACTGCTAGATTAGAATTGTTCATAGTTCGAGTCTTGAATTGATGACCTGACTATCATAGTCAAACCGGATGCCATTTGTCTTTATGCCTGTATATGATTCCAAACACGATGCACCCGCGCTCCGTTCCCGTCTGAAAGAAAACACGGGTTTGGTCGTTGCTTGCTATTGCGCCGCCTGGTGCGACACCTGCACCGAATACCGGCCGGACTTCGCTTTGCTTGCAGAGCAGTGGCCGCAGCACACCTTTGTCTGGATAGACATCGAAGAAAGCCCGGAACTACTGGATGAGGATGACGTCGAAAATTTTCCGACGGTATTGATACAAGGCCCGAACGGGAACCTGTTTTATGGCACCATGCTGCCGTATATCAGCCATCTGGCGCGCCTGATTAGTCATATGGATGACCGCACGCCAGTTACTGATGGCGGACCTGCATTATTACAGGACTTGCTAGCCCCTGCCGCCCAGTAATACGCCTACTGATCGCTTGGTTGTATTGACCGTTGCGGGCTTGGAGGCCTCGGTAGGCGTGCTGCTTGATGGCGAAGGCACGTAAGGACGCGAGAAAAAGTCGTCGGGCCTCGATGTGCTGGACCCCGACTGATACCGGCGTTCACCGCGGTTGGCGGACGGCGAGCGGCGGACCTGCGCGGGCAATGCCAACTGGCCGCGAGGGATCGAGAACTTGATAAGCTTTTCGATGTCAAGCAGATACCGTTCCTCTTCGGGGGTATAAAAGGCAATTGCTTCGCCCGAGGCGCCAGCACGACCCGTGCGGCCTATACGATGCACGTAGTCTTCGGCGTTGTACGGTAGATCGTAGTTGATGACGCAGGGCACACCCGCCACGTCAAGGCCACGGGCTGCTACATCTGTGGCAACCAGAACCTCGAGCTCCCCGGCCTTGAAAGCTTCCAGGGCTTTCATCCGGTCGATCTGGCTTTTGTCGCCGTGTATGGATTCAGCTTTAACGCCGTCACGCACTAGCTCGCGCGCCAATCGACTAGTACCGATCTTGGTATTGGAAAAAACAATCACTTGGTTAAAACCGCGCGACTTAACCAGGTGCACAACCGCCGCACGCTTTTCGCTTCCGGACATCGGATATGCAATCTGAGTAACGTTTTCCGCCGTAGCATTGCGCGCGGCGACTTCGATCTCAGCTGGGTTTTTCAGGTAGGTACGGCCTAGCTTGCGAATCTCGTTGCTGAACGTCGCGGAAAAGAGCAAACCTTGCCGGTTAGCGGGCAGCAGACGCATGATACGGTCGAGATCGGGCAAAAACCCCATATCGAGCATACGGTCGGCTTCGTCGAGCACCAGAATGCCCACCTGGCTCAGGTTGACATTTTTCTGTTCAACATGATCGAGCAAGCGACCTGGCGTGGCGATAAGCACTTCACAACCGCGGCGCAACGCTTCGCGCTGTGGGTTGATATCAACCCCGCCAAAAACCACGGTCGAACGCAAAGGTGTCGACTTACTGTAAGCGATGACACTGTCTGACACCTGATCGGCAAGTTCCCGAGTAGGCGTAAGGATCAGAGCCCGAACCGGATGGCGCGCGGGTGACGCGCTGGCATTGGCGAACTGCATCAGACGATGCAGGATAGGCAAGGTGAACGCTGCGGTTTTGCCGGTGCCCGTCTGTGCAGCCCCCATGACATCCCGGCCGTCCATCACTATTGGTATAGCTTGGGCCTGGATAGGCGTGGGTGTGGTGTATCCGGTTGCGGCGATCGCCGTGAGAATGCTGGGATGCAAGCCGAAATCGGAAAAAGTGGCGGCTGAAGTGTCGAGTTGTGTGTTTGTAGTGTCTGTCATTGAAAGTGGTTTACGCCCAACGCCGGAGTACCCCGCGCGGAGCTTTTATAACCCGGTTATTTTAGCGCAGCGCGATAGAGCGTCGGCGTTTACTGTGTTTCAGCGGCGCGGACTGGCCGTAAAAACCCTATAGTGTCGTTAAAAGCATACGCTTTGTTACGAATCCAACTAGACGAGAAACTGCGCCAAGCCCCGTAGTATCCAGTAGGCGACCATACCGCCCACAATAACAAGGAGGCTGCTGCGCGTTCGCCAGTAGAGGAATACGGCGATAAGGGCCGCAAGCAGTTTGAGATCGAAGACCGGACCCACTTCGGCGCGCCACGGCATTAGTTCGGGAATAACTATCCCTATCAGCGCGGCGGTCGGAGCATAACGAAGGGCTCGGCGCACCGACTCGGAGAGCGGCAAATAATCGCCGAAAAGAAAATACCCAGCCCGGGTAAGGAAGCTGCACATTGCCAGGAAAATGATCGCGCCAAGTATATAAAAATCGTAATCCAGCTCAATCATCATTGCTTCCTGGCTTTATGCTGAAAGGCTTCGCTTAGAACGCCAGCGATAACACCGCCCAACACAGCGGCGGCTAATCCTAATCGCAAGGGCAGCGGCTGACCCACCCAGGCAATCAAGCCTGCCGTGAGCAAGCACATCGCCATTGGCCGGGTCTTTACCAGCGGAACGATAATCGCAAGTAGCGCCAATACCGCCGCAAACTCGAGCGACCAGCTAGCCGGCACAAGGCCTCCCAGATAAATTCCGAGCAGTGAAAAGAAATTCCATACGCACCAGCCGGGAACAATAATGCCCAGGTAATACCACAATTGTTCGGCGCCGCCTTTTTTCTTGCTTTCACCATAGCGGCCCATGAAAAGCACGAATGCAATATCGGTCGAAAAAAAGCCGAGCCCAAGACGTTTAGGCCATGCCAAGTGCCGAAAGAACGGCTGCAGTGCAGCGCCAAAGATCAGAAACCGAATATTGACCACCAATCCGGCCGCAAATATCAGCCATAGCGGTGCCGAAGACTCAATGAGCGGCAAAGAGGTCAATTGGGCGGAGCCGGCATACACCAGCAAGGTCATCAGGGTCGCCATTGATTCGGCAAGCCCTGATTTAACCAGCGCAATACCCGTCACAAATCCCCAGGTTCCAGTAGCGACCAGTGCAGGAAGCGCATCCCGCAAGCCTGACTTGAAATTCTGCCGGTTATCGGGGTCCTGCCATTTTGAGTAAAAACCGATGTAAGCCACCACGCGTACCTTATGCAACTCGGCAAGCCTGTGGGCCAACGCCGTACTTTTAACCTGGGTCGGAAAGAACCTTTTCTTGTCACCAAGAAAGCGGCGCATATTTTCGGAAAGGGGTTATTGTAAGGTCCGCGCCCTTGCTACAATCAAGCCTCATCTTTGGGAGAGCCTAATGTCAATGTCCGATCGTGATGGTTTCATCTGGTATGACGGCAAGCTGGTGCCCTGGCGGGACGCCACAACCCACGTCCTTACACACTCTTTGCATTATGGCTTGTCCGTTTTCGAAGGTGTGCGCGCATACAACACCGACATCGGCACAGCCATCTTCCGCCTGCATGACCATACCAAGCGATTGTTCAACTCGGCTCACATATACCAAATGCACTTGCCGTTCGACCGAGACACCATCAACGCGGCCCAGCTCGAAGTCGTACGAAGTAACAATCTGGATTCCTGCTACATCCGTCCGATAGTATTCTACGGGGCCGAGAAAATGGGTGTATCCCCAAAGGGCGCCATGGTTCACGTGGCGATCGCCGCCTGGCCGTGGGGAGCCTACCTTGGCGAAGAGGCACTGCAAACAGGCATTCGGGTAAAAATTTCTTCGTATGCCCGCCAGCACGTTAACGTGACAATGCCGCGGGCCAAAGTTGCCAGTACTTATGCCAACTCAATTCTTGCCAATGCCGAGGCGCTTGATCACGGCTACGACGAGGCCATCTTGCTGGACACCGATGGTTTCGTGGCAGAAGGCTCCGGCGAAAACATCTTTATCGTTAAAGACGGCGTTCTGTGCGAACCTGAAATCGCTTCGGCGCTTACCGGCATTACACGTTCGACCATTCACTCGCTGGCAGCCGACCTTGGCATTCCAATTCACACCAAACGCCTTACTCGCGACGACCTGTACATTGCCGATGAAGCCTTTTTTTCGGGTACAGCGGCTGAAGTCACCCCTATACGCGAAATCGATCTGCGCGTCATAGGAACAGGGCATCGCGGACCCATCACAGAAAAACTGCAAAAAGCTTTCTTCGATGTAGTAAATGGCAAAAATACCAAATACCATCACTGGTTAAGCAAAGTATAACTATCCGTCTGGCTGTACCAGACCTCATTATTTCTAGGACGCACCATGAGCAGCACCCCAAAATCTGACGTTCCCAAAGACCAGACCATTTTCGTCGAAGCCAAAGATCTACCGCTTTACTGTCCGCGACCGGGTACGCCTTTATGGAGCATGCACCCTCGCGTGTTTATCGAAGTGGTCAAAACAGGCAGAGCCCTCTGCCCGTACTGTGGCGCAGCTTATGAACTGAAAGAAGGCGAAAAGGCCCACGGGCACTAACAGACTGGCTTGCCAGCCGTCACTTGCGATCACGACAACACACGGTCCCTGCTTTATGTTTACAACTCCCCAAGAGGCTGAACAGGCCTTCTACCAGGCGCTTCGGCAAGCAGACCTTGCACTAATGATGCGTGTCTGGGCCGACGACGAAGACATCGTATGCATACACCCTGGCGGCGTACGCGTCGCCGGCCACGTCGCGGTACACGACGCTTGGCAGCAAATATTTAAAAATGGGCCCGTGAAAATAAATCCGGTGCAGCCTCTGATCATGTCCAGCGTAATGAGCTCGGTACATGTCCTGATCGAACAAATCACGGTCAGAATGGCACAAGGCCCGAAAACCGCAAATTGCTACGCGACCAACGTTTTTCACAAGGGTCGTACCGGCTGGAAAATGGTGATGCATCACGCCTCGCACGCTCCGCAAGATGCCGATATCCTCGGGTTGGAAGACCGCCCCGACACCTTGCATTAAAGGCGGATGTGACAGCACAGATTGACACCTCTCCCTGCCCGACCCCAGCGTGGCTGCCTGGCGGCCACATACAGACCCTTTACGGAGCACTCGCCGCGAGCTATCACCACATTTCCTTTGTGCGTGACCGCGTCAATACGCCCGACGGGGACTTCCTGGATATGGACTGGACCGGACCGGGCCTGTTTTCAGACAAATTGGCCAATGGTGCCACTTCGGAGCCAGACAACAGTCTAAATCAGACCGCCGCAAGGCGCTGGATGCGCGAAGACGACTGGGCGACACTGCCCAGTGCTCCCAATAGCCCGGCCCTGGTGCTGTTCCACGGCCTCGAAGGCAGTAGCCGAAGTCACTACGCCCAGGCGATCAGCCAATATTTTCGAGCTCGCGGCTGGATTGTCGTCATCGCTCATTTCCGCAGTTGCTCGGGCTTTCCAAATCGCATGGCACGGGCTTACTTCTCGGGTGATTCGGAAGATATCGGCTTCATGCTCGACACCGTGCGGCGGCGCTTGCCCAATGCGCGATGGCACGCAATTGGCGTATCGCTGGGCGGCAATGCAATGCTCAAGCACATAGGTGAACAGGGCGAGGCCGTGTCGTGGCTCGCCGCGTGTGCCGCTGTATCTGTCCCTATGGATTTGGTGGCATGCGGAACGTGCCTTTCCGAAACCTGGCTGGGCAAGCATTTATATTCGCGCAACTTCCTGAAAACCATGAAGACCAAAATCATGGAGAAGGCCAAGAGGTTCCCTGGAAATATTGACGCCTTAAGGCTTAGCCATGCCAAGAGCCTGCGCGAATTCGACACCTTGTACACCGCGCCCATGCACGGCTACAAGAATGCGCTTGATTACTGGACGCGAGCCTCAAGCAAGCCACATTTACAGACCATAGCGGTACCTACTCTGGTCCTTAATGCGCGAAATGACCCTTTCATACCCGGGCCTTCCCTGCCGGGATCACATGACTGCTCTTCCAGAGTCGTTTTGCACCAGCCTGCCGAAGGCGGGCACGTGGCTTTCGTAACGGGCAGTTTTCCCGGGCATATAGGTTGGTTACCCACCCGGCTAGCACGTTTTTTTGAAATGGGTGCCTAAGCGCAAACATTAAATTTGTTGAAGCTGGCCGGAATTGCAGCACCTGCGAGAAGCATTCAGATTAGGATTTGAAACGCTTAAGCAATTCGCGGTCCGTCTTGAGCCGTTCCTTCAGATTGCGTATTTGCACGTCTAGCTCAGACTGAATATAGAAATCCTTGGTCATATCGCGCGCCTGCTGCAATTGCTCGACGGCAGTCGGCAATGCGCCAGTCAGATCATAGTAGCTAGCCATGCTGCGACGTGCAGCAACATTCTGGCCGAGACGATCCTGGCTTTGGGCCAACAATTGATGCAGGCGCGGCACGTCGGGCCACTGCTTTACAAGTTGCTGCAGAAAAGGCACAGCCTCGGCATCGCGGCCAGTTTTTTGCAAAGACTCGACTTTCGTAAGCGCAATGCCTTGACTGCCTGGCCAGCGATCCCAGGCCTCGCGCGCTAATTTAAGGGCGTCCGCGGTTTCGCCCCTGGCGAGCGCCAAAGAAACCGCGAGCCCCGCTATTTCAGGTGAGTTACGGCCCCCGCCCTGGGCTTTCTTTAAGGCATCGCTTGCCTGAGCGAATTCTTTCTTCTGGAAAGCCGCGTAGGCAAGGCCGTACCAGGCTGCGGACTGCTCTACTCCGGTCGACTGTTTGGCATCGAGCTGCAGCTTCTCGATCGCAACGCGCTGCGCTTGAGCGTTACGAGCCTGTGCTATTCGCAATTTAGCCCGTATGTACCAATAAGAGTCACTGCCCTTGCTATAAACGGAAGAGGTTTCGCTTACACGGTTTTCAATATCGGCCATGCGCTGAATCGACAGGGGGTGGGTGCTGGCATAGTCGCCGCCTCCCATACCTTCATTCAACCTGGAAGAATTACTTAATTGACGGAACATGCGGACCATGCCGCGCGGATCGTAGCCCGTTTTGCGCATCATCTCGAAACCGGCGCGATCGGCTTCTTGTTCGGCCTGCCTGGAGAAGCCCAATTGGCGATCGACTGCTGCAGCCTGGCCGAAAGCAGCGACGCCCATTGCTAAATCGCCGCTGCCAGAAAGCGCTGCAAGCAATGCGGCAGCCAATGCTGCCATCATCATACCTGTGCTCTGAGACTTTTGTGTCATCCCCCGCGCAATGTGGCGCTGAACGACGTGACCAATTTCATGCGCCACGACGGAGGCGAGTTCAGACTCGGATTGCGACGACACCACAAGACCGCTGTTTATTCCGATATATCCGCCTGGCAACGCAAAAGCATTGATCTGGGAATCGCGCACGGCGAAAACGGTAACACGCTGGCCTTCACCTGCGGGTGCATGTGCAACCAGGCTGCGCCCCATATCGGTCAGATATTGACTGACATCGGGATCGGCAATATAGGTGGGATCCCGGCGCCCTTGCTCCATAATGGCATCGCCCAACGTTCGTTCAAGCGACGGGGAAAGCTCGGCCGACGAAGCAGACCCCATACTCGGCAGTCCTACTGGCTGGGCATGTACCGGCGCAGACCCTAGCAATACCGAAACCAGGCCAGCGCACGCAAGCCTGGCGCGAAACGTGGTTCGAAATCGAGGGTGGGAGGCTGTCATGTAGCAAAAATGGCAGAGTCAGGGCGTTGAGGCCGTCAGTGAATGCTGCCGAGCGAGCAGCTCTCGCTTATTCGGCAGGCGGTTTTTGGCTGACAGACGCATAAGCGTTGCCAACGCAATCAATAAGCCAAAGACCTCGACAAATCCCGCCAGTACCCACATTGTCAGGCCGCCAATGGCTTGATCCATTACTGCGGTCATGCCGGGAATCGCACGGCCACACAAATCGAAGATGGGATACAGATCATATTCAGTAAAGGTAATGATCGCACCCACCACCATTTGCGGGACCATCGTCAGGACCGGTGAAAGAATGCGTCCGCCCGGTGACAGCACCGCCGGCGGACTAGGGCGGCGATCGAGAATAAGGTTCCAGTACATGAAACCACTTATCACGACCGACCAGTTCATGAAGCGATAGAGGCGCCAGTCGAGCATCGAGTAAAACTGAACCGTCGGAATCAGAAACCCCAGCACCAGCACGACAAAAAGCACAGGCACCAAAATTTTGTTCGTAAGGATGGCGATGACTGCCCTGCCCGGCTTGCTGCCACGGAAATCACGCAGGCGCAAACGCCATTTCATCGGCAAGCCGGCACGCATGGCCTGACCCGGATAGGCGCCCATAATGAACAACGGCCCGAGATGATGCAATACCAGATGCTGTAGTCGGTGTATGAAGAACATGCGCTCGGCGTAATAGTCGATGCGAGTATGCATCGAAAGATACAGCAGCACCATGCCGATCCAGAAAAACGCCTGACGCACACCGCTGACCCGGTGAACCCGGGTACCGCGCACAAACAGCCAACCACCCACAAAGAACATCAGCAACAACGCTGGAGAAAATTCCCAAGGCGTGAGCCAATCTATTAAATTCATGGAAGACAATCCGGTGAGGCCAACCTTGCTAGTTTAAAGCAATATGGCGCCGGTCGCCCCACTGCACCTGATGTACCCCGGGGTAAGAACTAAGTTGCCGTGCCTGCGTCATAAGCACCGAACGCAGTTCCGGCGGGCAATTGACCGTAATGCAAGTTCTAGCCATGTCGTGCTGTTGAGCGTTGTCGACCAGCAAATTGGCGACCTGTAAGCCTGCCGCTTCGAAGTCGAGATAAATTTGCTTGCGCACGTCTGCCAATATGTGACGAGGGCACACAACGGTAAGACGCGAGACTGAACTAGGCTGGCGGACCGGTGCATTCTGAACGCCGGCCCGGCGCAAAAACAGACTGAAAAGGCGCATAAAACCCCCCGCTATAAGTGGTTGTGCAGGGCACAACACAAACCTGCTGCGGCTTGCGCAACAGGTTCCGTTTACTAGAAAACGACGGGAGTCTGAATACTGAAGGTATTCTTCAAACTACCACGCCCTTGAAAACCAGGGCGTGGCTAAAGCTGTGCTAAGTGTGAGCCTGCTTTTATGCCGGGACGCGCCTGGTGATGAAAAAGCCGATATCAGATCGACTACTACTATCGCCGGGGTCGGAATTCACCGCACAGCTCCTATAAATTGAACACGCCATATTGTAATGGATAGCGCTGTTGCAAACAAGCCTCAATTGACAAAATACAGGCCAACAAAGCCGGCAAATATCGCATAAAAGCCGCTAACGCCGGCCAACAGAGGCACCCGCATCGCACTACGCCGGAACGACAGCCACAGTAGACTGATCGACAGCAACGTAAGGCCACCAGCCACCAACAGTGGGGTATCGAGGATCCACGGGGTCATGAAAATGGCCATGGCGCTCGGTATAGTGGCCTGTATCATCATGGCTCCGGAAATATTGGCCAGGGCCAGCCTGGCCTTGCCCTGCCGAGTCCAGATGATGGCATTCATGATTTCGGGCAATTCAGTCGCGACCGGCGCCAGCAACAGCGCAGCTATGTGCGGTGCGATGCCCGCCCAAGTGCCTATGACCTCAATCTGGCGGACAAACACATGCGAAGCGAAGGCAATAGCAAGCAGCGCCAAGGCGGTTTGCAGTACGGCCCAGAACATCGTGGGATTAGACCGCCGCAACTTCAGGGGCTCAAGCTCTTCCATAATCATGGAGCCTTCGTCAGAGCTTAGTTCGCGCTTTACATACAAGGCATAGACGAGTAAAAACAAGAATCCCAGCCATGGCTTCCAGGCAAACACCATAAGGCCAAGTGCGATTTTCACCACAAAAATGACCATAAACCATGCCTGATCCCGAGCCAGCCTTTCTTGGTCAGCATGGATCCTACAGGGCTGACCGGCGACACGTTTACGCCATAGCATGAAACCGACAACGGCATAAGCCAGCGTAGCAAGCACCAAGGGGCCGCCCAGGGCAGCACCCACGCCGATATCTTTTTGTTCTGGAGTATTGCCGAAGACCACGGCAACGAATGTCACGGCGCTCTCAGGTAAAGCCGTTCCGAAAGCGGCTAGAACGGTTCCGACCGCCGTGGCGCCGAGATTAAGACGGCAACCGACCCATTCAACGCCATTGACGAAAAATTCGCAGGCAAGATAGATGACGAATGCGGATAGAAAAAAGAGGAATACAGTGAGCAGCATATAAACCAGGCCGGACTTGCGAAAAACCATGGCACATTAGTGCGTTGAGCCCGGCAAAAGGCAACGCATAATGGCCAAAGGTCTCGCCTGGTGTGCGATATGGCTGCAACAACCGCTTGCGCCATGGTGTGAAACACCAAGTATGTTGACGCAAGCCCCCTGGTCAGGACCAGGGCTGGCTACTCCCCAATGACGGAAAGAGACTGCATTCTAACAGATACATCGCACGGCTACAGGGCATACCCCTCAAGCCATCCCATTGCGGTGTATACATACACGACTATCATGGCAATACCGAACACGATCACCGTGCCGCCTATAAAGGTGCTGACGATGGCGACAATGACAGCGTTCCAACCCGTGCGCGTTACCAGGCCCGATCGGGGGTTATATTTGGCATCGAACCATTCATCGGGCTTCAGTGCGAAAATCAGTGACTCGATAAAGCCGTCGGTAATCGGCACAATAAGAACGAGGAAGGCCGGATTTTCCCACCAGACCGGATAGAATTGGGCCAACACCAGCATAAGCGCCGAAAACGCGGTAACCAGCGCCGCGCCGCGCCGCCCGACATACCACCAATGCGCGCCGAACACGCCGAAAAGGCAGGCCAGCCATGCGGCGACTACCTTGCTGCGATGGCGGACAGGAGTGGTAAATTGCTTCATATTGGACCAATAACTTTAATATTTTATGCATTGTAGTAGAGCATGGAACACGCATGGATTCCTCCACATACGATATCGCCATTAGCGGCGCCGGGCCGGCCGGCAGTGCGCTGGCCTTGATTCTGGCCAGCAGGTCGCCCCATCCCGAACGCATTGCATTGCTGGGCCCGCGCTTTGTCGCGCCCGATACCTCGCCCCAGGCATCCGGTGCCGATCCCCGTACCTTGGCGCTTAATCAGGGAAGCCGGGTATTACTGGAGCACTTGAATGCGTGGCCCGATGAATCGGCCAGCATTGAAGTGGTGCATGTGTCCCAGCGTGGCCGATTAGGCCGCACTCTGATTGATCATGGCGAACTTGGCGTTCCCCGCCTGGGAAGCGTAGTTTCCTATGACGCGCTACTGGCAAGCATGCACAAGGCGCTGGCCCAGAGCGGAGTCGACCTGATCGAAGCCACGCCCTCGCAACAGCTGGTCTCCGGACGAGTGGAATGGGATCTCGGCGACCGACAAATCAGCAGCACGTTGGCAGTTCAGTCCGATGGAGCTCGCCCCCAAGGAATCCAGCGCGATTATAAGCAGCATGCCGTGCTGGCTACGGTCCGCGTTAGCCGCCCGCGTAAGGGCTGGGCTTTTGAACGCTTCACGTCCCAGGGTCCACTGGCCATCCTGCCTCACCCCCATCACCAGGAGCTGTATGGTGTTGTATGGTGTTGCCCACCGACCGAAGCCGCGGCTTTGCTCGCGCTGAATGAAAAGGCGTTCGAAGCGATCCTGCACGAAACCTTCGGTGATCGCCTTGGACAATTTCAGTGCGTCGGCGGGCGTCATCTATTCCCCTTGTCATTACACGCGGGGCCTTCCCTTATCAACGCCCGCAACGTTGCAATAGGTAATGCTGCCCAAACCTTGCACCCGGTTGCGGGGCAGGGTCTGAACCTGGGTTTACGCGATGCAGCCCAGCTGGCCCAAGCCGTGCTGCCATGGCTTGCGCAGCCTCAAACTGATGCGACTCATTTACTTGCCCGGTTCGCTCGCAACCGACGGCCCGACCGATGGCTGACTACCGGAATTACTGACTTTTTGCCGCGCGTCTTCGCCACCGGCAACCCGCTGGTGGAACATGCCTGCGGACTGGCCCTGTTGACACTGGACCTCGTGTCTCCGCTACGTAACACATTGGCGCGGCAGCTGTTGCAGGGCCTGCGCTCGTGAATGCTTAGTCGAAATCCGGACAGGAGGTTAAAATCCTCCGATGTTCATTGGCTCATGGTCCCTTCCGAATCCTGTTTTCGTCGCCCCGATGGCCGGCGTAACCGATCGTCCCTATCGCAAACTGTGCAAGGCACTGGGGGCTGGATATGCTGTGTCCGAGATGGCCGCGAGCAATCCGCGCCTGTGGGATAGCGTTAAAACGTCCAGACGTTTGAATCACGAAGGCGAAATTGATCCCGTCGCCGTTCAGATCGCGGGTTCCGACCCCGACATGATGGCCGAGGCCGCTGTCTTTAATATACGCAAAGGGGCCCGCATCATTGATATCAACATGGGGTGCCCGGTAAAGAAAGTATGTAACGTGGCATCCGGCTCGGCGCTATTGCGCGACGAAGATCGGGTCGCCAGGATTCTTGAAAGTGTGGTTGAAGCCTGCGAGCCCTTAGGTGTGCCGGTAACGCTAAAGACCCGTACCGGCTGGGATCACCAATCGCGAAATGCCGTGCGAATAGCCAAGCTTGCCGAGGACATCGGCATCGCCGCAATCACCCTGCACGGACGCACTCGCTGCGATCTATATTTAGGACACGCAGAATACGATACGATACGCGAGGTAAAGCAGGCACTTAAAATCCCGGTTATCGCCAATGGGGATATCGATAGTCCCGAAAAAGCGAAATACGTACTAGAGTATACGGGTGCCGATGCGGTCATGGTCGGTCGCGCAGCTCAGGGGCGTCCCTGGATTTTCCGTGAAATCAGTCATTATCTGGCCACCGGCAATCACCTGGCCCCGCCCACTTATGGCGAGTTACGCAACTGCCTGCTGCATCATCTTGAAGACCATTATCAGTTTTACGGCGATTACACAGGGGTTCGTTCGGCGCGCAAGCATATTGGCTGGTATCTCGCCAACATCCCCGATGTAACCGAAGTGCTATCTGTCATTAACCAAACCAGCAATACCCGCGACCAAACCCGCGCTTTAGAGCAATGGTTTGATCGCCATCCACCTAACGAGCCTGCCATGGCTCAGACTACCGGGGCGTAAAGCCTGGGTATGTCATCGAATATCATTACCAAGGATCATGAGTAAAACTAATCCCCTAGAGCAATCCGTGCGCGACCGGCTCGAGCGCTACTTTACGGACTTGGGCGACTCGGAACCGCGCGACATGCTCGCCATGGTCATCAATTGCGTCGAGCGGCCCGTGCTAGAGGTTGCTCTTGAAAAATCCAACGGCAATCAATCCAAGGCTGCCGAAATGCTCGGTATTACACGCAGCACATTGCGCAAGAAACTGCTCGCACATAATCTGCAACCCTAATTATTAACTTCAAATCGTTATCTTATGAAAATCCAGACTGCCCTACTGTCGGTATCGGACAAAACCGGCATCGTTGAATTCGCCCAGGCCTTGACCCAACGCGGCGTACGGCTGTTATCTACAGGCGGTACCGCCAAGTTGCTGGCCCAGGCCGGCCTGGCTGTAACCGAAGTCGCTACGCACACGGGTTCCCCGGAAATTCTCGATGGGCGCGTCAAGACTCTGCATCCGAAGATACATGGTGGCTTGCTTGCACGCCGAGACAGTGCCGAGCATCTGAAAACCCTGGAAGAACATCACATCGACCGCATCGACTTGCTGGTGGTCAACCTGTATCCGTTTCGCGAAACCATCGCAAAACCTGACTGCACCTTCGCCGACGCCGTCGAGAACATCGATATCGGCGGGCCCGCGATGTTACGAGCTGCGGCCAAGAATCATGGAACGCCCGAAGGCGGGGTCACCGTGGTAATAGATCCGGCAGATTACACACGGGTCCTGGCCGATATCGATGGTCCCGACGGGCAACCTTCCTACGGCCTGCGCCTAGAGCTGGCCACCAAAACCTATGCACACACTGCCGCCTACGACGGCGCCATCGCGGCTTACCTCAGCAGCCTGGCTGTGGCCGAACCCGCTCAGGAGCAGGCACCGGCGCGCAATCCGTGGCCGCGTACCCTGACGATACAGGCAAGCCAGGAGCAGGTTTTACGCTACGGCGAAAATCCACACCAGGCAGCCGCCTTCTACGTAGACCAACCTGTTGGCGCGGGTCTCCTGGGCAGTTACCGCCAATTGCAAGGCAAAGAGCTGTCCTACAACAACATTGCCGATGCCGATGCGGCCTGGGAGTGCGCTCGTAGCTTCGCCGGCACGGCTTGCGTAATCGTTAAGCACGCTAATCCTTGTGGCGTCGCGATCGGCGATAGTACGCTGCACGCCTATCAGCAGGCATTCAAAACCGACCCGACTTCCGCGTTCGGCGGCATCATCGCATTCAACCGTCCCGTAGACGAAGCAACGGCTCAAGCCGTCAGTGCGCAATTCGTTGAAGTGCTGCTCGCCCCCGCCTACTCGCAAGAAGCCTTGGCAATATTCGCGGCAAAGAAAAACGTACGTGTACTGCAGGTGCCACAGGGCGACGCGCACAATGCGTTCGACGTCAAACGGGTCGGGGGAGGATGGCTGGTACAGACTCCCGACGACTTCCAAGTTCCACAAGATGCCTTCAAGGTCGTCACGAAGCTGGCCCCTACGCCAGAGCAGATGCAAGACCTTTCATTCGCCTGGAAGGTTGCCAAATACGTTAAGTCCAACGCGATTGTATTTGTCGGCAACCATATGACCCTGGGTGTTGGCGCGGGGCAAATGAGCCGTATTGATTCCGCCCGCATCGCTTCAATTAAGGCCGAGAATGCGGGCCTGACGCTGGTCGGTTCAGCCGTGGCGTCCGATGCTTTCTTCCCGTTTCGCGATGGTCTGGACGTTGTCGCCGATGCTGGCGCGACGTGTGTTATTCAACCAGGCGGCAGCGTGCGTGACGATGAAGTCATCGCCGCCGCCAACGAACGAGGCATTGCCATGGTGCTGACCGGCGCACGGCATTTCCGTCACTAATGCGCATACTGGGGATCGATCCGGGCTTACGCCGCACGGGCTTTGGCGTCATCGATGTCCAGGGCATGCGCTTGCAATACGTGGCCAGCGGCACGATAGTCGTGCCGACTGACCAACCCCTTGCCCAACGCCTGAAGGTCATCCTGGACAATATCCGCGAAATTGTCCAGGACACCCAACCGACTGTGTCGGTCCTGGAAAAGGTGTTCGTCAATGCGAACCCAACTTCCACGCTATTGCTCGGGCAGGCTCGCGGCGCGGCGATGTGCGCCCTGGCTGACAGTCATCTGGAAGTTCATGAGTACACCGCGCTCCAAGTCAAAAAAGCGGTGGTTGGCAATGGCCATGCAGCCAAGGAGCAGGTTCAAAAAATGGTGCAATACTTGCTGGCCCTAAGCGGCCTGCCGGCGGCCGATTCTGCCGATGCCCTGGCCTGCGCAATTTGCCACGCTCATTTCAATCCCCTGACCCAACGCCTTAAAGACACCGGTCAACTCAAGACCGGCCATACCAGCCGGGTACGGGGCGGGCGCCTGGTCGGCTAATTTATAAGGATAATCTCCATGATTGGACGAATCACCGGTATATTGCTTGAAAAAACACCTCCGATCGTCTGTATTGACGTCGGCGGAGTGGGCTACGAAATCGACGTACCCATGAGCACTCTTTATAACCTGCCTGAAAACGGCGCCAAGGTTACTTTGCATACCCATCTGGCTGTGCGTGAAGATGCACATACTCTTTACGGATTTTCTACCGCCGGCGAGCGCAGCGCGTTTCGCCTGTTGATCAAGGTAACTGGAATAGGTGCACGCACCGCCTTGGCAGTGCTGTCCGGGATGACGGTCGAAGAGCTGGCCAGTGCGATTACGCAGCAGGAAAGCGGCCGCCTTACTCGGGTTCCGGGTATTGGCAAGAAAACCGCCGAACGTCTGTTGCTGGAACTTCGCGGAAAACTAGGCGCCGACCTCGGCCACACGCCTGGCTCGCATTCCGCGGGACGCGACGACATGCTGAACGCGCTGTTATCGTTGGGCTACTCTAATAGCGAGTCGCAGTCGGCTTTGAAAAATCTGCCAGAAACCGTGGACGTCGCTGAAGGCATACGCCTGGCTTTGAAGTCGCTGGCGCGATCCTGAGCGCCGCCCGGCTGCTTAATTGGACTGTAAAAAACCGGCGTACGCCGATAAATCAACGTTGCCACCGCTTAATAAGATGCCAATGCGTTTGCCTTTAACGGGAACCAGCTCGTTAAAGGCAGCTGCTGCACCCAGACAGCCAGTGGGTTCTACGACCATTTTCATGCGCTCGGCGAAAAACCGCATCGTATCGATCAATTGGTCGTCGCTTACCGTAAGGATATCGCGCGCATACTGCTTGATTATCGGAAAAGTAAGCTTGCCCAATGCCGACGTAAGGGCGCCGTCGGCAATCGAATGAGGCGGCGTAATGTGAACCACCGCGCCTTTACGGAATGACTGTTGGCCATCGTTGCCGGCCTCGGGTTCAACACCATAAACCGCGCATTCCGGACTTAACGCATTTGCTGACAGCAAAGAACCCGACAGTAGACCGCCTCCGCCCAAGGGCACGAATAACAAGTCCAGTCCACCAACATCTTCCAGCAGTTCTTTAACCGCAGTCCCCTGCCCAGCGATAACGTCAGCGTGATCAAAGGGCGGAATCAGCGTTAAACCTTGGTCTTCAACCAGCGCGCGGGCGATTTGTTCCCGGTCTTCGGTTTGACGGTTATAACTGATGACCCGTGCCCCGTAGCCCACAGTGGCCGCTTTTTTAGCGGCAGGAGCATCGTGCGGCATAACAATGGTAGCGGCGACATCCAACAGTTTGCACGCAAGTGCGATCGCCTGCGCATGATTCCCCGACGAGAACGTAACGACACCAGCTTTGCGCTGGGCAGCCGAAAGCCTTGAGACAGCGTTATAACCGCCCCGGAACTTGAACGCCCCAATCCGCTGAAAATTTTCGCACTTGAAGAATACTTGTGCGTCGAGACGCGTATTCATTGTCTGGGAAGTGAGTACGGGAGTTCGATAGGCCGCTACGCCCAAGGTCGTACTGGCATCAACCACGTCGTCATAAATAGGAAGCCTGAGAGTCATCGCGAATCCGAAGAGTTAACAAGTGAGCTGCAACATCTTGAATTATGCTGCAATCGACACAATCCTGCGCAACTATTGCTTAGTAGAGTACGATAAGCACTGTAAATATAATCAGCACAACGACTATGGCCATTCATTCAGACTCCCTGTCCAGCTCTGCAATCATTGAACGCATCGTGGCGCCCGAAAGCGCTTCGCCCAACGAGGACTCTGTCGAACGCGCGCTTCGTCCGCGTGCCCTGAACGAATACATCGGCCAACACCGGGTACGCGAGCAACTGGAAATATTCATTGCTGCCGCCAAGAACCGCGGCGAGGCGCTTGATCACGTGCTTCTTTTCGGCCCTCCGGGCCTGGGCAAGACTACGCTAGCCCATATTGTGGCTCACGAAATGGGCGTGCATTTAAGGCAGACATCAGGGCCTGTGCTGGAACGTCCCGGAGACCTGGCCGCGCTCCTGACCAATCTCGAAAAAAACGACGTATTGTTTATCGACGAAATTCATCGGTTGTCGCCGGTTGTCGAAGAAATCCTTTACCCAGCGCTGGAAGACTTTCAAATCGACATCCTGATCGGTGAAGGGCCGGCGGCACGCAGCGTAAAAATCGATCTTCAGCCTTTCACCCTCGTAGGCGCGACGACACGCGCCGGCATGCTTACCAATCCTTTGCGCGACCGTTTCGGCATCGTGTCGCGGCTGGAATTCTACAACGCCGAAGACCTCACCCATATCGTCAAGCGCAGCGCCCATTTACTCAACGCGGAAACCACGCCTGACGGCGCGTCGGAAATCGCCCGCCGGGCGCGAGGCACACCCCGTATTGCGAATCGTCTACTGCGCCGGGTGCGTGATTATGCCGAAGTCAAAGCCAATGGCCGCATCGATTCGGCGGTGGCCAACGCCGCCTTGGCCATGCTGGAAGTCGACCCCCAAGGTCTCGACCTGATGGACCGTAAACTGCTAGAGGCGATTATTCATAAATTCGACGGTGGGCCCGTAGGGGTAGACAGCTTGGCTGCGGCTATAGGCGAAGAGCGCGACACCATCGAAGATGTGATCGAACCATTTTTGATACAACACGGTTACTTGCAGCGCACCCCGCGCGGACGAATGGCGACTCAGACCACGTGGCGTCACTTGGGCCTTACGCCACCGAAGCCGGCGGGAACCTCCGATTTGTTTTCCTGATGCAGCGGGCTTAGCCCCGTACGCAGCGCAATAGCTCTTCGCCATAAGCATCGCGCTTACGAACGCCCACACCGCTGATCCCACCCAAATCATCAAGCGACTGCGGGCAATTGAGTGCAATTTCCCGTAGCGTGGCATCGTGAAAAATCACATAGGCGGGGACCCCATGACTGCGTGCGACCTCTGAACGCCATATGCGCAGGTTCTCGAAGCGCTGCTGGGCTTCACCCGGCAGGACGATCTCGGCAGCTTTGCTGCGCGCGCTCGCCGTACGCGAGTTTCGCGCTTTTTTCTCGGGCTCTCGGCGAAACATCAACGTTCGCTCGCCCTTCAATACTTCGCGGCTTGCATCAGTCAGCGCCAGTGTGCCGTAACCCTCGTTGTCGACAGCCAGCAGACTTTGCGCCAGCAACTGACGCAACACCCCCCGCCACGCCTGTTCGGATAAATCAGCGCCTATCCCGAAGACCGTCATGGTTTCGTGTTCGTATTGCTTGATCCTTTCGGTCAGCTTGCCGCGTAGGATGTCGATAAGATGGCCGGCGCCAAAGCGCTGCCCACGCTCACGCCACAAGCGGTAAACCGCTGACAATATTTTTTGCGCTGCCACTGTGCCATCCCAGGCCTGCGGAGGCTCGAGACAGGTGTCGCAATTACCGCAAGACGATATCGTCTGCTCGAAATAAGCCAGCAAACGCTGGCGACGGCACGTAACGGTTTCACACAAGCCCAGCATCGCATCAAGCTGGGCGCCAAGGCGCCGCCTGAAGGCGTCGTCGCCAGCCGATTCGTTGATCATGCGGCGCTGCTGCACGACGTCCTGCAATCCGTAAGCCAACCAGGCTGTGGCCGGCAATCCGTCTCGTCCCGCCCGACCGGTTTCCTGGTAATAGCCTTCAACCGATTTCGGTAAATCGATATGCGCTACAAAACGCACATCCGGCTTGTTGACCCCCATGCCAAATGCGATCGTGGCGACCATCACCATACCTTCTTCTCGCAGAAAGCGAGCTTGGTTGGCACTACGCACAGCGGGAGGCAGCCCGGCATGGTACGGAAGGGCTGAAACTCCGTTCTCGCATAGAAATTCAGCCGTTTCTTCGACCCGGGCGCGTGACAGGCAATAGACAATGCCACAATCGCCCATATGTTCCGCCTGAATGAACGACAGCAATTGTCGTCTTACCTCATTTTTTTCGATAATGCGATAGCGGATATTGGGCCGGTCGAAACTGGCAACGTAGTGGTGGGCGTCGTTAAGCGCCAAGCGTTCGGCAATCTCACGACGCGTGACGGCGGTGGCCGTGGCGGTGAGCGCAAGACGGGGTACCTGTGGCCAACGTTCATGCAAAATCGAAAGGCCCAGGTATTCGGGCCGGAAATCATGGCCCCATTGCGATACGCAGTGTGCTTCGTCAATCGCAAAAAGCGATACCCGACCGCTAGCCAACAGCTCGAGACAACGGTCAGTGAGCAATCTTTCTGGAGCAATATATAGCAGGTCGAGGTCGCCCGCGAGAAATGCTTGCTCGACATCGCGCGCAGTGCGCCAGTCTTGCGAGGAATTAAGAAATGCCGCGCGCACGCCCAATTCCAGCAGCGCATCGACCTGGTCTTGCATGAGCGCTATCAGCGGCGAAATGATTATCCCAGTGCCGGGGCGAACCAAAGCCGGAATCTGATAGCAAAGCGATTTGCCGCCGCCAGTGGGCATGAGCACCAGGGCGTCGCCGCCCTGGACCACATGTTCGATGATGGCCTGTTGGTCGCCGCGAAATGAATCGTAGCCAAAGACTTGCTGCAGTGTTTCGAGGGACGAAATGGTCATGTGCTAATTAATAGGTACTGAAAAGCGAATACCCACATCATAGTCGCCGCTTACTAGTTCACGTTCCGCCCTGAGGCCAATACGCAAATTTGGACTGTACCAAAACTGCTGGGTGAAGCCAAAACTGCGCTGAGAGTCCCCTAAGGATGATTCGGCGCTTTCGTACATGCCGGCGAGATCGCCCCACCGCCCTAATGACACAGTCGCCGTCAACTGCTGCCTGACGCCACCCGCCGCTATAGCGCCATCCTGATAACGGCTAAGGTCGGTAAAGCCCGGGGTGTGCCTCTCGTTAAGCCAACCCAGCTTCAAATCGTCTAGTATGTCAACCTCGTAGGCCGCCTGGTAGCGCCAGCCTTGTTCGAGACCATAACTCGCCCTTGCGACCCCGGCGCTCCACGCTCCCCAACCATTTGTTTTATAGCGTCCGCCCACACCTGTCGTTATCAAATCGGGGGCTAATTCTAGTTGTGACTCGACTATGACTTTAGGGTTAAGCTTGTAACGCAAGACGGTACTGCTCGCGGTAGGTCCGAAATTCAGGTCGCCCTGCTCTTGGCCTGAAGAATAATCCAGGGCTCCAACCGACATTGAGTATTGCCAAGCGTGATCGCCTTCGGACCTGGCTCCCGAAGACTGCGAGATGCTGATGCCGCCCATTCGTGCCGAATTCGCCCATGCGGGGACTGCAATTTCATTGCTTCCCAGACTGACACCCAGCCCTCGTTCGCCGGTATACCGCCAGTTGCTTGATCCGCGTGCCCACGGATCGCTAGACCCTGTTGCCGTGCCTAGCGAGGGAAGCCGCGTACGCCACGAACCGCGCTTGCCCCTGAGGCCCGGAGAGGACGCCGAAAGCTTTTGCTTATGCCATTTCTGGAAATCGATTTCATCCCAAGAGACGTCCACGTTGCCTCCCCAAATATCATGCTCGGCACTTGGCAATACTTCGAGCATTGATCCTTCAGGAACAGGGTCCGGCAATGGAACGGGTGGGTCGACAGAAATCTGCTGAACCGGATACAAACGGACCGGCGAGAGATCACGGAGATCGGCTGCGGAACTGGCGTGGCCCCCTATGGCCTGCAGGCAAGCCAGCGAGATGCCGCATGCAAGAGCCTTCAGTGAAATTGAAAATGATCGAAAAAAATTCATTGCAAGCAGACAGCCGTCCCTAAATCGAGTCGGGAACGAATGCAAATATTCATTTAAGCGGACGACGCAGCACCTTCAAGTCGAGCATCGCTTCGCCGCTGGCGTCCAAGGACTTTTTCAGGGCGCTGTACTTTTCCAGCAACGCTGACTTGTACACAACCCCAAGCAGCTTCGGATGCACATCGTGGTTTACCACCGGCAGCCGCTCGCCCTGAAACTGTAAGAAGTAATCCTGCGCTTGATCCAGGGTCATGTCCGGATTCAGCGTCTTGACGAAACCGCGACGCAGAACGTCTCCGGCGCGCTTATGCTGCAATTCGCTTTGGCTCAACAATAAACTGGTCAGGTCCTGCTGGGCAATGACGCCCTGGTAAACGTTGTTGTCATCCACCACATATAAGTACTTGACAGGATAGTCCAGAAACAGTTGCAATGCGTCGGTAACCGGAGCGGTGGTATGCACCACCGTGTCGGCGGGCCGCAGCAGTTCTATGAGCCGCGTTTGCCGCAAACTTTGACGAAGCTGAAGGTCCCTGTCGCGCACCACCGTTACGTCATACATGGCCACTTGCGCAACCGCCCGAGACACAAAGTATGCCACGACGCAGGCCGGTACAAGAGGCAGCACAATCGGATAAGCAAGCGTCATTTCGAAGATCATCAGTATCGCCATGAACGGGGCGCTGGTCGCCGCACCGAGAAAGCTTCCCATACCGACCAGGGTAAACATATAGATCGGGACAGACATAGCGGGCCAAAAAAAAGCGATTACTTGTCCGAACAAGGTACCGATTGCGGCTCCTACGAAAAGAGCGGGTGTGAATACCCCCCCGACGGCACCGGAACCAACGGTCAAGGCGGTGGCAAGTACCTTGCACATAAGGACACCGACCACGGCATACCAAGCCCATTGTGCATGAAGCAATGAATTTACTACGCTATAGCCATTACCGGCCACTCGAGGCATGACGATCAGCAGAATCCCAAGCAAAAATCCGCCCATCGCCAACCGAGCAGGCAAGGGTAAGCCAGTGCTTTTGAACCGATTACGCGAGAAATCGAGAAACTTCAAGAACAACGGAGCAGAAAGGCCTGACACGATACCGAGCACTATAAAGGGCAGTACCTCGATTCCGGGAATGTCGGGCATGCCGGCCATTGGGTAGATGGTTTGATAGTGTCCGCTCATGCGCATGACGATATTGGCCGATGCCGCGGCTACCAGCAGAGGACCGAAACTTTGCATGCTCATGGTGCCCAGTACAATTTCAGCCACGAACAGGGCTCCTGCGACCGGAGCGCCGTAGGCCGCGGCCACACCCGCCGCCGCGCCGCAGGCCACTAACAGCCGAAGCCGTGTTGTGCTGAACTTCATAAAGCGGCCCACGGCGGATGCGCCGAGCGCGCCTAGGTGAACCATCGCGCCTTCGCGTCCGATCGAGCCACCCGATGCCACAGTACACAAAGAGGACAAAGAGCGAAGCAAGCCCTGACTTATCGACAAACGACCATCACCAATAGCGACCGCCTCCATGTAGTCGGCATTGGCCTCCGTTTTTGTTTTAGCCGCCATCCATAGCAGAGTTCCCGCGATAAGTCCCCCAAAAGTGGGAAACAGCAAACGACCGTACCACGGGAGTCCCTCGGTGACGCCCACGATCGAGCCGCTTTGGCCGGTGACTAGCTGCTGGATAATGCGCATGCCTTCATGAAAGCCGATGGTGGCAAATGCCCCCAGCCCGCCCATTATCACTGCCCAGCCCAGCATGGCAGGCAGGCCGGAAAGCCATAAATAATCTGCCAGCCGTTGACGCAACGTTTGTACCGTATTCCCAGCCATGTAACCCCTGCACTAAATCAACGAAAAATGTCCGGTAAACCTTATAGCCATTTCAATCCATTTCCGTGCGCTTGCCAGACAGGAGCTCAGGGGGCACACTTTAGCCTATGGAAAATCCCCTCGTAAAAGTACTGGTCGTCGACGATGATCCCGCCTTGCGGCAGTTGCTGGCCGACTACCTTAATCGGCATAATTACGACACGCTTCTCGCTCCCGACGCCAGCGACCTTGCGTCGCGCATCCAGCGATATTCACCCGACCTTATCGTGCTTGACCGCATGATGCCAGATGGCGATGGCGCTGAAGCATGCCGCCGACTGCGCCAGCAAGGAGAAGACATCCCCGTCATTTTACTCACTGCGCGCGATGAGACTGTGGATCGCGTTATCGGACTGGAAGCCGGGGCCGACGACTACCTGGGCAAACCGTTCGATCCGCGCGAACTACTTGCGCGCATCGAGGCAGTGCTACGCCGAAAGAAAGGCGCTTCGGCCCTGAACAAAGACAAACCCGTGGCCTTCGGGCCTTTTGTCTTCGACCCCAGTACACGCCAACTTAGCAAGGATAGCGACATCATCAAGCTGACCGGAGGCGAAGTCAATTTACTTGAAGCACTGGTCAATAATCCCGGCAAGCCGCTGTCGCGTGACCGCTTGCTGGCGCTGGCGCGCGACGACGACGAAGGCGAACGCAACGACCGCGCTATCGATATCGCTATCTTGCGCTTGCGGCGTGCGATCGAAGATGACCCCAAACAGCCACGCTGGATACAAACCGTATGGGGAGTCGGGTATCGTTTTTCGCCCTGAACCCATGAAGCTGAATTCGTTATTGCCCAAATCCCTGCGCGCGCGCATGGTATTGCTGACACTGGGCACCATATTGCTGGTCCAGGCCGCCACCTTTGCGACCGTTTCTTATTACCGCAAACAGTTCACCGAAGAAGTCGCTGTAGAGTTCACCGCGACCACCATACGCACACTGCGAGCCGCACTATCGGAAATCCCCGCCGAGCGACGACCCGACTTTGTGCGCAGCGCCTCACAAAACCAATGGCGCCTCTGGTCGCGCAGCCTTCCATCGGACGCCAGCCTGGAAAATCGCCGCCCTCCGCCCAGTGAAAGTCACCGTGCGCATCGTCCACCGCCGCCAAGAAACGACATACGAAACAACTTGCGCACCTTCGTGCAAGCACTGAACAAGCGACTTAGCGATGACACCCGTGTAGCCTTGTCGCGCGGACCGGAGCCCCGGCTTTACATATCGCTGCTGCCCGAATTCGGCCTCGAAGACACCGGCTACAACCGCGAATGGTTGGTCATTCCTCTGGATCGAATCGCCCCGCCCGTTGCAACTCCCGTGATCATCGTCTGGTTGACCGGCATGGGGCTCTTCCTACTGCTGTCAGCCGCCTTTTCTTGGCACATCACCCGCCCACTCACCAGGCTGGCCAAGGCCGCCGACCAAATGGCCGCCGGACAACCACAGCGCGTGATCCCCTCGGGTCCGCGCGAAACCCGTATCCTTGGCGAACGCTTTAACGCGATGCTCGATACCCTGGCCGAATCCAACACGGTGCAGCGAACCTTGCTTGCCGGTCTGCCCCACGACCTGAAAGGTCCCCTTTCCCGAATGTGGCTGCGCATCGAAATGGTCGACGACCCCACGTTCAAAGAAGGCATGCGCAAAGACGTGCAAGACATGCAGCGCATGGTCAACCAGTTCATAGGATTCGTACGCGGCTCGGACCCGGGCTCATACCAGTTCGCCCCCCTGGTGTTGAACGCATGGCTCGAAGAACAAGTTTCAGCGTGGGAAAGCACCGGCAGTCCGGTAAGACTGGTCCGGCTGCACAGCACGCCCTTGAAGCTGGATGCTGACAAAATTGCCTTGGGGCGTCTGCTCGACAACCTGATCACCAATGCAATGAATCACGGTAAGCCACCGGTGGAAATAGCACTGGACACCGCGAACGGTCAGGCACGAATCACCGTATCGGACCATGGTCCCGGAATTTCCGCAGAACGTCGCATTGAAGCGCTACGCCCCTTCTCGCGACTGGACGATGCCCGCACCCTTACCGGCTCGGTGGGCCTGGGACTGGCGTTGGCCGAAGCCATAGTCAAAGCCCACAATGGCAGCCTGATACTCGGCACAGCCCCAGGCGGCGGCCTAGAAGTAAGCGTCTTACTGCCTCTACCGACCGCCACGAATGCATAACGGCATGACGATACGACCGTTACTCCATATCGACATCGGCGTAATACCTTACCCAGGACTCACTATCCAAGTTCCACCAAACGTAACCACGCAATAACCACGCCGTCAGTTCAAAGCCATTGAGAAGGCTGGGTGGCTGGGCCTGGCCAAGCGAGTTCGGTAGCGCCGGACATACCACCCGGAATGGGGAGGCAAGAGCGCGCATGTCCGAGCGCGGCGATTAAGGACAATCCGGGGGATTGTCCTTCGCGCGAGTTCGCGCTCGCCCCAGGCCGGGCGGTAGGTTCGGGCAGTCCCGGCAGGGACCGCGGACGGCGAGTCTGGCCAGGTCCAGCCACCCAGCCTTCGCGTCACGCCCCTAAAAATAAGGGGGGGGGAATATCAGAACTCGTAACACTACCCAACGCCATGCTCTACAGGCAATCGGCGATTCAAATCATCGGCCAATGTTCAGCATCGTCTACAGCAATAGCAGCATCAACCTTGGCAGATCTTCCGGACAGTCTCCTACGACGCCGACCGATCTTTGAAAGCCGGCGGCTTGGGCGCAATCGACAGGCCGAACATGCGCCAATACACCCATATATTGAAGATCAATGCCACCGGCAAAGCCACAACCGTGGCCGCCAAAATCAAACGTAAAGAATCCACCGACGCCGCAGCATCCCAGATCGTTATGTCGTCCAGAATCAAATAAGGGAAAAAACTATAGCCTAGCCCGCCCAATGTGATTAGAAAAATAACTAACGTCATCACGAACGGTAAAGCGGTGGTCCGGTAACTGCTATTGATCATGCGTTGAAAGCACATTTCGATAGAGACGAAACTTGCCAGCACACAAATCCACAACGACACTACAACAGGCCAATGAGGACCGTCGCTCCATTTCAAAAAGATTCCCGCATTCGCGAACGCGAGAACCACTGACACGCCCACAGCCCCCGCTGCCGCCCACCGCACAGCACGCCTGCCCCACATGACCGCTCGGGCGCGAAGCTCGCCTGCCTCGCGCATGATCAGCCACGAGGCGCCCAGCAGACAATATGCAGAGATCGCGCAAAAACCCAGAAACAGAGAAAACCACAAATAACCCGACCGCGTCTGATATGTGACCACAATTTGAGCCAGCAAAAGGCCGTGCGCAGCGGCCGTAATGAACGAGCCTATCGCAAAACCCAAGAGCCAGCGCGCTTGCAGTTCTTGCGGTGCCCGTAGTCGCAGCTCGAACGAAATCGAACGCAACAGTACACCCAGCGCCAATACGCACAATGGCAAATATAGTTCGCCCATTACGCTACCCCAGGCATGTGGGAAAGCGGCGACAAATAGGCCCATACCCAAGAAGAGCCAGAACTCGTTGGCATCGCGCCAGGGGCTCAATAGAGACAGCATGCGCGGGCGTAAGTCTGCCGGGGCGAACAAAGCAAGACAGCCCACGCCAATATCGAATCCATCCAGTATCGTACCGGCCACGATAATGGCAAACAGCAGGGCCATGAACACCAACGGCATCCAGAAGCCTGGATCCTGCGCGCTCATCCCCAAGGAAACCGCAAATGAATCGATCACGCCCGTCCCCTTCTTCTTGCTATCGGCACGACCCCATAGCGAGCGATATGACGCAAAAGCTGGAAAAAACCGGCTAGAAACACGGCATAGAACATGACATAAGCCACATATCCGCCCATGAGAATGTCGAAAGAAGTGTCACTTGCAATCTCACTTACGGTAATAGTGCCCGTGACCGCATAGGGGAACGAGCCAAACAGCAAATAAGCCAGCCCCGCCAACAGCAGTACCCAGCCTGAAAAGGTCATTCCTGAAAGCACATGCCGCCATCCGCGCGATAAGGCAGCCGGGTCGTAATCAATTCGCCGGGCCCGCCATAGCGTCACTGCAGCGACCAGTGCCATCATGCATGCCGCCAACAAGGCAATGCGAAAAGACCAGAACGTCAGGCCCACCGGCGGCGTCATACCGGAAAAATGATCCAAACCGCGAAAATTGCCACCTATCTCGCGGCCCAGCCACATGCCGCCCGCATCGTGCAAAACCCAGGCGGCGCGATTGGCTGCTGCCCGGACGTCTGGCAAGCCAAACAACACCAGGTCGGGTTGCGGGCTGCTATTCCAATACGCCGCTGCCGCCGCCGCTTTGGCGGGTTGATACTGTGCCGTCATCTGGCCGGCCCCAGCGCCTACGAATATCAGCAGGACAATAGCGACACCGGCCACACACACAGCGGTCTTGAATACCACTGGACCGCTGACGTCTACCGGCCGGCGCAATGTCTGACCCGCGACGACGCCTAACATCAGAAATGCCACAGTCAGGGCGCTAGTAAGCACGAACAGCCCAGCGTACCAGGGTAGAGCAGGATTAAGCAGCACCGCCCACCAATCCAGTACGTGATATTGCCCGTCTACCCAGCTGACCCCGGCAGGGACGTGCATCCAGGACAATAGCACCAGCAACCAGAACGACGAGACCAGCACACCAATCGCAACCATAAACACCAGGACTGCATGCACCTTGTCTGATACGTAGCGCTGCCCAAACAACATTGCGCCCAGAAAACACGACTTAAAGATGAAAGCCGACAAAATAGCGGCTGCCAGAAGTGGTCCTGCCACATCGCCGATTTTTTCCATCAAGGATGGCCAGAGACTTCCGAACTGGACTAGTACCGGCATGCTTGAGGCAAAGCTTAGAATAAAAGCCAGCGCAAATACCCGCACCCAGAAACGATAAGCTTCTGTCCACGGCGCCGAAACGGGACCCAGCGAACGAAGCTTGAAGTACAGCAACACCCACGCCAAACCGAGCTCTATGACAAGAAACAGCAACATAAAGCCCAGGCTGGAGAAGAACTGGATTTGAGATAACCACAAGGTCGAGTACGTCATAATGAGCGCTAGTTTAGAGCGACTTCTCGATTTGCGACTACCGCGGTCAAGCAAATAACCCTGAACGTGGCAAAATGCTTACTTCTCCGCCATTTGATTGCTAATTCTGTATGACTTCTGTACCCATCCCCGCACCGGTTTCAAATTTTCTGCGCACCATCATCGATAACGACCTTACGCAGGGCCGCTATGCCGATAAGCGCTGGGCGGGGCAGCCCGGGCCTGCATCTGTGCAGCAACAGGGAAGTATCGACACTGCTCGCATCCGCACACGTTTTCCGCCCGAACCGAATGGCTACCTGCACATCGGCCACGCGAAAAGCATCTGTCTGAATTTCGGTTTGGCACGCGATTACCAAGGTGCCTGCCATTTACGCTTTGACGACACTAATCCCGAGAAAGAAGAAGACGAGTACGTCAAAGCCATTATCGACATGGTGAAATGGCTGGGCTTCGACTGGAAGTACGGCGAAGAGAACAACTGTTACTTTGCCAGCGACTATTTTCACTATATGTACGGTTTTGCACAGGCGCTGGTAAAGGCCGGTCATGCCTATGTCGATGAACAAAATGCCGAGCAGATGCGAGCCATGCGGGGAACCCTTACCGAAAAGGGCAAAAATTCTCCGTGGCGCGATCGTCCGGCGGCCGAATCGCTTGCCTTATTAGAGGAAATGCGTGAAGGCAAGCACCCCGACGGCAGTTTGGCCCTGCGCGCGAAGATCGATATGGGCTCGCCCAATATCAATATGCGCGACCCGGTGTTGTACCGCATCCGCCACGTCGCCCATCATCGCACCGGAAGCGAATGGTGCATATACCCGATGTATGCATGGGCGCATCCGGTAGAAGACGCACTTGAAGGTATTACACACAGCATATGCACTTTGGAATTTGAAGACCAGCGGCCTTTTTATGACTGGATTCTTAATCGCTTGGCCGAACTTGGCCAGTTGTCGCAGCCGCTTCCACGGCAGTACGAATTTGCCCGCCTGAATTTAAGCTATGTCGTAACGAGTAAACGCAAGCTGCTCCAGTTGGTACGCGAAGGCCGTGTTAGCGGCTGGGACGACCCACGTCTTCCCACGCTTGCGGGCTTGAGGCGCCGCGGCTATACGCCCGAAGCGATACGGCTGTTTTGCGAGCGTTTGGGTGTATCAAAGGCTGATTCCCGCATCGACTACAGCGTGCTCGAGCAGGCCCTGCGAGACGACCTTGACCCGAAAGCGGCTCGAGCAGTAGCCGTGATCGACCCTATAAAACTTGTGTTGACCAATTATCCCGAAGGGCATAGCGAACTCTGCACCGCCCCCTTGAATCCGCATGATGCGGATGCCGGCATGCGAGAGTTCCCATTGTCGCGTGAACTATTGATAGAGCGCGACGACTTCAAAGAAGATCCACCGAAAAAATATTTCCGCCTCTTCCCTGGCAATACGGTACGCTTGAAATACGGCTATATTATTCGTTGCACTGGCTGTGTTAAAGATGATCAAGGCAATATTGTCGAGGTCCATGCTGAATACTTGCCCGAAACCAAAAGTGGCACACCTGGCGCGGACTCGGTAAAAGTAAAAGGCAACATCACTTGGGTTAGCGCCGCTCACGCAGTCGCAGCTGAAATACGCATGTATGATCGACTTTTCAGCGAACCGCATCCTGATGCCGGCGACAAGGATTTCCTCGCAGCCCTCAATCCGGACTCATGCCAGGTCGTACAGGGCTGGCTCGAACCGGGCCTGCGGGCAATACCTGGCACCACATGGCAATTTGAAAGACTGGGCTATTTTGTTGCTGATCGCGAAGAATCGACGGAGCAAAAGCCTATCATCAATCGTGCTATTACCCTTAGGGATTCGTGGATTCCTAAAACCAATGTATAAGCAAAGATGTAAATCCAATTTGTGAAAACCGACCTGTGAGCGACTCTTCTCCCCACCGCAAGGGCCAACTGGCCCTCGACTTCAAAAGCGCGACGCTTTATGCCTTGCGCGTCGTGCTGCATAGCCACGATACGACAGACCTGATTGCGGCCCTGGACCAGCGCATGCATGATGCCGGCTCGTTCTTTGAGAACGAACCCGTTGTGATCGATGCCACCCTGATAGACCAGCCCCTGGATTGGGCGGCGTTGGTGCAGGCCCTGAAGGCCCACCGGCTTCATCCTGTGGGGGTCGTGGCCCTCGACAGCAACCTCGAACCCGCCAAAGCTTGCGGCCTGGTGGCCGTGGACCTTGCTAATCCGGCACCACGCCCAGTCAGTACACCTGTGGCCGACAAAGACGTGCCCGTCGTCGCGCCACCCACAGCAGATCAAACCACTTCTGTTGCGGCGCCTGTTAATGCAGCGCCCGATCCGACAATACCGGAAATAGCCCCGGCTGCGATGGTAATCAATCGTCAACTACGGTCAGGACAACGCATTTACGCCCGTAATACGGATCTGATTGTTATCGGCGTCGTCAGCCAAGGTGCTGAAATCATTGCAGATGGCAATATCCACGTGTATGGTCCATTGCGCGGCAAAGCGATGGCTGGAGCCCGCGGCGACACCACAGCAAGAATATTTACAACGCAGCTGGATCCTGAACTTCTGGCCATAGCCGGCGTGTATCGGGTGATTGAAACTCGTTTGGATCCCAGCTTGCTAAATCAGCCGACGATAGTTCAACTAGATGGTGACCAATTGAAAATCACCTCGCTAGGCAAGTAAGATAATTTTTGTTGCGAACCAACCGTTAAATAAACGCAGATCCAGCAACTTTGTTGCCGTTTTGCTTTACGATTATAAGATTTACCTAAAACTAAAGGAATGCAATCGTCATGGCGCGAATTGTTGTGGTGACTTCCGGCAAAGGCGGGGTGGGCAAAACAACCACCAGTGCCAGCTTCTCCTCAGGACTGGCGATGCGGGGCCATAAAACGGTGGTTATCGACTTCGACGTCGGCTTGCGCAATCTTGATCTGATCATGGGTTGCGAACGCCGAGTGGTCTATGATTTCGTCAACGTAATCCAGGGCGAGGCCACGCTTAATCAGGCGCTCATCCGCGACAAGCAACTGGAAAACCTTTTCATACTGCCCGCATCGCAAACCCGCGATAAAGATGCGCTGACCATGGAAGGCGTAGAAAAGGCGCTCAAAGATCTGGCCGAAATGGGCTTCGAATATATTGTGTGCGACTCGCCTGCCGGCATTGAAACGGGCGCCCTGATGGCCTCGTATTTCGCTGACGATGCGTTGGTCGTCACCAACCCCGAAGTCTCGTCGGTACGCGACTCCGACCGTATTCTGGGAATACTTTCGGCCAAGTCGCGACGTGCTGAAAAAGCTGAAGACCCCGTCAAAGAGTACCTTCTGCTTACTCGGTACAACCCCAAACGTGTCGCAGACGGCGAGATGCTTTCGTTGAAAGATATCGAAGACATCTTGCGCATCAAGCTGCTTGGCGTCGTACCCGAGTCCGAGTCAGTGCTGCAGGCATCCAACCAGGGTATCCCCGCCATCCATATACGCGATAGCGACGTGTCAGCCGCATACCAGGATATTGTTGCGCGCTATCTGGGTGAAGACAAACCCTTGCGATTCGTCGACTACGAAAAACCCGGCCTATTCAAGCGCCTCTTTGGAGGGAAATGATATGTCCTTCCTGTCTTTCTTGCTCGGTCAAAAAAAGACTTCTGCCAGCGTCGCAAAAGATCGCTTGCAGCTTATTCTCATTAACGAACGTGGCGACGGCATCACCCCCGACTATCTGCCCCGCTTGCAAAAAGAACTTGTCGAAGTGATCTCGCGCTACGTCAAGATCAATCCTGAAGACATCAAGGTCAATCTGGACCGCCAGGATTCCCTGGAAATTCTTGAAGTTAAAATTGAGATGCCTCAGGCAGAAGAACGCTAAACGGCCTGAAACCAGCAGTATGCATACTGCTGGGCAAAAAAAAGCCGGCTCAGCGAGCCGGCTTTTCAAATCGCGAGCTACTAACGGTTCTTGCCAACCTGGTCGCCGATTACGCCACCGATTGCCGCACCGCCTACAGTACCCAGGACACCGCCATTCGAAATCACCGCGCCACCCACGGCGCCGATACCGGCACCGGTTACGGCGCTTTTCTGACGACCGCTCATGCTGTCCCAGGACGAGCAGCCGGCCATTGTGAACGCTAGCAAGCCTATGGCACCCAGCTTAGTAAAGGTAGCAAATTTCATATTTTATCTCCGAACAAACACATTCATGACGCTACGTTACTCCATTTACGGCCCAATAGCGCATCTTCGAAACATGTCGTTGTTAGCCGAAGAAACAGATGTATCAAACAAGTATCAGCCTTCTTTTATGACGGCGAGCACTTCGCGGAATTGCGGATGCGCAGGCGATTCCAGCCATTCAAAAACGGCCATTTCCGAACTAATTTGTTCACGATTGTAATAAGACCAACGTGCGCAGGCTGCGATACGGTCGTTATCCCGCCGCGATCCGATACAGTCGGTAACTAATATCGGCGAAAAACCCAGACCGGCTAGACCCAGACCTGTTTGTAACACGCACACATGGGCTTCAGTGCCCAATAACAACACATTATGGCGGCCGGAGGGTAGCTCGGGCAAAAAGCTTTTTTCGCGCGTGGCATCGAAATAGGTCTTGTGTATGACATGATCTACCCAAGTGCGCAGTTTGGGGTCGGTCGACCCTATTTTGTCCACACAATGTTCGGTGGCAATAACGGGGACGCCCAGCAACTGGGCTGCACGCAGCAAGCGCTCGACGCGCCCAAGTACCCCTTCGTGATCGTTAATGGCAGGCAGCAAGGCCGACTGCATATCGACCAACAGAATCATGGAATCATGGGTACTTAGAGCGGCCATATGAACTCCGTTAAGAAATCGTGTTATTTCAAAGCCTTATAACGCAGACGCTTCGGTTTGGCGCCATCCTCACCCAGACGGCGCTTTTTATCGGCCTCGTATTCCTGATAGTTGCCGTCAAAGAATATGGCCTGGGAATCACCTTCGAACGCCAGTATATGGGTTGCGATCCGGTCCAGGAACCACCGATCATGACTGATAACCATTACGCTGCCCGCAAATTCAAGCAAAGCATCTTCCAGGGCGCGCAGGGTTTCGACATCGAGATCGTTTGACGGTTCATCAAGCAAGAGCACATTGCCGCCAGCAATAAGGGTTTTAGCAAGATGCAGCCGGCCGCGTTCACCACCGGACAACTTTCCGACAAGCTTATTCTGATCAGCGCCCTTGAAATTGAATCGGCCCAGATAAGCGCGCGATGCCATTTCGAAACGCCCGACCGTCAATAGATCGGCACCGTCGGACACCGCATCAAACACCGTTTTTCCGTCGGGCAGCGATTCGCGAGACTGATCCACGAAGGCCAGCTTGACCGTCTTGCCAATGTTGACCGACCCCGAATCGGGGGTCTCTTGCCCGGCGATCATGCGAAAGAGCGTAGATTTACCTGCACCGTTGGGACCGATAATCCCGACAATCGCACCCGCAGGCACTTTGAAACTTAGATTGTCGATAAGCAGGCGGTCGCCAAATGCCTTGCTGACGTTCTCGAATTCGATAACTTCATTGCCAAGCCGCTCGGAGACAGGAATGAAAATTTCCTGGGTTTCATTCCGCTTTTGATATTCATGTGACGACAGCTCTTCGAATCGGGACAGACGCGCTTTGGCCTTGGCCTGACGGCCCTTGGGATTCTGGCGCACCCATTCGAGTTCTTTCTTGATGGTGCGCTGGCGGGCAGATTCAGATGCCTCTTCTTGCTTCAGGCGATCGTCCTTCTGTTCGAGCCACGAGCTGTAGTTGCCTTTCCAGGGAATGCCATAGCCGCGATCCAGTTCGAGTATCCATTCGGCGGCGTTATCCAGGAAATACCGGTCGTGGGTTACGCCCACAACGGTGCCCGGAAACTTGCGGAGGAATTGTTCGAGCCATTCAACGCTTTCGGCATCCAGGTGGTTGGTAGGCTCGTCTAGCAGCAGCATATCTGGCTTAGACAACAGCAAGCGGCACAATGCGACGCGACGCTTTTCGCCACCGGACAGCTTGCCGATGACAGCGTCCCAGGGGGCCAGACGCAAAGCGTCGGCCGCGATTTCCATTTGATGTTCGATATCGTCCGCGCCGCTGGATGCGGCCGCCGCAATAATCGATTCAAGTTCAGCCTGCTCGGTGGCCAGCTGATCGAAATCGGCATCGGGCTCAGAATAGGCGGCGTATACTTCTTCGAGGCGCTTGCGGGCCGTGAATAATTCGCCCAGACCTTCCTCGACCGATTGACGCACTGTGTGTTCGGCATTCAGCAAAGGCTCTTGGGGAAGATAACCAATTTTAATTCCGGCCATCGGGATGGCTTCACCCTCGATCTCGCGGTCTATGCCAGCCATGATCTTCAGCAGGGTCGACTTTCCAGACCCATTCAGACCGAGAACGCCGATCTTGGCGCCCGGAAAGAAAGACAAGGAAATATCGCGCAGGATCTGCCGTTTCGGCGGCACGATTTTTCCAACCCGATTCATTGTGTATACGTATTGAGCCATGGCAACAAAAGTCTGATAGAGGTAAAAGGTCGATTGTAGGCCGGACAGGGAAATAAAGTGTTATTCGGGTTACAAGGCGGGCTGCTCACACAATCCCTACATGCCTTAAAATAACAAGTTCTTTACCCTGACCTTGACAGCCATGCCCACCACGCAAGATTCCCCTCTGGTTTTTTCTGCCGATGAACTCGACCTGATCGGCCGTACGGCTGATGCTCTAAGCGCCTACATGGGCAAGCCAGTTCTGGCAGAGGTCATCAATGCCGACGAAACGGGCTTCGAGTGGGCGATATTCGCCGTACCGCTCGACATCGAGGACGACCCAAAAGACCTGGTCATCGTTCAAATCGGTGGCTCAGGCGGAAAAATCGTAGGCAACCAAGGCGGACTCGTCATTGCCGATGGCGACATTTACGATTGCGAATATCTATGGGCAATCCAGCTATCCGACCTCGAAGGCGTCCGCTTCATCAAGGTGGATCAGGAAGGTGAAGAAATAGCCTGGTCGGAAAATCTACGCGACGTCCTTCCTTTCGTCATGACCGACGAAGCCATAAGCGACGACATTGACGACAACGACGACCTTGAAGACGATAGTCCGGATGACGACGACGATATCTTCGACCCAAACGGATCTTCGACAGGCCGTACCCTGCACTGACACAGCCGCAGCGATGCACTCGCCGCCGACCGGTTAAGTCACTATTAGGTTCTGGTGCGGTCCCGCATATACAACAAAGCTCCTATGGGCCACATCAGGCCTACCAGCGCGCGAGCCCCTATCCCGCGCAAAGTATGGCCGCTCGGAAAAGGTTGATTGCTATGACGCAGATGCAGCGAAAAACGGGTATAGCGCGCGGCAGCCATCAGGAAAGTGTGTGGTTGGTAGCGAAACCACGGCAAACACTCGACGATAGTATCCTGCGCTAATAGCCATAAACCGAGCGCATGTGGCTGGCCTTCCCTACTCTGATTGGAAAGGGAGTCGGCACTATCGTGATAGACCCTGAACACCTGATTTACAAAACGGGTCAGGTAACCGGCCCGCGCGATTGCCCGCCACACCAGGCTCTCGGGCACGAAACCGGCGATCTCCTCTGGAAAAGGGAACTGCAGCAGCACATCGGTGCGCAGACAACCGAACTTTTCTCCCCTGATATGGTATTTGAATGTCATATCGAGCGCGGTGGCATCGAAAATATCCTTGGGAAACATATCACCGACCACATGACCGTCTGGACGTGAGCACAGCCCTGTAATCGCCACAAACCTCGACCGTTCTTCTTCAGGGATTTCGTGCCACGCCCCTGCCATGGCATAAAGGGCGTTGGTATCGAGGCTGTCGTCGCTATCCAGAACGACAACCAGTTCCCCGTTCGCCTTTTTTACACCACGATTAAAGGCTGTTTTTTTATGCTGGTTCTTTTGCCAAACATAATGAATGGGGAAACTGGCTTCCTGCTGCCAACCCATGACCATGACCCGGGTACTATCGGTCGAGCCATCATCGACAATGACCCATTCGAAATCTTGGAAAGACTGTTCCCGCAAGGAAAGATAGGCTCTTTCCAAGGTATGAGCCCTGTTATAGGTGGGCGTTATGACAGTAAAGAGATGACGCCAGGTCAGCATAGTTATTTTCTATATGTTCTGCCAATGCAAGGGATAATAGGCCAAAAAAAAACCGCAGACCTTGAATCTGCGGTTTCCTTGCCTTACTTACATCCAGACATAATTTGTGCAACAAATACGGCTTTAAATACACCTTGCTGTTGCAACAGCTATACGTCGACGCAAAAAATGGCTTACACGTTCAATATCAAACCGGCTTAACAATTAGCGGTTCCGACACTGAGCCGGCTTCAATATTAAGCGCGTTTGACTTTTTCCAGCATTTTGAAAACGCCTTTAGGTGCGCGAATAAAAAGACGCTTGAATGCTTTACCCAAGCAACGGCGCTCGAGAGTATTGCGACGCGTACGTTTGATTTCTGCCATGATGATCTCCGATCTTTACATGCGTAGGCTCGCAAAGACGCGACCCCGAAAATTGGTTAACTCGGTATTCTACCTTAAAAATGCCAGCCTACACAAAGAAGGCGACGCCTGACCAGCGAAAGAAGAACGATTATCATAATGTCATGAGCTCACAAATACGCATCTTTGGCGCGCGCCAGAACAATCTGAAGAACCTCGATGTCTCGATTAACACCGGAGAACTGCTGGTTCTGACAGGTGTATCTGGATCCGGAAAAAGCTCGCTGGCTTTCGACACTTTATACGCCGAAGGACAGCGCCGCTATGTCGAAACATTTTCGCCCTATGCCCGGCAGTTTCTTGATCGCATGGACAAGCCCCAAGTCGATCGGATCGAAGGTATTTTGCCTGCGATCGCCATCGACCAGGTAAATCCGGTTCGCAACTCGCGCAGCACCGTTGGCACGATGACCGAGCTCAACGACCACCTGAAGCTGTTGTATGCGCGGCTTGGCCGCCTGTACTGCCAGTGTTGCGGCACTTTGGTACAGCGCGACAACGCCGAATCAATACAGCAACAACTCGCTGTGCGCACGCAGCCCGACGATCCCCGCCTGGTTATTACGTTTCCCATTGTGATTCCGGCTAACTTCACCGAAGAAGAAGTACGCGGCTTCCTCGATCAGCAAGGCTACACGCGTATCCATCACGAAGAAACCCGCGTTCAGGCTGCGCCCGCGCCCAAGTCCAAAGGCAAGCCCAAACGAGCAGGCAAGCCCGAAAATTTGCGTGTGCTGTATGTTGTGCAGGACCGCTTCCGGTTTGGTACTGCCGATGTGCAGCGCGTGATGGAAGCGCTGGATGCGGCGCTCAAGCAGGGCGATGGCCATATTGCGATTTACTCACAGGCGGAATCGTCCAGTGAGGAATCGGTATGGCGATTCAGCAACCGGCTTCATTGTGCGCACTGCGATATTGAGTACTCCACGCCCCTACCCAGTAATTTTTCGTTCAATTCTCCACTGGGCGCATGCGAGTCCTGCCGCGGATTCGGACGGGTCATGGGAATCGACTACGGACTGGTTGTACCGGACGAGAAAAAAACTCTGCGCGGTGGCGCGATGAAGCCATGGCAGACCACAAGCTACAAAGAATGCCAAGCCGAGATGGAACAATACGCGCCTGCGGCCGGTATCAGGCTCGATACCCCTTGGGAAGCATTGGACGAAGACGAAAAGCGTTGGGTCATCGACGGCACGCCAGACTGGCGAGGCGGTCCGGGCGCCTGGAAAACCCAGTGGTATGGCGCTCAGCGCTTCTTCGACTGGCTGGAATCGCGCGCCTACAAAATGCATGTACGCGTATTGCTGTCCAAATACCGTAGCTACACCCCTTGCCCCACTTGCGGCGGCTCAAGGCTAAAGCCCGACGCGACGCTATGGCGCCTGGGCAATAAAACCGCCGATGTCAGCGATAATGCCTATCCCCGCTTCATGCCCGTGCATGCAAAGTGGGATCGCCAACAACTGGATGCCCTACCGGGTCTCGGAATACACGACCTGATGCGTCTGCCCATCAGTCGCGTGCGCGATTATTTTTTCGACATCAGTTTCGGAACAGACATAGACGCGGCCATTGACCTGCTGCTTAGCGAAGTGCGGACGCGCCTGAAGTTCCTGTGTGATGTCGGTCTGGGCTATTTGTCGCTTGATCGTCAAAGCCGGACGCTATCGGGCGGCGAAGTCCAACGTATCAACCTTACGACGGCTTTGGGAACCTCCCTGGTCAACACCTTGTTTGTGCTTGACGAACCTTCCATTGGCTTGCATCCGCGCGATATGCACAGGGTTGTAGAGGTCATGCATCGATTGCGTGCGAATGGCAACACCTTGGTCGTAGTCGAACACGACCCGCAGGTCATGATTGCAGCCGATCGCATTATGGATATGGGGCCGGGGCCGGGGGAGCGCGGCGGGCAGATTGTTTTCGATGGCACCCCCGACGCCTTGCGCAATGCCAATACCTTAACGGGCAACTATCTGGGCGGCCGCCAGCGGGTTGAAAGTCCCAGGCCGATGCCTGTCGCAAGCAACACGCCGCGTCTATTACTGGAAGGTGTTAACGCCAATAACCTGAAAAATGTTTCTGTATCGATTCCCCTGGGACGCCTCGTCTGCATAACTGGTGTATCGGGATCAGGTAAATCCACGCTTATCCAAGATGTGCTTTATCCCGCTATCCTCAAGCAGAAGGGGAAACCGACTGAAGCGCCCGGCGAACACACTCATCTTCTGGGTGTAGAACAATTGGCCGATGTTGTGATGGTGGACCAAACGCCAATCGGGAAAACGGCTCGCTCAAACCCGGCAAGCTATGTGGGTGCTTTTGACGCCATACGCAAGCTCTTTGCCCAAGCCACCTTATCCAAGGAACGCGGCTACACCGCGGGAACTTTCAGCTTCAATAGCGGCGATGGGCGATGCCCGACTTGCGGCGGAACCGGCTTCGAACACGTCGAAATGCAGTTCCTGTCCGACGTTTACCTTCGATGCCCCGATTGCGATGGCAAGCGCTTCCGACCAGAAATCCTGGAGGTCAAGGTGGAACATCTGGGCCACAGCGCGTCCATTGATCAGGTGCTTGCCATGACAATCAGCGAGGCGCTGGCGTTCTTCAACGGGCTTCGCGACGTTCAATGGAGCCTGGCTCCTCTGGCCGACGTTGGGCTCGAGTACGTCCGCCTTGGCCAGCCGGTGCCGACACTCTCGGGCGGCGAAGCGCAGCGACTTAAGCTGGCAGGCCACTTGGCTGCCGCAACGCGCAGTGGCATTTCATCGGCAAAGGTCGCCAAGAAAGGCAGCCTTTTTCTGTTTGACGAACCCACCACGGGCCTGCATTTTGACGACGTAGCCAGACTAATGCGCGCCTTCCGGAAATTGCTGGCCGCAGGCCATTCGCTACTTATCATTGAGCACAACCTGGATGTCATCAGGGCAGCGGACTGGCTAATCGACCTTGGCCCGGAAGGCGGCGACGCCGGCGGCCGCTTGATAGGCGCCGGCACGCCAGACGACCTCATGAAAAATGAGCAATCGCATACCGGGCGAGCACTGGTGGATTACACCTCCGCCATCGTCTATGAGGCCGAATCCCAGCAAGCCCGGCTACTTGCCGAGCCGGCTGTCGAATACGCCGGCGACACTGGCACCCCGCTACAAAGCCTGCTAAGGCGTAAACACGGCGACGTACAAAGCATAGATATCATCAACGCCCGCGAACATAATTTGAAAGGCATCAACGTCAGCATTCCGCGTGATACGTTCACTGTAATCACGGGTGTATCGGGTTCCGGGAAATCGACGCTCGCCTTCGACATTCTGTTTAACGAAGGGCAGCGCCGCTATCTGGAATCATTGAACGCCTACGCGCGCGCCATTGTCCAGCCGGCCGGCAAGCCCGATGTCGATGCAATTTACGGCATACCGCCAACCGTCGCGATCGAGCAGCGCACCAGTCGGGGAGGACGAAAATCCACCGTGGCGACGATGACGGAAATTCATCATTTTCTGCGACTGCTTTACGTGAAACTAGGCACGCAAATGTGCCCAACCTGCAATGTTCCGGTCGAACCTCAAAAGGCCGAACAAATCGTCGCGCAGCTGCTACGCGATTACAAGGGATGCCACATCGGCATACTGTCGCCGCTGGTTAGCGCCCGTAAGGGTTATTACACCGACTTGGCGAAATGGGCATCTACCAAAGGCTATTCACATTTGCGGGTCGATGGCGAATTCATTCCTGTTGCACCATGGCCACGTTTGGACCGGTACAAAGAACACACCATAGAACTTCCGATTGCAGACTTGGTCGTTGATCCTGCCGACGAACCGAGCCTGCGTGAAGCCATACGCAGCGCCCTTGAACATGGTCAGGGCAGCCTGAGCATTCTTGTCGGGCTTACCGACGGCAATAGCCAGACAATAGACCAGCGGCGCCTGGGTGGGCTCAGCGCAGCTACAGTACAACGCCATTTTTCCGTTAAACGCGCATGCCCGAGCTGCGGCACCAGTTTTCCCGAACCCGACCCCCGCATGTTCTCGTATAACTCCAAGCATGGTTGGTGCACCAGCTGCTTCGGTACTGGGCTGCAACTTGCCGGCTTCGACGCCGAACAGACCGGTGAAGAAACGGCCTGGAACGCCTGGTACGAAGGCAATACCGAGACCTGCAGCAGCTGCCATGGCGAACGGCTTAATCCGGTGTCTCGAGCGTTCAGGTGGCGTGACCGGTCGATCGCCGAACTGGCGGCGTTGCCTGTATCGGATGCCCAGACCTTTTTCTCGGGCCTGGTCAGCCGCGGCAGGGAAGTCGAAATTGCTCGAGATATTCTTGCTGAAATCCAGGGGCGCCTTAACTTCATGCAAGAAGTAGGGCTTAGTTATTTGGCCCTTGACCGGGCAGCGCCCACCCTATCCGGTGGCGAAGCCCAGCGCATCCGACTTGCTGCCCAACTGGGCTCAAACCTACAAGGGGTTTGCTATGTTCTTGACGAACCGACGATAGGGCTGCACCCGCGCGACAACCAGATATTACTCAACGCACTGGCTGCTCTCGAGGGCAATGGCAATACTTTGGTGGTTGTCGAGCACGATGAAGACACCATACGCCGGGCGACCCATATTATCGACATTGGTCCGGGCGCCGGCGTCCGCGGCGGAATGGTCGTTGCCCAAGGTGCCGCAGCGGACATAATCAACAGTCCGACATCAGTCACGGGGCATTACTTGAAAAACCCGTTGCGCCATCCCTTGCAGCCCCGCCGTCCAGTCGACGATGACACACCGATGATTCAGGTCAATAAAGCGCACCTGCATAATCTGCATAACGTCACGGCACGCCTGCCCGTCGGAAGATTGAGTGTGGTGACCGGGGTCTCCGGTTCGGGTAAATCGACATTGGCGCGCGAGGTCTTGCTGGACAATTTGGCGCAAGCCGTGTCGAAGCGCGAGACCCCACTGTGGCATGGTTGCGTTGACATCACAGGCTGGGAGCACATTGACCGCGTTCTAGAAGTCGATCAGACTCCTATAGGAAAAACGCCGCGTTCCTGCCCCGCCACCTATATAGGTTTCTGGGACGATGTACGCAAACTGTTCGCCGAAACACGCGATGCACGCATACGCGGCTGGACCGCAGCCCGATTTTCATTCAATACAGGCGAAGGACGATGCCCGGTATGCGAAGGTCAAGGCATGCGAACCATAGAAATGAGCTTCCTGCCCGACGTCAAAGTGCTATGCGACGCCTGTACCGGCGAACGCTTCAACCGGGATACGCTAAGCGTGACGTGGCGCGAAAAGAATGCAGGCGAGGTACTGAAAATGGAAGTGGACGAAGCCATTGCCTACTTTGCTGCCCATTCGAAAATTTCCCGCCCTTTGCAGTTGATGCAGGATGTTGGCCTGGGCTACCTGACCCTGGGACAACCCTCACCTACCCTATCAGGCGGCGAAGCACAGCGAATTAAACTGGTTACCGAGTTGACCAAGGCTCGACTTACCGATGGCGTCATTAAAACCGGCCGTGCCTCACGCATTCCCCATACTTTGTATGTGCTGGATGAACCAACGGTAGGCCTGTCCATGGCCGACGTTGAAAAGCTTATTCATGTATTGCATAGACTGGTCGATGCCGGCAATACAGTCGTCGTCATCGAGCATAACCTCGACGTTATTGCCGAGGCCGATTGGATACTGGACCTGGGCCCTGAAGGCGGTAACGGAGGCGGACGCCTGGTTGCAGAGGGAACACCGGAATATATCGCGAGCCTTAAACAACGATCCCACACCGGCGCGGTGCTGGGTCCTTTCCTGGAAGCAGCGCACTGATGCTTTGCCGATTCGAAGACCGCCTGTCGGGACGGGCGCTGGAATTGCTTGATTTCAGTCATCGGATCAGCGCTCACAGCCCGGAAGAACTGCCCCTGGCATTTGAACGCATCGAAGCCGCCCGGCAACAGGGCTACTGGGTGGCGCTTTTGCTGGACTATGAACTGGGCGAATGGTTGGAACCGGCAGTAACCAAGCAAGAAGTCGAACCTGCATGTCCCGCGCCCCCGTCCGGAAGGCCGGAACGGCCCGCCCGGCTAAACGCATTGGTTTATCGCCATGCCGCTCACGAGGCGATACATGACATGGCCGAAGATACCGGTCCGGTGAACCTGCATGCCGAACCTCTTATTGCCAAGGATCAATACCTGAAGAATGTACAGAAAATAAGAGCAAGCATAGGCCGCGGCGAGCTTTATCAGACCAACTATACATTTCCCATAAAGATTGCAACGTCAACGCCGCCGACGGCCCTTTACCGGGCCATTGCAGCGCGCCACCCCGCTGCGCACGCCGCCTACATCGAGGACGGCACACGCAGCATCTTGTCATTTTCGCCCGAGCTTTTTTTACGCGGGAAAGCTCGACGGTTACCGTAAGACCTATGAAAGGAACGGCGCCGCGCCATACCGACCCGGCCTTGGACCATCAGTACGGCCAAGACCTTCTGCATAGTGAAAAAAACCGCGCCGAGAATTTGATGATCGTGGACTTGCTGCGCAACGATCTGGGGCGGCTCGCGACACCGGGGTCAGTGCAGGTTGAAGCCCTCTTTTCTCTTGAGCGCTACCCATCGGTCTGGACTCTAACGTCCACCATTACCGCGCAGCTGCCCGGCAGCACACTGGAAGAATTACTACGCGCGCTCTTCCCCTGCGGGTCGATTACCGGCGCCCCAAAAATCGCTGCGATGAAAAAAATACGCGAGCTGGAAAGCACAGCACGCGGGATCTACTGTGGAAGCGTCGGCTGGCTCGCACCCAATGGCGATTGCTCTTTGAATGTCGCCATCCGCACCCTAGTGATACAACAGGATGGCTCTGGCATTTTCGGTGTGGGCGGGGGCATCGTGTACGACTCTGACCCCGAACTTGAATGGCAGGAATGCCTGTGGAAAGCACGAATCCTTCCCACGTCCCTAACTACTGAAGCGACCTGAATACTTCTATGTCGCGTGGCACACCCGCATGATAGCGGCGTTAAAGCGTAGCATCGAGCCAACCCCTTAGGGCATTGGATATCCGAATTGCACGAGCACCCAGCAACTCTTGCCGAGTGATGCGCGCTTCTTTCACCAATCCGGTCTCCAGCAAAGCTTGACGCTGCACTCCGGGCAGCAAGCCACAACCCAACGACGGCGTCAGCCATTCCTTGTGGGCATCCAGAATGTAAATATTGCTGCGACTACCCTCGCAGACTACATCTTCGTTATTGCAAAACACCACGTCGAAAAATCCGGGATGCTCGTCAAGCCAGGTTTGAGCGTGGACATACCATGGGCGATGGGTGGTTTTGTGCTGCAGCCAGAAGAGATCGGCGTGCAAAGGCTTGGGGCTGACATGAAGACGCACCGGTTGCTGCGTGGCCGGTAACTGATTGGACTCTATCGAATAAGAGCCATCCTTGCTTAACAATAGCCTTAGACGGAAAGTGGTGCCGGCATCGAGCCGTTCGATATGTTGCTCGACGGCGTGCATGAGCGCACCACCCGGCCAATCGTAGCCGAGCGCTGCACACGAATGCTCCAGGCGTCGCCAGTGGCCCGCCAGCAAAGGGCTGCTGCAACCGGGTTCAACGCGTATGGTTTCTATTAATCGAATGGTCGAATCGGACATTGCGTCTACGCCAAAAAACGATCAAGCAGCGTCGGTAGCGGTTGCACCACGCCTTGGGCGATCACGATACCAATTGACTCCAATGGCGGCGATCAACAACAGACCCAGGTAACCAAGCAGCGGGTAGACCGTGCCGACCAGTGTGGTGAATCCGAAAAAGCTCAACAACACACCGCTGCTGCATGAGACTAGGCTGAAAATGCGGAAACGGGGGGTCTCGGGTTGCGAAAACCGTGCGCTGAAGGCAAAGAACATGCCGACTGCGGTACTGTAGATCATGCACGTAATTGAAAATGTCATGACAGCGCCCAATGCGGGCGACAGTCGGCTTGCCAGCATTAGCGTGGGAAGTTCTGCGCCCTGCAGCTGATTCAGATTCGAGAACAAACTGACATTGAGCAACAAGATAAGCAGGCCCAATCCGATTCCGCCCAAGATGCCGCCCAGCGACGTGGTCTTAACGTCTTTAGTTCGACCCGATATCACCGACAGCATAGGGAATCCGACGGCTATATTGAAGGAAGCGTAAAGCACCGCACCCAGAGCCCAATGCGGAGCAACGGTTTCTTGCGCGGCGCTGAGGCCGATCAGTTCATCCAGATCGGCATTGCTCGTGACCAATGCATAGCCCGTAATGATAATCACAAGCCCCATCAGCAGAGGGGTCGCCAGACTTACCAGGTCGATGATGCGCTTGACGTTGAGGCATAGCGTCAGGACGACCAACGCCGTCATGAACAAGCTTCCCACCACCGGCGAGAAACCGAATTGCTGCTTGAATAATGCCCCGGTACCTGCGAGCATGGCCACGCCCACGCCAAAAAGAAAGAAGGTCAGCAGTAAGTCCATGACGGCGCCCAAACGGTCGCCAAACAAAACCCGTAGAACTTCTTTGTGCGACTCGGCCTGCAGTTTGGTACCTAGCCGCGCAATTTGCCAACCTAGGAATGCAAATAAAAACCCGGCTACTAAAGTGCCGGCAATACTGGCAACACCATAACCGGTAAAAAACTGAAGAATTTCCTGGCCCGAGGCGAACCCGCCCCCAATAATCACACCCATGTAAGCAAAGGCCAACTGAATCGCGTATTTGTTCATATCATCGTCTAAAGTCGCGTATTTTTCAAAAATCAATTGTACATGCCGGCCCCAATGCACCCCGGAAACCGCTGCAAAGCGCGCCGGTAATAAGGGCAGTGACGACATCCGCTAGGCGGCATAAGCCCCTGCCCCGTATAATCGAGCATGACTCTATTTTTTCTCAGGACTGCATTCTTGCATCTGAAACCTTTGCTTCCATCGTCGGGCTGTACCCAACCTGACGTCCAGCGCCGGGCAATCGCATGAAGGTGCCAAAAAGGCTGGTCCCGCTAGTTGAAGAAGGATTGATCGACGAAGTCATCAGTCAACTTATGAGCGGTAAGGAAGCGACCGTGTATGTCGTGCGTTGCGGTGAATTCACACGTTGCGCTAAAGTTTATAAAGACGCCAAGCAGCGCAGCTTCCGACAAGCAGCTTCATACCGCGACGGCCGCAAAGTGCAGAACAGCCGGCAAGCACGAGCCATGGAAAAAGGCACCCGTTACGGACGCCAGATGCAGGAAGAGCTATGGCAGAACGCCGAAGTCGATGCCCTGTTCAGGCTTGCCAATGCAGGCGTGCGCGTGCCGCAGCCTTATATCTGCACAGATGGCGTGCTGCTGATGGAACTGGTCATTGACGATATCGGGAATGTTGCGCCTCGGCTTAACGATATCGACATGGACGAAGCGCAAGCGCTAGAGTTGCATTCCCTTATCCTCAAGCAAGTCGTACGCATGCTCTGCGCCGGCGTCATTCATGGCGATCTCTCGGAATACAATATCTTGCTGGCCGCCGACGGTCCTGTCATTATCGACCTGCCGCAAGCCGTCGATGCCGCAGGCAATAGCGAAGCGGCAGCAATGCTGGAACGCGATGTCGAAAATCTTGCCACCTTTTTCGCTCGGTTCGCACCGCAACTGCTGTCCACAAGCTACGGCAAAGAGATCTGGTCTCTGTTCGAAGCAGGCCAACTTACTATCGACACGGTGCTAACAGGCAAGGTGGAAGTCGACACCCGGCCCGTAGATCTCGAGTCCCTGCTCGATGACCTGGAAGACGCGCGGTTTGAAGAAGAGGCGCGAATACGGTACGAACAGCAGTTGCGCGGCGCCGCCTGATTCCCTAAGGCATTCAGACAGCGTCCGCCAAATTACCGCCAGCGTGCGCGTGAACGGAAATGCAAGACCAGGTCAAATAACAGAAACACCAGAAGGCTGACGCCCATTAGCGGCAAAAACCAGCCGATGGCCGCCGCGCACACCAGGATTCCTGCAAGGCCTGCAGGAGGTGCTTTGCGCAGCAATCGGAACAAGGTGTCAGGTGAGCCCTGCTCTTTGCTAAGGCCGGGCCGTCGGTGCCACCACATTACGTAGCCCCATATCACCATGGTCGCCAACCCGCAGGCAAAGAAAATCAGGGCCAGTTGATTGGGCACCCCGAAAAGCGCTCCCATGTGGGCATCTATGCCCCACCGGGTCAGTTTAGCGGCCAAGGGGAAATCGGAGAATCGGGTCTGATCGACAATCGCCATATTGCGAGGATCAATAGCAACGGCATCAACTTGCGTTGGCCAACTGCGGTCAATTTCCGTCACCGTCCACGCTTTGTCCGACTTGGCGGGCGGCCGTATCTCGACCTTACCGGCGTCGATGCCGGCTGCCCGCGCGACGGCAAGCATGGCATCAAACATCGCCGGCTCACCTTTGACGAGCTGGGAAGCAGATGGCATCCCATGGTGTGCATGTTCGTCGACGGCAACAGCCCGTACGGCATCAAGGCTGGTCGATACCGTGGGAGTTGCCCATCCATAGTAGGCGCGTAACACCGATATATTTCCGCCAGCCCATTGCGACCATGTCAGTCCCGTTACCGAGAAAAACAGGATGCCTATTAGCAAAAAAGGACCGAACGTGCGATGCCATCGTCGCACTCGATGGCGGGATGCAGCACGCTTGACCAACGCCGCATTTTGTCCACTGCGCCGTCTGGCGAGCCAGAGCGCAAAACCGCCCAGCGCCGCTATCCATAACCATGATGCCGCCAACTCGCTGTATAGCCTGCCAATATCGCCCAAGTGCAATCCGCGGTGCAATAAATCTAACCATGCCCGTACCGGCAATACACCGCTAGTGCCGTATACGCCCAGATCGCCCCGAACTTCAGCCGTTACCGGATCGACAAAGATGGCCCTGCTCTCTGAAGGGCCCATTCCGGGCTCAATAAACATCACTCGCGTCGTCGTGCCGGGCTCGGGCGCAGGCCTGACGGCGATGAGCTTGGCGTCACCAGCAACTACGTTTTGCGCTGCAGCGATTTGATCTGCAATTGTGCTTGGCACGCCACTATGCGGAGTATAGAGTTCATGCTTGTATATCTGGTCCTCGATCTGCGGAGTCAGGGCGTACAAGATGCCGCTTAATGCGGCGACAAGCAAGAATGGGCCAACAAGAAGGCCTACATAGAAATGCAATCTTGTCAGCAGGGGAAGGACCCATCGCTGCCCACGAGACTGGACCAAGGCCTGCGTAGCCTGTACCGCTTCTGCAGTGTTTGTATTCGCGAAAGAATTATTCGGCATAGATCACCTGTGAGATTCAGGAATTTCATGGCGACGCGAACAGACCTTTCAACCGTCAGGCGAGAAATTGGCTTGTAATATGCAACAGTGTCATTGTGAATGGTCGCGCCCCACGCGGATAAGCGGTGTCATGCGCAAAGAACGGTGGGGCGCGCGATAGAGCATTCGGGAATACGGCTTTGATCGGACGGCTATTTCCAGAGCCAGGCTGCGCCGGCTCGCTCGAGGAAATGTCGATATTCAAAAAACAACAGTTATAGCCGACCAAAACCGGCAAATTGACCATAAGCACGCAGTAGCCACATTCGGCGATCCCGTGATTTGAATGCTCTGCGGGAAAGGGTTGCTCGTCCGTTGAAACGATCGCTACGTCGGCATTGTCATGGCTATGATGGCCACCGGAGGCATTAGAGGACTGAAGAGGCTTGCTGTGGTCGTTGACAAGCGATATGCCGGACACAGGGACGCGATTCAGCGCCAGCGACTGAGAGATCACTGGAGCAATAACAATCAGCAGCATGGCCAACAATGCCAGCCATGCCGATAGAGTTCGACTTCGATTACCGGCCAAATGGCGCTCCAGCGTACGGACAGGCAATGCAGAAAGCGATGCTACTTCGACGAATCATAAAACGTCAACGGCTTGTATGTGCCAAATGGCTAGTTGACGACCGATCAACCAGTGAACGGCGCATTCCGTGCCTTGCCGCGCACTATGCACTAGTTATGCTCAGACTTATTCACAGAGACTGTGGATAAGTCGACTAACGTGCGGGCTTTCTAAAATCGTCGGCCACCCAAGCAGCAGCGCTATCCACATTCAGTTTGAAATTTGGCGATATCTCGACCTGAGCAATTTGCGCTCCTTGCACATCCCAGGCACTTAACACTGCGGACGGATTATCGTCATCGGGAACGATATCGAGCTTGATTGTGAGCCGGCCCAGCGGAGAACTGACTTTCACGCTTTTATGAAGCAGAGCGTGCAATTGTTGCTCGTGGCGCATTAACACCTCGGTGGCAGTCTTGACGAGTGTATAAAACGCCGAAGTATCGAGTGGCTTGGGATTCTTTTTGTCGCGACCCATGGTCCACGGGCCAACCAATGCGGGCTCGTCTTCTCCGTCTTTGATCATCTCGACCGCCCAGCCGTCATCATCTTCATTCTTGATAACGCGGGCGGTCCAGCCATCATCCTGCCAGAACCGCGGTTCCTGCGTTTTTACATCGAGATCGATCTCGTCGTTGAGCTCGTCTGAGGTTGGAAGTGGCATATCGTTCACTGTTTAATTGCTCCGTTGGAAATAAATTTTCTAGACTTAAGAAGCCGGTTGTGCCAGCAGCCACTGTACCGCTTCGTTGGCTGCAGCCAGGCCCATGGCAGCCGTTACCGTGACGACCGAACCATAACCGGCACAGGAGAGGCCCTGCAGCGTATCGGCCTGGTCGTCCAGTGGCCCGGAATGTGCTGAACTTTGGCGCAGCGTATCGGATTGCCGCCATTGCGCCGGCAATAATACTGGCTGATCGAACCATAACGCCCGCACGCCCATTTTGGGAACCCGCTTAAGCAGCTTGCCTGCATGGTTCGACGCCTTCGGATAGCGATGCTGGCGGCGCAGAGTGTTACGAAGCTTCGACAGCAAGGCGTCATTCACGGCCAATGATAAATCGCCGGCGCGCAAACTTAGCGGATCAGTCTTTCCACCCGCACCGCCACAGACAACGATGGGTAATTTGCGCTTACGTGCTTCCAGAATCATGGCGATCTTGGCATGCGCCTGGTCGGTGCAGTCGATGATCAAGCTGGCATCGACCGCAAACATTTCGGACACATTTTCGGGACTGACAAAGTCATCGAGCATGTGAACCCGACAGTCGGGATTGATACCGTGCACCCGCTGAGCCATCGCAACAACCTTTGACTGCCCCAGGGTAGCGGTCAGGGCATGTAATTGCCGATTGATGTTGGACTCGGCAATATGATCGAGGTCGATCAGGCTTATTGCGCCTATACCGCAGCGTGCCAGAGCTTCGGCACACCATGAACCGACTCCACCTATTCCAGCCACAACGACGTGCGCCTTGCCCAAACGGCCCGCGCTATCCGGACCATACAGGCGGTCGATGCCTCCAAAACGGCGTTCAGTATCAAATTGAGAGGTGTCGGGCATAGCGCAGCAGGAGAATTAAGAAGGGAGGGGGATAAACGGTAGCACGTCCATGATAAGGCCTGGCTAGTCCGAGTGATTTAAAATACCAATATTGCCTGTCCGATAAATTGTTTTAGCCGGAAGCCCGTGAACGCGACCTTTACACCCGAGCCTCATCCTGCTGCGGCACCAAGTAGCTTTCGCCTGTTGACGGAAGCCGAGCGCCACGCGTCCATGCTGGATGCGCTGGCTGGCTGGCAAGCCGATGAAGATGTCTGGGTATATGGTTATGGTTCGCTAATTTGGCGACCGGAGTTCAATTTTGCTGAACAGCGCGCGGCCTTGCTGCATGGCTATCATCGAGCCTTATGTCTGTGGTCGAGGGTAAACCGCGGCACACCCGACCAACCCGGCCTGGTATTCGGCCTCGATATTGGCGGTTCCTGCCGCGGCATGGCCTACCGTATTCCTGCGGACGACGTTCCGACCACCATGGAAGCTTTGTGGCGTAGAGAAATGCCCAGCGGTGCCTATATACCGAGATGGCTAAACTGCCGCACCGACGAAGGAATCATAAGTGCTCTCGCATTCACTATGAACCGCAACACAGACGCCTATGTGCGAGACCTGACGATCGAACAGCTTGTCAGCATCGTGTGCAACGCTCACGGTACTTACGGCCCATGCGTTGAATACGTACTAGAGACCGCACAGGCGCTGACACAATCGAACATTCGAGACAAGCGCCTCCAAGCATTGGTTCGCGAATTGCGCAGTTCGACCCACGGCAGTGCCGATTAAAGCGGCTGTCAATTAGCTTTTGTCTCGGCCAAGCCAGGGTTTCACAATGCAGACTCCGGTAAACTACTAGTCCGTCACCTTTATGCGCCGCTACCATGTCTGTTGCCGATATCCGCCAGAAGTACGAAAAATTCGAGCTGCTTGAGGCGTCTCTGGCCGCCACTCCGCTTGAACAGTTCACTCTGTGGTTCAACGAGGCATTACATGCACAGGTGCCGGAACCTAATGCCATGACGCTCGCGACGACAAGCCTGACCGGACGGCCTTCTGCGCGTATCGTGCTGCTGAAAGGGTTCGATGAACGTGGGTTTGTGTTCTTCACGAACTACGCTTCCCGAAAAGGGGATGAGTTGGCCGCCAACCCATATGCCAGCCTCTTGTTCTTCTGGCCCGCGCTGGAGCGTCAGGTGCGCCTTGAAGGGATCATAGAAAAAGTTTCCGCGGCTGAATCTGATGAATACTATTACAGCAGGCCGCTGGGATCGCGTATTGGCGCCTGGGTTTCGCCACAAAGCCAGCCCATTTCCCGCGCTGAACTCGAAGCACGGACTCTTGAATTGACCGAGTCACTGGGTGTATCGCCGCCACGCCCGGAACACTGGGGTGGATACCGGCTCAAGCCCGACTATATCGAGTTCTGGCAAGGACGCCCCTCTCGCTTGCATGATCGGCTAGTGTTCAAACGCGAAACCGAAGGATCTTGGTCAAGCTTGCGCCTGGCGCCTTAAGACCAGGCATAGAACACTAAGCCATGATTGCAACGCCCCCCAATTTTGATGCTGATTTCTTCCGCTCGGCCCTGGGCCGTTTCGCCACGGGCGTCACCATTATTACGACTGAAAGCCATACTGACCAAAGCCCCGTCGGCCTGACCATCAGTTCATTCAATTCCGTATCGCTGGAGCCGCCCCTGGTGCTCTGGAGCTTATCCAAAGCGGCTTCATCGCTGCGTCATTTCCAGCAAGCCGAACGCTATGTAATCCATATACTGGCCGCTTCCCAGCTGCATTTGGCAAAACGGTTCGCATCGGGCCCCCAGGATAAGCGTTTTGAAGGCCTGCCGCTGACCCGTGCTCCGGGAGGCACGCTGATGCTAAATGATCCGGAATGCGCGGCATGGTTTGAATGCCACAATATGAAGCACCACGAAGCGGGCGATCATTTGATCTTCATTGGACAAGTAGAACGCTGCCAGCGAAATTTTGCCCAACCGCTGGTTTACCATGCTGGCGACTTTGATCTGACCCCCTCCACCGAGCCTTTGTCTAACGATTAAGAAAACGGTAAAGGCACATACATTATGCAGGACACTCTATGGCAGCAGATATAGATTGCGTCGTCTTGGGAGCCGGCGTCGTCGGCCTGGCCGTGGCGCGCGAACTAGCCCTGGCAGGGCGGGAAGTACTGGTGGTGGAAGCAAGCGAGGCAATTGGCACGGGAACCAGCTCGCGCAACTCCGAAGTGATACACGCCGGCATTTACTACGCACAAAATAGCCTGAAGGCCAAACTATGCGTTGAGGGCAAACAGCTGCTGTACGAATATTGCAAAGAGCGCGGTATACCCCACAAGCGCCTTGGCAAGCTGATTGTGGCGGCGAGCCCGGAACAAAGCCTACAGCTTGAACAGATAGCGCAGCGGGCACATTTGAATGGCGTTGATGACCTGTACCGGATCAGCGGAGCGGAAGCGCGCAAGCTAGAGCCTGCTTTGGTTTGCGACGCCGCACTGGTGTCGCCTTCCACCGGAATCATCGACAGCCATGCCTTGATGCTGTCCCTTCAGGGTGACGCCGAAAACCATGGTGCGCAATGCGTGTTTCACACTCGATTCAGCCAGGGCGAGGTGCTTGAAACCGGCGAATTCCTACTGAAGTTCGAAGGCAATGAGCCGATGGAATTAATCGCCAACTGCGTAATCAACGCCACTGGGCTATCAGCCCCGTCGGTTGCCCGCAAGCTGCGCGGCCAGCCGCCTGAACATATTCCGCAAGCTTATTTTTGCAAAGGCAGCTATTTCACGCTATCGGGGCGTTCTCCTTTCAGCCGGCTGATATATCCAATGCCGAATAGTGCCGGCCTGGGTGTCCACCTGACATTGGACATGGGCGGTCAGGCAAAATTTGGCCCTGATACAGAGTGGATAGAAGGCGAGGACTACACCCTGGACGCGAGCCGTGCGGACGCGTTCTATGACGCCGTGCGTAGCTATTGGCCCGCCCTTCCGGATGGCGCGCTCAATCCGGGTTATACCGGCATACGGCCGAAGATTGTCGGCCCCGGTTCCCCGGCTGCAGATTTCGTGATCGCAGGGCCGGCCACCCACGGGATCGCCGGACTGGTCAACTTGTTTGGCATCGAATCCCCTGGCCTGACGGCCTGCCTGGCCTTGGCCCGAACGACACACGATGCACTTGCACAACCTCCTTATCTGACCTGATTCTAGAAGATGAACGATTACATACTTACCCTTTCTTGTCCCGACCGCATCGGCATTGTGCATGGTGTTTCGGGATGGCTGCTGACTCAGCATGGCAATATCATCGATGCGCAACAATTTGGCGATCTTGGCACGGAGCGTTTTTTTCTTCGAGTGCATTTTCACTTGCCAATACCTGCCGAGGTAGCCGACCTGGAAAGCTCGTTCGCGTCCGTCGCCGAAAAGTTCGATATGCAGGCGCAGATCTATGATGCCCAGCGTAAGGAGCGTCTGCTGATTTTGGTAAGCCGGCAAGGTCATTGTTTAAATGATTTGCTGTTTCGCAAACACAGCGGGCAACTGCCAGTGGAAATCGCGGGAATTGTTTCGAACCATAATGATTTTGCGCCAATGGCGGCATCGTACGGAATCCCGTTTCATCACTTACCGGTGACGCCGGAGACTCGTGATACGCAAGAGCAACAGATTCTGAATATCGTTGAGCGTGAAAAGATTGATTTGGTGGTCCTTGCCCGCTATATGCAGATTTTGTCGAATAGGTTGTGCCAGGCACTTTCGGGGCGAGCTATCAATATTCACCACAGTTTCCTGCCAAGCTTCAAGGGCGCCCGTCCGTATCATCAGGCGCATGATCGGGGTGTGAAAATTATTGGAGCGACGGCGCATTATGTGACAGCGGATCTGGATGAAGGTCCGATAATCGAGCAAGATATCGAGCGCGTCGATCACGCGATGAGTGCGTACGATTTGACGCAGGTCGGCAGCGATGTGGAATCCTTGGTGCTGTCGCGAGCAGTACGTTCGCATGTCGAGCACCGGATTCTGCTGAACGGGCAGCGGACGGTGGTATTCCGGTAGGCGGTATTCATTGTGCGGCCTGTTATTCCTTAAGTTGCTGCGTCGCTCCTTAAGTTGCATCTTGTTGTTTAAGTCGCTTCGTTGCCGCTTAAGTCGCTTCGTTGTTGCTTAAGTCGCTTCGTTGTTGCTTAAGTCGCTTCGTTGTTGCTTAAGTCGGTGCATCGGGTCAGGGTAGCCGGGGCGAAAGATCGCTGCGGTCCGCGCTTCGCGGACTACCCGGCCAACCGCCCTGGTTCGGGGCGGGCCCGAACTCGCCATCGCCAGGCCGTTGGCCTGCGCTACTGGCTCAGACAGGCGGGCCCTTTTTTCCCCGAGCCAGGGCGGTTGGCCGGCGCGCTCAAACTTTCGCTCCGGCTACCCCGACCCGCTGCACCTTGGACTGAACTATGACTGAACGAATGCTCGTATCTGCCTAGGTTGGCGCTGTGGGCAGATGCATGAGCCCTATGCGAGGCTTCATTATGGATATGTGTTGCGGCGCTACGGTGGTGGACAAGGTGTTCTTTGCGGCTAACTCACATGCAGCAACGACCAGATATCCTTCCGAATGACTAGGTGCCTTTCCAACTGACCAAGTATCTTTCCAATTAACCAGGGTATCGTTCCGCCTGATTAAGTACCTAGCGCACTTACCGGGATCTATCGCAGCAATCGGATATCAATCGTAAGCACCCAGCGAGTACCGTCTTGACTCGGGCGTAAGGACTACTAGACGATTAGAATCTGATTTTCAATCAATTTTCGTCGCCATGTTCGATACCGATCTCGCCACCATCAATCGCAACTTGATTCTCATTGTGCCCAAACAAGCCGCGCTGGACTGGATCATGAGCGTCGATTCACAGCCGATCGAGGCGCTCACTCTGGACGAGTTGCGCCAAGAGCAAGATGTGTACCTCTTATCTCAGGACATCGTTAATACGCCTGAACAGGCCGAGCAATGGGCCCTAGAGCGTTACAGCGTATTGTTTGCGTCATTTTTGAACAGCTGGTTTACTGACGAGACGCTTTGGCCCAAGCGTCGTACTCGCAAGATGTTCCAGCAGTGGTTTGAGGTGCAATACCACTCCACCATCTGGGATCTCTCAACCGAGCCTCTCGAGCATGACGATTGGAATTGAGCAAGCTTTACGGGAGTTAAAGCGCAACGTTCCAAGGCAGCAATTCTTCCACCCGATTGACCGGGTGATCGGCGATCACGGTCAGGACATGGCGCAGGTACGCCTCGGGGTTAACGCCGTTAAGTTTGGCAGTGCCAAGCAGACTGTACATCGTGGCAGCGCGTTCGCCGCCCGCGTCCGAGCCGAGGAACATGTAATTTTTTCTGCCCAGGGCTACACCGCGCAGCGCGCGTTCGGCGGCGTTATTATCGATCTCGATGCGGCCATCGCCCAGGTAGCGGATCAGCGCCTGCCATTGGTTCATGGCATAGCCAATAGCCTCGGCCGTTTTCGATTTGCGCGACACTGTTGGCAATTGCTCGCGTAGCCAGGCATGCAGCGCGGTGACTATCGGTTTGGCATCCTTCTGACGAACTTCGCGCCGCTCCTCGGGCGGACTGCCGCGGATATCGGCTTCAATCTTATAGAGCTCAGCAATACAGTCAAGCACATGTGTCGTGATAGGCGTGGCGTGCTTCACGTGAATGTCGTAGAACGCGCGTCTGGCGTGCGCCCAGCATGCGGCCTCGATGACACGGCCCGATTTGTAGACCTCGTCGTAGCCAGCGAACGCATCGGCTTGCAGAATTCCTTTGTAGTCCTTCAGGTGTGCTCTGTGGATGAATGCCGCGGCGATCAGCCGAGTAGCGCAGCCACACAGCCGGCGCCGTGGTGTCGCCGCTTGGCCGGTCATCGCGAGCGTAGACCCACAGCCGCGCTTGGCGAGTCTTGCCGGTGCCGGGCGCGAGCACGTTGATCGGGGTGTCGTCCGTATGCAGTTTTTCGGCCGCAAAGACGTGACGACGCAAGGCATCGAGCAAGGGGCGCAATAACTCAAGCACACCACCCACCCAATCGCCGACGGTGCTTTCGCTCAAACTCACGTTTTCGCGTTCGTAGATCTGGCACTGGCGATACAGCGGTTGATGATCCAGGTATTTGCTGACCATTACGTGGCTGAGCAGCCCTGGGCCAGCGACGCTACGGGCAATAGGTCGGCTGGGCGCCGGCGCCTGCGCGATCCGGTCGCAACCGTTGCAGGCCAGGCGCGGGCGCACATGGCGAACGATCCTAAAGCTGGCCGGGATGCGCTCGAGCACTTCGCTCACATCTTCACCGAGGCGCTTCCACGCTCCACCGCAATCGGGACAGGCCGACTCATTAGGCAGATGCTCGTGTACCTCGCGCGGCAGATGCTCCGGTAGCGGGCGACGCTGCGGCGCCGGGCGCGACACGGGCGCTTGTGCCGACTCGGCCTTCTGGGCGCGTTCGCCCTGGTTGATGTGCAGCTCCTCCAGCTCAAGCTGCAATTGGTCGATCTGGCGAGCAAGCTTCTCGGACTTCTGGCCAAACACCATGCGTCGCAACTTATCGAGCAGCAAAGTGAGCCGCATGATCTCTTGCTTGTCATCCTGCTTTTGCTCACGCAGCGCGTCGCGCTCTTGGCGCAGAGCCTGGCGTTCTTCTTTGAGCGCGGTGATCTGTGCTCCTTGCGCGGACAGTAGCGCCTTTAACGCGTCGATATTGTCAGGAAGGTGGGCACAATTGAGCATAGCCGCTGTTTTACTAAATAGCGCGCAATTTTTCTATATAAAAATGGCGGTGAAGCCAATGAATACGCCATTCTTGGCGTGTTTTCCCAATCGCTAAACTTAGCTTGGCTTATGGGTGCGTGCGGGCCGTCGCCAATCGATTCCTTCCAGCAACATCGACAGCTGGGCGGGCGTTAAATGCACCGCCCCGGACTCGGCGCCGGGCCAGACGAAGTGGCCTTGCTCCAGGCGTTTTGCCAGCAAGCACATGCCGTCGCCGCTCCACCACAGCACTTTAATACGATCGCCTTTGCGCCCGCGAAACACGAACACATGGCCGCTAAAGGGATCCTCGGACAGCTTCAGCTGAACAAGTGCGGCAAGGCCGTCAAAACCGCGACGCATGTCCGTGGCCCCGGCCGCCAGCCAAACCCGGGTACCCGCGGGAAGCCCGATCATTGCAGCGCCTCGATGACGGTTCGTAATAACGCGGGCGTGCACGCCCCCTCAATGAACAATTCTCCCTTTCCCAAGACCACCCGCAGTCGGTGTGCGGTTCGGCCATCCTCCATCACTGGCGGCGAGGGCTTGGCCATCGTTATAGGCGTCCCAGACTCACTCCCGACATCAACCGACACCTGGTCGGACAACGCCACAGCTAACCATTGCTGCTCCAGTTCGGCCCGCTCTACTGGCCTTCCATATTGCCCAGCGAGATACTCGCGGCGCCACTTTGTAAGCAGGTTGTAGTGCAAGTCCCGTTGCCGTACATGGACGCCCCCGTTTGCCAAGCTTTCAGTTCATGATGGGTTCGAAGGTATAGATTGCACCCGTACATCCGGACTTTCGTTGCGGCTGAGCCGCTGTCCCTGATGGGATTTGCTGGTCGGCGTCCCAACCGCTTTGTCGCACTCGAGGTGCCGCAGCCGTTCGGGCTTTGCCAACCACGGTCTAACCTGTCTTGCCATCACTGCGTGATCGCCTGAGCAATCGGTGGTTCGATCTCCTGCTACGTTGACAGTTGGTCGTCTGTCGCTGCTTACGCGGCGAGCAGTTGCGCAGCGTAGTTGGGCTCGGAACTCTCGTCCGTGCGCCAGCAGCGCCCAGACGATTCGAGCATTCTTGTTGGCCAGCGCCACCGCTGCCACGTTCGGGTGGCGCCGCCCGAGCAGTCCGGCGCAGCCAGACGTTGGTATTCACGGCCTTGCGCTGCGCCGCCAGGATCACCGAGCGCGCGCCATGGATCAGCAGCGTGCGCAGGTAGCGTCGCCGCGCTTGCTGATGCCCAGCAGCGTCGGCTTGCCGCCGCTGGAGTGCTGCCGGGGCACCAGCCCGAGCCAGGCCGCGACCTGCCGACCGTTGTCGAAGCTCTTCGCGTCGCCGATCGATGGCGACCAGCGCACTGGCGGTGATCGGGCCGATGCCCGGGATCTTCTCGAGCTTCCGGCTGAGCTCGCTGCTGCGATGCCACGCCTGGATCTGGGCCTCGAGCTCGTCGACCTGCCGATCCAGCTCCTTGAGGTGCTCGAGCAGGCGACTCGATCAGCTGCCGGAACGAGCCCGGCAGCTCGTTGCTCGCATCTTCGAGCAGCTCGGCACGCGCTTGGCGATGTGAGCGATCCCTGCGGCATGATCAGGCCGAACTCGCCAAGCAGGCCGCGGATCTGATTGGCCTGCGCGGTGCGCGCCTTCACGAAGCCCTGGCGCACCCGGTGCAGCGCCAGGACCGCCTGCTGCTCGACGTTCTTGATCGGCACGAAGCGCATGTTCGGCCGCGCCGACCGCTTCGCAGATCGCCTCGGCATCGGCCGCGTCGTTCTTGTTGGTCTTGACGTAGGGCTTGACGAACTGCGGCGCCATCAGCCGAACGTGTGGCCGAAGCTCCTGCAGCTTGCGCGCCCAGTGGTGAGCACTGCCGCACGCCTCCATGCCGATCAGGCAGGGCGGCAGGTTCGACGAAGAACGCCGCCATCTGGTCACGCTGCAGCTGCTTCTTCAGCACGACCCTTGCCGTGCTCGTCGACGCCGTGGACCTGGAACACGTTCTTTGCCAGATCGATGCCAACAGTCGTAATCTTCATGGTGGACGCCCCTCTCGGTTCAAGTGGTTGATGACACTTCCACTTTGGCACGTCGGGCAAACTGAGCCAGGGAAACGGAGCTGCACAGCAATTCCTCCACCGTCTGGCGCTTCATTTCTTTGCTGAAATGGCGACGCGGCAATTTTCGGTAGTGGTCGCGGTGCATTGATGTCAAAGTTGTCATAGGTCCCCGTCTGTCTTTAGCGGGAACCTATTTTCCGGATCTGGCGATTCAGCTCAAGACGGTACTGGGCGGGTGCTTACTATCAATCGGCTCGATGAAACATCTAACGCCCCAGCCAATACGGTGCCTTCGATGCCATTCCCTACCCTCAAGCCGTCGTGCCTGGGGCTGGGTAAGCGATTCATTCGCCTGCCGCATTACCGGGCCTTTGCGGGGAGACAAGGCCGCGCTGTCTGAGATTCTATAGTTCAATGCAAATGTTTCTTGTGATCCAGCGTTGCGCACTGAATGACGTTTGGGTTCGCCAGATGGCAAAGGCGATTTTCAGCAACTTACGACCCAGGATCACAAACGATTCCGTGCTGGTTAGCCCGCGAGCACGCAACGCCTGATAAACCGGTTTAAAGACTTTTGTTCTACTGGCTGAGAAAGCCATCATAAAGAGCTGGCGCCGCAACAGAGGCGGGCCGCTTTTAGACAGGCGTCGCTTACCCCGTTTCTGACCTGAATCCATAGGCCGAGGGTCCAAGCCCGAAAAAGCCACCAGGGCGTCCTCATTGACAAAGCCGATGCGCCCGAACAAGCACACCAGCAGCGCGGCGCCTTGAGGGCCGATGCCTGGAATCGTGCGCAGCTGTTTGGCGCTGGCTGCCAAGTCTTTCTGACTGCTAATCAATCGCTCAATTCGCTCGTCAATCTGGCTAAGCAAGCGATCAAATTGCGTGATCAAAGCGTGCACCGGGCTATCCAGACCACGTAGGTCTTTGAAGGATTTTTCAATGCCCTCGCGTTGCACGACCAGTCCGGCTCGGCGCCGCAGGAGCTGATTGACTTCTTGTTCGACAAGGGTGCCGGCCTGAAACGTGTGCAGACTGGCATGGTGTTCATGCAAATAGCGGCTAATCAATTGAGCGTCCACACGGTTTGTTTTACCGCGTTGCCCCAGGGCCTTGGCGTAGCAGTGCACATGGCGCGCGTTCAGCACGTAGGAGGCGATTCCCCGTTGCTGGGCCAGGTCGATGAGCTGGCGATGGTATTCGCCTGTGGATTCGACGGCGATGCGCGAGCCGGACGGGACCTGGTTTAGCCAGCCCTTAATATGAACCTCGGTATTACGGATTGTGGTATTGCACTCAGGATGCCCCACCACGCCGATAACCAGCTCAGCCTTGGCAACGTCTACCCCAAAATTCAAAACGTCTTGCATGACACGCCTCTCCAGCGGAAAATAAAGGATGCTGGGGTGTGCAGCCGCCTGACTCGTAGGCTTGTATCCAATCGGCAGTGCCGGCGGTAGCCGGACTGCGAGATTCCTTATCGACGATGTGCAGGCGGGGTGGGAGCATTCTCAAACAGTCGGTCCGTGGTAGCGGCCGATGCCAACACAGCAGTCCCTCCACCCCAGCGCTTTTAGTGTTCACTAAAAACGCTGTAAAAACTATACAAGCAGCACGCTTGCGGAAAGTCCTGTGGACTGTCCGCGCTGCGAGTTCGCGGCCGCCCCGCAAAGGCCCGGTAATGCGGGCAGCACTGGCAAAGCCAGGGCCGGGCGAATCTAGCGCACCCCAGCCCCAGGCACGACGGCGCTTAAGAACTAAGAACCTAGAACGTGGAACCTAGAGCCTGAAACTTTGAACTAAGAACGGAGAACCAAGAACCAACAGCACCCAATCATCAATACGACTTTTCGACAATCTCCACACGAATCGAGAAAAGCAAAAACTCGATAACGAACACAATATCGAACCCGATAACCACCCATCACCCACCAGCCGAAACACCCTCCCGACGCGGATCCGAGCCGCCCTCAAGACCATTCGGCGACAGCACAATCCCCTGCAAACCACTAGGGAAATTAACCTCCCGAACCTCGTGCCCCATCTTCCGTAAGTCCGTAGCCAAACCATGTAAAGACGTATCCTTCTCAAGTTCCGTGAAAGAATTACGGCTACCCCGATTTGGCAAATCAATTGCCTGCTGAATATTCAATCCCCATTCCAGCACCCCCAGCAGCGTTTTGGCCACGTAATTGATAATCGCACTGCCTCCAGGCGAACCAATTGCCATAATCGGCTTGCCATCCTTCAGTACGATCATCGGTGCCATCGAACTGCGCGGGCGCTTCAAAGGCTCTAGACGATTGGCTACTGGCTTACCCGAAGAATCGGTATCGACAAGTGAAAAGTCCGTCAGCTGGTTATTCAGCAAGTATCCGTTCACAAAAATCTTGCTGCCAAACGCCGACTCAATTGTGCTCGTCATCGACACAACATTGCCGGTCGCGTCGACCGCCACCAGATGAGACGTAGAAGGCAGTTCAGGCGAAGCGTCTTTACCGCGTACGGCCAACATCCCCACGGGATCACCGGGCGGTGCTCGACTTATCGTCTTCTCGGGTCGTATAAGGCTGGCGCGCAGCGCCAAATATGCGGGATTCAAAAGAGCCTTGACTGGTACATCGATGAAGGCCGGATCCGCGACATAAACGTCGCGATCCGCATAGGCCAGCTTGCCCGCTTCGGAAAAGTAGTGCACCGCCTCCAGGGAGTCTGGAGGTAGTGTCGCAATAGGCGTATGTGAAAGAATCTCGAGCATCTGAATTACGGTCAACGGGCCGGAACTGGGCGGCGGCATGCCACACAAGGTATATGACTTGTAAGGCGCACATAAGGGCGCTCTTTCCAGCGCGTGATAATTCGCCAGATCTTTCGTGGTCAGATCGCCCGGAACGACGTGCGCCCCCACAGCATTCACCATGTCTTGCGCTATATCACCTTCGTAGAAGGCGGTAGGTCCTTCACGGGCGACACGTCGGAACACCTGCGCCAACGGCTCGTTTACAAGCCTATGGCCCACCGGCCAAGGCTCTCCATCAGCGTCGTAAAAATAGGCCGCAGCGTCGGCTTGGTCGCGCAAGCCATTGTTATTTTTCAGTAGAGCGTGCAATCGCTCCGTAACGGGAAACCCTTGCTCCGCCAGAGCAATGGCAGGCGCAAAAAGACGATCCCAGCTTAAACGGCCATGCTGGTCGTGCATAAGCGCCAATACGCTTAACAATCCAGGGGTCCCCACCGATCGACCGCTGTTGACGGCTTCCCAGAAAGGAATCGCTTTGCCGCTTTTCATGAAGCGGTCGCTGCGTGCCGCGGCGGGCGCCGTCTCGCGGCCGTCATAGGCTTGCACAAGCTTCGTTCGCGCATCATAGGCGACGACAAAAGCACCGCCGCCGATGCCCGAAGACTGCGGTTCGACTAAATTCAACACCATCTGGCTGGCAATGATCGCGTCGGTGGCGCTGCCGCCCTCAGCCAGGACGTCGACGCCAGCCTGAGTCGCTAATGGATTTGCGCTGCTGACCATGTAATTCGGTGCAAGCACAACACCCTTTCCGGGCACAAGCAATCGCGAAGCCGCTTCCGGATTAATGTCCTGCACACTGGTAGACGGGTTTGGATCAAATGCCAGTGTGGCCTGCCAGGGCCATACACAGGCGATGCTTGCAACACAAGTGACGGCAAGCCGAAAAACATGATGCGTCAGGTAGTTCACGTTTTCACCTTTCAAGCGATTGCGTAATGCCGGTAAGCCAGGTTTCGAACGACAGCAGTGCTTCGCTGCGCTCGGAGGCCACCGGATAGCTGAAAAAATATGATTCCCGTACCGACAGCACCCCTTGTACCGGAGCGAGCAAACGGCCCGCATCAATTTCATCCTGGACAAGAAACCGGGGTACCAGGGCCACGCCCATTCCGGCCTTTACCGCGGCCAGGGTCATGGTGAACAGTTCATATCGCGGGCCGGCGCTTATTGATGGCGCATACTCCCTGCCCTGCTCTTGATACCACTGGCGCCAGGCATCTGGCCGCGACGACATGTGCAAATGCGTAAGTTCTGCCATCGGGTCGGAAGCGTTGCTTGCCGTGGCAAGAACTTCGGCCGTACAGACAGGTAGCAGTGCGCCTTCGTCGAACAGCTTGATACCTGCGGTTTGCGGCCAAATTTGCTCGGCGTGATAGATAGCGGCGTCAAAAGGATGATCATTGAACTGAAACGGTAAAGTGCGCGCCGACAAGCTGACGGCAATGTCGCCATGCAGACGCTGAAATTCGGGCAAACGGGGCACCAGCCAGGTCGTCGCCAAGGTCGGCAAGACCGCGATATGCAGGCTGCGCCCCATCCCAGAACGCGACATCAGCCCCAACGTGTCCTTCTCGAGCTGCTCCAGATGATGGCGCACGCGTGCGGCGTACTCGGCGCCTGCGCTGGTGACAGCAACGCGGCGGCGCACCCGGGTCAGGAGCTCAACGCCTAGTCGTTGCTCCAGGCCGGTAACCTGGCGGTAAACGGCGCTATGGGTCAAGGACAGTTCTTCGGCCGCGCGTGAGAATGACCCAAGCCGCGCGGTGGCTTCGAAAGCCTGCAAGGCGCCTAAATTGGGTATTCCGTGTCTCATGGGGATTCGTCCTGTAGCGATATATGTACCAGCGGTAGAATCCAAGATTCCGTCCCGCTGCATCGAGGTCTTGCATAATAGGCAAGACATTGTGCAATTTTATCAATTGCGTTGTGCCGCCAACGCACATTATCCTCATCCCCTATGAAAGCAAGCTCAAATTCCAAACTTCGCCCACGTCTGGGTGGTCATATTCTTGTCGATCAACTGATTGCACAAGGCGTTCAACACGTATTTTGCGTCCCTGGTGAAAGCTATCTGGCGGTGCTGGATGGCTTGCACGATGCGGCCATTCAAGTTACGGTCTGCCGCCAGGAAGGCGGGGCCGCGATGATGGCCGATGCGCATGGAAAGCTTACAGGGCAACCAGGCATCTGCATGGTAACCCGGGGTCCGGGGGCTTCAAATGCTCTGGCAGGCGTGCATATCGCATTACAAGATTCCACACCCCTTATCCTGTTTGTCGGTCAGATCGAACGCGGTATGCGCGAACGCGAAGCTTTCCAGGAAATGGATTATCGCGCTGTCTTTGGGACGCAGGCCAAATGGGTGACCGAAATCGATCAGGTCGAACGTATACCCGAAATTATTTCTCGCGCTTTTCATGTGGCCACGTCGGGACGCCCCGGGCCAGTGGTCATCGCGTTGCCCGAAGACATGCTGGTCGAATACGCAGAAGTCGCCGACGCTCCGCATTATGAAGTAATCGATAGCGCGCCCACCACTGCCCAACTGGACGCCCTTGCCCAACAACTTGCACAAGCCAAGCAGCCGATCGCCATCCTCGGAGGCACACGCTGGGATCAGGCCGCGGTCGATCAATTTGCCGAGTTCGCCACCCGCTACCGCTTGCCAGTTGCCGTTCAGTTCCGCCGCCAAATGCTGTTTTCGGTTGATCATCCGTGCTTCATCGGCGATGTGGGATTGGGCAGCAATCCAGAACTCATGCAGTACATTAAGGAAGCTGACCTGGTCCTGCTGGTTGGCGGCCGCATGTCGGAAATTGCCAGCCAAAGCTACACCTTGTTCGACATCCCGGTGCCCACACAAACCTTGGTTCATGTTTACCCCGATGCCGGTGAATTGAACCGCGTATACCGTGCCGACCTGGCCATTAACGTATCGCCTACGTCGTTTGCGAATTCGCTTAACGCCTTGCAGCCCGCCCAGCCTGCGGCATGGAATGGCTCGCTGGATGCCATGCGGGCCAGCTATTTGTCCTGGACTGACCCCACAAAAATTAGTCACCCGGGCGCATTGCAAATGGGGCAGGTCATGTCTTACCTGCGCTCTGCCTTGCCTGATGATGCCATCATGTGCAACGGGGCGGGCAACTATGCCACCTGGCTGCACCGCTTTCACCCGTTCAAACGGTATGGCACCCAGCTTGCCCCTACGTCGGGCTCCATGGGTTACGGACTGCCTGCGGCTGTCGGAGCAAAACGTATTGATCCTTCGAAAACCGTCATATGCTTTGCGGGCGATGGTTGTTTCATGATGCACGGGCAAGAATTCGCCACCGCCGTCCAATACCAATTGCCCATCATCGTGATTCTTATCGATAATGGCATGTACGGCACCATACGTATGCACCAGGAACGTCACTATCCGGCACGTCCGTCTGCCACAGCGTTACAGAATCCCGATTTTGCGGAATATGCTGCGGCTTTCGGCGGATACGGCGAGCGGGTCGAGACCACCGATCAGTTCGCCCCCGCTTTTGAGCGCGCCGTCGCCAGTCAAAAGCCGGCGATATTGCATTGCCTGATCGACCCCGAAACCATTTCGCCTTCGACGACACTACAAAAGATTCGCGAACAAGCGCAGGCCGCTCAGGCATAACCTACCTTTCATGCCTGCATGCGCGGGCATGATGATTAATTTCCCACTTATTCGATTCGGAGCCCATTATGTCGGCAGCCCCTTCATTTCACTGGCAAGACCCCCTGTTGCTGGACGCCCAGCTTACTGACGAAGAACGCATGGTGCGCGATGCCGCGCAAGCCTATGCTCAAGACAAGCTCGCGACACGCGTGATCGAAGCCTTCCGTCACGAAAAGACTGACCCCGCCATTTTTTCGGAAATGGGCGAACTCGGTTTGTTGGGCGCAACCATTCCCGAAGAATACGGCGGCGCTGGCTTGAATTACGTCAGCTACGGCCTGATCGCACGCGAAGTTGAACGCGTGGACTCGGGCTATCGCTCAATGATGAGCGTGCAGTCATCGTTGGTCATGGTGCCGATCAATGAATTCGGCAGCGAAGAGCAAAAGCGCAAATACCTGCCCAAACTCGCTCGTGGCGAATGGATAGGCTGCTTCGGCCTGACCGAACCCAATCATGGCTCTGACCCCGGCAGCATGGAAACCCGCGCCGTCAAAACCGCCGACGGCTACAAGCTGAGCGGCAGCAAGATGTGGATTACGAACTCGCCTATCGCTGATGTGTTCGTAGTATGGGCCAAGGTAGTGGGCGGCGACGACGACGGCGTCATCCGCGGTTTTATCCTCGATAAAGGCCTGAAGGGTCTTTCCGCCCCGACTATCCACGGCAAAGTAGGTTTACGCGCTTCGATTACCGGCGAAATCGTCATGGATGAAGTCGAGATTCCAGCCGACCAAATGCTGCCTGGCGTCAGCGGTCTGCGTGGCCCCTTTACTTGCCTTAACTCAGCACGATTCGGGATTGCATGGGGTGCACTGGGCGCGGCCGAAGCCTGCTGGCATACCGCCCGCCAGTACACAATGGATCGCAAACAGTTTGGCCGCCCGCTCGCGGCGAATCAGCTTATACAGAAAAAGCTGGCTGACATGCAAACCGAAATCACGATGGGACTGCAAGGCTGCCTACGACTGGGACGTATGAAAGACGAAGGCACCGCAGCCGTCGAAATCACCTCGATGATGAAGCGCAATTCCTGCGGTAAATCATTGGACATTGCCCGTCTTGCCCGCGATATGCTTGGCGGCAATGGTATTTCGGATGAATTCGGCGTTGCCCGGCATCTGGTCAACCTTGAGGTGGTCAATACCTACGAAGGTACCCATGACGTCCACGCATTGATCCTGGGCCGCGCCCAGACTGGGCTACAGGCCTTCTTCTAAAACCTGAGTCGAAAGCCGCCGGAAGGGCTCCGGCGGCGAGCCTCTGCGAATTACTAAGCTAGACTTGGCCCAGATCAAACAGGCTGGTTGCTTCGACATCCAGCACCTGTTCGTCGCGCTGATTGAATACGCGCCACGACCAACGCATAATTCCCAGGTCGTCGCGACTGGACGAAGTGCGAACTGAATCGACCGTTGCTTCAAGGCGTAGAGCGTCGCCAGGCCGAACCGGCACCATCCATCTGAGCCTCTCGAGCCCTGGCGAACCGAACGATTCTGAATCACTCAATGCGGCGTCTACCGCCATGCGCATTGCCAGACTGCAAGTTAGCCACCCGCTGCCTATCAGGCCACCCCAGCGCCCCTCAGCGGCGCGCTCAGCGTCGACATGGAACCATTGAGGATCGTACGCCTTGGCGAATGCCAACATCTCTTGCTCGTCGACAACGATGGGCGGATGATTGATTACCATTCCAACTTTAAATTCGTTAAATTTCATGGCACACCGAAAGCCTCTTTGACTTGTTAGCCGGGAAGTTTAACCTTAAGAGGAACGTGGTGGCCATCTCGTCAGGTTTAATAGGTTTCGACGTGCAGACGCCCCTGCGCTTTCAGTTTGGCATGGACTTCGGGCCAGCGTTTGCCACCTTGCCCGGCCGCATGTTCAAGTGCTTGCAGAACCCCTTCTTCCATGCCCTTGAGGCCGCAGACGTAAATGCAGGTGTTGTCATTTTCCAGCAACGCGAATACATCGTCGGCGCGCTCTTTGATCAGGTCCTGCACATAGCGTTTTGGCAAACCCTGTTCGCGGGACAGCGCCAGGTTGATATCAATGAAATTTTGCGGCAGGTTCATTAGCGGACCAAAATAAGGCAATTCGCGCTGCGTTCTAGCACCGAAAAAAAGCATAAGCCTGCCCGTGAAAGCCATTTCCTTTGACAGGCGGCGGCATCGTTCCGTCATGGCGCGCATAGGGGCTGAACCCGTTCCCGTGCAGATCATGATGATATTGGCGTCGGCCTGGTTGGGCATCAGGAAGGTATTGCCGAATGGCCCAATCACCTGCACGGTGTCATTCTTTTTCAGGTCGCACAGATAGTTCGAACAAACTCCTTGTGCGGCGTTTCCTTCGTAGTCGTTCGTGACCCGCTTAACCGTAATCGAAAGATTGTTATAGCGCGGCCGTTCGCCATCGCGCGGACTGGCAATGGAATATTGACGGGCGTGATATGGGCGTCCGCTTCTGTCCGTGCCTGGCGGCAGTATGCCGATCGACTGCCCTTCCAGGACGGGAAACGAGGTCGAACCGAAATCCAGGACAATATGCCTGATATCGCTATCGGTGTCCTCGCCTGTAACACGGTAGTTGCCAACTACCGTTGCAGTCACTGGATTCTTGTGGGTGTACAGATTGATGTAGGGATGAGCGGCCGATTTAGGCGGAATTCTGGATCCGGCCCCCGTCGAGGGAACTCCGTCCAACCCAAAATCATTTTGGCTGCTGCCGGACGTAACGGCCACAGGTGAAGCATCTTCCGCCGGCTCTTCGTTTGTACCTATATCGATGATCGTTTCTGCGGCGGGCAAGGACTCCCAACCGAACTGCTCTTCAAGCGCATAAGCCTTGTCGGCCAATACCTTGATCCAGTTGTCGATTGCGCCTGTCGGACAAGGTGGTACACAGGCCATGCAATGATTACAGATGTTGGCGTCGACCACGTAATTATTCGAATCATGACTGATCGCATCTATCGGGCAGGTTTCTTCGCAGGTATTGCAACGTATGCAAACCTCGGGATCGATCAAATGCTGATTCAGTACTCTGGCTGGGACGGGGGCGTTCATGGCGGTCTCTTTAGAGCCGGCATCACCCTTTATTTTGTATAAGGGCGGTGCCAACTCATGCAGGTATGCAGCGCTGCTAAAAAAAGCGAGACTAGCGCTGTCTAATTGAAGCGGACGTAGTCGAAATTGACAGGTTGGCGATTCACGCCGATAACGGGCGGCGCGATCCAGTTGGCGAATTTGCCGGGCTCCACCACCCTGCCCATCAGCGACGCCACGAATTCACGGTCTTCGGCGGTAGGCAGCCAAGTGTTCTCGTGGATCTTCCATTGTTCCTCGCTCAACACCGTGCCCTCGGGGGCCACTCGGATGCCCGCCAATGTTCCTATGCGGCGATTAAACGCCTTATGAGGCACCTTCAGGCGAAACGCAATGCCATTTTTCTCGAGCACCTTGTTCCAACGCCCCACGCCCGCCATGGAGTCTTTAATGAAGTCGTCGCGCAAGACCTCATTCAGCGCATTCAGCATGGGCACCTCTGTTTCACGCAATTCTCCGTTGACGACCTCCAACACCCGATAGGTGTCGTTCTTCAACAGATGATCATCGTCACGTTTGCTTTCCTCGTAGCGACCTTTAAGGCCCGAACTGTAAAAAATGGCGGCGTTCGAGGACTGATCCGCGCCGAAAAGGTCGATCGTGACGCTGTAATGGAAATTCAAATAACGTTGAATCGTGGGCAAGTCGATGACGCCAGCGGCTCGCAATACGGCGGGATCTTCGGTCTTTAATTGGTTCATGACTTCGGCGCTGCGTTGCAGGACTCGCGAAACACCCGACTCACCGACGAACATGTGATGAGCTTCTTCAGTCAGCATGAACTTCGTCGTCCGCGCAAGCGGATCGAAGCTGGATTCTGCCAATGCGCACAACTGGAACTTGCCATCGCGGTCGGTAAAGTAGGTAAACATGTAGAAGGCGAGCCAATCCGGCGTTTTTTCGTTGAATGCCCCCAAGATGCGAGGGCTGTCTTGGTCTCCGGAATTTCGCTGCAGCAGAGCGTCGGCCTCTTCGCGGCCATCGCGGCCGAAGTAGCGATGCAACAAATACACCATCGCCCATAGGTGGCGCCCTTCTTCTACGTTTACCTGAAACAGATTGCGCAGATCGTATTGCGACGGGGCGGTTAGGCCAAGGTGACGCTGCTGCTCGACCGAAGCCGGCTCAGTATCGCCCTGCGTTACGATAATACGACGCAGATTGGCGCGGTGTTCGCCGGGCGCTTCCTGCCACACATCGCGGCCGATATTCTCGCCAAAATGGATCTTGCGATTTCCGTCTTGAGGCGCTAGAAAAATACCCCAGCGATAATCAGGCATCTTGACATGATCGAAGTTCGCCCAGCCATCGGGTTGCACACTAACTGCGGTGCGCAGATACACATCGAAATTTTGCGATGATTCGGGGCCCATTTCCCGCCACCATTGCAAATAATTCGGTTGCCAATGTTCCAGCGCACGCTGTAACGCACGATCGCCGGATAGATTAACGTTGTTAGGGATTTTTTCTGAATAATTGATGCCCGACATGTCTGCTCCTTGGGGAATGATTATGCTGTTGTGCGAGCGCGTTAAACACGATTCCAGTCGAAATTCGCCTGTTCGCCCTTGCCATACAACTTGAGCGCACCCTTTTCGCCAGCTGCGTTAGGACGATTGAAGATCCAGTTCTGCCATGCGGTAAGACGCCCGAAGATGCGGGTCTCCATGGTTTCAGTACCGCCAAATCGCAGATTTGCCTCGAGTCCGGTGAGGGCGTCTGGCGACAAGGCGCGTCGCTCTTCGAGCGCAATGCGAATTTCGTCGTCCCAATCGATGCTGTCGAGTGAGAACGTCACCAAGCCCAGGGCTTCTGCTTCGCTGGCCGGCAGCAAATTCCCGATAGCCCCGCGCGCGGCAGCCAGGGGACCTGCCTCTTCATAGAAGCGCCGGTCAATGCGGCTCTGCCCATTAACCATCGGATACTGACCAAAATTCATTCTGCTAAGCGCTATCCGGGCGGATTGCGGCGATTCAATATCGTCGAGCATGTAAGACCGGTCGCAGGCCAATGCCACTTCGAACAGCGTCCCGGCGAAACATGAGCCGCTCTCGATCAAGGCAAACAGGGAACGTGAACTGACGTCCAAACGTGCTAGCGTGCGTCGCAGCATGCCCACCGTCTCGCGCACCAGCCAATGATCGGCAAAGCGCTCCAAAACTTCATCGGCCCCCAATACCAATGAGGCATCACCCGACGTCTTGAACAGCCAGGTACCGACCTCCAGCTCGTTAGTGCGCATATGCAAGATCGCGTCATCGAGTTCGCGAGCAAATTGCAGGGGCCACCATGAAGCGCCTTGAGCCTGTATGCCCTTGATGTCCTGAGGGGTAGACGCTTCCGGACTGCGCAGCGTCCAGGTAGCCAATCGTTTCTCGCGATCAATCTGAACCTGCACATATTTGTACTTTACGTCGTTGTCGGCGATCAGGCGCTGCAGGGGATGCAGGCTCACGCCCTGCTCACCCGTGGGACGATCACTTTGTGCGGCCCACTCAGCTGCCCGTTTGGCCACTTGCTCGTGGAATTGCGCAGGCTTGATGATGTCGTCCACCAGCCGCCAGTCTTTTGCACGCTGCCCTCTCACCCCTTCGACCAATGTGCAGAAAATATCGGCGTAGTCATGGCGGACATTGCGCTTGTCGGTAACTCGCGTCAGCCCTCCTGTACCGGGCAGGACCCCCAGCAAGGGAACTTCAGGCAAGGAGACGGCAGACGACCGGTCATCGATCAGCAGAATTTCGTCACAAGCCAGGGCCAGTTCGTACCCGCCCCCAGCACAAGCGCCATTGAGCGCCGCCACGAACTTCAGCCCACTGTGGCGGCTGGAATCTTCCATGCCATTTCGCGTTTCGTTTGTAAACTTGCAGAAATTGACTTTCCAGGCATGCGTTGACAAGCCGAGCATGAAGATATTGGCGCCTGAGCAGAAGATGCGGTCCTTCAGGCTGGTGACTACGACCGTGCGCACTTCAGGATGCTCGAACCGTATCCGCTGCAAAGCGTCGTGCAATTCAATGTCGACGCCTAGATCGTACGAATTCAGCTTCAGCTTGTATCCGGGTCGAATGCCACCGTCTTCGGAGACATCCATCGCAAGGGTGGCGACCGCGCCGTCAATACTAAGGTTCCAGTGCTTGTACTGCGACGGATCGGTACGAAAGTCTACGAACGAGCGGTCTGCGGTCATAAGTTGTTTTTCCTGATCTTTAGCTGAAAGATAATGCTCATCGCGAAACGATAAATGCATAATATTGCAGTTAAATCTCAGTGTCAACGAAACATGCATAAAAATGCATCTCCGTGATGCTTAAACAGTTTTACACCGGCATGCCCGCAACTTGACGAATTTGAGTGCGCAGTGCCTGGAAGCACTCTTGCAGTTCAATGTGACTGGTCGAGCATACCCAGTCGGCCTTGGAATAGAAATCAGCACGGCTGGCAAGTATGCGCTTCAGGTCAGCCATGGCTTCGTTGTTGCCAGCCATGGGACGAAAGTCGCCCTGCGCCATGACGCGCTGCATATGCTCTTCAGGTGTAGCCTTGACCCAAACGGTGTAGCAGTGCGCCAGCATTAGGTTCATCGTAGCGGGCTCCGATACCAGTCCGCCCGGCGTAGCAAGCACCATTTGCGGATAGAGCTGCAAACTTTCCTCGAGGGCTCGTCTTTCGTAGCGCCGATAGGCCGTAGGCCCGTAGAGGCTATGGATTTCCAGAATGCCGCAACCGGCGACACGCTCGATTTCGGCGCTTAGCTCGACGAAGGGATAGCCGATATCGGCAGCCAGCAGCCGACCCAAGGTGGATTTTCCCGCACCGCGTAAGCCGATTAGGGCAATTTGATGAAGCTTATTTCGCCCCGCGGTGGACACCGGATCCGCAAACAGCTGAACCAATGCTTCGCGCGCCTGCTGGAGCTGTGGTTCAGAGCGATTTTCGAGAATTTCACGGATAAGCAACCATTCGGGGCTGGACGCGGTGATATCGCCGACCAATTCTGCCATTGTGCAATTGAAAGCGTGCGCGATTTGCCTGAGGACGAGCACCGACACATTGCCGACCCCCAATTCGAGGTTCGCCAGATGCCTTTCTGAAACGCGAGCAGATGCAGCCAGTTCCTTGCGGGTCATGCCGCGGATTGCGCGCATGCGCCTTACCCGTTCGCCCAGCGACGACAAATACGAGTCGACCCCTGCGCCTGAGTCCAGCAGCGCCACGGCGGCTTTACGATCCATCGTTTTCTTATTCACCCAGAAAAACCCTAAGCTTACGGTTGACATGCATTATAGTGCTTGACTTGACAGAATAAAAGCCCTAATTTGCAGGCTGTAGACCTTGACTTGACACAGATCAAGCAACACGACATCGGGCAAAGATATTGAATCGGCAAAGGATGGCCATGGGCAGCGTCGACGAATTTCAGCAGTTGATCAAAACGGTTACCGACGAGATCGGTAGCCATCCGCTCGACGCATCGTTACAAGCACACCTGCAACAAGCATTTCCCTACAAGGGGGAAACCTGTCAAAGCATTTTTGCGGCCTGTAAAAGCGGTATCGCCGATGGCTGGATGTGCAAGTACGAGCACGGTGGCCTGCGTTACGGCCGAGTCATCAAACCACTTGAGTCGTTAAGCGGATACTCCGTCGATGTTGTAGACATGCATGACATCGCAGGCCCCGAGCACTGCCATCCAATGGGCGAGATCGACCTGATCATGCCACTGGACAGTACGGCGCAATTCGACGGACAAGCCTGCGGGTGGCTGGTTTATGGTCCCGATACTGTCCACAGCCCGACGGTGACCGGTGGGCGGGCCCTGGTACTGTATCTTCTCCCGCAAGGGCAGATCCGGTTCACCCAAAAATAATCGGCATAGCCACGATTCTGGTGTCATAAATAATTATTCTGGAGACAACCCATGGATGCCTGCCCATCCGAACTTAACTATGCTGCGCATCTTATACAACTGAACGCCATACGTCCTGACAAACCCGCCTACATTGACGACCACGACACCCTATCGTATGGCGAGCTCGCACACAAAATAACGCTGTTTGCAGGGCTGTTGCAAAATCTCGGCATACGCCGCGAAGAACGCATCCTGCTATTGATGCATGACACCATCGATTGGCCGGTAGTCTTTCTTGGCGCACTCTATGCCGGCGTCGTACCGGTGGCGGTCAATACGCTACTGACCCCTGATGACTATGCCTATATTCTCAAGCATAGTCGCAGTCAGGCGGTATTCGTGTCGGGCACCCTGCTTCCAGCCATTCAACAAGCCTTGGACCAAGGGCCGCACGAGGTCAAGCAGATCGTTGTCTCGAACCCGGCCGATGCCACCTCCACTGCACTGCTTGAACTGAACCAGCTGATGTCCGCAGCAGATGAATCGCCGGTTTGCACAACAATGTCCGACGAAATCGCCTTCTGGCTATATTCGTCGGGATCCACCGGCCAGCCCAAAGGTGTTGTGCACACCCATGCAAATCTTTGGTATACCGCTGAACTCTATGGCAAGCCAGTACTGGGAGTAGCCGAAGATGACACGGTATTTTCAGCGGCCAAACTATTCTTTGCGTACGGCTTGGGCAATGGGCTCACGTTTCCGCTGACAGTCGGCGCAACAACTGTTTTGATGGCTGAGCGCCCGACGCCCGAAGCCGTCTTCAAGCGCTTGACTCAACACCAGCCTACTATTTTTTGCGGCGTTCCAACCCTGTATGCCAGCATGCTTGCTTCGCCCATGCTGCCTGAAAAAAACCAGGTCGCCATACGTGTCTGTGCCTCGGCCGGAGAGGCACTACCCAAAGACCTCGGCAGCCGCTTTCGACATCACTTCGGCTGCGACATTCTGGACGGCATCGGTTCCACCGAAATGCTCCATATTTTTCTATCAAACCAACCAGGTCAAGTTCGCTATGGCACTACCGGCAAGCCAGTTCCGGGCTACGAGGTCGAACTTCGGGACGACCAAGGCCAGCCCGTCGCTGCCAACACCATAGGCGACCTATATATCAAAGGCCCCAGCGCAGCGCTGCTGTATTGGAATAACCGCCCCAAGTCGCTAGAGACCTTTCAGGGCCAATGGCTCAAGAGCGGTGATAAGTATATTTGCGATGCTGACGGCTATTACACATACGCCGGACGCAGTGACGACATGATCAAAGTCAGCGGCCAATACGTCTCGCCGGTTGAAGTCGAAAACACGCTAATCCAGCACGAGTCTGTGCTGGAAGCCGCCGTAATCGGAGTAGCCGACGATGAAGGCCTTACCAAGACCCTGGCTTATGTTGTATTGCGAAACGGCGGGTTAGGCGACCCGCAAATTGCCCACGAATTACAAGCTTATGTTAAACAACACCTCGCGCCTTTCAAGTATCCTCGCACAATCCATTTCATCGAGGATCTTCCTAAAACCGCAACAGGAAAAATCCAGCGCTTTCGATTGCGGCAATTAAACAAGTAGACGCCATGAGTCAGACCATCGCGAAATCACCTTCCCTGCTCGTGCCGGTCACAGGCATCGATGGGCGTGACATTACGATTGAATGCCAATGGATAGACCCTCATAAAACAGACAAAGAACTTATAGTATTCCTGCATGAGGGCCTGGGATCCGTATCGATGTGGAAAGACTGGCCCACCCTGGCTTGTGCCGCCGCAGATTGCCGCGGCCTGGTCTTTTCACGCTATGGCTACGGGGAAAGCACGCCACGCCCTCACGAAGAAAAGTGGCCAGTAAGCTTCATGCACACCCAAGCCAGGCACGCGCTGCCTGCGCTATTCAAAGCCTTGCACCTTGAAGAAGAACGACCCGTTCTTTTCGGACATAGCGACGGCGGATCCATTGCCTTGCTTTATGCGGCGATGTATCCAGAAAGCGTCAAGGCAATCGCGGTGGCGGCCCCTCATATATTCGTCGAAGACATTACTGTTGCGAATATTGAAAATGCCCGGCTGGCCTATCTGAACACCGATTTGCCCCGCAAACTGGGCCGTTATCACAACGATCCGGATTCCGCATTTTGGGGTTGGAACGACGTCTGGCTTGATCCGGATTTCCGGGCCTGGAATATTGAGCCTTTTCTGAAAGACGTCCATTGCCCAGTACTGGCGATACAGGGAGAGAACGACGAATATGGTTCGCTGGAGCAAATCTACGGTATCCAGCGCATTGCCACCCAAACTGAGCTTTGTATTATCCCGAATTGTGGCCATTCGCCGCATCGCGATCAGCCCGACATCGTTATCGACGCCCTAAGCAAGCTCATCGCCAAGCTGAAGCGTTCCAGGCCATGACTTAACCTTACCCCGCGCAACGCGCACCATGCAGTGACTTTTATAAAAATCAAGGAGCAGACATATGAGACAAGTATTTACCGGCACGGCCATCGCAGCCGCGCTTGCGCTAGGGTCAGGCAATGCCGTTGCGGCCGTAAAAGTAGGCTTTATGCTGCCATACAGTGGCACGTATGCAGCCCTGGGACAAGCCATAGAGAACGGGTTCAAACTGTATGTGAAAGAACAAGGCGGCAAGCTTGCTGGCCAAGACCTGGAATACTTTCAGGTCGATGACGAATCGAACCCCTCTAAAGGTCCCGATAACGCCAATCGCCTTATCAAGCGCGACCAGGTCGACATACTGATAGGCACAGTGCACTCGGGCGTCGCCATGGCATTGGCCAAGGCAGCCAAAGACTCCGATACCACCCTGATCATTCCCAATGCCGGTGCCGATGCCATTACCGGGCCACTGTGCAGCAAGAATATCTTCCGTACTTCCTTTACCAATTGGCAGCCATCCTATGCCATGGGACCGGTCGCCTACGAGAAGGGACACAAGACCGCGGTAACCATCACGTGGAATTATGCTGCAGGCAAAGAGGCCATTGCCGGTTTCAAAGAATCGTTCGAGAAGCAGGGCGGCAAAGTCATCAAAGAACTGACGCTTCCCTTCCCTAATGTCGAGTTCCAGCCTTTGCTGACCGAAGTCGCATCGCTGAAGCCCGATACGGTGTTCACTTTCTTTGCCGGCGGTGGCGCAGTCAAATTCGTGCAAGATTATGCGGCTGCCGGACTTGGAAAATCGGTGCCTTTGCTTAGCAGCGGCTTCATGACAGACGGAACATTGAAGGCGCAAGGCGAAGCGGCGCAAGGCTTATTTACTACGCTGCACTACGCCGATGGGCTGAATACCCCTCGAGACAACGCATTCCGCGAAAACTATTCCAAAAACTATCCCACCATGCAGCCCGATGTATATGCGGTGCAGGGCTACGATGCAGCGCAACTGCTGGCCGCCGGACTGAAGGCTGTCAACGGCGATGTTTCCAAGAAGGACGCCATGCGCGGAGCCATGAGCAGCGCGACCATCGACAGCCCACGCGGCCCCTTCACCTTATCCAAGGCAGGCAACCCGATTCAGGACATCTACCTGCGGCAGGTAAAGGGTGATCAGAACGTCAGCCAGGGTGTCGCCATCAAGGCGCTCGCCGATCCGGCACGCGGCTGCCGCCTGTAATCATCGTCGTACCGAAGGAGCATTCGTGGACCCCGCCATCTTTTTGATTCAATGCCTGAATGCGGTGCAATATGGTCTGTTGCTGTTTTTGGTCGCTAGCGGCCTGACACTGATTTTCGGCATCATGGGTATCATTAATTTGGCTCATGGCAGTTTTTACATGATCGGGGCCTACATGGCCTTCGCCCTTGAACCGCTCGTAGCCCGGTATATCGGCGGAGGCTTTCTCGTCACCGTGTTTTTCTGCCTGCTCGCCGCCACTGTGCTGGGCTACTTTCTGGAATGGGCTTTTTTCAGTTTTCTATACCGCCGCGATCACCTGCAACAGGTACTCATGACTTACGGACTGATCCTGGTATTTGAAGAGCTGCGCAGTATCGCGGTGGGCAATGACGTTCACGGCGTTTCGGCGCCTGCCTGGCTTGCTGGCTCCATCGCCTTGGGCGACGTCATGACCTATCCGGTTTATCGACTCTTTATATCTGCTGTCTGCCTGCTGGTCGCAGGGCTTCTATATTGGGTGCTAGGGCATACCCGCCTTGGCATGATGATACGAGCCGGCGCCAGCAATCGCGAGATGATCGCCTCATTGGGCGTAGATATCAATCGCTTGTACCGCGTTGTCTTCGCCATCGGGGTCGCCCTTGCGGCGCTGGCTGGAGCCATCGCCGCACCTGTATCGTCCGTTTATCCAGGCATGGGGAATAACGTACTTATTATCTGTTTTGTCGTCGTCGTCATCGGAGGAATCGGTTCCATAAAAGGTGCTTTCCTTGCCGCCATGCTGGTCGGTTTTGTCGATACCTTCGGCCAGGTTTTTTTCCCAGGTGTCGCGGGCGCTCTGATCTATGTCCTGATGGCTGCCATTCTTCTGCTCAAGCCCGAAGGGCTTTTCAAACAAGGCTGATTCCATGCAAGCGATGTTACGCGCCCTGTGCATAGCCGGAGTCTTGTCCGGCATGGCCGTGTTGCCATTGATGATTGGCGATTATTACGTCAGCCTGATCATCAAGATCATGATTTATTCCATCTTTGCGCTGAGTTTGCAATTGCTGGTTGGCGGTGCCGGGCTTGTAAGCCTGGGACACGCCGCCTTTTTTGGCATTGGCGCCTACACGACCACCCTCCTGTCGCCGGAATCCGGAGCAGGCAATTTGCTGGCATTAATGGCCTGCGCAATGTTTAGTGCCATGGTGTACGCCCTAGTGACCGGGGCTCTTTCCTTAAGGGCCAAGGGTGTGTATTTCATTATGGTGACCCTGGCCTTTTCGCAGATGGCCTATTACGTCTTCCACGATACCGATGTGGGCGGCGGCAGCGACGGCATCTATCTGTATTTCCGTCCCGAGTTGCGCTTGGGCGACTGGCTACTTTTCTCTATCGACAGTCCACACCGGCTTTACCTGTTCACGCTCGCCTGCCTGGTGCTTACTTGGGCCTTTCTTGCAATGCTTATGCGCTCCCGTTTCGGCGCGGCACTCACGGGTATCAAAGCAAACGAATTACGTATGCGCGGCGCCGGCTTCTCGACCTTTAACTACAAACTGGTTGCTTACACGATAGGCGGCGCACTGGCTGGGATAAGCGGTCTGCTCTATGCGTCCAAAGATGGCTTTGTAAACCCCGAGCTCTTGTCATGGGAACAATCTGGCCTGGTATTGCTTATGGTGATCTTGGGAGGCAGCAGCCGACTTTGGGGCGCAGTGCTGGGCGCTGCGGGTCTGACGCTGTTGCAGGAAGCATTCCAGTCTCAAAATCTTTTCGGCGACCTGGCCACGCACTGGCATCTTACGTTCGGCCTCAGCATCATGGCACTCGTAGCCATCATGCCGAATGGCCTTATCGGCATCGCGGCGCAATGGCGCAATCGGCGCTCAGCTATACCCGCAGCCCCCGCAGCGTCACAAGGATGACACATGACCGACATTTTATTATCGGCAAAAAATATCACCCGGCGCTTTCGAGGGCTCACCGCCATCGATCGAGTGTCCCTCTCGCTTGCACGGAGAGCCTTGCACGCAGTCATAGGTACTAACGGCGCAGGGAAATCCACCTTGGTCAGTGTGCTTGCCGGCGAACTGGCGCCCGACGAGGGAAATATATTTCTTCAGCATCAAGAGGTAACCTCCTGGTCGCAGCCGCGCCGCGCAAGGGCCGGGCTGGGTCGTAGTTACCAGCGGACCACGATTTTCCCCAACCTTTCCGTACACGAAAACTGCCGGCTCGCAGCCCAGGCTAATCTGCAGAAATTCTGGAATTGGGCAAGTCCCGCAAAGAATTGCCGCTTTAGCATCGAGGCAGCAGATGATGCGATATCGCTGGCCGGCCTAGAGGCCGATGCTCGTCAAATAGCTGGACTGCTATCTCACGGGAGGAAACGTCAGCTGGAAATTGCCATGAGCCTGGCGACAAAACCCAGCGTGCTGTTGCTGGACGAACCCTTGGCAGGCATGGGGTCAGAAGAAACGGAAAGAATGCTTGATTTGCTGGCCTCGCTAAAGACCGAGCACGCCATTTTGCTCGTTGAACACGACATGGACGCCGTATTCAAGGTGGCCGACGAAATCACGGTAATGGTCAATGGACAAGTGATCGCCCATGGCGATCCCAAGGCCATACGCAGCAATATCGACGTACAGACTGCCTACCTGGGAGACAGCGAATGACTCCCCTGATACAGGCACAGTCAGTGCATGCGCATTACGGCGCGAGCCACATACTGCACGGGGTCAGCCTGGATATCGGCCGGGGCGAATCCGTAGGCCTGTTGGGGCGTAACGGCATGGGCAAAAGCACTTTTATACGCACCATCCTTGGCCACGTGGCGACAAGCAGCGGCACTATCAGTATCCGCGGTAAAAATTGCAAGCAAGCCGAGCCCTACCAAGTGGCGCGTCTGGGAATTGCCTACGTTCCGGAAGGCCGAGGCATTTTTCCCAATCTCAGCGTACGCGAGAACCTCCAAGTAGCTGCCCGCCCGGGTTTCGATGGCCGCAAAGAATGGTCTTATGAGCGCATATTGCATACCTTCCCGCGCCTATCTGAACGCCTGGATCATGGCGGCCAGCAGCTTTCCGGCGGCGAACAGCAAATGCTTGCCATCGGACGCGCGCTGATGACCAACCCCGATGTGTTGATTCTTGACGAAGCAACCGAAGGCTTGGCCCCGCTGATCGTTGCCGAAATCTGGCGAATCATTGCCGACGTGCGCGGCGCCGGCATGTCGACCCTGATCGTCGATCGCAACTATCGCAAAGTGCTGGCTCACACCGACCGCTGCGTAATACTCGAAAAGGGTAACCTGGTCGTCAGTGAGCGCAGCGAGATCCTGGCGGGCCAGCCCGAGGTCCTGATGCGTTATCTGGGAGTCTGAACGCTTGGCAGCGGCTTAGCTGAAGGCCGCTGCGGCGCGACCTATCCGGTCATTTACCGCCTGCCACGCCAAGGTTCGCGGGGGCTGTTCGAACAAGATCGCAGCGTAACCACGCTGGTCAAGATCGCGCAGCATTGCATACAGATCGCGTGCATAAACATGCGGGTCAGCGGCGCAAGGGTACCAATCGACATCCTTGGTGGCAGCATCGCCGGGAGGCTGGAAGGCTACTGCAGCAACCCGGCCTTCGATCTTTGCCTTTTCAATCGTGGTCAAGAGCTGCGCGGGCGGCACTACATATAATGGCGTGCGAGGTGCGTAGTGCGCTTTCAAAGAGCCTGAAACCCGCGGCGCGGAGGCATCCGGGTGGGCCGGTTCCGCCCCCAGGACGGCACCGATCTGTGCCGCCGAAATGTGGCCAGGGCGCAACAATACGGGCCCAACACCCCGGTCCAGGCGAGACAAATCGACTATGGTGGATTCAATACCCACTTGCGCGGGGCCACCCTCGAGGATCATCAGTTCGGCCTCGGTCAATCCTTTGAATTCGGCCCTCACATGCGAGGCATGTGTCGGCGAGACTTGTCCGAACTTGTTGGCTGACGGCGCCGCGACGCCCCCCTGTCCGTTTGGTTTTAGTCGAGCGAACTGACGCAACAGTTCCTGAGCAACGGGGTGCGAGGGGCAACGTAGGCCGACGCTGTCCTGCCCTCCGCTGACGGCTGCGGGAATATGCTGCGCCCGTGGCAAGATAAGGGTAAGCGGACCCGGCCAAAAGGCTTGCATAAGGGCGCGCGCTTCCGCTGGCACGGATCGTACCCAGTAAGTGATGTCGGCCTCGGGCGCCACATGCACAATGACGGGATGGTTGGCAGGACGCCCCTTGACTGCGTAAATACGGGCGATGGCCTCGGGGTTTTCAGCATCGGCACCCAGCCCATAAACCGTTTCAGTCGGAAAGGCCACCAGCCCGCCGTCAAGCAGGCGCCGTGCGCCTTGCGCCAGCAAGCGGCTAATATCGACCGATGTTACGGCTTGGATCATGACTGAAAGGGAATACCAAGCACTTGCGCGGCCTGAGCAGCAGCGGCGTTGGCTTCAGCTAGCGTGGACCCGAGCACATTCATATGGCCCATTTTCCGGCCGCGGCGGGCTTCGGCTTTTCCGTACAAATGCAGTTTGACGCCGGGGATGGCCAACACCGAAGACCAATCCGGTTCACGCATGGCGCCCGTGGCCGAGTCGAACCAAACGTCTCCTAGGATGTTTAACATGACGACCGGGCATAACGGCGCCGTGCTGCCCAGAGGCAAGCCCGCGGTCACGCGAACTTGTTGCTCGAACTGACTGCTAATGCTGGCATCCATCGTGAAATGCCCGCTGTTATGGGGGCGCGGCGCAATCTCGTTAGCTACCAGGCTGCCATCCTGCAATATGAAAAACTCGACGCACAGGACGCCCACGTACTGTAGGCCCTCAGCGATAGCCAGCGCAGCTTTGGCGGCTTGTGCAGCCATAGGCAGCGAGGGCGACAAGGCATCAACCGTGGAAACTGCCAATATGCCGTCGCGGTGCTCGTTTTGGGCAGAGGGGTAATAGACAGTCTTGCCATCGGCGCCACGCGCCATGACAACGGAGAGCTCGCTCGCCAACGGCAGCAGCGCCTCTAGCACACAGCTTGCACCGATTTCCGCGAAGGCCTGGCGCGCCTGGTCTCGGGTCGAGACGCGAGCCTGCCCCTTTCCGTCGTAACCTAAACGGGCCGCTTTTAGAATACCGGGAAACAGTGTATCGGGCGCAGTAGAAATGTCGTCGGCGGCATGGATGGCGGCATAGGGCGCGAGCGGCACCCCGACATCTGCGATAAATGCCTTTTCGCGTATGCGATCCTGTACGATGGCAACGGCTTGCGCTGCCGGTCTGACCAACGAAGCAGCCGCGAGTGCTTGTAGACTATCTGCGGGTACATTCTCGAATTCGGTCGTGATTGCCTTGCAGCGATCGGACAGCTGCGTGAGGCCGTCTACATTGTCATAGCCCGTTTTGATATGCATGTCGGCTACAGACCCAGCAGGACTGTGGGGATCGGGATCGAGTACCGCAACCTTGTAGCCCAGGCTTTGCGCAGCGTGGCAGAACATGCGCCCCAACTGCCCTCCACCAATCATGCCCAGCCAATCACCCGGCAATATCGGAGAAGGAATAGAGGCTTCATTCATGAAAACAACCTGTCAGCAAAGATAAATAAAAGTAGCGTGGAAAAACAACGGAGGCGCTTGGCGACCTACATCACAACATGGGGCGGCACTGCCATGGCCCTTGCCGCCTCGGTTTGGCGTGCCCGATAGGCGATCAACTTTTGCAGCAGCGAAGCGTCGGTGGTCGCCAGACACGCAATGACATGCAAGGCGGCATTGGCAGCACCCGCTTCGCCGATTGCGAACGTCGCTACCGGCACACCCTTAGGCATTTGAACAATCGACAACAGAGAATCTTCGCCGCGCAAATACTTGGATGGCACGGGCACTCCGTAAACCGGCACGGGCGTCAGGGCGGCCATCATTCCTGGCAGGTGGGCGGCACCGCCGGCCCCTGCAATAATGGCCCGCAAGCCGCGGTCGACCGCATGGGCGCCATATTCGACCATGTCGTGGGGCATCCGGTGCGCGGAAACGACTTTCATTTCATGAGGCACGTGGAACTCTTCAAGCACGGCAACCGTGTGTTTCATGATGTCCCAATCACTTGACGAGCCCATGATAATGCCCACCACCGCTGGACCAGCGCCATCAGTTTCAGTAAATATAGCCATGTCAGCTCACCTTATGGTCGCACAAAGGAAGATTTTATTTTAACGTGCCGAGGAGCAGGTTCTTGCCGGAGTGCCGAACCAGCGCCGCGGCGCTGTATTCGGCACCAGACTAAGCCGTAAGGCGCGTGACAGCTTCGCGGTATTTCGCAGCCGTCTTGTCGAGGACCTCGGCGGGCAGACGCGGTGCAGGCGGCGTTTTGTCCCATACCTGGGTTTCAAGCCAATCGCGCACAAACTGCTTGTCGAACGATGGCGGACTAATGCCTTCGGCATACTCGGACGCAGGCCAGAAGCGCGATGAATCCGGGGTCAAAACCTCGTCCATCAAATGCAGCTGGCCCTTATCGTCGAGTCCGAACTCGAACTTGGTGTCGGCAATGATGATCCCTTTGGTTGCGGCAAATTCGGCGGCTTCGGTATACAGCCTCAGCGTAACGCTACGAATCTGCTCGGCCAGGTCTTTTCCAACCTGACTCACAACGTAATCGAAGTCTACATTTTCGTCATGCGAGCCCAATTCTGCTTTGGCGGCTGGCGTGAATATCGGTTCTGGCAGTCGGCTGGCCTGTTGCAGTCCGGCCGGGAGAGTTATGCCGCAAACGTTACCGTTTGCCTGGTAATCATTCCAGCCAGAGCCGATCAGGTAGCCGCGTGCGACCGCTTCGACCATGATGGGGTTCAGACGCTTGACCACCATGGCACGTCCGGCAACTTGATCCCTTTCGTCCGGCGCCACGACGTCTTCGGGCGCCACATCGGTAGAATGAGTCGGCAGAATATGAGCCAACTTTTTCAGCCAGAACTCCGTCAACTCGGTAAGCACTTGCCCTTTGCCGGGGATGGGATCGTCGAGAATGACATCGAAAGCAGAAATACGGTCAGTTGCCACGATCAGCAGCTTATCGTCGCCTACCGCATACATATCCCGCACTTTGCCGCGGGCGAGCAAGGGTAGCGATTTGATGGTTGATTGATGGAGGGCCTGAACCACGATGTTTCCTCGAAATAAAAACATCCCGCCGGCTGGAGACCGGCGGGATGAGAGTCAATTTAAAGCCAAGAGCATTTATTGAACGACTTGAGCCAGTTCGCTTGCCGAATAGCGTTTGGCCATTTCGGCGAGCGGGATCGGTTTGATCTTGCTGGCGTTACCCGCCGTGCCGAATTGCTCGTAGCGCTGCAGGCAGATTTCTTTGGCGGCTTGCCGGGCGGGCTTGAGATATTCGCGCGGATCGAACTTGGAAGGATTTTCGCCCATGAAACGACGAATCGCACCGGTCATGGCCAGACGAATATCGGTGTCGATATTGATCTTGCGAACGCCAAACTTGATGGCTTCCTGGATCTCTTCGACAGGCACGCCGTAGGTTTCTTTCATGTCACCGCCAAATTCGCGGATTTCGGCAAGAAGATCTTGGGGCACGCTGGAGCTGCCGTGCATGACCAGATGGGTATTGGGCAGGCGATGGTGGATTTCTTTAATGCGCGAGATCGACAGGATGTCGCCCGTGGGCTTGCGGGTGAATTTGTACGCGCCGTGGCTGGTGCCAATGGCAATCGCCAGCGCATCGAGCTGGGTGTGACGTACAAAGTCGGCCGCCTGTTCAGGATCGGTAAGCAGCTGTTCCATGGTGAGCTTGCCGTCGGCACCATGGCCGTCTTCTTTGTCGCCCTGCATGGTCTCCAGTGATCCCAGGCATCCCAGTTCGCCTTCGACCGTTACGCCCACCTTATGCGCCATTTCGACGACACGGCGGGTGACGTCGAGGTTGTATTCGTAATCGGCAATCGTCTTGCCGTCTTCCTTCAGTGAGCCGTCCATCATGACGCTGGAGAAGCCCAGGTTGATGGCGCCCTGGCAGATCGCCGGCGACTGCCCGTGGTCTTGGTGCATAACGACCGGGATATTTGGGTAGGTTTCGACCGCTGCCTGGATCAGGTATTTAAGGAAGCCTTCGCCGGCATATTTGCGGGCACCGGCAGACGCTTGCATGATGACCGGGCTGTCGGTTTCGGCAGCGGCTTCCATAATAGCCTGGACCTGTTCCAGGTTATTGACGTTGAAAGCGGGGATACCGTAGCCGTTTTCGGCTGCATGGTCGAGCAACTGACGCATGGAAACTAGGGCCATGACAAGACCTCCTGGAAGCAAAGTAAATATGAATAGACTCGATTTTACGAGGGAATGAGATTAATTGCTGAGTATCAAGGCCTGATTGCCGACTTAGGTCGAAAGGCGGTAACAAGCTCGTTACGCGTTTCAATATAAGGCCCTCCGATCAAATCGATGCAATAAGGTACTGCGGCGAAGATACCAGCCACGAGCACTTTGCCATCAGAGTCCTTCAAGCCTTCAAGGGTCTCCTTGATGGCTTTGGGCTGGCCCGGAAGGTTGATGATAAGCGCCGCGTGGTCCGGCGTCTCGCGAACGACGGCTACTTGCCTTGACAAGATTGCCGTCGGCACAAATTTCAAGCTGATTTGACGCATCTGCTCGCCAAAACCGGGCATTTCCTTGGTGGCTACCGCCAGGGTCGCCTCGGGAGTAACATCGCGACGCGATGGCCCTGTGCCACCCGTGGTAAGCACCAAGTCGCAACCCAGGGTATCGACTAGCTCGATAAGGGTGGCCGATATTTGCTCTGCCTCGTCGGGTATCAGCCGCGTAACCAGCTGGGGCGGTTGGACCAGGGCCTCGCCCAGCCACTTTTGCAGGGCCGGAATACCTTGATCTTGATAGATGCCAACGGACGCCCGGTCTGAAATCGAAACCAGGCCCACCAGCAGTTCGTCGGGGTGTTGACGGACAAGACGCAACGATTCAACCATATTTTCCTTAAAAATTATCGGCCCGTTTCAAGCTTGAGCACGCTGCTGAAGAATGTCGACGGCCGGAAGCGTTTTGCCTTCCAGAAACTCAAGGAAAGCACCGCCACCCGTCGAGATATAGTCGACCTTGTCGGCAATGTGATACTTGGCTATGGCAGCAAGCGTATCGCCGCCGCCAGCGATAGAAAACGCTTCGGATTCGGCGATGGCCTGGGCCACGACCTTGGTGCCGTTGGCGAAAGCGTCGAACTCGAAGACGCCGACTGGACCGTTCCATACTATGGTACCCGCTTGCCGCAGGATAGCTGCAAGCCGCTCTGCCGTCTGAGGGCCGATATCAAGTATCTGGTCGTCTTCTGCGACCTGATTAGCCGCTTTCACTGTAGCGGCGGCATCGGCGCTAAAGTTTTTCGCACACACCACATCCGCGGGTATCGGTACCGCGGCGCCCCGCTCTTTCATGATGTCGATCACAGCGCTAGCCTGGGTAACCTGGTCCGACTCAACCAGAGACTTTCCGACAGGTAGGCCGGCAGCCAGCATAAAAGTATTAGCGATACCGCCGCCGACCACCAACTGGTCAACCTTTTCGGCCAGCGACTTCAGAATTGAAAGCTTGGTTGAAACCTTCGACCCGCCAACAATGGCCACCAATGGACGCTTCGGTTCGCGCAGTGCGCGCCCCAGAGCAATAAGTTCCGCCTCGAGTAAAGGGCCGGCGCAAGCCACTGGCGCATACTTCGCTATGCCATGCGTCGTGGCCTCGGCGCGGTGGGCGGTGCCAAAGGCATCGTTCACGTACACATCGCACAAGGCAGCCATTTTCCTGGATAGTTCAGGGTCGTCTTTCTTTTCACCGACATTGCAGCGGCAATTTTCAAGCAATACGACTTGGCCCGGACTGGTTGAGACGCCATCGACCCAGTTGGAGACGAGCGTAACGGGCAGCCCCAGTAGTTCTGACAGGCGCGCGGCGATCGGCGCAAGACTATCTGCCTTCGTTACCGTGCCTTCGGTGGGTCGTCCGAGGTGCGAGGTAACCATGACGGCCGCCCCGGCGTCCAATGCCATGCGTATGGCGGGCACCGACGCGCGAATCCGGGTGTCTTCGGAAATTTTGCCGTTGTCGAGCGGCACATTCAGATCAGAACGGATGAACACCCGCTTGCCGACGAGCGCACCCTCTTTTGCAAGAGACGAAAGAGTTTTTATAGTAGACATAATTGGTATCAGTTTACGGTGGTCAGATGTGGCAAGGGCGGGTTACCCCGCCCTTGCATCTAGGATCAGCCGCTTATTTGGCCGACATCAAGGCAACCGTGGTGTCGAGCATACGATTGGAGAAGCCCCATTCGTTGTCGTACCACGAAGATACCTTGACCAGCGAACCCGACACTTTGGTAAGGCCGGCATCTACCGTGCTGGAGGCGGGATTATGGTTGTAATCCACCGACACCAGCGGTTCGTCGTTGTATTCCAGAATGCCCTTCAATGGACCTTGTTCGGCAGCCGCCTTCAGAATCCCGTTGACCTCGTCTACTGTGGTTTCACGCGCTGCCACAAATGACAAATCGACGATGGACACATTAATGGTCGGAACACGAATGGCGTAGCCGTCAAGCTTGCCGTTCAGTTCAGGCAATACCAAACCCACTGCTGAAGCCGCACCGGTCTTGGTGGGGATCATGCTTTGAGTCGCCGAACGAGCCCGGCGCAGATCTTCGTGATAGACGTCGGTCAAAACCTGATCATTGGTGTATGCGTGGATTGTGGTCATCAAACCGTTGACCAGCCCCAGTTTCTGATGCAAAGGCTGGACCAGCGGTGCCAGGCAGTTGGTTGTGCACGATGCATTCGAAATTACAGTGTCGCTGGCCTTCAGGACACCATGATTTACGCCGTATACGATCGTGGCATCAACGTCTTTTCCGCCGGGAGCGGAAATGATGACTTTCTTTGCACCGCCTCGAATGTGCGCGCTGGCTTTTTCCTTGCTGGTGAAGAAGCCCGTGCATTCGAGTACGACGTCTACACCGAGGTCGCCCCAAGGCAAAGCGGAAGGGTCACGATTGGCAAGCACGCGGATCTTGTCGCCGTTGACCACCATGTAATCGCCATCTACGGTTACCGTACCCGGGAATTTACCGTGGGCCGTATCAAAGCGCGTCAGGTGAACGTTGGTCTTGGGATCGCCCAGGTCGTTAATTGCCACAATTTCTATGTCGTGCTTTTTACCGCTTTCGTAATGGGCACGCAGAATATTGCGACCGATACGGCCATAACCGTTGATTGCCACGCGAATAGTCATTAATGATCTCCTGTTTATAAAACCTGTTCGACAGCCGCAGCAACATGCTCGACGGTCAAGCCAAAGAACTTGAACAATACCCCTGCCGGGGCGGATTCGCCGTAGGTATCAATACCCACCACTGCGCCATCCAGCCCAACATATTTATACCAGCCCGACGTAACGCCGGCCTCGACCGCGACCCTGGGCAGGCCTTTTGGCAAGACGGACTCGCGCCATTGCGCATCTTGCAGGTCGAATACGTTGGTGCAAGGCATGGACACAACGCGAACCGCAATACCCTTGGCTGCAAGTTGCTCCTGTGCGCCGAGCGCGAGCGAAACTTCGGAGCCTGTCGCGATGATAACGGCCCGTGCGTTGGCAGCGTCGCGCAGCACATAACCACCTTTGCTGATGGCCGCAACAGTTTCGGCATCACGGGGAACAAAGGGCAGATTTTGACGCGACAACAGCAAGGCGCTGGGGCCACCGTCTTTGACGTCCATGCCCACGCTAGCCGGACGCTGGATAGCCTGAGCCCAAGCGACTGCCGTTTCAGTCGTGTCGCATGGTCGCCATACCTGCAGATTAGGTATAAGGCGCAAGCTGGCGGCGTGCTCGACCGACTGATGAGTCGGGCCGTCTTCACCTAACCCAATCGAATCATGCGTGAACACATGCACGACCCGCTGCTTCATAAGAGCGGCCATGCGCAGCGCATTACGTGAATAATCGGAGAACGTCAGGAAGGTTCCGCCAAATGGCAGATAGCCCCCATGAAGAGCGATACCGTTCATGATGGCGGCCATACCGAACTCGCGCACGCCGTAGTTGATATGATGGCCAAACCGCAGATGCAGTTCGCCGGCACGCACCGGGACGGCGCCCTTCCAGTCGGTGAGGTTTGATCCCGTCAAATCAGCCGAACCGCCAAGGAACTCTGGCAATAATTCAGCATAGGCAGTGATTGCCAGTTGTGAGGCCTTGCGGCTAGCGACGGTTTCAGCTTTTTGATTGGTCGCTTCAATGAATTTTTGCGATTGCTCGGCGAAATCGTCCGGCAGGATGCTGGACATGCGGCGCTGCAATTCGGCCGCTTCAGCAGGAAACGCCTGTGCGTAGTCATCGAATTGAGCTTGCCATTCGGCCTGTAGCGCCTGGCCTTTCTTTTTGCCATCCCAGTACGCATAAATTTCGGCTGGAATATGAAAGGCCTCGTAGGGCCAGTTCAGCGCCGTGCGGGTGGCCTGGATCTCGTCGGCGCCTAGCGGCGCGCCATGAACTTTTTCCGTACCAGCGGCATTGGGACTACCTTTGCCAATGACCGTGCGGCAACAAATGAGGGTCGGGCCCTTATTCTCGCTTGCGAATTGCTTTGCCTGAACGATCGCCGCATCGACCGCCGCCATGTCATGCCCGTCAACACCTCGCACGACGTTCCAGCCATAGCTTTCGAAACGAGTCGCGGTGTCGTCGCCAAACCAGTTTTCAACACGCCCGTCGATGGAGATGCCGTTGTCGTCATAGAAAACGATAAGCTTGGACAGTTTAAGTGTGCCGGCCAGCGAACATGCCTCGTGGGAGATGCCTTCCATCAGGCAGCCGTCGCCCACGAATGCGTACGTATGGTGGTCGATAATCGCGTGCTTTTCGCGATTGAATTCCTGTGCAAGCAAAGCTTCGGCTAGAGCCATGCCCACTGAGTTCGCCAGACCCTGTCCCAGTGGACCGGTCGTGGTTTCTACGCCGGCGGTAAAACCGACTTCGGGATGGCCGGGCGTGCGCGAATGCAACTGGCGAAAATTCTTGAGTTCGTCCAGGGGAAGATCGTAGCCCGTAAGGTGCAACAAGGCATAGATGAGCATGGATCCATGGCCGTTTGACAGTACAAACCGGTCACGGTTGGCCCAAGTAGGATCGGCCGGATTATGACGCAGATGCCGCGTCCACAGCGCTTCGGCGATATCTGCCATCCCCATAGGGGCTCCGGGGTGACCCGAATTGGCTTGTTGGACCGCGTCCATGGCTAACGCACGGATAGCGTTGGCCATGGAGGAATCTTGGGCTGGGGTATGGCTCATTCAAAACTCGCAAGAGGCGACCAAACCCGAAATAGGTCCGGCCCCGTCATTAAGGTTCACAAAGCCTCCGATTTTAACACTGGGGGATTTTGACGTTCTTTGCGTTTATCCGGGTGCGGAGGCAAGGCGGCAAACCACGCAAGGACCTACCCGCCGGAAACCATAGAATCGAATCCACCAGTATGATTTCGGTCTTGATCACTGCCCGGTATAGGTAAAGCGTCTTATGGCCATTCCACGTTTCTTCTGCCCTGTTCCGCTTGCGTCCAACACAACTGTCGAACTACCGCCAGAGCTGGCGCACCATGCGATACGAGTACTCCGTCTGAAACCTGACGCCGACATAGTTCTGTTCAACGGCGAGGGCGGCCAGTATCCGGCTCGCCTGCTTATTGACGGCAAAAGCGGCATGGCTATGCTCGGTACGCACGATCCGATAGAGGCCGAACTTGCGGGCGATATAACCCTGGTGCAAGGCATCCCGTCCGGCGACAAAATGGACTGGGTTATCGAAAAGGCGGTCGAGCTTGGTGCCAGCCGATTGGTTCCAGTCGCGGCTCAGCGCAGCGTGCTGCAACTGACCGGAGAGCGATTGCAGAAGCGGGTGCAGCACTGGAACCGCGTCGCGCAGGCCGCAAGCGAGCAATGCGGACGCAACCGGCTCATGAAAGTTGACGTCCCACTAACGCTGCGCGATTACCTGCAACAACATGGGGGTGAGCAAACAAGCCTGTTCTGCCACCCGGGCAGCGACACGACTCTGAATCAGGCCATGGCGTCGGCGCCAAATCGCGTGACGCTACTGGTGGGTCCCGAGGGTGGCTGGTCGTTGGAAGAACAAGCTCTTGTTGAACGCTACGCATTAACGCCGATCAGATTCGGCAAACGCGTGCTGCGTACCGAATCCGCCGGTCTAGCGCTGATCGCTGCCATCAGCGCGCTCAGAGGATGGGAATAACTAGCAGCGGTGCTTATTCGGGAGCCCGTGAGCCGGAATACGGCGTAGGCGAAATGCCTGGCTCGGGATCTGGATGCTTACCAGCGTGTTCGACGACATACGAAAAACGCCTGTCGTTGTTGGCGGCAAAATCGACAACATCCGCACATACTCGAAGTATGGCCTGCGAATCTTCAGTGAGCGCCGGGTCGCCCGAGTGCAGATTATGAAACCATAAGAAGAGTCCGCCTTTCTGATCAAGCAAGGTATCGCACAGACAATCGTACAAAGAGTCCAGATTTCCCCCGAAATATTCGGGGAAATCGACAGCCTTGACGACGGCCCGCAATACCGCCGAACGGCTTCTGGCCCGATCGCAGTCCACCACAAATGGCGTCAAGCCTTCTGCGGCGGCGGCTTCAATGATTTCGTCCTTGGAGACGGCGGAAACCTCGATCAAACCGCCTTTTTGCAATTGCTTCTGCAATGACTGCGCTGACTTCATGCTGGCGTCTCCTTGAAAAACGCTTTTACTTCTTCAATACGGCTCAGGCTATCGGATCGGCCCAAACGGATGAGCTCCTGTGTATAGCTGGCCTCGAACAACAAATACGAGATCAATGCGCCCCCGCTAGCCTGTCCGGAGTTCGACGATACACCGATAACGCGAAAAAGTGCACGGGCGGCCCGCGGAACGTTTTTTAGATGTACCAAAGCCATTTCGTCCAACGAACGGCTCGGGGTAATCGAAAACGTGCTAACAGGTCGTAAAGACTGGGTTTTTAATACATTTGGCGGTAGTTGCGCAAGCAAACTATTGATCCGATCCATGCGCTCGACGTCCATCGAAATACTATCGAGAAAGATGTTTGACAGGGCATGGCCGCCGATCTGCGCTAATGTAGGGTACTTGGTGTCGATTTTCCGTTTTTCAGGATGAGTGTCGTCTTTATAGCCGGTACCAATGACAAATATTTTCTTTGCGCCTAAATGTATCGCAGGGCTCATGGGGGCCAATTGCCGCATCGATCCGTCTCCGCACCATGCAGTTTGTCCGCCCACCAGAATCGCCTGCGCCGGAAAAATAAACGGGATCGAGCTGGATGCCAACAGGTGGTCTACCCCTATGGTGCAGGGTACGGCCTGACGTAAGGCCCGCTGCCATGGCTTGATGGTGCGGTTGGCTTGGTAAAAGGTTATATGCTCGCCAGTGGTGTAGGCCGCGGCGGTAATGGCCAAGGCATTCAAATATTGCGATTCAAGATTTTTTTTTAGCCGTTCGAAGTCGAGAATATCGCACAGTAGCCGGCCAAGTGGGCGGTTATCGAGCAGCGAGCGGGGCTGTTGGCGGCTTGCGTGCGGCATCAGCCAGCCAAATGCCAAAGTGGTCAGCCATTGAAGGCCTGTATGGAGCAATCCAGCTGCATCGGCACGGTAGACCATGCCGGTATGCAAGTTACCCCATATATCAAGCAGCCTGTGCGTGCCGGTGTGAGGATCGTCTGCGAAACACCCCAGGGTGGCGGCGTTGATGGCCCCGGCCGAAGAACCCGAAATGATGGAAAAGGGATTCGCGAAGCCCGGTCTGCGGTCGGGATCCAGTATGTCCATCACCCCTGCCAGCACACCTGCCTGGTAAGCCGCCCGAGCCCCGCCACCCGTCAGGATCAGCCCGACAGGCCCCCTACTGGGCCGGTCTGTATCATTTTCGCTGGGTATTCGCATCAACCACCGTAAGAGCCGCCATATTGACTATACGACGTACGGTTGAGCTAGACGTCAGGATATGAACTGGCGCATTGGCCCCCAGCAAGAAAGGCCCGACCGCCACATTCCCACCAGCCGCAGCCTTCAGAAGGTTGTAGGCGATATTGCCTGAGTCGACATTGGGGCATATGAGCAGGTTGGCTTCGCCCTGCAAGGTCGTGGACGGCATGATGCGTTTGCGCAATTCTTCGTTAAGAGCGCAATCGCCATGCATTTCGCCATCGATCTCGAGCCCTGGATCGCGTTCGCGCACAAGGTCGAGGGCCAATTTCATTTTTTCGCCGGAAGACGAACTGCTAGTTCCGAAGTTGGAGCGCGACAACAATGCCACTTTGGGCTCGATATTCAAGCGCCTCATTTCAGTAGCTGCCGCCAGCGTGATTTCAGCGATCTGTTCGGCGTCGGGATTGTCGTTGATATGAGTATCGGCCAGGGCAACAGTGCGTTCTGCCAGCAGCAGGATGTTCATTGCCGCGTAGGTTTTGGCGCCTGGCGCCTTGCCGATGATTTCATCAATGAACCGCAGATGATCGCCGTAAGCGCCCACCGTGCCGCACACCATGCCGTCTGCATCGCCCAAATGCACCATCATGGCGCCGATAAGGGTCAGGCGGCGTCGCATTTCGACGCGGGCCATTTCCTTGCTGATGCCGCGGCGGCACATGCGTTCCCAGTAGGTTGTCCAGTACGTATGGAAACGTTCGTCGTAGTCGGGATTGGTGACCTCGACATCTTTACCTAACCGCAGACGCAAGCCGAATTTTTTGATGCGATCTTCGAGCACTGAAGGACGCCCGACCAGGATCGGTTTGGCGAGCTTTTCGTCGACAATGATCTGTACCGCGCGCAACACGCGTTCGTCTTCGCCTTCGGCGAACACAATGCGTGATTTTCCGCCTTCGCGCACCAGCCTCTTGGCGTCTGAAAACAGCGGTTTCATGAACGAACCGGAGCGGTACACGAACTGCTGCAACTGCTCGGCGTAGCTTTCGATGTCGGCAATGGGCCGCGTTGCCACGCCGTCTTCCATGGCGGCAAGCGCCACGGCCACCCCGATGCGCACGATCAGGCGGGGGTCGAACGGTTTGGGTATGAAATATTCAGGTCCGAAAGAGACCCCATACGTGCCATAGGCTGCAGCGACCACGTCGTTTTGCTCTTCCTGGGCCAGCTTGCAAATGGCGATGACAGCCGCTTTTTCCATGCCACGCGTAATCGTGGTTGCTCCGACATCAAGGGAGCCGCGGAAAATATAGGGAAAGCACAGGACATTGTTAACCTGGTTAGGGTAATCGGACCGGCCGGTTGCCATTACCACATCGTCGCGAACGGCGTGCGCGTCTTCCGGGAGGATTTCCGGATTGGGATTGGCCAGAGCCAGCACCAGCGGCCGGGCAGCCATCTTGGCGAGCATGTCCGGTTTCAGTACCCCGCCAGCCGATAATCCCAGAAACACGTCGGCGCCTTCAATTATTTCGCCTAACTTGCGGGCTTCGGTGTCTTGGGCAAAGCGCTGTTTGTCGGGGTCCATAAGGGCCGTACGGCCTTTATAAACCACCCCCTCTATGTCGGAAACCCAGATGTTTTCGATGGGCAAACCCAGGTCTACCAAGAGGTCAAGGCATGCCAGTGCAGCCGCGCCCGCCCCAGATACAACGACCTTGATTTTTTTAATGTCTTTACCAACGACTTCCAGACCATTAATGAAGGCTGCCGATACGCAAATGGCGGTCCCGTGCTGATCGTCGTGGAAAACCGGGATGTTCATGCGTTCGCGCAGCTTGCGCTCTACCGTGAAGCACTCGGGAGCCTTGATATCTTCAAGATTGATACCGCCGAATGTGGGTTCCAGACCGGCGATGATCTCGACCAGTTTGTCGGGATCAGTTTCGTTGATTTCGATATCAAATACATCGATACCGGCAAATTTCTTGAACAGGACTGCTTTGCCTTCCATGACGGGTTTGGAGGCCAAGGCGCCGATATTTCCAAGACCCAACACGGCGGTGCCGTTAGTGATGACACCTACCAAGTTACCGCGCGCGGTAAAACGAAAGGCATTGGCGGGATCGGAAACGATTTCTTCGCAAGCCGCGGCTACCCCGGGCGAATATGCCAAGGCCAGGTCGCGCTGGTTCGACAACTGTTTGGTTGGCGTGACGGAGATTTTTCCAGGACGCCCTTGCTCGTGATATTCCAGCGCAGCTTTACGAAAATTTTCTTCCATGGTGCTTTCAATAGTCTAGAGTGGGTTGGATACCCATTCTAGCCTCTGGGTATCATTTAGGACATGACTATACGTCATATAAACAATAAGAGCTTGATCGATCAGACGTCCTGCCCGGGATACGGAAAAACCTCGGACGGGTCGAATAAGGCCTTGATGCGCACATCCAGATTCGTGCCACAGGCGCCAGTATCGCCCTGCGCGCGATGGCGCGATGAATACCGATCGGCATAGTTTCGTTCAAGCTGCGGCTGCGCCAACCGTTCATCCAGCACCACCCATTCGATCCACCCCAAGTCGCCCCCGTGGCCGAGCAACAGCTGCGCCAAATTGGCCGTTTGGCCTGCCGTCGGTAACAATGCGTCAAGACGGTAGCGGCCTGACCAGTGCTTGGCCTGGCGACATATTTGGGCATCGGCATGTACGCTGGCCTGGAATAAGGCCGGCACCAATTGCTGCAGTCGCAAGCCTTCGAGCGGCTTTTGATTGCTTTCGCCGAAAGCGCCGAGATTGACGCTAGAACCATCGGCCAGCAAAACTGAGGCGTGCACGACTCCGGACTTAAAGGTTTCGCCGGCGTCCCAATCGCACAGTGTGCGATCAGCGAGCCAGGCGGCTACCGTGATATGGCAGGGCAAATCCGCAAATTGCTGGAAACCGGCTGCTTCTAGCTCGCCCAGCAAACATCCCGGCTGCACAAACCATTGAGAACTGCCTGGCTCGAGACGCTGGCATCCCGCCATATCGCGACCCGGCTCGACCCACAGCACAGGCACCTCGTTCAGGCGCGATGCGTGTTGAACGCCGTCGAGCGCAAGGAGCACTCCGTACTCGGCACATAAAGCCCTGGCATGATGAACATCGCTTGCCTGTTTAGGTATGAGGCGTGCGCTTCCTATGCCGTCGTGCATCTCGAACTCGAAAAAAGTACCCGTCGCGGCACTGCGCAAGCGTTGGCAAAATGCTTCCCAGGGGTTCTGGGACAAGCGTCTGCCGGTCAAGAAAGCCCGGCGCGAACGAGACTCCATGTTTACTTCCTTTAAATACACTCGAAAAAATATCGGCGCGCTGCATGAACGCTACAATTATGCTTTTTGCCGAGACCTAGCCTTATGCCACGCCTTGCCAAGCGTACTGAACAAGTAATGCCATTCTACGCTGTGGAATTATTCAAACAGGCGACTGCGCTGAATGCGCAAGGTCGTGACATTATCAGCCTGGGAATCGGAGAGCCTGATTTTACGGCGCCGCCGCAGGTTGTTGAAACCCTGAACCGCGCCGCTCAGGCCGGCCTGAGCGGCTATACCCCGCCGGCCGGCATAGCGCCATTGCGCGCAGCCATTGCCGACTATTACGAGCAATACTTTGGCGCGACCGTTGATCCTGACCGTATCATTGTCACAGCGGGTGCATCGGGCGCGCTTCTGCTGGCGGCCATGACATTGATCAATCCGGGCGATGAAGTGCTAATGCCCGACCCATCGTACCCTGCAAATCAGAATTTCATCATCGCCGCGGGCGGCGTACCGCGGCTTATCCCGTGCTCGCCCGACCAGCGCTTCCAGTTGGACGCGGCGGCCATCCGCGAACACTGGAGCCCGGCGACCCGCGGCGTGCTGATCGCATCGCCAAGCAATCCCACAGGGACAACGATAGCCCAAGAAGACCTCAAAGAATTGATTGCCGAAGTCAAGCAGCGCGGCGGTTTCATCATTATGGATGAGATCTACCTGGGTCTGTATTACGGCGAGGCGCCGCAAAGCGCCCTTACCCTCGATGACAATATCGTTATCATCAACAGCTTCTCGAAATATTTTCACATGACGGGCTGGCGTCTGGGATGGCTTATCGCGCCACCGCACCTTATGCCGACAATCGAAAAGCTGGCGTCCAGTCTCGCCATTTGCGCACCTGCGCTGGCCCAGCATGCCGCGATCACCTGCTTTGAACCAGAAGTCATGCGTATTTTTGAGAATCGCCGACTTTCGTTCAAACAACGTCGCGACTACCTGCTTCCCCAACTGGAACGCCTGGGTCTGCATGTGCCTGTGGTGCCGGACGGCGCATTCTACATTTATGCCGACATCCGCAAGTTCAGCAACGATAGCGACGACTTTTCGCATCGGCTGCTGTACGAGGCCGGTGTTGCGGCGGTCCCCGGCCGCGATTTCGGTCCGGCGCACGCCGCTTACTCATTGAGGTTTTCGTATGCCACTGGAATAGACCGCCTGCAGGAGGCAATCGAACGCATGGAACGCTTCTTGGGCTAATTAGCCTTCGCTGCCGACGGAAATGCCGGAAGCTAGCGCTATGCGCCGTCTTTCGGCCAATACCTTCGCGCCATAGCCCCCGTCGCTGGGGCCGGTAGCCCCCACATAACAGGCAAGACCGCCTTCGACTGATCCCCGTCGTTTGATGCAATCCCGAAGAATTTGCGATCCGACACGGATATTCGCGATAGGATTGAGAGCGGCGATAGACCCTTCACTGAAGGGGGCGAACTTTTCTTTGTGAACCTTCGTCATGACCTGCATCAGGCCCTGTGCACCTACATGACTTTCGGCATAAGGGTTGTAGCGTGACTCGATGGCGATAACCGCAAGAAGAAGCTGGGGGTCAAGCTCGGTTTCATTTCCCACCAGAAACGCCGTGTTGATCAGTGCACCGGCCACACTATGGGCAATCTTGTATTTTCGGGCGATATAGCTTCGCAAAGCCTGAGCCTGCGCAGACGTTACCCCGGCGATCGGCTCGCCAGCTAACGAAGCATTGAGCGCCTTACTGAAGCTGGTTTGGGAAAATTCGTTTTGGTCATTGTCCAAGGTAGCGAATACATTGCCCTTGAGCCCGTCAGGGCGCAAGACAACCACCAATGCCGTATGGATTTGCCTGGCTTGTTCGCGCAAGGAGGGAACGGTGAATGTAAGCGACACGGTGACCAGTACTGCAATGCCTAGGTAAACGGCGCAGACATGCATCAGTTCGCTTAACTGATACATTGCCCCTCGTGCAGAACGGCTTACCAAATTGCCGGAACCCATAGCTGCCATTGTGTCCTTTGAATGAAACCTCGTGAGTCGATGTTAACCTTCGACTGTCGTACTAATGTAACCTGATCGGCGAACCCTGTGAAATATCGTGACCTAAGAGACTTTATTGCGCAACTGGAAAGCGCTGGCGAACTCAAGCGCCTGAGCACACCAGTTTCGACTGACCTCGAGATGACCGAGATCAGCGATCGCGTCCTGCGAGCGGCTGGCCCTGCCCTGCTATTCGAGCGTCCCATGCATAACGGCACGCTCTCCCCTATCCCGGTACTGACAAATCTGTTTGGCACACCCAAACGCGTGGCCTGGGGTATGGGTGCCGAAGAAGTCAGCGAGTTGCGCCAAACCGGCGAACTGCTTGCCTCGCTGCGTGAACCTGAAGCACCACGCGGCCTTCGCGACGCTTTGGCTAAAGTATCGATGCTTAAATCCGCGCTATGGGACATGAGCCCCAAAATGGTGAAAGGCGCCGCATGCCAGGACATTATTCTGGAAGGCAAAGATATAGATCTGGCAGCAATACCGCTGCAGCGCTGCTGGCCCGGCGATATCGCTCCCTTGCTTACATGGGGCTTGGTCATTACACGCGGGCCGAACGCCAAACGACAGAATCTGGGGATTTATCGCCAACAGCTGATCGGACGCAACAAACTTATCATGCGATGGCTCTCGCACCGCGGAGGAGCACTCGACTTTCGCGACCACGCATTGAGCAATCCCGGCACTCCCTTTCCGATAGCTGTCGCACTAGGGGCCGACCCGGCAACCATATTGGGGGCCGTAACCCCGGTTCCGGACAGCCTGTCGGAATATCAATTCGCTGGCCTCTTGCGCGGTTCCAGAACCGAAGTCACGAAAGCGTTGGGTAGCAATTTGTCGGTACCAGCTTTCGCCGAAATTGTGCTCGAGGGCCACATACTGCCATCCACACATCCGGATGCCATTAACCCGGAGATCCCGGAAGGCAAGACGCCCCCTGTCGATACAGGATACGAAATGGCCTTGGAAGGTCCTTATGGCGACCACACGGGTTACTACAACGAGCAGGACTGGTTTCCTGTGTTCACGGTGGATCGTATTACGATGCGGCGCAATCCCATCTACCACAGCACCTACACAGGTAAGCCGCCCGACGAACCTGCGGTACTAGGTGTGGCCCTGAATGAAGTGTTTGTTCCGCTCTTGAAGCGAACATTCCCGGAAATCGTGGATTTTTACCTGCCACCCGAAGGGTGCAGTTATCGTCTGGCTGTGGTCTCCATACGCAAGCAATACGCCGGACATGCCAAGCGGGTCATGTTTGGTATATGGAGCGTATTGCGTCAGTTTATGTACACCAAATTTATTGTTGTGGTCGACCACGATATCGATACACGCGACTGGAAAGAGGTTATATGGGCGATGACCACCCGCATGGACCCTGTCCGGGATACGCTACTGGTGGAAAATACGCCTATCGATTACTTGGATTTCGCGTCGCCGGTATCTGGCCTAGGCGGAAAGATGGGAATGGACGCGACCAATAAATGGCCCGGAGAAACCCAGCGCGAATGGGGAACCCCTATACACATGGAAAGTTCCGTTAAGGCTCGAGTCGATGCGATGTGGAGCGAACTGGGCCTGTAAGAAGGCTTACCGCTTCATGGCACGTGCCACTTGCCAGCTTAGCAAAAGGCCCGCTGCCACCCGCCACAGCCGACGGCGTTTGCCCACACCTGTAAGCAATGCGGATGCGCCGGATGCCAGCAGGGGATACTGCCTGCCAAGCGACAATGCCTGAAAAATCCAGTCGGATGGCTTTCTGGAGGTGAGCCTGGGAAAGAAGGCATGTAAGAGCGCAGCCGGCTTTAGCTCTTGACTAAGCGCGTAAACATTGTGCGTTAGACTTTGCCGCTCAAGAGCCGCGCGCGCCCGGACGAGCTCGAGTTCCGCCGCACGCTCTTTGCCTGACATTGATTTTTTCATCGGCGATCCTTGGTGCCTGTCCAGTCGGGCCTGGCAACCGACATCGGAGCCGGTTCGCGCAAGCGTTCGATCATACTAAGGTCGCGCCGCAGTTCGTCGACTGTAGCGGCAAACGGCATCGGCGCAAATAGCAGTCTGCTACGCACGGCCATGAATAACCCTAAACCCAATAGGCCATAAAATAAAGCCAGCAGGCCCAATGCGACGTAACGCTGATCGGTAGGCCAGAAATACAAGGCTACTGCGATGGAAAAAACCAGAACAGCCAGCGTTAAAAAGAGCAGCGCTCCGAAGGCCATACCCAGAATGGTAATGAGGTGCGCTTTCTGACCTGCAGCTTCCAACGAAAATAGCTCAAGGCGAGTACGCAAAATAGAAAGCAATGTGCATCCCAGCTCGCCAACGGATTCTCGGAGCGCCATGATTTGCCCTTATTGACTAGTTTAACGACGGCAAATAAGAGCGCCGATCAGCACTCCGGCAAGCCCGGCCATGCCGATTGCCTGCCAAGGATTATCGTGGACATAATCGTCGGTAACCCGAGCAGCGCGCCGACCGCGTTCAAGGAGGACATCTTGAGTTTCGTACAACGCCTCGCGGGTTCGGCGCAGCGATTGCATAGCACTTTCGCGTAATTCGGCTGCCTTGTCACCGGTGGCCGAGGCCGCTTCGCGCAAGAGTTTTTCGGCGTCGTCCAGGCTTACCTTAACGCTGTCGATGAATTGCTCTTCTGTTTGTGCCGTATCTTTATTTATCGCCATGATGAGGCTCCTAATCGAGAGTGGTTGATAAACTTTAGCAATGACTTCAATACATACTAGCGAAGTTGGGTCACTTCTACTACCGACGCCATCCCGCCCTGCTGGCTCTCTTGTTTCATAACCATATGCAAATCGGGGCAGAACCAGTCAGTAACTTCGGAGGTCATGCCGGGAATCGGCAGAACCAAACCGTTGAACGAAGCCTGCGTCGGGTCGGTAACACGCGTATAACGAATAGGCCAGCAAGATTGGGTCCCGGATGCAGTTTGTATGTTTTCCCGCTCGCCCACGGTCTTTAGCCCCGTGTTGACAACGATGGGTTGAGTCTGAACAGCTTTTTTGTCCAGGTTGATTTGAAAACGCATTGCCGGAAAGGTTTGTCCTGACCGCGTAACGGGGTCGCCGTAAGCGAACAGACCGAGCATGCGAAGATCGAATTTACCTTCGACTGGCTCGCGTCGGCCCTGCTCGTCGCGTCGCTCGAACGACGCCTTGCCGTTCTTGACGGCCATCCAGTAATCCAGGGAAGATTTACCTGGAGGCAGTCCGGCCAGGCCATAGGTTGCAGTCCCCTGCACGCGCGCCTCGCAAGCGTCGCTCCCCTGTTTGGTAACGTTGGAGAAGGTAAGGTCAGCCCCCAGTTGCATGCCCCCGGACCCGCTGAGCTGTGTCTGGCCGCCGTCGTGCATGAAAGGAGCTTCGCAAATACCCGCGTAAGCGGACGCCGAAGCAAACGCAAGCGTGAGAACTGCTGCACTTGAATACCGTATAAGACGCATGAGCATTACCTGTATGTATTCGTGAAGTTCATACTAACGCATTTGCCAAATGGCGTTCCGACAAAAACCTAGCAAATGTAACGATACTTATGAAGTCTTGCGAAATCCTGCAGCCGCCCAAATTCAGGCATGTTTCTGCCGAGTGCCAAAGATGCGATCACCGGCGTCGCCCAACCCTGGGATGATGTAGCCGTTCTCATCCAGGTGGCTATCAATCGATGCTGTATAAATATGAACATCCGGATGGTGTTGCTCGACCGCGCGAATGCCCTCAGGTGCAGCTACCAATACCAGTGCGCGCACGTTGACGCAACCGGCCTTTTTCAATAGGTCGATCGTCGCGACCATCGATCCGCCGGTAGCCAGCATAGGGTCTACGATAAGCGCCAAACGCTGATCCAATTTCCCAACCAATCGTTCCAGGTATGGCTGCGCCTGTAAGGTTTCTTCGTTGCGGGCAATGCCGACTACACTTACTTTCGCGCCGGGAATCAAGCTGAGCACGCCGTCGAGCATACCTATACCAGCTCGTAAAATCGGCACGACGGTCACTTTCTTGCCTGCGAGCTTCTCCGCCTCGACAGTGCCACACCAACCCTCTATGCTGGTCGGCTCGAGGGGAAGGTCTTTGGAGGCTTCGTACGTCAGCAAAGCGGCGATTTCCTGCGACATTTCGCGAAAATTCTTGGTACTAAGGTCGGCGCGACGCATCAGGCCCAGCTTGTGACGTATTAAAGGATGACGGATTTCATGTATGGGCATCGTGCTTCCTGCAAAGAAAATTTATTTGGGCCAATATGGCGCCCGCCAAAGCGCGGCCACCATGGTCGACCCTCCTGCAAACTTGGGGTTGTCTATCATCGATATTATGCACGGCCTAGTGCGCAACCAGCCAACTGACGAGGGCGTCGTTGAAGGCTCGCACGCTTACCGAGCGGTCATCGTTAACCATGCTGACCAGAATATATCTTTTGCCGCTGGCGCCCAGGACGTAACCCGCCAGGGCGCGCGAATCCCGCAGGGTGCCTGTTTTCAGGTGAGCCATTCCTTTTGTTTCGTCGTCTCGCAAACGCCTGCGGACCGTGCCGTCAACGCCCGATATGGCCAACGATGAAATGAATTCCGGCATTAGCGGCGAATGCCACGCCACATTGAGCATGCCAACCAGGCCCTCGGCAGTTAAGCGACCCTCACGAGACAATCCCGCGCCGTTATCCAACACCCAACCGCGCGTATCGACTTTTTGATCCTTCAGCACGGCAAGCGCTGCACTCGCCCCGGATTGGGGTGTCGCCCCGGCACCCATGCGTTCCGCCGCAAGGGTAAGAAAAAGTGTGCGAGCCATGACATTATTACTTTGCTTATTGATCTGACGGATAGTATCGGCCAGAGACTCGGATTCGTGCCACACAATTGGCGTTGCGCCCGATGGAACTTTGCCATCTTTGACGCCCATGGCCAGCGTCCCGCCAAGCTCCTTCCAGAGCATTTGGAACAAAGCGGAAAAGTAGTCGGGTTGCGATAAAGCGAGCCTGAATACGCTGAACTCGCCGCAGGATCCGGCGGCGGTGCCGCTTACATTGACGACGATATCTTTGCCCATTGGCACGACCTGCGTCGCGATCGAAGGCGAGCCCGGGCAAGCTACTCCGCTCCATTTGATATCGCCATTAATGCGTACGCCCTGCAGTGGCGGGTCGATAATGGGTATCCATTTTTTTGCTTGACTGTCAGGCTGGAACAGCAGACGCACGGCGCCCAGCCCCACCATCATCGCATCGGGACTGGCGTTATAGGGCCGGTCGGCCGCCCCATCGAATTCGCCAGGATTAATGCTGACGCGCCCGAATCGGGAACGGTCCACGATGACTTCAGTAAGGTTCTTAATGCCTCGCAAGCGCAGCTCGCGCAACAAGCCCCATAGCTCTTCTATGGTAAGCAAGGGATCGCCCCCGGCCTTCAAGTAAAGAGGGCCCGCCAACGAGCCTTGAGCATCTACCTGTCCGCCGCCCTTCGCCAGAAATGTCGTGCGCCAAGTGAAATCCGGGCCGAGACCAGCGAGGGATGTCCAGGTGGTCACCATTTTCATCACTGATGCGGGATTGCGAGGCTGCGACGCGTTGATTGAAATTAAACGCGGGCCATTGATTTCCTGTACGACCAGCGAAATCGAAGACTCTGGCAAACGCGTTGCGCCCCAAATTTTCTTGAGATCTGCAGGCAAAGCTTGCGCTACAACCTGCGTGGTGAACAACGATGCGAGACAAAACAACGAGCCGATCGCAGCCCGCCATTTTCGCTTCTTAGTGCAGCAGGCCCATTGCGCCCGGCCCAACAGAGACATGATGCTTCGTTCCCGAAAAAAACATCAGCATAACCAATGGCGGAGAGTTTGGTATGGTGTTCAGGCAGAAATTCTGCGCAACAGCTTAAAATAGAGCCTAAATATCATTTCGGGTGCTTCAAAGGCATCCACCTCAAAGACCTCACGCGTGAATCCTAGCCTTGAACTTTCCCAGTTCAATTATGAACTGCCTCAGGAACTTATTGCCCAGACGCCGGCGGCCAAGCGGGCGGAGAGCCGTCTACTGCACCTGGATTCCCAGGGCGCTTTGCACGACCGGCAATTCCTTGATCTTCCCAAACTCTTGCGGCCTAACGACCTGCTGGTCTTCAATGACACCCGAGTCATCAAAGCGAGACTACGGGGTCACAAGGAAAGCGGTGGAAAGGTGGAAGTCCTGGTCGAACGCATCACCGGGCCGACGACCGCCCTGGCTCATGTCAAGGCCAGTAAATCGCCCAAGCCCGGCAGTACGATAATCCTTTCAGATGCATTCAGCGCCACGGTATTGGGCCGCGAGGGTGAGCTATACGACATACAGTTTCCTGCCAACGTGCTGGATCTACTGGATCGATATGGCGCCACGCCGTTGCCGCCTTATATCGAGCATGCAGCCGAGCATGAAGATGAAGAGCGCTATCAAACCGTTTATGCCCGGGAGCCTGGCGCAGTTGCTGCGCCAACTGCTGGCCTGCATTTTGACGAAGCCATGCTGGCGCGCCTTGCGCAACAGGGCATCGCCCAAACTTTCGTAACCCTCCATGTTGGCGCCGGAACTTTCCAACCCGTCCGGACGCAAAATCTTGACGGGCACGTCATGCATGCAGAACGCTTCAGCGTTTCGCCGGATACCGTCAAAATGATAAAAGCGGCGCGCGCCGCAGGCGGTCGTGTCGTGGCAATAGGCACCACCAGCGTGCGAGCGCTTGAATCAGCCGCCCCGCTGTGCGAAGGCGCTGCGCCAATGGCCCCGATCGAAGGCGATACCCGGCTCTTTATTACCCCGGGCTATAAATTCTCGTGGGTCGACGCCCTGGTCACCAACTTCCACTTGCCGCAATCGACCCTGCTGATGCTGGTGTCGGCGCTGGCAGGTATCGAACCCATACAGCGCGCCTACGCGCATGCTGTTCAATCCCGGTATCGCTTCTTCAGTTACGGCGATGCCATGTTTATAGAATCACCTTAAGCAATGACCGGTTTACAGTTCAAACTGCTGGCCACTGACGGTGCGGCGCGCCGCGGCCAGATCACCCTTAATCATGGCGTGGTCCAAACGCCGATCTTCATGCCGGTAGGCACTTATGGCAGTGTGAAAGCCATGCTGCCGCATGAACTCGATGATGTCGGGGCGCAAATAGTATTGGGCAATACTTTTCACCTGTGGTTGCGGCCCGGCACCGAGGTCCTTGAGAAACATGACGGCCTGCATGGGTTCATGCAATGGAAGAAGCCAATATTGACCGACTCCGGCGGCTTCCAAGTATTTAGCTTGCATGGTATGCGCAAGATCACTGAAGAAGGGGTCAAGTTTGCCTCGCCGATTGATGGCTCGCGCCTATTCTTGACGCCAGAGGAATCCATGCGCATACAGCGCGCCCTGAATTCCGACATCGCCATGGTGTTTGACGAATGCACGCCCTACACCATCGAGGGCCGTCCCGCTACTAGCGAAGAGGCCGCCCGCTCCATGCGCATGTCACTACGCTGGGCCCGCCGATCGCGAGTCGCTTTTCAGGAACAGGAAAACCCCAATGCTCTGTTTGGCATTGTGCAAGGCGGAATGTACGAGAACTTGCGCGATGAATCTCTGGCGGGCCTGACGGATATCGGATTCGAAGGCTATGCCATCGGCGGGCTGTCGGTAGGCGAACCCAAGGAAGACATGCTGCGCGTGCTGGCTCATGTTGCACCGCGACTTCCCGCCAACGCACCACGTTACTTGATGGGGGTCGGCACACCCGAGGACCTGGTCGAAGGCGTCAGCCGCGGCGTCGACATGTTTGACTGCGTCATGCCTACCCGTAACGCCCGCAATGGTTGGCTGTTTACGCGCTTCGGCGACATCAAGATGCGCAACGCCCGTTACCGTGACGATACCCGCCCCCTTGATCCGTCATGTACATGCCATACGTGTCAGCATTTTTCCCGGTCTTATCTGCACCATCTGCAGCGGGCCAACGAAATTACCGGATCGCGTTTGAATACGTTGCATAATTTGCATTTTTATCTGACGATCATGCAAGAGATGCGAGAAGCAATCGAAGCAGGACGCTTCGAGTCATGGCGCGCCCAATTCGCACGTGACCGCGCACTCGGTATCCAGTAGCAAAGATATCGCTACAATACAAAGTTACCCAAACACCTCAGGAGTACCCCGATGGCCGCTATTGATACTTTGACACTAATAACCGCCCAAGCCGCCGCAGCGGGTGGAGAAAACGCTTTGATGGGCATGCTGCCCATCATTCTTATGTTCGTGATACTTTACTTCCTGATGATTCGTCCACAGATGAAACGTCAGAAAGAGCACCGGAATATGGTTTCCGCCCTGGCTAAAGGCGACGAAGTCATCACGACAGGCGGCTTGCTCGGCAAGGTCACCAAGGTCGGCGACAACTACATCACGATCGAGATCAGCTCCCTGGCCGAAAAACCTGTCGAAACCGTTTTACAGCGGACAGCCGTAACCTCGATTTTGCCCAAGGGTACGATCAAGGCACTGTGATGTTATGTGCGTACCCCGGACACTGGTTCGGGGTTCTTTTTTCCGCTTTACTTTTTGACCGACGATGAACCGTTATCCTCTCTGGAAATATCTCACCGTAGCAGTCGCCCTGGTAATTGGCATACTGTATACGCTACCTAATTTTTTCGGGGAGTCCCCTGCGGTGCAGGTCGCGGGCGCCAAGTCCTCGGTCAAGGTTGATAATAGTCTACTCGATCGCGTTGAAGACATATTGAAAAGCGCGAACATTACTCCCACAGGCGCCTATTTCGAACAAAATGGCCCGGTCGGAACAGTAAGGGCGCGCTTCGATTCGCCGGATGTACAGCTTAAGGCCAAAGACCTTATCGAAAAAGCGCTCAATCCTGATCCGGCCAATGCCGACTACACGGTCGCCCTGAATTTATTGCCCGCATCGCCGTCCTGGCTGACTGCCATAGGCGCCAATCCCATGTATTTGGGACTCGATCTTCGCGGTGGGGTCCATTTCCTTCTGCAGGTCGACATGCGTGGCGCGTTGACTGGCCGCTACGACTCGCTGGCCAACGACGCGCGTAACACACTGCGCGAGGCCAAGGTCAAGGTTTCGGGGGTCGACCGAAACGACCTATCCATCGTGTCGACGTTCGAAAGCGCGGACAACCGCAGCGCCGCAGCAACCGAATTGCGTCGCGCGATGCCCGACATGGTTTTTACCAATAGCGGTGAAAGCGGCGGCAAATTTGCGCTTACCGGCAAACTGACCGACGCTGCAGTCACTCAGGTTCAAACCAATGCACTGAAGCAAAACATTACTACCCTGCACAATCGCATTAATGAACTAGGCGTCGCGGAACCTGTCATCCAGCAGCAAGGTACCGATCGCATCGTGGTGCAATTGCCTGGCGTTCAAGACGTTGCCAAGGCCAAGGAAATCTTGGGTCGCACTGCGACGCTGGAAATCCGCATGGTCGACGACTCCCCCACCGCGGTCGCTGCGCTGAATACCGGTACAGTGCCCTTTGGGCTCGAACGCTATACCGACCGCGATGGCCGCCCATTGCTACTGCGTCGTCAGGTGATCCTTACTGGCGAGAATCTTCAAGATGCCCAGCCAGGGCGCGATCAGCAGACACAACAGCCTTCGGTGAACCTGACCCTGGACTCCAAGGGCGCACGGATTTTCCGCGACGTAACCCGCAATAACATCAACAAGCGCATGGCTATTGTGTTGTTCGAACAAGGCAAGGGGCAAGTGGTTACCGCGCCGGTTATCCGCAGCGAGATTCCCGGCGGGCAGGTTCAAATTACGGGCAGCATGACTGCACAGGAAGCCGCCGACACATCGCTGTTGCTGCGTGCTGGTGCGTTGGCTGCGCCGATGGAAATCATAGAAGAGCGCACCATAGGCCCCAGCCTGGGCGCCGACAACATCGCCAAGGGCTTCAACTCGACGCTCTACGGCTTTATAGCCATTGCACTTTTCATTATTGTTTACTACCGTCTGTTCGGGGTGTTTTCCACGCTGGGCCTGACGTTTAATGTGTTGCTTTTGCTCGCTGTGCTGTCGATGCTGCAAGCAACACTTACCCTGCCAGGGATTGCCGCCATCGCCCTTACCCTTGGTATGGCGATTGACTCTAATGTTCTGATCAACGAACGAATACGTGAAGAGCTACGTGCAGGTGCCGCGCCACAACAAGCCATACAACTGGGTTTCGAGCGCGCATGGGGAACCATTCTCGACTCCAACCTGACTACGCTGATTGTCGGCCTTTCATTATTGGCCTTTGGCACAGGACCGGTCCGCGGCTTTGCCGTCGTGCACTGCATTGGCATCCTGACCTCAATGTTCTCTTCCATCGTCGGCGTTCGGGCTCTGGTGAACCTTTGGTATGGCCGCCAGCGCAAGCTGCAAAGCCTTTCCATCGGCCAGATCTGGAAGCCCAAGCAAGATTAAGCCTCGCGCGGCACCGATAACGGTGCCGCCCATTTATTAAATTCAGGCAAAAGAAACATGGAATTTTTCCGCATTCACCGCACCATCCCCTTTATGCGCCACGCGCTGGTGCTGAACCTGATAAGCGTTATCACGTTCGCCGCCGCCGTATTCTTCATTGCTACTCGCGGTTTTCATCTTTCGATCGAATTTACCGGTGGCACGGTGATGGAAGTCCACTACGCAGAATCGGCACAAGTAGAGGAGATCCGCAGCGCCGTCGATAGCCTGGGATATACCGACTTCCAGGTGCAGAATTTCGGCACTTCGCGAGATGTGCTGATACGTCTGCCCCTGCGCGCAGGCGAGACGTCGGCAACACAAAGTGATTCCGTCTTCGGCGCCCTGAAGGCTCAGCATCCTGATGTCGAACTGCGGCGAGTGGAATTTGTCGGACCACAGGTCGGTCAGGAGCTGGTCCACAATGGCTTGTTGGCGCTGTTAAGCGTAATCATTGGCATCATGCTGTATTTGGGCTTTCGCTTCGAATGGAAATTTGCCGTCGCCGGGGTGGTCGCCAACCTTCATGACGTGGTGATTATCTTAGGCTTCTTCGCCTTCTTCCAGTGGGAATTCTCGCTTCCCGTGCTGGCCGGGGTGCTGGCGGTACTGGGGTATTCGGTGAACGAGTCTGTGGTTATCATGGACCGAATCCGCGAGAACTTCCGCAAGCAGCGCAAGTCGTCTGTACAGGAAGTGATCAATAGTGCCATCACTCAGACAATTTCGCGTACTGTCATCACGCACGGTTCTACGCAAATGATGGTGTTGGCCATGCTGTTTTTTGGCGGTCCTTCGTTGCATTACTTTGCCATGGCCCTGACCATCGGGATTTGGTTCGGAATTTATTCGTCGGTCTTTGTTGCCGCCGCGATTGCAATGTGGCTGGGTGTGACGCGTGAAGACATGGTGAAGACAGTGAAGAAGGAAGATCCCGCAGCAGAGATTATGTAGGGATTGCGAAACTACTACTCTTTGAAACGCCTCACTTAGTTCAAGTGAGGCGTTTTTTATTTTCGCCACTCATCATCGGCTCTCTCGAGGCGTGGTCGACGACGATTCCGGTGTATTTTGCTGTTGCCACCACCCTCCTCCGAGCGCCTGAAACAGCGCGGCGGTATCGGCGTAACGATCGGCGACGGCCTGCGTCTGCTCAAGCAGCGCGCTGTACAGCTTTTGCTGAGCGTCCAGCAAGGCGTAATAGCTGACCCCGCCTGCCTTGTATCGGGCTGAGGCAATGTCATGATACTGGCGCGCCTGAGCCGCAGCCTCGGCGCGTTCCTTGAGCTTTCTTGCATCGGCCTCCAATGCGCGCAGCACATCAGCCACGTTCTGCATCGCCAGCAACACAACTTCCTGGTACGCCGCACTGGCCTGCTCATAGGCAGCTACCGCAGAACGGCGTTTCGCCTGGAGTTCCCCTCCATGAAAAAGTGGCTGGGCCAACTGCGCGCCTAGTAGATAAAAACCAGTCCCGCCGGAAAAGAGGCTACCGCCACTGGAGGCAAGCGCGCCGACCGTGGCAGAGAGCGTAAGCTGAGGGTACAAATTCGCGGTAGCTACGCCCACCTTCGCCCCTGCCTGGTACAGCAGCGCTTCAGCTGCCCGGATATCGGGTCGCTGGCGCGCCAGTGCGGAGGGCAAGCTAAGGGGCAATTCAGCCGGCAATTGCAAATCGGCCAGCCGAAACTCCGGGAGCTGCGTCGCGCTCGGTGGTTGCCCAGCTAAGACCGCGAGGCGGTGACGGACCTGCTCGAGCTGACGTTGCAACTCGGGCAGTCCGGCGCGGACTTGCCCCAATTCCAGACGCTGACCGGCGACGTCAAGCTGGGCCGCCGTGCCGATACGTTCTAGTCGTTCGGTGATGGTGAGCTGACGCGCCCTGAGCAAGATGATCTCCTCGGTGCTTGCGATTTGTTCGCGTAGCGAGGCCTCACGAATGACGGCTGTGACGACGTTGCCGGCCAGCATAAGGCGCGCCGCCTCGAGTTCGTACCGCTGGTAAGTGACCTCCGCTTGCAGCGCCTCCAGCTCGCGCCGCGTGGACCCGAAGAGATCGAGAGTGTAGGACACACCGACCGACGCGAGGTATAGGTTCAGCGGGGTGGGGATCGGCAGGTTTTCTGCGCCTAAAGACTCCGGACTCGCATCGACCCTAAAGGCTGAAAGTTTCGCATCCACCTTGGGGGACTGCGTGGCGCCTGTGCGCGCACTGAGGTCTTCCTGGGCTTGGCGCAGCTTCGCCTGTGCGCGGGCAAGAGTGGGACTGTTTTCCAGCGCCTTACGCACGAGATTCTCAAGTGCGGACGATTGGAACAGCGCCCACCATTGCTCAGGGATGTCCTTGCCGGGCACGAACTGCTGGAGATTTCCGCCATGGACATTGGCCGAAGCTGTCTGCTCCTGGATTGGAGTCGGTGTGTACTGATCGGTGACAGGAATTTGCGGAGGCCGTATGGGTTCGGTGCCACAAGCTGCAAGCATCGCTGTCACAATACAGGCCATCGCGCATTTCATCGCTAATCCAAGGTCTTGCGGTACGTAATCACCGCGAATGTCATGACCAAGGCCGTAAATATCAGCATCGGCCAGATGTTGGGCCACAAATCAATCCAGCCATTCCCCTTCAACAGGATGCCGCGCGCTGAGCGCATAAAGTAGGTAGCCGGCAGCAGCGAGCCGATGGCTCGGGCCCAATGGGGCATGCCTTGGAAGGGAAACATGAATCCTGACATGAGTATTGACGGCAAAAAATAGAAGACTGTCAATTGCATGGCTTGGAGCTGGTTTTTTGCGATCGACGAGAGCGTGATGCCGACCATGAGATTAGCGGCGATGAACAGCAGCGCCACCACATAGAGCACGGCGACGCTGCCGACGAATGGCACTTCGAACAGAAAACGCGCCGCGAGAAGAATAATGGTTATCTGAATCAAGCCGATGAAGACGTAGGGTACGATCTTGCCAGTCATGATTTCCAGCGGTTTCCCCGGCATGGACAGCAAGTTCTCCATCGTGCCGCGCTCGCGTTCGCGCGTTATCGCCAGGCCGGTCATCATCACCATGGTCATGGTCAGGATGACTCCCATCAAGCCAGGAACGATGTTGTTCTGGGTCAGCCCCTCGGGGTTGTAAAGTTTGTGCACGCGCACGTCGAACGGCGCCGCGCTACCCGCGAGCGGGGCGAGCACTCCTTTGAAGTCCTTTCTGGCGACGGATGCGGCCAATTCGCGTACTGAAGCGATTGCTGCGCTGGCAGCCGCCGGATCGGTTGCGTCCGCTTCGATCAGCAACGCCGGGCGATCGCCGCGCAACAGCTTGCGAGTAAAGTCGGGCGGGAAATTGACCACGAACTGCACTTTGCCTTGGGCAAGCGCAGCGCGCGCTGCCTCCTCATTTGGCAGCTCCGCAACGAATTCGAAGTAATCGCTTGTCTTCATTGCAGCGAGATAGCTGCGTGTAAATTCGCTCTGTTCGGAAATTACGACTGCCGTGGGAAGGTGTTTAGGGTCGGAATTGATGGCGTATCCAAAAAGGAGCAGTTGGATGATAGGCAGGCCGACGATCATGGCGAAGGTGACGCGGTCGCGCTTCAATTGCAGAAACTCCTTGAGGACAATGGCCCACCAGCGATCCAATGAAAAGCGGTTCATCGCGTCGCTCCGAAGTTGTCGGCCGCAGTATTCATCAGATTAATGAAGACGTCTTCCAGCCCAGTCTCCGCCGGTTCAATTTGCCAGGCCGTGCCAGCTGTAGCGTGGCGCAGCGTCGCCTCGAGCGCCGCTGCATCCTGACCGGTAATATGCAAAGCCGAGCCGAAGGCGGCGATCTGCTCGATCCCCGGCTCGCCTTGCAGCCTGGCGGCGATCGCGGCAAGATCCCGACCCGTTACACGCCAGGTGGCGAGGCCTTGGCCGTCGATGATCTCTTGCGCCGTGCCCTGCGCCATTAGCGTACCGAAAGCAATGTAAGCGAGTTTGTGGCAGCGTTCGGCCTCATCCATGTAATGCGTGCTGACAAGAACCGAGATGCCGCGCGCCGCAAGAGCATGCAGTTCCTCCCAGAAATCACGACGCGCCTTAGGATCGACGCCCGCAGTGGGTTCGTCCAGAAGCAGCAGCTCGGGCTGATGCAACATGCAGGCAGCGAGGGCGAGGCGCTGTTTCCACCCGCCCGACAGCGATCCGGCAAGCTGCGCCGAGCGTGCAGTCAAATTCAGCCCCTGGAGCGCCTGGTCCACCGCCTCGCGGCGCGACGACATGTTGTACATACGTGCGACGAAGTCCAGATTCTCTCGAATCGACAAGTCTTCCCAAAAGGAAAAGCGTTGCGTCATATAGCCGACGTGACGCTTGATTTCGTCACTTTCGCGGCGTATGTCATAGCCAAGGCAGGTTCCCGAGCCCGAGTCGGGAGTAAGCAGGCCGCACATCAAACGAATTGACGTGGTCTTGCCACTGCCGTTAGGACCGAGAAAGCCGAGTATCTCCCCTCGGTTTGCCTTAAGCGACAGGTCTTTGACGACGTGTTTATCGCCAAAGTATTTATTCAGCCCACGCACGTCAATCGCGGTGTGGTCGGACCGTGAGTTCATTTCAGCGTCACTGCGACGGGCTGGCCGGGGCGCAGCCGATTGGCGTTCTCGGCCGCGGGATGGGCTTCGACCATGAATACCATTTTCGCCCGGTTTTCGTTGCTGTAGATAACTGGAGGTGTGTATTCTGGATCGTTAGAGATGTAGCTTACTGTTGCTGGCACGTCGGCGCCGCAGCCGTCACAGTGCAAAGTGACCTCACGACCAGGTTGCAAACCGCCAGCGACGGACTGAGGAACGAAGAAGCGCACTTTTACATTCTTTGGTGGAAGCAGACGCACCACGGGGCTGCCCGCTGGCACCCATTCGCCTTCACGGTACAACGTATCGGCCACTAACCCGGCCTCGCTTGCAGTCAGATGCTTTTGTTCGAGCCGCCAGTTCAACTGGCTCGTCAACGCCTGCCCTGCCGCAACTTGAGCGACTTGCGCGCGAATCTGATCCTCGCGCGCCGGTAGACGAGAGACTTCCAATTGCTCCGCCAGTTCTCGCACCTGCGCCGCTTTGATTGTGTGGTTCGCGCGAGAATCTTCGAGTTGCGCACGCGCGATGCCGCCGGCCTTGTATTGCGCCTCGTCACGTTTGAGTTGCTGCATGGCCTGCCGCTCGGCCGCGCGGGATTGGGTTAACTGCGCCGTGGCGATGCCGATCTCGGGCTTGCGCTTGCCTAGTTTCAGGTCAGCAAGCTGGGCTTCGGCGGCTTTCAGTTGCTCAGTGGCCTGCTGCTTGGCCGCAGTCTCTTCTTCTGCATCCAGTTTGAAAAGAGACGCTCCAGCCTTGATTGTCTGCCCCCGTTGCACCAGGAGATGTTCAAGCCGGCCCCCGACTGACGAAGCGACGTATACATACTCACCCTCAACGTACCCTTGATAGTTCGACGACTGTTCATGGGAGCAACCCACGAGTAGCCCCGAACCGATTGAAAGTGCGATAAGCATGTAACGCATGCGAACGCCTCTTTTACAAGGATGTCGTCGATTATTCTACTCTCAATCAGACTAGCATCAGCTTCATATGCTCAGTGCCTCGGAGGCAAAGATTCGATATTCAGCAGCTCGGCCCGCAAGTGATTTCCGCCCCGTTTCCGGCAGCGATAACGGTACAATGGCGTTTTTACTTATTTGCCCGCGGGATATACACCCGTCACGGCTTACACCATGCAAGAAACCACCATTAAGCGCAATGCCGCCGCACCCACATCACGCATTATCTCGTCCCAGCTGCTGATTCCGACCGAGCCTGACGCTCCTGAAGATCCGATAGAAACCAACGCTGCACAAGATTCGATCCAGCCCACCGACCCGGCTGCGGCCAAAACACGCAAGCTGTTCATTCGCACATTCGGCTGTCAAATGAACGAATACGATTCGGACAAAATGGCGGACGTACTTCGCGAAGACCAAGGCGTCGAGATCACCCAAAATCCCGAAGAAGCCGACATCATTCTATTCAACACCTGTTCGGTGCGCGAAAAGGCGCAGGAAAAGGTCTTCTCGGATCTGGGCCGCGTCCAGCACCTGAAACTCAGCAATCCCAACCTGGTAATCGGCGTGGGCGGCTGTGTTGCCAGCCAGGAAGGCGATGCCATCGTCAAGCGGGCGCCTTATGTGGACGTTGTCTTCGGACCGCAAACCCTCCACCGCCTGCCCGACCTTATTGCGCGGCGCCGTTCATCCGGGCGCTCGCAGGTTGACATCAGCTTTCCGGAAATCGAGAAATTCGACTCCATGCCTCCGGCTCGTGTAGACGGCCCGACTGCCTTTGTATCGATTATGGAAGGCTGCAGCAAATACTGCAGTTTCTGTGTTGTGCCTTATACCCGTGGGGCCGAAGTGTCCCGGCCCTTCGACGATGTGCTGGTAGAAATCGCCGACTTGGCAGACCAGGGAGTAAAAGAAGTCACATTGCTGGGCCAGAACGTGAATGCTTACCGCGGCCCTATGGGTGAAGGGGTCGAGATCGCCGACTTTGCCATGCTATTGGAATATGTCCACGAAATCCCCGGCATTGAGCGCATTCGCTATACAACGTCGCACCCCAAGGAGATGACCACTCGTCTGATCGAGGCGCATGGCAGCTTGAACAAGCTGGTGCCATTTTTGCATTTGCCAGTCCAGGCCGGCAGCGATCAGATCCTATCGGCCATGAAGCGCGGCTACACAACGTTAGAGTTCAAATCCATTGTGCGCAGGCTGCGTGCAGCGCGCCCCGGACTAACTCTTTCATCCGACTTCATCATCGGCTTTCCCGGGGAAACCGAAGCTGATTTCGAAAAAACCATGTCGCTGATCCGTGACGTGGGTTTCGACCAGTCGTTTTCCTTCATTTATTCGCGCCGTCCAGGCACGCCTGCCGCAGATCTGCAAGATGACACATCGAAAGAAGTGAAACTGGATCGCTTGTATCGCCTTCAGGCGCTGATCAACGAGCAAGCCGCTGCGATCAGCCAGTCCATGGTTGGGACGATACAGCGCATACTTGTCGAAAAGCCCTCAAAACGAGATCCCAATGAACTCTCCGGGCGCACTGAGAACAACCGTATCGTCAATTTTGTGGGCCAGCCGCGTCTTATCGGACAAATGATAGATGTGCGAATCGTGCAGACCATGACGAATACGCTCAAGGGTGAAGTGGTCACTTTCGACCGGCAGGCCGGAGAACTCGCATGACGAGGGCCGCTCGTGCCCACGGATCAGTGAATGTCAGGCTCGACGGAGACAACACACACCTGGCCAACCTGTGCGGTCCCCTTGATGAAAACCTGCGTCAGATTGCCGAGGGGTGGAACGTAACCCTAAATCGACGGGGCGATCACGTAAAAATTGCGGGCGCACAGGCCAAAGCAGCCGCCCGGGCGCTTGAATGGTTTCATCGCAAAGCCGTCCATAAAGCCCTGTCGATCGATGATATCCAGCTCGGCCTGGTTGAAATGGGTGCCGGCCGGCCGCAAGAGGCTGAAAAGATCCATGAACCGACACCGGCCATGCCGGAAATTGCGCCTGTCGACGACCAGAGCATCAATCTGCGGACAAAGAAAACCGATCTGCGTCCGCGCACGCCACGCCAGCGCGACTACCTGAACCAGATACTGCGCCACGACATCACCTTTGGAGTCGGGCCCGCTGGAACCGGCAAGACCTGGCTTGCGGTGGCCTGTGCAATCGATGCGCTGGAGCGTGAAACGGTTCAGCGTCTCGTGCTAACACGTCCGGCGGTAGAGGCCGGCGAGCGCTTGGGCTTTCTGCCAGGCGATCTCGTTCAAAAGGTGGATCCTTATCTTCGCCCTCTTTACGACGCCTTATACGACCTGATGGGGTACGAGCGCGTACAGCGTTTATTTGAAAAGCAAACCATAGAAATTGCGCCTTTGGCCTATATGCGCGGCCGTACATTAAACCATGCCTTCATCATTCTGGATGAAGCCCAGAACACCACGCCCGAGCAGATGAAAATGTTTTTGACCCGCGTCGGCTTTGGCAGTAAGGCCGTCATCAATGGCGATCCCTCACAAGTCGACCTTCCACGTGGTCAGCTTAGCGGGCTGAGCCACGCGGTCGATGTTTTGGAATCGGTGCAAGGCATAGCCACGACCCGCTTCACCAGCCGCGACGTGGTGCGTCACCCTCTGGTGGCACGAATTGTCGATGCTTACGAGCGGGCCGGCGATCATGTCGCCTAAAACGTCCCCTGCCCCTGCAAAGACGACGCTCAAAGGGCCGGAGTTGTCTTTGGCCGTGCAATACGCCACCGCCGCCCCAGAGCTCCCGCGCTGGCGGCTGCGCCGCTGGGCCGCGCTGGCGGTAAACGCTGTCGCACAGGCCCGGAATCAGGCGGGCCACGACCGGGAACCGGTACAACCCTGCTTTTCGGCTGTCGTACTAACGCTACGCCTGGTCGATGCCGATGAAGCCCGGCAGCTTAATGGTGAATTCCGCGAACGTGACTATGCCACCAATGTTCTTACCTTCGAATATGGCGTCGATCCGTCGGGTACCGCGTCGGGCGACATCGTTTTGTGCATGCCCGTGTTGCAACGCGAAGCGCAAGAGCAGCAAAAAAAACTGCTGGACCATGCTGCGCACCTAACCGTGCATGGCGTTCTGCATGCCTTGGGTTATGACCATATAGACGCCGACGACGCGAATGAAATGGAAGCGCTCGAAGTCGATATTCTTCACAAGATGGGTATCGCCAATCCGTATCAGCCATAAGGCGTTCAGCCTGAAACCACAATTTCGGTTATGCTAAAACTCCGTATAACCAGTCCGATGGACAATGTCAGATCCTAGCTCACCCGATGCCGAGCCTCGCCCGGCGAAAACCTCATCAAAATCTCTGTTTGAACGCCTGACCGCGTTCATGAGGCCCTCAGAGCCCGAAGATCGCGAGGACATCAAAGCGGTCCTCGAAGCCGCACACGACCGACAAGTACTCGACGGCGAGTCCTATGCCATGGTCTCCGGCGCCTTGGAAGTCGCCAACCAAACGGTTGCGGACATCATGGTGCCGCGGTCCAAGATCGACATGCTGGACGTCGGCAAACCGTTGGCTGAAGTCCTGCCCGAGATCATCGAAACGGGGCACTCGCGGTTTCCAGTCTATGAAGACGACCGTGACAACATCGTAGGCATCTTGCTCGCCAAAGACCTGCTGCTGTCGATCACAAACCCCGCCATAGACTTGCGCCCCCTTGTGCGTCCTGCGGTCTTTGTGCCGGAAACCAAGCGCCTTAACGTGCTGCTTCACGATTTCCGCAGTAGCCGGAACCATCTGGCGATCGTGGTCGATGAACATGGCGGGACCTCGGGTCTCGTCACCATGGAAGACGTTCTGGAACAAATCGTCGGTGAAATCGAAGACGAATACGACGAAGACGCCGAAAAAACCATATTTCAGACCGGCACCAACAGCTGGCGAGCGATGGGGATCACCGAAATCCCACTGTTCAACCGCTGCTTCAATACGGATCTGCCCCACGACGACTACGACACGCTGGGCGGCTGGCTAGCCGCGGAATTGGGGCGCATTCCACGCCGAGGCGACAGCATCAGCCATCAGGGCCTGAATATCACGGTAGTCGGTGCGGACGCCAAAAGAGCCTTGTGGCTCCATATTCAACTAGACAATCCAGACCCTGTCGCACGGCCCATTGCCACCGAGTAAATCCTTGAACCACTTCCAAAATTCAAGCAGGCTGTATGCCTGCGTGCTGCTGGGCGCCATTCACGCCATGTCGTTCGCGCCGGGGCCATTGCCCAGTTGGCTGCTGCCCTTCGTTCAGATATTCAGTTTGGCGTTCCTGGCGTTTTATGTTTTTCGTGCCGCCACGGTGCGCAAGGCTGCGCTGTACGGGTTTCTATTTGGCTTGGCTAACTTCGCTCTGGGGTTTTATTGGCTTTACATCAGCATGCACGAGTACGGCGGTATGGCTGCGTGGTTGGCTGGCTTGGCCGTACTGCTTCTCGCCTCTGCTGAAGCGCTCTTTATTGTTCTGGCAGTAGCGGTAGCCCGCTGGATTTCCGCGCGCCATCTACAGGTCAATTCCAGCTTCGGTTGGCAATTATTAATCGCCGCAGTATGGGCCTCGTGCTGGACCTTGACTGAATGGTTGCGTGGCACGCTGTTTACAGGCTTTCCCTGGCTGAATATAGGCTACGCCCATGTGGAAGGCGTACTGGCCAGCTGGGCACCCATACTTGGCGTCTACGGCCTGGCATGGTTCGCAAGCTTCGCTTCCGCCGCCATCGCTTTGCTGGCATGTGCCAAAGACACCACCAACGATGCTCGGGCCGCGGTAGGAGTCGGCTGCGCAATCGTGGTCGGCCTGCTTGGCATTGCACTGGGACACATGAACTGGTCCAAGGCGCAAGGAGACCCCATCGTCGTACGCCTGGTGCAGGGAAATGTGCCGCAATCGGAAAAATTCGACCCGGAACTCATGCAACAAGGGCTCGCCACCTACATGCGGCTTGCTGCCCTGCCTCCGAAGGAAGCAGACGGCTCACCGGATCTGATTGTGCTGCCTGAAACTGTCGTGCCACTATTTCAAGACCGCATCGCACCTCAGATATGGGATCAATGGCTGAATATCGCCCGGGAGCGCGATGCCAGAATATTGATGGGCGCCCCCTTATACGAGCGCCGCGACGGCCAGGATCGCTATACCAACAGTGCCATCAGTTTCGACGCGACGACGCCGGTCGCAGCACTGATCGCGGGCGCCCCGGACATGCGTTACGACAAACAACACCTGGTCCCTTTCGGCGAGTTCGTGCCGCCCGGCTTCAGGTGGTTCGTGGATTCCATGCATATCCCGCTTGGTGATTTCAACCGTGGACCGCTGCGGCAAGCACTCTTTCCGATTAAAGGGCAAATGATTTCACCGAATATTTGCTATGAAGATGTCTTCGGCGAAGAAATAATTGAGTCGGTACGCAATAGCGAATTATGGGGCCCCGGCGCCACCATACTCGTCAACATGAGCAATCTTGCCTGGTTTGGGGATTCATGGGCATTGCGTCAGCATTTGCAAATTTCGCGCATGCGCTCACTGGAAACCGCAAGGCCCATGATACGCGCGACCAACACCGGCATGACCGCGGCCATCGACGCCAATGGGAGCATACGGGGCGTGCTCAGTCCGATGAGCAAAGGCGTGCTGGACGTTGAGGTGCAAGGGATGACGGGACTTACGCCATATGTTCGTTTGGGCAACACACCCGTCCTGGCTTGGTCCGGCCTGATATTGCTGCTGGGTCTTGTATTGCGAAGACGCCAGCCTTCAGCATACATGGCGCCTGCGGTTCCGTAAAACGCGGCCTACACGACGGAAAGCATAAGCTGTGAAAACTGCTCCGCGGGCACAGGCGGCGAGAAAAGATAGCCTTGCCCATAATCGCACCCTGCACGTCTCAGCAGTTCGCGCTGCTCGGCGGTTTCCACGCCCTCTGCAATTACCTTCAATCCTAGCCTGTGGGCCATGACTATGATGGCTTCACACAAGGCCATATCGTCGGTATCGGCGCCTAGATTGCGCACAAATGATTGATCGATCTTGATGTAATCAATATCGAACTTCTTCAAATACGAAATTGAAGAATACCCGGTGCCGAAGTCGTCCAGCGCCACCTGTATGCCCGCATCACGGAAAGCAAGAAGCTTGGAACTTATAGGGGCACCGGCATCCATCAGCAATCGCTCAGTGATTTCGACCACAATGCAGTGACCTGACAGATTCAATTCCTGCAAGTACTCGAGCCATGCCGAATGGCTCAAGCCTTCAGCCGCGAACTGTGCCGGCGAAACATTTACGCTGATCTGGAAATCCATGCGGTGTGAGGCGCGCCACGCTGCTACCTGGCGCGCCGCCTCACGAAACACCCAGTCGCCGATGCTGACGATCATGCCGGAGTCTTCAGCTAAAGGGATAAACTCTGCCGGGCTGATTAAACCAAGTTCAGGATGCATCCAGCGAATAAGTGCTTCGGCCTTGCAGACACGTCCCGAGCTGAGTTCGACCACTGGCTGATAATGCAACATAAACTCTTGTCTGCCGAGCGCGCCGACCAAATCCCGCAATAACTGACGCCGGCTATGTGCGTGTTGCTGCATGATGGGCGTAAAGTAACAGAACTGATTTCGGCCTTTTCCCTTGGCCGCATACATTGCCAAATCGGCATTTTTTAGTAATTCCTGCACATTCTGACCATCGTCGGGATAGAAGGTCACGCCCATGCTAGTCGAGATACTGGCTACCTCCTCGCCCAAGTAATAGGGTTCGGCCAAGGCAGTCAAGGCATGCTGGCAAATACGATGCGCGACATCTGTGTTTTGAAGTTCGCCCACTATTATGGTGAACTCATCGCCTCCCAATCGGGCCACGGTATCGGTTGCCCGCACACAAGCACTAAGACGTTTGGCGACCTGTTTAAGCAGCTCATCGCCCACCCCATGACCCAAGGTGTCATTAACGTCTTTGAAGAAATCCAGGTCGAGGAATACAAGCGCCATCGGTAGACCGGACCGATTTGCTCGTGCGATCGCACGCTCAAGCCTATCGTGGAACAATTGGCGGTTGGGCAGCCCAGTCAGATGATCGTAGTTGGCCTGGCGCCATATGAACGCATCGGATTGCTTTTTCTTCGTAATGTCAGAAAACAGTCCAACACGGCAATGGACAGAACCGTCATCGTCATATGACGTATTAATCGTCAGGCGCTCCGCATATTCCTCGCCATTCTTGCGCCGATTCCAGATATCGCCTTGCCACTTTCCGGTGTTATTCAGCGAATGCCACATGGCCTCGTAAAATGCCCGATCGTGACGGCCAGAACTTAGTATGCTGAGTTTACGCCCTATCGTCTCCTCGGCACTATAGCCCGTGATGGCAGAAAATGCAGGGTTCACATTGATGATGCAGCCGTCGGGGTCGGTCACGACCATGGCTTCGCTGCTGTTCTGATAGACCAGTGAGGCCATTCGCGCCGAGGCCTCCACCGCTTTACGAGTCGTTATATCTAAAGCAATACCCATGGTGACGGGCCTGCCGTCAAGCAGCATTTTGGAACCATAAATTTCGATATTGATGAGCGAGCCGTCTTTGCACACCCCCCGCCGTTCGTGCCGCACATGCGGCACTTCGCTTTCCAGCCGCTGGCGTACGCTCTCTCTAACCTTTGGACGCTCCTCTTCAGGAAAAATTTCGTATGCGTCCACCAGAGACGTCATCTCGTCGCGATCGTAATGGAACATCTCGGCCATTTTCGCGTTCACAAACCGAAAGCGGTCGCCTTGGACAATATATATGCCAACCATGGTGTTTTCCGCCATGCCGCGAAACATCGCCTCGGCCTGCTGCAAGCTGCGCCTGTCCTGCTCTATGTGCGCGACCAGCTGGCCTATGCGCTGTGTGGAGTCGTTGAATGCAAGCGCAAGCTGCCCCATTTCATCAGCCGCCCGATAGCTCACCCTGGCCTTATAGTTCCCAGCGGCAAGCTCCTGGCAATGCCTGGACAACTGCCGCAAAGGGATCACCATTTGCCTGCGCGCCGCCGCTAAAGCTGCCAGCAACACCAGGGCGTCGGCAAGGAGCAGTCCATACATCTTCAGCAGCGCCTGTCGTTGCGCAGCGTGAGTCTCGTTAATAATGGACTCCACAAGTGTTTCGGCATGCTCCAGCACGTTTATAGAGCCCGCCGCCACCCGTTGTTGCAGGGCCGAGTAATCTTCGGCCGACACACGCCCCGTGCCCGCTGGCGCCATGGTTACTGTCAACAAGGTATGGACACCCGTGCGATAGGTGTTCCAGTGCGTCCTGACCTCTCCAAGCAATCCGGTATGACGTATGGGCAACCTATGCACGGTGAGTCCGAAAACGGTGCCGCCTTGCGCTAACGCTTTCAACGCCGTATCGAACTCTTCCATGCTCCGCCAAATGTCGCTTTGACCCGAGGTCTGTCGAATCGAAAAATTGACGCTTTCAAATGCGATTTTCTGGCTCAGCATGCGCAGCTTGCCCGCCACGTTTACCGTCGCGGCCACGCCGTTGAAGTCGTGCATCAAGCCTTTGACCACGATGATATTTGACCCAGCCAATAACAAGACCACCAAAAATATGGCGCTTATTTTCTGACCGATAGTCAGTGTGAATCTGCCATCCTGGATAAATGAAGCTGTTCTAAGTTCAGCGGGCTCGCGAGTCATATTGGTTGGGTAGTAAGGTCTAGAGTCACGATAGCCGAATAACAGCCGTGTACAGTGTAGGGACTGACATTATATTGGGGCCTTGAGCCACTCTTAGTCTTGACCAAGATCAATTATTTTTGGAATAAGCATTGGCCGATTTGCACACATAAAAAATATAGTGCATAATCTCGTTTCTTCGCTAGACAAGCCAGTACGGGGGTATAGCTCAGCTGGGAGAGCGCTTGCATGGCATGCAAGAGGTCAGCGGTTCGATCCCGCTTACCTCCACCAGTCAAACGAAGAAAAAGCAGTAGAGCAAAACATGTGTGTTTTATATGCTATAATGCGCAGCTTGCTTTGTCCGGTCCCCATCGTCTAGAGGCCTAGGACACCACCCTTTCACGGTGGGTACAGGGGTTCGAATCCCCTTGGGGACGCCAGACTCTTTTGCTGGCACTTGTAGTACACCGCTGCGGAGCGGTAGTTCAGTTGGTTAGAATACCGGCCTGTCACGCCGGGGGTCGCGGGTTCGAGTCCCGTCCGCTCCGCCAAAAAATTTAAACCCTTGTAAGTCTGGTACTTACAAGGGTTTTGTCTTTTCCGAATCGAAAACCACAAAAGCTTGGATTAGCGCCTTAGGCGCTAACCCGACACCAACGGCCTGCTTCAGAAACGATAGCCTACGCCAACTGTGGCGACCCACGGATCTATCGTAGCTTTTCCGATCCGTTGCCCATTCAAGCTCACGTCGGAAGAAATATCGATATAGCGCACATCGGCGTTCATGAACCAGCGCTCGCTCAGTTTCACATCGACGCCCACTTGCGCCGCCAGTCCCCACGAATCATCCAGCTTCAGATCTCCCAAAGAGCTCTTGGCGCTGAAGAAAGTAGTGTAGTTAAGGCCAATACCCACGTAGGGCTGAATCTGGGCATCGGGCAAGAAATGCCATTGCAGACTAAGCGTAGGCGGCAAATGTTTGGTGGAGCCGATGTTACCCAGCCCCTGGGCGCTGATGTCATGCTTGAATGGAAAGGCGCCCAGCAACTCAATGCCGATGTTACGGCTTGCCATGTAAGTAAGGCTGACACTGGGGCGTGTGCTGCTGCCGATATCCAGACCCACATTGCCGAGCACATCGCCATTATTGGATTTGGGCTTGATGTGCGTGACACCGGCCTTCAAAAGCCAGTCACCGCCCTCGTGGGCGGCAGCCGGAACTGCGGCAAAGGCCCCGGCGACCACAAAACAACCGAGCACCAAATTGCGTAAACCTACCTGCATCATATTCTCCATGTTTCACTAAGGGTTTTCCTGGAGCCCATTGTGAACGACATGCGCATGTATAAAGTTGATACATGTCAATCGTCGGAGGAATGTAGAGCAAGTTCAGGCGACTTTCGTCCCTGCCCTGCGGTAAACGAAATGATGATGCCCGTTAAGGCTTCAATCTACAGATGCACCCGACTGCTTTACCGCCTTACCCCATTTATCGATCTCGGTATCGATGAAGGCTTTTCCTTCGGACAAGGTGAGAGGCATGGCACGAGCGCCGCGACCATCAAAGGTCTCTTTGACTGACGGCGACTTCAGTATGGCCACCACCTGTTTATTCAGGAATTCGACGACATCGGCCGGAGTGCCGGCGGGCGCGAGCAATGCGGCCCAGCCAACCGCCTCAAAACCAGGATAACCGGATTCGGCCACGGTCGGCACGGTGGGCAGCTGTTCGATGCGCTCGCTGGTGGTTACAGCCAAGGCAATGGCGTCGCCAGTCTTGATATGAGGCAAAGCCGACGTTACCGAATCCACCATCACGGGGACATGATTGCCCAGGAAGTCGGCTTGAGCCGGACCGCTACCCTTATAAGGAATATGCCGCATGGACACATTGGCAGCGCTTTTAAACATTTCACCCGATAAGTGCTGCGTTCCACCTATGCCCGCACTCGCGTACGCGAGTTTTTCCGGATCGGCTTTGGCTTCGTCTACCAGTTGCTTAAGTGTGGTAATGCCGGACTTGGGATTGGAAAGAAACACCAATGGAACGGCAAAGATACCGCTGACCGGAATGAAGTCGTTGGCCAGCGAATAGCCGGGATCCTTGTACAGAGTCTGGTTGACCGCCGCAGCACTGCCGCCTACGACCAAGGTATAGCCGTCCGGCTTCGCACGGGCCACATACTTCATTCCAATATTGCTGCCGGCGCCGGCCTTGTTTTCGACGACCACAGGCTGGCTGACGGCAGCGGAAAGCTTTTGGGCCAGTTCGCGCGCGAAAATATCAGTTGCCTGCCCCGGCGGGAAAGGCACGATAAGCGTAATTGGCCGGTCTGGGTAGCTGGCCATAGCCACTCCGCTTACGCTGCATAACATTAGGGATATCAAGGTCCTATTAACCAAGCGCGGCAATTTCATATGGGTGTTCTCGTATGACAATTTGATTGAGACCGGACAAAGCCGGCAGGTAAGTTTTGGCCGATACTATAACAAGGCTATAAAATTCCTTAACGCGCTAGTCACCGAGGGATTTATGCCCAGCACAATACCGCGCTCGATTGTTAAAGCCTTCCAACACGCCCATTACAAAGTATTCGCACCCGGCGATCACTTTACAGCGCACCTTGGGGAATACTGTGACGCGATGGCCCGACTGATGGCGCACCATGGAAGGAACACAGTTTCTATCCTGACCGCCTTCAATCCTGATGCCAAGACTGGCGACCCTCAGGAAAACCAACGCGCGCAGCAATCCCTGCTCGAAGAAATTCGCAAACTGGATGCACCCTGCGTTCCCGGGCAAAATCAGGCCGCTGATGGGGACGGCCCTTCCGAGCCCACTTGGATCGTACTAGGACTAAGCCGCGATCAGGCACAGAGGCTGGCTCGACAATTCAGGCAACTGGCATTCGTGTTCGCGGACGACTGCGCCAAGCCGCGACTGGTATGGACCCATATACGCGATGGTAACATTTAGGCACAAATTTACTGTGGAGGCTGAATGCGTCGGGCTTACCTGACGCTTGAAGCGAAATACATGATTATGCGGCCTAAAACCGCTAACATCCGGCAATTACCCGATTTCTTACGCTAAAACTATCCTTGCCGTCGCGGATTTGCGCGCCTATATTTACGGCTTCGCCATCCGACCCTTTACTGACATGCTCACTACTCAGGTAAGCCGCAAAACCGGCAATGACACAAATACGCAGCCCACGTCGGCCTGGACTGTGCAAGACATCGTGGATCTTTATGAACTGCCCTTTATGGATCTGGTCCTTAAGGCACAAACTGAACACCGCAAGCATCACGAGCCCAACACAGTTCAACTTTCAAGCCTGCTTTCAATCAAGACCGGAGGCTGCCCTGAGGATTGCGCATATTGCCCGCAGTCAGCGCGCTATGACACGCCGGTCGAAAAGGATGCCCTGATGCCCTTGCAGGAAGTTCTCGAAGCCGCAAGACAGGCAAAAGCCAGCGGAGCACAGCGCTTTTGCATGGGCGCCGCTTGGCGCTCGCCAACGGCCCGCCAACTTGATGCAGTCATCGAGATGATTTCGGCCGTGAAAGAAATGGGGCTTGAAACCTGTGTCACCTTGGGGATGCTCAAAGAGGGACAAGCGCAGGAACTTCGCGATGCAGGATTGGACTACTACAACCACAATCTTGACACCGCACCCGAGTTCTACGGCAACATTATTTCGACCCGCACTTATCAAGATCGTCTGGATACTCTGGAACGAGTTCGCCAGGCAGGTATAAACGTGTGTTGCGGCGGCATCGTAGGACTTGGCGAATCGCGTCGCGAACGCGCCGGCCTGATCGCGCAACTAGCCAATTTGACCCCCTACCCCGAATCCGTACCGGTAAACAATCTTGTGAAGGTCGCAGGCACTCCATTAAGCGATACGCCGGAGGTGGACCCTTTCGAGTTCGTACGAACCATTGCAGTGGCCCGTATCACCATGCCCAAGGCTGCCGTCCGCTTATCGGCAGGCCGCGAAGAAATGGATGAGGCACTACAAGCGCTGTGCTTCCTGGCGGGCGCCAACTCCATATTCTATGGTGACATGCTGCTGACCACGGGCAACCCACAGGTAGTGAAAGACAAGGCCCTGTTCCAGCGCTTGGGCTTGACCCAGCCCGCCGGCCATAGCCACTGATCAGAGCCTTTATGTACACCTTGATTGCCAGTGTAGCGTGTAGCGTAGCGGTATCGATCCTGCTGAAAATAGCTCGGCGCAAGAGTATACAAATTGATCAAGCCATCGCCGTGAACTATGTGGTGGCGGCCGCCTTTTGCTTGATTATCTTTCAGCCTCATCCGGCATCCTTGCTGAGCCCCACCACACCGTGGTGGATCTTGATTGCCCTTGGGGTATTGCTACCCACTATTTTTCTGGCGATGGCGGGGGCGGTTCGCCATGCGGGCATTGTATTAAGCGATGCGGCCCAACGGCTTTCGCTGTTTATCCCTTTGCTGGCAGCTTTCCTGCTGTTCGGCGAAACCTTGTCGCCTAACAAACTGCTAGGTATCGGCGTGGCAATTGTGGCGTTGATCTGTCTTCTGGTTCGTCCGAGGCAAGCCGGAACAGAAAGCGACACGCGCAGCACGGTAATGCTCTTGCTGTCTGTATGGCTGGGGTATGGCGCCATAGACATTCTCTTCAAGCAGTTGTCTAAAAGCGGGGCGGCGTTTTCAAGCAGCCTTTTCGTTGCCTTCACCTTGGCCGGCGTACTGATTTTCTTGTATCTGATCGCGACGCGCACTGTCTGGGCGCGACGTAATATCATTGCCGGGCTGGTATTGGGTGCGCTGAATTTTGGCAATATCTACTTTTACATCCGGGCCCATCAAGTGTTTCCAGAAAATCCTACGCTGGTGTTCTCGGCCATGAATATTGGGGTGATATCTTTGGGCACCTTGGTAGGTGCCGGGCTGTTCAAAGAAAAGCTGTTATGGACCAATGCGCTGGGCATTGCTCTTGCCATCACGGCAATCGTGGTCCTGATTCCCAGATAAAGAAAACAACTGCCCTACGGTGCCGGCACGACCTCGTCCTCTGGGGCCGTTTCCTGCACCGACTCGAACGATAGATCGCTTTCAAGGTCTACCCGCGGATCCAGCGCGGCGACTACATTGGACGCCTGCAAACTGTCGGACATCGGTACGAAATGCGTTGGGGCGTCCTCGCTGAGATTCTCGCCGCTGACCCTTTGCGGGCGAATGAATATCACCAGTATCGCGGTGCATGCCGAAACAAAGACAAAATAGACGCTCGGGTTTATTTCACGCATTAGCAAGCCAGCGATCATTGGCCCGACGCAAGCGCCCAGCCCATAGACCATATACAGGATAGCGCTCAGGCCGACGCGCCGTTCCGGGTCAACGTTATCGTTGGCGAACGCAGCGCCTAGCGGGTATAGGGTGAACTGTAAAACACCAAATGCGCAGGAGAACAGCAGCAGGGCCCAATAAGGGAAAATCCACCATCCCCATAAGGGAATTGAGATTAAGGCCAGGATAAGTGCACTGACGCGTATCAGCCGCACCCGGTCAATACGATCGGCAAGCCAACCCACCGGCCACTGAAACAGCAATCCCGATGCAACAGCGGCAGCCAAAAAGACGGCGACCTGGTCGCTGGAGAGCCCCTGTTTTATGGCATACACCGGGGCCAAACCATAAAATGCACCGATGATGGTCCCGGCGATAAAAAGCACCGTCATAGACAACGGTACCCGGGACACATAATATTTGATCTGAATGGGGGCCGGCACCTGCACTGCCGGATGCGAAAGACGCGTAATGGCGACAGGCACCATGCACAACGCCGAACACATGGCCACAAAGATAAGTGGTTCGTAATTCAGATTGGGAAACAAGGTAAGGGCCAGCTGACCCAGCACCGTCCCTAAACTGGAACTTACCATATAGAAGCCGAATACCCGGCCGCGCTGATGATTTTCTGTCTGCTCGTTGAGCCAGCTTTCCAGCGCCATGAATTGCGTCACCATGGCGATCCCGGCCACAAAGCGCAACGCCAGCCAAACCCATAAATTGTCCACCAACGCTAGAGTAAGAACCGTAATGGTGACAATGGCCCCTGTGGCCGAGTATGCGCGTATATGACCGACCCGGATTATTAGCTTGTGGCCAATGCGAGCGCCGAACACCAGGCCAAGATAATAGACGGCGATCAGTGCGCCGATCCAGACTTCCGACACTGAGTCTGCAGTTAAACGCAGACTCAGATAGGTGTTAAAGAGCCCCGACCCAACCAACAACAATAACGTCGCCAGATAAAGCGAAGAAAATGCGGCGACCATCTTGACCATATGAACCCGGGCTCCGTAAAACTATCCTAATTGACCCAATAAAGTTGCGGCGTCGCTGACTTCAAACTGACCGCCTTTCTCGATGTTCAGTTGCTTAACGACACCATCTACCAGCAAGGCTGAGTAGCGTTGCGAACGCATGCCCATGCCCCGCGCCGTCAAATCCAACTCGAGACCAAGCTGGCTGGTCCAGGCAGCGCTTCCATCAGCCAGCATGCGCACGCGACCGTCTACGCCTTGATCTCGCCCCCATGCACCCATGACAAAAGGGTCGTTCACGGCCAGGCACCAAATTTCGTCTACACCCTTGGCTTTCAACTGATCAGCCATTTGAACGTAACCCGGCAAATGTTTGGCGGAACACGTAGGCGTGAAGGCACCTGGTACAGCAAACAGGGCAATGGTCTTGCCCTTGACTTGGTCAGCCACTTGAAAATTATTGGGGCCCACGGCACATGATTCGGTGGCGGTTTCAATGAATTCGGCCAAAGTACCGTCTGGTACACGATCACCAACTTGGATGGACATATGCTTTCTCCGATATTGCTCTAGTGAAGCGCGGCACCGGCATGGCGCCGCAGGAACCGCCATCATACGACGGACATGCCAAGATTATGCCGGACTCGAATAAGTACATGACGAAAGCGTCTTGATTCACATGCACTTTGTAACGATATCAGGCCGCAACCTGTGGCATTCTTCGTGAACAATAAGTATCGCCCCGAAGTACAACAACATAACAGGAGGACAACTTTGATACTGCCCAAATTATCCGGTGCGCTCATAGGCATGTCGTTACTGGGAAGCGCCTATGCCGCCTCAATTCTTGAACGGCGAATCTCGCTAAGTCAGTGGGTATTGATGTGCGGTGCCGCCAATGGCGCCGCAGAAGCGGTCGGCGCAACTAAAAAAGACTGCGCAAGCCACCGCAGTACAACACAAAGGCACCTTACGCGCTACGCCACCGAGCACGGTCAAATACTGAATGATTTCGACGCTTTATTTGACTTAGGGCGCCTGGAAGGTAAGAAACTTATTGCATCGAAGCTGTTGCGACATGATGGCAGGCTCGCAGCGCTTATGCATGGCTTTCAGCGCGACAAAAGCATTCCATACCAAGACGTCGAAAAGGCACTAAGCAGCTGCTGATACCGGCAATCCGGCAATGTCGTGATGCAGTGTCCCTTCTGGGCGAATAACGTATATCATAAGACTACTATCAAGCCTTTTGGTATAACGAAATGAGCAACACCCTGGAAGACGAAGGCGTACTTAGCCACCTTGACGAATCCGGCCAGATTCGCATGGTAGACGTCGGCAGCAAGGCTACTACAATGCGCACCGCCATCGCGGAGGGACGCGTCCGCATGAGCGCTCAGGCCTACCGATTGTTGACGGCTCGGGAAAACGCCAAAGGTGAAGTCCTGAACACTGCCCGCGTGGCAGGAGTACTGGCTGCAAAGCGCTGCGCCGAACTCATTCCCTTATGTCACACCTTACCCCTTAGTTTTGTGGGAATAGAGTTCTTTCCGGACGACTCCACCCATTGCATTACAGTGCGAACCACCTGTCGCAGCGACTACAAAACCGGCGTCGAAATGGAAGCAATGATGGCATGCAGCATTGCCGCTCTGACCATATACGACATGTGCAAAGCTGCCGACAAAGGTATCAGCGTGGAACAAATCCGCCTGCGCTATAAATCGGGAGGCAAAAGTGGTGAATGGCACAACGATTAAAGTTTTGTACTTCGCGCAAGTCGCAGAATTGACCAAAATACGCGAAGAACAGTGGCCCCTTACGCAAGCGCTATCCGGCGTCGACTGGCTCGCGCAGCTCGAATCGCGCTATCCGCAACTGGCCCCGGTCAAGCGGCTTAAGCTCGCCATCAATCAGTATCACGTCGGGCACCACAGCCTGATAAAGCCTGGCGACGAAGTCGCGGTATTTGAACCAGTCACCGGAGGGTAAGACATGGTCGTCATACAAAAGGCCGACTTCGATGTTGCCGCTTTGATGGCACAGTTGCACGCCGCCACCGGCGGCAAAGGCGGCGCTATTGTCAGCTTTACGGGCTATGTTCGGGATTACGCCGAGAATGCAGGCACACAATCCCTTTTTCTTGAGCACTATCCCGGCATGTGCGAGCGCGAAATCGAAACGCTATGCGCCACTGCCCAATCGCGCTGGAATGTACTGGATTGCACTGTCGTGCATCGAGTTGGCGAACTGCAACTGAAGGATCAAATCGTATTTGTCGCCGTCGCCAGCGCGCATCGTGGCGACGCTTTTGCCGCATGCGAATTCCTTATCGACGCATTGAAGACGCGCGCTCCGTTCTGGAAACGCGAGACACTAACCAGCGGGGAACAATTCTGGGTGCAGCAGCGCGAAAGCGATGTCAGTAAAACCGATCAATGGGACGAGCCTTCCGAAGCGTAAAGAAGATCATGAGCAAAGCCGATACCAGCAAACCAGCCGCTTCCTTAGCATGCGCGGTCCTGACCATTTCTGATACGCGCAACACAGGCAACGACACTTCGGGCGACTACCTGGTGCAAAGCGTGATCGCTGCCGGGCACCGTTGCGAAAAACGGGACATCAGTCAAGACAATATATACGACGTGCGAAAAGTCATTAGCGACTGGATCGCCGATAAAACCATACAAGTCATACTGACCAATGGTGGCACGGGTTTTGCGCATAAGAAGTCGACGGCCGAAGCCATTACTCCCCTACTCGACCTGACGATCGCCGGTTTCGGAGAACTATTTCGCTACTTGTCTTATCTGGAAATCGGCTCATCAACCGTGCAGTCCGACGCCTTTGCTGGCTCGGCCAACAATACGCTGATTTTCTGCATGCCAGGTTCGACCAGCGCGTGCAAAACAGCGTGGGAAAAGATCATCAAAGAGCAACTGGATAGCACGCATCGGCCCTGCAATTTCGCCACCCATTACGCTTAATCAACCTACAGCCGCCGCGGGCGTAACGCCCCGGCCTTCTCTTTCACTTTCTTTTGTGTATTTCACTATGCTTGATTTTGATGTTGCTCAGTCTCGCCTCGCCGTCGCTGGCAAGCCGCCAAGCATCAGCGAAAGCTGTACGCTACACCAGGCTAAGGGCCGCGTCCTGGCCCAAACCCTATTCGCCACCGTAGACCTGCCGCCGTCGGACAATAGCGCCATGGACGGTTACGCCATCAGCTATGCCGACTATGCGCCTGGCAAACGCTTCCCGGTGCAGCAACGCTGCTATGCAGGCGATGCAGCGCAGCCGCTGCAAAAGGGCAATGCCATCCGCCTGTTCACGGGTAGTCTTATCCCCGAAGGCGCCGACACTGTCGTCATGCAAGAAGACGGCACCGAAGTCGACAATGAATTTGAAATTCACCATGCACCTACCCGGGGTTCGCATGTGCGGCTTCAAGGCGAAGACGTACATGCCGGAGACCAGATTTTGGCCAAGGGAACGCTGATAAAGGCGGCCGAGATCGCTATTTTGGCCTCGCAAGGCTATGCCGAAGTGGCGGTCTATGCTCCATTGAAAGTCGGTATTCTTACGACGGGCGATGAATTGATCCAACCAGGCCAACCGCGCAGTACAGGCCAAATTTATAACTCGAACGGCCCGATGCTGGCGGCCATGGTCGAAAATATGGGTGCAAACGTCGTGCATGTGCTTCATGCCGCGGATACCGAAGAATCGCTGCACTCTGCTTTTGCAACGTTACTGGCCGACTGTGACTTGGTCCTGACGGTTGGTGGGGTCTCGGTGGGCGAAAAAGACCTCGTCAAGCCAGTGATTGAGCAGTTGGGCGGTTCGCTGGATTTATGGCGTGTCTGCATGAAGCCGGGAAAGCCAGTGGCACTGGCCCATGCCAACGACAAGCCAATAGTGTGTTTGCCCGGCAATCCGGTGTCGGCGTTTGTGGTTTTCACGTTGCTGGTGTCGCCTTTGATCCGCAGTATGCAGGGGCGCGCGCAAGTTGTGCCCGATATTCAGTATGGAAGGTTGGATACCGATAGAACGTTCAATGACAAGCGGGATGATTTCGTTCGTGTCCGTGCCGAGTACGGTTCGGATAGTCTGAGTCGGCTTTTGCCTTATTCGCAACAAGGGTCAGGGATTATCAGTTCTTTGCCATGGGCAAGCGGACTCGCCCGTGTACCGGCGAATACTTTGATGCAGGGTGGCGATGTGGTGGCTTATTATGATCTGCAGCATTGGTTGGCTTGACGGATCGGCGTGATCGGCTCGCGGCGCCCTAGGGACGCGATACGTCAATTCGGCGCCGATGGCTTGCGTTAAATCCGGTGCATGAGAGTCGAATCCCGTTAATTCACCACCGCTGGGGATGCAGTAAACCCGGCGCCTGGGGGTGGGGCCAGTCGCGCTCAATGCTTTGCGGTCTCGTTGCCGGGACTACCCGGGCACCTGGTATTCAGGTCGTGGAAGCGAGTGACAATACTTCGTTGATAGGGCTAAAGCTGGCAGCCATTGGGTCTGCGGCGGGAACATTGGCCAGAAGGACTGTAGGAACACATTGGGCGTGCTAACTAATTAATACACGCTAATTTTGCTATACCGGGATGATCAGGCGAAATCAGAATAGACCCATTGCAGTCGTTCGTAGGTGTCATCAACGGTTCAATCCTATTGGGCGACCTGGATCAGATTGCGGCAAGTGTAGTTAAATATAGCGGTGGTGACCGACCGTTCCCTACGGGGGCGGTCTATAGGCCCTGGGTCCAGGGCTTCGTTTCTGCTCACACCGTAGGCACCGTCCCCCCATCGATGACATACTCGGTGCCGGTGATCGATGCGGCCCGCGGCGACACCAGGAACGTGATCAAGAGAGCCTAAGATTCCCTGTCAGTGTTGAAACTGAGCCGCAAGCTGGCTTAGGCGACAGGTTATCCGTGATGATCCGACCGTTCAGCAATGCCTATGCAAATTAAGGCATTGCCGGGCATATCCTCTGCCCGTTTCCTGCTGCCAAGAATAAACCGAGCGAATGTGGAACAATAGCAAGTTTAACCAAACTAGAGAGATTTCCATGGGCAACAAAATCGTTACTGAAGCAGACCGCAAGCGCACTCCCCCTCCCGCCGCTCCCAAGGGCGTGACCTTTACCACACAAGGCCGCGGCCAACGTGTGAGCCTGGAGCGTGGCGCGCATACCCACCACAAGAAAAATCCCGGCAAGCGCGCGCACTCGGGTTAATTTCTGGGGGCAGTTCGCCACCAGCATCCTTCTGGCGTCTAGTGGCGACGCTGACCCTGGGTCTTCGCGCTTGTAAGATCGGCGGCGTCCAGCATCTCCTACCCCCCTAATACCGGGGCCGCCACGTCTTGAAGTCGATTCCTGGAATCTCAGGAATCTCAACAGATGAGCTGGACGATCCGTCCGTAAGCCGCGAAAGCCAAATAGTTGGAGTCCTCCCCGACCTCAGCCTATGGCTGCCGCTAGCGCGGTAAGGACGGGGATTCTTAAGCCACAACAGCTTAGGGTTTCTCCTGCGAGACGGCCACGCCCGGCCGCGAGAATGTTAAGCGCCGCATTCACGTCTCTATCATGGACAGAACCGCATGCGTCGCATTGCCACTCCCTTATTCCAAGACCTGCGATACCTCTCGGCCTCGATTGTGGCCGTTGGCCACTACTCGAGCAGGTCTGGGATGAATACGCTTCGTCGACCTCTATGGGATCCGCTCATGCCGAGTTTTTCAACACAATAGGCCGAATGAAGTTTATCTTCGGTGGCTCGAGCCGACCCAAAGCGGTAATTGCCCGCTCGAAAAAGCGGACGTTCAACGTCAAAAATCACCGGACGGAGGCAAGCGCAGCTTGCGGGAGGTCCGGTGGATTGGTGTGTTGGGCGTCATTGCATATAGCCAACACAAGCCGCTCGACCTCACTGCACAGGGCGATTGGGTCATGAGGCGGTCCGAAGCGAGACGACAGTAACGAGCACTGGGTACCAATGTTTTCCGAGATGCAAAGATTCTGGAGCACTCGCGCCAGTTTGCGAGGCCGTAAACGCTTCGCAGGGATGACCATGCCGACGCCGAGTGACGCAATGCGAGCCCCATTGTCGAATTGATCCCAAGCAAAAGGAACAATCAGCTGGGGTGTGCCGGCGCGTAGCGCCTCAGCGGTAGTGCCGATGCCGCCGTGATGAACGAGCACTGCGGCATGCGGAAGGAGCGCAGACAGAGGTACATAAGGTTGCCATAGTACGGACTCAGGGAGGTTTGCCGGAATTTGGGTACGCTCTTTGGTCAGAAAGATGGCACGGCGCCCGAGTTGATTGACAGCGGAGACTGCGCAAGCAAAGAAATCGCTAGCATGGAGATTCCCGGTGCCCGGCGTGAAAACCAGCGGTTTCTCGCCAACCGCAAGAAACGCAGACAGTTCTTCGGAAAAGCCACCTTTTGCGGCAGCCTCAAACAACTGGAAGTCGCCTTCGACCAACGGGCGCGGCCAATCGGGCACGGTCGGTGCAAACCACGAGGGAAAAAGGGTCACCGAAAGGTCCGGTGCCTCGGTGATGTGACTCAGGAAGGAATGGACCTTTGACAGTCCTAGCGGAGTCCGGACAGCATTGAGCTGAGCAATTGCAACCGGGTCAATCCACCCCTTTTCCACGAATCGCCAGAGAGCACGTCGCCAGCTCATCGGAACCCAACGTGGCACTGACGTGGCGCCGATGTTCAGCGGGTCGTGGCAGGTCCGTAGATTCGACGGGGCAAGATATGCGGCAATGACCGATTTCACAAAGCCGCGCTCGCGGGCAATTACAGCGCCCGGCACTGCGAAGGGATGGGCAATCACAACTTGGGGAACTTGCGCGGAGGGAAAGGAACTGATGGCTTCGACTACCTGTTTTAGCCCATTACTGTAGTTGGCCAAAAGAGCCGAGAAGCCTTTCTTGGGGTCCCATATATCCGGATTTCTAAGGACGCGAATGAACTCGTCGTCTGTTCCAATCCCGATAAACGGAAGTCCGGAACCACGAACGACATTCTCATAATAGGAATGAGTTATGAACGTTACCTTTCGCCCGAGCGTTTTCAACGCGTTCGCGATACGGATAAACGGATGGATATCGCCGGTAGTTCCGACAGTGATAACGAGATAGTGCGGAGTGGTTTCGGGCACGGCAAATAGCCTTTAAATGGACGTGCGAGGGAACGGTTTCATGACGCCCAACGTGGAAGTGAGGGGCAGCCGAAGTGCGAAGCGCGAAGGGAGCCTGCAAGCACAGCTTGCAGGCTGTCCCTCTCGACTGAGAGGTTACGCTCCCTGACTCTACGCATATTAGTCGGCGGTGACTCGTAGCATGGGCCATTTCTTGAGCCATCCCTTTTCACGCCACCGCTTCTCGAAGACATCCAGCTTGCCTCGCCTAAATCGCGGTGTAGGCCGGATTATTCCTTGAAATAGATCGTCCAGACCGAATGGAGCCAAGATTTCAATCTCACTGGACTGGGTTAGCCTTGCTGCGACTGCTGTGGCCGTCTCGGGCCAAAAAGAAAGCGCGTGGACGCACGACATATACGGCTCGTCGCCATTGCGTCTATGCATTCGGCCCTGATTCTTTACCGACCAGAGAATAGTAGGATCCATGCCTATTAGGCGTTGCTCGATCTCGATATCCAGCTGAGGGCAAATCTGTTCTGTATCGAACCAGATTATATCGACGTCGTTTGAGATTTCGCCTGTTTTATGGCCGCTGAGCAGATCCCAGACACCGTCCCGTATGAACCCGGCTCCAATCCAGCAGTCAGGCAGCGCTAGATCTCTCACGTGAGCCAGGATTTGACATCTACGCCTATCGTTCAAAAGGACTGACTTCAAAGTTAATGCGTACTCGATAGAGTGAATCATAAAAAGAGCCCTCTTTGATCCGACAGCAGTATATCGGTATCGACTGCTGGACCTGAAGCGGTCTTTGCGTTGTTTCCAGCCCTGCCCAGGCCCCCTGCGCCTCCTTAAGAAACCAGGGAACCGTCAGCGGCCTGTCTAATCAATCCGATCAGAAACCAGCTCCGCCGCCCGGACCAGATCCTCGGGAGTATTCACATTAAAAAACGCATCTCCAGCGTCCTCGAACCATACCGGAACAGCAGCGTTCAATTGTTCCCACTCCTGAACCTTGCGCCCTCCCGCATGCAAGAAATCGTACAGACCCTGCACCAGACGTTTATGCACAAGCATGCATAAAGGGTGCGCCCTTACTGCCGTGCGGGCGTAAGCGAGCTGCGCAACGCCAGCCCCTAGTGCAGCACTCAAACGCGGTATCAGATCTGTGGGCGGCATGGGTACATCGACGGGGATCACCGCCAACCAGGGCGTATCGATGGTATTCAGTGCCGTCGCAACTCCCGCCAGCGGACCCGAATAGACCCCCAGCTCCTCGTCATCCGGGACCGTTGCTCCATATTGAGCGTACACATCCAGACACCGATTCGCGCTGATAAGAACCTGCCCAACCTGTGGAGCGAGGAAGCGGTGGGCATATGCCACCAAAGGCATCCCCTTGAGATCCATCAAGCCCTTCTCTACGACCGGGGTATTACCGCTGCCCTGCACGCGGCGACCGCGGCCGCCAGCTAGAATCAGGCCCGTCAGCGAATCACGGGCGATCATCCCCCGATGTAGCTCATTTCGATTTTTTCCCGTTTAGTCGTTTCACGGCCACGGATTTCGGAGTAATGATCATCGCGCTGGGACCATATTCCGGTGAAATGTGCCGCGATGTCAGCATCGGAAGCACCGCTGCGGACAAGCGCACGCAGATCATGGCCGTGCGATGCAAACAGACAAAGGAATAACTTGCCTTCCGGCGACAGCCGCGCACGGGTACAGTCCCCGCAAAACGGCTGCGACACACTGGTAATCAAGCCTATTTCGCCGGCATTATCGCGGTAGCGCCATCGATTCGCCACTTCTCCACGGTAAGTGGCGCTAACAGGCTCTAGCGGAAACTCTGCGGATATTCGTTCCAAAATTTCAGCGCCGCTTACGACTTCCTGAAGGTTCCACCCGTTGGTGCTGCCGACGTCCATGTACTCGATAAACCGCAGGATATGACCGGAGTGTCGGAAGTGTCGAGCCATAGGCAGAATCTGCTGGTCGTTCAGGCCCTTGCGTACCACCATATTGACTTTGACAGGGGCCAATCCGACTCGCGCAGCTTCGTCGATTCCTTCCAGCACTGTCTTGACGCTAACCCGGCTGTCGCTCATGCGCTCGAACATCTGGTCATCGAGCGCGTCCAGACTGACTGTCACACGAGTAAGCCCGGCATCTTTTAATGCCTGGGCTTTTTTAGCCAGCAAAGTGCCATTGGTCGTCAAGGTAACCTCGACCGGCTGGCCGTCGACGCCACGCAGACGAACCAGCATGGCAACCAGCGCTTCTAGGTCTCGGCGCAAAAGCGGCTCGCCGCCGGTCAAGCGAATTTTTTGCACACCCAAGCCCACCGCCACACCAGCTACGCGAGCGATTTCTTCAAAGCTTAGGAGGGCACTGTGAGGTAAAAATTCGTAGTCGCTGCCAAAAACTTCACGCGGCATGCAGTAGGTACAGCGAAAATTACAGCGATCTGTGACAGAGATACGCAGATCGTGCAATGGTCGGCCTCGGGTATCGCGAACTCCTCCGCCGCCCTTAATTGGGAGTGCAGAAATTGCGGCACCCGGCGACGGCGCGGGCTGATGGCTTGAGTGGAAGATGACCTTGCTCATATATCAATCATAAGCTTTCTGTGAGGGCAAGTGTTTACGTTTCAGCAGGGCCGGCGAAAAAGCTTCTTCCATTGTCTGGACCAGACCCATGCTGCTCGCATCGTAACCCACAAGTTGCGAGATATATTCGCGATAACGTTCGCCCCTCATCAAATCTAGAAGCCGCTGCATTCGGATCGAATTCAACGTGTCCCGATGAACCGCAAAGAAGTAGCGCTCTTTGGCCAAGGGTATGAACGACAAACCGCAACGCCACGCTGCTGTCTCGACACCGATCCCGACATCCGCCATCCCGCTGGCGATATGCGCCGCTATGGCCATATGGGTAAATTCGCTGCTGTCGAAACCCTGAACACGGCTGGTGTCAATGTTGAGGCGGGTCAGCATTAAGGTGACTAGCGACCGTGTGCTGGAACCGATTTGGCGATTGACGAAACGCACACCCGGATTGACCAGGTCTGCTATGCAAGTAATGTTTTTGGGATTTCCCTGCTGTACGAACATGCCGGTATTTCGCACAGCCAGATGAATCAGCCTGTGCTCAACAGGGTCTAGCCATTCACTATAGAAGTCGAGGATGGGCGACTCGAATTCCCCTACGGGAACCTGAAAGCCGGCAAGATCGCACTCGCCGTGGGTTAACGACGCCAAAGCCTCTATCGCGGTGCGATAGCGCAGTTCGAGCGGCAGAATGTCGAGCCCATTCGCCAATTGCATCAACCCTTCCACCGCGAACCCATGGCTGGCGTGCAAACGCAGCCGCGGCTGGCTTTCTGGATATAAACCCTCGAGTTCTTCTTGCAGTTCGGACGCCATGCTTTCCAGAGTGGGCATTAGGCGCGCGTCGACTCGCCGGTTCGCCCACACAAGATGCTGCCCGAAATCCGTTAATTTGGTTCCCTGACGACGAGAGGTGTCCAGTAAAGCCGCCTCGAATTCTTTCTCGGCATTGCGCAGCAAACCCCAACCGTGCCGGTACGACACCCCGCAGGCCTTGCAGGCACCAGCAATATGTCCGGTTGCCGCGATGGCCTCGAGCAGCCGGATCACCTCGCTGAGGTCGACCACGGTTCCGGAGGGTTTCTCAAGCATCCATCGGGAGCTCAGGCGCGCCTTGAACTTATGGGTCATCCGGATACTCCAAGACCTATGATTTATAGGCTTTATTTTTCATATAAACCAAGGGGTTTATATGTGCATTTTTGCCTATTGAAATAATCGGTTATCCCGAGTAGATTACTAGAATACAAATATTATATATATGCAAATTAAAGCATATTCGAGACAAACATGACGCCATTAATCTCGACTGTCCCGGAAACGGGCGCGCACACCGCCGCAGGCACACCCGACTCGAAAGCCGCCCAGGAAACCGCGCACGAGCTTGTTACTCAAGTGCTGAAGCAATATGAAGGACAAGCCGGCAGTCTGCTTCCCGTTTTGCATGCCGTACAGCATGCGCTCGGGTGTATACCCGATTCGGTTGTCCCCACAATTGCCGCTGCCCTGCAGTTATCGCGTGCCGAAGTCCACGGTGTCATCAGTTTCTATCCCCATTTTCACCAAACACCATTGGCGCCGGTGGTGCTGGAAATGTGCCGTGCGGAATCCTGTCAGTCCATGGGCGGCAATGCATTGGCTGACCATGCCAAACAGATGCTGGGTTGCGACTTTCGCAGCACTAGCCGAAGCGGTAGCGTAAGCCTGCAGCCGGTTTACTGCTTGGGCTTGTGTGCACAATCGCCGGCCATCATGATCAATGGCCGGCCTTACGCCAGGATGACTCCGGCAAAGCTCGACGCACTGTTACAGGCAGAAGGCATATGACCATGACCCCCGCCATTCGCCTATACATACCCCGCGACACAGCGGCCATCGCTGTAGGTGCCGACGACATCGCGCTCGCCATCGCACACGAAGCGCAACGCCGCGAAATCAGTATCGACATCGTGCGAAATGGGTCGCGCGGCTTGCTATGGCTTGAAACCCTGGTCGAAGTGCAAACGCCTTCCGGGCGCGTTGCGTATGGTCCGGTCGATGTCACTGACATCGTAAGCCTATTCGACGCCGACTGGTTGCACGGCAAACCGCATCCGCTATTCCATGGCCTGACTGAAGAAATCCCGTACCTAAAGAATCAAGAGCGCCTGACTTTTGCCCGGGTTGGCATCACCGACCCTTTAAGCCTTTTCGACTACCAAGCCCACGGCGGATTCCAGGGATTGCAAAAAGCGTTGGCTATGACGCCAGCGGCCATCGTTGATGAAGTCGTGGAATCCGGACTGCGTGGGCGCGGCGGTGCTGCCTTCCCAACCGGAATCAAGTGGAAAACCGTACTGGCCACCGATGCCGATCAAAAATACATCGTATGCAATGCCGACGAAGGCGATTCGGGCACTTTTTCTGATCGCATGTTAATGGAAGGCGACCCCTATGCACTGATCGAGGGCATGGCGATCGCCGGGCTGGCCACACAAGCCACATACGGCTATATCTATGTGCGCTCCGAATACCCGCTGGCCATCTCCGCACTTGAAGACGCCATCGCTCACGCTCGTGCGGCCGGCTGGCTGGGCAGCAACATACGGGGCAGCGAGCGCGCGTTCGACCTTGAAGTGCGGCAAGGCGCTGGCGCCTATATTTGTGGTGAAGAAACCTCGTTGCTGGAAAGCCTGGAAGGCAAACGCGGACTGGTCCGCGCCAAACCGCCGCTTCCGGCAATACGCGGCCTTTTCGGTAAACCCACCGTCATCAATAATGTTATTTCCCTGGCCACCGTACCGATCATCCTGGCACGCGGCGCCGCCTTTTATCGCGATTACGGCATGGGCCGCTCCAGGGGAACCTTGCCGTTCCAGCTTGCCGGCAACATAAAGCATGGCGGGCTGGTCGAAAAGGCTTTCGGGCTTAGCTTGCGCGACTTGCTCTATGGCTTCGGCGGCGGTAGCGCCAGCGGGCTCCCGCTGCGGGCTGTGCAGGTAGGTGGTCCGCTGGGCGCCTACCTGCCCGAGTCACAGTGGGATGTACCGCTGGACTACGAAGCTTATATCGCCATATCGGCCATGATCGGCCATGGCGGTCTGGTGGCTTTCGACGAAACCGTCGATATGGCCGAGATGGCCGAATACGCGATGGCATTCTGTGCCGTCGAATCCTGCGGTAAATGTACGCCCTGTCGCATCGGTGCCGTGCGCGGCACAGAAGTCATCAACAAGATCCGCCACAACGAACAGCGTGAAGAACAGGCTTATTTATTGCGCGACCTGTGCGACACCATGTTGGCCGGCTCGCTTTGCGCGCTAGGCGGCATGACACCGTACCCGGTCCTGTCTGCCCTGAATCATTTCCCGGAAGACTTCGGTCTGCCGCGTTCCACCAAGGCAACTGCAGAAGTCGCCTGACGGAGTCCATCATGCTCGAAACTGTTGTCAAACGCGACCGTGACTTTGGCACCCCTGCCTCAACCAGTACGCTTACCGTCGAGATCACCATCGACGGCACGCTGGTAAAGGTGGCCCAGGGCACTTCCATCATGCGTGCGGCCGCCGAAGCCGGCATCAATATCCCTAAGCTATGCGCCACCGACAGCCTCGAAGCATTTGGCTCCTGCCGGCTGTGTCTGGTGCAAATCGAAGGTAGGCGCGGCTATCCGGCTTCGTGCACCACTCCTGTCGAAGCGGGCATGGTCATCTGGACCGAAACGCCCAAGCTTCACGACCTGCGTCGCGGGGTCATGGAACTCTACATCTCGGACCATCCCCTCGATTGCCTGACCTGTCCTGCCAATGGCGACTGCGAACTTCAAGACATGGCGGGCGTAGTCGGTCTACGCAATGTACGTTACGGCTATGACGGCGCCAACCATCTGTCCGACCCGACCGATGAATCGAACCCTTACTTTGCCTACGATCCGTCCAAATGCATTGTGTGCAGCCGATGCGTGCGCGCCTGCGATGAAATCCAGGGCACTTATGCGCTGACCATTACCGGCCGAGGCTTCGATTCGCGCATCACGGCGGGCCAAAGCGATCCTTTCTTAAAAAGCGATTGCGTTTCTTGCGGCGCCTGTGTGCAAGCATGCCCTACGGCGTCTCTCACCGAAAAATCCGTCATTCAAATGGGCCAGGCGGAACACTCCATCATTACCACGTGTGCTTACTGCGGTGTGGGCTGCGCCTTCAAGGCGGAAATGAAGGGCCAGGAAGTGGTGCGCATGGTTCCCTGGAAGGACGGCAAGGCCAATCACGGCCACTCCTGTGTTAAAGGACGCTTTGCCTGGGGTTACGCGACCCACCATGACCGCATGCTCAAGCCCATGATACGCAGCGATATCTCGCACCCCTGGCGGGAAGTAAGCTGGGACGAAGCCATAGGCTATGCCGCTTCGGAACTTAAGCGCATACAGGCGACCTACGGGCGTGATTCCATAGGCGGCATTACGTCGTCGCGTTGCACCAACGAAGAAACCTATCTTGTCCAGAAGCTGGTACGCGCAGCACTAGGAACGAACAACGTCGATACCTGTGCCAGGGTATGCCATTCCCCCACCGGCTATGGACTCAAAACCACCCTGGGAGAATCGGCCGGCACACAGACATTTGATTCGGTCATGTCCACCGACGTCGTCATCATCATGGGGGCGAATCCCACCGAGGCCCATCCCGTGTTCGCATCACGGCTGAAACGCCGCCTGCGTGAAGGGGCCAAGCTCATCGTCATCGATCCGCGCCAGATCCAACTGGTTAACGCCCCCCATGTCAAGGCCGACTATCATTTGCCCGTCAGGCCCGGCACCAACACTGCCTTGCTGACGTCCATGGCTCACGTTATTGCCACTGAAGGCCTGATAGACGAGGCCTTCGTCGCCGAACGCTGCGAGCAAGCGGCATTCGAACAATGGCGTCACTTCGTCTCTTTGCCGGAAAATTCGCCTGAAGCGACAGAGTCGATCACCGGGGTCTCGGCACAAGACCTGCGCGCTGCCAGTCGGCTCTTCGCGACCCATGGAAACGGCTCCATTTACTACGGATTAGGTGTCACCGAACACAGCCAGGGATCCACAACCGTGATGGCGATTGCCAACCTTGCCATGGCAACCGGCAATCTTGGCCGTGAGGGTGTCGGGGTCAATCCGCTCCGGGGCCAGAACAACGTTCAAGGTTCCTGCGACATGGGATCGTTTCCTCACGAATTGCCGGGCTACCGTCATATTTCCGACGACTCTGTTCGCAGCCAGTTCGAACAAGACTGGGGTGTCACAATACAACCGGAACCGGGTCTGCGCATACCGAATATGTTCGATGCAGCGCTTAGCGGATCGTTCAAAGGGCTGTACTGCCAAGGCGAAGATCTCGTGCAGTCAGACCCGAATACACAGCATGTGGCCAAAGCGCTGGCTTCGATGGAATGCATCATCGTCCAGGATATTTTCCTGAATGAAACCGCGAAGTACGCCCACGTATTTTTACCGGGCTCCTCCTTCCTGGAAAAAGACGGCACCTTCACCAATGCCGAGCGCCGCATTTCACGGGTTCGTCAGGTAATGCAGCCCAAAGCTGGCATGGCCGACTGGGAAGTTACCTGCGCCTTGTCCAATGCGCTGGGCTACCCGATGAATTATCACCACGCCAGCGAAATCATGGATGAAATCGCTCGCCTGACCCCTACATTTTCCGGCGTTTCCTTCAAGAGAATCGATGAATTGGGCGGCAGCGTGCAGTGGCCGTGCAATGCGGAAGCACCCGAAGGCACTCCCATCATGCACGTCGATCATTTTGTGCGTGGCAAGGGAAAATTCGTCATTACCAAATATGTTCCAAGCGATGAACGCAGTACTCGCAAGTTTCCGCTGCTGCTGACCACCGGTCGCATCTTGTCCCAGTACAACGTCGGCGCCCAGACCCGCCGTACACCCAACGTACTCTGGCATAGCGAAGACCGGCTGGAAATCCATCCGCACGACGCCGAAGATCGTGGCATTCGCGAAGGCGATATGGTGGCCATACAAAGCCGGGCGGGCGAGACAGCGCTACGCGCCACGGTTACCGAGCGGGTGCAGCCTGGCGTCGTCTATACGACGTTCCACTTCCCCGAATCCGGAGCCAACGTTGTCACGACGGACAGTACCGATTGGGCAACCGATTGTCCCGAATATAAGGTCACGGCTGTAGAGGCCAGGCTGGTCACGGAACCTTCTAAGTGGCAGGCAGGCTGGTCGCGATTTAGCGACGTCCAGCAAAGTCTGTTGGCACAACGCCAGCGCGAAGGCATGGCAGCGCCTGAACCAGCATCGGCGCCCGCTCCCGAAATCAAGCCGGAACCTGCGCTTGAACCCGCTACCGCAATAACTTCACAGGAATAGATTTCAGGTGGCAAGTGTCGACCTTTCTCCGCCTCTGGCAAACAGCGCCGAATCGCTCGCGTCAGGCCACAGCTCGTATCCTGTGACACGGGCGGGTCGGCATGCCCCCAGGTATGCCGAACTGGATGAGATCGCGCAAGAAATTGCAGTTGCGCTTGAATACAACGGTATCAGTCACGCTACTTTACTCGCGACTCCTACCGACCTTGAAGACCTGGCATTAGGATTCTCTTTCACCGAAGGCATCATTCGATCGGCCAGCGATCTATACGATCTTGAAATCGCCGAGACCGCAAAAGGGCTGATCATACAGGCGACGATCGCCAGTGCTTGCCTAAGCGAACTCAAGCTGCGCCGGCGCAGCCTAGCGGGGCGCACAGGCTGCGGACTATGTGGCATTGAAAGCTTAGATGAAGTGCGTCGCAAGCTTGCGCCTTTGCCTGCTCGACCCCAGGCCTACCAAGCGGCGGCCATAGCCCAAGCAGCGCAGCAGCTTCGCGCCAGACAACCGCTGCATCTGCTGACGGGCGCGACCCATGCTGCTGGCTGGTCCAGTCGTGATGGCGATGTGCTTCATGTTCGCGAAGATGTCGGACGGCACAACGCGCTCGACAAGCTGATCGGCCATTTGCTGCGCAACTCGCTTGATACCACCGATGGGATAGCGGTCATTTCCAGCCGCGCCAGTTTCGAAATGGTTCAGAAAGCGGCGGCCTCTGGCATGTCGGCGCTCGTGGCTGTGTCAGCCCCTACCACTTATGCCATCAATATGGCGAACGAACTGAATGTAATGCTTGCCGGTTTTGCCCGTGACAATTCGTTCACGGTGTACAGCCACCCAGAGTACCTTAGCACCGAAGGGGGTCAGCCTTGAACAACGTCGAACATTTAATTCGCCTTGCCAATCGTATCGGCAGCTTTTTCGAGGCCATGCCCGACCGCAAAGAGGGCATGGAAGGTATTGCCAACCACATCCAGAAATTCTGGGAACCGAGAATGCGTAGTAGTTTGCTGCGCTTTCTTGAAGCCCATCCGGATGGGCGCGAAGGCGACATGGCGCTTAGCGAGATCGTCGTCGCGGCCATGACTCAGAATAAAGAACGCCTGACTCCGAAGGCGATTGCGCCGGGCTGATTCAGCCCGGCCTGACAAGCAGATGCCGGCCGACTATTAAGCGCCCGGTCACAAAAAACCCGCCTTTCCGGCGGGCGAGGTGTGCATTGACGGCAAACCCTATGATTTATCGCCTTCCTTCACGCGATAAACAAGAACGGCCGTTTTCGCCAAACCGAGTACCTTGACGGTTACGCTGCCCAATAACAAGCGCGACAAGCCGCTACGGCCATGACTGCCGATAAAAATGAGGTCGCATCGTTCGTCTTCGGCGGCCTGAACCAGACCGTCGGCAACATTGAAATTCGATACAGCCTTGCCGGTTGCCTTGACACCAGCGGTTGCAGCGCGATCAAGCACTGCTTTCAGATACTTCTGCGCCTGCTCTTGTGCGGTTTTGTCGTAGTCTTCGTCGGTAATGGCGTAGGCCGCCGCCATGCCATCGAACCCGACAGTTGCGGCAAATGGTTGCGTTACATACAAGGCCACGATTTCAGCACCGATTTCTCGGGCGAAACACACCCCTTTATTGGCGGCCTGCGCGGACAAAGCAGACCCGTCAGTAGGAATTAGTATTTTCTTGAACATAGTTGCCCCTTTGTTATCGTATATGTAAAGCTTAACCGCAAGTGACTATAAAATACAGCGGGTATAAGTCTGCATAATTGACGTAGATCAAAGACTGGCAGCCGCCCTGAACAAATGGGTGCACCGGGTGCCTGTGCGGCAATAAGCCAGGACCGGCGCGGGTAATTCTTTAAGCAATACCGCAAAACGGGCTACGTCTTCGGGCGTCATCGCGCCACTGATCACCGGCTGATATTCCACCGCCAGCCCGGCAGCCTGCGCAGCTGCGATGACATCGGCTGAAGTAGGCTGGTCGGGGCCGCCTTCCATGTCGGGACGGTTGATAATTACGCTTTTAAAACCTGCATCGGCCACCGCCCGCATGTCTTCGGGTGCCAATTGTGGGGCGACGGCAAACGCATCGGTAAGCGAGTTGATGGGAACGGACATTTTTAACTCCTGCTGTTTATACTAAGGTTTCGATTGAGGAAAATAGTATGACCGCCGCCAACATAGCGCAAGTAGCCGAGCCAACCGCCCTAAGCGCCGAGGCGCAGCCTCATGCTACGTTGATTGTTCGCGACGCCTTGCCTGCTGACATGGCCGACGTTCAGCGTATCTATGCACACCATGTTTTATATAGTACGGCAACTTTCGAAGAGGAACCCCCGAACATTGATGAGATGCAGTCGCGCAGGGCCAATGTGCTGGCTTCCGGCATGCCTTATCTTGTTGCCGTGTTGGGTACCGAGATAGTCGGCTATTGCTATGCCTCGCAATACCGCCCACGTATCGCCTATCGTTACACCATTGAAAATTCCATTTACCTGGACCCACGTCACTCGGGCCGGGGTTATGGGAAATCCCTGTTATCTGTGCTGATAGAGCGATGTGAACAAGGACCTTGGCGTCAGATGATCGCCGTGATTGCGGGCACAAATAATCAAGGCTCCATTGGTCTGCACCGGAGCATGGGATTCGCCCACGCGGGAACTCAGGTCGCTACAGGGTTCAAGTTTAATCAGTGGATCGACGTCGTCTTCATGCAGCGCGCCCTTGGCGCCGGCAGCAGCACCCCGCCCGACCGTTAAGCCAAGACCAATCCGTACTTCTTTAACCAGTCGCCAGTGGCATCGTTACGAAGCACTTCGAACTCTGCTTGCCGCTGAGGTCCTAGAGCGTCGCCGGCAACGGCTTGGCTCGCAGGGTGGCACATGATCATGTCACCATCGCGAGCCTGCTGCAGCCAACTCTGCAGTAATCTGCGGTAAGCAGCCTCGCCGCCGCGAAAATCATAGATCCCTAGAAATGCCCGATTGGTGGCGAAGGATAGGCGTCGCGCTTCTTTGGAAAAAGCGCGAGCGCCCAACATCTGGATGATCCATGCCTTGATGCGCAAGCGCAAATTCAATCCTGACAGCGAACCGGCGCCGGTATAGCGCAACCATGGCAACCGATCGGCATAGCGAGAACTGAGCTCTTGAAGCAGTATCTCGCGAATCTGAGGGAACTGATGAATATGCTGATGACCGTCTATAAAATCAGGTGCACAGCCGATGAGGGCTTCAAAGCGGTCAAGCTGATGCGCTATTTGCTGGCGGCACTGCGAAGCATCCATACGGCCAGTCCAGGTACGTAAGATTAGCCGTGACACGGGCAGGTAGAGTCCCGGTTGACCCAATGATTCAGTGAAGTTCAGATGCAGGCCAAGCTGCAAGCCGCTGGCGCGCAGCCGAGCGGCGTTGCCGGGAAATGTGGGGCCGTCGACCAGACAACTGGTGGCATTCAGGCGGCCGAGCCGCGCCAATTCGAATATGCCTTCGTCAACGGCGGCATTCATGCCAAAATCGTCGGCGCATATTACGATGTGCTTTTTTTCAACCCTGACCACGACTTCCTCCGGAACTACAAAAAATGCAAAAACTTGTCAGACAGCTCGGGTGGTTCGTGGCCGTTGGCTGTGCCGCTTCTGTCACCCATTGGCTGGTTGTCGTCGGTGCCGTCTCCGCAAGCGGTATGCGCCCATTACTGGCCAATATCGTCGGTTGGCTTGTAGCGTTTTGCGTATCGTTTGCGGGCCATTTCCTGCTTACCTTCAGGCAACATCGAGCCCCCCTCGCTCGCGCTGCACGGCGGTTTTTCATAGTGTCCGCCATTGGCTTCGGGGTGAACGAACTGGCTTACGCCTGGCTGCTGCATACCACCGCTCTACCCTACGATGCTTTACTAGCCCTGATACTGATAGGCATCGCCGGTATGACGTTTGTCTTGGGACGACTGTGGGCATTTCGGCACAAAGCTTAAGCGCAGCACCGCAGGCACATGAAAAATGCGAGTTTAACGTCTTTCAATACCGGTTATGGCCAAGCCAGACGCTTGGCACATACCGTGCAGCCCCAGCATAAATGTGGTTGTCTGGAAATTCGTAGAACTTATCGCTTTTACCGCCTGCCCCGGAGCACAGTAGGGGGGCTATTCTCTTTTCCTACTACCGCAAACCTGGTGTCGTCGGAAAGCTTGGTCGCCAAGCCTTGCCCTACTTGCTGTCGCTTCAAATAAACTGGACGGCTTTTTACTTCGTTAAAAATGCGCCCTATATATTCCCCGACCACTCCGACCGAAATCAACTGTACTCCTGCAAAAAAAAGGACAATCGTGATCAGGGTAGTCCAGCCCTGGACCTCGTCGCCGTAAAGGAAATGAGAAATAATAATGATCAAACCATAGGCAAATGACAACAACGACAAGCCAATACCGAACAGACTCAACAGTCGTAACGGTAACGTCGTGAAAGCTGTAATGCCGTCAATAGCGAAATGCAATAGTTTTAGGGGTTTGAAATACGATGTCCCGTACAAGCGTTCCGGTGGGGTGTACAGCAACGGCTCTGATCGGAAGCCCACCCACGCAAAAAGGCCTTTCATGAAGCGATTTCTTTCCGGCAACATAAGCAAGGCATCAACGACAGCCCGATCCATCAGGCGGAAATCACCAGCGTTCTCGGGAACTTCAAGGCCCCCGGACGTGCGCATCAGTTTATAGAAAAGCCGTGTGCCCAACCGTTTGAACAGAGATTCGTCGTCGCGGCTGGCGCGCACCGCATAGACCATTTCTATGCCTTGTTGCCAACGTTCGACCATTTTGGGAATGAGCGCGGGCGGATGCTGCAGATCGGCATCCATGCAAACGACAACTTGCCCCCTTGCTGCTTCCAGGCCCGCGGTCAGGGCAGCTTCTTTACCAAAATTTCGAGAAAGTTGCAGGTAGACGATTTGCGGATATTGGGTTGCCCAACGCGCCATCGTATCCGGAGTGGCATCAGAGCTGCCGTCGTCGACCACGATAATTTCATAGGCAGGCGCTAGCGTTTTCAGCACAGCGATCAGGCTGGGAATCAATACATTTAGATTGGCTTCCTCGTTCAGGCAAGGAACGACGCAAGACAAGGAGGCTGGCAGTGGCATGTTTGCAGGCATAAGGTTTTGGTATGAACAAAAGCCTCGAAAAGACAACTACCCTAAGCAGTATTGTAAGCGTCTTAATATAAATGAGGTATAGACTTCGATCATAGACCGATGCTTTACAAACAGTAAAGTTTTATGGCCTATCGATGCATTCCGGAAGTGTCGATTTTTATAGCAGAGGAATGCAGTCCTTCGTATGTATATTGACTCGACGCCTGTTTTTTCATAAGATTCATTTTAAAGTCATCTTTATCCTCGTGTCGGGATAAAGCAACAGTTAGCACATATACTCCATCAGGAATACCCGCATGACCAGGTCGGAACTCTGCACCGAAGAAGATATTGCCACATTGGTTTATGGTTTTTACGACAAGGTGCGGCAAGACAGCATACTAGGGCCGGTCTTTAATTCTCATATTCATGACTGGGACACACACCTGCAGGTAATGGTGCGATTCTGGTCCTCGTTATTATTGGGTACAGGGTCATACAGCGGTACCCCTATGCCCAAGCACGTGGCCTTGCCGGGCCTGGATGCGAATATGTTTCGGCAATGGCTGGCGTTATTTCGTTCAACCACCGATGCTTTACCCAATCGGGACTTTGCCACCAAGGCAGAAGAATACGCACAACGTATTGCCAGAAGCCTTTGGTTAGGCTATCAAATGAATAACGAACCTGACCGCATTCCGTCGGAACTCTCCCATGTCTAACCTTCTGTCAGTCGACGCTTCAACTAGTAGCACTCGTCCTAGCATGAAGGCTTTTTTAAGCCTGGGCTTCCGACCGTTGTATATAGCGGGCGCGGGATGGGCCTTAGTGTCGATTGCGTTATGGATTTTTGCCCCGCAGTTTATCGGACAACCGCTGTCTGCTGTTGCCTGGCATGCACATGAAATGCTATGGGGTTTTATCGCGACGATCGCAGTGGCATTCCTGCTAACGGCCAGCGCTACCTGGACCGGCTTCAATCCGTTGAAAGGCCCAGCGCTTGGCGTAGTCAGCCTTCTATGGCTTATTGCACGCGTGGGCTATTTGTTTGGCGGCATCACAGGGTTCTGGATCGCAGCGGCGGCCGAACTCGCCTTCTTCGTCATCAGTGCCGCCTGCTTGATGCGGGTCATGATCAAAGGCAAAAGCCGGCGTAACTATGGCGTGCCGTGGCTGATATTGGGGCTCGGCATAGCCAATGTTCTTTACCTGAAAGCAGCGCTTGCCGGCGATTACCTCTTGCTAATGCAGCGCTTCGACCTAGGGCTAATCTGCATGGCTATCATCGCCCTGCTAATAGGACGGCGCGTGATTCCCTTCTTTGCCATGCGCATGGTGCCCGTCCTGGAATTACCCATGCAAGTACGTAGCGGCCATGTCCAATTGGCCGTCAGTGTACTGGCCGTCGCGTTCGGCATTGCGGGGCTGAATCAATTCATGGCGGGAAGCCTTGCCATAGCCGGCGCCATCAGCCTTTGGCAGGCGGCTAGCTGGAAACCCCTATCGGTCTTGCATAAGCCCATGCTCTGGATACTGTACTTGGGCTACATCGTCATGGGCATCGGCTTGATCTTCGCTGCAGTCCACTTAAGTGGACTGGCCACTGGCGTGCTGGCGCGCTCAGCGACACACGTGCATATCATTGGTATGGGCGGATTTGCCGTACTGATAATCGGCATGCTGACGCGCACCGCTCTCGGTCACCTGGGACGCCCCTTAGCACTTGACCACAGCATGCTCTGCAGCTACTTCCTGATGATTGCCGCTGTCGTCCTGCGCCTGGCGGCGCTGTGGCCGAGCAACGTAAGCGGGTGGTTGCTACAAGCTGGCGCCCTATGCTGGATTCTGGCGATGGGCTTATACCTATGGCGCTTCGTCCCGCTGCTGATACGCCCCCGTTATAGCGCACCGGCGCCGCCACCCGCTGGCAAGCCGGTTCGCTCTGCGCTCAAGCCCGAAACACCATGAAAGTAAAGGATCTTGACGCTGGTACCGAAAATTTTGCGTGCATGTATGTTGCCTGCTGCATGACGGTTTTCTGCCACGCTGCGGAGGCATCATGCGTCTGACGACGATGACAGATTATGCGATGCGCTTGTTGATGTATGTCGGCCAGCATCCAGACCGCTTATGCACCATATCCGAGATTGCCAACGCCTATCAGATCTCGGAGCCCCATCTGATGAAGATCACCCATAGACTGGCACAGAAGGGGTGGATAGAAACCATACGCGGTAAAAATGGAGGCATGCGCCTGGGCAAACCGCCTGAAGACATTTGCCTTGGCGCGGTCGTGCGCGACACCGAAAACGACCTGGCATTGGTAGAGTGCTTTACCACGGGGCATGCCTGCACCCTGGGCGGCCAATGCGGTCTTACCGCAATTATCGACGGGGCTCTTCAACAATTTTTACAGCATCTGGATCGTTACACCCTGGCCGACATCCTGCCACGACCGTCAAATAGTGGCGGGAGGTCGGCGACGCATGTCATACAGCTGATCAACATGAATTAGCGCCGCGTCAATAAAAACGCAGGGAGAAATTTAGAAAACAGACAAGGCCGACGCATCGGCCTTGTCTGTTTCCGGCGATTACTGATCAATGCCGGCTAAGAAAGCGCGCAACAATGCACTGTTCGGATCAAATCCGATCGCAGCGCACAGTAATGGGATGCGAGCGCAACACTGAAATTACCGTATCGTCGACCTTGCCTTCAACGTCTGACACGACATAGCCGATGGGGCCACGTGTTTGCAACTGCTGGCTGACGATGTTGAGCCCATGCTCGGCCATCATGCTGCTCAAGGTGCCCATTGCGCCAGGCAGGTTGCGATGGACATGAAGAATTCGAGCTGTACCCGCGGCCTCTTGGTAAGGGATTTCAGGGAAGTTGACCGCCCCTTTGGTGGTTCCGCTTAATATGTATCGCACCAATTTCTCGGCGACTTCCCGGCCGATGTTTTCCTGCGATTCCTGAGTACTGCCCCCAATATGCGGCGTCAAGATTACGTTACGCATACCGATTAGTGGGCTGACCAAACCTTCGCTGGCACTTTTCGGTTCAACCGGAAAGACGTCGAGCGCGGCACCCGACAAATGGCCTGACTGCAGTGCATCGTGCAGAGCGTCGATGTCAACGACAGTACCGCGCGAAGCGTTGATAAGAATTGAGCCCGGCTTCATGGCAGCGATGGTGCTGGCATTCATGATGTTCTTGGTAGCGTTCCCGCCGGGAACGTGAAGCGTTACGACGTCAGACTGGGCAAGCAGCTTTTTCAATGCCGTGCTGGCTCGCGCGTTGCCCAAAGGCAGTTTAGCTTCAACGTCGTGAAAAATAACCCGCATGCCAGCGGCTTCAGCCAGCGTGCCTACCTGCGAGCCTATGTTGCCATAACCGATGATGCCCAGCGTTTTACCACGCGCTTCGTACGCCCCATCGGCTGTTTTGTCCCAGTGCCCTTTATGCACGCGATCGTTTTTTTCGGGAATGCGCCGCAGCAGCAAAATCGCTTCGCCCAACACCATCTCGGCGACCGACCGGGTATTGGAGAATGGCGCGTTAAACACCGGAACGCCATGCAGCATGGCGGTTTCGAGATCGACCTGGTTCGTACCAATGCAAAAGCAGCCAACAACACGCAAGTCAGGGGCTTCGGACAGCAGCGCGGCATCAAGATGGGTGCGAGAACGTATGCCGACAACGGTGGCGCCGCGCATCGCGTCGCGCAGCGCTTCAGAAGGAAGTGATGAAGCATGGGAAACAACATCATTGAAACCGGCTGCGACAAAGACTTCTTTAGCGCTAGGGTGGATATTTTCGAAAAGGACGATACGGGTCATTACTTTCAGGCTCCAGCAAACAGCAAACAGCAAAGGACTATTGTGACGCATCCTGACACAAAAGACATAGACGTCCCTTTTCATTGCAGGGACATCGCAAATAATTTGGCCCGGCCATCGACGAATTCGAAAGGCCAGGTTTACGGCAAGGGCATGGTATCGCCCGGAGACATCAGGGCGCCGGGTTCGGATGCAGCGTGTGTATGGCTTCGATCGCCTTCAACGTGTCTTGAGACAGCTGCACTGAGATACTGCCAATGTTTTCTTTCAGTTGTTCGAGCGTCGTTGCCCCAATAAGGTTGCTGGTGACAAATGGCCGGCTATTGACGAACGCCAGCGCCAAATGCGTGGCGCTGATGCCCAATTGTTGAGCAAGCTCAACGTAAGCCTGTACCGCGGCTTTTGCCTGCGGATTGGTGTAGCGGCTAAAACGCGTGAACAATGCCAGGCGCGAACCCGCCGGCTGCGCGTCGTTCAGATATTTTCCGGACAACACGCCGAATCCCAAAGGGGAGTATGCCAACAGGCCCACGCCTTCACGATGCGAATATTCCGACAAGCCAATTTCGAACGTGCGGTTCAACAAATTGTACGGATTTTGAATACTGACGATGCGCGGTAATTGCAGCGTTTCACTGGCCCTGAGAAATTGGCCCACACCCCATGGCGTTTCATTCGAAACGCCGACGTGACGCACCTTGCCTTGTTTCACAAAATCGGCCAATACCGCCAAAGATTCTTCAATGGCGACCGATTCGGGGGAATCCTTTGCGTCAACCGGGTATCCCAGCTGACCGAACATATTGGTATTGCGATCGGGCCAATGCAATTGGTACAGATCGAGGTAATCGGTTTGCAATCGCTTCAGGCTGTCGTTTAGCGCCGTCGTAAGGCTTTGACGATTATGGTGCGTGTGCCCATCGCGAATATGGCCCGGCCGCTTGGCATCAAAGACCGGCCCCGCCGCTTTCGAAGCTAAAATAATTTCATTGCGGCGGCCGTTTTTGGCGAGCCATGTGCCAATATACTTTTCGGTCAGCCCCTGGGTTTCGGGCTTGGGCGGCACGGGATACATTTCGGCAGTATCGATTAGATTAACGCCGTGAGCCAATGCATAATCGATTTGCGAGTGCGCGTCGGATTCAGTATTTTGTTCGCCCCAAGTCATCGTGCCCAAGCCGATCAGGCTGACATCAAGATCAGTATTGCCAAGTTTTCGGTACAGCATAGTCTTCCTTAAAGTGAATATTGTCGAGGGGCACGAACGATGTAATGCGCTGTAAGGCGGCCGGGAAAGTGTCTTGGAACGCCTAGGATTTTCTTTATCGCTTTCGTGCCATGGTTCGCCTTCTTCATGGCAATCATAAGCCCGAACAGAAAAGTCCGAACACGCTCATAGGCTAGGCGCGATGTCGAGCAAACTGATGGACCTGAAAAATGTTGGGAAGAACAGGCTCTGGCTGTCTCCCGGGCCGCTTAACGATGCCCGGCCTCGTGGGGCACCGGCTGCGTCACAAGGTAACTTCTTACGGCAGCGTCCACTGTTGGAAAAAATGCCGATTCGCCAAGTCGCGCGAAAAGCCCGAAGCGCTTCAGCTTGTCCTTGACCGGATCCTTCATCTCGGCCAAGCACAACTCGATACCAGCCGCGTGCAAGGTCTCGTCCAGTTCGGCCAGCATGTCGGCGGAGGTGACGTCCACGCTGGTGACCGGCTCCGCCGCGACGACCAGCCAGCGCACCGGCGTAGGCGATGCAGCCACCGCGTCCAGCACTCGGTCATGGAACAATTCGGCGTTGGCGAAAAACAAAGGCGCATCCCAGCGAAACAGGACCAGGCCGGGTATCAGGCGCGCGTCGGGATAGCGCGTGATGTCATGGTAGCCCTTGACGCCTTCGGCGCGTCCCAGCACCGCGGAGTACGGACGCCAGCCATCCCACAGGAATTCGATGACGGCAATCACGATGGCCAGGCCGATGCCCTGGATCGCGCCCAGCACGGCCACGCCGACGGTGCAGACGATCGACAACCAGAACTCCCAGCGCTGAATGCGATAGATTCGTCGCAGGTCGTCGACCTCGATCAGGCCGATGGCCGCTGCGATCACGACCGCAGCCAGTGCGCTGGTGGGCAGATTCTTCAGCAGGTCCGGCGCCACCACCAACAGCAAGGCAACAGCAAGCGCACCGACGACGCCGGTCAACTGGGTTTTGGCGCCCGCGGCCTCGGCCACGGGGGTGCGCGACGAACTGCTGCTGATCGGAAAGCCCTGAAAGAAACCGGCGGCCAGGTTGGCGGCGCCGAGCCCCACCATCTCCTGGTTCGGATCGACATAGGTACGGGTCCGCGCCGCATAGACACGAGAGAGCACGCTGGTGTCGGCAAACGAAACGAGCGCGACGGCGCAACCGCCGATCAGGACGGGGACGATGTCGGCCCGCGTGATCCAGGGAATGGCGAACGCAGGCAGACCTTGTGGAAGGGAGCCGAGGACCGACACTCCGGCGCGTAGCGGCAAGGTCCAGCACGCCGACGACGACGGTCGCGCCGACCACGGCGATCAGGATGCCCGGCACGCGCTTGTAGCCCTTGAGCAGCAGGATCACCGCCAAGTGCCGTGCGCCGACCGTGAACGTGGCCCAGTTGGTCTTTCCATCCATGACCGCTTTGGCGATGGCCCACAGATTTTCAGCGGTCCCGCGGCTCTCGATCGAAAAACCGAAAAGCTTGGGCAGTTGGCTGATCAATACCGTCAGCGCGATCCCGTTCATGTAACCGTAGCGGATCGGCTTGGAAAGCAACTCGGTGATGAAGCCCAGGCGCGCTATGCCGGCCAGGATGCACACCGTCCCCGACACGATCGCCATCATGCTTGCAAGAACTATTGCTCGTTGCGGATCGCCGTCGGACAGCGGCAGGACTACGGCCAGGATGACGGCAGCCAGGGAGGAGTCGGGACCCAGAACGAGAATTCGGCTGGGCCCGAACAAGGCATACGCCAGTAAAGGCACGATGGTCGCGTAGAGGCCATAGATGCCGGGTACGCCCGACGCCACCGCGTACGCAATGCCGACTGGGACGAGCATCGTGGTCAGTACCAGTCCGGCCACGATATCGTAGCGCAACCAAGCAATCTGATATTCGCGCAGTGTGCGCAAGCCCGGAAGCCAGCGGCTCCAGCGGTTTTGATCATCACCGCTATTGCGGCGGGCAATTCGGCCCTGTTGTGGCGCTAAAGTCGGGGAATCCGGTTTGCTCATAAGGCAGTGGTTCTTTGGGTGTACAGCACTGATTCGCTTTGAATGTCCCCGTCAGTATTTTTCAGTGATTCGTCTGAGCGGATGATCTGACTCGCGATAGCCGCCGGACTTCTGCCGCTTGGGCAAAATAACCTTCTCGCGCTCAACGTCCTTATATGGAATGCGGCTGAGCATATCAGAGATGATATTGAGGCGGGCGCGCCGCTTGTCGTTTGAGTCAGCCACTAGCCAAGGTGCATGGTCCGTATCGGTCGCCTCGAACATATCGTCACGTGCGCGCGAGTAGTCATACCAGCGGCTGTACGACTTGAGATCCATCGGAGACAACTTCCAGATTTTGCGGCCGTCCTTGATGCGTGCCTCGAGCCGGCGGGTCTGTTCTTCCTGACTGACTTCCAGCCAGTACTTAAACAGAATGATGCCGGAGTCTACTATCGCCTGTTCCACCTTGGGTACAGTTTTCAAGAAACCAGCCACCTGTTCTTCGCTACAGAAACCCATTACGCGCTCGACGCCTGCCCGGTTGTACCAACTACGATCGAAGATTACTACTTCGCCAGCCGCAGGCAGGTGCGGCAAATAGCGCTGGACATACATCTGGCTCTTTTCACGATCGGTCGGAGCAGGCAGGGCCACCACCCGAAAGACACGTGGACTTACCCGCTCGGTGAGCGCCTTTATCGTCCCGCCCTTGCCGGCTCCGTCGCGACCCTCAAAGACGACGCAGATCTTGATGCCGTGTTGCTTCACCCACTCTTGTAACTTGACTAGTTCGACATGCAGTAAGCGTAACTCTTCGAGATAGTCTTTGTTCTTTAGCTTCTGGCCATTAACGGAATTACTCTTTGGACCACCTTTTTTATCCTTTGCCATGGCGAACACCTCGTATGCAAGTAGTTGACCACCAGTAAATTGACCCGAAAGGGCCTCAGTCCAGTCGCAAATCGCACATTTTTTAAAGGGTAGCACCAGTCGTGGTTAGCCGCTCTGCTATTTACTTTAAGTAGCGGAAGCTAACTGTGCGAGAATTAATTATCGCGCTAAGTCCATATTTCTGTTACAAGATTTTTGGGGGCATGATGGCTTGTTTGGTACAGGGATCAGCCCGGTTTTTAGTAAGCGAACCCCAAGACCTTTCTTGCGGGCTACCGGCAAAGAAATCCCCCGCATGACGCAGTCATCCGGGGGCTGGCGGTGTCCATCAAAGCGCCGGAATTCGGCCTTTTGCTTACACGTTGAATAGAAAGTTCAGCACGTCGCCGTCTTTGACGACATACTCTTTACCCTCAGCGCGCATTTTGCCTACTTCCTTGGCGCCCTGTTCGCCTTTAAAGGTAATGAAATCTTCGTAGGCTATCGTTTGAGCGCGAATAAAGCCACGCTCAAAATCGGTGTGAATGACGCCAGCGGCTTTAGGCGCCGTATCGCCAATGTGAATAGTCCAGGCGCGAACTTCCTTCACGCCGGCGGTAAAGTAAGTCTGCAAGCCAAGCAGTCTGTAGCCTGCGCGAATCACACGATTCAAACCGGGCTCATCCATGCCAATGTCGGCAAGGAATGCGCTCTTGTCTTCGTCGTCGAGATCGGCGATGTCTGCCTCGATGGCTGCACATACGGCGACCACCGGCGCACCCTCGGCTTCTGCGTACTTTTGCACGGCTGCCAGATGCGGATTGTTCTCGAAGCCGCCCTCTTTTACGTTGGCGACATACATCGATGGTTTAGCCGTGATGAAACACATAGGCTTGAGCAGCGCCATGTCGTCTTCATCAAGACCAAGCGCCCGTACCGGGCGAGCCTCGTTCAAGACCGGGATCACCTTTTCCAGCAACGCCACCAGCTTAATGGCGTCTTTATCGCCCGCGCGGGCGGTTTTCTGGTGACGATGCAAAGCCTTTTCGGCCGCGCTCAAATCAGCCAGCGCCAATTCGGTATTGATCACTTCAATATCGGATATAGGATTAATTGCGCCGGCCACGTGAATGACGTTCTCGTCTTCAAAACAGCGCACCACGTGCACGATCGCGTCGGTCTCACGAATATTTGCCAGGAATTGGTTCCCCAGGCCTTCGCCTTTCGAGGCTCCTGCCACGAGGCCGGCAATGTCGACGAACTCGACCACAGCAGGCAGGACGCGTTCGGGCTTGACGATGTCTGCCAGCGCCGCCAAACGGGCATCGGGCACTTCCACTACACCTACGTTGGGCTCGATGGTGCAGAAGGGATAGTTCTCGGCGGCAATGCCAGCCTTGGTCAACGCATTAAAAAGGGTTGATTTTCCGACGTTGGGTAAACCAACAATGCCACATTGCAAAGCCATGAGTGTCCTGAAAGATAAAGAGAAAAATCAAAAAACAGCTATTGTAGACGCGCCGTGCTTGCGAGGCAGTACAAACGAGTTCGTCTTTAACCTGCCATTATAGTATTGGCCCTTCGGCCCCCCTTCAGACCGCCATTTGCGGCGCGAAGTGCAGTACCAGCCACACTAGCAGTAAAGGTCCACCGTTAAAGATGCCGTGCAACAACATGGATGCGCCTATCCCGCGCTTAACGCGCAGCCATCCCAGCACCATTCCCGTAAGCCATTGCGGCAAAACCAGCAGGGGCATCAACCACAACGGGGTGCTATGCAGATTAAAGTTATACAAGTGCACTGCAGCGAAGGTCAGCGACGCGACATGAAATATCCACGGGAACCAATGTCGGTATCGGATCCGATAACGCCATGGCAGGCTACGATGGGCCCACGCCATACCAAATACATACGGCAACCAGCAAATCGCGAGAATCGCGGTCAACAAAATGACTGCAGACCATTTCGGCCCCATGAGCATTGCCGCGACAGCCGCCGGGATTATCCACCAAGCCTGGGCGATTCGACGCAATCCATACCGGAACACCAGCTCTTCAACGACGGGTGCCCACAATAAGGCCTGCAACCATGGAATATTATTGATATCGAGCCGATGCGTTGCGCCGCCCAGGCCAGCAGCCGTCACGGCGATGGGCCCTAAAAAGACCAGATTAACGGCCCATAGGAAGCAGGCCCATTTAAGTAGTCGGCCGACGGAGACGTTAGGAAACCAATCTTCCCACCATCCGTTTCCCGCATGACGCCCGGGCAGACGGGGAGCCAATCGTGGCCTAACGACAAAACGAACGAAGTCTCGTAGTTCGTTGCGAAAATTGGCAACCTTAGCCACGATTGGCCTCGTGCAGTTGGCTCATGGCTTGCTGGTAATCCCCGCGCAGCAAGGCTGGAGTAATCGCACGGCAACGATCGATGACGGCTTCGATTTCCTTAAGCTCATCGCGCCGAGGCGGATTGAGCACAAAGGCCGCTACCTGCTGGGACAGGCCCAGGGTGCGAGGATGCCCGATACCGAGGCGCAGGCGCCAGAAGTCGGGACTAGAGAAAGCGGCTTGTATGTCTCGCAAGCCATTGTGACCCGCGTGCCCGCCGCCCTGCTTGAGCTTCGCATTGCCCGGCATAAGATCGAGCTCGTCATGCAAGACCAGCACCTGTTCCGGAACAAGCTTATAGAAGCGCATCAAGGCGCCTGCCGCCTGACCAGATCGATTCATAAACGTCGTTGGCTTGGCTAATATAACCGCCTCGCCATCGAAACGGCCCTTGGCGACCCACGCCGAAAAAGCCTTTTCGAGCGTAAAGCTGGCCTTCAGGTCGTCGGCCAGGTGATCAGCCAGCCAGAAGCCAGCGTTATGGCGGGTCGTCTCATAATCCGGTCCGGGATTGCCTAGGCCAATAACGAGGCGAATGGGTAGAGTCATGAATAGCCTACAAAGAAAAACCCCTGCCTAGCACTTGCAGACAGGGGTTTTGCCGAACAGCAGACTGATCGATAAGAGATCAGAATATTGTTCGCGAGACGAAAAGCTTACGCTTCGGGAGTTGCTGCCGGAGCGGCTTCCTCGGTGGCAGCACCCGCCTTGACGTGTGCTGCGGCCAGGACCGGATCGGCTTCGCCACCGTGCGTAACAAACACGACGCCTTTGGGCGCAGTGATGCTCGACAGGTGAAGCGTGTTGCCGGCCAGCATGTTGCCCAGGTCAACTTCAATGAACGGAGGCAAGTTGGCAGGCAAGCAAACGACTTCAACGTCAGTCACAATATGGCTGATGATGGCGCTGCTGAGCTTGACGGCAGGCGAGTTCTCGGCATTGATGAAATGCAGAGGAACCTTGGTGGTCAGTGTCTGAGAAGGATCAACGCGCTGGAAATCGACGTGCAGTACCAACTGCTTGTATGGGTGCCATTGCACAGAGCGCAACAGCACTTGTTGGGCCTTGCCGTCCAGTTCCATGCTCAGGATGGAAGCGTGGAACGACTCCTTACGCAGAGCGTGATAGATTTCATTGTGGTCGAGCTCGATGCTGATGGGATCGGCGCTACCACCGTAAACAATGGCAGGAACACGGCCAGCGTGGCGGAGGCGGCGGCTCGCACTCGTACCCTTGTCGCTACGCGAAGTGGCGGTAAATTTCATGGAAAAACTCCAAAACTTGGAAGGGCTTGCAGCCCGTTGGTAAACGTAGCCGGAGGGCTACGAGCGACTGCTGCCTGCCGCGACCAGCAGGCAACGGTATAGTTTTAATCGACGAAAAGGGAACTGACCGATTCGGCGTGAGAAATACGCAATATGGTTTCGCCCAGCAACGAAGCGCAGGAAAGCTGGCGAATCTTCTTGCAGGCGCGGCCCGCATCCGAAAGCGGGATCGTGTCGGTTACGACAAGCTCGTCGAGCTCGGACTCTGCGATACGCTGTACCGCGCCGCCGGAAAGGACGGGGTGCGTGCAATAAGCAGAGACGGTGACGGCGCCACGCTCTTTCAAAGCCTGTGCGGCCTTGCATAGCGTTCCAGCCGTATCGACCATGTCGTCCATGATGATGCAGGTGCGGCCATCGACCTCGCCGATAATGTTCATGACCTCGGACACATTGGCACGAGGACGACGCTTATCGATGATGGCCAGGTCGGCTTCAAGCTGCTTGGCCAGTGCACGTGCACGAACCACGCCGCCGATATCGGGTGACACGACGACCAGATCCTGATAATTGCGGCGCCAGATGTCGCCCAGCAAAATAGGACCGGCATAAATATTGTCGACCGGGATATCGAAAAAGCCCTGGATTTGATCAGCGTGCAGATCCATTGTCATGACGCGGTCCACACCTACGACCTGCAACATATTGGCCACTACTTTGGCCGATATGGAGACCCGGGCGGAGCGTGGCCGACGGTCTTGGCGGGCATAACCGAAATAAGGAATCGCGGCAGTAATCTTGCCTGCGGAAGCCCGGCGCAGGGCATCGACCATGACCATGATTTCCATCAAGCTGTCGTTGGTCGGGGCGCAGGTGGGCTGCAATACGAAGACGTCCTTACCTCGAACATTTTCATTGATTTCGACCATGACTTCGCCGTCGGAGAAACGACCTACTGTCATTTTTCCGAGCGACATATCAAGGTGATTTGCAACATCGACCGCTAACCGAGGGTTAGCCGTGCCGGTAAAAATCATGAATCTGTCGTGTGTCATGATGGACGCTAAATGTGGCGTTGCGTTAAACAACAAAGCTGTTGACCAGCACCGCCGTATGGGGCCGACTCAACAGCTTTACATTAACTGCAAGCCTGTATGGCTAGAAAAAGTGGCTGGGGAAGAAGGATTCGAACCTTCGCATGCTGGAATCAAAATCCAGTGCCTTAACCAGCTTGGCGATTCCCCAATTTAACTGCTAATCCAGTGTCGTAGCGGATGTTCAACCAGCCCGGAACAAGCCCAAGCGTTTTGAATTACCGCTGCGTTGTCGTTTTCACGATTCCGCATTTTACAGACAATTTCCTGCTGACACACTGCCGCTTGTTCAAGCGTTACAAATTCAGCAAAAAAGCAGGCACCGGAACCGGTCATTCTTGCGTTTAGCCCTTGTTGACCAAGCCATACTGCGGCCTGTTGCACCAAAGGATACTGCGCAAAAACCACTGATTCCAAATCGTTGCGTCCAAATAGTGGGCATGATTCGAACCCGTCTTTTGGTGCATTGATTGTTTGCCAATCAGTAAAGACCGATATTTTGACCGAAGGCGAATCTCTTGTCAAATCGGGTGCCGAAAATACATTTGCGGTGGGCACACTTTGCTTCGGTTGGACCACCAGATATGCACGTTCAGGCAAAGCCAAAGGCGACAGAATTTCGCCAACCCCTTCGGCAAATGCAGGCTGGCCGTAAATGAACACTGGAACATCCGCCCCCAACAATAGACCTATGCGCATGAGTTCGGCACGATCCAACCCGGTCTTCCATAAGCGATTGAGCGCGATCAGCGTAGTGGCTGCGTCGCTGGACCCTCCCCCCAGCCCGCCGCCCGAAGGGATATTTTTACGATAGCGAATTTGAGCACCCAGTGCAGTACCCGTTGCCTGTTGCAGTATGCGCGCCGCCCTGACGACCAGATCGTCGTCGTGGGTGAGCCCTGCAATCTGTTCGCCTTCACGTTGGATCCGGCCATCGCTGCGAACGTCGAAATCGAGCGTATCGCAGAGATCAATGAACCGAAAGGCAGTTTGCAGCAAGTGGTAGCCATCGGCGCGACGTCCGGTCACATGCAAAAAGAGATTGACCTTGGCCGGAGCCAGGACATCGTACAAAGTCATTCCGTTCAACCGCCGTCGACGACCAGGCGTACGCTGATGGTTCGGTTGGCGTCATGGCGATTAAGCTGCAACAGGGTGGGACCCAAGTCGTCGTAGCGCGACAGCTGCACGCGCCAGCCGTTCTGGTTGAATGAGGCCAATTTCCCGCCGCTGTCCTGTGTCAGTTGTGCGACGGCTGGGCTGCCTTTCTGGCCTCGCAACCAGTCGCGTAGCCCTGCCACCGGTATTGGGCTGCCCAATACCAACTCCACCAGCGCATCGGGATGCTCCGCCCGCTCGATGCTGCCATCGCTGCGCGTCAGCGTAGCCATGCCAGGCTCGACCTTGACACGAGCAAGGGTGTTTCCCAAAGGGTTGGTGAGATCCAGCAGCAGTTCGCGCCCCGTATCGTGCCAGGCGAATCCGCCCTGCACCGCTTCCTGTTTGCCGCTGAAGTAACTGACGCTTAACGCGAAGCGTCCGGCGCGATCAAACGACGGGCCTGTGCCCGGAATTGTCATTTTCGGAGGTGTAGCGCAACCAGCCATCAAAAGGCATAGCAATCCCGCATACCACCATGCACTGCCGCGCTTAAGGAACCGAGCCATCATTTAAGGGTTACTCCCAGCCGCTTCAAAGTTCTAAGCAAAGCTTCGTTTTGAGGATCTTTCGCCATGCCGGCACGCCATACCCGCCGCGCCTCTTCAGGGCGATTGGACACCCACAATACTTCGCCCAAGTGAGCGGCTACGTCAGCCGACGGCATCTGATTGTATGATCGCTGCAAATATTCAAGCGCCGCTTCGTAGTCGCCGGTGCGATACAAATACCAACCTACGCTATCAAGAATAAAGGGATTTCCGGGATCGAGTTCCAAAGCACGTTCCAGAAGGTCCTCGGCCTCGTCCAGGTTGCGATTCTGGTCGGCATAGGTATAGCCCAGCGAGTTATAAGCATTGGCATTATTGGGATCCAGCTCGATGATGCGCTTCATCAGGCGTTCGAATTCCTGGTACTTGCCTTGTCGCTCGTAAAGCATGGCCAAGTCGTACTTGATTTCGGTCGTATCCGGTATGGCGGAGTCGGCCTTGACCAGAATTTCCACGGCCGTGTCGGTCCGGCCCGCTTCTCTGTAAATGGAAGCCAGTGTCAGCGCAATTACGGAACGCTCGTTGTTATCTTGCGGCTTCAAGGATTCGATGCTGCGGCGCGCCAGTGCAACGTTCCCCATGCGGGCCTGCAACACCGCCTTGTGTACCTGGGCCTGGAATCGCAACGAAGGATCGTCGATCAGGTCGAGCTGCGCGATGGCATCGGTTAGTCTGTTCTGTTTCTCGGCGATTTGGACCAGCAGCAAACGTGCATCGGATGCATCGGCCACGGCATTGGTAGCCTTGTCATTGATCGATTTGCGTCGCTGCGTCTGGACACTGATATATTCCCTGAGCAGTGCCTGCGCCTCTGGGTACCGCTCGGATCGCATATTGACCTCAGCTTCGGTGTAAAGCAGGTCAAAATCTTCAGGAGAGCGTTGACGCATGACCTTGACTTGCTCGAGCGCGGCATTGAAGTCGTGACGATCGACCAGGCGGTTCACCAGCATAAGCTGAAGCTTGCGGCTGTCGGGATGCTTCTTTATATAAGCCCGCGTTTCGTTGATGGCTGCAATCGAATCAACCTTTAAACCGTACTCCAGCACTCGCTGCGCGGCAACTTCGGAGCCAGGGTCCAGAGCCAAAGCCTTTCGAGCCTCTTGAAGCGCTCGTGCGGGTTCCTGGGCCGCCCAGGCAGCGTCGGCAAGCGCCAGATGCGCAACGGGCAAGGAACGAACTGAAGGATGCAAGGCTTTCTCGAGGACTTCAAGCGCGACTCGCTTATCGGCCATCTTGCTGACAATGGCAGAAGCCTGAATAACTGCCTGTTCTTTATTTTCAGCCTTTTCTATGCGAGTCCAGAGCGCAGAAGCCAGCCCCGCAGTCTGGCCATTTGACGCAGCCAGCGCCAAAGACGACGCAACCGCCTCGGGATCGCCCGGGGCAAGCAATGCCCACTCGCGTGCCGCCCTTAGCGAACGGGCCATATCGCGATCTGCCATTGAAAACTGAAATGCCCTTTTTGCAAGCCGCGGATCAGACGTTTCGCGAGCGAGATCAAGAAAGGATTGACTGGCCATATCGAAACGTCCCCGCTGGGCCGCGATTTCGGAAGCGAGTATCCGATAAAGCATATCGGCGGTAAGCTTGACGGCGGGCAGCTCGCCGGAACGAAGACGTATCTGCTCAATCTGTTGACGTGTCTTTCCCGCCGGGGCTGAATAGGCCGGAAGGGACCACGAAACAAAAATAGGCGCAAACAACACTAACAGCAGAGGAATTGAACGTTTCATTAAAGAGGACCACCGCCGCTGCGCCTGGAATAAAGCGTCAGATGGCAAAATTACACACTTAGATTTAAGGATGTTATCACCCCCTTTATGCCCGAACTACCCGAAGTTGAAACCACCCGTCGCGGAATAGCGACGATCATGCCCGGTCAGGTATTAAAGCAGTTTACGGTCTACGAGCCACGAATGCGCTGGCCTGTGCCGACGGATCTCGGCGAAACGATCAGCGGCCATACCGTCCTAAGCTGCGAACGGCGCGGCAAGTATCTACTGATCAATTTTTCCCACGGGACTCAGATCATACATCTGGGCATGTCGGGCTCGCTGCGGCGGGCCTCTAGCGACGAGCCGCGACGCAAACATGATCACGCGGAATGGATATTCGATCATGCTCGTTTCCTGCTGCACGACCCTCGCCGTTTCGGCGCGATCCTGTGGCATGACGCAGCCGATGGATCGATTGAGTCGCACCCCTTGCTTGCTCGTTTGGGCATAGAGCCATTCGACCCTTTGTTCACGCCCGAGTATCTACACCAGCATTTGCGAGGCAAGACACTTGCCATCAAGCAAGCCCTTCTAAGCGGCAATATTGTGGTTGGAGTAGGCAATATATATGCATCCGAATCGCTTTTCCGGGCGCGCATCAATCCACGTACCGCCGCTGGAACCATTTCGCTTGATCGATGCCGTCGATTAACCGCAGCCATACTCCAGACATTAGGCGATGCGCTGGAATCAGGCGGAAGCACGCTGCGCGACTACGTCAATGCGACCGGTGCGCCCGGCGCATACTTCGACATTTATGCCGCCGTGTACGAAAAAGCCGGCCAGCCATGCAGCATCTGCACCACCCCAATACGCCGTATCGTGCAGGGACAACGCGCCACTTATTATTGTCCCAAATGCCAGAGCCGTTAGGCCCGCATTCGTTTATAACGAATACATTGCATATAAACGAATAGTAAGATATATTTTTACCATTACAGGAGACTTCAAATCTATGAGCAAACAATTTGCCTCCCATGGCGACCTTGAAGACAAGGTCGTCTCGTTCGAAAAACTTTCAGATAACGCTTATGCGTATACGGCTGAAGGCGATCCCAATTCGGGTGTCATCATCGGCGACGACGCTGTCATGGTCATCGACACCCAGGCCACGCCCGTGATGGCACAAGACGTCATCCGGCGCGTCAAGGAAGTTACAGATAAACCCATCAAGTACATCTTGCTGTCGCACTACCACGCTGTGCGCGTACTGGGCGCTTCCGCCTATCAAGCCCAGGAAATCATTGCCAGCCGCGACACTTACGACCTTATCGTCGAACGCGGCGAACAGGACAAGGCCAGCGAGATCGCTCGTTTCCCTCGGCTATTCCGCAATGTCGAATCGGTTCCTCCCGGGCTTACTTGGCCTACCATTACCTTCGATGGCGAAATGACTGTCAACCTGGGTAATCTTGAAGTGCAGATTCTGCAGGTCGGACGCGGCCATACCAAGGGCGACACAATTGCATGGCTACCGGAACAGCGCATATTGTTCGCCGGTGACTTGGTCGAATATCAGTCGACTCCGTATGCAGGCGACTGTTATTTCCGCGAATGGCCCCACACACTGGATACCCTCGCCGAATTCCAGGCCGAGAAAATGGTGCCGGGTCGTGGCCCAGCCTTGAAATCGGCAGACGAAGTGCGCAAGGGCCTGGCCGGCACTCGCGCCTTCCTGACGGACTTGTACTCGTGCGTCAATAGCGGTGTCTCTGAAGGTAAAGATCTGCAAACGATCTATCGCGAGACTTACGATTTCATGAAGCCGCGCTATGCAGATTGGGTGATTTTCGATCATTGCATGCCATTCGATGTTTCGCGGGCCTATGACGAAGCCACTGGCTACGACGACCCGCGCATCTGGACCGCCGAACGCGATATCGATATGTGGAAGCAGCTGGAAGGCAAATAAGGTAACCCCACAAAAATTCCAGGAGAAGGAGTAACGGGGTGGGAGACATTGATTATCAGACCCTCGAATTCGCATACAAGCCTCGCCCCGCAACCGAGCACGAGCGACACCAAATAGTCATCGTCGGCGCCGGTCCGGTGGGCCTAAGCATGGCGCTCGACCTTGCCCAGCATGGGCAGCAGGTCTTGGTCATCGACGACGATTGCCGACTGTCCGTCGGCTCGCGGGCCATCTGTTTTGCGAAACGCACACTTGACGTCTGGGATAGGCTGGGCGTCGGCGAGCGCATGGTGCAGAAGGGCGTTTCCTGGAATGTCGGGCGAATTTACTTCAAGGGCCAAGAAGTCTGGAACTTCGACCTGCTTCCAGAAAAAGGACACCGGCGGCCGGCATTTATCAATTTGCAGCAATATTATTGCGAGGGCTATCTTTATGAACAGGCCGCCTTGCACCCGAATATCGAACTTCGCTGGAAAAACAAAGCCGTCGCAGTAGACTCGCAAGCAGATCACGTGACGCTCACCGTCGAGACGCCCGAAGGCCAGTACACCGTGACGGCGAACTGGCTTCTGGCCTGCGACGGAGCGCGTTCGCCAATAAGAAAAATGATAGGCCAAGAAAGCCGGGGCCGTATCTTTCGCGACCGCTTCCTTATCGCCGACATTAGAACCCAGGCCGACTACCCGCACGAGCGCTGGTTCTGGTTTGATCCGCCCTTCCATCCCAACCAGTCGGTATTGCTGCATAGTCAGCCAGACAATGTATGGCGCACTGATTTCCAACTAGGCTGGGATGCCGATCCGGTCGAAGAGGTCAAGCCCGAAAAAGTGATACCAAGAATTCGTGCCCTGCTCGGTCAAGATGCCCAGTTCGAACTGGAATGGGTAAGCGTCTATACCTTTGCCTGCGAACGCATGGAAAAATTCAGGCACGGTCGAATACTTTTCGCCGGCGATGCCGCGCATCGCGTCTCGCCCTTCGGCGCCCGGGGAGCCAATAGCGGGGTGCAAGATGCCGACAACATGGCCTGGAAGCTTGACCTGGTGCTGCGCGGCCTGGCCCCGGAAGCGCTTATGGATACGTATGGCGTCGAACGCGAACAAGCTGCCGACGAAAACATACTGAATTCGTCACGATCGACCGATTTCATTACGCCCAAAAGCGAGATCAGCCTGCTGTTCAGAAACACCACCTTGCGTCTGGCCAGGAACTATGAATTCGCACGCAAGCTGGTCAACAGTGGCCGGCTTTCCATGCCGACCTTTTACACGAGCTCCAGCCTTAACACGCCTGACGTCGACGCATTCAGCAGTAGCTTACCCCTGGGCGCCGTGGCACCCGACGGGCCCGTTACCCTGAATGGCGAGCAGGGCTGGTGGCTGAGCCAGCTCGATGGCCACTTTGCCGTGGTCGTATTTTGCCCGGCAAACCTGCCCGACCCCGCCCAATTGGCGCAGCTTGCCAACCTTGCAGACCAGCCCCTGGGCATCAAGGTCGTTCTGGTATTAAGCCCCAATCTTGCCCATAAGGCGCCCAGCGACTACAAGACGTTAATCGACCATGACGGTGTCCTGGCCGCTCGCTACGATGTGCAGGGTGGCGCCTGCTACCTGATACGGCCCGATCAGCATATTGCAGCGCGTTGGCGCGCAATCAATGCACAAAATATAGCATCGGCTTTGAAGCGGGCGACCGGTTCAAATGCCATCGGAGCAGCCATGACCGAATTATCCACACAATCGAACTTTTCTGTGCCCGACGAGTTTTATGAACGCCTGATCGACGCACACCGCGATTTGACCACTGAACAGAGCCACGCAATGAATGCCGCGTTGGTACTGCTTCTGTCAAATCACATCGGTAAGCTTGATATCGTTAGCGATGCGTTTCAGAAAGCACGGGCAACCATTGAACAGACTGACTAAAGCCCATTTTCACGGAGCTACCAACCATGACTTCCCTTGAGTATCAATCCGGCTTCGGCAACAGTTGCTCGACAGAAGCGCTTCCGGGCGCCTTGCCCGTAGGCCGTAATTCGCCGCAAGTCTGCCCATATGGCTTGTACGCCGAACAGTTGTCGGGCACCGCTTTCACCGTTCCCCGCGCCGAGAGCCGTCGTTCCTGGCTGTATCGCATACATCCGGCTGCCTTGCAAAAGCCGTTCGAGCCTTTCGACGGCGCACCATCATGGCAACATCAATTCGGCTCGGGCCCTGTCACACCTAACCGGCTGCGATGGAATCCGCTTGAGATCCCTGCGACGCCTACCGACTTCATTGAAGGCATGACAACGTGGGCCGGCAATGGTAACTGCGACGACCTTAGCGGAGTCAGCATCAATCTGTATGTGGCGAACCGTTCGATGACCCGCCGCTTTTTCTACAACGCTGACGGCGAAATGCTGATCGTGCCACAGCAGGGTCGTCTGCGCCTGGCGACAGAACTGGGACTGATCGACATCGAACCTTGCGAAATCGCGGTCATCCCCCGCGGCGTACGCTTCCGGGTCGAACTTCTTGACTCAACCGCTCGTGGCTACATGCTCGAGAATTTTGGCGCAGTATTGCGGCCACCTGAACTGGGCCCCATAGGGTCGAATGGCTTGGCAAATGTACGCGACTTCCAGATACCTGTGGCATGGTATGAAGATATCGAAGGCGACTTCGAACTGATTGCCAAATTTACAGGCGGCTTTTGGCGCACCTCGTTGCCGCACTCGCCCCTGGACGTCGTTGCCTGGCATGGAACCAACGCCCCGTACAAATATGACTCTGCGACATTTCAACACGATTGGCTCGATCAGCTATGATCATCCGGACCCTTGCATTTTTACGGTACTGACGTCCCCATCCGACACCCCGGGTGCGGCCAATATGGATTTTGCGATCTTTCCGCCACGCGTACTCGCGATGGAGGGCACCTTCCGCCCACCGTGGTTCCACCGCAATATTGCCGGGGAATTCATGGGCTTGATTCACGGCGAATACGATGCGAAGGCCGAGGGTTTCTCGCCAGGCGGCGCCAGTTTGCATAACTGCATGAGCCCTCACGGCCCCGACGTCGATACCTTTGAAAAGGCGTCGACAGCCGACATCAGCCAGCCTCATTACATACGCGATACCATGGCGTTCATGTTCGAAACGCGCCGCGTCATACGTCCTACATCGGCTGCGCTAGCGTCTGATGCGCTCCAGACTGATTACGATCAGGCATGGGCGGGGTTCAAGAAGCATTTCGACCCCACTACACAGTAAGAATTCACAGGATTTTGCATGGCTTATTTGAATGAAACACACGAACCGACTCTTCAAAGCTGGGTCGCCTCGGCCAATGTTCCCGACAATGGCTTTCCAATTCAAAACCTTCCGTTCGGGGTTTTTCGCAAGGCGGGAAGTTCGGAAGGTTTTCGCCCAGGCGTAGCCATTGGCGACCAGGCCCTTGATTTGGCCGCGCTGGCACAGACTAAACCTTGGGACGGCATGGCTGGCGCGGCACTTGACGCCTGCCAGTCCGGTCAGCTGAATGAATTGATGAGCCTGGGTCAGGCACATTGGTCGGCATTGCGCCTAGAGCTATCCCGCGCCTTGCGTGCCGGGTCTGCGATGCAACAGGCCCTGGAAAAATTTCTGACGCCGCAATCGGCGCTAGAGTTCTCCTTACCTGCGCGCATCGGCGATTACACCGACTTTTATATTTCGCTGCATCACGCCACAGCAATCGGAAAACAATTCCGGCCAGACAACCCTTTGCTTCCCAACTATAAGTGGGTACCCATCGGCTATCACGGTCGTGCTTCCAGCATTGGCGTATCTGGTCAGAAATTTCCACGACCGATCGGCCAGACACGCCCTAGCGCAGAAGGCGGCGAACCAAGCTTCGGCCCATGCGAACGGCTGGACTATGAGCTTGAACTGGGAATTTTCGTGGGCCAGGGCAATGCTCAAGGCGAACGAATTACGGTTAGCGAAGCGGAATCGCATGTGTTCGGTCTATGCATACTGAACGACTGGTCCGCGCGAGATCTGCAGGCCTGGGAATACCAACCACTGGGCCCGTTCCTGGCTAAAAATTTCGCCAGCACCATCTCCCCCTGGATCGTCACGCTGGAAGCCCTGGCGCCCTTTCGCACGGCATTCCAGCGCGATCCAAGCGACCCTCAGCCTTTGCCCTACCTCAGTTCGCCTGACAACAAAGAGGCAGGTGTTTTCGATATCACTCTCGACGTCTTGCTAAGCACGCAACAATCCCGCTCTAGCAAGATAGAACCGGCTCTTTTGTCGAGCAGCAATTTCAAGGAAGCCTACTGGACCGTGGCCCAGCTGCTGGCACATCACACCGTCAATGGCTGCAATCTGCAGGCCGGCGACCTGCTGGGCACCGGCACGCTTTCCGGGCCGAATCCAGGCCAGGAAGGGTCTTTACTGGAACTGAATCAGGGCGGCAAAAAGCCGGTAGCGCTGCCATGGGGCGAAGAACGTACATTCTTGCAAGACGACGACGAAGTCATTTTGCGGGCGCGCTGCAGCAAGCCTGGTTACCCGTCAATCAGTCTGGGAGAATGCGCCGGCACGGTATTGCCAGCGCGATTCTGATCAAGGCCCGTCAAGGCGCTAAGCATTTTGCCCGGGTTCATTAGCCCGTCCGGATCAAGCGCATGCTTGATCCGTCGCATCAATGCGAGTTCGGTGGGGTCTTTGTAGCGCGGCAATAGGTCGCGCTTTAACTGGCCCACGCCGTGTTCAGCGCTGATCGAGCCGCCGAAACGATGCACGCTGTCGTGTACAAGCTCGTAAACGGCGCTTTGCTGGGCCAGAAGCCCTTCTTCGTCAAATGCCCGACCCTTGGCGACGTTGTAATGCAGATTACCGTCGCCAAGATGCCCGAAAATGACATGCTGAACCCCGGGGAAGTGCTGTTGCAGCAATGCGTTGGTAGTTTCCACGAATTCGGCCATCAGGGACACGGGGATGGACACGTCGTGTTTGATGCTTTTGCCAAACGCCTTCTCGGCCAAAGGTATGCTTTCACGCAGGTGCCACAGCGATTCGCTTTGCGTAATGTTTTCGGCAATAACGGCATCTAGCACCAGGCCTGCTTCAATCGTTTCGCCTACGACCGTTTCAAACCGCTCACGCGCGTGCGCTTCGCTTTCGCTATCGGACAACTCAAGTAAGGCATACCACGGCAAATTGGCGGAATCGCCCTCGAAGGGGATACGTTGCTGGGGATAGCATTCGACAACCCCCTGCAAGCATTCACCGGCGATAAGTTCAAAGCCGGTCAGTGCCGCACCGAACCCCTGGCGTGCCGCCGACAACACCGTTACGGCGTCTGCCACGGAATTCAATGCCAGCAGCGCAGTGCATTGCGCTACGGGCAGCGGATAAAGCTTGATGGTGGCGGCGGTAATAATGCCCAGCGTGCCCTCGCTGCCTATATATAAATTACGCAAATCGTAGCCGGTGTTATCTTTGCGCAGCCCGCGCAAGCCGTGCCAAATCTCACCCTGAGCCGTGACCACTTCAAGCCCCAATACAAGTTCGCGCGCATTGCCATAACGCAATACCTGTGTGCCGCCCGCATTCGTGGCCAGATTGCCGCCCAGCGTGCAGCTGCCTTCAGCGGCAAGGCTAAGGGGGAATAGCCGATCGGCATCGCGCGCCGCCTGCTGCACCGACTGCAGAATACAACCCGCTTCCACCACCATGGTGTCATTGTCGGTATCAACGCTACGAATCTGGTTCAGACGGGTCAGCGATACAACGACTGCGCGGCCACTGGCATCGGGGGTTGCGCCGCCGCACAAACCGGTATTGCCGCCCTGAGGCACTATAGGCACTTGATTTGCTGCGCACCATCGCACAAGTTGTGCGACTTCTTCAGTCGAGCCTGGCCTTACTACTGCAAGCGCCTGACCGCTATATCGGCCACGCCAATCGACGGTATAAGAGGCTGTTGCTTCGTCGCCGGTTAGTACATTTGGCGAACCCAACATCTGAACTAGTTCGTCTACGAGACTCATTGCTTACCTTTTCACGGATGAAATGCTTAGAATTGCATTCTAAGGCAGATACACACTATCGCCGGGCGATACCTGCGGTGGGCACTCGGGGCCAGAATCCGGGATAATCGCACCCAATCCAATGATTTTTGTGAAGGAATTGCTCGTGATCGATAATCAGCCCTTACCTGACGCCGTTTTCAAAGCCTACGATATCCGCGGCACGGTGCCGGAACAGCTCAATACGGACTTCGCCCGTCTTCTCGGGCTGGCCCTTGCAGAACGCGCCCGCGCAGAAGGAATCGCTGCGCTGGTCGTGGGTTACGATGGCCGGCTCAGCAGCCCCGGTCTGGCGGCGGCTCTGCAGGAAGGCCTGCAGCAAGGCGGTATCGACACGATCGATATCGGGATGGTACCGACACCGCTGGTTTACTTCGCGACTCACGTACAAAAGACAGGGTCGGGCGTCGCCATCACGGGAAGCCACAACCCGCCAAACTACAACGGCTTCAAGATGATGATGGGCGGCAAGACCTTGCACGGTGCCGACATCCAGGCACTGAAACACACCATGAACGGCCTGGATCGCAACGCAAGGCAGGCAACGCCTGGCAAAGGCAAGACGGTCGATCTGATCGACACATACGTCGAACGCATTTGTTCGGACGTAAAGCTTGCCCGGCCTATGAAAATCGCAATTGACTGCGGCAATGGCGTGGGCGGCGTACTCGCAACGCAGTTGTTTACGAAACTCGGTTGTGAAGTCGACGAGCTGTTCTGCGAGGTCGATGGCAATTTCCCCAACCACCATCCGGATCCGGCCGACCCGCATAATCTGCAGGACTTGATTCGCCACGTGAAAGGGACCGACTGCGAACTTGGGCTGGCCTTCGATGGCGACGCTGATCGCCTTGGGGTGGTGACCAAATCCGGCGAAATCATCTGGCCCGACCGCCAACTGATCTTGTACGCACTTGATATCCTGCAACGCGAACCTGGCTCGACCATTATTTTCGACGTTAAGTGCAGCCGGCATGTGGCCCGATCGATAAAGCGGGCCGGCGGCAAGCCGCTGATGTGGCAAACAGGCCATTCCATGATCAAAGCGAAGCTTGCAGAAACAGGCGCCCCGCTTGCCGGAGAGATGAGCGGCCACATTTTCTTCAAAGAGCGCTGGTACGGTTTCGACGACGGTTTGTACACGGGCACCCGACTGTTGGAAATTCTGTCGCGCCACGGCGATCCTTCTGTTCTGCTCGAGGCCCTGCCTCAGGACATTTCGACACCGGAGCTGAAGCTGGAGATGCAGGAAGGTGAACCTCACGCGCTTATTGCTCGTCTTCAGAAGGAAGGCGATTTCCCTAACGCAACGAGTATTAATACGATAGACGGTGTCCGGGCTGAATACACGGACGGGTTCGGTCTCGCCCGCGCCTCGAATACAACGCCAGTCGTGGTGCTGCGATTTGAGGGCGAGACGCCTGAAGCGCTGGAACGTATTAAGTCGGAGTTCCGGGCGGCTTTGACTGGGCTAGTAGCGGGGGTGGCACTGCCGTTCTAAGGGGCTGTGCCTGATGGTACGGTCTGTAGTTCTAGGTCGGTGCGTCAGTTCTTAAGTCGGTGCAGCGGGTCGGGGCAGGCTGGACGAAAGATCGCTGCGGTCCAGCTTCGCTGGACTGCCTGGCCAACCGCGCCGGATCGGGGCGGGGCCGAACTCGCCATCGCCAGGCCTACGGCCTGTGCTTCTGGCTCAAACATGCGGCCCCTTTCCTCCCCGATCCAGCGTGGTCAGCCAGCGCGCTCAAACTTTCGCCCAGCCTGCCCCGACCCGCTACACCTTAGGCTTGGATGTCATTGGGGCGATCTCGCCTTTAGCGGGGAATGCTGCTGTCGATTTTTGGATGTTGGATCGATAGCTGCAGAACCTGAGATCGGACGATTGTGGTTGTTTTGGCTGAGGTTTTTTGGTCTCGTCCTGTCAGTGAATAGGACGTTGGTCTCGTCCTGTAAACGAATAGGGCGTTGGAGGGCCAGCGCGATAATTGCAAGGTCCTGCGGAGTCGCTTCAGGCTTGTTGTTTATTGGGCCAGCATGCCTTGGTAAAGGGACTTGCAACTGCATGTAGGGCACCTGAGGGTTTAAGGCTTCGGCCTCGATAGCGGTTTCAGGACAATGATCGACGGGGCCGCCGATGTCCAGTAGTGGGTGGTTCTGCATTCGTGCCAGCAGGCGTCCGGGGTCCGCGGCTTCGGGGCGTTCGCGATACCAGAAGGTGTGTTTTCGGCCTGTCACGTTGTCTTCGATTTTGTAGTAACAGACAAGATAGCGAGGCGATCCGATCGCACGGTTATCTTCGTCGACTATTGTCCTCCATGGCTCTCGAAAGGCGCTTCCGTTGCCGTGAACTAAAGGCACGCGAACAGATAGCAGGACGTTGGCCGACCGCAAGGAATTGGGGGAGGTGTTGTCAATATATATGTTGTAGTAACTGCGCGCTGGCGTAAGCTTCACTTCGTTCTGAGGAAAGACCGTTCCCGGCTTGACGTTATAGAACCGGATGGAATTTTCCTTATCGGTTTCGGACACAAACTCACCGCGATTTTTGCGGCGCAGGAACTCGATGTACTCATTGAAAGGCTTGGCTTCGCCCTTGGAACACAGGGAGTAAAGTTTGTATTCGGTGTTACAAGGGCTGTTCAACTTGAAGGGTGTCTTGTCATCGTGTGCCACCTGGCAGCTGAAAGCCTGGTCGTAAAGCACGATGCAGGGAGCAGGTTCTTTCAGTACCTCAGGGGGGAAAATTTTGATGCCTAGCTTTCTGGCGGTCCAGGGATCCATGCCCATGCTTTGTGCGACCGTTGACTCCATCGAGCCAATCAGCTCGCGGTCGCGCTCGGCAAGTTGAAGCTGGTGCTCCAGGGCTTCGCGTTCTGAACATTTTCCGCATTCTTCGATCCGGGCGCGAAGTAGATCAGGCTTGATTTCCATGGCTATTCGCATCGAGACATAATCGATCGCACCGCTTACCAGCTCGTTGACGATGCTGGGACCATAGGGAGTCCAGGACTGCGCCGTCGCTATTGATGAACTTGATAACCCTAATCCCGCACAAAGAGCGATGAAAAGCCGGCTCCAGCAGGGACGTTTCATGATGGGCTCCTGGCCGCTCCAATGGTTCGCATTTACGGCGCCTTTCCGCGCGGAATATTGCCTTAGCCCTTCACGCCTTGGGTCAAGGCGTGGGCTTCATCAACAATACCGGCTTACCGGTGCATTGTCGCTCCGTCATTAGTCCCATGGGTTTGGCGCATTACGTGTACGTCATGGCATCTATGGCGATGTTGCGGCCACAGTGAAGCTGGCGTACCCACCGGAACGAAGAAAAGCTGTTAGCCCAAGATGAGTTAAGAAAGCATCTCGTACAAACGCACATGCGCCTGTACCACTATGCGGATATCGAATTCCTGCTCCGCCAGTATCCGCCCTTCCGCGCCCATCTGATGTCGTAATTCCGGCTCTCTTGCCAACCGCAACACCGCATCAGCAAGCGCCCGGGCATTACGCGCCGGTACCAGTAAGCCGGTAATCCCGGGCTCAATCGCATCACGGCAACCAGGCACATCCGTTGTCACCACAGCGCGACCGCAAGCGGCAGCCTCAACCAGAGATTTCGGCAAGCCTTCCCGATACGACGGCAGCACCGCGATATTCGATTGCCGATACAGTTCGGCAATATCAGAACGCTCACCCAAACATTGCACGTAACCCTCACGCTGCCAGCTGGAGAACTCAAGCTCGCTGATGCTTGCCGGGTTACCCGGATCTGGCGCCCCCACCAGCAACCAGCGCAAGCCGCTCGCATCGCCTGCCGTCATCCGGGCAGCCTCCACGAATTCCGCAACACCCTTGTCAAACAACAAGCGGGCGGCCATGATGGCTACGGGAGGTCCGTCGGGTTCGGGGCTTGCCTCAAACTGATTTAAATCCACGCCCGACCCGCGTATCAACACCACCTGATCCCGCCTTACCACCCCGGCCCGCCGCAATACCTGGCTGTCATTGACATTCTGGAAAATGACCCGGCTATTGCGGTGGCCCAAAGCCAGGCGGTATAGCACTGTGGCAGCCAGGCGCAAGAAATTAAATCGCCGCTCGCGTTCACTGAAAACGAATCCCAGACCCGAAATTGCCGCGATATATGCAGGTACCCCCGCCAGCCGCGCAGCAATGCCTCCATACAAAACCGGCTTGATCGTTACCGCATGCACCACATCGGGCCGCAAATGCCTGAATAGTTTCCAAAGTGCATAAATGCTTTGTACTTCCTGGGCGGGATTTCTGCCGCTGCGCGACATCGGAATCACATGATGAACCAGTCCGTGTGTCAGAATTTCAGGAACGGACGGACCGTCCATGGTTGCCACATGCACGTCAAATCCTGCCTGTTGCGCACCCAGGGCCAGCGGTAAACGATGCGAAAGAAAGAACGCAGGGTTGTTCACCACAAACAATAACCGACGACCTGTCCGTCTGCTATTCGCTTGGGTCGCATCATGCTCATACGACGCACGTCGGACCGATCCGTTGCGGGACGGATAATCGGCCGCCAAGCGTTGCCATACCACGCGATAGGACTTGACCATCGCGTCCAGGCTGAACAGGCGCTCCACTCGCTCGCGTCCCGCCCGCAGGCGCTCTGCCAGCTCGGCGGTGCCCCATTGCCCGACGGCCGCGTCGATGGCCTTAGAAAGGGCCGGTGCGTTCTGCGGTGGTGCCACCCAGCCAGCATCAGCAACGATACGTGCCGCGTCGCCTACGTCGGTCACCACGCATGCGACACCCATTGCCATGGCCTCGGCGACTACATTGGGGAAACCCTCGGCGCGGCTCGACAAGACATGGACGTCCAGTCCATTCATCAGCCTGGGGACATCATCGCGCCTGCCCAACAGCTTAATCTTGTCTCCTATTCCGTGCTGATTGATCAGTGCCATCAGCGCCGTATTCGAGGCTTCCATGCCCTGGCCGATCAGGACGCAACGCAGTGACGCGTTATGCCGGGCGCTAAGCGCAAAGGCAGCAATCAGGTTCGCGTGGTCCTTCAAAGGATTCCAACGCGCCACACTGCCTATGACGCGGAGGTCTTCCGACCAGCCCCATTCCGTGCGAACCGCAGAACGCGCCGAAGGATCGGGTTGCCAGCGCGACAGGTCGTAGCCATTAGGAATGACCAGCATACGGTCGGCGCGATAACCCCATTCCTGATGCCGCTGCGCGGCGTTGTCCGCGCAGGAAACAATGACTCCGGGCACGATTGGCGACACGCGGGCACACAACCAGGACAAAGCTCGGGCCGAACGGCTGCTTTTATGCAGATCGGCCCCGGAATTGCGTATTCCCCACGAAAGAGCCTTGATTCCCGCTAGACGTGCGACGACACCTCCGATCAGGTCCGCGTGGTACATCCAAGTCTGGACGACGTCGGGATTCAATTGACGCAGCAATTGGTGCAAGCGCCAAAGCCCCTTGATCGCGCCCATAGGGGTTTTCATGTCCAGTGTGTAGACGGCAATCCCGGCTTCACGCAGTCGCGGCCCGAACAAGCCCTCATCGCCCATCGAGATAACACAGTGGCGGTCTGATCCGCGGGACGCCGTAATTAAGCGATGCAGCACGGTCTCTGCCCCGCCGTGCCCCAGACCCGAAATAATGTGGACGATGTGCAAGGACGTGGGGGGAATAACTGTGGTGTTGCTCATGCATTGACTTCCTTGCTTTCAGGGCTGCGAACGCTGGCAATCAGCGTGTCCCATTGATGCAAAATCTCGTGCAGATCGTAGCGCTGCCGAACCGAAATGGCTGCATGCTTGCCCAACACATCGCGCAGAACTGGGTCCCCCATCAACTGCCGCAGCGCATTCGCCAGAGCAAGCTCGTCGTTCAGCGGCACCAGCAAGGCGTCCTGGCCGTTGCGGCTGATTTCGCGGGGGCCGCTGGGGCAGTCGACCGTTACGCATGCAAGGCCTTGCGCCATGGCCTCGAGCAAGACATTTGGAAAACCCTCGACCTCGGAAGTGAGCACGAAGGCATCGGAACTGGCCAGTTCCTCCCAAGGTAGATTGGTGCGCCCGGGTAGAACAATACGCCCGTCCAAACCGGCATCCTGGATCTGCTGTTCGAGAATGGTCCGCAAAGGGCCTTCGCCCCAAATGTATAAATCCCAGTCCGGAAAGTCGGGGGCAAGCGTCGAAAATACCTGTATAAGCGATCCGAAGCGTTTGCTGGGCACCAAGCGACCCATAGCCACCAGACGACGACGCCCGCCAAGCTCGGAAGTCGGCTTGGCGAATTGCATAGAAGTCAGTTCGGGTGGCAAAGGGTTGGGAATCACGGCCAAGCGCTGAATACCTTGCACGCTCTCCTGGAAACGCTCCACGCTATCTTGGGACTGCACAGTAACAAGACTTGCCCACGGGTAGACCAGGCGGCGCAATCGCTGAAGCGTCTTGCCGGCACTGCTGCTGACCGCCGGATTGGTACGTTCGCACACAATAGTCGGCACATCCATCCCGCGGGTGGCCAGCAAGACCATTACGTTTACGTTCGTCAGAAATGAAATGATGACGTCCGGCTTGGTTTCTTTGACGAGACGTCGAATGGCAAACCATTTTCGGACGCTGGCAAACCAGGTTTTGCCCAACCAACCCATGCGGTCCGCGAGCCAAACCAGCTTGATACCACGATCCAGCTTGTAGAACAGTTTGCCCTTCTTGGTATAACTGGGAACCAGAGTGACGTCGTCGCCGCGCTGGACCCACGCACTGGCAAGAGTTGACGCGACCCGCTCGGCGCCTCCGGCATGCATGGAGCTTACAAAGAAAAGTATCTTCATGGCTGCCTCAAACCGAGCTCGGCTTTATTGTGGTCCAACCAGGCCTGCGTCATCAAGATGCTCCATAAGTGGGTGCTCCAATCACGCTGTCCGGACTGATGTTCCTGCCATTTACGCACAATCGGCTGCGCATGAAACAAGCCTTGCTGTCGCAGCCGCGCGGGGTCCAACAAAGCCGCCGCCCAGTCCTTCAATGGTCCGCGCAGCCACGCGGCCAAAGGTACCGAAAACCCCTTTTTGGGGCGGTCCACCATTTGTTGTGGAACATGGCGATACAAGAGCTGGCGCAATAGCCATTTGCCGCGGCCGTCCCGAATCTTGTAATCGAGCGGCAAACGTTGGGCAAATTCAAACACATGGTGATCGATCATCGGTACCCGGGTTTCCAGGCTCGCAGCCATCGCGGCACGGTCGACTTTCACCAGAATATCGTCAGGCAGATAAGTAAGCGCATCAAGCAGCATCATGCGCTCGAAAATTCCATCGGTAGAGGACTCGTCGAATGCAGTGGAAGGCAGATCGGATCCGATGACGACTTCAGCCGGATTTTTCCAATACGACACAAACTGTTGATAAAACTTTCCCGAATGGTCGGCGCCGAGCACCTCGGCCAGCTTTTCCAATTGATCCCGCTTGTGTCCGGTGCCGACCAGTCCTGAAGCGCTGCGCGCCACTGCAGCCAGAGGTGTGCGCAATGCCGCCGGTATGGATTCGCGCTTATCCCACCATCGGCGAGCCCGGAAATAGCGCGAATACCCGCCAAACAACTCGTCTCCGCCATCGCCGGACAAAACCACTTTCACGTGCCGGCTGGCCATGCGGGTAACCAGCACGGTTGGGATCTGCGACGAGTCGGCGAACGGCTCGTCGTACATGCCTGCCAAATCGGGCACCACGGCCAGCGCATCATCTGCACTGACATAAAGTTCTGTGTGGTCGGTACCCAGATGTCTGGCCACCGCCATGGCGTGCTCTGCCTCGTTGTAAGCAGGATCATTGAAACCAATAGAGTAGGTCTTGACCGCCTGCGGATTGTTTTTCTGCATCAATGCCACAACGATCGAGGAATCGATGCCGCCGGACAGAAACGCCCCCAGATCCACATCGGCAAGCATCTGGCCTTTGACGGCGGTAGTCAGCACCTCTTCCAGGGCATCGACTGCATCATTGTCCGATGCAAACGACAGGCCATGCTTCCTGGAACGCCCCGCGACTTCATGTGCCGACCAGTAATGCGATTGCAAAGGCAAGGCACCGTGCTGGCGCTGCTCTTCGGACAGCTGAACCCACGCACCCGGCGCCAGTTTCCTGATAGCGCTGTATATGCTGTGGGGCGCAGGGATATAGTTGTGGCGCACAAGCAAAGACAAGGCTTTACGGTCGGGCTCATTATTGAATCCCGGTATACCTGTAAGCGCCTTAAGTTCCGAGGCAAACACAAAATTGCCTGAGACAAAGCCGATGTACAGGGGCTTTTCACCCATGCGATCACGCATCAGGCTTAAAGTACGTTCTTGCCGATCCCATAATGCGATGGCGAACATACCGGTTGAGGCCTGCAACGTTTTCTGGATCCCCCAGGCAACGAATCCGGCCAATAAGGTCTCGGTGTCAGAGTGACCCCGCCACAACGGAGCATGGCCTTCCGCTTCAAGCGCCGCACGCAGTTCAAGATGATTATAAATTTCGCCATTAAGCACTAGTGCAAAGCGTCCGCAGGCTGACACCATAGGTTGGTGTCCCGCCGGGGTCAGGTCGAGAATCGCCAGGCGCACATGCCCCAAAGCCAACCCGGCCGTGTGGTCTTCCCAATAGCCTTCGCTGTCGGGGCCACGATGCCGCATGCGGCGGCATCCGCCGGTAATCACGGCTTGTTTATCGGGCAGAGGTCCCCAGATTCCAACGATTCCACACATAGTCTGCTCGCTTAACGGAGTTAACGATCTTCAAATAAATGGCCCCAAAGCGCCATCACACGTGTTGTGGAAAAACGGTCGCGCACATCGACAGCGCGACGTGCATAGGCCACACGCTGTTCGCGGTGCGCCATCATGTCTGACAAATGCGCGGCCAACGCTTCATCATCTTCGGACGGGCTGACCAAGACGCCATCGATGCCGTGACGTACGATTTCGCGCGGCCCAGTTTCGCAGTCAAACGCCACTGGAGCCAAGCCACTGGCCATCGCCTCGAGCAAAGTATTGGATAAGCCTTCAACGCGCGAGCTAAGCACATACAGGTCGGACTGGGTGTACCAATCGCCCACGTTCCCTACCCGCCCCGGCATACTGACGCGCGCGGTAAGACCGGCATTGTCGATCTGGTCCTGAAGTTCGTCACGACGCTCGCCCTCGCCCAATATAACCAGATCCCAATCCGGGAAATGCCGCGCTATTGCCTGGAAAGCCTGTATCAGCAAATCGAAGCCTTTATGCGGATGCAGCCGTCCAGCGGCCAGCAAGCGATAGCGCCCATTTTTAGGCGGCGGCGACAATACCGGTTCGGACGTTTCCAGCGGCCAGCGCACCGCGTTCGGAATAACCGTAACGCGGGAACCGGGGACGTTTTCTGTGAGCCACGCCGCGGTGCCCGCCGTAAGGGCCACGACAGCGGCGGCCTGCGGATAGGCCCAACGCCTGAGCCGCAACCACATTTCAGGCAATTCTTGTGACGGGGGATGCGTATGCTCGGTGGCCAGCACCCGGCACGACAGTCCGCGCGCTGCGACGATGGAAAGCACTGAAGCCGTTGTCATCATTCCCAACACTATCGTCGGGCGCTCCTGCTTGATTAGCTGGCGCAGGGCCCACACACGGCGCAAGTTTGCGACAATCGCACTGACCTTGCCGGAGCTGAATGAGGCCGTTCCCAACGCGTAGCGCTTGACTGACGGATGCAGCGGATAGACATCGGCACCCGCAGCGGCCTGGGTCACAAGGGTGACCCGGTAACCGCGCTGCACCCAATAAGCGCTTAAATCGACCGCCACCCGCTCGGCCCCCCCTCCACTCAGCGAGTGAATAACAATCATTAGATGGGGTTGAAAACGCGAAGAATTCAAAGCAATACCTGTATCTGAAATACTAACTTGAGGTCGCCGCCGAAGGGACGGGACGCAAGGCTACCATGACATAGCAGACATACGACAAGGCATACATCATGCTCGTCGCCAGCATGATTCCGGCCGGCCCCATGACGGGCGCCAGAACCTGATTCATTACCGCCTTCAATATAAAGTTAGCCACGGCAATGGCAGCCATGATCCGATAGCGATTCTGGCTAGCCAATAACTGTACCAGTATCAACACGCCAAAATAAAATGGCATCTGCAGCAAGCCCCACCGCAAGACATGTGCAACGGTCTCTGTATTTTCGGAGGTAAAGGCGCCCCGCTCGAACAACAGGCTGACCCCCCACGGGGCCAGCAGCCAGCCGATAAATGTCACAACCGCGCCAGCCAATAGCATCAGCACCGACCATTTCAATGCCGTGCTGCGTGCTCGCGCCGAGTCGCCGCGGCTGTGTATATCGGCAAGTACCGGCAAAGCGGCACGCCCTACCGATGCAGCACCTACGCCTAAAAGCAAAGCGAGCAGCCGGCTGGCATAGCCCAAGGTGGAGTTCGCATTTCCGCCAAGGTTGGCCGCAGTGTATTGGTCGATGGGCCCGACGAAGCTCATTGCTACCTGGCCGACCAGCATCACGCCGGCGGCCTTCACCAGGTCGGGCCACTGATGCGATTGAAGGCTTAGACGCGGTCTGCCCCACATTCCATCAGCCCTGGCGGCCAGCCAAAGCAACCAGACCGACTGAATGAAGTACCCGACCAAGGTTCCCCACAAAAGCGGTCCTACATCCGTTACGGTGGCTGCCAGCATCACCCAGACCAGAATCACCACGGCCGGTATGCTGTCCAAAAGCGTATTGATATGGCGCTCGTGCGCACGCAGGCGTGCGGCGCTGATGCCGGTCATAAGTGTAAACAAAGCCGCAGGCGCGAAGGCCAGCGTAAGCTGCCCGCTCATGCGCCGGGCTTCGGCGGGCAAGCCCTGCCCGGCGATATCCAGTACCCAGGGCCAAGCCACGTAAATCAGTACCGCCAAAACCGTCCCGGCCGCGATTACCCAACCCTGGAGCTCTCCAAGAAAGCGTGCCCGGCTGGCACGGCCTTCGCGACGCGTGCGGACCAGCACTGGAATCAGAACCACCGACAATGCGCCGACGATGGTGACAGGTAGCCAGTTCGCCATGGTCATGGTGAACTGATAGGCATCGACGGCATCGCCTACACCGTAGCGATAGGCGACAGCCATTTCCTTGAAAGCGCCGGCGGCCTTTCCCAATAGCAAAAAAAAGGCCACTCGCATCGCGCCTTGCGCGATGCGTCGGTGGTCTGAGTGCAGGCCGGAAAGTCGCTGCTTCAGCTTTTTCAAGTTAACGCAAAAATTGCGTATACCAGGGCATGGAGACTTCCAGCCCTTGCACAATATTGTGCATAGGCTCGTAACCTAAAAGATCTTTTGCCTTGCTGATGTCGGCTTGAGAGTGGCGCACATCACCCGCGCGGAACTCGCTGTAAACCGGCTGCTTGTCGTACACGATGCCGTTGTTGCCCAGGGCCTTGGCAAGGTACTCGAACAATTCATTCAGGCTGGTACGTGCGTTGAACGCCACGTTATAGACCTGATTGATTCCGTCGGGCTGAGCCAGCGCCGCAAGTATATTGGCCTGCACGACATTGTCGATGAAGCAAAAATCCCGGCTGGTTTCGCCGTCGCCGTTAACCACCACGTCTTCACCACGAATCATGGCAGCCACCCATTTCGGAATGACCGCTGCGTATGCACCGTTGGGGTCTTGCCTTTTGCCAAAAACGTTGAAGTACCGCAGGCCCACGCTGCCAAATCCATACGCACGAGTGAACACATCGGCATAAAGCTCGTTTACGTACTTGGTTACCGCGTAAGGTGACAAGGGCCTTCCTATGCGGTCTTCCACTTTTGGCAAAGCCTCGTGGTCACCATAGGTGGAACTTGACGCCGCATACACGAACGACTGTACTTTCGCGTCTCGCGCCGCAACCAACATGTTCAAAAACCCGTCGATATTGACGCTGTTCGTGGTGATGGGGTCTGAAATCGAACGGGGTACCGAGCCAAGCGCCGCCTGATGCAGCACATAGTTAGCGCCTTGCACCGCCTTGCGGCATACCTCGAGGTCGCGGATATCGCCTTGATGAAAGACGAAATTTTCCCACTGTTGCGGCGTGACGGTTTTCTGGACTTCATCCAGATTGTATTGGTGCCCGGTGGCGAAATTATCCAGCCCGACAACTTTCTGGCCCATACGCAATAGCGTCTCGAGCAAATTAGAGCCGATAAAGCCTGCGCAACCCGTAACGAGCCAGACTTTCGGTTCCGTCTGCAGTCTTGCAGTGACTTCCTGATAACGAGTACTCATATAACGCCTTTAAACTTTCTGGATTACAGCCGGAGATCTGACTCTTCGGCGGTCAACACGTATTTAAGATCGTACAGAACGTGCTCCGGCTTGCCCAGGGCGCGGATTTCATCACCGCCCATGGCCACGAACTGTTCATGCGCCACCGCAAGGATAATTCCATCGTAGGCCCCTGCTTGCAGGCTTGCAACTGGCGTAATGCCATATTCATGTACGGCAGCGTCGGACTCGACCCAGGGATCATAAACATCGACTTCAATGTTGTATTCGCCAAGTTCGCTGACAATATCGACGATGCGCGTGTTGCGCAGATCGGGACAGTTTTCCTTAAAGGCCAAGCCCATTACCAGCACTTTGGAACCTTGCACCTGGATGCGTCGCTTGGTCATTTGCTTGACCAGCTGGGACACCACATAACCGCCCATGGAGTCATTGAGCCTGCGGCCGGCCAGGATGATTTCCGGGTGATAGCCGATAGCCTGGGCCTTATGCGTAAGATAGTAGGGATCCACGCCTATACAGTGGCCGCCGACCAGGCCCGGCCGGAATGGAAGAAAGTTCCATTTCGTACCGGCTGCTTCCAGAACTGCCTGCGTATCAATTCCCATTTTATTAAAAATGAGGGCCAGTTCGTTGATCAGGGCAATGTTGACGTCGCGCTGCGTGTTTTCAATGACTTTCGCTGCTTCAGCGACGCGTATCGACGTTGCTTTATGTGTGCCGACAACAATAATTTGACGATATAAGGCGTCAATCAACTCGGCAACCTCGGGTGTAGAGCCGGAAGTCACTTTCTTGATCGTCGAAACACGGTGCTCTTTGTCGCCTGGATTGATACGTTCAGGGCTATAACCTGCGTAAAAATCTTCGTTGAAGCGCAGACCTGATATGCGTTCCAGAACAGGCACGCATTCTTCTTCTGTAGCACCGGGGTAAACCGTCGACTCGTAAATAACGATGTCACCGCGCTTGAGTACTTTGCCTATGGACTCGCTTGCACGGATCAATGGCGTCAAGTCAGGTTGCTTGTATTCGTCGATCGGAGTCGGCACGGTAACGATAAATACATTGGCTTCAGCCAGATGAGTTGGTTCGCTGGTGAAGCTTAAATTACTAGCTTCAGCAAGCTCGTGGGCTTCGACTTCCAGCGTATGGTCCTGCCCCGACTTCAATTCGGCAATCCGGCGGGCATTGATATCAAAGCCAAGGACCGAACGCTTCTTACCGAATTCGACTGCGAGCGGCAGACCCACGTAGCCCAGACCAACTACTGCAAGTTTCACATCTTGAATTTCCAACTTGTTCTCCTAGGCTATAGATGAAAAAAAATATTTAAGAACTACGTATTCAAATGAGTAGGGCTTACTTACGACGGTGACCCCGGCCTAGCGAAGGCAAAAGCAGCCACGCCGGACGACGCCACGACACCAGCCGCGAGTAAAGCCAGATATACGCCCAAATAAACACAAGCAGGCTGATACAAAGCGCCCAGGTGTTGTCCCAGAATATGGTGGCCGGTACGAGCCCGATCAGGGCAAGAACCCATAAGTAAGGCGAAGCCATGGCGTTACACAGCGCAGGCACCGCATGGCGGCTATCGCGACTGAATGTAACGCGCACCAGGCGGCGAAACACCAGCTGATGAAGATGCAAGGCATCTGGTTGATCGACAGGGACGCCGCGCTTGAAGCGGCGACGCCAAATCGAAAACAAGGTTTCGAAGACCGGGTAAAAAAGAACTGCGAGGGCGTAAAACGGCGACACACTTGGGTTGCGAACCACCAATTGCACAGCCAACTCAGCCAGCATAAAACCTAGAAAATAGGCACCGCCATCGCCGAGAAAGACCCGACCGAAGGGGAAGTTCCATACCAGAAAGCCAAGTGTGGCCGACGCCAACGCCGCGGCAATAAGAAAGATAGGGATGTCTTGTACTTGAAGAGCCACCAGCCCAATCGACAGCGCCATCAAAGTGGCTATCATGCCGGCGAGCCCGTTCATTCCATCAACAATATTCAGCGCGTGTGTACAGCCGCCGACCGCAATCATCGTAAAGAGCAGTGAAATTGGCCAATACGACAAAATCCAATCTGCCCAGCCCAAACCGACCCGTGACACGCCCCCCAACAGCCACCAGGCAATGGCGGCCGACAGAAAAGCAGCAAGCAATCGCTTACCGGAGCCGACATCTTTCGTGATGTCTTCCAGCAGGCCCGCCACGAATACCGGCATTGCTGCAATGAATAGGACGGGCCATAGCCAGGTCAAGGGTCATATTGCTGGGACCCAGCACCAGCAAACCGGCCAGCGTACCCGCTAACACGGCCAGGCCGCCCACCCGCGGTGTAGGCCTCGAATGCGAGGCCTGCGGCTTTTTCATATCGGAATCACCCGTGAATGCGCCGTGCCATCGTTCAGAGGCGACGATCAGGCCTCCGACCATGAAGGCCACGATACAGATGTAAAACCAAGTAAAAGATCCCCAAAGGTGAGGCGAAGTCACACAATCCCCATAAGCAATTTAAGCAGCATCATTATCGGATGTTTTTGTAACAGGCCGCAGCTCGAACAGGAAAGAAATGCAACAAGAAATGTTGTTCGAAGCCGGATTTATTTCTTAGCCGCTAGCGCTGTTGTAACCAAAATGGCCAACATCACACATTACACAAACCCAAGAATAAAACCATAGGCCAAGAGAAGACAGCGAACAAAAAAAAGCCCAAGATCTTGCGATCTTGGGCTAAATCCACCAAAGGAGGAGGGTGGAGGAGACAACTGGGGCATGTCGGGCTACTAAAGCTATAACGCTTGAGACCGGGTGACTGGGGGTTTTCCCTTTGCAATCACGTTTCGACATCCGATAAGCAAATTGTATAGCGATCTTTGGTGCGATGCAAGGTAGATGGCCGAAAAAACTGTAAGCAAAAGCGATTGTGGTTTTTTTAATACTTTTTCATTCATAAATCGGGCTCGAAGTAATCTGGTATTTACCCTCGCCCGGCTAGTTTTGTTACAAATCAGTTGCCTTCCTAGACGCGATACGCTGTCACCGTCATTACTTTGGACATCCCGCGCATTGCCCACCGTGTCAGCCGGCTAAGTTTTTTAGCCCCGCTATTTTCCGCCGTCGTACGATGATTGATTTCGTCGTCGCGCATTTGCGCAACAATAGTTCGGGAACGCTCGTCGCGCAAAGGCAGTTCATTAAGATGGTTATCCAAATGCTGCTCGACTTGATGCTCTGTTTCGGCCATGAATCCCAAATTGCGGGCAACGCCCGCACGACTGGCAATGACGCCCAATGAGAACGATCCGGCATACCACAGCGGGTTCAATAGGCTGGGCCGACTTTGCAATTCGCCCAGGCGCTGCCGGCACCATACCAAATGGTCGACTTCTTCATTAGCTGCATTTCTTAGCAATTGCTTGATTGGTGCATCGCGGCAAAACAAGGCCTGCCCACGGTACAAGGCTTGAGCACAAATTTCGCCCACGTGATTTACCCGCATAAGCCCGGCAGAATGCCTTTGCTCGCTAGGCGACAAATCGGGGACAGATTTACCAGCCACGACGGTTTGCTTACCCGCCGGATTCGGCCTGCCGGCATGCACCGAGCCATCCAGCACCTGAATCGCTCGCCCTGCTTCGGCCAAGACGCTGTCTATGATGCTGAGACGACGTACAAATGAAGTACTGGTATGCATCGTATTCTGCTTCAACATGAAAGTCCTTGATCGGCCTGACGCCAGAAAACTTGCTCTGCAAGAACCCTGCCTACAGCTGGGATGCCTGAAGCAAGGGAAAGAGAAACACAAACGCAACGCGCCTCGTGCAGGCATTCATTATATTAGTAGGCTCTTACTTGCGCTTTGCTTTCGATGCTTGACCTTTTTGCCGTCTATCATTAGGTTCACGATGACGAGCGTTGCCTTATCCGTACTCGGATAGGTATGATTACCGATTCAAACAATAGCGGGAAAAAGACCAGCATGGAATGCACAATCGATTGGGGTGGCCCTGATGGCATGTTGTTCGTTGCGCGTACCGGCAGCGGCCATGTCGCCACAATGGACGGCGCACCCGACGGCGGCGGCAACAATTTAGCACCCCGGCCCATGGAAATGGTGCTGGCAGGCACGGGTGGATGCGCGGCTTACGATGTGGTCCTGATACTGAAGCGCGGTCGGCACGCCGTCACCGATTGTCAGGTTAAACTGACAGCAGACCGGGCCGAAACCGACCCCAAAGTATTTACGAAAATCCATTTTGCCTTCGTGGTAACGGGCAAGAACCTGCCCGAGGCCGCTGTCCAACGCGCCGTTCAGCTATCGCACGAAAAATACTGTTCGGCTTCTGCAATGCTGGCTGAAACCGCCGATATCACCCATTCCGTTACGGTCATAGACGGCTGAAAAAATTCATTCGTACACTGCAGCGCCTTTTCGCACCAGGCAGCGCTATGCGAAACACTGGCCTGAAGGCTGAAACGGATATCAGGCTGAGCTTTTAAATATAGACATGAAACAATATCTGAATCTGCTTCAAGACATTCTGGACAACGGCGTAGAAAAGTCAGACCGCACCGGTACCGGCACGCTTTCCGTCTTCGGGCGAATGTATCACCACAATTTGGCCGACGGCTTCCCGTTGCTGACGACCAAAAAGCTTCATCTTAAATCCATCATTCACGAACTGCTGTGGTTCATCAAGGGTGATACCAACATCCGCTACCTGAATGACAACGGGGTTTCGATATGGAACGAGTGGGCGACTCCAGAAGGTGAACTGGGCCCGGTCTACGGTTCGCAGTGGCGCAACTGGCGCGGCCCCAACGGAGAAGTCTTCGATCAAGTCAGCGCGCTAATCGAAGGTATCCGAAAGAATCCCGATAGTCGCCGGCACATTATCAACGCGTGGAACGTCGCTTACCTTCCCGATGCATCGAAGTCGCCACGGCAGAATGCACTGGAAGGAAAAATGGCATTGCCCCCTTGCCATGTCTATGTGATTGCAAACCGATTCGTGCAAAGGTTAAAGCATTGTTCTAAAGCGTTTTTTCGCGGAACCAAATGCGGAGATCAGTTCAGAGTCGCAGCCGCTGCTTGACCGCCCCCCTCTGCTCGACCTAGCCCCGACGCGTCCCACCCCAGCTCGATTCTTATACTTAATACATTACCTTAATACCCTCTTTTTTCTATGCGACAATACCTCGACCTCCTTCAATATGTCATGCAGAATGGCGTTGACCGACCGGACCGGACCGGTGTGGGTACCCGCGCTGTCTTCGGCTACCAGATGCGCTTTAACTTGGCGGACGGTTTCCCGGTAATAACCACGAAGAAAGTGCATCTGCGCTCCATTATCGTGGAACTTCTATGGTTTCTTCGAGGCGACACCAATGTGAAATGGCTCCAAGAGAAGAACGTCTCCATTTGGAATGAGTGGGCCGATGAAAATGGAAACCTCGGCCCGGTATACGGTAAACAGTGGCGTGACTGGGAAGCAAAGGACGGGCGCCATATTGATCAGATTGCTGAGCTTGTCTCTCTAATCAAGCGGGATCCAAATTCGAGGCGGCAACTGGTCAGTGCTTGGAATGTCGGCGACCTGAAGGATATGAGGCTCGCTCCCTGCCACTGCCTCGTACAAACAGCAGTAATGGGCGGCAAACTACACCTTCAGCTATACCAGCGCTCCTGCGATGTGTTTCTTGGCGTCCCCTTCAATATCGCGAGCTACGCGCTTCTCCAGACATTGCTGGCCCAACAATGTGGTCTTGAGCCGGGTGACTTCGTATGGACGGGTGGGGATGTGCATATTTACTCTAACCACTTCGAACAAGTTGAACTACAGTTAAGCAGGTCTCCACGCGCTATGCCTCAGCTCAAGATTTTGCGAAAGCCAGACAGCATTGACGGGTATAAGTTTGAAGACTTTGAACTCGTGGGGTACGACCCGCATCCGCACATAAAGGGCGACGTGGCGGTTTGACGGCTATGTCGTAAAGCATCAACGCGCTGCTGATGGAGGGAAATCTTAGAGCTGTCCTTACCCGGGTCAGCTTGAGGACATCTGGCAAGGCAGGAACGCTTACCTCCGAGCCTCTTCACTTTCGACGGCGCGAGGGAGATCCCGCACCTGTTCCTGCGATGCTAGCCCGTTAATGAAATATCCGGGATTTAACAGCACTTGCTGCCCACCGAGTTCCAGCATTGCCGAACCGGAAAGAACATAGAAAAACTGACGTGCATGCAAGTGATAGTGTTTAACCTCCCCGGCATGAGGTGGGACGCGCTCTTGGATGACACTAAGTGCCGGATGCTTTAGAAGATGCCAGCCATCGCAAACCCCACCCCAAACGTAATGTTCGGCAGAGTCTAAATCAACAGCAGCAATGTTTTCAGGCATCATTTTCTTCACTCGCCCCGCCTTACCGGCAGCTTCGTTACCCTAAGCGGCACATCGGGCTCCTTTCACAATTATCTGTAGCCGAAGTTTACAGTCACTATACGCAAAAGCGGCTCAATCTCTTCGCGAGTTTCTCTAGGCTATCGGCTATTGCGCTTGCCTTTCCTCGGCCGATGCTAAGTGCTGATGGGCCTGGTTAGCAAGATCTGAAGCGAGCCAAAGTATTGTGACGGAGCTGCGCGCCCATTCCTTCGAATGCCTCGCAGCCATCGACGGTAATAGAAATGAGCAAGGCGCGTAACTGTGCCAACTCAGCCGTGGCGGCGTCGTAGTCTGTTGTTGGAACAGCTTGGTGAGTCATAGCGGTCTCTTGACTAGTTAAATCGGCTCGCTCGCATCCCTGACCGTAGAGCCGTGGTAAGCGTCGAGGGAGCCCCAGACGTTGGCGTACTAGGTTGGGGCATCGTTGATTACCGCGGGTATTCCGGGGTAGAAGCCTCGGCGGCCTTCATCATCGCCAACCCCGACGAACTCTAGAGGATTCAACAACACCTTCGATTCCATCTTGACCTCTTGATTCTCCAGAATGATGAGCTGACCAGGGCCTGCCCATTTCGCAAGCCAGGTATAAAAGCGATCGGTTACGGTCGATACTTCGACGTCCCGCTGCTCCCTGCTCTTCGGGTCGGCGTACGACTTCAGTGGCGAATCGATGACGACGAACCGCACGTGCGGATGGCCATTGCCGCAAATCGTCGCCGATAGCAAATAACGTACAAGCGCGGGCTCGAATTGCCCGAGCTACGCGCGTTACCACCCGTGGCCAAGGTCCGCATCCCTATGCCCAGTCTTGAGCGCGCACGACGAATCAAAGACGTGTACGTCGAAGCGGTAGAAAGCGGCCTGGCGTGCGCATAAAATTATCGTTGTTGACGAAAACCGAGCTGTAGAAAGAACACGAAGGATGGCTCGGCTGACAGAGCATAAAAATGAACCCGGACCGACAATGCTGAACTACCTTATCGAGCTAGTCACCCGGGCTGGGCACTGGGGATATTTGGTCATTTTCCTGGGTGCAGCGTTGGAGTCCGCGGCTTTTTTAGGATTGATCGTGCCCGGCGAGAGTTTGATTCTTGTCGCTGGGTTTCTAGCGGCTCAAGGCGTTTTCGACCTCGAGGCGCTGATCATGATCGTAGCAATCGGCGCGGCTTTGGGCGACAGCGTGGGTTATGAGCTGGGCAGATACCTAGGCCGGCCGGCACTGCTGCATTATGGTGCGCGCTTCGGGCTTACAGAAGAACGTGTCGCGAATGCTGACATTTTTTTTGCCCGCCATGGCGGCAAAGCAGTTTTTCTAGGACGCTTCGTGGGCTTCGCCCGCGCATTGGTGCCTTTCTTGGCTGGTTCGTCCAAGATGCCATATCGACGCTTTCTGCCCTATAACGTGGTGGGCGCGTTTCTCTGGGCGGTAGGCGTAACACTCCTGGGTTATTTTTTAGGCGCAAGTTGGCAAGTCGCGGCGGGCTGGATCGGACGGGCTAGCGCAATCCTGGGTGGCATTTTGGCATTCGCACTGGGCTTGGTATGGCTGTGGCGCTGGGCAATGCGCCATGAGTCCGGGCTCCGGTCGCTATGGTCCCGGTTTTTGTCGCGACCCCGTGTTGCAGCGTTATGTCATCGCTTTGCGCCGCAACTGGCGTTTGTCCGAGCGAGGCTTTCCCCGACTGGTTATTTGGGACTACATGTTTCTGTGGGCGCCGGCATTCTTATTGCTTCGGGCTGGCTATTTGGCGCAATTGCGGAAGATGTCTTGGAGGGTGATCCGATCACCATCATGGATTTGCATATCGCGCAGTGGTTGCACGATCATTCCGCGCCATGGTTGACCCGCGGTATGTTGATCATTTCCACTCTCCATGACACCACGGCAATCATGATGGTGACCTTGGCGCTCGCTGCAATACTCATATGGAAACGGTATTGGTACTGGTTGCTGAATTTGATCTTGGTTGTTCCTGGCGGCATGCTGATCAATGTATTGATGAAGCAAGCGTTCCATCGGGCACGCCCCCTCTTTGAGGAATCACTCGTAAGCCTTACCAGCTACAGCTTTCCAAGCGGCCATACGGTATCCAGTACCGTGTTTTATGGGATGCTCGCCGCATTGATTATTTCGAAAACGGCCTCGTGGAGCTTGCGCGTGTGGACCGTCCTATCGGCATTTGCGATAGTCAGCTTAGTCGCTTTTAGCCGTATGTACCTAGGAGCCCATTATTTAAGCGATGTCCTCGCTGCGTTGGCAGAGGGGCTCACATGGCTTGCGCTTTGCCTGACGGGAACACACGTTTACGGTCAGTTGAAATGCCAGGCGAATCGGCAAGAGAATCGAACTCGTCGCCCGTCTTAACTCTCGGTGAAACTCTCAACGAGAGGCGTAAGAGCGATTGTGCCTTCTCCAATGTACGTCGGCAACTAGCCCATCTTTATCTGAACGCATGCTATAGTTTTAGCAAATTTCCCCCCCATTTTCCGCTCCGCAATTTCATGCGCGTTCTGATCATAGAGGATGACCCGAGGACTGCCGATTACGTACGTAAAGGGCTGCACGAGGCCGGGCACACGGTCGATCATGCGGCGCAATCGGTAGAAGGGGAATTTCTGGCCACGAGCGAAGCGTATGACGTAATTGTGGTGGACCGTATGCTCGGCGCTGCCGACGGTTTGGAGCTCTTGGACCGCCTGCGTGCTCGTGGCGTTGTGACGCCGGTCCTCATTCTCAGCGCGCTGGGCAAGGTCGATGATCGCGTTATTGGTTTGCAGCGCGGAGCGGACGACTATCTGGCCAAGCCCTTTGTTTTCGCCGAACTCAATGCTCGGGTCGAAGCACTCGGCCGTCGCAGCGCGTCACCGGTATGGGCCAAGGTGCTGCGGGTTGACGATCTTGAGTTGGATCTTTCGCGGCGACGCGTGACCCGCGCCGGACGCCCGCTCGAAATTCAACCCCGGGAGTTTCGCTTGCTAGAGTATCTGATGCGCCACTGCGATCAGGTGGTCACGCGCACGATGCTCCTTGAGAGCGTTTGGGACTATCATTTCGATCCACAGACGAATGTGATTGATGTCCACGTGAGTCGCTTGCGCCAAAAAATTGACCATAGCTCCGCTCGACCGCTCATCCATACGGTGCGCGGCGTGGGATACATGCTCAGTGCGCATCCCTAGACTGTTTCGGACCTCTATCGTCCGCTTCGCGGCGTCTTACACGCTCGTCTTCTGCGTCTCGGCCGCGTTATTGCTTGGGTTCATCTATAACGCGACGGTGCGTGCCATCGACGCAGAAATTGATACCGCGCTCCAAACGGAGCTGGCAAGCCTCGTTGAAGTGAGCTCGCGGTTGGGCTTGGATGCGCTGATTGAAGTCGTCCGCGAACGGAGCGACGATCCGACCAAGGCCGACAATGCTTATCTGCTGGTCGATGCGGCGCTACAACCCGTCGCTGGCAATCTGGCCCAATGGCCCGTGCCGGCCACGCGCCGTTCTGGCCCACTGTATTTTGAGGTCGAGGTGCAGGAAGAAGGCATGCTCTTTTCTCGCCTCTATCGCGCCCTCACGATCGCGCTGCCCGGCTCCGGTCAGTTGCTGGTCGCCCACGACGTACATCGTCGTGTGGGCATTCAGCAGCTCATTTCAGAAGCCTTGGCCTGGGGACTGGCCGCAACCTTGGCGTTGGGCGTGGTGGGCGGCATATTAAGCGGCCGCGCTTTGCTGCGACGTCTCGGGACGATCGCCGACACGTCGGCACGGATCATGGACGGGAATCTCGCCGACCGCATTCCGGTAAGCGGGGAAAGTGATGAACTGGATCGTTTGGCGGTCCAGCTAAACCGTATGCTGGAGCGCATCGAGCAGTTAGTCGAGGGAATGCGTAGCGTCAGCGACAACGTTGCCCATGACCTGCGCGCGCCGCTTACACGCCTGTATGGCGGGATAGAGAGTGCTCTGTCGGGACAGCCTGACTTATCCAGCTACCGTGCCGCCCTCGATCAGGCACTTTTCGAGACTGATCGTGTGCTGCGTGTGTTTAACGCGGTGATGAGCATCGCCCAGGCCCGATCCGGGGCACTGCGCGGTCAAATGCGACGACTAGACTTGACCGAAGTGGTGGCGGAAGCGGTCGATCTCTATGAGCCAGCGATTGAAGAGCGCGGCCTCGTGCTAGATCTTGCATTTCCGGCCGATAAGGTTCCGATACTGGGCCATCGTCAGCTACTTGCCCAGGCCGTAGTGAATCTGTTGGACAATGCAGTCAAGTTTAGTCCTAGAGGCGGCGTGTTGCGAGCGAGTGTGAGCCTGAGCGATGGCGAGGCATCGGTCTGCGTCGCGGACGAGGGGCCCGGCATTCCTCGCGGGTCGCGCGAGCGAGTACTCGCTCCCTTTGTCCGAGGCACCGACTGCGAGCGGGTGCCTGGCACCGGCTTGGGGCTCAGCCTAGTCGCTGCGGTGGCACATCTGCACCGGGCGAGGCTTTCCCTCGAAGACAATCACCCAGGGTTACGGGTCACGCTATCCATACGGCTGGCATCAGGCCCGTCCCGCGGCTTTCCTGCGCGCCGCGGGAGCGTCGCCAATTCAGGAGAATTTACGGCTCACTGAGCTTTGCTCATCGCTTTCACTCCCAAGTCCTTAAGAGCAGTGTGCAGCTTGGATGTACCGTCGGCGAATTTTCCCTCGGCGCAAAGCTTTTTCCCTTCCGCGTAAGCGGCTTGGGATTCTTTAAACTTCTCCGCTTTGGCGTGCGTCTTGGCGGCGTTCTGGTACTGGGTTTCAAGCGATTGACACGTTGCAGCAGTCGGCATATTGGTCTTGGCTGTCTTATCGGCCGCGAATGCCGAATGAGCAGCCAGCATAGTCAGCGCGGCGGCAATGGCGGTAAGCGTCTTGGTCATGGCAAATTTCCTTTACTTTCGTGATTAGATGCCTCGGGTCTTCGACCCCTCGCACCTGCCTACCACCTTAGCGGGTGGCCAATGGAGGGAACATTTCCGATTCATTACGGATTTTTAATGTTCCATTTTCTGAGCGGCCGCGTCGACAAGAATTAAGGCGCGCTAATGTTGCGGCCCCTCGGATCGCGATCAGTACACCCATTTCGATCACGCAGTCGCGCCGCGATTGGCGATGAGTTTCATGGGTCGAACCGGTGTGGCGGCATCAATCTGTAGCCACGGCCATGCAGCGTCTTGATCAAGGGTATTCCAAAATTGTCCTGAAGGTGCTTGCGCAAGGCATAGACGTGAGTACGCAGGGTGTTCATGTCGACTTCACGTTCCCTCCACACCTTATCCTGCAAATGCTCGTAAGACAGAAAATCGGGATACGCCTTAATCAGTTCTTCAAAAATGCGTGCTGCAACGCCCGACAACTCCATGGCTCTTTGATTGTCCAGGCGCACCTCAAGCGTCCCGGGATCGAATGTAAGGCCCGGCGCCTTTAGTAGCGTGGCCTTACGCCCGGACTGGCGCTTATACAAGGCATCCACGCGAAGCTTTAGCTCACGTAAGTCGAATGGCTTGACCAGGTAGTCATCTGCGCCCTGCATGAAGCCATAGGTCTTATCTTGGATTTCGTCCATGGCCGACATCATAATCACTGGCGTCATGCTAGCGAGATCTTGCCGGAGGTGTCGGCAAACCTCGAAACCCGATACATTGGGAAGCATAACGTCCAAAATAACTACGTCATAGCTATTGGTGGCCAATAAATGCAGCGCCGTTAAACCGTCGGAAGCGAAGTCCAGTACATACCGCTGGTCGTACCGCTGGTGGCCGAAAAAATCGAGCAGATTTTGCGTCAGGGCAGGGTGATCCTCCACAATCAGCAAGGAGACACGCTCTCGGAATATAGTCACGGATCCGTCGAGGCCGGCCAGGGTACATGGGAACTGCTTACGGTGGTCAGTGCGGTGGGCGGGGCGGCTTGCGTGGCTAAATCAACGATTCGTATACGACGGTGGTCGGCATGATGCGCTAGCCTCTTGAACGCTTGCTTAGAATTGTGGCACTGGCCTTTTGCCGTCGCAATCGGGCGTTTGTCGCTCTGACGCGGCTCAACATATGATCTTGCGGCGAACTACTAGCACCTTTTGGTAAGTGGTTACAAGTTAATCCTGGATGCGTCAACCTTGCATTTGCGACTGAGATGTCTGGCATAACGTCGCCAACTATGACGCGCAACACCGGCTTGAGCGCCAACGGCAAACACATACGTACGAAATCTGGGTGCACGAACATGAAAACTTGCACGAGCACGGATACTTTCCCGACGCCCAACATCGACATAGGCATTGGTCGGTAGGTATCTAAACTGCCAGCATGAGCGATCGTCTAAATTGATATTAAATTCTAAAATTCTGAATTCAGATGCGAAGGGCTTGTAGAGGGCATGCGTTATTAAGCATGGCAATCCGGGCATCCAGCGCCCATGCCTGCGCTGGTGGCGGCAAGGAGAAGGAATATGGGGTTCACCATCCTAAAGGAACTCTTCGCGGGGTTCCTTCGCACGCGCCACATCGCTCGGCACTTTCGCCGTTTCGCGCTGCTGGACACCTTGACCCAAACCGGGGTGAGCCGCGAGGTACCCGTCACGCTGACCAAAGCCTTGGTCGAGGCGGCTGCCAGCGATGCCAAGGCGCTCCTCAAGCAGCTCGATAGTCACGGCGATGGCCTGTCCGAAGCGCAGGCCGAGGCCATCCGCGAGCACGTAGGCGTCAATGAGATTGAACACGAAAAGCCGCTGCCATGGTGGTGGCATCTGTGGCACAGCTACCGCAACCCGTTCAACCTGTTGCTGACGCTCCTGGCCGCCATCTCCTATCTCACCGAGGACATGAAGGCCGCGCTTGTGATCGGGGCGATGGTGGTGCTCTCGACTCTGCTGCGCTTTTGGCAAGAAGGCAAGTCCATTAGGGCTGCTGACGCATTGAAAGCGCTGGTCAGCAACACAGCCACCGTTATTCGCCGCGATCCGTCCGAGTACGCTTCGCCGGAGGCTGGGAACTTCTCTGAAATGGGTATCCACGTCAAGTTGGCGGAGCGCGTCGAGCTGCCAATCAAGCTTTTGGTGCCCGGCGACGTGATCGTTCTGTCTGCGGGCGACATGATCCCGGCCGACTGTCGTCTGCTTACCGCCAAGGATATGTTCGTATCGCAGGCCGCCATGACCGGTGAGTCGATGCCGGTGGAGAAGTTTGCGACCCAGCGTGACGCGTGCGCGATCAACCCTCTCGAGCTGGACAATATCCTGTTCATGGGTACCAACGTGGTGTCCGGTTCGGCTACAGCGGTTATGTTGGCACCGGCAACGGCACGTATTTCGGCGCGCTGGCCAGTCGCGTCACCGCCACCGACCGCGCCCCGACTTCGTTCCAGTCAGGCGTCAACAAGGTAAGTTGGCTGTTGATCCGCTTCATGTTTGTGATGTCGCCACTGGTGCTCCTCATCAACGGCTTCACCAAGGGCGACTGGATGCAAGCGCTGCTGTTCGCGCTGTCGATCGCCGTGGGCCTGACGCCGGAGATGCTGCCGATGATCGTTACCTCGACCTGGCAAAAGGCGCGGTGTTCCTGTCCCGCAAGAAGGTGATCGTCAAGCGCCTCGACGCGATCCAGAATTTCGGCGCGATGGATGTCCTTTGCACGGACAAGACGGGCACGCTGACGCAGGACAAGATTTTCTTGGCTCGGCATGTTGATGTCTGGGGTGAAGACTCCGACGACGTGTTGGAGATGGCCTACCTCAACAGCTACTACCAGACCGGCTTGAAAAACCTGCTGGACGTGGCAGTGCTCGAGCACGCCGAGGTGCATCGCGAACTCGAGCTGGCCATGGCTTTCCGCAAGGTCGATGAAGTCCCGTTTGATTTCAACCGCCGCCGCATGTCGGTGATCGTCGCGGAGCATGATGAGCATCACCTGCTCATCACCAAGGGCGCGGTCGAGGAAATTCTGGCGGTGTGCACGCGCGTACGCCACGGTGATGCGGATGAGTTGCTGACGCCCGAGTTGTTGGCCCGCATCCGCGGCGTAACGGCCGATCTGAATGAAGAAGGCCTGCGCGTGGTCGCTGTCGCCGTCAGGAGGGCCGCCGACGCAGGATACGTACGGCCTGGCGGATGAGCGTGATCTGACCTTGGTCGGGTACGTCGCCTTCCTCGATCCGCCGAAGGAATCTACCGCACCGGCGCTCAAGGCGCTGGCCGAGCATGGCGTGGCGGTCAAGGTGCTGACCGGCGACAACGAGCTGGTGACGGCCAAGATCTGCCGCGAGGTCGGCCTAGCCCAACAGGACGTGCTGCTGGGCAGCGATATCGAGCGTATGAGCGACAAGGTGCTGGCCGCGGCCGTTGAGAGCCATAACGTGTTCGCCAGGCTCACGCCCGCCCACAAGGAGCGGATCGTGCGCCAGTGAAAGCCAATGGCCATGTGGTCGGCTTCATGGGCGACGGCATCAACGACGCCCCGGCGCTGCGCACGGCTGACATCGGCATTTCGGTCGATACGGCGGTGGACATCGCCAAGGAAGCGGCCGACTGATCTTGCTGGAGAAGAGCCTGATGGTGTTGGAGGAAGGCGTGCTGGAGGGGCGCCGCACCTTCGCCAACATGCTCAAGTACATCAAGATGACGGCCAGCTCCAACTTCGGCAATGTGTTCTCAGTGCTGGTCGCGTCGGCGTTCATCCCGTTCCTGCCGATGCTGCCGATGCACCTCTTGGTGCAGAACCTACTGTACGATATCTCGCAGATCGCATCCCGTTCGACACGGTGGACGACGAGTTGCTGCGCCAGCCGCAGCGTTGGCAACCGGCGTGATATAGGGCGGTTCATGGTGTTCTTCGGCCCGATCAGCTCGGTATTCGACATCACGACCTTCGCTATGATGTGGTTCGTGTTCGGCGCAAAACGCCCGCGCGGCAAACCCTGTTCCAGTCGGGCTGGTTCATCGTCGGCGTGTTGACGCAGACCCTGGTGGTGCACATGATCCGTACGTCCAAGCTGCCATTCATCCAGAGCCGAGCCGCGACGCCGCTGATGGTCATGACCGGCGTCATCATGGCGGTGGGCATCTTCCTGCCGATGGGACCATTCGCGCACTACTTTAAGCTGCAAGCGCTGCCGCCGCTGTACTTTGTGCTGCTGCCGCTGATCGTTTGGCCTACATGGGTTTGACTCAGGCGATGAAGGGTATTACACACGCCGGTGGGGTTGGCAGTGAAGGCATCACTATGCGAGGTTCGTGGCGCTATGTCCTTTTGACGGTTGCAGTCCACTTCATGTGTGTATTTCTGCTAATGACATGGTTGCGACACCGTTATGTTCCCTGTTGCATACCCATCTGCTCGGCCCTTAGGGCTTCAGATAATGTGAACAACATTCCCATAGGGGTTCTACCGTTGACTTGGACTTTTGGTTTGTTTAGCCAGCGGCGGCCTTCCCGCAGTCAGTCATGAGAAGGCTGCATCCTGCAAAAAAGTAAACTTTTGCGAACGTAAAGATTCGCTAGCTTACCTTACGAATCCATCTTCGAACCAGTAGGCAAGTAGGATCCTGTTCTACGATATCTGTCGTTAGCAACGCACATCCAGGCAATTTCCCAGCCTATCCAAACAATGCGCGATCTAATTTGCAGTATTTATGTATGTCATCACATAACCACGTTATGTACCAGTTCTATGTGGCCAACGGCAAACTTAGCTGCATGATGACGCAACGTTCAGCAGACTGCTTCCTGGGAGTTCCCTACAACGAAGCGTCCGTTGCCTTCTTTACCCATATGGTTGCCCAACAGTGCGACCTGCAGGTGGGAGAAATCGTCCATTCGTTTGGCGATCTGCATTTATATTCGAATCATCTCGAGCAAGCCCGGCTGCAGCTTACCCGCGAGCCACGCGCCTTGCCTACACTGGTGCTGAAAAGAAAACCGGAATCCATCTTCGACTATCGCTTCGAAGACTTTGAAATTGTTGGGTACGATCCGCAACCGCACATCAGCGCCCCGATTTCCATCTGAACGCTACAACACCGCTGCGCTTGCCGCCATTCTTAAGCTGCTAGACCGGTCGGCCTGGGCGCGTATGGGGCAGGCCGCGCCAGAAGATACCCGCAGCAACAATCCCGAACGTGCCGGTCACCGCGATTCCGACTCCCAAAGAAGTCAGTGCAGTCAGCCCCGATAGCAAGAAGGGCCCGGCACACGTTCCTACATCGGCAATAAGGCGCCAGATGCCCAGAAATTGGGTCCGCCCTATTGGGGGCGCCGCATCGGCACCCAGTGTCATGACAATGCCCGACCCAATACCATTGCCAAACCCCATCAGCAGGCAGACCAGAACGAAAGCGGTCAGCCCGCTAGTCAAGGGAATCGCGAGCAGCGAGACTCCCAGAAGAATGCAACACGGCAAAGCGACCCAAAGCCTGCCATAGTGATCCATGATTTTTCCGGCAGGGTAAAACACCAGCATATCAATGGCGGACACCAGGCCGAACACGATCGCGGTAACCGTTGGGCTTAGGCCGATACTATCGGCCCACAATGGTATGGCGATCTGGCGTGACGCCCGCATTGCCCCAATAAGCAGGATGCCAAAGCCTAAAGTCAGCAAGATGTTTGAATGGCCGCGCGCTATCGCCAGCATTTTTGGCGGAAGCATCGGACCCGATCCGCCTTTGCTTTCCACCGGCAGTTCAGGCAGCGCAAAAGAAAGTGCTCCTGCTGCCGTAAGGGAGGCGATCGCAATCCAGTATGCCCCCGCCAGACCCATGAAGTGCATCAATGCTGCTGCGGCGAAAGGCCCGATAAACATTCCAATGCGCTGTGTGCCGCCGAGGGTCGAGAAGGCCCGGGCCCGCATGTGAACGGGAACGGCCTCCATGAGGTAAGTCTGTCTGGCCAGATAAAAGACTGATGTCGCCATGCCCATAAGTAGTACGCCCAATGCCAGCACCATAGGGTGAGTGGCTACAAGGCATAAGAGCAGCGCAAGCACGCTAAGTATCGACGCGCCGATAAGCGCCTTGCGCTCACCAAACTTCGCCGTGATCAGGGCGGCCGGAATATTACTGATTAAAGAGCCGAAACCGATAAGCGCCACAATAAGGCCCGATACGGCGATCGATGCCTGCAGGTCTATCGCGCTAAGCGCAATAACGGGGAGTATCGCCCCATTGCCAATGCCAAATAGCACCGAAGGCCCAAAGGCGGGAATGGCGATTTTTTTCCAGCTGAAGGTCGTGTCGGTCATGGTTTTCTTAGATTGCGGACAGTGCATTGTATGCGCCTCGGTATAATTTCCGATTCTCAAGCGCTCAATAAGGCACCCCACTGCGGTGTACCCCTGAATACCATGCCCAAACCTTCCATACAGCTTGTCGTCGCGTACTCCGATAATCGCGTCATAGGCCGCGACAACGCCCTGCCCTGGCGCCTGCCATCCGACTTGGCCCACTTCAAGAGAACGACGCTGGGTCAGCCGATTGTGATGGGTCGCAACACATGGGAATCACTGGGCCGGCCCTTGCCCGGACGGCCAAATCTGGTGATCAGCCGCAATCCCCTGTACAAAGCTGAAGGCGCCGCGGTATACCCGAATCTTGAAGCCGCCCTTGCCGCCTGCGAGGCGGCCGAACGCATCTGTGTCATTGGCGGTGAACAGATATTTGCCCATGCCCTGCCGATCGCCGATGAAATCGTCGCCACGGAAGTGCATGCTGATGTGGACGGCGACACTTTTTCCCAGCTGTCGATCCGGCCTTGTGGCAGGAAACTGAGAGACTTCCGCAACCCGCCGAAAACGGATACGACTTCGACTTCGTGATGTACAAACGGAAATAGCTTAGGCCCCGACTGATTGACGCAGGAATTTCCACAAATCCGGGTGCAGGGAATACGCCACGTTGAACCTGAGCCACCCTTGTTCGGTTTGATCCGGATAGAAGTACGATCCGGGAGCCAGCCAAATGCCGTGCTGCAACGCATTCTCGGCCAGCCGAACAGTGCCTATTTCGCGCCACGCGTGCCGCGGACGGGCCCATAAGAATAAACCGGCACGCGGACGCGAATACACCTCGAAACCGTGATGGTCGAGTAGATCGGCGACTTCATCATGAGCCTGCCGTAGGCGGTCTTGAACCCGCTGCAAATGGGTACGATGTCGTCCCAGACGCAGAATCTGATAGACCGTACGCTCCATGATTTCGGGTGTAGTAAGGCCTATGGTCATTTTGGTCTGGGCAAATGCTTTAAGCATTGCGCGCGACGACACGATATAGCCGACCCGCATGGACGGCGCAATGCTTTTCGAAAACCCTGACACATAAACGACCCGCTCTGTGCCCGCCAAGGCGACCAACATGGGGCTTATACCCGGCAACAAATCGCGTGACACATCGTCTTCGATCACCCAGAAATCATGTTCCTCGGCAAGTTGCAGCACGCGAAACGCGTTCGCCATACTAAGACTTGTACCGGTTGGGTTTTGCAAGACAGTATTAAGGAACAAAGCTTTTACAGAATGGGTTTGGGCGATGCGTTGCAATGTAGGCAGGCACAAACCCTCTTCAGTGCGCGGTACCCCCACAACCGTAAGGCCGGCCAGGCGCAATGTTTGCAATAGGTTGGCATAGCAAGGCAATTCGACCACAACCACATCGCCAGGGCGCAGCAAGGTGCGAACCACAATATCCAGGCCTTGCGTGGCTCCTTGAGTCAGCAGCACCTGGTCAATTTCAAGGCTTAGGCCATGGCGTCCGAGCTCGTGCACCAGGTGCTCGCGCAAAGGAAAATAGCCATAAGGATGCCCATAGCCCGCTACCTGACTGACGGCTGCTTTGGCCGCGTGCCGCAGTGCCTGTTCCAAGCCGGTCTCCTGTAGCCACTCGGACGGCAACCAGCCGCAACCGGACTTGATCGGAATCGAATGGTCCGCGAACACGTCCGATAACAGCCAGGCGGCGCCTAATTGCGGCGGCTTCCAACTTGGCGGCGTCGACGTCACCGGCTCGGGCCGATGCGGCACCGCCACTCGGTAGCCAGACCCCGGGCGCGCGGTCAGCCAGCCCTGGGCAACCAATCGGTTATACGCAGCCGATACAGTAAAGGTGCTTAAGCCGTGCGTCTTTGCGAACTGCCGAACCGAGGGCACGGCCATACCGGGCCGCAAGGCCTGTTGCCTTATGGCGTGCTCGACCGCGGCGGCGGCCTGCTCTACCAATGGACTCGCTCTTGTCCGGTCTCGTACGGGCTCAAAGAATTTCACGCTCGTGGCTCCTTTTCTATACAGTTTGGTTTATACACTCAATACGGTTATAAATTTTTTGATCAACTGTATATTTCATAAGCCGTCCCGCACGACGAGAATAGCTCATTGTCTTCATCCCTGTTATTTGCTCATGAGGTAGTCATGTCCAGTCAAGCCAGTATCCCCGACCTGTCCAATTTGTGGATGCCTTTTACGGCGAATCGTCAATTCAAAGAACAACCGCGCCTCCTTGCCAAGGCCCAAGGCATGTACTACACCACCGTTGCCGGAAATCAGGTGCTGGATGGCACCTCCGGCCTGTGGTGCGTGAATGCCGGACATGGGCGCAAGGAAATTGTCGAAGCCATTTCGCGCCAGGCGGCGGAACTTGACTACGCACCCAGCTTCCAGCTGGGTCATAGCGATTCCTTCCGCGCAGCGACTGCAGTCGCCAAAATGATGCCGGCGGGAATGGACCGGATATTCTTCACGAACTCGGGGTCGGAATCAGTCGACACGGCTCTGAAGATCGCCATTGCTTATCATCGGGCACGCGGCGACGGCCAGCGCACCCGACTTATCGGACGCGAGCGCGGCTACCACGGGGTAGGGTTTGGCGGGATTTCCGTAGGTGGCATATCTCCCAACCGCAAGACATTCTCGGGCGCCCTGCTGCCCAGCGTAGATCATCTGCCGCATACCCACGATTTATCGAAAAATGCCAATACACGCGGTCAGCCGGCTTGGGGGGAACACTTTGCCGATGAACTCGAACGCATCGTTGCCCTGCATGATGCGTCAACCATTGCCGCCGTTATCGTTGAGCCGCTGGCCGGCTCTACCGGCGTCCTGGTTCCGCCGAAAGGCTATCTGCAGAAGTTGCGCGCCATCACCGAGAAGCACGGAATCCTGCTGATATTCGACGAAGTCATCACAGGTTTCGGCCGCTTGGGCGCTGCGACCGCCAGCGAATATTTTGGTGTAACGCCCGACCTGATGGCCCTGGCAAAAGGTATCAGCAACGCCGCGGTTCCCGCCGGCGCAGTCGCCGTCAAACGGCAAGTTCACGATACCATTCTTGAAGCGGCTTCGAGCGGCATCGAATTCTTCCATGGCTACACCTATTCGGCCCACCCGCTGGCAACCGCTGCTATCCTGGCGACGCTGGAAATTTACGAACGCGAGCAGCTATTTCAGCGTGCCAGAACGCTTTCACCAAGCTTCGAACAGGCCGCGCACCAACTGGAAGGCGCGCGCCACGTCATAGATGTGCGCAACCTTGGACTGGTCGCTGGCATAGAGCTCGCACCCCGGCCCGACGCTCCCGGCGCCCGTGCCGCCGAAGTGTTCAAAAAGTGCTTCGATCAAGGCCTGATGGTTCGCTACACCGGCGACATCCTGGCGGTCTCGCCACCGTTGATCATAGAAGAAAGCCAGATTCAAGAGATCTTCCAGAAGATTGGCGATATCCTGAAGACTGTAGACTAATTCCGTTTTTTAGATCAACCGTGGACGCGAAGACGAAGCGCAGACTTTACTGGCGTAAGGCAAGCGAAGTCGACGAAGCGCAGGTCTGAGTTGAAAGTGGAGTAAATCGAAAACGCCTGCTTTCCTTGATGGAGGCAGGCGTTTTACTTTGGACGGTGTAACTACCGGTTCAATATAGGCTAATGGCGCTATTGCGGCCAACGCCCACCTAGCGCTTCGGTGGCTTCGGCGGCTGCCGACTGCACCATCTTCGACATCTTTCGACCGCTTCAGGTGTGAAACGCTCTTTAGGACCGGAAAGCGAGATGGCTCCGCTAAATTCGTTATCCAGCCCAAATACGGGACTGGCCACGGCTGCGCAGTTTTTATCGCGTTCGCCCATCGACAGAGTAATGATGTGCTTTGTCGTTGGCGCCAGGCCCGTGCCGTGATAGGCCTTGATCAGCCTGCCTGCTGCACCGCGGTCCAGCGGAAGTGTCTCGCCTACACGGATGCGGTCGAGAGTCGAATGGTGCGAATCGACCCGAAGCAGACAAACCCGTGACTGAGCATCGTGGTATACGTGAAACGATGCACTTTCGGTGCCCCGATTAACGAGGCCTTGCAGTATGGGCAGCAGGACTTCAGTCAGACGATAGGCTGACTCGTATGAGCGACCTAGTTCGTGAGCATAGCGCCCCAGTGCATAGCGACCGTCGCTGCGCCGGATAACCAAAGACGCCTTTTCCAGCGAAGCAATCAGGCGCAATAACGTGCTTTTATAGTAACCAGTGGCCCGCGACAAGTCGGCCAGGGTGATGGGCTCACTGCGGTGCGCTATGACATCTACGATAGCCAATGCACGGTCTACGGCGGCGACCCCATCGTCGCCTTGAGCGGGAGTAGTACTCATATAGCGGACTATGACTGTAAGGATAATTTGCAATGGCTGATTATGCCATGTTGCACGAGCGCCTTAATATCCGGGCGCACCACATGATGGGCGGCCCGGTATGACAGTCTTACTTTCCTTCAAAAACCAGGCTAATGGCAGGGGCGTACTTGTCGCCATGGCCCGCGTCAATAGCCTTGTCAAAGCATTCGATCAAGTTTTTTGCACCGGTCGCATCGACACCAACTTGCTCTGCAAGACCGACTGCATATTGCAGGTCCTTTTTGGCGTAGACCACAGGGAAAGCCTTCTCAGGAAATTCCTGCGGGGCTATCGCCTTCATGCCATGGTTGCGTAGCGCAAAGCTGTCTGCAGAGCCGACCGACAAGGCGGAAAATAAACGGACTGGATCCACGCCGGCACGAATCCCAATGGCGCGGGCCTCTGCCAAGGCAAGGACTGTCTCGTAAAGAACCATATTATTAAGGATCTTTACGACCTGTCCGGCACCCACGCCACCGGCGTGAACGACGTCGGATGCGAACGTGCTCAATAGGGGCTCGATGCGGGCGAAGATGGCGTCGTCAGCACCGACGGGAACAGCCAGGGTACCGGCTTCAGCCGCAGCGCGCGTACGCATGACGGGCGAGTCGGCGAACAGGATTCCAGCCTTCGATAAGTCGCAGCCAACTGGCGGGTAAGATCTACCGGAGATGTGCTCAGATCAACAATCAGTTGTCCAGGACGGCACAAGGCGAGCAAACCCTTCGGTTCGGCGCCATTGCCCATGACGACGTTTCGGACAATCTCGCCCGAGGGCAGCGACATGAAAATGATGTCCGCCTGCTCTGCGATGGTTTCCAGCTGAAACGGCGCTGACGTTATGTTGAGCCAAGCGTTCCAATGGCGCGTTGTCGCGGTCGGTGGCAATGACCCGCGCACCGCTTTTAGTCGCCAGGTGACGGCATATGGGCTCGCCCATTACACCGACGCCAATAAAACCAATAGTATTCAATGTAGACATTGGACTTTGTCCTTAGATAGTAAATTTTTGTTTAGGTACTGTAAGCTGGCCAGCCATACCCGGACTAAACCGATGGCGTCGCTGCCTGTGGAAAGTTGTCGGGGTCCATGCTCCAGTAAATGCCTTTGCTTTGCTGGTAAAGGCGCAAGCCTGTAACGCCCTTCTCGCGTCCGATGCCGCTATCCTTGAAGCCACCAAAAGGTGTGGAAATCGACAGCTGCTTATACGTGTTGATCCATACCAGGCCAGTCTCCAGCGCCCGGGCGACTCGCCAGGCACGCTGATAATTGGCGGTCCATATACCGGAAGCCAGTCCGAAAACACTGTCGTTTGCCTGCGCAATAAGGTCGGCTTCGTCATCGAACGGCAGCACGCACAGCACTGGGCCGAAGATTTCTTCGCGCACGGCGGTGGCCTGGTTGCTTAAGCCGCCAAGGATGGTGGGCAAAAAGTACGCACCACGCTCGAACTCGGCGCCCTCAGGACGCTTGCCGCCCAGCAATACCTTGCCGCCTTCCGCTACTGCCGATTCAATGAATTGCTCGATACGGGCACGATGGGCAAAACTAGATACTGGACCCATTTCGGAGCCGGCCGCATCGGGCTGCCCGAGCTTGATTGTCTTGCTGCGAGCGATCAACAGCTCAAGAAGTTTGTCGTGTACTGAGCGCTGTACGAAAAGGCGCGATCCTGCCACGCAGGACTGACCGCTGCCTTCGAAGATGCCATCGATGATGCTTTTCACAGCGGCTTCGAGATTTGCGTCTTCAAAAACGATGTGTGGAGACTTGCCGCCCAATTCCAGCGCAACAGGTATCAGGCGTTCGGCAGCTGCCACGCCAATCGCCCGACCGCTGGCTGTGCCGCCGGTAAATGAAACCATGCGCACGCCCGGATGCTCGACCAGGGCTTTACCCGTGATGGCGCCATTTCCTGTCAAGACATTCAGAATGCCTGGCGGCAAGCCTGCTTGCAGCCCGATTTCGCCCAGCAATAAAGCTGCCGATGGCGTGACCTCGGATGGCTTCAAAATAACCGCATTACCTGCAGCCAGCGCTGGAGCGATTTTTTGCGCTTCCATTGTCAGCGGTGAGTTCCACGGCGTAATCGCTGCAATAACCCCATACGGCTCGTAGGACGTCATGGATAAGTAATTACCGCGGGATGGTGTGATTTCGGCGCCCAATGTTTCACATACGGCTGCATAGAACCTGAAGGTTGCTGCAGCACTACCGGCTTGCGCCTTACATTCGGACCAGACTTTGCCGTTTTCCATCATTTGCAGCCGGGCAAGTTCGTCGCCGCGTTCTACGATCAAAGCTGCCATGCGCATTAATATCTGCGCCCGTACATGAGGCAGCATTCCCTTCCACGACGGTAATGCGGCAGCCGTTTTGGCCGATGCTACTGCCGCATCGACATGATGCGCGCTTGCCGTGGAAACCGGAAAGTTCAGTTCTCCCGTTGCAGGATTGACTGAATCGAATGTATCAGTTGTGTTAGATACCCATTCACCGTTGATCAAAAATGGCTTTGGGTTGGAAGTCGACTGCAGCGACATGTTGATTTACTCCGGAAAAATCAAAGATAGTGTTCGGTTGGCAGATTTATCAGCTAGATGTCTGAGCCGGGCGCTGTGTTCTGTCTAATGCACCAAGCGTTCTGTTTTCATTATCAACATGGCTCGGACCATTGTCAAGAGCAACCATCGCAGAGGCTGAAGGATTGAAGTATTTTTTCCAATAAAGATAGCGAGCGCTAGGCAGTAGCCAGCCTTCGGAAGGCCGTCCGCGTTGACAGATCCCCTTGACACGCTAAAATGTAAGTAATAGAACATTTGTTCTATCCAGCAGAACCATGTGCCTTTACTATAATTCGGGGAGTCCACTTAAGGTGGAGTCCCAAGGAAGACGAAATGAACGTTAAAAAGATACTGGGTATTGTCGGCGTCGGCTGTGCCTCTTTTGGCACCATGTCCATGGCAAATACTTATCCGGACCAACCCATTAACATGGTCGTGCCCTATGCAGCGGGCGGCGCTACCGACGTCATTGCACGACTTGTTTCCACCGACCTGTCCAAAGAACTGGGTCAATCCGTTGTCGTGGTAAACAAACCAGGCGCCGGCACGACCTTAGCCGGCTGGGAATTGGCGCGTAGCAAACCAAACGGCTACACGCTGTACATGACCACTGCGGCACACACCATTAGCGCCAGCCTATACAAAAATCTGAAATACGATCCCATCGGCGACTTCACGCCGATTACCCTGGTCGCTAAAATTCCTATCGTGTTGGTTACGACGCCTTCACTCAACGTCAAAACATTGCCCGAATACATTGAGTACGCCAAGAAAAACGGTCAAGGTATTTCGGCCGGCTCGCCAGGCAATGGTTCACCTCAGCACTTGACCCAGGCTCTATTTCAGGAACGCACGGGCGCGAGCTTGTTGCATATTCCTTACCGGGGTGATGCACCGCTAATAACCGATTTGATTTCGGGCCAGGTACAGTCCGCCTTCATCACATTGTCGGCCGCCCTGCCCCATATAAAGTCCAACAAGCTGCAAGCGGTCGCCGTTGCGAATCCGACACGTATCAATGTCATTCCCGACGTTCCCACCATGAGCGAAGCGGGCCTGGCTGATTTCAATGCCGCCACGTGGTTTGGCGTGTTTGGCCCTGGCAAGCTGCCCGAATCCATTCAGCAAACCATCTACACATCGGCTCAGAAAGTCGCTTCGGCGAAGCCGTTCGTTGAACGCATCGAAGCCATGGGCGGCGAAGTCGTCAATAGCGGCCCGAAAGACTTCCAGCAGTATGTTAAAGACGAATCCGCCCAGTGGGCCAAGGCTGTTAAAGCCTCGGGCGCCACGGTAGATTAAACAGAGGGCTTCGGCGGGCAGTGCAGCATTACCGTGTCAGAATCGCCGGGACACGCCGGGTATTGCTGCAGCACCTCAGGATCATGGCCCGGAACGATGTGTTCCGGGCTGTCTGCCGCAGCCGATAGCCGGGCGTAGCCGGACAGCATATCGGCAACGTTATACACAATAGGAAACGGGCGGCGCCGGTCCATGTTTTCGTAGTAATGCGAGGCATCGGAAGCCAGCACCACCCAGCCGCGGCGGGTATGCACGCGCACGGCTTGCAGACCCTTGGTATGCCCGCCGATCTTCAGCACGCTGATTCCCGGGGCGATCTCCTGATCGCCATCGTGAAACACGACCCTATCCTCGTACACATTGCGCACTAGAGTCACGACATCGTCGACTGAATAGGCGTGGCGTAAAGGCTCGAAGCACATGCATCGTCCTGTCGCATAGTCCATTTCGGCATCTTGAATATGAAAGCGCGCACTGGGCAACTTATCGAGATTGCCGGCGTGATCGTAATGCAAATGGGTCAGAATGACGTCGCTGATGTCGTCGGCCTCGACGCCAAGCGTGGAGCGCAATGCACCAATGGGGCAACGCAGCATATCGCGCTGGCGCTGCTGCGCCGTGCTGGCGCTGAACCCGGTATCGACCAGTACCGTACGCGATTCGGAGCGAATCAGCCATACGAAAAAGTCCATGGGCATGGGGCCGTCGTGCGGATCGCCGCCTATGAAATTGTCGCGGCGATCGCGTTGCATATGCGCATAGCGAACGGCAAACACTTCATATTCGGGTAAATTCAATGCATTTGATTCAGGCATGGGCTGGTAGTCCTAGGTAAGCTTTTCAACAGACGAATGTAACGGCGTACGATAGGTTCACGTAAGGCGCTCATGCTTATCACGCTTCACCATGTTGCCTTACTTATTTTTAGAGTTCTTCTGAAGAGAACGGTTATTCTTTCTAGAAGAACACTCTGCTGGCGCGCTAGGAACGATGTCAACCTGTGATCAGTGATAGGAACAGAAGCAAAATCGCCCGCGATATGCGGGCGATTTTGCTAAAGAAAAAAGACTTTACACAGCGGACTGCACTGCAGTCGCATCGACATCGTCTACATAATCTTCAAGAGGCGGGCAAGAGCAAACAAGGTTGCGATCACCATAAGCATTGTCCACGCGGGCAACTGGCGACCAATATTTAGTGGAACGCAAACTGCCCACCGGGTACGCGGCCTCCTCACGGGTGTAATCGTGATGCCACTCGGTAACCAGCAGCATTTGGGCGGTGTGCGGAGCGTTCTTCAATACGTTGTCTTGCGGGTCTTTGGCGCCGCTTTCGATAGCAGCGATTTCAGCACGAATGGCAATCATGGCGTCAATGAAACGATCGAGTTCGGCGAGCCCTTCGGATTCGGTGGGCTCTACCATCAGCGTACCGGCCACCGGAAAGCTCATGGTGGGGGCATGAAAACCATAGTCCACCAGACGTTTGGCAATGTCTTCAGCAGAAATTCCGCAACTGTCTTTGATGGGTCGAACGTCCAGTATGCATTCATGTGCCACGCGGCCATGGTGGCCAGCGTACAAAATGGGGTAATGCCCTTGCAAGCGCGACGCGATATAGTTGGCGTTCAGAATGGCCACCTCGGTGGCCGCGAGCAAGCCCTCGACCCCCATCAGCGTGATGTACAGATACGGAATAGGCAGGATACTGGCCGATCCGTAAGGTGCGGCAGCGACCGGACCAACCGGTGTATCGGTAGGAAGCTCGCCCGATTCGTTCAAGATGCCCGGCAGATACGGGGCCAGGTGGGATCGAACCGCCACTGGGCCGACACCCGGCCCGCCGCCACCATGCGGGATGCAAAACGTTTTATGCAAGTTAAGGTGGGATACGTCGGAACCGAATTTGCCCGGCTGGGCCAACCCGACCATGGCGTTCATGTTCGCCCCATCCAGGTATACCTGGCCGCCTGCATCGTGTATCAGTGCGCAGATTTCGGTGATCGCGACCTCGAACACACCGTGTGTGGAAGGGTAAGTGATCATCAACGCGGACAAACGGTCGCCGACTTTGGCGATCTTGGCTTTCAGGTCGTTTACATCCACATTGCCATTTTCGTCGGAAGCAACCACCACGACTTCCATGCCGGCCAATTGCGCAGAGGCCGGGTTGGTGCCATGGGCCGACGCTGGAATAAGGCAGACGTTACGTTGGTGCTGGCCATTCGCCTGGTGATACGCCCGTATTGCCAGCAAGCCGGCAAACTCGCCTTGCGCGCCCGAGTTGGGCTGCAGGCTGATGGAGTCGTAGCCGGTAATTTCACAAAGGGCTGCGGATAAACGGTCGATGAGTTCTTTGTAGCCCTGTGCTTGTGTGGCAGGAGCAAAAGGATGCATATTGCCGAATTCGGGCCAGGTAATGGGAATCATCTCGGCCGTGGCATTCAGCTTCATGGTGCAGGAACCCAGCGGGATCATGCTGCGGTCGAGCGCCAGATCTTTGTCGGCGAGTGTGCGCAAGTAGCGCAGCATGTCGGTTTCCGAGCGAATTTGAGAGAACACTGGATGCGAAAGAATGGCCGACTGGCGCCGCAATTCGACCGGAACCCCGTGCCTCTCGGGCAAGGAATAAGGTCCCTCCGCATTCCATGACTTGCCAGTACCCTGGGCGAATACCTGCAACAGGGTGTGAAGATCGGCCACTGTGACCGTTTCGTCGAGCGAGACTGCCAGCTGATTGCCGCCTACCTGGCGCAGATTAATAGACGCGTTTTGAGCTGCCTTGACGATGGCTGCGGTATCGGCACCCGTATCAAGCAAGAGGGTATCGAAATATTGATGATTAACCACCGTTATGCCTAACTTCCGCAGCGAATCGTGCAGGAAGGCGGTAAGGTAGGCGACTCGTTCGGCGATGCGTTTCAAGCCCGCAGGGCCATGCCATACGGCATACATACCTGCCATGACGGCCAGCAAGACCTGAGCGGTACAAATATTCGATGTAGCTTTTTCGCGGCGTATGTGCTGCTCGCGCGTTTGCAATGCAAGGCGCAATGCTGGCGCGCCCTGGCTGTCTTTCGAGACACCCACCAGACGCCCTGGCATATTGCGCTTGAAGGCGTCTTTACATGACATGAAACCTGCGTGTGGCCCGCCAAAGCCCATGGGCACGCCAAACCGCTGCGCAGAGCCGATGGCGATATCGGCGCCCCATTCGCCCGGGGGAGTCAACAAGGCCAATGCCAGAAGGTCGGTAGCCACTGCGACGACTGCGCCCTGGGCGTGGGCCGCTTCGGCCAGACTGCGATAGTCGGCAAGGCCGCCAAGACTTTGAGGATACTGCAGCAAGACACCAAAGCAATCGGGCAAGCCTTGTGCTTCGTCGCCCACCTGCACTTCGATATCAAGACCGATAGCGCGTGTGCGCAAGATGGCGATGGTTTGCGGATGACAATGCACCGATGCGAAAAACACATTGCTTTTCGATTTGGATCCACGCCGGGCCAAGCCCATGGCTTCGGCCGCGGCTGTGCCTTCGTCCAGCAGTGAAGCATTGGCGATATCAAGCCCGGTCAGATCAGCGACCATGGTTTGATAGTTCAGCAGTGCTTCCAGCCTGCCCTGCGAAATTTCCGGCTGGTAAGGCGTATAAGCCGTATACCAGGCCGGATTCTCGAGGATATTACGCAGGATGACGTTAGGCACGTGTGTGCCGTAGTAGCCCTGGCCGATATAGTTGCGGAACACCTGATTACGACCAGCGATCTGTTTGAGCTCGGCCAGCGCATCGGCTTCGCTGCGCGATGCAGGCAAATTCAAGGCGCCACGCTTCAAGATACTGGGCGGCACCACTTCCTGGATCAGGGAGTGCAGATCGTCGACCCCGATAGCAGAAAGCATCTTGGCCTGATCGGCCGCTGACGGACCGATATGGCGGGGAATAAAATCGGAATGAGGGTCTAGTTCACGCAACATAAATCAACCTAAAAAGAACAAATCAGCAGTAATTGCAATTAAAAAATCAGCCGGCGTCAGCCAGTGCTGCGTAGCCGTCGGCGTCAAGCAGGCCTTCGATGTCGGCCATATTGGTGGGCTTGATTTTGAAGATCCAGGCGTCGAACGCCGATTCATTGATCAAGTCGGGCTGATCGCCCAGCGCTTCGTTGAATGCGACGATTTCGCCATCGACGGGTGCGTAGATGTCGGACGCTGCCTTGACCGATTCGACCACGCCGGCGGTCTCGCCCTTCGAAAGGGTGGCGCCTGGATTGACATCGCCCACGAACACCAGATCGCCTAGTTGTTCCTGAGCGGAGTCAGTAATGCCCACTGTCAGAATGTCGCCTTCGACCTTCACCCACTCATGCGAAGACGTATATTTGCGGTCGTTTGGAAGACTCATGATTAACCCCGTATAAAAAATTGATGTTCGTTGTAGAAGCTGTATTAAGCAACAATTTTGCCGTTACGTACAAATGGCATTTTTACCACCTCGGCGGGTAGCCATTTGCCGCGAATTTCTACCTGAACAGCATCGCCGGGCTGCACGCCCACCGGAACTCGCGCCATTCCTATCGACGTGCCCATGGTGGGCGACATCGAACCGCTGGTGAGTTCGCCTTCGCCCAACGAAGTTTGCACCTTCATGTGGCCTCGCATCATGCCGCGCTCGAGCAGCTTGATGCCAACCAGGCAACGATCGACCACCGCCGATTCAAGCGCGTCGCGGCCGATAAAGCGGCGTTCGGGGTCTTTTAGCGAAACGGTCCACGCTAGGGCGGAAATCAACGGATTGACCTGTTCGTCCATTTCCTGACCGTAAAGGTTCATGCCTGCTTCCAGCCTGAGGGTGTCGCGCGCGCCAAGACCGCAAGGCCTGACACCGCTTTGTTCGAGATCGCGCCACAGGGCAACGACTTGGTCCGCGGGCAATACGATTTCAAAGCCGTCTTCACCGGTATAGCCGGTACGCGCAACCAGTACGTCATCCGCGACAACCGCGCCAGTAAACGGCGACAGCGCGTGCGAACCCGATTCCCATTCTGGGCGGACGGTCCAAAGCTTTGCGCGGGCGTTGGGGCCCTGCACCGCAATCATGGCCAGGTCCCGGCGTGCGTCAAGCGTGACATCGAATTTTTCCGATTCAGCGACCTGCTTCATCCAGGCCAGATCCTTTTCAGCCGTACCGGCATTGACTACCGCACGCCAAGCGTCGGAGCTGAAGAAGTAGACGATGAGATCGTCGATGACTCCGCCTTCCGGGTTCAGCATGCAGGAATAAAGCGCTTTGCCGGGAATCGTGAGCTTGCTGACGTCGTTGGCCAACAAGCGCTTCAGGTAGGCTTCCGCGTCCGCGCCGGTGACATCGATATTCAGCATGTGCGACACGTCGAACATGCCCGCGTCCTGCCGTACTGCATGGTGTTCTTCAAGTTGCGAGCCGTAGGCAACTGGCATGTCCCACCCACCGAAATCGACCATTTTGGCGCGCGATTCGACATGCACGGCGTGCAAGGGGGTTTGTTTGAGGGCTGGCGACATAGGGGCTCCGGGGCAATAAGCAGAAAAGAAACGACGTAAGCCACCAATTGGTTGGCCATCATCGCCCTTCTGTCCTTTTGCCTGAGAGTTAGCCCATGTAGTGGGGATTCACCTTCGGCGCCCGCTGCCTTGCCTTGCGGGCTGCGCGAGTCTCTCCAGAGTGCTGCCTTGCGTGTTTACAAGAACCAGACAATACAAGAGCGGTACAGGGTACCTGAGCGATTCTGGGCGAATTGCGCCTTCGGTGGCCGGAAATTGCGGCACTCTCCCACTCTGTGTAAAGACAGCAGGGCAAAGAATAACTCGAAAGTGTCAGTTCGACAAATGAAATCCGGTTCGGGAACTTGCCGTTATATATCGCGCGGACAATATTAGGATAATGTTTATCTTTTTGTATCAATGGTCGACTGCCGTGGCATGAAAGAAACTGCGCCATGATTAGTCTTTTTCTTCACATACATTGCCTGGTCGGCGTGCTTTAAAAGCTGCTCATCGGTGTCCCCATGGTCTGGATAGATTGCGATTCCGACGCTCGGCACTATATTGACACTGTGAACATCCAGCATCATGGGGGCACTTACAAGCTTGCGGATCTTTTGTGCCACCATGGCGGCCTGCTGCGGCGACGATATAGATCGAAGCAACACCACAAACTCGTCGCCGCCCACCCGGGCGACGGTATCCGATTCGCGCACACACTGCTTCAGGCGCCTGGCGACCTCTTGCAGTAGCAGGTCTCCGATGCCGTGGCCCAGTGTGTCGTTAATTCGTTTGAATTTGTCCAGATCGATATAAAGCACCGACAATCGCGTCTGATCTCGTCTTGCGCTAAGTAATGCCATCTTCAGGCGATCGTACAGAAGTCCCCGGTTGGGAAGATTTGTCAGCTGGTCATACTGTGCCATGTTTTTCAAACGAACCTGCAGTTGCTGACGCTCAATGACGGTAGCAATCTGAGTCGATACGAACTGCAGCAGCTCCTGGTCTTGTTCGTTGTAGCAGACTCCGCCCGGATAACTCTTGACCGTCAACACACCGATCGTGTCTGTGTGCGATTTGAGCGGGACACCCAGCCAGCAGAGCGGATTGGGGCCTGCCAAGGCTTGAGTCTCTTTTAGCCGCGCAAGCACCACATCAGAAGTCACCAGTAGCGGCAGACCAGTACGAATAATCTGCGCGTAAAGGGTGCCGGCGACCGGCCTGGAAATTTCCGGCGCCTGCAAATGCTCATCCACATGATATGGGGAACTCAGTTGGCCTGTTTCGGCGTCGTAAAGCGTAACGGAAAAGTTATCGACTCGCATTAAGGTGCCGACGATCTGATGAATGCGTTTAAATAGCGTGAGCAGATCCTCGGCGGCGTACGCGGCTTCGGAAATCGAATAAAGCGCGGCCTGCATCGATTCGGCGCGTTTGCGGTTCGTAACATCGCGCGCGACCCCAATCCGCAATTGGTCTGCCGGCGACCACCGCGTTGACCACATGATGTGGACCACTTGCCCATTCTTGCGGATATAGCGGTTCTCGAAGTTGAGTTGAAGCTGGCCGGCCATGATGTCGACCACCGAATGTCGCGTCTTCTCGCGATCTTCCGGAAGCATCATGTCGAACATATTTCTGCCGACCATTTCCTGCGGCGTGTAGCCGAAGATGCGCTCGCACGCTGCACTGGCAAAAACCACATTCGCGTTAACATCAACCGCAAAGACCGCATCCACGATAAGGTCAATGAAACTGGCCAGCGGCGTTTGAATCTTCGTTTCGATGGACAGTTTTGATGACATAGAAGGAATCAGCCTACGAGACCGCCTCTCCGCATGCGACGCCAGAAGCCCATGCCCATTGGAAGTTATAGCCGCCCAGCCAGCCGGTCACATCGACTGCCTCGCCAATGAAATATAGGCCTGGAACGGTGCTGGCTTCCATCGTCTTTTGGTTCAGGCCGCGGGTATCCACACCGCCACGCATCACTTCGGCTTTCTTGTAGCCCGCAGTGCCGCCGGGAATCAAAGACCAAAGGTGAATGTGGCCAGCCAATTGCCGCAGCATCTTGTCCGGAACGTCAGCCAAGCGTAGCGAGCCGGCGTCTTTACCAAGCTCTTCAATATTGGCCAGCCACTGATCGGCCAAACGCTTGGGCCATAAGCCAGCGAGCACGGTGCTGAGTTGTTGGCGGCTGCCCGATTTAGCCGTCAGAAGGTCGCGTTCCAGATCCTGGTGCGGCGCCAGATCGATATGGATGGGTTCGCCAGGATTCCAGAAACTGGAAATTTGCAGAATCGCCGGGCCGGATAAGCCTCTATGGGTAAATAAAAGGTCTTCCAGAAATTCGGTTTGCTGCCGCGCCCCCTTGCCCGATGTCTTGCGCTTGCCCGACGCGGCTTCTTGTACTGGCGGATGGCCGCTACCTGCGCCAACCGTCAAGTCGTTCTTCACCTTAACTTCCAGCGCCACACCGCTAAGCGTCGAGAATGGTTCCCATGCGTGGCTATCGAAAGTCAACGGCACCAGCGCCGGGCGCGGCTCAACGACTTTCAGACCGAACTGCCGCGCGATGCCCAGCGCAAAATCGGTCGCTCCCAATTGTGGAATCGCCATCCCGCCTGTCGCCACCACGAGCTGACGGGCAGAGATATTGCCCTGAGAAGTGCGCAACAAGAAGGTATCCTGGTCGCGGCTAATGTCGCTCACCGAACAAGGCATGCGCCAGGCAACGCGTCCATCGTCACACTCACGTTTGAGCATGGTGATGATGTCCTCGCTGGACTCGTCGCAGAACAGCTGACCACGGTGTTTTTCATGCCAGCGGATTCCGTGCTTTTCGACCAGGTCGATAAAGTCGCGCGGGCTGTAAGCCGCTAGCGCCGAACGGCAGAAATGCGGGTTCTGCGACAGAAAGTTGGCAGGCGTTGTGCCGATATTGGTGAAATTGCAGCGCCCGCCACCCGAAATGCGTATTTTCTCGGCCAGTTTTGTGGCGTGATCGATAAGCACAACGCGCAGGCCCCGCTGTCCGGCGACAGCGGCGGCCATCATGCCCGCCGCCCCCGCGCCGATTACTGCAACATCAAAACTGGTTGCCACGCGCGCTATTCTTCCTTGATGCAGTCAACGTAATAGCGGTCGGCGCCTTGCTCGTCCGTATCATGAGCCAAGCCATGAACGTAAGTTTCAAAGCCAGGAAACTTCGCATTGAATTCCCGCGCAAACTGCAGGTAATTGACAATACGGCTATTGAAACGCTCGCCCGGGATCAACAAAGGAATACCGGGAGGATACGGCGTAAGCAGCACGCCTGTGACCCGACCTTCCAGGTTGTCGATTGAAACCCGCTCGGCCTCACGGTGAGCCATTTTCGCGTAGGCGTCTGAAGGCTTCATCGCGGGGACCATGTCGCTGGTGTAGACCTCGGTTGTCAGGCGGGCCAAATCGTATTTGCGATAGGTTTCGTGAATCTGCTGACACAGATCGCGCATACCCATTTTTTCGTAGATGCGGTATTGCTTGCAGAAGTCAGGCAATATGCGCCACAAAGGCTGGTTACGATCGTAATCGTCCTTGAACTGTTGAAGCGCGGTAAGCAAGGTGTTCCAGCGCCCCTTCGTAATTCCTATCGTGAATAGAATGAAGAAGGAATACAGGCCTGTTTTTTCGATGACCACACCGTGCTCGGCCAGGTATTTGGATACCAGCGCCGCCGGGATACCGGTTTCGGCAAAGGTTCCGGAAATATCCAGGCCGGGGGTGACCACCGTTGCCTTGATCGGGTCGAGCATGTTGAAGTCTTCGGCCAAGTCGCCGAAACCATGCCATTCGTCGCCGGACACCAGAAGCCAGTCGTCGCGATTGCCTATGCCATCGGACACCAGGCGATTTGGGCCCCAGACCTTGAACCACCAATCGTTTCTACCGAATTCGGATTCCACTTTGCGCATGGCGCGCCGGAAATCCAGTGCTTCCGAGATGCTTTCTTCGACCAAGGCGGTTCCGCCGGGAGGTTCCATCATGGCGGCCGCCACGTCGCAGGACGCAATAATGGCGTACTGTGGCGAGGTGGAGGTATGCATCAGATACGCTTCATTGAACACGTTGCGATCGAGCTTACGGTTGGCCGAATCCTGCACCAGAATTTGCGAAGCCTGCGACAAGCCTGCCAGCAGCTTGTGCGTGGAGTGCGTAGCGAACACCATGGCGTCTTCGCTACGTGGCCGATTTTCACCGATGGCGTGCATATCTTTGTAGAAGTCATGGAATGCCGCATGCGGCAGCCACGCCTCGTCGAAATGCAAAGTGTCGATTTCCGACCCCAGCTTTTCTTTGATCATCTCGACGTTGTATATCACCCCATCGTAGGTGCTTTGCGTAAGCGTCAGAATACGAGGCTTCTTGTTCTTTGCATTGCGCGCAAACGGGTTCGCTTCGATCTTCTTGCGAATATTCTCGGGGTCGAACTCTTCGAGCGGAATCGGTCCGATAATGCCCAAGTGGTTACGCGTCGGACGTAAGAACACCGGAATGGCGCCTGTCATGGTAATGGCGTGCAATATCGACTTGTGGCAATTGCGGTCGATAACCACCACGTCGTCTGAAGCCACGTTGGCATGCCAAACAATCTTGTTAGACGTAGACGTGCCGTTGGTCACGAAAAAGCAGTGATCCGCGTGAAAGATGCGCGCAGCATTCAGTTCGGATTCTGCGATAGGGCCCGTATGATCCAGCAACTGACCTAATTCGTCTACCGCGTTACAAACGTCGGCGCGCAGCATGTTCTCGCCGAAAAACTGGTGAAACATCTGCCCCACCGGGCTTTTCAGGAAGGCCACACCGCCGGAGTGGCCGGGGCAGTGCCACGAATAAGAACCATCGGATGCGTACTTGACCAGTTCACGGAAAAAAGGCGGCGCCAAGCCATCAAGGTAAGCCCGGGCTTCGCGAATAATATGCCGCGCCACAAATTCGGGAGTGTCCTCGAACATGTGGATGAAACCATGCAATTCGCGCAGGATGTCGTTGGGAATATGCTGCGATGTGCGCGTTTCGCCGTACAGATAGATAGGGATTTCTTCGTTACGAAAACGCAGTTCGCCTATGAAGGAACGCAGATTCTTGATCGCATTGGCTACGTCTTCCGGGGAGTCGACGTCGAATTCCTCATCGTCGATCGACAATATGAACGCGCTCGCGCGGCTTTGCTGCTGCGCAAACGAGCTAAGGTCGCCATAACTGGTAACACCCAAGACCTCGACGCCTTCGGTTTCTATGGCCGCAGCCAGGGCACGGATGCCAAAACCGGAAGCGTTCTCGGAACGATAGTCTTCATCGATAATGACAATGGGAAAACGAAATTTCATGCAATAGCTCCTGCTAGGTGCGAGGTAGGGTCACACCAACTTGACCCTGATACTTGCCGCCACGATCACGGTACGAGGTTTCACAAACCTCATCGCCTTCGAAAAACAGCATTTGAGCGCAGCCCTCACCCGCATAGATCTTGGCTGGCAAAGGTGTAGTGTTGGAAAATTCCAGGGTGACGTGGCCTTCCCATTCGGGTTCCAGGGGGGTCACGTTCACGATAATGCCGCAACGGGCGTATGTACTTTTGCCTAGGCAAATAGTAAGAATACTCCTGGGAATACGGAAATATTCAACGGTGCGGGCCAGAGCGAACGAATTCGGCGGAATAATGCATACATCGCCTTCGAAATCGACAAAAGATTTCTCGTCGAACGCCTTGGGGTCGACGATGGTCGAATTGATATTGGTGAAAATCTTGAATTCTCTGGCACAGCGAACATCGTAACCATAACTGCTGGTTCCGTAGCTGACAATACGATTGCCACTTTGCGAACGCACCTGATCCGCTTCGAATGGTTCGATCATACCTGCTGCGGCAGCGCGCCGAATCCAGCCATCATGTTTTATGCTCATAGCCTTGACCTTATTAGATTGGCGCGTATTTTATCGCTCTTGTGCGTCGAAATTATTTGCGCGGAAAAAAACAAAAAATTAGTCCCTTGAGAACCAGCGATACACCAGCGCCAGCCCGTTTATGGTTCCAGCGCTGATCTCGACCGTCAGCCCACGCGCCAGCTGGTAGGCCGCCCGACCGACCGAGCCGGTATCGGACAGTGCCTGCTGCGCGCTTAGCGTAACGCCGTTGGAAAGCTTCTTGCTGACCGAAATGAACTTACGTTCGATATCGCTCGTGCCGCTGTCCAGCCTGCTGACCACGGTCTCTGCAGGCAGGATGCTGGCCACACTTCCCAGTTGGCCCGACTTGACGCTGACTTCATCGATGCCGAACCTGCGGTAAAAAGGTTCGCCGCTACCCAGGAAAGAAGTGCCCACCGAAAGCAACAGCGCCATGTCACCGCCGGATTCGTCGGCAGCGTGCCCCATCAACAGCCACGACAGCTTCTCGATCTCGCTTACAGCCGGGTACGATACCAGGTCGATGCGAGGCCGCTTTGCCGTGCCTACTACGCGCACCCCTGCCTCGACCGGCAGGCCGGTGCGCAATGCTTCGATATCCAGGACCGGGCTGGTAATGTCGCCCTGGAAAGTCACCGTACCGCGACGCAGCTGCAAGCGCTGTCCATAAATTTCGATGGCGCCGCCACGCGTTCTTAACGCGCCGATTCCAGTCAGTTTGCCGTCGTGCATTGACACGTGCATCTTGCCAACCAGACCCGAATTAACGCCATATCCCGTCAAATAAACCCTGCGACCCAGGTCGACGTCCAGATCCATCGACATATCCACCGGGGCGCTGACAGTTTTTTTCTCCTCGCCTTTACGAAGCACCACGACATCGCCGTCTACCGTAGGAATCCCGCCCAGCATATCCAGATCGAACCAACCCGCGTCGGCGATTATCGAACCGGTAATGGCCATTTTGGGAAGCTCGGCCGCGACCCGCAATTTGCCGGAAATCATGGCGTAGCGATCCGAGCGCTGCAAAATCGGGTAACGGTAGAAATCGACGTCCACATTCCCGCTGGAGTCGAACAGATTCCACTCGCCGAGAATCGTCAAGCTGCCGCCCTTGGCTTCGGGATTAGTGCGCAGCCATTCTGCCGTGCGCCACTCTTTAGGTTCGACCCGCAACCTCGCAGGAAAGCTCAGGCTATCAAGAATAAGTTTCTCGCCCTGCAATCTGGCAGACAGCGTGCCGTCGAGCAGTCGTACGCCATCGTCGATCCGAACAAAGCGAATCTTCTGGCCGGAAATCGTACCGCTGCTGTCCCAAGTGCCGTTGGGACGGCTTTCCAGTTGGACGTTTGCCCTGACGGCGCCGCCCAGCTCGGTGGCGTCGCCCAGAAACAGGCTGGTCCAGCCGAGGTCTTCGATGTCGGCGTTTATCTTCACCGTCTTCGTATCTTTGGGCTCAAGCACCGGGGCCCCGCCCGGCGTGGCATGGAGAAGGGTGCTGGCACTCGCTGAAAGGCTGCCCATTTTTGCGGTTCGCAGCTGCAGGTCGGCCGTAAGACGGCTGGTGGAAGCATTACTGCGCTTGGCATTGATATCCAGCTTGAAGAGCTGCAAGCCTAAGGGAAACGCGGGCTCGGCAGGAACCATTATGTCGCCGGACAACCGTTCAATATGCGCCTGACCCTCCAGGGCACCGGCAAACCTCAGATTCCAGTTCATACCCAGGACGATTCGTGACAGGTCATCGCCCTGGTTTGCTTTTATCTTTACCTTGCCCCGTTCCTTCTCTTCTTTGTCCTCAACATTCAATTTCTTACGCAGTTGGGAAATCAGCCTCGGAGAAATTGCCAGTTTGGCTATAGCGCCCTGCGTCTCCCAGCGCCCAGGTCCACCGCGAGACCCTTCGTGATTAAGAACGAAAAGCTGCTGCGACGACATCGTGAACTGGAGTTCGCTGCGACCTACCTGCCACTGCCAGGCCGGGGCGGCAACGCCAGGCAGAAAACTGACGTCGGTAGCAGCGCCTACACGTAAGCCCAGGCCAGCGTGGTCGACCTTCAAGGTCGATATGCGGGCGCGCCAGCCTTCGGCGCCATCTCGTTCCGTGGCCCCCTTGCCCCATTTGCCGTCCAAAGATACCTCTAGATCTATCGGCGCACTGCCAATTTCTTGCTGCTTACTCTTGGACGGCGTATACCGCGCGGTCAGATTTGCCTTATGGCTGGAGAGCGACCCGGCAACCTCGCCCTGCAAGCGCGCGCCGCCCGGCAGATCCGGCCAGAATGCGGCCAAATCGGGCGCTACTAAATTAAGTTTCAGACCACGGTCGGCGACACCCAACGAGCCGTTCGCCTGTAGCTGGTTCTTGCCCAACACCAAGTCCATATCCAACGCGGTCAATTGCAAACCCCGCCACGAAAGCGACGGCCCAGCGCTTACCGCCGCGCCAGTGGATTGCGCCGCTCCGGGCGCGGGTGCTGAGTTGACGATTTTGCCTTTAAGCCGGCCTGATAAGGCTTGCTTGTTCCAGCGCGAATCATCTGCAAAAACCAAGGCCACCTCGGCGTCCAGCACATCCGTATGATCACGTAGCTGAATATCGAAGTCCCCGGACGCCGTAATAACTGCCGGTGGTATAGAGGGCCCCACAAGCTGGCCAATATCGAGCTTGTCGGTGCGAAGTGCTCCGACGATCCTATCCAGAGTCACCTTATCGTCGGTGCTCGACGTCCAATCCACATTGCCGTGCAGCGATGAGCCATCTGCCAGCTGCAACGCGACGACCGCATCCTTTAGCGGGAAAGCCGCAAGCGGAGTCAGCGACGCGTTGGCGTCCAGGCTCATTCCCTGGCCCGAGCCTTCGACCGCCACTTTCAGCGCATCTATGGTGCCGTCAATGCGAGTATCAATGTCCAGCGTACATGGCTCAGGTTCCGTCGACGCGGACACCTTATTCCCATTTGGCAAGGTAGGCAGGTACCGGCGCGCGCATAGCGGCGAGTCCGCGGTAAGGCCGGTGGCCTGGGTGGTGAAGTGGGCCTGCAAAGGCCAAGGTTCCTGCAGGCTCAAGACCTTTGCCTCGCCCTGGAATTCGGCATGAACCAGCTCGTGCCCCAGTTCAAGGCTTTGCAATACCAACTGCGCGCCTTCATCGTCAAGCGCAAGCGAAGAGGCCAGATTCTGAATGCTGACCGGAACCTGCTCGCCATTCTGCCGCACAATCAATTCGTCTACCGCGAGCCGGTCAATGGCGACACGCAGGGGCAAAGCCGGCATTTTGAACGGCTCGCCCGGCGTTTTATCGGGTGAACTGGCAAGATCCACCGAGACCACATTCGCCGAGATGTCTTGCACATGCAAACGCCGTTCCAATAGCTCGGGCCAACGAACTTGCAAGTTAAAGCTATCCAGCTTCACAGTGACATTGGGCAACGCAAGGGAAAAAGCGTCAACATGCAGGCCTTCCCATATGGTTCCCGAAACCCCGCTGACTTCGCCGTCCAGTTGTTCAACCGCGGTGACCAAGGCCCAACGGCTGCCCGATGGCGTACCCAATGCCCAGTACAGAAAACTGCAGCCGACCAGAACCAGCAAGAAAATGACGGGGCCGATCCAGATGAAGATGGAGCGCAGAATGCGCAACGGCAGACTCAAAATGCAATACCCAGGGAGAAGTGCAAGCGCAAGCGACGATCTCGCTGCCCATACGCAACGTCGACAAAGAACGGCCCCGCAGGCGTTCGAACAGCCAGGCCAAGGCCGTAGCCTAGTGCCACATCCATTTGCCCGAACGACTCGGCGGCATCGCCTGCGTCGACAAAAAAGTTCATGCCCAACTGCTCGGTAATGTAATGGGTGTATTCGATACTGGCGACCGCCAGCGCCGGCGCCCCAATGACAGCGTCGCCGCTTTCCAGCCCAATACTTTGGTATTTATACCCCCGAATTGAACGGGCGCCCCCAGTGCGGTAGCCAAAGTCTTGGGGAAGGCGCGTGGTATTTGACCATACTTTGCCGACCTCGCCGCGCACGGTCAGCACATCGCGCGGACCGACGGGCCACCACTTTTGCATGCGCAAACTGGAACGATAGAAGGGCTCGCCCTTGTCCAAGGTAACGCCAGCGCCCAGGCCCACATCAATCAGGTTTCCTTCACGCGGATCGTACTTCTTGTCGACATCGCGGCGCAACCACTGCCAAGTACCCACCAGCGTAGGCACCTCGAAGTTCTCGGCACCGCTGATCCTGGTCTTGTCATACGCGGCAGTCAGCCCCCACAAGGTTTCGTACTCAACCCTGCTGTTGCCTGCCGCCTTACGTTCCTGCTTGCGTTTCCAACCGAGGCCGACGCGCGTGTTATCAAGCCCCTCGATGTCGGAATGGTCATACAGCACGCCGACGCTATCTATATATCCCTTACGCGTAGGCGGCAGATATACGTCATAAAATACGCGCTGACGATTTTTGTCGATGCCCAAACCGGTCTCTATCCAGACGGGCTTACCGAAGACCACATTCTGCCGGTACAAGCCTTCGACACCCACGCCATTATCGCTATCCACCGACAAAGACGAGGTGAACCGGCGAGCCGGCGCTTCGGAGACCTGGACTCGCAATGGAAGCTGCAGTTCGCCATTGGGCAACTTTGTTTGCGTGGCTGGCGTTTGATCAAGCGTGACAAAGGCGCCTCGAAAGAAGGAAGTCAATTGCAAAGACTGCTGCCAGTCATCCAGCTGGTCCTGATCGTAGGGATCGCCTGGGCTGTACTGGATGTATCGGTCGATGAGTTGGGGCGGGACCCTTTTCAGACCGATCACAGTCATCTCGCCAAGCCGCACACGCGGACCGCTTTCTACGTCGACAGCAAGGTCGGCCTTGGACGTTTCGGCGTTAACCGTCGCCTGGGTTTTGGTCAAGCGGGCGAAGAAGAAGTCCTTGCGACTGACGTTGTCGAGCACAGCGGCCTTGGCCTTGCTCCAAGACTCGTTGATGAAGGGCATGCCTTTATCGAGCGGCCAGTCTTCCTTCAGCGTCCGCACCCGGGATTCGAACTCGGGACGGGTAATCTGGCCGCTGAAATTAAGCTCGACATTGTCAACATGCGTGATAGGGCCGGGTTCAATAATGATGTCCCAGATCTCTGCTGCCGAGCCCTCGCTGACCTCGAGTGTGACGTTCGGCGAGTAATATCCTTGCGTTTCCAAAGCTGAAAGCGTCGCTTCCCGAGCGCGCCGCCGCAGTCGAGAAACTTCGCCGCCATCTTGATCTTCAGCCAGCCGCGTAATGGCTGCAATCGCACTGTTGATCGATTGCAAAGCGGCCGGTGAAACACCACCCGGGTCGACAATGACCTCGGGCCGGGCTGCGTACGCGTTATGCGCAAGCCCCATCAACAGCACCAAGCAAGTAACGCCAAGCCGCATTAAGTTATGCTTTCCGTACTACGACGCCGGGCATCTTCGCCGCCATATCCCGTGGCAGCGCTGCCACGTTGGCCGCTAATGCGGAAGCAATTCCGTGATAGGCCTTCGCGGCTTCGCTGCCTGGTTCGGCGACCACGGTCGGATTGCCCGAGTCTGTCTGGGTTCGTATGCTTAGTTGCAATGGCAAAGCGCCCAGCCAAGGAAGATTGAACTCTGTAGCCATATTGCGCCCCCCGTGTTCGCCGAAAATCGGTTCGGCATGGCCGCACTGCGAACAAATGTGTACCGACATGTTTTCCACCACGCCCAGCACAGGGACATTGACCTTCTGGAACATGCGCAGGCCGCGCCGCGCGTCGGCCAAAGCCAGATCCTGCGGCGTCGTCACGATGACGGCGCCGGTCAGGGGCACTTTTTGTGCCATCGTCAAAGCGATGTCGCCTGTACCCGGAGGCATATCCACGATCAGGTAGTCCAGGTCATTCCAGTTGGTTTGAGTCAGTAGCTGCGTCAGAGCCTGCGTTACCATCGGACCGCGCCAGATCGCGGGCGAATCCTCTTCGATCAGGAAGCCGATGGAATTGGCCTGCAGTCCATGACCGATCATGGGCTCCATGGTTTTGCCATCCAAGCTTTTGGGCTTGCCCGATAGACCCAGCATAATAGGCACGCTCGGCCCGTAGATATCGGCGTCCAGCAAGCCAACGCGCGCGCCCTGGCTGGCCAATGCCAAGGCAATATTCACGGCGGTTGTGCTTTTTCCAACCCCGCCCTTACCCGACGCCACTGCAATAATGTTTCGCACGTTGGGCAGCGGCTTCAAGCCCGGTTGTACGGCATGTGTCGCTATGTCGACCTTGAAACGCAAGGCCTTCAACCTAAGGTTCAACGGGGCCAAAGCCGTTTCAATGCGTTTCTGTAGGTCGGGTTGCCCATTGTGTGACGGATATCCGAGGGGTACAGTGATAGTTGTATCCGCACCCTCAAGCCTGATTTCACAGTTTTTCGCGGTTACCGCCAGCTTTTTTTTAGTATTTGGGTCGATAATCTCGGACAAAATGGCGAGTATTTGATCAGGATTTATGCTCATATCGATTGGCCTTGCTTGTAAATTTACACCGAAGCCTCAAGAATAGCGGATTGAGGGAATTATTTTCCCCGTGGGGGGTCTACATAGGTACGATGAATACATTTAATCAAATTATCCGCGGCGTCCTTTTCTTTATCCTTGCGCTATTCGGCATGGCCATGGCGTTAATCTTCATGATTTCGACCGCCATTGCTATCGGCATACTGTATATAGTGGCCAGAATAAAAGGTCGGCCGTTTGGCGTAAGGGCCTATTGGGCAGAACGCAGGCAGCCGACACCCGGGAAAAACGTCTTTAAAAACAAAGACATCAGCGATATCGAGATGCGCGAAATCCCGTAGGCCGCAGCGGGGCCATTACCAGTTTGTGGTACGCCGGCACGTCTGGCGTTATCCGCACACCAATTCTTACGATTCATCACAACCTCAACCGTCCGAACTCCAATATGCCTGAATTGCCCGCGTTTATGCGACGGGCAATTCGGGCTGCTATGCTTGGTGTCAGCCTTTTCCGAGCAACTTGTTCGTTAAAGCCCTAAAATCCCTTCTCTTTTCTTTTTATTAGCTTAGACATGTCGCGCACGCTATTTGTAACTACTGCCTTGCCCTATGCCAATGGTTCATTTCATATCGGCCACATCATGGAATATATCCAGGCCGATATCTGGGTGAGGTCCATGCGAATGTCTGGACATACCGTGCACTTTGTAGGCGCCGATGACGCACACGGTGCGCCTATCATGCTTAAAGCGGAAAGCGAAGGGATCACGCCTCAGGCGCTGGTGGCCAAGTATGCGGCTGAACGCCCGCAATATCTGAATGGCTTCCATATCGAATTCGATCACTGGCATTCCACCGACTCTGCCGAGAACGTGGAGCTATCCCAGGACATTTATCGGCGCCTGAAGGCCGCCGGTTTTATCTCTTCGCGCACCATCGAACAGTTCTACGATCCGGTAAAAGGCATGTTCCTGCCTGATCGCTACATCAAGGGCGAATGCCCGACCTGTCATGCCAAAGAACAATATGGCGACTCTTGCGAAGTCTGCGGCGCCGTATATGCCGCGACCGACCTGATCGAGCCTTACTCCACATTGACCAAGGCCCGGCCCATACTTAAGTCGTCAGAGCACTTCTTCTTCAAACTGTCCGACCCGCGTTGCGTAGAGTTTCTTCAGGCCTGGACCACGGGCAGCAACGCCAGCGGTAACAAGCGACTGCAGTCCGAAGTGCTGGCCAAAACCCGCGAATGGTTGGGTACCGGTAGCGCCGATAGCGAAGCCAATCTGGCCGACTGGGATATTTCGCGCGATGAGCCCTATTTCGGCATTCCCATTCCAGATGAGCCGGGCAAGTTTTTTTATGTCTGGCTTGATGCTCCGGTGGGATACCTGGCCTCGCTAAAGGCGTATTGCAACAAGCAGAATATCGACTTCGACGCACTGCTGGACCCGGAAAGCAATACAGAGCAAGTGCACTTCATAGGCAAGGACATTGTCTATTTCCACGCTCTGTTCTGGCCCGCCATGCTGAAATTCTCGGGACGCAAGACGCCCGACGGCCTGCACGTGCACGGGTTCATCACGGTCAGCGGCGAGAAAATGTCGAAAAGCCGCGGCACAGGTATTTCGCCATTGCGCTACCTGGAACTGGGCATGAATGCCGAGTGGATGCGGTACTACATCGCCGCCAAGCTTAATTCGCATGTCGAAGACGTGGACTTCAATCCCGATGACTTCATCGCCCGCGTCAATAGCGACCTGATCGGCAAGTACGTCAATATCGCCAGCCGTGCGGCAAACTTCCTTAGCAAGCATTTCGAAGGCAAGCTTGCCTACCTGGGCGACGAAGAGGCTCTGCAGGCAGAACTGCGGCAGGTCACAGAACACGTGCGGTCCGATTTTGAAATTCGCGAATATGGCCGTGCCATACGCCAGATCATGGCCCATGCCGATCAAATCAACCAGGCTTTCGATGCGGCGCAGCCCTGGGTCATGGCCAAGGGCATCAGCACTGCCGACGCGGCACAGAAGGCCGCACTACAAGATGTGTGCTCGCGCGCACTGGCAGGCTTCAAGGCCCTTTCGGTCATGCTGGCGCCTGTCTTGCCGGTCTTGTCCGACAAGGTCGCCCGCGAGCTTTTTGGCGCGGATTCAAGCTACCGCTGGACCGACGCGGCAGAACTTCCGCAACAAATATCCCCATTCAAGCATTTGATGCAACGAGTCGAGCCCAAAATGCTCGACGACCTGTTCGAACCGCCCGCCGCGCCGGTGGTCACCCCCGGGGGCGAGCCGATTGCCGACGCCATCGATATCAAGGATTTTGGCAAGATCGACCTGCGCATTGCGCAGATCGTGACCTGCGAAGAAGTAGACGGCTCCGACAAGCTGCTGCGCCTGACTCTGGACGTCGGCGAAGGCCGCCACCGCCAGGTATTTTCAGGTATAAAGACCGCATACGCGCCTTCCGACCTGGTCGGCAAGCTGACGGTCTTGGTGGCCAATTTGGCGCCGCGCAAAATGCGTTTTGGCATCTCTGAAGGCATGGTGCTGGCAGCCAGTCATAGCGACGACAAGGTCGACTCGGGCATCTACATACTCGAGCCATGGCCTGGCGCACAACCCGGCATGCGCATCAACTAGGGCAAAGGTCGCCTCATGAGCATCCACTTCGATCCTGAACGCCAGGCGGCGGGTCACCGCAGCACGATGATCAGTGTCGTACTAAACGTTGTACTGACGATAGTGCAGTTGCTGGTGGGAATGTTTGCGCATTCGGCCGCCCTGGTCGCTGACGCCATCCACTCGCTATCTGACCTAGTCTCGGACGGCGTAGTGCTGGTCGCCAACAAGCACAGCCAAAAGGCGCCCGATGCCGATCATCCCTACGGACATCGCCGCTTCGAAACCGCAGCCGCGCTGATCATCGGCGCCTTGCTTCTTTCGGTAGGCTTAGGGATGCTTTGGAACAGCTTCACCAAATTGCAAAACCCGGGCGCCATTCCCCAGGTGCATGTTGTCGCTTTAGGCGTGGCTTTGCTAGCGCTTGTCGCGAAGGAAATACTGTTCCGCTATCTACTGCGCGTCGCACAATCGGTCAGGTCGTCCATGCTGGCTGCCAATGCCTGGCATGCCCGGTCAGATGCCGCATCGTCGTTAGTCGTAGCCATAGGTATTTTGGCTAATATCAGCGGCTTTCCCTTGGCGGATCCGCTCGCAGCGCTTATCGTTGGAATAATGATCATCAGGATGGGCTGGAAGTTCTTCTTTGCATCGTTTAACGATCTTATGGATCAAGCGGTCGACGAAGACACCGAGGCACGCATTCGTGGTCATCTTCTTTCAACGCCCGGCGTGCATGGCATACATGGCATGAAAACGCGCAAGCTGGGGGACATGATCTGGGTGGAGGTCGATTTGGAAATGGACGGTACGCTAACCATTGCGCAAGGGCACGCCATCGCAACAGAGGCCCGCAAGCGCGTCATGCAGCACGAGCCTGTGCTGGACGTTATGACCCATTTTGATCCGGTGACTACGGTGGCCGGGGAATTAAGCAAAAACTGGAGCGGGTGAAGGGAATCGAACCCTCGTCTTATGCTTGGGAAGCATCTTCTCTACCATTGAGATACACCCGCCGATTCCGACCCATGGCGGCAATACAGCTGATTACTTCGCTACTTCGAAATAAGCCGAAAGCGCGAGCGACGAATTATAGCGCTACCCGGGAAGCTTCGCCGTCTACCAAACATTCTTTTGCCGTCCGTGCATATGAAACCCACGGCAAATACTACAATTCGAGTTATGAATATGACTTCTATACCTCTTTCCAACTTGATGACCGAAGCCGAGATGGGCTTGCAGACAAAAACCACCAGCGAACTGGCGCCCGACCTTGTCAGGACGTCGACAGCGCCTTCCGGCACCAGTCATATTCGCAGTTTTGTGCACAGGCGCGCGCACATTACCCCGGGGCAAAAAGAAGCCCTGGACCGTCTATTGCCGCAGTGGTCCTTACCTTACCGCCGCAGCGTCCTGGATTTCCCCAAGGTGTTCGGGCGCACAGCGCCAACCGTCCTGGAAATCGGTTTTGGCATGGGTGAAACAACGCAAAAGATTGCTGCGGCCCGGCCCGAAGATAATTTTCTGGGGGTTGAGGTATTCAATGCGGGCGTAGGCGCGCTGCTGAAACGCATCGAGGAATCAGGACAGACTAATATTCGCATCATTCAACACGATGCTGTCGAGGTCGCCCGCGATATGATCGCGCCCGACTCTCTGGCTGGGGTGCATATTTACTTTCCCGACCCTTGGCCGAAGAAGCGTCACCACAAGCGCCGCCTGATCCAACCGCCGTTTATCGCCTTGCTGGCAAGCCGCATTGCGCCGGGCGGCTACATACACTGCGCCACCGACTGGGAAAACTATGCCGAACAGATGCTGGCGGTATTAAGCGGCGAAGCAAGACTGGCTAACACCGCCCCCTCAGGGTACGCGATGCGACCTGAATTTCGTCCTCAAACCAAATTCGAGACACGCGGCCTGCGGCTTGGTCACGGCGTCTGGGATTTAATCTTCACTCGCAAGTAACGGTGTAACTGACGGCGGCTGTAGTGCCGTCGACAGAGCATCACAATAAAGGGATGTTGACGTGTACCCGGAGATCCAACCCTATTCCCAAGGCTTTTTGAATACCGAAGACGGTCATCAGGTGTACTGGGAACTTTGCGGCAATCCCGACGGGAAGCCCGCGATATTCCTGCACGGCGGACCGGGCGGAGGATGCTCGCCCGCGCATCGGCGACTTTTCAATCCGCAACGCTATAACATTTTGCTCTTCGATCAGCGCGGTTGCGGCCGGTCGGTGCCCCATGCCAGCCTGGAAAACAATACCACTTGGGATTTGGTGGCCGATATCGAACGCCTGCGCACCGAAGTGCTCAAGACCGAGAAAGCGCTGGTGTTTGGCGGGTCGTGGGGATCGACGCTGGGCCTTGCCTATGCGCAGACCCATCCCCATCGGGTCAGCGAACTTATCGTGCGCGGGATATTCACCGTCAGGCATGAAGAACTGCAGTGGTTCTACCAGGAAGGCGCGTCATGGCTCTTTCCCGATCAGTGGGAAAACTACTTGGCCCCAATACCGGAAAACGAGCGACATGACTTGATCGCCGCCTACCACAAGCGCTTGACCGGCGACGACTGGACCGCGAAAATCCAAGCCGCGCAAGCATGGACGCAATGGGAAAGCCACACCATCACCCTGTTGCCGAATGCCGCACACCTGGCTGAACACGCAGATGACGATTCCGCATTGGCTTTTGCCCGGATCGAAAACCACTATTTTGTGCACAAGGGCTTTATGGAAGAGGGTCAGCTGCTGCGTAATGCGCATATGCTGCATTCCATACCGGGAGTCATTATTCAGGGCCGCTACGACGCCTGCACGCCCGTTAAAACCGCCTGGGAACTGCACAAGGCCTGGCCACAAGCCGAATTCCATCTAATCAATGACGCCGGCCATGCTTTCGACGAGCCCGGCATACTGGCCAAACTGATCGCAGCGACCGACAAGTTTAGTGTCCCTTGCGACCTGCCGGCGTAAAGCCACCGCCAAATGCATCCACTACGGCATGCATCTGGCAACTCTAACCATTAACTAACGATAGGATCTGGATTCAGGAAATGAACATCACCCTCAATGGCAAACCTCAACAGCTTGAGCAGGTAAATACCATTGCCGAACTAATTGCATTTTTGGGCTTCCAGGGCAAACGTATTGCCGTGGAAGCCAATGGCGACATCGTCCCTAAAAGCCAGCATGGCAATACCGCCGTGGCCGACGGCGACCAGATTGAAATTGTTGTCGCCGTAGGCGGCGGCTAATTCCATAGATCAAACGCGCACTTTGTCGGCTTCGCCTGCCTTACGCCAACAATGCCTGCGCTTCGCCTTCGCGTTTTGATCTAAAAACGGAATGAGGGCCTGCTTAGCGTAGGCCGCCGAAGCCGCCTTTGGTCAGGCCTTTGATGCCGCCCATGGCGCGCATCATCTTGGCCATGCCGCCCTTCTTCATCTGCTTCATCATGCCTTGCATCTGGTCGTATTGCGACAGCATGCGATTGACTTCCTGAACCGGCACGCCGGCACCGGCGGCAATGCGGCGCTTGCGCGACGCCTTCAGAAGTTCGGGCTTGGCGCGTTCCTGCGGTGTCATGGAATTTAAAATACCTTCGGTACGACGCAATTGCTTTTCGGCTTGACCGCCCTGCAACTGGCCGGCCGCCTGAGCAAACTGGGCAGGCAACTTTTCAAGCAATGAGCCCATGTCGCCCATTTTCTTGACCTGCTGCAACTGGTCGCGGAAATCGTTCAGGTCGAAGCGGTTTCCCGACTTGATCTTGGCCGCCAGCTTTTCAGCGTCGGCCATGTCAATATTCTTTCTGCGCCTGCTCGACCAGCGATACGATGTCGCCCATGCCCAGCACGCGCTGCGCCATGCGTTCAGGGTGGAAGGGCTCAAGGCCATCCAGCTTTTCAGACAAGCCCACAAACTTCAGGGGCTTGCCGGTAACGTGGCGTACCGACAAGGCTGCGCCGCCGCGTGCATCGCCGTCCATCTTGGTCAGCACAACGCCGGTCAGCGGCAAGGCATCGGCAAAGGCCTTGGCCACGTTGACCGCGTCTTGCCCTTGCATGGCGTCGACAACGAACAAGGTCTCGATAGGTTTCAGAAGATCGTGCAGCGCGCGGATCTCGCGCATCATGGCTTCATCTATGCCCAGGCGGCCGGCCGTGTCGACGATAAGCACGTCATAATGGTGGCGCTTGGCGTAATCGATGGCGCCAAAGGCGATGTCTTCGGGCTTTTGGCGTATTGTCGGACGGCAGGAAATCGACCTTGACCTGCGCGGCCACCGTTTTCAGCTGCTCAATAGCGGCCGGACGATACACGTCGGCACTGACCACCAGCACTTTTTTCTTGCCGGTTTTGCGACCGTTCTGTACGTGGCCGCCTTCGCTCAGCCATTTGGCAAGCTTACCGGTGGTGGTCGTTTTACCCGCGCCCTGCAAACCGGCCATAAGAATGACCGCGGGAGGCTGGGTGGCCAGCGACAGCTCGCCGGCGTCGCTGCCCAGGTCGCCCCCCATCAAGGCCGTGAGTTCCTTGTGGACAATACCCACCAGCGCCTGGCCCGGATTCAAACTGCCCGCGACGTCTTGCCCCAAAGCCTTTTCTTTGACCCGGGCGATGAAATCGCGCACCACGGGAAGCGCCACGTCGGCTTCCAGAAGGGCCATGCGCACTTCACGCAACATGTCTTGCGTGTTGGACTCGGTCAGGCGGGCCTCGCCTCGCATGGTTTTAACAACGCGGGAAAGACGTTGGGTCAGATTGTCGAGCATAACGATGGTTTCGCTTAAACTAGTTGATCTTGCGGTATACGGTCTAAAATGGTCCGCTTAGGGCTTGCCCGGTACTGTAATAACCAGAACATTAAGGGACTATGTCTGCAGGCATTGTATTTCACTTGCTGGCCACACTGGCATACGCTGTGTTGGCCATTTCGCTTTGGCGGCCGCTAAGCAAGGGCGGATCACAGGTTTCCACCGGAAAAGTACGACGCGTTTGCCTTGCCGGAGCCATCGTACTGCACGGAGCCGGCTTGGCTCAAACCATACTGCCACAGCATAGCCTGCACTTGAACTGGGCGCTTGCCCTGTCGGCGGCCATCTGGATGGGCATGGTCATATTCTGGCTGGAAAACCTGGTCATGCGTATCGACGGCTTGCTGCTTATTTTACTCCCCGCGGCAACCGTGGCGTCTGCCCTGGCGGCGATGTCGCCCAACGGGCACGTTGTGGCGCATGCGGGCAGCGAGTGGCTGCGCATACATTTGATCATCGCCCTGATCGCTTATGCCTTGATCACGGTCGCCGCCCTGCAAGCGATGCTGATGGCGGCCCTCGACCGTCAGCTGCACCGGCCTATCGAGCAGGAATCAAATCGCAGCGTGCTTGGACGCGCGCTTGACACCCTGCCGCCCCTGCTGCTGCAGGAAGTGCTGCTGTTTCGCCTGATCTTGATAGGCTTTGCGATATTGACGCTTACCGTTGTCAGCGGCGCCGTCGTGTCCATGCGACTGACCGATCAGCTGCTGCCCATGGACCACAAAACCATCTTCACGCTGCTGTCGTGGGTCACCTTCGGCATTTTGCTGCTAGGCCGGCATCTGCGCGGCTGGCGCGGCCGCATCGCCCTGCGCTGGACGCTGGCGGGTTTCGCCTTCTTGTTGCTGTCTTATACCGGCAGCCGTTTTGTGCTCGACGTTATTTTGCAACGAGGCTAATGTGGGAAAAGTATTATTCTGGATCGTAATTATTATTGGCGGCCTGCTGCTGGTTCGCATCATCGCCAGTTATAACGCAAAGAACCAGGGCGACGACCGTCCGAAGCAGGCCAAAAAACGTGGCGCCCCGCCGGTGGAGCACGCCGAAGCCATGGTCCGATGCGAACACTGCGGCATTCATATGCCGCGCTCTGAAGCGGTGCTTAGCGACGGCCATATCTGGTGCAGTACTGAACACGCCAAGCTGGGCGTACGCAAATGAACCGGCTCGTGCTCGACAGGCACGGCTGGCTGCAAGATAGCGCAGATGTCCAACGCCTGCCCTCACCCAACCACGATGCGCGCCCCAATGGCGACGACGCCTTCCTGCTGGTCATGCATAACATCAGCCTGCCGCCCGGCATCTTTGGCGGCACGGAAGTCATCGACCTGTTTTTGAATCGGCTGGACTACGCCTCGCACCCCTGGCTGCCACGACTGCGCGGCCTGAAAGTGTCCGCCCATTTCCTGGTGCGCAGAGATGGCGAAATCGTGCAGTTTGTGCCGACCACACAAGCGCGCCTGGCACGCCGGCGTATCGTCGTTTGCCGGCCGCGAACGCTGCAACGATTTTTCGATAGGCATAGAAATGGAAGGCACGGACACCACGCCTTACGCCGCGGAACAATACCGCGACGCTGCACCGGCTGTTGCCGGCACTTGCGCACGCGGCATCCATTAAGGGCGGTCAGAGGCCACGAACACATCGCCCCAGGCCGCAAGACCGACCCGGGCCCCACATTCGACTGGAACCGCTTTGGACGCGAGAACGGCTGGCTGCGGCGGCAATTGCCGCCGGTATAAGCCTGCCCTAAGCGCGTTTAGGCTGCAGGACTAAGCAGCAGACGGTTCATGCGTTTCACGAACGCAGCCGGGTCAGCCAGGTTGCGCGCCTTCGGCCAGCATGGCCTGATCCAGCAGCAACGATGCCCATTCATCGAAGTCCGCGTCGCGCTGCATTCTGCATGCGGGCAATCAGCGCATGTTCGGGATTGATTTCCAGAACCGGCTTGACGTCGGGCGCTTGCTGACCGGCCGCCTGCAGCATGCGCAGCAAGTGCGGGCTAAGTTCGTTTTCGTCGACCACCACGCAAGCCGGTGAATCCACCAGGCGACCCGTTACGCGCACTTCCTTGACCTTGTCGGCCAAGGCCGTCTTCAGGCGCTCGACCAGCGGCTTGAAGGTTTCGGCCACTTCGGCCTGATGTTTCTTTTCTTCTTCGTCGGCCAGCTGATCAAGATCCAGCCCGCCCTTGGCGATCGACAGTCAGGTGCTTGCCGTCGAAATCGCGCAGGTAAGACAGCATCCATTCGTCGACACGATCGGACAGCACCAGGACTTCGAGGCCCTTCTTGCGGAAGATTTCCAGATGCGGGCTATTGCTGGCCGCCGCGTAGGACTCGCCGCTGACGTAGTAAATCTTGTCCTGACCTTCTTTCATGCGCGACACGTAGTCGGCAAACGACACCGTTTGCGCAGCGCTATCGCCATGGGTGGATGCAAAGCGCAGCAGCTTGGCAATGCGTTCCTTGTTGGCCGCGTCTTCGCCCGCGCCTTCTTTCAGCACCTGGCCAAACTGCGTCCAGAACTCGGCATACTGTTCGGGCTGGTTTTCGGCCAGGTCTTCCAGCATGGACAAGATACGCTTGGACGAACCTTCGCGGATCACGCGCACATCGCGGCTTTCCTGCAGGATTTCGCGCGACACGTTCAACGGCAGGTCGGACGTATCGATGACGCCGCGCACAAAGCGCAGGTAATTCGGCAGCAGCTGTTCCGCGTCGTCCATGATGAACACGCGCTTCACATACAGCTTGACCCCGCGACGGCCGTCGCGATCCCACAGGTCCATGGGCGCGTGCTTGGGGATAAACAACAGCTGCGTATATTCGCTGCGCCCTTCCACCCGGTTATGCGTCCAGGCCAGGGGATCGTCGTAATCGTGGGCAATATGCTTGTAGAACTCTTTGTACTGCTCGTCGGTGATGTCAGACTTGGCACGTGTCCACAGCGCGCTGGCCTGGTTCACGGTTTCCCATTCGTTCTTCTTGACCTGTTCCGCCTTTTCGCTGTCCCATTCCTCTTTCTGCATCTGGATAGGCAGGGAAATATGGTCGGAATAATGGCGCAGTATTTCGCGCAGCTTCCAGCCGTTCAGGAATTCGTCTTCGTCGTCGCGCAGATACAAAGTAACCGACGTACCGCGGTCGGCCTTTTCCACCGGCGCAACCCTGAAGTCGCCCTCGCCTTCGGATTCCCACATCACCGCTTCAGTCGCGTCGACGCCGGCACGACGGCTTAATACCGTGCACCTTCTTGGCCACGATGAAGGCGGAATAAAAGCCCACGCCAAACTGACCGATAAGCTGAGCGTCTTTTTGCTTGTCGCCCGTAAGCGTGCGAGAAGAATTCCTTGCGTGCCCGAACGAGCGATCGTGCCCAGATGCGACAACCGCTTCCTCGCGGGACATGCCGATACCGTTATCGGAAATGGTGATGGTGCGCTGGTCCTTGTCGTATTCGACCCGGATACGCAGTTCGCCATCGCCTTCGAGCAGTTCGGGCGTGGTCGATTGCTTCAAAACGTAATTTATCGCAGGCGTCGGACGCGTTCGACACCAGCTCGCGCAGGAAAATATCTTTATTGCTGTACATCGAATGAATCATCAGATGCAGCAACTGCTTCACTTCGGCCTGAAAGCCCAAGGTTTCTGACGAGGAGACGGGCGTATCAGTTTGACTCATTGTTAGACCACGCAAAAAAATGGATTATTCAATAAAAACAAATAGCTAGACCAAGCCCGGCACGGGCGATCACAGCTTATTTGACCAGCACTATCGGCTTTTTCCTATCCCGAACAACAGCGGATTCACAAGGAAAACTGCCATGCCCGAGGGGCCGACACAAGGCTGGACGTTCAAATACTGTGGGGGCAATGCGAAATTTTTCAAGTGTGCGTATAATTACGCCTTTCTGCCACGCTCTGTGTCTTACAGGGCGATCTGCTTGAACTGCCCGGGTGGTGAAATTGGTAGACGCAGGGGACTCAAAATCCCCCGCCGCGAGGCGTGCCGGTTCGATTCCGGCCCCGGGCACCATCACCGAATCAAGGCTCTTCCCCATTAACGGGGGATGGGCACTCATCAAACACGATTAATCACACCGTTCCAACCGCACAGGGCCAAGACCCTCATGCGGTAATTGTCAAAATTCCTAAAGCCATACGCCCGACGCGAGATCATCTCCATCTTCGTGTGGAAGCCTTCGGTAATCCCGTTGGATTTCGAGAATCGCCACATCCCGACGATGGGCTCCAGCCACGATCTTAGCGTCGCGGCCAATGTTTTGGCGGGGCTGTTAGCAAACTGTTCGATTAACGCCAGAAACCGTGGCAATAACTTCTTCGCTCGTCTTGGCCTTTACGGTCTTGAGTAGCAAAAAATGCATCAGGCGCTGCTTGGCCGAAGTACAGAGCCTTGAGCACGGGGAATTCCTCCAGGTACTGACTCAGACGCTGCTTTTGTTCTGCCCGTCAGCTTCCACTGGTGCCGACGCATCAGACTGAGCAGTCCTCGATGCTTTCTGCCGACCGGATCCTGCTGCTGCCATAGCTTCAGAAAGTGATGGTTCACCAGACGAACCACATGGAAGCGATCGGCGACGATCTGGGCGTTGGGAAAGTACTTGCGCACAATCTGGCGATAGGTTTAGGACAGATCCATCACCACCACCTTGACCTGGTCTCGCGCCCTTGTAAACGGCTTAGATACCGGCGCAGGCTTGGCTCCGAGCGTCCCGGCACCACATCGAATACCTTGTGGTACTTCAAATCCACCAGGGTCGTGGCATAGCCCTGCTTGCGCGTAAAGAAGTGCTCGTCAATGCCAAGCACCTGGCGGGCACGCTCCGGCCGGACAATTCCGAAACCCGTTGCTTGACGTGCGACTGATACCAGCGCTCCACCGTGGCGCTGCCGACCCGATGCGTCATGGTCAGTTTGCGCTGGCTCACGCCCCCATCATGGGCTTCAAAGACCTCAAGCCGGTACGCCTCAGTGGCGCGCAGGCGCGGGCGAATGCCGGCAAATCGATGTCGGAAATACCGGTTGCATTCTGGGCAGTGATACTTGGGCACGCTCAAATGCAGCACCATGAGTTGATTGCCCTGGCGGGTATGCTTGAGCGTACGTTGATGGGTCGCCTTGATGCGCACCACCCCATGCGAGCAGTGCACGCACGCGGGCCGATCCTGCGGCTTGGCCCAGACATGGATGTCTCGGCGTCGCTCCACGCGCAGAATCACTAATCCTTTAAGTCCTAAGATAGAATCTACTGGGGACATCGGTATTCGCTCCATTAAGCCTGTTCTTCGCAAAAACAAGTTTAATGAATACCGCTTGTCCCCCTTTAATGATGAAGAGCCTATGTTTTTCGCTACGGGGTTTTGGCACATAAGAAATTCGCCTATGTACCAACTCTGCGTCAATTAGACGGCGCATGAATCGGAAAACGCCTTTCGAAAACCGCGAAAAAAGGCCCGATTTACCTATACGGTATTCCAAAACAGAAATGGAGTTCGTATTTCCGGAAGCCTTTAACCCTTCCAGTAGTACCTATTCGTTCACTTTGGTTAGTTCGGGTTCGTTCACAACCGTCGCTTAACCGTCAATTCCGGTATAGCCCGGCGCACAAGCCTACTTGAAACAAATGCTGGACCAGGGGCGGCGCGCCGCCCCTGGTCCAGCTAGAGACCTGGTTTCAGCTTAGAGTGCGTCGCCAAGGTGTCAAGGACCCAACTTGACGTTTGATTCGTTAAATGAGGCTGAGCAGCCTCGTCTGAAGATTGAGTCAGAGATTTAAGTCAGTATCGTGCGCGATTACGCTGCTGCCGCGCGTACGACGCTGCGAGAAATCTTGGAGCGCGCCCATTTTTGTTACATCGCAGAAGATGCGAGGCTGCGCTATTTTCAGCGTAAATAGTAGAGTATTTTGCCACTTTAACAACGATTTGCAGAAGTTATTTCGATTTTTTCAGTGAACTTTGTCTTGGGTCGATACATTTGTACTAAAATCTGTATCTAATTGATGTTTTGTTACATCTGAATCATTTCGAAAAGATACGGCTAAAGCGTCATATCCACTCGCTCATCATTCCCAGGAAGCCAGAATTGTTTAAGTCTAGCGAAGCCTCGCAAGGAAAGGCATCGCCTGTCGTTACGCAGGACATGTTACCGCAGAGCTCTACTGATGCATCAATAGCAATTGTTGGCATGGGCTTTCGCTTCCCCAGTGATCTGGGTACCGAGGACGCGTTGTGGGGGGCTCTGGCTGGCGGAAAAGATCTCGTCAGCCGCATTCCCTCAGACCGCTGGGCCACGAACGAATTGCAACACGGTAAACGATCTGAACCCGGTCATAGCATCACCTTCGCTGCGGGGGTCTTGTCCCGGATCGATGAGTTCGACGCCGATTTCTTCGGTATTTCTCCCCGAGAGGCCGTTTGGCTAGACCCACAGCAGCGCTTATTGCTTGAGTTAGCCTGGGAGGCCATGGAAAACGCCGGCGTGCCGCCTTCATCCATGGCGGGGTCGGATTGTGCCGTTTATGTGGGCATTTCCAGTCTCGACTACGGCACGCGTGGCATCGACGACTTGGCCAGCATGAGCTCGCACTTGATGACGGGCAATACACTCAGCATCGCGGCCAATCGTCTTTCTTATATTTTCGATTTGCGGGGGCCATCACTGGCGGTCGATACGGCGTGTTCATCATCGCTGGTGGCGCTGCATCACGCCTGCAACAGTCTGCGTAATGGCGAAGCGTCTAGCGCTTTGGTTGGCGGAGTCAACCTGCTGTTGCATCCCTACCCATTCGTGGGGTTCACCAAGGCCTCGATGCTTTCCGCCGATGGGCGGTGTAAGTCTTTTGATGCGTCAGGTAATGGTTATGTGCGTTCAGAAGGTGGGGCGGTTCTTCTGCTTAAGTCGCTGGAAAAGGCCTTGGCTGATGGTGACGATATTCAGGCGGTCATTCGGGCCAGCGGTGTCAATGCCGATGGCGCGCGCAAGACGGGTATCACGATACCCAGCAGCGAGGGCCAGGCCGAATTGATGCGCAGCGTATTGGCGCGTAGCGGCCTTTCCGCGCATGACGTTGATTTCATCGAAGCACACGGCACCGGTACCGTGGTGGGCGACCCCATTGAAGCCTCGGCCATTGGTCAAGTCTATGGGCGCGGGCGCAGTACCTCCCTGCCTATCGGCTCGGTCAAGGCCAATATGGGTCATCTGGAACCGGCTTCCGGTATGGCCGGTTTGGTTAAAGCGGTACTGGCCATAAAGAACAGGGCGCTACCGCCGGCGCTGCATCTTGCGACGCCCAATCCACACATCGATTTTGCCGGCCTGAATCTTCAGTTGGTAACGAAATACCAGGCCTTGAGCAAAGCGGTGGGCAGGCCGCTGGTGGCCGGCGTTAATTCTTTTGGCTTTGGCGGCGCGAATGCGCATGTTTTGCTGCAAGAGTTCGTCGCCCCGACCGTCCTTTCGTCTGCATCGGACGCAAAGGATACCCCGCCGCTGTTCCTTTCAGCACGCAGCGATGCCGCATTGCGGGCAATGGCGGGTCGCTATGCCGACCTGGGTATCTCGGCCTCGAACTATTACGACATCGCCCATGCTGCCGCGCATCAGCGCGAGCGTATGGAGAAACGGCTGGTTCTGCGCCCGGACAATGCTGCGATCACAGCCGATCTGCTGCGGGAGTATGCCGACGGCGGCATGCCGGCGCAAATTTTTGTGGAAGACGGCCTACCGCAAGGTGGTGACGTCGCGTTCGTCTACTCGGGCAATGGCGCCCAGTGGGTGGGCATGGGCCGTACACTGTTATCCGAATCCGCCCGTTTCGCCGACATCCTGGCCGACCTGGACGCACGCATGCAGCCGGTGGTGAATTTCTCGCTGATCGACGAATTGCAGGCAACAGATAGCGACGCAAGGCTTGACGACACGAGTGTGGCCCAACCTTTGTTGTTCGCCATTCAGGTTGTCATTACTGCTATGCTGCGCGAGGCGGGTATTCAGCCCGCAGCGGTTACTGGCCACAGTGTGGGCGAGATCGCTGCAGCCTGGGCCTCGGGTGCGCTTGATCTTGAGCAGGCCATTCGTGTTATCAGTGCCCGCAGCCAGTCTCAAAATCTGACGCGCGGAACCGGGCGCATGGCCGCCGTCGGCCTGTCTGCCTGTGCCATCAAGGATGTGATTTCCGAACTGGGCGATGGGGTCGATGTGGAGCTTGCCGGTGTCAATAGCCCGGGCAATGTGACAATCTCTGGCAGCCTGGACGGCTTGTTGCGTATCCAGGCCCTGCTTGAGCCCAGAAATGTGTTTTTCCGCCTGCTGGATTTGGACTACGCCTTTCACAGCCGGCAAATGGACTCCATCGACGGGGATCTGGCCGAACGTCTCGACGGGCTGGTTCCCGCGCAATCCGCGAACGCGACTTTTGTTTCCACCGTTACCGGCGACGTGCTGGACGGCTCGGCGCTTGATGCCGACTACTGGTGGCAGAACGTGCGCCAGCCGGTGCGCTTTTCCGCTGCCATCGCCAAACTGGCCGAGCAGGGTTGCCGGGTGTTCATCGAAATCGGTCCGCACGCCATTTTGCAGCGCTATGTCAATGAATGTTTGGCGGGCGCGCGTATCAAAGGGCGTGTCCTGCCGACGCTACGCCGACACGACGACGGCCTGTGCTGTATCGAAGAAACGGCGTTACGCGCGCATCTGCATCTTGACCGTTCGACGCTATGCGCCTATTTCCCCCATAAGGCGCACCGTGTGCGCTTGCCGAACTACCCCTGGCAGAAGGAGCGATACTGGCACCCACGGACCAGCGAAAGCTCTCTGTCCATTGAGCGTCGCCGGGTGCATCCCTTATTGGGTTGGCGGCTTTCCAGTGCCGATGCTTCCTGGGAGAACCAGCTTGATCCTTCCATCGTCGTGTGGCTGGCCGATCACAAGGTGGGGGGCGCTGTCGTGTATCCCGGCTCGGCTTATGCCGAGATGGCATTGGCTGCCGCAGGCGAATGGCATGGTGGTGAGCATGTAATCATCGAAGAGCTCGATATTCTTGCTCCGATGGTTTTTGATGACGAACATGGGCGCAGCCTGCGTTTCATACTGAACCCGCGCGATGGCGGCTTCCAAATCAAGAGCCGGCAGCGGCTCAGCAATGACGAATGGACGCTGCATGCCGCGGGCCGTGTACTCGAATCGGCAAACCGCGTGCCGGCCAGTTGCATCCCATCGCCCAAAGGGCGACTTCAGGTGGTCGATGGCGACAGGCACTACCGCCTGGCAAGTTCGCTGGGTCTGGATTATGGCGCGACCTTTCAGGGGCTATGCCAAGCGCGTATGAGCGCCGATGTTCTTGAAGCGGATCTTAAGTCGGCCGAAACGGCGTCTTTAATGGCGGAGAAATACGCACTGCATCCGGCCTTGTTTGATGTCTGCTTTCAGTCGCTGGTTGATTTCTTCGCCGAAGACATTGACGCCGGGCGGGGGATTGCCCTTTTGCCGGTCAAGATAGGCAAGCTTGACCTCATCCGGCGGGGTGAGGTCGTCCGTTTTCGCGCACGACTGCGTCGGCGTAGCGCGCGCTCCGTCCTGGCGGATTTTGAGTTGCTGGACGATAAAAATTGTCTGATTGCCAGTGTTACCGGCTGTCGCTTCCGTGCGGCGCCTCTTAATCGCCAGGCTCAAAGCAAAATTTCCACCTGGCAAATCACGCCTTGGCTCAGGCCGCATCCGGTGGATGGCATGGTGACCGAATTGCCAGCCATTTCTAGCCTGGCCAAGCAGGTACGAACCCGGCTTGAGCCGATCGACGCCGAGCGCCAGGCTTGGTTTAAAGAAACATTGCCGCTCATCGAGGCGCTGACGCTGGCGTTCGCCTATGAGGCAATTCAAAAGCTGGCCGACCAACGGCCCGAAGATTGGCAAGGGCTGCTTGCCGCACCTTATGCACGCTGGCTAACGGCATTGCTGGGCAGCGAAGGGCTGCTTCGCCAAGAGAACGGTCATTGGGCGTTGGTTTCGGATGCCGAGCTTCCTTCGTCAGACATGCTCTGGCAGACCGTGTTGCGCGACTCTCCTGCCAATTTGCCGCAACTGGCACTGCTGGGCCGTGTCGGACGGCAGTTGCCCGCCTTACTTGCCGGGGAAATCGACGGCGTCGGGCTGTCGGGTGAATTGCAGCACTCCCCGATTGCCGAAGTGCTTTATCACGCTGACCCGGCATACCATGGCCTGCACTTGGCGACCGAGGGTATTTTGCGGCACTTGGCCAGTGTGCGGCCAGCATCGCGCCGTTTGCGGGTGCTGGAAATTGCGGCGGGCGCCAGCGACTTGCCGAAAGCGCTCGTTGATACGATGCCCGAGGACGCCTTTGACTATGTCCTGGCATTGCCAGACGATGCAATGCAGGCACGCCAGCAAACAGAATACCAGCACCACGCGAATATTGTGGTCACCACGTTCGACGCCTCCAGCGGGGAGCTATTAGCGGGCCTAGCGGTATCGGGCGCCTTTGATGTCGTGATCCTTCGGCACACCTTGCACAGCGCGTACAGCCCCCATGCCCTGCTTGCGCAAAGCAGAGGTCGGCTCGCCCAGGGTGGCGTGCTTGTGGTGGCCGAACGGAATGCCGATTGGAGCGCCGATCTGCTGGCCGGCATATCGCCTGCCTGGTGGCACGAAAATGAAGAAAATACACAGCTACCGCAGTCGTCGTTGTTGCCGGCTCAGGCCTGGCATCAAGCCCTGATCGAAGAAGGCTATATAGACTGCCAGGTAGTGGCGGAGCCGGCCGCTGAAGACATCGTCGCGGGTGCTTATTTAGTGCTCGCCAAACGCCCGGTCGACAATACGCTTGCCTTGCCGGCCACTCCGGCCGCTACATGGTTGTTGCTGGTGGACGACGCGTCGCAGTCGCTGGCAGAACGTCTGCGCGCGCGTTTGGCCGCCCAGGGGCAGCATGTTACGGTAAGCAGGCAGTTGAGTGCACAGCATACGTACGATCACGTGGTCTGCATGCTGGGCTGGCAAGACACCGTCGAGATGGTTACGCACGCCTTGACCAGGCTGCTGGAGGACGTTCAGACCCTTTCCGGACGACTGGAATCCGCAACGCGCCTCTGGTTGATGACGCGCGGCGGTGCGCTGCACGCCGGCTCGTCGATTAGCCACCAGCCCAACCCAGCCCAAGCCGCCGTATGGGGGTTTGGGCGTGTGGTCATGAACGAATATCCGTCGCTGGTGCCCGACACTCATTGATCTGGCCTGCGACGCCGACGACGCACATAACGCGATTCGATTGGAAAATGAGCTGCTTCGGCCAGACGGTGCAAATGAAATCGTGCTGGCGCGCGAGGGCCGTCATGGCCTGATGATGGCCGAGCAGACGTCGGGCTCCGTATCCGCAGCAGAGCAAGCCGGCGAGCGCTTTCGGCTGGACTTTCACACGCCGGGGCAACTGCGCAATATCGTGTGGTTACCTGATACCGAGCGTATCCTGCAGGAAGACGAAATCGAGGTGCGCACGCAGGCGACCGGGCTCAATTTCCGCGATGTCATGTATGTCATGGGTCTGTTGCCCGACGAAGCCGTAGAGAACGGTTTTGCCGGCGCCAGCCTTGGCCTTGAGTTTTCCGGGGTCGTCAGCCGCGTCGGGGCGCAAGTGCAAGACCTGCATCCCGGCGATCGCGTCATGGGTTTTGGCGGGTCGTGTTTCGCCAGTCACGTTGTCACGCGCGCTGATGCCGTGGCCCTTATGCCGGAAGGCTGGACATTCGAATCGGCTGCAACAGTGCCGACGGTCTTTTTCACTGTCTATTACGCCTTGACGAAGTTGGCCGACCTGCAGCCCGGCGAACGTGTGCTGATCCATGGCGCAGCGGGCGGTGTAGGTTTGGCAGCCATTCAACTAGCGCGTCATCTGGGCGCGGAGGTCTATGCGACGGCCGGCACCGACGAAAAACGCGACTTTGTCAGCTTGCTGGGCGCCGATCATGTCTATGATTCGCGTAGCCTGGCGTTTGCCGACGATATCCTCGCTGCCACTGCAGGCGAGGGCGTGGATGTTGTGCTGAATTCGCTTGCCGGCGAAGCCATGCGCCGCAGCATTGATGTGCTTAAGCCGTTTGGCCGCTTCCTGGAATTGGGCAAGCGCGACTTTTTTGAAAATACCCCCATTGGTTTACGTCCCTTCAAAAGCAACATCAGCTATTTTGGCATCGACGCCGACCAGTGCTGACCGGCCGCCCCAAGTTGGCGGCACGGCTTTTCGGCGACGTGATGGCGTTATTCCGCAAGGGAGTCCTTGCGCCGCTCCCTTATCGAACCTTCTCCGCCGACCATGTGCTGGACGCCTTCCGCAGCATGCAGCAAGCGCGCCATATTGGCAAGATAGTTGTTCCGTTTGACCAGGCTACGCCAGAGCATAGAGCGTCTAGTTCAGCCCCAAACGCCGATTCAGTTCGACCAGGATACGACCTGGGTCGTTACGGGCGGTCTGTCTGGATTTGGGCTGGAATCCGCCCGCTGGCTGGCGGCGCGCGGTGTTGGAAATCTGGTGCTGATCGGGCGCCGAGGCCCCGATACACCCGGCGCACGGGAAGCCATTGAAGGACTCACTGCGCAAGGGGTGAACGTTCAGGCCATGGCCTGCGATGTCACCGACGCCAAGGCAGTGAGCGCACTCATCGGGCGCGTAAAGACCACGATGCCACCCCTAAAAGGCGTGCTGCATGCCGCGGCGGCGTTTGATGATCGGCTGATTGCCAATCTTGACGCATCGGCCATGCAAACCGTCGTCAAGGCAAAGTTGCTGGGGGCGTGGCATTTGCACCAAGCGACGCTTGATGCTTCGCTTGAATACTTTGTGTTGTATTCCTCTATCACCACGGCCATCGGCAATCCTGGTCAAGCTAATTATGTAGCGGCCAATGCGGGGCTTGAAAGCCTGGCAGCCTTGCGCCGTCGTTTAGGATTAGCTGCGGTCTGTATTGCCTGGGGGCCCATTGCCGATGCGGGCTATCTGGTACGCAACGAGGCCGTCAAGGATAGCCTTGAGCAGCGTCTGGGCAAGGCGCCGATTTCCGCCAAACAGGCGCTAGCTCAACTCGATCTTGCGCTGTGCGACGAAACGGGTCTCTTCACGCTTGCAAACTTCGATTGGGCTACGCTTGCGCGCCTGCTGCCTTCGGCGGCCAGCACACGTTTCGATATCCTGAACCGCAGCAGGAAGGAAAGCGGCAGGTGATGCGGATTCATCGAACATTCGAGCCCTGATTGATGGCAAGAGTTCAGAAGAGATCATGCATCTGGTGCGCGATCTGGTTATTCAAGAGGTTGCGCAGAACTTGTGCATTAGCCCGGAGCGTATCGAGCCGAGCCGGTCTTTGCATGAGTTGGGCATGGATTCATTGATGGCGGTTGAGCTTGCCCTAGGGCTTGAGCAGCGTTTCGACGTAACAGTTGCCCGTCATGATGCTTAATGATGCGCCCACTGCGGACGGCATCGCTGCACGCATTGTGGAACGGCTGCAGGGTGACGGGAACATGGCAGATGTGGCGCCCGAAGTCCTGATGAACGAGGTGCTGCGGCAGCACGGCGGCGGATTGACGCCGGAAGAAATGGACGCCGTGAATACAGAGGCATCGTTAGTGGTATGAGTACGACGAATCTAGCTCAGAAAACGAAAACCCAATTGATAGACCGGATTCTTGGCAAAAAGATCAGCTCCGGCGCGTCTGTGGTGACGGTTGCACAACGCAAGGCGCCACGCACGTCCATTCCAGAGGCGTTCACCCGTTTTGATCGCCATCCTGAATACGAAAGGATGAAGATGACCCAGGCTGCCGCAAGCCGCCTGGGCGTGACGAATCCCTTCTTCAGGGAGCATGACGGTGTGGCAGGCGCGACCACCCGCATCGAAGGCAAAGAGTTCATCAACTTCTCGAGCTACAACTATCTGGGGCTGGCTGGGCACCCCCAGGTCAACCAGGCGGCCAAAGAGGCGGTTGATCACTATGGTACGTCTGCCTCGGCCAGCCGGCTGGTCGCCGGCGAACGACCGATTCAGCGCGAGCTTGAAGTAGCGGTTGCGGGCCTGTACGGCGTGGAAGATTGCGTCGTTTTTGTCAGCGGCCACGCCACGAATGTCAGCACCATAGGATGCCTGTTCGGCGCCAAAGACCTGGTCATTCATGACAGCCTGATCCATAACAGCGTGTTGCAGGGTATTCAGCTTTCGGGCGCTACCCGACGCTCGTTCCCACATAACGACACAACAGCCCTGGACCAGATTTTGACTGACATTCGAGGTCAGTTCGAGCGCGTACTGATCGTCGCCGAAGGCCTGTACAGCATGGATGGCGATCTGTGTGATCTACCGGCGCTGGTCGACATCAAGTGTCGGCACAAGGCATTTCTGATGGTCGACGAAGCTCACACCTTGGGCGTGGTCGGTGCCACGGGGCGCGGTATCCATGAGCACTATGGCATTCAGGGGAATGCGGTCGATATATGGATGGGTACATTCAGCAAGACGCTGGCTGGATGTGGTGGCTATATCGCCGGACAAGCAGCATTGATTGAGCATCTGAAGTATGCCGCGCCAGGTTTTGTTTACAGTGTCGGGTTGGCGCCGCCACTGGCGGCTGCCTCATTGGCAGCCTTGCGCATCATGCTGCAAGAGCCTGAGCGCGTTGCGCGTTTGCGCGAGCGTGGCCAACGCTTTCTGGAATTGATGCAGTCTTCGGGCATTGACACCGGCTTTGCGCAGGGATTTGCGGTGATTCCGGCCATTGTTGGTAGTTCACTTAAGGCCGCCAGGCTAGCAAGCCAGCTTTTCGACGCTGGCATCAATGTTCAACCCATCATCTATCCAGCGGTCGAAGAACGATCCGCCCGATTAAGGTTTTTCCTGTCAGCCATGCATAGCGAACAACAATTGCAACGTGTACAGGAAGTCATGAAGAAATTAGGTAATTGATGATGCATCCAACGGAGTTTCTTCAAATCACGCAAGCTGAAAACAGCGCTGTGTCGGCAGCAGGGCGCCTGCGCCGGGCGCTGATGATGATCGTGCTGACGGCTGTGCTGGCCGGTTGTGCCACCATGCCCGGTTGGATACCGACCAGCGGCGCAAGTCGCGAACAGGTACTGGATGTACAAGAAGCGGCTGGTGGTATCGAAGGGGTGGAGCTCGTCAACGTAGACGATGCGCTGGCCAAAAAGCTGGCGGCCAGCAAGAAACTGGCGTCCTTTTCCGACGTGTTTCCCGGCGGTGTGCCCAACAACTACGTAGTCCGACCCGGCGATGTGCTGGAAGTATCGGTGTGGGAAGCGCCGCCGGCCATGCTGTTTGGCGCTATTACGCTAGACCCACAAATCGGGCCGGCGACGACGAATGCCATTACCTTCCCTGAACAGATGGTGGGGCCCGACGGCATGATCAGCATGCCCTTTGCCGGCCGGATTGCCGTGCGGGGGCGTAGAACCATCGACATAGAAAGCGCCATCGTCAAACGCTTGCAAGGCAAGGCCAATAACCCACAGGTGCTGGTGCGGATTGCCCAGAACAATACGTCCAACGTAACCGTGGTTGGCGAAGTGAGCCAAAGCACCCAGATGCCGTTGACGCCCAAGGGCGAACGTCTGCTCGACGCGCTCGCTGCCGGCGGCGGAGTCAAGCAGTCGGTGAATCGCGTGGCCATACAGCTTTCGCGCGATGACATCACGGCGACTATGGCACTGGACTCCATTATCCGCGACCCTAAGCAAAATATCGGGCTCAAGCCGGGCGACGTGGTGACGGCGCTGTTCCAGTCGCAGAGCTTCTCGGTACTGGGGGCCACCGGCAAAAATGAAGAGATCCAGTTCGAGGCCCAGGTATTTCACTGGTGCAGGCCCTGGCGCGCTCCGGAGGCCTGGTCGACAACCGTGCCGATGCACGTGGAGTATTCGTCTTTCGCTTCGAGAAACCTGAACTGGTGGACGGTCATCAGGCTGATGGGGTCGGCCGTACAAGGTCCGGTTCCGGTCGTCTACCTGGTCGATCTTCGTGACCCGAAATCATTTTTCGTGACACAGAACTTTCCGATACAGAATGGCGACGTTATCTACGTGTCCAATGCGCCGGCGGCCGAATTCCAGAAATTCCTAAGGCTAGTAGTGTCGGTAGCGGTGCCCAGCGTCACGTTGAACAACGCGGTGCAGTAATGGGGCAGACGGCAATCCGCGCAGGGTGGGGGAACAGCCATGGCTGAACAACGCAGCCCGCTGGCCATCACTCTGTCTGTGTGGCGGGCAATTTTCCTGCGCGAAGCGCTGGACCGCTTGTTCGATATGCGGGCGGCCTGGCTGTGGCTGCTGATGGAGCCGGTGCTGCACATCAGCTTTGTTACGTTTATATGGACTGTGGTTCGCTTGCGTACCATCGGTGGCATTGATGTGCGTGATTTGGATAATCGCCGGCATGCTGGCCTTTTTTCTGTTCCGGCGTACCGGCACGCAAACCATGCATGCGGTAGACAGCAACAAGCCGCTGTTTGCCTACCGGCAGGTCCAGCCCTTTGACACAGCCATCGTGCGGGCGGGCCTGGAAGCCTTTTTAATGAGTATTGCCGCCGCCATCATTCTAAGTGGCGCTGCGCTCTTTGGACATGATGTGGTGCCAGGCGACTCCTTGCAGGTGGCGTGGGCTCTGTTGGGGTTGTGGTTGCTGGGGCTGGGTTATGGGCTGGTGACATCGGTGTTGATGGCCTTGGTACCAGAAACGGAGCATATCTTCAAAATCTTGATGATGCCTATGTATTTGATTTCCGGTGTGATCTTCCCGCTTGCTGCCGTGCCTCCGCCTTATCGCGATTGGCTGCTGTACAACCCGGTGGCCCATGGTCTGGAGCTGGTGCGCCACGGGTTTTCGCCTTATTACCACATGGTCCCTGGCGTTGACGGTGGCTATCTGTACGCATGTGTGCTGTGCCTGCTGTTTCTGGGCTTGTTGTTGTACCGGCGGTTTTCAATTCAGTTGGTGATGCAATGATCATCGTCAACGACGTGCACAAGCGCTATAAGACCGAACACGGCATGGGTAAATGGGTGTTGCGCGGGATTAGCTTCACGATACCGCGAGGCTTGAACGTGGGTCTGGTTGGCGCCAATGGTGCCGGCAAATCCACGCTGCTGCGCATCATCGGCGGTATGGATCACCCTAGTAAGGGGCGCGTAGAACGGCACTGCCGGGTTTCCTGGCCCATGGGTAATGGTGGTCTGGAAAGCACACTGACGGGCCGGCAAAACGCCAAGTTTGTCTGCCGGGTACATGGCCATCAGGCAGATTTGGCCGATCGCCTAGCGTTCGTGCGGGATTTCTCGGAACTAGGGGCGGCTTTTGACGAGCCGATAAAAACCTATTCTTCCGGCATGCGTTCGCGCCTGCAGTTTGCCTTGTCGTTTGCCTTCGATTTCGATATTTACATCTCGGACGAAGTCACGGCGGCCGGCGATGCCGCCTTCCGCAACAAAGCGGCTGGCGGCGTTCAAGTCCATGACGAATCGGGCGGGCTTGATCATGGTGGCGCACAGCGAAAGCACCCTCAAGCAATTTTGCGAGGCGGGCATCTGGATTACTGGCGGCCAAGCGCATTGGTTCGACAAGATCGACGATGCCTTGAAAGCATACAAGGACTCTTATACCAAATGACTGAAGTACAAAGCGCAGCCGCAAGCTCAGTGTTTGCTGGCAATAAGCAAGCTCCTGCAGGCGGTGAACAAGGACGGATCACCCACCGCGTGTTCTCTTGGCTGATCAAACTGGTGTTCTTGACGGCAATTTTATCGGTTGCCTACTGGCTGTTCCTGGCTTCCGACCGGTATGTGTCGGAATCCAACGTTATTATCCGCAAGACGGATTCCATAGGCATGCCAAGCTTTGATATTGCTATGTTGGTATCAGGCGTCGCCGGGGGTGTTGACCGTCCGAGTCAACTGCTATTGCGGGAATATTTGCTGTCGGTAGACATGCTGCAGAAACTGGATGAAGCGCTGGATTTGCGAACGCATTACAGCGATTCCAGCCACGACATCGTATCGCGCATGTGGTTTCATGATGCGTCCATGGAATGGTTCCACCGGCATTATTTACGGCGCGTCGATGCCGTGTACGACGATTTTGCCGGTGTGCTGCGCGTAACAGTACAAGCTTATGACGCCGACATGGCGCAGGCGATTGCCCGCATGCTGGTGCAGGAAGGCGAGCGCTATATGAATGTGCTGGGCCACCAACTGGCAGAGGTGCAGGTAAGCTTTCTGACGGGTCAGGTCGACCAGGCCCAGCAGCGTTTCTTGCAAGCCAGCCAAGTGCTGCTGAGGTATCAGAACCAGCAGGGCATGCTTTCGCCGCGGCCACCGCTGAAAGCATCAGCGCCATCATTGCAGAACTGGAGTCGCAACGGTCGAAGTTGCAAACCCAACTCGCGACCTTGCCGAGAACGCTGGATAAGAATCATTCCAACATCATCATGTTGAAGCAGGCGTTGGCGGCGGTGGACAAGCAGCTACAGCAAGAAAAGACCAAGCTGGCCACCCCCGCCGGCGGCACGCTGAACGCGTCAGTCGAGAAATTCCAGCGGCTCGAAATGGATGTGACCTTTACCCAAGAACTGTACAAATCGTCTTTGATGGCGCTGGAAAAAGGGCGTATTGATGCTACGCGCATGCTGGAAAAGGTGTCGGTGTTGCAGTCTCCCACATTGCCGCAATACCCCATGGAGCCGCGTCGCATCTATAACACTTTTGTGACACTGCTGCTGGCATTCATGCTGGCTGGGATTTTTAAGTTGCTGGAAAGCATCGTAATGGATCATGTGGATTAAGCCTAGGACGGGATGGAACAGATGAGTAATTTGCAAGCCGACGCGTCCGTCACGACGGAAGGTGCAGAGGCCAAAGCGCAGGCCTTGGAAGAGGAAAATCGCCTGTTGTTCGATCAGTTGACGGTGGTTCAGGAAGAGTTGGAGCGCTTGCACTATGCGGGTCGTGCAACACAGGCGCCGGCTCAGCCACGAAACTGCACTGGGTGGACGAGTTTGCCCGAGCTTCAGGCGGAGTACGTGCGCAGCCAGGCCTAGTTAAAGCGCAGCGTGAAGTACATCGCCTGGAACAACAGCACTCGCTGGCCGCCCGGTTGGGCACCATCCTGATTCAGGCGACGACTCGCCGTCTGCCATGCTGACGGTGCCCGCCAAGCTTGCATAGGGCTTGGCGCCAGTCAGGCAACAGGTCCGCCCAAATCGCTCGGCGGTAAGGAGTATGGCACGGTTATTGCAGTCTACGAGGACGGCGGAACAGAGGCGGTAGAGCACTTGCTACAGGCTGCTGCGGCCTCGTCTACATTGCAGGCCAATGCTTGGACTGCCGTGGGCCGCAGCCTGATGCACGAGGATGCCGTGGCAGCCTGCAGACGCAGCAAGGCGCGCCTATGCTGTGGAGCCACGTGGTTTTCGCTTGAAGTGGCTGGCATTCCGCCTGTATGAGGCTGGCGAACTGGTGGAAGCAGAGGCCATGCTGGCATTGTTGCCCCGGATATCAACTTCAGTGATTCCGAAGCGCGGCAAGCAGAGCGGCTGAAGATGGAGGCCAAGGAGTTTCGCTTGAGTCAGGCGAAGCTAAGGTCAGGATATGCCGAACAGCGTGCTGAAGAAATGAAACTCAGGCTTGAACAACTGACTCAGGAGCGTGACGAGCTATCGATACTTACGCAAAGGCATGCTGAGGTCGAGGCGCTGGCTATGCAACGCAAGAAAGAACTCTCCGTGTTAGCGGATCAAGTGTCTGAATTGACGCAGTCTCGCGATATGCAGGCTGCCCTGGAGAAAGAAAGTGCGTCTTTGACACTGAGACTGCTGGAGCTGGAGCAGCAGCTTGCCGGTGAGCGGCAAGCTCGGGATGAACTATTGGATCAAGTGTCTGAGTTGACGCAGTCTCGCGATATGCAGGCTGCGCGGTGCATCCAGCTAGAAACAGAGACCGTAGTATTACAGAGCGCGCGAGATCAGAAATCCTTGTTGGCTGATCAGCGGCAGGGCGAGCTTTTGCAGCAAGTGCGCCAGCAGGCTGCCCTGGAGAAAGAAAGTGCGTCTTTGACACTGAGACTGCTGGAGCTGGAGCAGCAACTTGCCGGTGAGCGGCAAGCTCGGGATGAACTATTGCAGCAAGTGGGCCGGCAACTTAAATTGCTAGTTGACCAGACTGGGCAGCGAAACGGAATCGTTGACGCTCACTTCAAAAAGCAAGGCGATGATCTGATTCGTGTCAGAAAATTCTTGGATGAGACCTTGAAAAAA
>CAVPNJ010000005.1:0-156039 GCA_963706785.1 uncultured beta proteobacterium
AGCTGCACGATGGGACGTGTCCTGGCTTACACTGGGATACCTGCCACCGAACTGCCGGCTCTTCAACCAAACATTAATAATCGTGAAGCCTCTGACTACGCCAGACGGTCGAGTACGTTATCGTTCGCGGACGCCTATGGCGCGCGAGCAATCCAAATCTTTCAGACGCCGAGCGAACTTCGCTGGTACACGACCTAGCGGCCGCCCGCCGGGCGGTAAAAGCTGCCCTGCGGGTCTCAGACCTTGCTCGCCTTGCCGAGGCTCGTGCCGCAGTCAATGTCGCCAAAGTTCGACTTGGCGAGCGTGGCGCGCCGTGGTGGACAGACGGTGCGAAAGACTTCAACCGCCACATGGCCAAGAACACTCCGTATGCGCAATGGTATGAGGAAGTGATGGCGTCGCAGACGTAAAACGCGGGAAGTCGTCGCGAACGAATCCTTTCGTGATAACAGTCGGCGAAATGCGGCTCAGGTAAGCCAACGCAAAGTTCGGATTTCCTCTCCTATAATTCATCGAAGCCACATTGGAAACCATTGCAACCGCATGAGCATCAGCGACAACTTAAAGGCCTGGGCCAAGCGAATCAAACGTGACGGCGTGACGCTTTGGTTCGCGGGCGAGAGTCCCCGCACACCCTGGTATGCGAAGGCGCTGGGGGTGTTTGTGGTCGCCTATGCATTAAGTCCCATCGACCTGATTCCGGACTTCATCCCGGTGCTGGGCTATGTCGACGACGTTCTACTGCTTCCCGGCCTAATCTGGTTGACCATCAAGCTTTTGCCGCCTGAGGTCCTCACGGAGTGTCGCGCACAGGCCGACGAGTGGATGCACGCGAAGGGCTCGAAGCCAAGCAGCAAGACTGGCGCGGTCCTCATCATGCTGCTGTGGCTGGCCATAGGCGTAGCGGCATGGTTTTGGTTTAAGTCGGTTTCATAGACTGCTAGTGTTTGCCACCGATGGTCGGCATGCATGATGGCTTATTCGTATCAGTCCCAATTCTGGAGAACCGAAATGCTCAGCAAAAACACGATTTGTCTGTGGTATGACGGCACTGCGCTGGACGCTGCGACGTTCTACGCTGAGACGTTCCCGGACAGCGCGGTGGGCACCATCCTTCGCGCGCCTGACGACTACCCGGCGGGTAAGCAGGGCGATGTCTTGACGGTCGAGTTCACGGTGATGGGCATCCCTTGCCTCGGGTTGAATGGCGGTTCGGGGTTCAAGCATAACCAGGCTTTTTCGTTCCAGGTGGCGACCGACGACCAAGCCGAAACCGACCGTTTGTGGAACGCAATCGTCGGAAACGGCGGCGCGGAAAACGTCTGCGGCTGGTGCCAGGACAAGTGGGGATTATCGTGGCAGATCACCCCACGCGTCCTGACGGATGCGATCAACAACCCTGATCAAACGGCGGCCAAGCGTGCGTTCAACGCCATGATGCAGATGGGGAAAATCGACGTCGCGGCTATCGAAGCGGCTCGGCGGGGGTAATACCGGACTGGTTTCGTGAATGCAGACTTAACTGCCAGCCTAGAACACTTGGCATGCGACCGCGGCAGATGATTTCAAGGCGATTAACTTCGGAAGTCCGGCGCACCTTTCAAGCTTATTGCTCTCGAATCGACGCCACCATAATGGCGTCGGCATGGCCGATGTCGGCAACATCTGCAAACTGGTACTACAAGGTCACTCACGAGACATGTGCACTCACGATTCGGGTTACCGAAGTTCGTTTTTTTCCATTTAATAACGCTCAAGCCAATGGGCATATGGTGCTGGTAGCGTCCATGACGCGCGCTCTACGTCGAGCTCCTTGGCTGCGAAATAGGTCCAGTGGGGGTTTGCCAGATGGCTTCTTCCGACCATGACGACGTCGAGTTGCTCGTCTTTGACGACGCGCTCGGCGATTTCCGGTGTGCCGAATCCCCATGCGGAAGATACTGGTACATCCGCTTCGCGACGAACGCGCTCGGCTATTGGTCCCATGAAACCCGGTGCCCAAGGGATAGACGTTTCAGCAATCGTAAAGCCGATGCTGACACTGATCATGTCCATACCGGCCGCTTTGAAATCGCGCACCAAGCCTATCGACTCGAGCAGGGTTTGCTCATCACGTCCGTCATACTCGATAACGCCAAAGCGTACGGTTAAAGGAAGATTTTCTGGCCAGACTTCGCGTACTTCCGCGTAAGGTTTCCAGAAGGAAACGGGCACGATTTTCAACGCTTCCGCCGTAGATGTCGTCGCGATGATTCGAATGTGCAGAAAAAAAGCTTTGCGCCAGATAACCATGGGCGAAATGCAGTTCCAGCCATTCGAAGCCAACGTCCCGCGCGCGTTTGGCCGCGTCGACAAAATCTTGGCGCACGCGTGCGATATCGTCCAAGGTCATTGCTTGAGGCTGTTTGGGCAAGCCTTTGCCGTATGCGATCGCTGATGGAGCAATCGTCTGCCAGCCACGTGCATCGTTTTCAGCGATATGGTCGTCTCCCTCCCAAGGGACATTGGCGCTGGCCTTTCTTCCTGCATGGCCGATTTGAATGCCCGGCACGGCGCCCGCCGCCTTGATGGCTTGCACGACAGGTACAAACGCTTGAGCTAAATCATCGCTCCAGATGCCGGTGCAGCCGGGGGTGATGCGTCCTTCGGGCGATACACCAGTCGCTTCGACGATAACCAGTCCTGCGCCCCCACGCGCCATGCTGGCGTAGTGCGACAAATGCCAATCGTTGGCGTATCCATCGACCGCCATGTATTGGCACATGGGCGGGATCGCAATACGATTGCGTAGGGTAACGTCTTTGAGCTTGAAGGGTTGGAGCAGTGCAGACATGATGGCCTTTGTGGGTAAAGAAGCAAATTCGTTAGTTCGAAGATATACGAACAATAGAATTAGTATAAGGCAAAGTGTATGATGCTGCCCATGCGCCCATTCAAACATCCTGCCGCTGATGAGCTTTCTCTGGAACGTGTGCTTTACGCGTTAAGCGATTCCATTCGCCTTGACATCGTTCGACATCTTGCTCGCGTTGAGGCTGCAAGCTGTGGTGAACTGGATGGTGGGCGCCCTAAATCCACCGTGTCTCATCATTTCAAGGTACTGCGCGAAGCCGGATTGGTGTTCACAAAAAACAATGGCACCATCCATATGAACACCCTGCGACGCGCAGATATTGAAAGTCGTTTCCCGGGATTATTGGCCGCGATACTGGCGCAGGAAAAAAACGTTTAGATTCGTTTGGGGCTGTCCAAGCCTTTTACTACCGCTGGCCGGGCGACGAACGCTTCAAGCGCTCGGGCCACTTCGGGGAAGTCACTAATCCCCACCAAATCGCCTGCTTCGTAAAAACCGATAAGGTTACGCACCCATGGAAATATGGCGATGTCGGCGATGGTGTAATCGTCACCCATAATCCAGCTGCGACCGGTCAGCCTATCCTCCAACACCGCTAGCAAGCGCTTTGATTCGGCCACATAGCGGTCGCGCGGACGCTTATCCTCGTAGTCTTTGCCGGCAAACTTGTGGAAAAAACCCAGTTGCCCGAACATGGGGCCAATGCCGCCCATCTGGAACATCACCCACTGAATCGTTTCGTAGCGGCGGGCTGCATCCTGCGGCATGAACTGGCCGGTTTTCTCCGCAAGGTAAATAAGGATAGCGCCCGATTCGAACAAGGCCAGCGGTTTTCCGTCTGGCCCGTTCGGATCGATGATGGCCGGGATTTTGTTATTGGGATTGAGCGACAGAAATTCAGGCGTCGTCTGATCATTGGTCTGAAAGTTGACCAGGTGCGGCTCGTAGGGCAAGCCGGTCTCTTCCAGCATGATGGACGCTTTCACGCCATTAGGCGTAGGCAGGGAATAAAGCTGAATCCACTCGGGATGCTGCGCTGGCCATTTTTTCGCAATGGGGAAGCTGGAAAGATCGGACATATTTGCTCCTATGTTGGTCGATGAATGTTTACCTTATAACCTTAGAACCGAACTTTCAAATAGACTGACCCGGCGTTATCGGTATTGCCACTAGCGAATTTCCAGCGGGTCACCCTATTCGAGCCTATGCCGCGTCGCGTTAACTGCTTGTTACGCGCCGACCGTGGCGGCATGCTTGCGCTGCGCGCACCAGCGACCAACCAGCACAATAAGTAAGGCCCCGACAATTTCGGCCGCCAACTTGAACGTGCCGGAAGGCTCGCCGAACCGTTCGACTATGAAGATATCAGTGACGAGCATTCCACCTGCTATCCAGCCCAGCAGCGCTGCGCCGAAGGTGACCACACTGGGAAAGCGATCGATCAGTTTTAGGACCAAGGTGCTGCCCCAGATGATGATGGGAACGCTAATCACTAGGCCGAAAATGACCAGACCAATTTGATGATCGGGGTGTGCTCCCTGGGCCGCGCCTGCAATCGCGAGGACATTGTCCAGGCTCATCACAAAATCGGCCACGATGATGGTTTTGACTGCGGACAGAATGGATGCGCTGCCGCTGATCTTGCCATGTGCATCTTCTTCCGGAATCAGCAGTTTGATACCGACCCATACCAGCAATAATGCGCCGCCGATTTTCAGAAACGGCACGCTGAGCAGCGTCAATGCAAAGGCGATCAAGGCTACACGCAGACCGATAGCGCCAGCCGTGCCCCACAAAATTCCCTGCATGCGTTGCTTGGGCTGCAGGTTTCGGCAGGCTAACGCAATGACCACGGCGTTATCGCCCCCAAGCAGAATGTCGATCAGAATGATCTGAAAGACCGCTGCCCAGCTTAGTGTTTGTAAAAATTCAAGCATACGTCACCCTTTAGGTATCGAAATATTAGTTGCGATGGGAAACGGATCTGGCCTGCTGCAATGGGCCGCTTGAATACCACGTGTTGTAGTCAAGGGTAGCTGAATAAAGCAAAAATGGCCTGATCCGTTAGGACACAGGCCACAGCTATCGCTGGAGTATAAGACCTTGCCCTTATGGCAAGGTCTTGCTTGCAACATGGTGATGTTGCCCGAGCACCGGGACCTTGCAAAGTATTGCAAGATGGCCGTAATGACGATGCTGCGGAAGAAAAGCTACTCCCCTTGATAGGCGAAAGTATATTCACATCTGATGGAAAGTCAAGGCCTGCTTAGATATTTTCAGCGCAGACACGCATTCAGCGAGAGGTTTTTTTTGCCCTGCACGAAACGCGGCCCCTGCACAGTGAAAGTTTCAATAACCATTGATTCTGCCGATTGTCTCGCATACGATGCTTGATCCCCACCATAAAGAAAAAGAGACGATCACCATGCACATCACTATCCTGACTTTCGACGCATTCAACGAACTGGACTCGCTCATCGCGTTTGGCATCCTTAACCGAATCAAGAGGCCGGACTGGCGCGTTTCCATCGCTAGTCCTACAGCACAGGTACGGTCGATGAACGGAATAGTGCTGGAATCTCAGGTATCCCTGCGCGAGGCAAGTACTGCCGATGCGGTTCTTGTCGGCAGCGGCATGAAGACGCGTGAAGTTGTCGCCGACGATGCTTTGATGGCGCAGTTGCAACTTGATCCGTCTAAGCAATTATTAGCTGCGCAATGCTCCGGCACGCTAGTGCTGGCCAAGCTTGGATTGTTAGATGGCGTTCCCGCATGTACCGACTTAACGACGAAGCCTTGGGTTCAAGAGGCCGGCATCGACGTGCTGAACCAGCCATTCTATGCAAAGGGTAACGTCGCCACTGCGGGAGGATGCCTTGCGTCGCCGTATCTCGCAGCCTGGATAATTGCCCGTCTCGAGGGCATCGAGGCGGCGCAGAGCGCGCTTCACTATGTCGCACCGGTGGGCGAAAAAGATGTCTACGTGTCTCGTGCAATGGGGAATATCATGCCGTACTTGCCCGAGGCTTTAGCCCTATCTTAAGCTGGGCGTCTGCTACGGCCTAGTCAGCGGACGAACCTCAGTCCGCTACGACCATACGATTTTTGCCTAGATGCTTGGCACGATATAGCCTGCTGTCGGCAAGCTCAATCAGACGAGCCGGGGCTTCGCCTTCGCCGGGAATCAGCGTGGCCCCGCCTCCGCTGACCGTCACCCGGTCGCTCGGGGTAGCGGTATTGCGCGAAATCGCCAGGGCCTCTACCGCATCGCGTAACATCGCTCCAATCATCCCGACGCCACCCGCGGTGGTCTTGGGCAGTATCAGCGCGAACTCTTCCCCACCGAAACGTGCTGCAAGGTCGGCCGGCCGCTTACAAACACCCTGAATAGCGGCGGCGACTCGCCGTAGCACCTCGTCTCCTGCCACATGGCCATAGGTATCGTTGTAGCTTTTGAAGTTGTCGACGTCGATCAACAAAATAGAAATTTCGGCTTGCTCGCGTTTTGCGCGCCGCCACTCGGCTTCCAGATAGTCATCAAAATATCGGCGGTTGGCGATACCGGTCAATCCGTCGGTATTCGTCAGCCGAAGTAGCTCTAGATTGATTTCCTGCAACTTTTGTTGGCTTTCTTGCAGCGCCTGGAACGCGGCGTCGCGCTGCTGCAAGTTGATATAGAAGCGGGAGTGGTATTCGATTCGGGCCACCAGTTCAATCGTATCCGGCACTTTCACCAAATAGTCGTTCACGCCCGCGGCGAATGCCGCCCTTTTGATGGCGGGATCCTCGGTGCTCGACAATACGATGATCGGGATGTCGACGGTGGCTGGGTTGGTGCGATACTGTTGTACCAGCGCAAGCCCGTCTACACCGGGCATGACCAAGTCCTGCAGGATAACGGTGGGCTTGGTCAGCTCTGCCACAGCGACTGCTTCGTCGGCACGCGCGCAGTAATGGAAGTTGATGTGCGGGTGCGTCGCCAATGCAAGACGTACTGCCTGCCCGACCAAGGGTTGATCGTCTACAAGTAGCACCATCATCTTGTAGTCATCCCGAACGGCGGACAATCCCGTATTAAGGCGGTGCAACGCGTCTGAATCCATTCTCGTTACTTCATCCCACGCGTTTCATGCAAACGCGATAATTAGTTTTGATGCAATCAGTTCGGCGGGCACAATAGCCACCGCCGCCGCCTGTTCAGCGGCAGCCTTCGGCATGCCGTACACCGCGCTGGATAAGCGGTCTTGCGCGATCGTATAGTAGCCCTTGTCACGCATGGCTTTTAGCCCACTTGCGCCGTCGCGCCCCATGCCAGACAGAAGCACTCCGATGGCGTCTCCCTGCCACATACTAACGACGCTATTGAAAAACACGTCAATTGACGGGCGGTAGGAACTCTCGGCCGGGTCCGAAGTGTAGCCCAAGCGTTTGGCGCCCTTTAGCCTCAGATGCTGATCTGTCCCCGCGACCAGAACTGTTCCGGCGGCCGGACGATCGCCCTCGTTGGCTATACGGACTGGCATCGCGCACTGCTGGCCTAGCCACTCGGCCATTCCGGGCGCGAAACGTTGCATCGATATGCTGGATGACGACCACCGCCGCTGGGAAGCTGGCGGGAAGCTGGCGCAGGACCGTAGCGAGCGCGGCGGGCCCTCCTGCCGAGGCTCCAATCGCGACAAGGCGGACCAACGCCTCGCTGGCCGTCACTGGCGCGGACGCGGAACCATTGCCCTGGCTCTGCCGCTCGGCGATCAGGCGCTTAACCATTTCTATTTTCGACAATAGTGGCGCAGCGCCCTGCGCAAAGTCGTCCCGCATCAGGCCGGACGTGTCGACCGCATCCACCGCGCCACACCCCAGGGCTTCGTAGACTTTCCGTGCCTGGGCGCCGACATCCGACGTCACGATCAGGATTGCGCACGGGCTTTGCTTCATGATACGCCGCGTGACTTCGCCCCCGTCCAACTTCGGCATCACCACATCCATCAACACCAGGTCCGGTCTTTGCGCCTTGCATAGCTGGACAGCCTGTTCGCCATCACGCGCGATCCAGATCACTTCATGTTCCGGTCGCAGGGCAAGCGCACGGCGCAACGTCTCGATTGCTAGCGGCGAATCGTTGACGATGCCTACCTTCATGCGTCAGCCTCTCCAATCAAATCGACTACTACCTGAAGCAGGGTTCCGCCATCAAACGCACCCTTTGCAAGGTAATAGTCGGCACCGGCATCAAGCCCGCGGCGTCTATCTTCCTCGCGGTCTTTGTACGACACTATCATTACCGCAGTCGATGCCAGGTTTGGGGTCTTTCTGATCAATGTGACCAATTCGATGCCGTCCATGCGCGGCATATCGATATCCGTAACCACCAGATCGAATCGCTCGCTACGAACCGCATTCCAGCCGTCCATGCCGTCTACTGCAATGGTGACATCGTAGCCTTGAGTAGTCGAGCAGTTTTCGCTCGAGTTCCCGCACCGTCAAGGAATCGTCCACCACCAGCACCCGCTTGCGCCGAACCGCGCCGTCAGTGGCGGAATGACTTTGGACACTTTCGATCTGGCCGGCATTGCTCAGCTTCTCCACTGACCGGATCATGTCGTCGACATCGACTATAAGTACTGGCGAGCCATCTTCCAGAATGGCGCAAGAGGCGATATCTTTCACCTTGCCCAGACGCTGGTCAAGTGGCTGCGCCACAAGCATGCGTTCGCCAAGGAATCGGTCGACCACCAGGCCGTACTTATTCTGCTGGTCGCCCACGATCAGCACCGAAACGGTGACACCGGGCTGCGGCATCGCGCCGCTTTGCAAGATCTGGTGTGCCGTGACCAATCCGATTCGCCGCCCTTCAAACGCGAAGTGCTGCTGCCCCTGCAAACTGTCGATTTGCTCTCTGGCTAGTTCGAGCGTGTGGTCGACATAGGCAAGAGGAAACGCATAGGGCTCCCCGCCGATATCTACCAACAGGCTGCGCACGACTGACTGCGTAAGCGGAAGCTGCAACTGAAACCGAGTTCCCCGCCCCTTAGTGGTGAATATCCGTATCGTGCCACGCACCTGTTTGACGATGTTGGAGACTACGTCCAAACCGACGCCACGCCCGGAAATTTCAGTCACCGTATCGCGCGTGGTGAAGTTCGGGAGCATCAGAAATTCCAATAGTTCCGACTCGCTCATTTGCGCGACGGTTTCGTGGCTTCCCAAATTGCGCTGGATGATGGCGGCGCGCAGAACATCTAGGTCGATGCCGCGACCATCGTCGGCAACATTGATTTGAAGCATTCCGCCAGAGTGCCGCGCCTCTAGCGTGACTACCCCTTCGGCGTGCTTGCCGCTGCCAAGCCGCTCCTGCGGGAACTCGATCCCATGGTCGACCGCATTGCGCAGCAGATGCCCCAGCGGCGTATCAAGGCGCTCGAGAATATCGCGATCGATCGCAGTGTGGTTGCCTACGATGTCGAGCCGGACCTGCTTGCCAAGCGAGCGGCTTAAGTCCCGCAGCATGCGCGGGTAGCTGCCGGTCGCGTCGGCAAAGGGCCGCATCCGGCAAGCAAGTGCCTCGTCGTACAGGCGCTGGGACAGGTTGACGGACTGCCGGTCGAACGTTTCCAATTCCGCCAACTGGTTCGACAACATATGCTGACATTCGCCCAGAAGATGGCGTACTTGGGCAAGGCTTGTCTGCGCGCGGTCACTGAGCGGTAAATCGCTCAGTTCCTCATGAACGCCCTCCAGGGATCGCATGGTGTTGCGCTGCATGCGCTTCAGGCGCAGCATGGACTCGGCGAACGGCTTCAGACGGCGCGATTCCACCAACGACTCGCCGGACAAGCTGAGCAAGCGGTTAAGATTTTCAGCCGTGACCCGTAGCGCCCGGTCCGTGTGCTCGCGTGACGCTGGAAAAGGAATCGGTACCTCGAGATCTGGCTCTTGTAATAATGCCTCAACGGGCGTAGCGATGACCGGCTCCGGTGGCGCGGCAATCCCTTCCGGCAATCCTGATGGCAATGCAGCCTGCAATTGCGCAAGGGCGGCATTGCCGCCATGAAGGCTGGTGTCGAGCATATTCAAAAAGCGGTCGATCTCGCTTCTGCCTTCGCCGTCGGCCCAAGCCATATCGTTCGTCGGAGGATTGGCAATTCGATGCAGAAGGTCGGATCCACGCAGCAATGCGTCAATTTGGCCAGCGCCTAGTGGTAGTTTGCTTCGCTGGGCCGACACGAAGCACTCCTCCATCGCGTGAGCGACCTCCACCCCGGCAGCAAGCCCGATGATGCGTGCGGCACCTTTGAGCGAGTGCGCGGCACGCATGCACTCTTCAAGATATTTGGCGGAAGGTGGCTCGCGTTCCAAGGCGAGCAAACCGGCACTCAGCGACCGCACGTGCGTTTCCACTTCCAGCCGGAACAGGTCCATCAGCGACGGCGAATCGGGTTCGTTTGCACTCATGCGATGCTCCGGTTTAGCGAGTAGAACAACGAGTCGCCGTCAAGAACCCCAACCGTCCTGTCCCGCCAAGGAATTATGCCCTTGGTGTAGATCGCGGCCGTATGGTCGATGGTAGAGGGAACGGGGGCCAATGCCGACAGCGAGTAGCGATGTAAGCCATCCACTTCATCAACAGGAAACACGGTCGCGTGTTCCCCATGCTTGGTCACCAGCATGGGTTTAAACAAGTTGCGATTCTCTACCTGTTCTTCCCCAGCGCCTTGTTCGATATTCAGCAGCCGCGTCAGCGACATGCACAGCAGCAGCGCACCGCGAATATTGACAATTCCCAGCACTGCGGCGTTACGCTGCTGCGGCAGTGAATGGATCTTGCGCTCCTCCGCAATTTCCTTGATCAATGCGCTCTGCAGTCCGAGCCATTCGCCCCCGACCCGGAAAATTAGAATAGATTCCGTGCCTTCAACCGGTAGGCGCTGCGGACTAGCAGTTTCACCACGCCAGATCGCGGCTTCGCCGGCGGGAGGTGCCCGGTCAAGCAGCCTGGCCGCCGCCCCACTGTAAGTGGGGCAGTTGCGACAATGTATATGGCCTTGCAATTCCGGGCACGGAGCATCGCCGCGGATACCGATCCGGTTCCAACAATCGTTGAAGCGGGGTATCGGCGCCATTTCTGAGCTGTCAGATGTTTTACCCATGTGAATCTAGGTGCTTTATGGTTGCGCGCCGTGCGCGGTCATTCATGCGCCTGGCGCCGGCTGTGTCGCCATGCATTTCGAGCAGCGCAGCAAGGTGCACTAATGCTTCCGTGTGATCCGGATCCAGGTAAAGCGTCTTGCGGTAGTGTTCGCGCGCCTGCAGATGATCTCCTGTCGCATCACTGACGAGTCCCAACAGATAAAAAGCGCCCGCATTTAGCCCGTGGTTGCGCACATGCCGTTTGCATATTTCAGCCGCCTCAGCCAATCGTCCCTGGTCCGCCAGTCGCGCGGCGACCTCGATAGGATCGCTGTCGGAACCGGCCGGCGAAACGACTGCCGAAGACGGTACCACATTCGATCGGCGGGGCGCCGGCGACACCTGAGCCCGCGCCGGGCTACGCTTTGGTCGGGCCGGTGGCGCAGCAGGCCTGGGCGCCCAAGCAGTGCTTGGCGTCGCCTCCGCATCCGGCATCGATACCGGGAATCGACCGGGCGGCAACGCGCTGTTCGATTGGGACCGTGGCGCTGGAGCTGATGTCGCTTTCCGAAACGCAAACGCCAGCGGCATGTTCGCCGAACTCATGTTCTCGCGGACCAGCACACCGCCTTCTGAAGGGCCGACGAAAAGCACGCCGGTTTCACTGAGCAGCCGATCGATCACTCTTACCGCCTGCGCCTGCTCGGCGTCGCCGAAATAAATCAGCACATTGCGGCAGAAGATGAAGTCGTAGCCGCTTTCGTCCACGAGCAATGTCGGATCGAACAGATTGCCGTGACGGAACCGCACTGTAGACCGCACGGTCTCTGCCAACACATGACGTTCCCCAACCGGCACGAAATGGCGATCGCGAAACTCCAGACACTTACCGCGAAACGAATTCATGCCGTATGACGCGCGCTGCGCCATCGCAATGGAACGGGTGCAAATGTCGAGCGCGTCGATGTGAAACCGGGTCGGTGACACGCCGGCATCGAGCAGCGCCATGGCCATCGAGTACGGCTCCTCGCCGGTCGAGCAAGGAAGGCTCAGAATCCGTAGCCGGCGGTCCGAGTCTAAGGTCTGAGATAGTGCCAATCGCGCCAGCGCCTTGAACGCTTCGCCATCCCGGAAAAACCAGGTTTCCGGCACAATTACCTGCTCAATCAGTTCCTGCAACTCAGCCGGCGACTCATTCACCCGGCGCCAATAGGCGGCAATGTCGGTGACACCAATGACGGCGCAGCGCTCGCGCACCGCACGCTCGATCATTGTCGGGGCCCACCGACTTTACGTTCAGCCCCATCGTCTGCTTGAGCAAGGTCTGAAATTGCGCAAATTCGCTCATATCGCCGCCTGTACCGGAAACAGCAGCGCTTGCACCGGTTCCGGCAGCAAGTCGGTTACCTTGATCCACTGGATCAGGCCGCGCGGGTCGGGAAGCACCGGGCCAAGATAACGAGCATCGTTGTTGTCCACGCCGTAGGCGACGAACCTGTCTGGATCGAACGGCAGGGCCTCGGTCGCTTTCTCGAGAATTAATCCGAGCAGGTCGCTTTGTACGCCAGAATGCGGATAGTGCACCAGCACCGTCCTGGTCGACAGCCGTCGTTGTGCCGCCCGGCCCAAGGGCCAGCATGCTCAGGTCGATAACCGGCACAGGTGCCCCTTGGTAACTGAAAGCCCCCGCCACCCAAGCCGGCGCGTTGGGAATCTGCTTTAGCTCGACTAGCGGCAACACTTCCACGACTTGCGTGGCGGGGAGCGCATATCGGTCATTGTCAAGCTGGAATAAAAGAAAAAGCATGTTTTTATGGGCATCGGATGCCTGGCTTGCCTGCACAGCCGCCCTGCCCGCTTTCATTACGCCGAAATCTTGAAACGCGCAACGCCGCTGCGCAGGCCATTGGCTACCTGGTTCAATTCGTCGATCGCCTGGTTCGACTGTAACAGCGACTCGACGGTTTGCTGGGCCGCTTCGCTCAACTGACCCAATGCCTGATTGATTTGCTCGGCGCCGCTTTCCTGCACCTGCATGCCTTCATTGACCATCTTGAAACGCGGTGCCAGTGCCTGCACCTGTTGGATAATTTGCCCCAGCTGCTGGCCTACCTGACGCATATCCATCATGCCGCGACGCACCTGGTCGGAAAATTTGTCCATCCCCATTACCCCGGCAGCCACTGCTGACTGGATTTCCTTGACCATCTGCTCGATATCGTAGGTCGCAACGGCGGTCTGGTCAGCCAGCCTGCGGATCTCGGTGGCGACCACTGAAAAGCCTCGTCCGTATTCGCCCGCCTTCTCCGCTTCAATCGCGGCGTTGAGCGACAGCAGATTGGTTTGTGCGGCGACATTGGTAATGGTGGTGACCACTTGATTAATGTTGCTCGCCTTCTCATTCAGGATTGCCAGCTTGTTGTTGACCGACCCGGCGGCGTCCGTCACGTGAAGCATGGTCTCTTCCATGGTCGTCAGGCTTTCCTGGCTGGTGCCGGCCAGCGACGCCGTTTGTTCGGACATCACCGATACCTCGCTCATCGTGCGCACCAAGTCGCGCGAAGTCGCGAAGATGTGGCGCGACGTAGCGCCGATTTCGCTGGTGGTGGCCGCCGTTTCAGTTGCCGTAGCCTGCTGCTGCTTAGCGGTCGCCGCGATTTCCGTCACCGACGTGGCCATTTGGACAGCCGAGCTCTGCGCCTGCCCAACCAACGCAGTCAATTCGTCGGTCATGCGGTTAAAGCCGGACTCCATCGCACCGAACTCGTCGCGCCGTCCCAGGTTAAGCCGCTGCGAAAAGTCGCCGGAACGCATAATGCCCAGAAGACCAAGAAGCTGCTGCATCGGTATGTTGATCGCGCGCAGCAGAAAATACCCGCTTACGGCCGCGGCAACTACCGCTGCGAGCAAGGCTGCCATTATGCTGGTCATGCTCGATGTCACGGAACCGACGATGTTGTTGGCCGCCTCGTCTGCGGTCAACTTATTCAACTCGACCATGCTCTCGGTCACCGCCTCGAGCTCTTGTAGGTCGGGAAGAACCTGCGCAGCCGCCAGATTCTGTGCCGCTATATTTATTTGGTTCAGGTCCATTTTGAGCAGGTCGGACAATGACTGCTCGTATTTGGCGCGTGCGCGCGTGTATTTTTCGAACAAGGCGCGTTCGCTGGCGTCGAGAATCGCCGCCTCATAGCCAAGCGTCATCCGGTTCAACCTATCCAGGCTCGCCCGCAGGCTCGCCAGATCACCCTTCAGGACTTCCCCGGAAGTATCAATGCTCACGAGACGCTGAATGAGCAAGTGCTGCTCGAGCATGGCAGCGTCGATTCGCATACTGTAATACAGGCCTGGCACTGCGTCGTTTTGTATGGAGGCAGACTCTTTGACGATTTTAGACATCTGCACGTAGGCCACGCCTGCCATCAAGGCCATCATGCCCAGAATGATAGCGAAGCTTCCGAGAATGCGTTGCTTAATGGTCCAATTTCTCATGCTGCTTAAATTCCAAAATGATTGTCGTACGGCGGTTTCGGGTTCGCGCAAGCTAGTGTCTGGGCGGGCCGTAATATATTCGTTACGGTAAGGAAAGGCCAGACATATGGGCAGATTGTTGTAACTTTGTTGCCACATGCAGATGCCGATTATGCAGGGTTGGCAGCATCTTGCATGGCCCTACCCTGCGCTGAAGAACTAAATATTCTGCTCCAGAAACTTACAAGCCACGCGCAGCTTTTGGGCGTGGCTTTCCAGATTGCTTTCAATGCGATACAGGGGCCCTGCAATGGAAATGGCGTAATCGTTGCCTGACACCTTCACCGGCCAGGCAATGGCGCCTACATCGTCCATCGACTCGCCCAAGTTGGCGAACCAGCCGCGTTCGCGCGAGCCTTTGATGTCGTCTTCTATGGCGTCCATGGTGACCAGGGTACGTTCGTTATAGGCCTGCAAACGGCGGCCCGCAAACATCTTCTTGCGCACGTCTGCATCCAGGGTAGACAGCAAGGCCTTGCCAAGAGAATTGGCATGAATGTCTTTCAGCGCTCCGGCTACGGCGACATAGCTGATCGGATGCGGGGAAGGCAGCACGTCAAGGTACACGACCCGTTTATTCATTAAGTCAAGCTTCGCAAACACAACCGTTTCGCGCGTGGTGTCGCGCAGTTCTTCCAGACTGGGCTGCACTTTTTCCAGGATGGGGTCGGCGCTGGATATGCGTTGCGCCATGGCAAGCAGGCGACCCGTCGGATAGTAGCCTTGGCGGCGGCCTGCTTCGTATAGATAACCTAACGCGGCCAGCGTTCGAAGCAAGGCCAGGCAACTTGAAACCGGTGCATCCAAATGGCGGGCCAGTTCCGACAAAGACAGGGGTTTGGTCTCGCGGGCGAAGATTTCGATAATCTCGATGACCCGTAACGCGGTCTTGACATTCGTATCAGGTTTCTTGTCAGTCATGGAAAGCGTACATAAAGGGCGGGAGAGTGCTGATTATATGACCCTGTGCTGACAACCCGTCCAATAGCCCAGCGTGGGCTGGAAAGTTTGGCGCCGAAGCGCTGCGGGCAAAGCGCCTAGACCGTGAAGCCCAAATTATTTAATTGCTTCAACCGCCTTTAATACAGATGGGCGCATCACAATTTATTGCTTGCATAAGGCGAGAGCCTGGTCGTATTCTTATCAAGCAATAAAGTTACAAAGACATCAGGGGGTTGAGCCTTCAGCAACTCTCCACAATAGACTTTGGACGGAGATAAACATGAAAGCCATAGCCAAAACTATCGGCATGTGCATGCTGGCAGCCGCCGTATCGACCCCACTTTTTGCTCAAACCTTACCCGACTACTATCCCGCCGACTATAAAAAACTGGTCGAAGCATCCAAATCTGAACAAGGCGTGCTGGTTTACTCGGTCATGTCGGCACAGAACTGGAAGCCGGTACTCGATTCCTTCAAAGAAAAATATCCCTGGATCAAGGTCGAGACGCTGGATTTGTCCAACGAAATCTGGTCTCGCTATTACAGCGAGAAAGCGGCCAATTCGCGCACTGCCGATATGGTGATTTCGCTGGGTGTAGGGCCGTGGATCGAGTTCGTCAAAAAGAATGAAGTCGCCCCTTACGAGTCTCCGGAAAGTAAACATGTGCCCGACTGGAGCAAACCTTTCCCCGGTGTTTATTCGATCTCAGCCGACCCGGTACTGATCGCCTGGAATTCAAAAATTCTGCCGAATAAAAAAATCACCAGCATGGCACAGGTTGCCGAACTAGCGGCCGACCCAAAGCTTAAGGGCAAGTTCACCACCTACGATGCGGCGTCGGGTCCATTGGCTGCCGTATTTCCCTGGGTATGGAGCCAGCACCACAAGGAAGATGGCTGGGCCATGCTCGATAAACTGGGGCCAGTTTCCAAACCGGAACGCTCGGGCGGGCAGATGCTTTCCAAATTGGTTACCGGTGAATACGCAGTGGCGTATTTGACCAGCGCAATCACGGTATTGCCCAAGCTGGACAGTCCCGGCGTGAAAGGCATTATCGAATGGAGCTTCATCACCGACGGACAGCCGCTATATGCCCGTGGCATGGCCGTGACCACGGCAGCAAAAAGCCCGAATTCGGCCAAGCTGCTGCTGGACCACGCCATTTCGCGCCAGGGCCAGATAGGTTGGGGCCAGGGCGGAATGACCCCGGTGCGCGAGGACATCGCCGCGGGCGACGTACCGTTCTTCACCTATAAAGGGGTCGTCAAGGCCGTAGGCGGTGAAAAGAACGTCGAGGTTCTGGCTTACGACCCGAATTACGACTCGGCCATACAAGACTTTACCGCGCGATGGAAGAAGGCATATACGCGCTGATCGGGCTTTCAAATGGAAACCGCACTCAAGCCTGAGGACAGCCTGCACCGTCCTCAGATCGGAATCTGGCCTGGCAAGACCTTCCAGACCGTTATAACCGTGCTGGTCGCCTTCCTTGTGCTGGCGCCGTTGCTTCCTATGGTGGTTCAGGCCTTTATCGACAAGCCCCTATACGAGGCGAACCGAAGTTTTACGACGGCAGCCTTCGCACGATTATTAAGCAATAGCCACTTCTATTCTGCTTTATGGAATACCGTCATCTTTGCGACGGCCTCCACCATCATTGCCCAAATTTTCGGGATTGCGGGAACGATACTTATTTCGCGCACCGACTTGCCGGGACGACGGGTCGCAAGCGCGGTGTTTATCTGGCCGCTGTTCGTCTCGCACTTGGTGCTGGCGTTCGGCTGGATCGTGGGGTTCGGTCCCTCGGGGTTCATATCGGGGTACGCGGCACAAGTGTTCGGCGAGGTTCCATGGAATTTGTATAGCCTATCGGGGCTATCGATTGCCGCCGGAACGGCGCTGGCTCCCCTGACTTTTCTTTATTGCATGAGCTCGGTCAAAACGATAGACCCGGCGTTGGAGTCCGCCGCGCGTATCTCCGGTTGCGGTCCAATCAAAACGTTGTGGATGATAACCATGCCGCTGTTAAAGCCGGCAATATGGGCCAGCGCCACATTGAACTTCATGCTGGCCGTCGAACTGCTGGCCCTGCCGCTGTTGCTCGGTGGGCCGGCCGGATTGCAATTTTTAATCACGTTCTTGTACGAAACAGGCATCGAGGCCAACAATCCCGATTACGGTGTCGTGGCCGCTTGCGCGCTTCTGCTGATCGGGGTGATTTCATTATTGATCATGTGGCAGACCCGCAGCATGGGCGATACTCGCCGCTACGTAACGGTGGGCGGAAAAGCGGCAAGGCAGCGTCTGTTGACCCTGGGGAAATGGAAGTGGCCAGCGTTTATCGCCGTAAGCCTGTATCTGGGCATTACTGTTGTGTGCGTGCTGGGCGCCGTCGTCTTGCGCTCGGCGACCAGCATGATTTCACCCTATATGCCGATAGCCGAGCTTCTAACGCTTGAAAACTATCACGCGGTGTTCGCTTTCCCCGAATACGTACGATCGATCATCAATACTGCGCTGGTGGCGATTATCGGGGCGGCGATTGGAACGGTGCTGGTAGCGGGCACAGCAACCGTCTCACTTCGTTCTGATTGGGCACTTAGCAAACCGCTGCAATTTGTTGCCATGTACCCCCGAGCCGTGCCAGGCCTATTGGTGGGCATAGGTGTATTTTGGGCCGTTGCCTGGATCCCTGGATTACAGGTTATTCAGAACACCATATGGATTCTGATTTTTGCGGTGCTGATGCGGCATTTCCCCACCGGGCTTGGGGCGGTCACGCCTTCGCTTCACCAAATCAGCCAGGATCTCGACCGCAGCGCGCGCGTGGTTGGCGCTACTTGGCTGACGACCACGCGGCGCATCATTTTTCCGCAGCTTTATACACCGCTGGCCGCATGCTACATCTTGCTCGTCATTCACTTTATTAAAGAGTATGCGTCGGTCGTTTTCCTTTTTGGACCGGGTTCTGAAATGCTGGGGACGACCATGCTTTCGTTCTGGGTACAGGGAGAACAAGGCGCCGTCGCCGCACTTGCCGTCGTGCAAATTGCGATGGTAGTGATATTGCTGGGCCTGTTCCGGCTTATCTTCAAGGTGAAAATCTATGGCTGAGATCGTCATTTCTAACCTTGTCCAGCATTACGGAAATGTACTGGCGGTCGATGGTGTCTCGTTGCATGTCAACGACGGTGAACTGGTATCGTTGCTGGGTCCCAGCGGATGCGGAAAGTCAACGACGCTTGCTGCGCTGGCAGGCCTTGAGCGCCCCACCAGCGGGTCTATCATTGTGGGCGGCGTACCTTTCTTTGATTCCAGCAAAGATATTTATCTGCCCCCCGAAGCGCGCAACTGCGGCCTGGTATTTCAGTCTTATGCGCTGTGGCCGCACATGTCGGTGCTCGACAATTGTGCCTTTGCGCTAAAGCTACGACACATCAGCAAGTCCGACCAGAAAAAGCGGGTTATGGAGGCGCTGGAACTGGTAGAGATGCAAAGTTTTGCGGATCGCTTTCCCTATCAGCTGTCGGGGGGACAACAACAGCGCGTGGCGCTTGCGCGCACCCTAACGTACGAACCAACCATACTGCTGCTCGACGAACCCTTATCCAACCTGGACGCCAAATTGCGCGAACGGGCTCGTAGCTGGCTGCGCAGTCTACAAAAAAAAGTAGGCCTGACCACGGTCTTTGTGACGCACGACCAAGCAGAAGCGCTTGCCATGTCGGACCGTGTGGCGGTCATGAACGGCGGAAAAATCATTCAGTACGATACCCCCCAAGCCATATACGACCAGCCGAAAGATCGCTTCGTGGCCGATTTTATCGGGTCTAGCGTATTGCTTAGAACTCGCGTCGCATCCCGCAACGACGACTCGCACACTCTGATTTTACCGGACGGTCAGCAGGTCACATTGCAAATCACGTATCCCGCCAAGCAAGACGAACTCGTCGATGTGGCGATACGTGCCGAGACGCTGAATCTAGTTGCGGGCACGCCGGCCAGAACCGAACGAGCGCTCAGGGGCCAAATCTCCAACTCCAGCTACCTGGGGTCGCACTACGAGTGCGACTTCACTGTCGGCCAGGTTCCATTGCGGATAGAAACCACCATCCCCTTGGAGTCCATCGGGTCGGGTGAATTGTGGGCAGAACTAACCGACACTCGCTACGCCGCATTTCCCGCTTGAATAAGAAGAACTATGCACTCACACACGTTTGAACCCAATGCCTCGTGCCCGCTCGATGGAATCAAAGTGCTGGATCTATCGCGACTGGTCGCCGGCAATATGCTCAGTTTGATGCTGGCCGATTTTGGCGCCGAAGTGATCAAGGTAGAAGACCCTGCAGGCGGCGACACCTTGCGCCATTGGAAGGAATACACCGATGAATTCCCTGAAGGGGTAAGCGCTTACTGGAAGGTATACGCCCGCAATAAAAAAAGCATGGCGCTGGATTTGCGGCGCAGCGAAGGTCTGGACTTGCTGTTGCGCCTGGTAGAAACCGCGGATGTGTTCATCGAAAGCTTTCGGCCGGGCACTCTGGAAAAAATGGGATTGGCACCTGAAACTTTACTGGCGCGCAATCCAAGAATAGTCATCGTGCGAGTGTCAGGCTGGGGCCAGACTGGCCCCTATCGCGACCAACCTGGCTTTGGCAGCCTGGTGGAAGCCATGTCTGGCTACGCCGCGAAGAACGGCTATGAAAACCTGCCGCCCATGTTGCCCAATCTGGCGCTGGCCGACATGATTGCCGGTTTATATGGGGCGTTCTCGACCATGGTAGCGCTGCGCGCGGCCGCGGCTAAACCCACAGGGGGCCAGGTCGTTGATTTATCTTTGCTGGAACCTTTGCTATCGATTCTGGGCCCTGATGCCGTCTTGTATCAGTTAACCCAACAAGTTCCGTCCCGAACGGGAAATCGCACAAGCATCGCGGCCCCACGCAACATTTACCGCACAAAAGACGGCGGCTACCTTGCCTTGTCCGCATCGATCCAGTCAATGACGGCGAGACTTTTCGAGGCAATCGGGCGTCCCGAACTGATCGATGACCCCCGTTTCCGAACAAATTCTGACCGGCTCGACCATGTCGAAGAACTGGATGCCATTATTCAGGAATACGTAGGGCGTTATACCCAGGCGGAAAACCTGGCCTATTTCAGACAATGCTCGGTAACCATAGGCCCTGTCTACGATATCGCCCAACTCGTCGAAGACGAACACATTGTCGAGCGGGACATCATGATCCGCGTGCCTGACCGGCAGATCGCCAGCTTGCCCATGCATAACATCGTGCCCCGCCTGTCGGCGACTCCGGGGCGTTTGCGCCGGCCTGCACCGGAACTTGGCGAGCACACGTTCGAAGTTCTGTCCACCATCAACGTCAGCAGAGTGGAATTTGCGGTCCTTAGAGAACAAGGAATAGTCTGATGCCAACCGAACACGTTTACGATAACTTCAATACGCTACGTTCCTTGCTGTTTGTTCCCGCGCTGAATGACAAATTCATCAAGGGCGCGCATACCCGGGGGGCACAGGGCGTTATATTCGATCTGGAAGATTCCATCATCTATGATCGCAAACTGGCTGCACGCGACGCGCTGGACTCGGCAATTGCGCAAGTTCGGCCACACGGTCTGCCCCTGCTGGTCCGCATTAATAATTTGCCCGAGTTACTGGAAGGCGATTTGCGCGCGGCAGTGATGGCAGGTGCCGACGCGATCCTGATTCCCAAGGTCGATACGCCTGAGCTCTTGCGCGACGCTCATCGCCTGATTACTAGCTTCGAAAAAGAAGCTCAGCGCACAGCGGGATCGGTCAAATATATAGCACTGATCGAATCGCCCAAGGGGGTTTTCAATATCGGCCAGATCCTTCAAACCGGTGGCCGCCTACGCGGACTGGGCTTTGGTAGCGAAGATTTTGCCGCTAGCTTGGGAGTCGAACCTGACGCCGACACATTGGCGGTGCCGGCACAGAATGTGGCGCTGGCTGCGCGCGCTTTTGATCTGGCGGCCTGGGGCCTGCCTGGCTCTATCGCCGACTTCAACGATGTGCAGGGCTTTGAAAAACTGGTGCGCAAGGCCAAGGCCTTTGGCTTCACCGGCGCACTGGGAATACATCCCAAGCAAATCGAAACCATCAACGCTGCGTTTCGCCCAAGTCCCGAAGACCTGGCGCAAGCGCAACGCATCATCGACGCCTATCAGCAGGCCCTGGACAGCGGCGCCGGTGCAGTCGCCCTGGACGGCAAGATGATTGACGCACCGGTTGTCGAGCGGGCGCGCCGCTTGATCGGCGCTTAAGCCGACATCGCTTAGCCCTCTAACAATTTACGTTTCGCCGCCGCATATTCTTCTTGCAGCTGCGCCACGATCTCGCCTGCCGGCAGAATAGAGGAAATGTTACCCACGCCCTGCCCGCTGCCCCAGATATCCTTCCACTTCTTGGGCTTGCCGACGTCCATGCTTTCGCGTCCGCCCGCAGAAAGGTTTTCTGGATCCAGGCCAGCGGCGGCAATGCTGGGTTTTAGATAGTTGCCGCTGACGCCTGTGAAATAAGGGGTGTAGATAATATCGGCGGCTGTGGTGTCGACGATCATCTGTTTGTAGGCTTCGACCGCAGCAGATTCCGTCGTGGCAATAAAGCGGGTGCCCATATAGGCCAGGTCGCATCCCATTGCCTGCGCCGCCAGAATACCGCTGCCGTTGGTAATGGCCCCTGCCATGATTAGCAAGCCATCGTAGATGCCGCGTACTTCGTTAGCCAGCGCAAAGGGGCTCAGGGCGCCGGCATGCCCGCCGGCTCCAGCACAAACCAGGATAAGGCCATCCACGCCCGCTGCTGCCGCTTTCTTTGCATGGCGTATCGTGGTCACGTCGTGCAGGACCAGTCCGCCGTACTCGTGAACGCGTTCCACCACCCGCTCTGGCGAATGCAGCGAAGTAATGACGATAGGAACACGATGCTTGACGCAGGTTTCCAGATCTTCGTCGAGCCGGGGGTTGGACTGGTGCACGATCAGATTGACGGCGTAGGGCGCAATTTTTTGGCCCGGGTGTTCGGCCCGGTATTGCTCGATGCCCGCTTCAATTTCAGTCAACCATTCCGAGAACAGTTCCTGGGGCCGTGCATTAAGGGCCGGAAAAGAGCCGACAATGCCGGCACAACACTGGGCAATGACGAGCGCCGGATTAGAAACCAGGAACATGGGCGAGCCGATAACCGGCAACGCCAGGCTCTCTTTAAGTTGTGCAACAGTGGGCATAAATAACCTCAAATAAATCGTGGAGCAAGATGCTACGTGCTTATTGCGAAATGCTGCAATAGGCTTTCGCTTAGCGTGATGTTATGCCTGAGCCTGGGTCTTTTTGGCGGCCGCGCCATGCCGGGTCAGCACCAGCACATCACTTTCGCCTTCCTGGGCGACTTCGCCTCGCTGATTAATCAGCTGGAAGCGGCGCCCTAGCTTGCCGCTATTGCCGCTTTTGCCGGGCTCGAGTTCAGTAATGGTCAGACGCAGGAAGATCGTGTCGTTCACCAGCAAGGGCGCAAGAAAATTCCAGTTTCGAAAACCCAGCATGGCGATGACTGAGTCATGGAAGATGCCCAATTCATGCAGCATGCCGGTGCTTATCGCAATGCCAAGCGCACCATGCACGACCCGCTGGCCAAAGCGTGTGTTCTTGGCGTATTCGGCATCCGCATGCAAAGGGTTCCAGTCGCCCGACAGCATGGAAAAAAAAGTCAGATCTGTTTCGGTGATCGTACGTCCACCGCTTTCGAACGTTTGTCCGAGCGCGAAGTCTTCAAAGTAGTACGTAGTCATTATCTTGGTTCCTTATGGGGCGTAGCTGGCTTGCGCCAGCCGCTGCATGGCCATCTCGCGAAGTTTTCCGCGTTGAATTTTTGCGCCGTTGGCGCCCTCGATCACGGGGTATTCGTCCAGTATCCATACGCGCGCCGGTACCTTGAATGCCGCCAGTGTCTTGGCCACACCAGATACCAGTTCTTTCTCGTGCAGAACCTCGCCTGGCTGCGCCAGCACGAAGGCAACACAGCGATTCTGGCCATTGATCTCGACCCCCACCACCTGTGCGTTCTGCACCCCTTCCTGGGTTTTCAGCGCATCCTCGACCTCGACGGGGTTGACCAGAAATCCGGCCAGCCGTAAGGCATCGCCTTGGCGGGTTTGGTAGACGAAACTGCCATCTTCACACAAATAGCCGACGTCGCCCGTGGTGAAAAAGCTTTCATGATCAATGGCCTTGGCCGTCGCTTCCGGGTTATTCAGGTAGCCGGTGAAATTCGTATCGGCGCGGATTTGAATCACTCCGCTTTGGCCCAGGGGCAAAATTTCGCCTGTTTCCACATCGCGGATGCGTATCTGGGCTTCGGGGCTGGCCGGTAAGCCACCGCCTTGCAGACGTTGTTGCATGGGCGTGCCGGGGCGATGAAGGGAAAACAATGCCTGCACCTCGCTGGAACCGTAGAGCCCATACAAAGGAATGTGGCGAGCCCATGCCTGGCGGCCGAATTCCTCGGTGCCCGGATGAAACGATGCGAATCCAAAGACGCGCGCCGATGGAAACGGCGTTTCGCCTTTAGCGTGAGCAATCAGCAAGCCAAACAGTTCATCGCTGCCAAAGGCATGCGTTACTTGGTGGCGATTAATCAATGCTGCCGCTTCGGCGCCGTCGAAAGTGTCCATCAAGACGATGGGGGCACCGCCGGCAAAGGCCGCAAAGACCGCGTTAAATCCGAAAACACCGCATAGCGGCAAGGTTGCCAGCAAACGGGCCCCCTTTTCTTCGAAGCCATACGCCTGGGCGACCCGCTGGCTATGCAGTGTAAGCGTGCGCTGTGGATGCATGACCAGCTTGGGGCCGCTGGTGGTGCCCGACGTCGTGAACAGAACGCTAAGGGAATCCGGCTTGCCCTGAACTGGCATGTCGCCGTCAGGCAGTTCGGCCAGATTAAATGACGTGGTCGGTTTGCCCATGACCGTATCCGGCAGGTCGCCAGCTGAGGTATTCAAAACGGCGACTCGGGCCAGAGCCTCGATTGCCGCCGGACTGACCCCCGCCAGCACTGCGGGAAAATTGATTTTGCGAAAATTAAGTTCCAGGACCAGAAGTTTGGCCCGGGATCGTTCAAGAATGTAATCGAGCTCGTGCGCGCGATAGCGGGTATTGACCGATACCAGGGTGGCGCCAATATGGGCCAGGCCAAGATACAAGGCTAGCCATTCAATGCGGTTGACCAACCATACCGCAACCTTGTCGCCCGGCGCGATACCCTGGGCGGTCAGCCACAAGGCGCTTTTACGGCACATATCATTAAATTCACGATAGCTAATGCTGCGATCGCCGTCGATAAAGGCAATATCGTCGGGCCCTGTACTGACACGATGCGCCAGCAGTTCGGGCATACTCAAAAATAGCGACATCTTAGTACAGCTCCATTAGCTTCGCGTTGTCGGCAAGGTCTTCGGGCAGCGCTTCGCGAATGAGCGCGCCCGACTTCATCACCACGACCCGATCGGATATTTTCAAAGCTTCCTTTACGTTTTGTTCGACCAGCAAGATGGACATCCCGGTCTCGAGCTGCAACTTGCGTATGGGCTGCAATAGATCCTGGAAAAGTTTGGGCGCCAGCCCTATGGAAGGTTCGTCCATCAGCAGACAGCGCGGACGGCTTAATAAGGCGCGGCCTATCGACGCGATTTGCTGCTGGCCGCCCGACAAAGTGCCGGCGCGCTGCTGATAAAAGCTGCGCAAGGCGGGCAAGACGGATATGACCCATGCCAGGCGCTCTTCGCGCAGTTCTTTAGGCACCCCCGCTGCCCACAACCCCATTTTCATAAGCTCGGCAACCGTAAGGCCTGGAAAGACGCCACGGCCTTCAGGCACCAACGATAATCCGGCACTGGTCAGGGCGCGCGGCTCTATCGTGTCCAGAGCCTCGTTGTCTAGGTAGATTCGGCCACCCTGATGCGGGATCAGGCCAAACAGCGCCTTAAGCAGCGTCGACTTGCCGGCCCCGTTGTGTCCGATCAGACACAACACTTCGCCGGCACGCAATTCGAAGTTGACGCCATCGAGTATCGGACGACCGCCGTAGCCCACCACCAGGCCCTCGGTGCGAAGTACAGTGTTCGTCATGCGGCCTGGTCTCCGAAGTAAATCGCCGCGAGATGCGGATCTTTCAGGACGGTGTCCGGGTCGCCGTCGGCCAGCAGCTTGCCCTGGTCCAGGAAGGCAATGCGGTCGGAAATGCCGATCACAATATCCAGGTTGTGCTCAATTATGCACACCGTTACCCCTTGCTTGACTTCGTCGCGCAACAGCTCCAGGAAAAGCTCGTACGAACCACGGTCCAGACCCGACGCCGGTTCGTCGAGCAGCCACATTTTGGCGTCCGTCGCCATAATGCGCGCCAGGCTTAAAAATTTACGTTCAGCGTAAGCCAGGTCGATGGCACGGGTCTTGGCCTTATCGAGCAGTCGGGTTTTGCCCAAGATTTCCATTACCCTTTCTTCCCTGGCCTTGCGCCCGGCCGCCGCCCCCGGCTGCCAAATCCACGACACCGGCTCCATAACGGTCAATACATTTTCTTCCACCGTCATCTGATCGAACAGCCGCAAGTCCTGGAAGGTACGGGCAATGCCTAGCCGGGCGATCTTCCAGTGCGGCTTGCCGACGATGGACTCCCCCTTCCACAAAATGTCGCCGCTGTTGGGCGTGAGGTGGCCGGTGATCAAATTGAACAAAGTGGTCTTGCCCGCCCCGTTGGGCCCGACAAGGGTAGTGATGACCCCTGCGCGCATGTCCAGCGATACGTTGTTCGTGACTTTAAGTCCGCCAAAATTTTTGTTCAGATTGGCGATCCGCAGCAGCACCAGGCTTTCGGCTATGCTCATTTTTCTACCCCGCGTTTTCCGGAGCCGACCAGGCCGCCCGGTCGGAAAATCATTAACAAGACCATGGCGGCGCCATATGCGATTTGCTGGATCGAACCAATTTCGGTTTGCGGCAAGAACCACATATAGCTGAAAAGACTGGGCAAGAGCATCAGCAACACCGTACCGACGATAGGGCCAAGCAGGGTACCCGTGCCACCGATAATGACCATGGCCATCAACAGCACCGAGGTATCGAGCATAAAGCTTTCAACGTTGATAAAGCCCAGGTAGAAGGCATACAAGGCCCCCGCCACGGCGGCCAGCGCCGAAGAAATTACTACCGACAAAGTCTTGATTACGGCAACATTCTTGCCAAAGGCATGGGAGGCCGATTCACTGTCGCGTATGGCTTTCAGATTGCGTCCGAAACTGGAGCGCAACAAGGTACTGGTAATGAAGATCACCAGCAGCAGGCACCCTGCCGCCAGCAGCATGAATTCCACCGGATCACTGACCGCATGACCGAACAGATCGGCCGGAGGTATGCCAATGATCCCTCCCAGGCCGCCGGTAAACGACTTCCATTCGGCGAAAATCGTCACCCCCAGCACCTGCAAGCCTAACGATGCGGCCACGAAATATTCACCGCGCACGCGCAAGGCGGGCAACGCCAGCACCAGCGACAACACTGCGGCCACGAACATCGCAACCGGTATAGCCAGAAATAGAGAAGGGCTGAAATGCAGTGCGAAGTAAGCCGCGGTATAAGCGCCTACGCCAAAGAATATGGCATGGGCCATGGAAAAGATGCCGGCATAGCCCATGATGAAATTCAGGGTTATGGCCAGCACCGCATTAATGCACATCAGCGTCGCGAGGTTAAGTACGTAAGCAAGCATGTTGACCTCAGGAAGTAATGGCGCGGCCAAAGAAACCGGAAGGCCGGAACAGAATAAAGAGGAACAACACAATGAACGTGACGGCTTCGCTCCATTGGGGGCCCAAATAGATAAGGGCCAAGTTCTCGCTCATGCCCAGCAACAAGCCGGCGCAGGCCGCCCCACGCAGGCTTCCGACGCCGCCCACGATGGTGGCCGCCAGACTAATCAGCATGACATGGTGAGCGACGGCCGGATTCAGGCCCGAACTGGCAGCGCTAAGAATCGCTGCGGGCACCGCCAGCAACGACCCCAACGCAAAGACTATGGTCGATAGCCGGCGGGGACTCAAGCCGTACACACGAACAAGTTCAGGGTTCTCGGAGAGCGCCCGCAGCGCCATCCCGATATGGGTGCGCATCAGGAAAAGCTGCAGGGCGCCAAAGAAAACCAGTGCACAGATAATCGCAATGCCCGACAGCGGCGACACGTATAAGCCAGGAATCAGTTCAATGCTTTGCGACAAAGGCGTAGTAACCGATACAAAGCCCCGACCGAAAATAACGCCGATCAAGTTCTGCACAATGATTCCCATGCCCAGCGACGCCACAAAGACGGTGAAGAACGAGCCTTCGTGACGCTGGATCGGGGCATAGACCAGGCTATCGAGCAATACGCCAAAAATGACCGCGCTCAGCGCTGCGGCGAGTACGGCCAGTATCCAGTGCATTTGAGCCACCGAATACAGGTAGTAGAAGACGTAAGCGGCGATGGTGAATGTCGCGCCGTGCGCAAAGTGAAAAACCTTGGTCGAGCCGAAAATCAATGAAAAGCCGACCGCGATGAGCGCATACAGCGCGCCCACCTGGACACCGTTGATCAAAAGCTGAAGCAGTAGCATGGTGTTGCGCCTTCCGTCAGTGAATCTGGCTTATGACTTACTGCGCGACCACCGACACCACCTTGCCGCCTGCGCCGTCAATTTCGTTGATTTGCATGGGGCTGACGACCGTGCCGTTATCCGCGAAAGTGACCTTGCCCCCTACCAGATCAAAGGTCTTGGTCTTGGTGCGTTGCGCCAACAAGTTTTCGCCAGTAATGGGCTTGCCTTGTTTGTCGAGCTCTTGTGCCAGCAAGCCAAATAGCCGAACTGCGTTGTAGTAGTTGGCGATGTAAGCGGTGGGCATTTTGTTGTACTTTTTCTTGTAGTCGTCAACAAAGCGCTTGGTGATAGGGTCGGTCGAGTTCCAGTCGACATTCTGCGTCGTGTAAAGCGAGCCCTTCGCTTCGGGGAGCGCATTCATTTCTGGAGTCGAGAATGCGGTATAGCTGACAAATTGGGTCTTGATACCGTTGTCGCGAAATTGCTTGACGATTTGCGCCTGCTGCGACCCATACGAGGCAATGTAGACAACGTCGGGGTTGGCCGCCCGCACACGGGCGGCGATACCGCTAAATTGCTGCGCCGTGGCCGGGACCGACAAGGCTTCGATCAGTTCGCCCCCCGCCTTGGGCAGGCTGTCGGTGAGCTCTTTGCGTATGCCGTCACCCAGCGGATCATCCACATATACCAGCACGAAACGCTTCATATTGCGTTCTTTGATCAGGTAGGGCAAAACCGCTTTAACTTCATAATTCGCCAGCGGGATGATGTTCCAGAAGTAAGGCCCCAGGTCGGCCAGATCGGGACCAACCCCGCCGCCATTGATCGCCACGGTCTTGGTGCGCGTGGCGGTGGTGGAAATTGCCTTCGAAACGCCAGTGAAGGCCGACAGCACGTAAGGCACCTTGGACACATTGACCAGTTTGTTCATGCCGATAACGCCTTGCTGCGGCAGCGCCTGGCTGTCTTCGTACTGCACTTTCAGCTTGCCGTTGATCATGTTGTCGGCATTGATATGCTCGGCGGCAAGGTTAGCGCCGGAACCGAAAATGTCGCCATAAGTGGCATTGAGACCACTAAGAGGAAACAGCGCGCCTATGGTCACATCGGCGGCCTGCGCGGACGTGCCCCAGGCCCCCATCGCAATAAGCCCAACAGAAAGAAATCGCTTGATGAAGGTCATTTTCTTGTCTCCGGTTTGCTGTGGCGGGTTCGTCGAAATGACGACCCAGCCATCGATATTGTTAATGGTCGGAAGGCACGCTGAAGATTCGGTGAGCCCGCCCTTTTCCGCTCACAGCAGTTTGCCTTGTGATTTCAGGAGTCACAATTAATATTTGACGAACAGGGGCTTCGCAACTGGCTAATATTCGGGCAAACACCTAGGCCGCGCCGCCACCTATTGCAAACCCCCGCTTCGCCTGGCATGTCGAACTAGCGGCCCGTAAAACGCGGCGTGCGCTTCTCGCCAAAGGCGGTCATACCCTCCAGATAATCGTCGGTATGGCCCAATTCGCGTTGCAGGTCGCGCTCGACGTTAATCTGATCCTCGAGCGAATTGTCGCCGGAGGCATAGAGCGCTTGCTTGGTAGCGGCAAAAGCCCGGGTGGCGCCTTTAGCCAAATGCTCGTGCACCGATGCGATGGTCGATTCGAGTTCGTCGTCGGGAATACAGCGCCAGATCAGCCCCCATTGTTCGGCGGTTTCAGCGCTGACCGGTGTCGCAAACAATGCCGCGCCCATGCTGCGCTGAGTACCCACCAAGCGCGGCCAAACATAGGTCGCGCCAGCATCGGGCAGCAAGCCGATCTTGGAAAACGCCTGGATAAATTTTGCCGACTTCACCGCAAACACGATATCGCAGGCTAATGCGACGCTAGCTCCTGCGCCTGCGGCCACGCCATTCACAATCGATACGACCGGCGCCGGCAGCGCGCGCAAGCGCAGAACCAGCGAGCGGTAGTTTTTGTCGATGCCTTCGCCCAGATCGCGTTTTTGACCTGCCGGCAAGGGCTTTCTTTCGGACAAATCCTGCCCGGCGCAGAAACCGCGACCGGTTCCGGTGAGGATGACGCCGCGCAAGTCATCTTGCGATTCAAGGTAGGACAATGCCGCCTTCAAGTCGTCATGCATGACCTGGGTGAAACTATTCAAAGTATCGGGGCGATTCAGGACAATATGCCCGACGCCGTCCTGATAATGGAATTTAATGTGCTGATACTGATGAGCCATGTGGTTCTGCCTTTATTCTTGCTGATAACAATGCGGTGCCGGATCCCGGCTTTTGCAATAAGACAGGACCCTACACGAATAAACAAGCTTGTTTTTCAAAAGGCCGACTTTGGCAGCGCAAAATGCCCCAGCGCGGCAGTGTAATTTAAGGTAAGCGCCAATTGGCAGGGGAAAGTACGTGTGATAACATGGTCCTGCTAACGCAGGTGCAGCCAGCAAAGAACAATACCCCACCCCCTAACGGGAACAGGCACCACACGCCAGGAAGGCGTCGCGTCGCAATGATTACCGTGGTCGTCAGACCAGGGACGCCGCCTCAGGCTGCGGTTTAACGCCACACCTGACCTTCGAACCTCGGTTCGCAATCGCAGCAATCGTACATGACTCGGGCTTGACGGCCTGCTGGGAAATGGCACGGCCGTTTCGCATACATACTACGCTGCCACCAACATGCCGCGATATCGGATGACACGCAACGCGAGTTCGACATGCCGGCGCTTTATTAATTATTACAGGAATATTTTATGGCTAAAGAAGAACTGATCGAAATGGGCGGACTCGTTACTGAAGTGCTGCCCGATTCCCGCTTTCGTGTAACGCTGGACAATGGCCACCCGGTAGTAGCATATACCGGCGGAAAAATGCGCAAGCACCATATCCGCATTTTGGCAGGCGATAAAGTTTCACTCGAAATGTCACCCTACGACCTCAGCAAGGGCCGGATTACCTTCCGCCATATCGCTGGGCGCGCACCCGGCGGTCCAAGCCAGCGCCGTCGGTAATAATAAGAAGACACTGATCAGCCCCCGCCTGCCCGCGATTGCGGGTACGACGGCAGGCGTCAGCATACGACCATCCACCGGATAGCGGTGATCCAGCGCAGCTACAAAGGCCTTACAATCTAACACCGATTGTTATTGCCCCCAGGAGCGCTCGTGATCAGCAAGCCGCCAATTTCCGACCTTCCGTCGGATTCGCTCGACAATTCCATCTCGACCGGACGGCCCGCAGGGACCGATCTCGTTGCACTCGCCGACCTTCCCGAGTGGAATGTATTTGCGGACGCCGTAAAGAAATCCCCCATCCAGTTTAATCAGCTGCGGTTAATACCAGCAGCCGGTATCGAGCTGGACATCAGCGGCCAAAGCGGTTCGCCGGCCTTAAGCCGGGCGACTGAGTCGTTGCTGGCGGCCAGAAACTTCGACGACATGCGCTCCCGCCTGCTATGCGGTGGTGTGGCTAACATTACGGAAGACCGCGCTGCCTGGCACACGGCACTGCGCACCCCCGCCCCGATCGACGAGGTCTCGTCAGAACGTCAAAGGCTCAATGAATTCGTCCGTTTGGCCGACTCCGAGCGGCGCTGGCGCAATATCATTCACATCGGAATCGGCGGCAGCGACTGGGGTGTACGCCTGGCGGTCAGCGCCTTTGGTTACGCTGGCACTTGGCGACGGGTGCATTTTGTGGCCAACATCGACGGTCATGCCATACAAGGAGGTCTCGCCGGCTTCGATCCCCATGACACCCTGATTGTTCTCGCCTCTAAATCGTTCACCACCGCCGAGACATTGCAAAACGGTCAGCGCGCCCTTGAATGGTTGCAGGCGGCTGGGGTAGAGCATCCCTACGATCAGATGGTGGCGATTACCGCCCGCCCCGATGTTGCCAAAGCGTGGGGCGTGCCCGACGGGCATATATTCAAGCTGTGGGACTGGGTTGGTGGCCGTTTCTCGATTTGGTCCGCGGTAAGCCTTACCACCGCCCTGGCCGTCAGCACCGACGTAGTGGCTGGCATGCAGGCCGGTGCGGCTGCCATGGATGCCCATTTCGCTCAGGCCCCCATCGCGCAGAATGCCCCCATTCAGATGGCCATCGCCGGTATCGTCAACCGCAGTGTGTTGGGTTACAGCTCGCTGAATATAGCGCCCTACGATTTCAGGCTCGCCAATTTGGTGCCCTACATCCAGCAGTTGGAAATGGAATCGCTGGGCAAATCGGTAGATCTTGCCGGCGACCCCGTAAGCGTACCCACCGGCCCAGCCGTTTGGGGCATGCCCGGCACCGATGCGCAACATACTTTTTTCCAGTGGCTGCATCAGGGAACCGATGGCGCCCCGGTGGACTTCATTGTGTGCGAACACGCCGACCACGGCTGGCCCGAACACCACCAAAGTTTGCTGGCCAATTGCCTGGCTCAGCGCGAAGCCCTGCTAAAGGGCAAGACCTATGAACAAGCTTTGGCTGAATGCCTGGCGTCGGGCGTGCCCGAAGACCGGGCGCCCTGGCTCGCCAAGCATCGCGTGCACGCGGGCGGCCGCCCATCTAATCTGATTGTCCTGCCCAGGCTTTCCCCTTATACCTTGGGCGCCTTGCTGGCGCTGTATGAACACAAGGTGTTTGTGCAAGGCGTTATATGGGGCATCAACCCTTTCGACCAATGGGGCGTCGAATACGGCAAAGTATTGGCCAAGGGTATTGGCGCCGAACTGGCTGGGCAAGCCGACATCGACCCGGGGCACGATGCGTCTACCGCGCACTGGGTGGCAAGGTTCGGCGATTCGCTGAAGGGTTGATATCTAGGCCTTACAATGTCCGCATCTGGCCGCCAAGGCCGTTCCTTCGCCTGATGGCCACCAATGCAAACTAAAGACCTACGCGATTTATTATTGCTGGCGGCTATCTGGGGCAGTTCTTTTCTATTTATGCGGGTGGCGGTCAACGACTTTGGTCCGGTTGCCTTTGTCGAGATGCGCATTGGCATCAGTGCCATCTTCCTGCTGGTATTGTCGGCATTAATGGGCAAGCTGGCCGCGCTAAGGACGCACTGGAAGGCTATCTCGGTGTGCGGCGTCTTTAACGTGGCATTGCCTTTCTTCTGTTTCGCCTATGCCGCGCAAACCGTTCCGGCCGGCACGCTGGCAGTTATCAATGCCATGGTTCCACTGTGCGGGGCATTAATTGCGCGCGTCTGGCTAAGCGAGCGCCTTAGTTGGCTACGCGCACTGGGGCTGCTGATCGGCTTTGCGGGCATACTGGTACTGGTGTGGGAAGACTTGTCTTTCCACACCAATGGCAGCGGCTGGCCTGTGCTGGTTGCCGTGGGCGCGCCTTTCTTCTATGGCATCGCCGCCTGCTACACAACTAAATATCTGAAGGGCGTCGACCCCATCGCCTGCGCCACCGGTAGCGTCGCTGCGTCGGCCCTATTGATGCTGCCGCTGGCCATCTGGACCTGGCCTGCCACCCCAATTTCAAACCTGGCGTGGGGCTCGGCCGTAGCAGTTGCCATATTATGTACCGGCATTGCCTACATCATCTTTTTTCGCCTTATCGCCAGGGTGGGTGCCACGAAAGCGATTACCGTTACCTTTCTGGTTCCGATATTTGGCATATTCTGGGGCGCTGTGCTACTGGGCGAGGCTATCACCACGCCCGTGGTGATGGGTACCGTCATCGTACTGTGCGGCACTCTACTGGCCACCGGCATTCTGGCGCGGCGGCGTGATGCCATTGCGACTTAGCGCCAGCCCCCTGCAAGACAGGAAATATGGACGATGCTGCTCAGCTTGCCGGCTTGGGCCGCCGGGTGCCCAAATATGTTCCCAGTAGAATCCCGACGACGCCTACGAGGTGCCAGGCGCTGAAAGGTTCGCCCAACAGTAAGATGGCGAAACCCACGCCAAAGACGGGAATCCAGTACTGAAACACTGACGTGCGGGCTACCCCCAGCTCGGCGATCGCCCGGTTCCACAGCATATTGCACATGGCGGTGGCCACGAATCCTGAAAACACCAGCAAGAATAAGGGCCACAGACCCATCGCGCGCAACGTATCGAAAGTGAGCTGAACGGTATCGCTAAAGAGCAAATGCAGGCAAAGCAGCGAGGCGCCAATCGTATAAATGACACTGCTGATCACCAGCGCGTTGAACTGCCGGGCAAGAGCCTGAATCAGCATGCCACCCGCCACGAAACTGAACATAGCTGCAAATACTCGGGCATCGCCCCAACTTGCGCCCGCCAAGGATGCGTCCGAATTGCTGAACACAACCGCGAACACGCCGCCAAAGCCAAGACCAATGCCAAGCAAACGCACCCCGGTAAGCCGCTCGCGGAAGATGGCCGCCGCGAGTATGGATGCGACCAAGGGACTGAGCGCCATGATGAGCGAGGAATTAGTGGCGCTGGCCGTTTGCATGCCGGTGGTGAAAAGAATCTGGTTTCCATAAACCATAAGAACGGCGCACAACACGAAGCGCAGCCATTGCCCTGCCGTTATTTTGAAAAGGTGTAGCGGCCGGCCGGACGACTGTAGTGTCAAATTGATTAGCAGCGCAGCAAGCACCATGCGCAGGCAAGCCACCAGCAGAGGGTCCAGATGACTGGTTAAAACCTTGATCGCCGAAATATTCACACCCCAAATGGCCATGGTGCCGATCAATAGCAACTGCATTCTGATAGGGGTCATTAGGGCGCACAAAGCGTAAGGCGGAGGCTAGAGCATATCAGTTCCGGTGGGCTGCTGCGCCGTCCTTGCGACGGCGCCCGTATTAAAAGACGCGTTGAAAGATTCCCGCCGCGCCCATGCCAGTGCCTACGCACATGGTCAACATCCCATAATCGAGATCGCGCCGATGCAAGCCATGAATAACTGTCGCCGCGCGGATGGCACCCGTCGCACCCAAAGGATGGCCCAGCGCGATAGCACCGCCCAGCGGATTGATGATATCGGGGTTCAGGTCCAGGTCGCGTATCACCGCCAGCGACTGGGCCGCGAACGCTTCATTCAATTCTATCCAGCCAATCTGGTCCAGTGTCAGGCCCGCCAGCTTCAAGGCGTGGGGAATCGCTTCTTTAGGGCCTATGCCCATGATTTCGGGGGGCACGCCGCGCACGGCGAAGGATACGAAGCGCGCCAGTGGCGTGAGATTATGCGTTTTCAAGGCCCGCTCGGAAACCACCATCAGCGCCCCGGCGCCGTCAGAGATCTGCGAGCTATTGCCGGCGGTGACGCTGCCTTGGGCGGCAAAAGCAGGACGCAGTTTCGCCAAAGCCTCGAGACTGGTATCGGCGCGTGGCCCTTCGTCCAGCGCGACCGTTTTATGACTTACGGTGATGTTGCCGCTATCGAGGTCAGGGCTACGGGTCACCACGTCGATGGGCAGCATTTCGTCCGAGAACTCGCCGGCCTTCTGCGCCGCAATTGCGCGTTGGTGTGATCGCAAGGCGAACGCGTCCTGATCTTCGCGCGAGACCTTCCACCGCGTGGCAACTTGTTCGGCCGTCAAACCCATGCCATAAGCAATGCCCAGATTTTCATCTTGGGCAAAAAGCTTGGGACTGAACGAGGTGCTGACGCCCAATGTAGGCACTTGGCTCATGGATTCGGTGCCTGCAGCAATAATGACATCAGCTTCGCCGACGCGGATGCGGTCCGCCGCCATGGCTATGGCAGTAAGCCCGGAGGCGCAAAAGCGGTTGACGGTGACGCCGGCGACTGACGCAGGCAAGCCAGCCAATAGACCGCCAATCCGCGCCACGTTTAGCCCTTGTGGACCCTCGGGAATGGCGCAACCCACGATAGCATCTTCAATCGCGGCCGGATCGAGGCCCGGTAATTGCGCGAGCAATCCCTGAATGACTGTGGCCAACAAGTCGTCGGGCCGGGTATGCGAGAAAAAGCCGCGCGGCGCTTTGCCGATGGGGCTGCGGGTAGCGGCAACGATATACGCCTGTTGCAGTGTGCTCATTGCTGACTCCTGTTGTGTTCTTTATATGCATATGGGCCTGGCCTATCGGCCGGGCTCCGGTTCAACCCACTGCTTCAGTTGCGAACGGGCTTGCCGGTCTTCAGGATGCCGGCAATGCGTTCTTGAGTCTTGGCTTGAACCAACAAACCCAGAAAGGCTTCGCGTTCAAGCTTGAGCATCCATGCTTCATCCACCATAGACCCCGGGTCGACGTCGCCGCCGCATAGAACGTAGGCGACTTTTTCGGCGACGACAAAGTCGTACTCCGAGATATAGCCACCCACCTTCATATTCAACAGCTGTGCTTTGAGCGTGGCAATGCCATCGCGACCCGCCACGGGGAAACGCCGGGGCAGCGGCGGACGCCAGCCGCCTTCCGCCAGGTGCTTGCGCTTGGCGAACCGCCACGTATAAGAGCTCGTGCCGGTTCATGACGATACGGTCCGACGCTTGCAGGTAACCCATTTTGCGGGCATCGAGGGCCGAGCTCGACACCTGCGCACTGGCCACGGCCAGGGCAAACTTTTTAAGGAAGGCCAGCAAAGGTGCGTCGGGTGCCGCTTCCGCCTGGAGTTCCGCCGCACGGCGCGCACAATAAGTCAGGCCGCCGGCGCCCGGCACTAGCCCGATACCCACTTCCACGAGGCCAATATAAGTTTCGAAATGGGCAACGCGTGTTGCGCAGTGCACGGCAAGCTCGCAGCCGCCCCCTAAGGCCAAGCCCGCCACGGCGGCGACTACGGGCACCTGCGCATAACGCAAGCGTAAGACCATGTCTTGCATTTCGCGCTCGATGGGCTCCACGGCGGCGGCCCCACCTTGGGTGAAAGCAGGCAGCATGGCCTTGAGATCGGCCCCGGCCGAAAACGGATCTTCGGTCTGGCCAATGACCAGGGCCTTGAACGAGGCCTCGGCCAGGTCTACCGCATGAACGATGCCGCGTACGACGTCAGGGCTGAGCGTGTGCATCTTGGTCTTGAACGACACAATCAGCACGTCGGTTGGATGGGGTGCAGGCAATGTCCAGCACTGAACGGCATCGTTTTCGTAGACCACCCTGGTTTGCAGGCCTTGGGGCTCGCCCACCAAGCGTGGGGCGGCAACCTGGCGCTTATACACCGGCAAGGTGCTGCGGCCTTCAAAGCGCTTCTCTTGCGGATTCCACGAACCGCTGGCCGTATGCACGCCGCGCGCTTCCCACACTGGCCCGCGCATGGCCCAATCCGGCAGTGCGGCGCTGGACAATGCTTTGCCCGCCTTGATGTCTTGGTCGATCCATGTGGCGACGTCGTGCCACCCGGCGGCCTGCCAGATTTCGAAGGGACCCTGCGCATGGCCAAAGCCCCACTTCATGGCCAGGTCTACCTGCCGTGCGCTATTGGCGATATCGGCCAGGTGCACCGCGCTGTAATGAAAGCTGTCGCGCAATACCGCCCATAGGAATTGGGCCTGTGGGTGATCGGAGTCGTGCAATGCCCTGAGCTTCTTGGCAGGGTCGCGCTCGGCAAGTATGGCGGCGACCGTGTCGTCGACCTGGGCCGCGGCGGGCACGTATTCCTGCGTGGCCGGATCCAGGCGCATAATGGCCTTGCCTTGCTTACGGTAGAACCCAGCGCCGGTTTTCTGCCCCAGAGCGCCGTGCTCGATAAGGCCATTAAGCACGTCGGGCACCGCAAAATGCGCGTGGAAAGGATCGTTGGGCAGCTGTTCTTGCATGGTGCGTATGACCAGCGCCAGGGTATCCAGGCCAACGACGTCTGCCGTACGAAAAGTGCCTGACTTGGCCCGACCCAGTCGCGTGCCGGTCAGTTCATCGACAAGATCATAGCTAAGGCCAAACTTACGCGCTTGCTCGAACACCGACAATATGCCAAAGACCCCGATGCGGTTGCCGATGAAGTTGGGCGTATCTTTGGCCCGCAGCACGCCCTTGCCGAGTTGCGAAACCAGAAAAGTTTCGACCATATCGAGCAACCTACGCTCGGTGTCAGCGGTAGGTATCAATTCGACCAGCGTCATGTAGCGCGGCGGATTGAAAAAATGCACCCCGCAAAAACGATGACGCAACGATTCGGGGAGCGCCGCGGAAAGTTCGGTAATGGACAAGCCCGACGTATTGCTGGCGATAATGGCATCGGGTTTTAGGGCGGGCGCCAGCTTATGATAAAGGTCGCGCTTCCAGTCCAGCCTTTCGGCAATGGCTTCAATAACCAGGTCGCACGTGGCCAGTTGCTGTAAATCGTCTTCGTAGTTGGCTGGGGTTATCGATGCCGCCAGGTCGGGGCTGCCCAAAGGCGCGGGCTTAAGCGCGGCGAGCTGCGCAATGGCGCGCTTGGCAATGCCATTTTTGTCGCCTTCTTTGGCGGGCAGGTCGAACAACACAACCGGTACGCCCGCGTTTACGCAATGTGCAGCGATTTGGGCGCCCATGACTCCAGCCCCGCACACCGCCACCTTGCGAAAGTGAAGTTGCGCGCTATCTGCGCCGGCTTGTTGACCCGATTGACCAGGCTGCATAGTAATACCCCTAAAAGTAGCAAGCGGTGGATAGAGTAGTTCATTAATTTGTTATGCGCATGCCATCCAGGCTGAATTTGACGTCGCGCCATGGGGATTAGAATAGCAGTCATCACGCCACCGGAACAGCCGCTAGTTATGGCCAGATTGCCCCGTCTTTACGCTCCGAAAATACCGCAATTAGTGCAGGCGGAGTTCGCCTATCCCCTGGCCGGCCCATCCGATCCTGCCCCGGCAGCCGAACTCGACCGCTTGCTAGGATGGCTGCACCAAGACGCGCAAGACCTCGGCGTGGCGGTGCATGGCTGGGTTCTGATGAATGATCGGATCACATTGCTGAACACGCCGCCCGACGCACGAAGTCTTTCGCGGCTGATCCAGTCGTTGGGCCGCCGCATGGCGACGGGCATGCGCCACGGACGCGTATTTAGCGGCAGGTATCGAAGCGCGCTGGTGGAACCCGGCAGATGGGTGATCCCGGCCTTGATATGGCTGGAATCATTGCCGGTAAAGATGAACTATGTTGACAAGGCGCAGAGCTGGCCGTGGTCGTCTGCCCCGGGACACACTGGGGCGAATACTCGCAACGATGCGCTGGTTACCGACCATATCGACTACTGGCAGGATGGCAATACGCCTTTTGCTCGCCAGGCCAAGTATCGCGACCGAATGCATCAGGGTTTATCGGCCGCCCAGAGCCTGCGCATCGAGCAGGCCTTGTTTGGCCAATGGGTGTTGGGAGAAGCCCCCTTTCTGGCACAACTGGAAAATAGTGCGTCGCGCCGTACTGCGCCGGCCCCAAGAGGCCGACCGCGCAAGAGCGCGGCAGCTGCAAGCCAAAACGCCCTGCCTAAGCAGGGCGTTTGAAGAACCCCTAGATTACACGCGTACCTTCGAAGCGAAGAAAACCGCCCCCATTCCACCATCAAGCTTATGGTCGTTATGGTTGGTTTCCTGCCCTGCGCGTTGCAAGCGCGCCGCTTTTTCGCGATCTACAGCCCATTTTTTTATCATTATCCGCGGCTTCCGAAAACCGGGAATTGAATCAAGCGTCTTAAGAATCATTTTTTTCTCCTTTTATAATCAATGAATTAAGTGCGTCCCCAATTATGACATAGATAAATATATAAGCAAATAAAAAGGGACGTACCCCCATATTTTCTTCTTGTAAATATAGATTTTCGGCAGTATCTTTTGCTTACTGCACTGCACCAAAGCATTTTCTTGCCGTCCGGGACAAAAGTCCGCACGGCTGCAAGCTTGTCCGAACCGGTGCCAATCGATCTGCGAGTCCCCTATGTCCCAGTCTCCAACAGCTTCGTCCGCTCCTGCTGTCGCCATCGACGCGTCCCGCATCGGCTTGCCCTCACGGCGCTCGCCTACGATGATTGCTGCGCCCACGGCACCCGCTTCTAACCTAGCGCCATCGGCCCAGGGCCTTTACAGCCCAGCCAATGAACACGACGCCTGTGGCGTGGGCTTTGTCGCCCATATCAAGGGGCGCAAAAGCCATTCCATTATTCAGCAGGGATTGAAGATTCTCGAGAACCTGGACCATCGCGGTGCAGTCGGCGCAGACGAGCTGATGGGCGACGGCGCCGGCATACTCATCCAGATTCCCGACGCCTTGTATCGCGAAGAAATGGCCGCCCAGGGCGTCGATCTTCCGCCACCCGACGAATACGGCGTCGCCATGGTGTTCCTGCCCAAGGAAATGGCGTCGCGACTGGCCTGTCAGCAAGAACTGGAACGCGCTGTGCGCGACGAAGGCCAAGTCGTCTTGGGATGGCGCGATGTGCCGATTGACCGCGACATGCCTATGTCGCCCACCGTGCGCGCCTGCGAGCCGGTCATCCGCCAGCTGTTCATCGGCCGCGGCAATGACATCATGGTGCCCGATGCGTTAGAGCGCAAGCTGTACGTTATCCGCAAAACCGCCAGTCATGCCATCCAGCATATGCAGTTGGCGCATGGGCGGGAATATTTTGTACCGTCGATTTCGGTGCGCACCGTTGTCTATAAGGGCCTGCTGCTGGCCGATCAGGTCGGCAGCTATTACCGCGATCTGGCCGATACGCGCGCGGTGTCGGCCCTGGCCATGGTGCATCAGCGGTTTTCGACCAATACTTTCCCGGCATGGCCATTGGCCCACCCTTACCGGATGATCGCCCATAACGGCGAGATCAATACCGTCAAGGGCAATTTCAATTGGCTGCGTGCCCGCGAAGGGGTAATGCAGTCGGCCGTACTGGGCGACGACCTGCCCAAGCTTTACCCCATCGTCTACGAAGGGCAGTCCGACACGGCAACGTTCGACAATTGCCTGGAACTGCTGGTGATGTCCGGCTACTCGCTGGCGCACGCCATGATGATGATGATCCCGGAGGCCTGGGAACAGCATTCCAACATGGACGAAAACCGCCGTGCTTTCTACGAATATCACGCCGCGCTGATGGAACCGTGGGACGGCCCGGCCGCCGTGGCCTTCACAGACGGCCGCCAGATTGGCGCCACGCTCGACCGCAACGGCTTGCGCCCCGCCCGTTACCTGATCACCGACGACGACATGGTGATCATGGCGTCGGAAGCCGGTACGCTGCCCATTCCTGAACATCGCATCATCAAGAAATGGCGGCTGCAACCGGGCAAGATGTTCCTGATCGATTTGCAGCAGGGCCGCATTATTGACGATCTCGAAATCAAATCGCAGCTGGCCAACACACGCCCCTATCGCCAATGGATCGAACGACTGCGCCTGAAGCTGGAATCGCTGCCTGCACAGAAGCTGGACCACCCCGCCCCCAAGGCGGCGTCGCTATTGGATCGCCAGCAAGCGTTTGGATGGACGCAGGAAGACTACAAGGTCATTTTGCAGCCCATGGCGGCAACGGGCGAAGAAGCGATGGGATCCATGGGCAACGACAGCCCACTGGCGGTGCTGTCCGACCGATCCAAGCCCTTCTATAACTATTTCCGTCAGTTGTTCGCCCAGGTGACCAACCCGCCTATCGACCCCATTCGCGAGCAGCTGGTGATGTCGCTGGTGTCGTTTATTGGACCCAAGCCCAACCTGCTGGACATCAATAACGTCAACCCGCCTTTGCGTCTAGAAGTGGCGCAACCCATACTAGACGTCGCCGCCATGGCGCAAATCCGCAATATCGAAAAAATCACTTCGCACAAGTTCCGTAGTTACGAGCTGGACATCACCTACCCCACTGCATGGGGTCCCGACGGTATCGAAGCGTGCATTGCCTCGCTGTGCTCCAACGCCACCGACGCCGTCGTTAGCGGCTACAACATTCTGCTGATTAGCGATCGCAATGTCGACAGCGAGCGTGTGGCCATTCCCGCGCTGCTGGCTACCTCGGCGATTCATCTGCATTTGATTCATGCCGGCCTGCGCACCAAGACCGGCCTGGTGGTGGAAACCGGCTCGGCGCGCGAGGTGCATCATTTCGCCGTGCTCGGCGGATATGGCGCTGAAGCCATCCACCCGTACCTGGCACTGGAAACGCTGGCCACGATGGAAAAGCCAGAAGTAGGCGACCAAAAACTACATCAAGGCGATCGGCAAAGGCTTGAACAAAGTGATGTCCAAGATGGGCATATCGACTTATATGTCCTACACCGGGGCGCAGATTTTCGAAGCTGTCGGCCTGAATTCCAGCCTGATCAACAAGTACTTTGCGGGCACAGCCAGCAATATCGAGGGCATAGGTATATTCGAAGTCGCCGAAGAAGCGCTACGCATACACCGCGCGGCTTTCGGCAACGACCCCGTCCTGAGCAATGCACTGGACGCGGGGGGCGAATATGCCTGGCGCGTGCGCGGCGAAGACCATATGTGGTCGCCCGACTCTATCGCCAAGCTGCAGCACGCCGCGCGTGCCAACAACTACAGCACATACAAGGAGTATGCCCAGCTCGTGAACGATCAGTCGCGCAATCACATGACCCTGCGCGGCCTGTTCGAATTCAAGGTCGACCCGGCCCGTGCGATTCCGTTGAGCGAAGTCGAATCGGCCAAGGAAATCGTAAAGCGCTTTGCTACCGGCGCCATGTCGCTGGGTTCGATTTCCACCGAAGCCCACACTGTCCTGGCCGTTGCCATGAACCGAATCGGCGGTAAATCGAACACGGGCGAAGGCGGCGAAGACGAACTGCGTTATCGCGATGAGATGCGTGCGGGAAAAAGCACGATTAAAAAAGGCGATACGCTTGCTTCTTTCCTGGGATCGGACCGCATCGAAGCCGATGTAGCGCTTACCGCCGGCGATTCCCTGCGCTCGCGCATCAAGCAGGTTGCCTCGGGACGCTTCGGCGTCTCGGCCGAATATCTGTCCAGCGCCGATCAGATCCAGATCAAGATGGCACAAGGGGCCAAGCCGGGCGAGGGCGGCCAACTGCCGGGCCATAAAGTAACGGAATACATCGCCAAGCTGCGTTATTCGGTGCCGGGCGTGGGCCTGATCTCGCCGCCTCCGCATCACGACATTTATTCCATCGAAGATCTGGCGCAACTGATCCACGACCTGAAGAATGTAAACCCTGCGGCGTCAATATCGGTCAAGCTGGTGTCGGAAGTGGGCGTCGGGACGGTTGCAACGGGGGTCGCCAAAGCCAAGGCTGATCACGTGGTCATCGCGGGTCACGATGGCGGCACCGGTGCGTCGCCCGTGTCGTCGATCAAGCATGCCGGTACGCCATGGGAACTGGGCCTGGCCGAAACGCAACAAACGCTGCTCTTGAACAATCTGCGTACGCGTATCCGCGTGCAAGCCGACGGCCAAATGAAAACAGGCCGCGATGTCGCGATAGGCGCCTTGCTGGGGGCCGATGAGTTCGGTTTTGCCACTGCGCCGTTGGTCGTGGAAGGCTGCATCATGATGCGCAAATGCCACTTGAACACCTGCCCGGTGGGCGTGGCGACGCAAGATCCGGTCTTACGCAAGAAGTTCCAGGGCAAGCCGGAACACGTCGTGAACTACTTCTTCTTCGTTGCCGAAGAGGTCAGGGAAATCATGGCTCAATTGGGCATACGCAAATTCGACGAACTCATCGGACGCGTCGACCTGTTGGATATGCGCCCCGGCATCGAACACTGGAAGGCAAAAGGGCTGGACTTCAGCCGCGTCTTCCATGCAGTGCCGTCGACCGCCCCCCTATATCAGATCCAGGACCAGGATCACGCGCTGGATCATGCGCTGGATCATCAATTGATCGAACGCAGCAAAGCCGCGATCGAACGTGGGGAAAAGGTCTCGTTCATTACACCGGTACGCAATCGGAATCGCACCATAGGCGCCATGCTGTCCGGGGTGGTGGCAAGCCGTTACGGCCACGAAGGCCTGCCCGACGACACCATACATATTCAATGCAATGGCGCTGCCGGCCAGAGCTTTGGCGCCTTTCTGGCGCACGGCATTACCCTGGACTTGGTGGGCGAAGCCAATGACTACGTCGGCAAGGGGCTGTCGGGCGGCCGGATAGTGGTGCGTTCGCCTAACGACTTCCGCGGTTTCGGACCCGATCACATCATTGCCGGCAACACGGTGTTGTACGGCGCCTTGTCAGGCGAAGCCTACTTCAACGGCGTGGCAGGTGAGCGCTTCGCGGTCCGTAATTCCGGCGCCGCCACAGTGGTGGAAGGTACAGGAGACCACGGTTGCGAATACATGACCGGCGGCACAGTCGTAGTGATGGGCGCGACCGGACGCAACTTTGCGGCCGGCATGTCGGGAGGCGTGGCTTATGTCTGGGACCCGGACAACACCTTCCGCCAACGCTGCAACCTGGCCATGGTCGAACTGGAACGCGTTATGTCGCATGCCGAGCAACGCAGCCAGGACGAGCCGGAAACCTGGCATAGCGCCATTCGCGGCGGCGAACGTGAAACCGACGAAACAATTTTGCGCCGTCTGATCGAAGACCACTACCGTTACACCGGCAGCTTTCGCTCGCGCGATGTGCTGGACGACTGGGATAGCGCCCGCCTGTCTTTCGTGAAAGTCATGCCCATTGAATACCGTCGCGCCCTGGGTGAGCTCTGGCGCGCGGTCAATCTACAACAAATTGCTGCCTGAGGAAAAGAAATGGGCAAAATTACCGGCTTTCTGGAATTTCAACGCGTCAAAGAATCTTACGAGGCACCGCTGAAACGTGTGAAGCACTGGCACGAGTTCATTCATACGCTAAGCGACAGCGAAGCCAAGCAGCAAGGCGCCCGCTGCATGGATTGCGGCATCCCGTTTTGCACCAGCGGCTGCCCGGTGAACAACATCATCCCCGACTGGAATGACCTGGTCTATCAGCAAGATTGGCGCACTGCGCTGGATGTGTTGCATTCAACCAATAATTTTCCGGAGTTCACCGGACGCGTATGCCCTGCTCCTTGCGAGGCGGCCTGTACGCTCAACATCAATGACGACCCGGTAGGCATCAAATCCATCGAGCACGCCATTATCGACAAGGGCTGGGCAGAGGGCTGGGTAACTCCCCTTCCCCCCTCACGTAAAACCGGCAAGAAAGTCGCTGTCGTGGGCTCCGGCCCCGCCGGCTTGGCTTGCGCGCAGCAACTGGCACGTGCCGGGCATTCCGTAACGGTGTTTGAAAAGAGCAATCGCATCGGCGGACTCCTGCGTTACGGGATTCCGGATTTCAAGCTGGAAAAATTGCACATTGATCGTCGATTGGCGCAGATGGAAGCCGAGGGCGTGGAATTTTGCCCGTCTACCTATGTGGGCGCTGCCGAACATGCTGAAGAGGGCCTGAACACACGCACCCCCGACTCGCTGAGCGAAGAATTCGACGCCATCGTACTGACAGGTGGCGCTGAAAACCCGCGCGATCTACCGGTCCCTGGCCGCGAACTGAAGGGCATTCACTTCGCCATGGATTTCTTGCGCCAACAAAACAAGGCATGCAACGGCGATCGCGTCAGTAAGCAGATTACCGCCAAGGACAAGCACGTCATTGTGATTGGCGGGGGCGATACAGGCTCAGACTGCGTGGGAACCAGCAATCGACAGGGCGCGGCGTCGGTCATGCAGTTCGAATTGATGTCCAAATTGCCGGTAACCGAAAACAAAGAGCTCACCTGGCCGTACTGGCCCGCCAAGCTGCGCTCGTCCTCCTCTCACGAGGAGGGCTGCGAACGCGATTGGGCCGTAGCAACCAAAACGTTCGAAGGCAAGAGCGGCAAAGTTGAAAAGCTGGTTGCCGCGCGGGTCGAATGGTTCAAGGACAAGGCCACCGGTCAAATGAAGATGCGGGAAGTGGAAGGCTCGCAATTTGAACTGCCTGCCGACCTGGTGCTGTTGGCGATGGGATTTGTCTCACCGGTAAAGAGCGTACTGGATGCCTTCGGCGTCGATCTCGACCCCCGTGGCAACGCCCGCGCAAACACCGACGACTACATCACCAACGTCAATAAAGTGTTCGCCGCCGGCGATATGCGCCGCGGACAATCACTGATCGTGTGGGCGATACGGGAAGGTCGCCAGTGCGCACGCTCGGTCGATGAGTTCCTGATGGGAAGCAGCACCCTGCCGCGGTAATACGGCTCCAGTAAGCAGACAAGAGGGCCCTGGGCTGAATGCCCGAGGCCCGAAGCCTCTGTGCGCAAAAGGCTACAATGCACAGCTTATTGCGAGGCTTTAGCCCTTATGAATCCATCAAACTCTGCTGATCCTATTGTCAAGTTCGCCGACGTTGCCCTGGGCTACGGCGACTTCACCGTATTGCAAGGCATTGATATCGAAGTCCGGCGCGGACAGGTCGTTGCCATGATGGGCGGCTCGGGCTCTGGTAAAACCACCCTGCTGCGGGCTGCAACCGGGCAAATTACTGCGCAACGCGGCACTATCAATATATTTGGCCGAGATCTGGCAAAAGTATCTGACACCGAGCTGCGCGAACTGCGCCAGTGCATGGGAGTGCTGTTCCAACAAGGCGCTTTGTTTACCGATTTGAACGTTTTCGAGAATGTCGCCTTCCCCTTGCGCGAGCATACCCAGGTGTCGGAAAGCCAGATTATTGAACGCGTCCTCGAAAAACTTGACGCCGTCGGCCTGCGCGCGGCGGCCCACCTGAAAATTTCCGAGATATCGGGCGGCATGGCCCGGCGTGTGGCGCTTGCACGCGCCATAGTGCTCGAACCCGAACTGATACTGTACGACGAACCCTTTGCCGGCCTGGACCCGATCTCGTTAGGCATTACTGCGCAACTCATACGCCGCCTTACCGATAGGCTAAATTGTGCGTCGGTATTAATTACCCACGACGTGGCCGAGTCCTTCCTGATCGCCGATCAGGTTTATATGGTGGGCCAGGGCAAGCTAATTGCCCAAGGCACGCCTCAAGACCTGTCGAGCTCGCAAGACGAGTACGTGCGCCAGTTCCTGAATGGTGAACCCGACGGGCCGATTGCCTTTCATTACCCCACTTCACCGGCTTTCACGAAGTGGCTGGAACAAATTACGGGCCGCTCATGACATCCCCTGTTCAATCCATTACTGCGCTAGGCGGAAAAGTACGACGAGGCATCATCGGCCTGGGCGAGTTCATGCGGCTGGCTGGCGCCATCCTGGCTCGCAGCGGAATCGCCTTCAAACGACCGGGCCTGGTATCCAAGCAGATCCACTTCATCGGCAATTATTCTCTGCTTATCATTGCCGTTTCAGGTTTGTTCGTGGGTTTCGTGTTAGGGCTGCAAGGCTATTACACCTTGACACGATATGGCTCAGAAGAGGCCTTGGGATTGCTGGTGGCATTGTCGCTCACGCGGGAACTGGGACCGGTGATCACTGCCTTGCTATTTGCTGGGCGGGCAGGAACTTCGCTGACCGCTGAAATCGGGCTCATGAAGGCGGGCGAACAATTGGCCGCCATGGAAGTCATGGCGGTCGATCCCATACGGAGGGTGCTGGTGCCGCGCTTCTGGGGCGGTGTCATTGCCATGCCGATACTAGCCGCCGTGTTTTCGATGGTAGGTGTGTTGGGCGGCTGGATCGTGGGGGTCGTGCTTATAGGCGTAGATCCAGGCGTTTTTTGGTCCCAGATGCAGGGCGGCGTTGACTTTGTAAAAGACATCTTGAACGGCGTAATCAAAAGCGTGGTGTTCGGCATTGCGGTAACGCTTATTGCCCTGCACGCTGGATGGACCGCCAAACCTACGCCAGAAGGCGTGTCTCACGCTACGACGCGCACTGTGGTGGCAGGCTCGCTGCTTGTGCTCGGACTAGACTTTGTGCTTACCGCGCTGATGTTTAGCAATTAACGATATAGACGGATCAATCATGACGCGTGAAAAAACCGATTTCTGGGTAGGCCTGTTCGTTGTATTAGGTGCCTTAGCCCTGGTGTTCCTGGCTCTGCAAGCCGGAAATATGAACTCCTTTTCCTTTGCTCCCACCTACAAGGTGAAGGCGCATTTCGATAATCTGGGCGGCCTGAAAGTGCGTGCCCCAGTGAAAAGCAGCGGCGTGGTGGTTGGCCGCGTGGCCGGCATCGGATTCGACAACGAACGCTTTCAGGCGGTCGCCACGCTCGAGCTTGAACAACGATACAATTTCCCCAGCGATTCCTCGGCGTCTATCCTGACCTCTGGTTTGCTGGGCGAGCAATACATTGGCTTAACCCCCGGGGGCGAAGACAAAATGCTCGAAGAAAATAGCGAAATTCAATACACGCAAAGCGCTGTGGTGCTGGAAGAATTGATCAGCAAATTCTTGTACAGCTCTGCCAGCAACGAGGGCACCGCCCCGGCGAACGCCGCCGAAGCGACCCCGCCGCCAGAAGCGCAAACAAAACCAGATGTAACCGCAGTCCCTGAATCGAGCCCTGCGGCTTCTGCAAAACCGTAAAATCAATGATGGATATCTACAACCTGTAGCCATCACCAAGAAAATTGAAAAATATGACTTACATTTTTACCCGGGTTCCGAAGTCCGGCGAACGGATTATCCGTCTCGCCGCGTTGCTAGGCGCCGCGTCGCTCGCGGCGGGCTGTGCCACGGTGAACAATCCCAACCCTGATGATCCGTGGGAAAGTTACAACCGCAGCATGTACACCTTCAACGATACGGTCGACCAAGCCCTGCTCAAGCCTATCGCCAGCGGTTACCAGGCCCTCACGCCCCAGCCCGTGCAAACGTGTATCAATAATATTTTCAATAACGTCGTCGACGTCTGGTCGGCGGCAAACAGTTTCCTGCAAGGGCGTGGGCACGACTTTGTCAATACGCTGGGCCGTGTGCTGTTTAATTCCACCATGGGATTGGGCGGCTGTATCGACGTTGCGTCAATGAATGGCTCCCGCCGAATCCAGAATGATTTCGGCGTAACGCTGGGCGTTTGGGGTATCGGGTCCGGCCCGTATTTCGTACTTCCATTCCTGGGATCCAGCTCGATACGCGATGCAAGTGCCACACTAGGCACAATTGCCGTAGGTATTTCGCCTATCACCCCGGTTTTCGAGATCGATAATATCCCCCTGCGCAATTCGATCGTCGGCTTGTATACCGTTGACACTCGTGCAAGCCTTCTTGATGCCGACAGACTGGTCAATGAAGTCGCACTCGATCGTTACAGCTTCATTCGCGACGCCTACATCCAGCGCCGCAGGGCGCAAGTAGACAGCCGCCGCGCCAACGCCGCCGCACCCGATTACACTGAAGACAACCTCCCCGATTATTCGGATGACGAGGCTCCGCCAGCTGCTGACGCAGCGCCTTCGACCTCCCCTGCTGCTCCGGCAGCAAAGTAATTAGGAATCAATTTATGCTCGAAACTTTTCGTAACCTATTTAGCGCCCGGCGTTTGCTGAGCGCAGGCCTTCTATGTCTAGCCGGGCTCGCCATGGGTGCCGCCCAAGCGCAAGATGCCGCCAAAGCCGCCGAGTCGCCCAGCGATTTCGTCCAGACTGTCGCCAATAACGCGCTGGCTGCGATCAAGAAAGATCAGGCCGTCAAAGCGGGCGATCTGGTAAAAATCAATCAGGTCGTCAACCAGTATGTGCTGCCCTACGTCAATCTGGAAAAGACGACGCGTCTGGCCGCAGGACGTTACTGGCGTACAGCCACCCCCAAGCAACAACAGGATCTGGTCCAGGCTTTCAAGGGCACGCTGATCCGCACTTACAGCGGCGCGTTTACTAAAGTCGACCAGAAATCTACTTTTGTCATGCTGCCGTTTCGAGGCGATATCAATGCCTCCGACTTGGTGGTTCGTTCAACGCTATCGCAGTCTAACGGGCCTTCCGTGGGCATAGACTATCGCCTGGAAAAGACGCCCCAGGGCTGGAAAATCTATGACCTGAACGTGGAAGGCATCTGGCTGATCCAGAATTATCGCAATCAATTTGCCCAGCAAATTTCCCAAAACGGCATCGATGGCCTGACCGCGGCACTGAACGAACGCAACCGGTAAGCCAGACGAAGCACCAGGGCGGACCAGGGGCTATCCGCCCATAAATGCCGGTCCGACCTATAATACGAGGCTTGGCTTAATCATGAGCCAGGCTTTTTTTATTGCTATGTCTGCCCTTACCCTAGAACATATCTCGAAGATATACGCTCCGCGTGCTCGCAGCCTTAAAGAACGGCTGTCCTCGACGCCCAGAAAAAAGGGTTTCCAGGCACTTCATGACGTCAGCTTCTCGGTAGAACACGGAGAATTCTTCGGCTTGCTCGGCCCCAACGGCGCGGGCAAAACCACACTGATTTCCGTACTTGCCGGGCTCGCACGCGCGACATCGGGTGTTGCGCGCGTCTGTGGCCATGATGTCGTCAGCGACTTCAAACAGTCTCGGCGCGCACTGGGGGTCGTTCCCCAAGAGATCGTTTACGATCCTTTCTTCAGTGTTCGCGAAACCTTGCGGCTGCAATCGGGTTACTTCGGGCTTCGCCACAACGACGACTGGATCGACGAAATTCTTAGCAATCTGGGCCTGGCCGACAAAGCCGATGCCAATATGCGCGCACTATCGGGCGGCATGAAACGAAGGGTACTGGTCGCCCAAGCACTGGTGCACCGTCCCCCAGTCATTATTCTCGATGAGCCTACTGCCGGCGTAGACGTCGATTTACGCCGTACGCTATGGGAATTCATTGCCCGTCTGAACAAAGAAGGCCACACTATATTGCTGACCACCCATTATCTGGAAGAAGCCGAAGCCCTTTGCGGTCGGATCGCCATGCTGAAGGCCGGGCGCGTGGTCGCGCTAGACACCACGCAGGCGCTGTTGGCGCGGGTGGGCGGTAATGACCTCGAAGACGCCTTCGTACGCATCATGAACGACGACGAGTTCCTCGGGGTAACGGCATGACCCCTCATTCGCAGATCGAGCCGCGCACCGACATGGGATCCGGTTTCCCGACCCTGCTGCGCAAGGAACTCTCGCGCTTCTGGAAAGTCGCCTTCCAGACCATCGCGGCCCCCGTGCTCACCGCCTTGTTGTATTTGCTGATTTTTGCCCACGTCCTTGAAGGGCGGGTGCAGGTTTATGACACAGTGCCGTACACGTCGTTCCTGATTCCCGGCCTGATGATGATGAGCATGCTGCAAAATTCATTTGCGAATCCGTCGTCGTCGCTCATTCAAAGTCGGATCACCGGCAACCTGGTATTCATACTGTTGCCGCCTTTGTCGCACCGGGAAATTTTCGGCGCCTATATGCTGGCTGCCATCGCCCGAGGTCTGTGCGTAGGCGGTTGCGTCTGGCTGGTGGCCCTGTTTTTTGTCGTATTGCCGGTCAACAATATACTTTGGGTCTTGGTATTTGGCGTGTTGTCTTGCGGCATCATGGGCACGCTGGGCATTATTGCGGGTCTGTGGTCGGAAAAGTTCGACCAGCTCGCCGCGTTCCAAAATTTCCTGATCATGCCGGCCACGTTCTTGTCAGGCGTGTTCTACTCGATACATAGCCTCCCCCCTTTCTGGCAGGCGGTCTCGCGTTGGAATCCCATTTTCTACACCATCGACGGCTTCCGCTACGGCTTCTTCGCCGTTTCGGACGTATCGCCATGGCAAAGCCTTGCCGTGGTCAGCGCTGTATTCGCCGTGCTCTGCCTCTTTGCCATGCGCCTGCTGGCCAGCGGCTATAAACTTCGGAACTAATTGTTATGTTGCCTACCCCAGAACAAGTACGCCAGTACATCGCCGACAATCTACCCTGCGAACATCTTGAAGTTCAGGGCGACGGCTCGCACTTCGAAGCCATAATCGTCAGCGCTTCGTTCGAGGGCAAACGCCTTATCGCGCGCCACCAGCTGGTGTATTCCGCCTTGGGCGACCGCATGAAAGCCGAGATCCACGCCTTGTCCATGCGCACCCTTACCCCCGCCGAATACAAGGCGAACCCGAATGGATAAACTGCAGATCACCGGCGGCAGTCGTCTGAATGGCGAAATCGTGGTGTCGGGCGCCAAGAATGCAGCGCTGCCTATTTTGTGCGCCAGCCTGCTCACCGCCGACTCCATCTCCCTGGAAAACGTGCCCGACCTCAAAGACATCGGCACGACCCTGCGGTTGCTGGCCCAGATAGGCGTCCAGTTCGAGCACGGCAACGATGGCGCGCTGCAGCTAAATGCCGCCAACGTAAGCAGCCTTGAAGCGCCCTACGAACTGGTCAAGACCATGCGGGCCTCTATTCTGGTGTTGGGGCCGCTGTTGTCTCGTTTCGGAGAAGCCCGTGTCAGCCTGCCCGGCGGTTGCGCTATTGGGCAGCGCCCAGTCGATCAGCACATCAAGGGCCTCGAGGCCATGGGCGCCGACATCAAGATTGAACATGGCTTCGTGGTCGCTAAAGCCAAACGCTTGAAGGGCGCGTCCATCCGCACCGACATGGTCACCGTGACGGGCACCGAGAACCTGATGATGGCGGCCGTGCTGGCCGAGGGGCGAACCACCCTCGAGAACGCAGCGCGCGAGCCGGAAATCATCGATCTGGCCGAACTACTGAATAAAATGGGTGCCCGTATACAAGGCCACGGTGGCGACCGCATTGTTATCGACGGCGTTGACCGGCTCCATGGCGCTAGCCATAGGGTTGTGGCCGATCGCATCGAAGCCGGCACCTTCCTATGCGCCGTGGGCGCTACCGGCGGGGAAATCATGCTGCGCCAAGCCGCGCCCGCCACCATGGGCGCCATTATCGACAAGTTGCAGGAAGCCGGCCTGACCATCCAATGCGGCGACGACTGGATACGCGGCTCCATGAGCAAGCGCCCCAAGGCCACTGGCTTTCGCACGCGCGAATATCCCGGCTTTCCCACCGATATGCAGGCTCAGTTAATGGCACTTAACACGGTGGCAGAGGGCACTGCGGTTATCGCGGAAAACATTTTTGAAAACCGTTACATGCACGTCCAGGAACTTGGCCGCATGGGCGCCCAGATCGACATCGACGGCCATACCGCAGTCGTGACCGGAATCCCGCAACTATCTGGCGCCACGGTGATGGCAACCGACTTGCGCGCCTCGGCCAGCCTGGTCATTGCCGGCTTGGCCGCCTACGGCGACACCGTTGTCGAGCGCATTTATCACCTGGATCGCGGTTACGAGCGCATGGAAGATAAGCTGCGTTCGGTCGGTGCCAATATTCAACGCATTACCCGGAAAATCGCATGAGCCCAGCCAGCCTCGACCGACCTTTAACGCTCGCCTTGTCCAAAGGGCGTATTTTCGACGAGACCATGCCCTTGCTGGAAGCAGCAGGGATTCAGGTTCCCGAAAGCCCGGAGTCATCGCGTAAGTTGATTCTTCCGACCAGCAGTTCTGATTTGCAACTCATTATCGTCCGTGCGTCCGACGTTCCTACCTATGTTCAATATGGCGCGGCGGATTTCGGAATTGCAGGCAAAGACGTGCTGTTTGAACATGCCGCCGACCATCCGGGCGGTCTGTACCAGCCTGTAGACCTGAATATTGCCCGCTGCCGCCTGTGCGTGGCCGTGCGCAAAGGTTTCGACTACGAGGCCGCCGTGCACCAGGGTTCGCGCCTTCGTGTGGCGACCAAGTACGTGCATGCGGCGCGCGAGCACTTTGCACGCAAAGGCGTGTACGTCGATCTGATCAAGCTTTATGGGTCAATGGAACTTGCGCCGCTGGTTGGCCTGGCCGACGCCATTGTCGACCTGGTTTCCACGGGCGGCACCCTGAAGGCGAACAACCTCGAAGCAGTCGAAGACGTGGCCGAGATCTCGTCCCGCCTTATCGTTAACCAGGCCTCGCTTAAGACGCGGGCCGTCAAAGCTGCAACCGCTTATCGATTCCTTTGCACGAGCCTCGGCGATTTCGGCATAAATTCGGGGCCTTTTGAAGGCCCGAATCGCCGCCCATTACGGTATACACTCTTCGTAATACATTGCATTTTCCAGCGTTAAAGCCATGGCCCTAATCACACGTTTAAGTACTCAGTCCGATTCATTCAATTCTGCGCTGCGCAATTTACTGGCCTTCGATGCTTCGCAAGACGAGTCTATCGAACGCGCCACAGCGGATATTCTGAAGAATGTACAGCAGCACGGCGACGAGGCAGTGCTTGACTATACGCAGCGATTCGATCGCGTTGCAGCGCCATCTGTCGCCGCTCTGGAGATCGAGCGCCGCGAATGGCTAAGCGCCCTCGATCAGCTGCCGTCAGCGCAGCGTCAGGCGCTTGAAGCCGCTGCCGAGCGCGTGCGCGTGTACCATGATCACCAGCGCGCGCAAACCTGGACCTATACCGAAGCCGACGGCACGGTATTGGGCCAGAAGGTGACCCCGCTTGATCGGGTGGGCCTGTATGTGCCTGGCGGCAAGGCAGCGTATCCGTCTTCCGTGTTGATGAATGCCGTTCCCGCCAAGGTGGCCGGGGTTCCCGAGGTCATCATGGTGACACCGACTCCCGATGGCGTGCGCAATCCCATGGTACTGGCAGCCGCTGCCCTGGGCGGAGTAGACCGCGTATGGGGCATAGGTGGCGCCCAGGCCGTGGGTGCCTTGGCCTATGGCACCCAAACCCTGTCGCCCGTCGATAAAATCGTGGGCCCGGGCAACGCCTATGTAGCTGCGGCCAAGCGCCGAGTCTTCGGTACCGTGGGCATCGACATGATCGCCGGTCCCAGCGAAATCCTGATCATCGGCGATGGCACTACGCCTGCAGACTGGATCGCCATGGACTTGTTTTCGCAAGCCGAGCACGACGAAATGGCCCAAGCGATTCTGCTTTGCCCCAGCGCCAGCTATCTGGACGAAGTCGAAGCCGCCATCGCTCGCCTGTTGCCGACCATGCCCCGTGCCGACATCATCCGCGCCAGCCTGACCGGGCGCGGCGCCCTGATATTAGTGCAAGATCTGGACGAAGCCTGCGAAATCGCCAACAATATCGCACCCGAACACTTGGAAATTTCGACTGAAAATCCACAGCAATGGGCCGATAAAATTCGCCATGCCGGTGCGATATTTCTAGGGCGATATAGCTCGGAATCGCTAGGCGACTATTGCGCAGGCCCTAATCACGTTCTGCCCACCTCGCGTACTGCGCGCTTTTCTTCGCCGCTGGGCGTGTATGATTTCCAAAAGCGTTCCAGCCTTATTCATGTGTCCCAAGCCGGCGCTCAAACTCTGGGGCGCGTAGCGGCTACACTGGCCTATGGCGAAGGGCTGCAAGCCCATGCCGCCAGCGCCGAATACCGCCTCAACTCATCCAATTTGAAATCCTGAACATGCGTACTGCCGACATTACCCGAAACACCAACGAAACGCGCGTGCGCGTTTCCATCAATCTTGACGGCACCGGCCGTCAAACCATCAATACGGGCGTGCCGTTCCTGGACCACATGCTCGATCAGATTGCACGTCACGGCCTTATCGACCTTGATATCCATTGCGACGGCGACACCTACATCGACGACCACCACACTGTGGAAGACGTCGGCATTACCCTGGGCCAGGCATTTGCAGCCGCTGTCGGCGATAAGTCGGGCCTGCGCCGCTACGGCCATTCTTATGTGCCGCTCGACGAAGCCCTGTCACGTGTCGTAATCGACTTCTCCGGCCGCCCCGGTCTGTACTATCACATTCCTTTCACGCGCTCACATATCGGCCGCTTCGACGTCGACCTGGCGCGCGAGTTTTTCCAGGGTTTTGTCAACCATGCCCTGGTTACCATGCACATCGACAACCTGCGTGGCGAAAACTCCCATCACCAGTGCGAAACCGTATTCAAGGCTTTCGGCCGGGCCTTGCGCATGGCGACCGAATTCGATCCGCGCAATGCCGGCGTTGTACCATCGACCAAGGGCGTCCTCTAAACCGTTAAACGGCTGCTTCCGTGAATACTATCGCCATTGTTGATTACGGCATGGGAAATTTCCATTCTGTCGCCCGCGCCCTTCAGGCTGCTGCGCCCGATGCCGACATCAGAATCTGTAACCAGGCCAGCGAAATCGACCGGGCGTCACGCGTCGTTTTCCCCGGCCAAGGTGCCATGCCGGACTGCATGCGTACGCTGAATAAATCGGGGCTGCGTGAAGCCGTGATCCGCGCCGCGAACAGCAAACCCTTGTTGGGTGTGTGCGTTGGCGAGCAAATGCTTTTCAGCAACAGCGAAGAAGGTAATGTTGCTTGCCTGAACATCTTCCCCGGGCAAGTCAAACGCTTCGCTGGCCCGCAGTACGCCACATCCGCGCAGTCGAATCAGGAACAGGAACTGCTGAAGGTGCCACATATGGGCTGGAACTGTGTCCAGCAGGTGCAAAATCACCCTTTATGGGCAGGTATTCCCGACGGCTGCCATTTTTATTTTGTGCACAGCTACTATGTAGCACCCGATAATCCTGCCCTTACGGTAGGGGTTAGCCACTACGGACAGGGCTTTACCTCGGCGGTCGCAGCAGCTAATATTTTTGCGGTACAGTTTCATCCCGAAAAAAGCGCCGACCATGGCCTGCGTCTATATCGGAATTTTGTCGATTGGAATCCATAATTCCATTTCTAAATCAAACGTGCACTTTGACGACTCGCTTGCCTTACGCCAGTAATGTCTGCGCTTCGCTGATTTCCTTTACTCCCTTCCACTGAATTTATCGGCTATCGATCATGCTACTCATCCCCGCCATCGACCTACAAGACGGCCGCTGTGTGCGCCTTCGCCAAGGTGACCTGGACGACGCAACTATTTTTTCTGAAGACCCCTCCGCCATTGCGACGCAATGGATAGACCAGGGGGCACGGCGGCTGCATTTGGTTGACCTGAATGGTGCAGTAGCAGGCAAGCCCAAGAACGAGTCCGCCATCAAGTCAATTATTGCGGCCGTGGGCGGCGATATCCCGGTACAAATCGGCGGTGGCATCCGCGATCTGGATACCATCGAACGCTATCTCGACGCCGGAATTTCCTATGTCATTATCGGTACGGCAGCCGTCAAAGATCCTGGTTTTCTGCACGACGCATGCAGCGCATTCCCGGGCAACATCATCGTAGGCCTTGATGCGCGCGACGGTAAAGTGGCAACCGATGGCTGGAGCAAACTAACCCGTCACGACGTTTTCGACTTGGCCCGCAAATTCGAAGATTACGGCTGCGAAGCAATTATCTACACCGACATCGGCCGCGATGGCATGTTGTCGGGCGTCAATATCGAAGCCACGGTCAAGCTGGCGCAGCATGTTCGCATTCCCATCATCGCCTCGGGCGGTGTTACCGATCTGCGCGACATCGAAGCGCTATGCGCCGTCGAACACGAGGGCGTCGAAGGGGCCATTCTGGGCCGCAGCCTGTACGAAGGCACACTAGACTTCGCCGCTGCGCAAGAAATGGCTGACGAACTGGGAACAGCATGAGCCAAGCTTCAACTTCGCTAAACGACACGACCCTTACCCGTCGCATTATTCCCTGTCTTGACGTCACAGCGGGACGCGTTGTCAAAGGAGTCAACTTCGTCGATTTGGTCGATGCGGGCGATCCGATTGAAATCGCACAGCGCTACAACGAACAAGGCGCCGACGAACTTACCTTTCTCGACATCACGGCCACCAGCGACGCGCGCGATTTGATCCTGCCCATCATTGAATCGGTGGCACGCCAGGTATTCATTCCCCTGACGGTGGGTGGCGGTGTGCGACAAGTGGCCGACATCCAGCGTCTGCTGAACGCCGGTGCCGACAAGGTATCGATCAACAGTGCCGCCGTCGCCAACCCTGAACTGATCCGCGCGGCTGCCGATTACCATGGCTCGCAATGTATCGTAGTCGCCATCGACGCACGCCGGGTCTCGCCTGCTGGCGAGCCGGCCAAATGGGAAGTCTTCACTCATGGCGGGCGCAAGGCCACCGGCATCGATGTGGTGGAATGGGCGAAAAAAATGGCCGAATACGGGGCCGGCGAACTGTTGCTTACCAGCATGGACCGCGATGGCACGAAATCGGGCTTCGACCTTGAACTTACCCGCGCCGTGTCCGACGCGGTAGCGGTACCGGTCATTGCGTCGGGCGGGGTCGGCAACTTACAACACCTGGCCGATGGTGTCACCAAAGGGCGCGCCAGTGCCGTACTGGCCGCCAGCATTTTCCACTACGGGGAGTATTCTGTTCAGGAAGCCAAAAGATTCATGGCCGAACAGGGTATCAAGGTACGTTTGCCGGCATGACACAAGATACTGGATGGATCGACGCCATAACGTTTGACAGCAATGGCCTGATTCCGGCCATTGCCCAAGACGTCGACACAGGCAACATATTGATGGTTGCCTGGATGAATGCTCAAGCGCTGGCCGAAACATTCGAAACAGGGCGCGCCGTATATTGGTCGCGCTCTCGTCGGCGGCTCTGGCGCAAAGGCGAAGAATCTGGCCACGTGCAAATCGTGCACGAATTGCGCCTGGACTGCGATGGCGACGTTCTGTTGCTCAAGATCAAGCAACAGGGTGGCATTGCCTGCCATACTGGTCGCGAAAGCTGTTTTTTCCGCCGGCTGGACGGCGACGGCGAAAACGCCGTCTGGACCATTACCGACCCCGTCCTTAAAGACCCTGAACTGATCTACAAATAATGCAAGACACCTCGACTATTCTGGCCCGCCTGGCCGACACGCTCGAATCGCGCCTGCCTCAAAACGGCGGCGATCCCGCCAGCTCGTATACCGCCAAGTTGCTGGCACGCGGACCCGATTCGTTCCTGAAAAAAATAGGCGAAGAAGCGACCGAACTGGTGATGGCAGCCAAAGACAACACCCCTGATCGCATCGTCAGCGAGACGGCCGACCTATGGTTTCATTGCCTGGTGGCCCTGGCTCACTACGGCCTGCGTCCCGAACAAGTCCTTGCCGAACTGGCGCGGCGCGAAGGCACTTCGGGCCTGACCGAAAAAGCCAGCCGCCCCGATCACTGACCACTCTGCGCGAGGACACCAATGAGCGATAGCTGTTTATTCTGCAAAATTGCGAGCGGTAAGATTCCGTCGAAGAAAGTCTATGAAGACGAAGATTTCTTCGCTTTCCACGACATAAACCCCGCGGCTCCCGTACACTTGCTACTTATACCAAAACGCCATATCGTGTCATTACAGGATATTCAATCTGACGACGCTTCATGGCTAGGCAAAATGCTGGCATTGGTGCCGCAGCTCGCGGCCGATAACGGCTGCAGGCCCGGGCCTGAAGGCGGCTTCAGGGTGGTTGCCAATAATGGAACAGATGGCGGGCAAGAAGTTGCCCACTTGCATTTTCACATAATCGGGGGCGCACGCCCCTGGGACAAACGTGCGGCTCCCGCCGCATAATCGGAGATCGGTATTATGGGTAGTTTCAGCATCTGGCACTGGCTAATCGTTTTGGTCATCGTTGCGTTGATTTTCGGCACCAAGAAAATTCGCAATATGGGTGAAGACCTCGGCGGTGCCGTCAAAGGCTTCAAGAAAGGCATGAACGAAGCTAAAGACGACAAATCTCCCGACGCGGTCACGCAGCGCGTAAAAAGCGACGAGACCATCGACGTACAAGCCAAAGAAAAAACTGACGTATAACGATGTTTGACGTCAGCTTCAGTGAACTGCTGCTTATCGGCGTAATTGCGCTGATAGTTATCGGGCCCGAGCGGCTGCCCAAGGTAGCGCGAACGCTAGGCCACCTGGTGGGCCGCGCCCAGCGGTATGTCAGCGACGTTAAAACCGACATCCAGCGCGAGATGGACCTCGACGAACTAAGCAGTCTAAAGGGCCAAATGGAAGACGCCGCCAAGTCGGTGAAGTCTTCCATGCAAGACGCCACCGAAAGCCTGCGGCAACCACTGGACGAGGCGCAAAAGGCGCTTAAGGATGCCTCAGCTTCGGTAGACAACCTGGTAAAAGACATCAAGGAAGAAGCCGGCCCTCAGCAGAAAGCCGCCGAGCCCGCCGAGTATATTTCCGAACCATTAATGGAACCCCCTGCGGTGCCAGATAATTCCCCGGAACCAGCCTCGCCCGACACGGCGACCTTGCCGTTACCCGGCATTCCTCAAGCCGAGCCGGTCGCGGTAAAGAAACCTGACACCGAGACGCCCGCATGACGCAAGACGCCTCCTCTACGCAAGACACCTTCATCTCGCATCTGGTCGAGCTGCGTACCCGCCTGTTGCGGGCCGTAATGGCCATACTGGCGGTGTTCATCGTGCTGTTTATCTACCCCGGCCCATCGGTTATCTACGATTTACTGGCGCAGCCCATGCTGGCTTCCCTGCCGGAAGGCACCCGCATGATTGCCACGGGCGTCATTACGCCGTTCATGGTGCCAATCAAAGTGACCATGCTGGCGTCATTCGTGCTTGCCCTGCCCGTAGTGCTGTACCAGGCGTGGGCATTTGTTGCACCCGGTTTGTACAAGCACGAACAAAAGCTGGCTCTGCCCCTCATCGCGTCAAGCACCCTGCTGTTTCTGCTGGGCATGGCGTTCTGTTATTTCGTGGTGTTTCGCACGGTTTTCCACTTTATCGCCAATTTCGCGCCGCAATCGATTACGCCTGCGCCTGATATCGAAGCGTACCTAAGCTTCGTCATGACGATGTTCGTGGCCTTCGGCGTAACTTTCGAAGTCCCCATTGCCGTTATTCTGCTGGTTAAAAGCGGCATGGTTACGGTGCAAAAACTCAAAGCCGCGCGTGGTTATGTCATTGTTGGCGCTTTCGTTATCGCCGCAGTCGTGACGCCGCCCGACGTTCTTAGTCAATTCATGTTGGCTGTGCCCTTATGCCTGTTGTTCGAACTGGGCGTATTGATAGCCAGCGCGCTTCAAAAGCGCGAAGTTCAGCGCGAAGAAGGTGATAGCTCCGACGACGTCGCGACGCATCACGAATAAAGAAATCAGGGTTTACGGATGCGGGGGCGTGTACCGACCTGCACCGTGACATCCCTTTTCTTTCCGTCCCGCAGTATCAGCAAAGTCACGTCCTTAAGCGGCAAAAGCGGCGCGATCTGATTTAAAAACCCGATCGAATCTGTCACTTCCTGGCCATTCAGCTGCAGGACAATATCGCCAACCCGGATACCTGCACGCCAGGCCGGGCCGTTTCTAAGCACGCTGGCGATAATTACGCCATCGTCCCTTTTCAGCTTGAACGCCTTGGCCAGCTCCGGCGTAATGTCTTGCGGCTCAATACCCAGCCAGCCCCGTGTCACCGTTCCGTGCTTGATGATTTGCTCGAGCACCGTGGCTGCGGCTTGAGCGGGAATGGCAAAGCCTATACCCAACGAACCACCGGTTTCTGAATAGATTGCCGTATTGATGCCTATCAACCGCCCGGTGGTATCGATCAACGCACCGCCGGAATTGCCTGGGTTGATCGCCGCATCTGTCTGAATGAAGTTCTCGTAAATATTAATGCCCAGGCGATTGCGGCCCAGCGCCGATACAATTCCCATTGTGGTGGTCTGACCCACCCCGAATGGATTCCCGATGGCCAGCACCACATCGCCTACCTGCACGTCATGCTCACCATTAAACTGGATGGCAGATAGTCCCGGAAGGTTGATCTTCAGCACGGCCAGGTCACTTTCGGGATCGGCGCCCACCAGTTCGGCTCGCGACTCGCGCCCGTCGCTTAACGCGACTTCGATGGCGTCTGCGGCTTCCACGACGTGGTAGTTGGTCAGAATATAACCGTCGTTGCGCACGATTACGCCGGAACCCAGGTTAGTGGACTCTTTGCGCCGGCTAAAACCGGGAATATCACGAAACAGACGGCTGAACTCCGGGTCGTCCGGCAAGGGAAGAGCGGGAACATCAACCAGCTTTCTGGTGTATACGTTCACTACCGCAGGGGTCGCCATGGCGACCGCGCCGGCGTACGATACTTCGGGCCGGCCTGCCTTGCTGGCGGGTGTGACGGGCGCCGTCGCCACCGGAGCAGTGGATTGCGGAGACGTCGTCAACCATTCCGGCCGCAAAGTTGCGACGATGAATAAAATACCCAGGCATACCGTTACGGTTTGGGCAAACAGCAACCAGAATCGATGCATAAGGCTAAAAGGAAAAAGCAATCAATGAATCAGGTATCTACACAAGAGCTCGCGGACTGGCTGGATGCCACGTTACAGCCCCAGCGCTTTAGAGATTATTGTCCTAATGGGCTGCAGGTCGAAGGCAAGGCTTCGATTGGTCACATTATCACCGGAGTTACCGCCTCGCAGGCATTACTGGAAGCGGCTATCGCCCGTGGGGCCGACGCGATATTGGTGCACCACGGGTGGTTCTGGAAAAACGAGAACCCTTGTGTACGCGGCCCTAAGCGCAAACGGCTGGGTTTGGCCCTACAAAACGATCTTAATGTCTTTGCTTATCATCTTCCCCTGGATGCACACCCCACCCTGGGTAATAATGCGCAACTGGGCCGTGTGCTGGGCTTTGAGGCCGATCGCGATGCCGATGGCAACCCAGTGGTTTGCGGCCCTGATGGTCTGGTATGGCTGGGACAATGCAATGTGCGGCAATCGCTTGAAGAACTTGGCCAGAACATTTGCAATGCTTTGCAACGATCGCCATTGATTGTTGGCAATCCACAACAAAACATACAACGGGTTGCATGGTGCACTGGCGGCGCTCAAAGCATGATGGAGGCCGCCGTGGCTGCGGGGGCTGACGTCTACATTACTGGCGAAGCATCCGAGCCTACCTTCCATTTGGCCAAAGAGACTGGCACGGGTTTCATCGCTGCCGGGCATCATGCCACCGAGCGCTATGGCGTGCAGGCCCTAGGCTTGGCAATCGAAAACAAATTCGGCATAAGGGTTGAATTCATCGACCTGGACAACCCAATTTAAACAGCGTGGCGGCCGCTAAGCCGCCTTGCGACCTACTTCTGCAACGAGTCGCGAATCTGGCGCAGTAACACGATCTCTTCGGCGGGCGCCGCAGGCACGGCTGCGGCCTGTCTGATGACCCGGTTGCGAGCTGAATTAACAGCTTTCACCAGGCAAAACACGACGAAGGCCAATAAAATGAAGTTAATGAGTATGGTCAGGAAATTACCCCACGACAGCACCACTGCGCCGGCTTTGGTCAGGGCGTCGTAAGTTCGAGGACCAGCATAGCCTTCGGGTGCTCGCAAAATCCAGAACTGATTGGTAAAGTCGACTTGACCGCCCATAATGAAAGCGACGACGGGCATGATGATATCTTTTACCAGCGAATCGATAATTTTGCCGAATGCAGCGCCAATGATGACCCCAACCGCGAGGTCTATCATGTTGCCTTTGACGGCGAACTCTTGAAATTCCTGGAGGAAACCCCGTGCTTTGCTCATGTCGTCTTCCTTTGAAATTTTCACCCGAAGGCGGGCTAACGCTATAATACGCGGCTAATAGGATAGTACACAGCTAAAAACAGTGAATGGTATGCCCCGGAGGGGCATGAATAAGGATACTAGAATGAGTCAGAATACGACACAGCTCGATGATTCGGCTGCGGTTGATCCCAACCTTCCACCCGATCCGTCGCGCCGTTTCTGGGTAGCTTCCGCCTGTGCCGTCGGTGGTGTGGCGGGCGTTGCAACGGCAGTTCCCTTTGTCAGTTCCTTTGCGCCATCGGAAAAGGCGCGCGCGGCCGGGGCTCCGGTCGAAGTCGACGTTGCAAGCATCGCCCCGGGCGAAATGCGGACCGTCGAATGGCGTGGCAAGCCGGTCTGGATCATGCACCGCACCAAGGCTCAGCTAGAAGGCCTGGTCGCCAAAGACCACGATAAAGAATTGGCTGATCCAAACTCCGATCGCCCGGGCTACACCCCCGAATATGCCAAGAATGAATACCGCTCGCGCAAACCTGAACTCTTTGTTTGCGTCGGAATTTGTACCCACCTTGGCTGCTCGCCATCGCCGGCGTTCGCCACCGGACCGCAACCCGGCCTGCCTTCCGATTGGGCAGGCGGCTTCTTTTGTCCATGTCACGGTTCCTACTTCGACTTAGCCGGACGGGTCTTCATGAACAAACCCGCCCCCGACAACCTTGAAGTTCCGCCCTACACGTTTTCGGCAGACGGTACCCGTATCACGATCGGTATCGACGAAAACAACAAAGGCTAAAGCTCCGAATTGGGGTGCCCTGCGGCGCCCCAAGACACTGAACCCGTTACACGCCTCGTAAGATATAAAGGAGCCGTTTTCATGGCTGGCGAAAAAACCGTCGAAACGACAGGACTCTTGGGCTGGATAGATAGGCGCTTTCCGCTTACATCCCTGTTCAAAGAGCACATGTCCGAATATTACGCACCGAAAAACTTCAATTTTTGGTACTTTTTTGGATCGCTCGCATTGTTGGTGCTGGTAATCCAGATCGTGACCGGTATTTTCCTGGTCATGAACTACAAGCCCGATGCCAAACTGGCGTTTGAGTCGGTCGAATACATCATGCGAGAAGTGCCATGGGGCTGGTTGATCCGCTACATGCACTCCACGGGTGCTTCCATGTTCTTCGTGGTGGTTTACCTGCATATGCTGCGCGGCCTGTTCTATGGGTCGTACCGCAAGCCTCGCGAACTGGTCTGGATCTTCGGCGTCGCCATTTTCCTGTGCTTGATGGGCGAAGCCTTCATGGGCTATCTGTTGCCTTGGGGTCAGATGTCTTACTGGGGCGCGCAGGTTATTGTCAACCTGTTCTCGGCCATTCCCTTCATCGGACCTGAACTGTCGGTCTGGATTCGCGGCGACTATGTCGTCTCCGATGCAACGCTGAATCGCTTCTTTGCTTTCCACGTGATTGCCCTGCCGCTGGTGTTGATCGGCCTGGTCGTAGCGCACATTATTGCTTTGCACGAAGTCGGTTCCAATAATCCCGATGGCGTCGAAATCAAGCAAGGCCCTAAAGATCGCAACGGCCACCCTGTCGATGGCATTCCTTTCCATCCCTACTACTCGGTGCACGATCTTGTAGGCGTGGCTGGTTTCCTTATCGTCTTTGCCGCAATTATTTTCTTCGCACCGGAAATGGGCGGGTACTTTATTGAGTACAACAACTTCATTCCGGCCGACTCGCTGAAAACGCCTCCGCATATCGCTCCGGTCTGGTATTTCACGCCGTTCTACTCCATGCTGCGTGCAACGACCGCGGACTTCACCTGGATCCTTGCTGGCGCATCGGTACTGGCTGCCGTCGTGCTGTTTGCCAAGGGTAATCTGAAAGGCATCTGGCGCATTGCAGTCCCCGTTATCCTGATTGTCGTCGCCGTGCTGTTCCGCATAATCGACGCCAAGTTCTGGGGCGTGGTCGCCATGGGCGGTTCGGTGGTCATCCTGTTCTTCCTGCCATGGCTCGACCACTCGCCGGTCAAGTCAATACGCTACCGTCCAACCTGGCACAAGTACTTCTACGCTATCTTCATCATCAACTTCCTGGTGTTGGGCTATTTGGGTACGCAAGCGCCTAATCCAACTTTCAACCTGATGAGCCAAATCGGCACGGTGATCTATCTGGGCTTCTTCCTGGCCATGCCAGTCTGGAGCCGGATCGGTAAGTTCAAACCCGTACCCGACCGCATCACCTTTCGCGCTCATTAAGGCCACCAACACGTTACGGAATGATCATGATTAAAAAGCTGATAGGTACCATTGCTTTGTCACTGACATGCGCGGTGTCGTTTGCCGCTAGCGGCGGTTACAAGCTGGACCAAGCACCCGACCGCCTCAATGACATGGCTTCATTGCAAAACGGAGCCAAGCTGTTCGTCAACTACTGTCTGGGCTGTCACAGCGCCAGTTCAATGCGCTATAACAAGCTCACTGAAATCGGCCTGACCGAAGAACAGATCAAAAAGAATCTGTTGTTCACGACCGATAAAATTGGCGACTTGATGACAATTGCCATGACACCCCAAGACGCCAAGCAATGGCTCGGCGTGGCTCCGCCCGACTTGTCCGTCATTGCACGCGCCAAGTCAACCACTATGGGTCCGTCCGGCGTCGATTACGTCTACACCTTCCTGCGTACGTTCTACCGCGATACCTCCAAGGTTTCCGGCTGGAACAACCTTGTCTTCCCAAGCGTGGGCATGCCCAACGTTCTGTGGCAGCTGCAGGGTCCTGTCGGGCTGGATCGCACTGGCATCCACGATGTCGACAAGCCTGATGGCACGAAAGGATGGGAGCGCACTGTAGCCAGCTACGACGCTGAAGGTTTCTCGGCCATCAAGACCGAGGAACTGAAGAACTACAGTGGCTCGCCTGCAGATAAAGCTATACTGACGCCAGCTAACAAAAGTAAAGCTGCCGCCTTCGACAGTAATGTCGCCGACCTCAGCAACTTCCTGGGCTGGATGGCCGAACCCAACCAGCTCCAACGTAAGCAACTGGGCGTTTGGGTATTGCTGTTCCTTAGCCTTTTCCTGGTCGTTGCATGGCGCTTGAACTCGGCCTACTGGAAACACGTCAAGTAATGCAGTCCGCACCGGTAGTGCCTACCAGGCACTGCGTTTAAGCTACCGGTAAAGAAATAGGCGTAGATTGATACGCCTATTTCCCTTTTTGAGCCATACTACGGTTGGCTCTTGTTCTTATTTCTACGATTGGAATCCGCGACATGATGGTGCTCTATTCTGGAACGACCTGCCCGTTCTCCCAACGCTGCCGCTTTGTATTGTTCGAAAAAGGCATGGATTTTGAAATCCGCGATATCGACCTGTACAACAAGCCCGAAGACATTTCGGTCATGAACCCTTACGGTCAGGTGCCTATCCTGGTCGAGCGCGATCTGATTCTGTACGAATCGAACATCATCAACGAATACATCGACGAACGCTTTCCGCATCCCCAGCTAATGCCTGCGGATCCCGTTATGCGCGCGCGCACGCGCCTGTTCCTGTACAACTTCGAAAAAGAACTTTTCGTGCACGTCTCGGTTCTTGAAAACCGTGCTTCCAGCGATACCAAGGCGCAAGATTTCGCCCGCCAGAATATTCGCGACAGACTTGCACAACTTGCGCCCATGCTGTTAAAAAACAAATACATGCTGGGCGAAGAGTTCTCGATGCTGGACGTTGCGGTAGCCCCGTTGTTGTGGCGTCTGGATCACTACGGTATCGAACTGCCCAAAAATGCCGCCCCTATCCAAAAATACGCCGAACGCATTTTTTCGCGCCCGGCCTACATCGAGGCACTGACCCCATCCGAAAAGGTCATGCGCCGCTAACGCTATCGGAACCATGCAAGAGTCTTCAACCAAGCCCTATCTGATTCGCGCGCTGCACGAGTGGTGTACCGACAACGGCTACACCCCTCATATTGTCGTTACGGTCGACACCAATACCGTTGTTCCGCTCGCGCATATTCACGATGGCCAGATCACGCTTAACATTGGCACCCTGGCCACCAACCGCCTTACTTTGGGCAACGACTATATCGAGTTCCAGACGCGTTTTGGCGGTGTCACTGAACAGATATTCGTGCCTGTTGCAGCGGTATCGGCAATATACGCGCGGGAAACCGGTGCCGGTATGGGCTTTGACGTGGCAGAATCGCAGCCTTATCCTGGTGGCGATTCGACCGATGCTGCAGGCAGCGGGCCCAAAGCCGTCGTCGAGCATGCTGCCGCCCCAAGCAAAGGCAAACCTGAATCGCCCTCCGACGACCCCAAGCCGCCGCGCCTGACGATCGTCAAGTAAGACATTTCAAGCAAAGTTCAAGGGTAATGCGGCCTGTGATCACAGCCGCATTAATAGCCCGACAGAACGCTACAACGCCTCACGCCGGGTCGCGACCCTTAATCGCCACTCCAGAAAGTTCTTCATGAACACGGTAAGCATGGCCATGCACGCTAGCAGCGCAGCCGCCGTGAACGCCGCAGCCGTCTTGTAATCGTTGTTCAATTGCTCGACCAGTAAAGCCAGGGTCAAAGTCTGGTTCATGATGGTGCCCGATACCACCGACACCGCACCGAACTCGCCGATGGCACGAGCATTGGTCAGCACCACACCATACAACAAGGCCCACCTAATATTCGGCAGGGTAACGCGACTGAAAATCTGCCATCCTGTAGCGCCCAGGCTTAAGGCGGCGACCTCCTCATCGCTGCCCTGCGCCTGCATGACGGGAATCAAGATGCGAGCCACATAGGGCGACGTAACGAAAATCGTCACCAGAAGAATGCCCGGCCACGCGAACATAAGCTGCACGCCCTGAGCCGACAGCCACCGGCCTACAACACTTTCCACCCCATATACGACCAGATAGCACAAGCCCGCCACAACGGGCGATACGGCAAAGGGAATGTCGATCAGGGTCAACAACAGGCGGCGCCCTTTGAAATCGAAATGGGTCACGCACCATGCAAGGGCGATGCCAAAAAGCATATTGAGCGGTACCGTCAGCACGGTGACAAACAGCGTCAACCAAATGGCATGCAGCATGAAATCTTCTTGAAGATTCGCTAGCAGAAGATCCCAGCCGCCCTTAATGACCAAACTGAAAATCAGGGCCAAGGGAATGATCAGCAACAATACAACGAGCACCATGCCCGTTACGATGAGCGCCCATTGGTGGGCCTGGACTGGCTTTTTCATCATCGGCCTCCTGCCCATGCCAGGAAGCGTCCCTGCACGACCTGAAGCACAAACAACAACAGCAACGAGGCCAGCAGTATGACTGAAGCAATCGCGGCCGCCGCGGGGTAATTAAATTCCTGCAAGCGAACAAAAATCATCAAGGAAGACACTTCAGTTTTAAAGGGGATGTTGCCGGCGATCATGATAACCGCGCCAAATTCACCGAGGCTACGGATAAACGCTTGCGATGAGCCGGTGATCATGGCGGGCACCAAGGGCGGCAGGATAACGCGCCAGAATATCTGCCACTTGCGGGCGCCCAACGTTTGCGCGACCTCTTCGAACTCGCCTGCCATGTCCTCCATAACCGGCTGCACGACCCGTACCACAAAGGGCAGGCTGGTGAAGGTCATGGCAACGACAATACCCGGATAGGCATAGGCGATCTTTATGCCATACGACGCAAACCACTGGCCCAGCCAACCATTGGGGACCAGCAAGGTGGCCAATGTCAGCCCCGCGACCGAGGTAGGCAAGGCAAACGGCAGGTCGACCAGCGCGTCGATAAGGCGGCGGCCGGGAAATTCATAGCGCGTGATGATCCACGCAATGATGAAGCCGACAAATGTGGCGATTACGGTCGAATAGAACGCTGCGCTGACTGTGGTGTAGTAGCTTTCCACCACACGTCTGTCGCTAATGGCCTGCCAATACTCCGCCAGGCTCATACCGCTTACATACACAAGCAGTGCAGATAGCGGAAATAACAGGATGAGCGATAAATAAAACGCGCTAAATCCGAACGTCAGTCCGAAGCCGGGCAAAAGCGGGTTCTGCAAAAAGAAACGCGGGGTCTTGGTGGTCACTTACAGCCTTGCTGAACACATATAACTCCATTTCCAGATCAAACGTCAGCGCGCAGGTGAAGCGCAGACATTACTAGCGTAAGGCAAGCGAAGCCGGCAAAGTGCACGTTTGATCTAGAAACGAAATAAGTCGATGCCAAAAGGCACCCAAAAAATCCAGACCTAATCATAAAACAATGGGCCACGTCAAAGCGACGATGGCCCACTGCTTTTATAGGAATTCGGCGCTTAGGGCGCTACATATTACCGTTAACGCCTTTATTTCTTGGCCAGCAGCTGGTCAAGTACGCCGTTGGCACCGAAATGCTTGGCCTGAATGTCGTTCCAGCTGCCCAGCACCTGGGTTGGATTGATGAGATCCACTTTGGCAAACTGGGCCTCGGCCTTCTTGGCAACTTCTGGATCGTTGACACGATAATTGAAGGTCGTCAGAAGCTGTTGGATTTCCGGATTGTATTGAAACTTCAGGTATTCAGTCGCCAATTTGCGCGTACCCTTGGCGTCAACCACCTTGTCGACGACGGCGATAGGGAATTCAGCAAGTATGCTGACAGGCGGCACGACCACTTCGTAGCCGTCAGCCTTGAAATCGGGGCCATTGGCGATATTGATGACTTCGGATTCAAACGTTAGCAAAGCGTCGCCCTGACCATTTTGGGCAAAGGCCACTGTCGCGCCGCGACCGCCGGTGGGAAAGCTTTCAACGTTGTGCAACAGTTTGCTGACGAATTCCTTGGTCTTGGCTTCGTCGCCCTTGAATTGCTGATTGGCATAAAGCCAGGCAGCTAAATACGTGTAGCGCGCGTTACCGGATGTCTTCGGGTTCGGAAAGACAAGCTTTACGTCGTTACGAACCAAGTCGTCCCACGTTTTGATGTTTTTAGGATTGCCCTTGCGCACCAGAAACGCAATGGTGCTGTAGTACGGCGAACTGTTGTGGGGAAACTTACTGGCCCAGTCTTTGGCCACAAAGCCACGGTCGACCAGAAACTCGATGTCGGTAACCTGATTAAAGGTAACGGTGTCGGCCTTCTTGCCCTGTGCGATATCTTGTGCCTGACGTGAGGTCCCCGCAAACGACTGGTCGATCTTGACATCTTCGCCAGTGGTTTTTTTCCAGTATTCGATAAACTTCGGGTTGATCGCAGCGAACGTCTCGCGAGCGACGTCAAACGATGCATTCAGCAAGGATGTTTGCGCGCTGACGGTGCCAGTTGCGCCCAGCGTTGCGGCAAACGCAGCCGTTGTAATAAGTTTCTTCAACAACATTCTAAGCTTCCTTGCTAAAGCCCCTAAGAGGCAAATTCGAATAAGCCGCCCTAAGGCGTGCCCTAATAACTGCTTATTCTAAAGGAACGCTTATTCATCACAACTATCAATTATGCCTTTATATATATCTTAAAGAAATATAGGGAACCAACAGTATTAGGCGCGGAAACGAGCGGCGAGTTTCTCGGTCTCGCGGGCCAAAATCGCCAGGTCCATACCCACTGCCGTAAATAGGCAGCCAAGTTCGATATACCGCTTCGCCAACGACTCGTCGAAGGTCAGTATGCCAGGCGCCTTGCCGCAGGCCCGAACACGCTTTATCGCGTCTTCGATACTGCGCTGAACGTCCGGGTGCTTCATATTGCCCAGGTGGCCAAGGCTTGCTGACAAGTCAGCGGGTCCGATGAAAATACCATCGACGCCTTCCACCGATGCAATCTCCTCAAGGTTATCCAGCCCTTCCTGTGTTTCGATTTGCACCAGCAGGCAGAGTTCTTCCTGGCAGTCGAGCGCATAGTTGCTCATGCGTCCGAACGCGCTCGCACGCATGGTCCCACCCGCGCCGCGAATACCATGGGGCGGATAACGCATTCCTGCCACCGCGCGCGCCGCCTCTTCGGCGTTCTGCACATAGGGAATCAATAAGGTTTGTGCACCGATATCGAGATAGCGCTTTTGTTGTACCGCTTCATTCCAGGTAGGACGTATAACCGGCGACACCGGGTAAGGCGCCACCGCCTGCAACTGACCTAGAATCGAGCTTACGTCGCCAGGCGCATGCTCGGTATCGAGCACCAGCCAGTCGAACCCAGACCCGGCCACGACTTCGGCGCTGTACGGACTATTCAACGAAACCCAAAGGCCCAACTGATGTTGGCCCGCCAGAATGGCGCGCTTGAAACGATTGACCGGTAGCTGCATGACTCACCTTGTTAATATCAAAGAAGTGGCGCCGAAGCGTCGCCAAAATATAGCGTACGAATGAACCGGCAATCGTATCACCGTTCGTACCACTTATTGCGCATGCTGAACAACGGCGTTTTCCGACCGCCGAAACACAAAATTAAAAAACCGGTTAGAATATCGGTCTTGCCGGTTTAGCTCAGTTGGTAGAGCAGCGCACTTGTAATGCGAAGGTCGAGGGTTCAACTCCTTTAACCGGCACCAGTATTCCTGCGGTTCGCCGCAGAAAAGGGCCACTATTTCTAGTGGCCCTTTTGCTTTTTGCGTTAACGACGCCTGCCTGGTTGGAATATTTTTGGTTTCGAAGAAAAGTCTTGATATGGCAATAAGCAGACGCGGCAAGGAATGTGGGGTCAGTGCGCCGCCACACTTTAGTCGATCCGGCTTCTACACCTTCTACACCACTGCAGCCGTAACGCCGATAGCCAGCAACATATACAAAGAAACGGTTCTGATCTGCTCTTGATGCTTGCCCATCGACCATCTGTGCAATTGAGCGCCCAGCAGGCTGGCTAAGACGGCCGCGGGCAACAAAATCAATATATAGACGCCTTGCTGCGCCGTAAGCGAGCCACTTAACGCCAGCGGCCCCAAGGTCGCCACTTGAGCCAGGCTGAAATAAACAAGGGAAACCGCGCGCATCACAGCAAGCGGCAAAGAACGATCCGACAGCATATACAAGATGACCGGCGGACCACCTATACCGCCGATAGCCGTCATAAACCCGCTTAGTGCTCCCGCCAATGCATCCTGAATCGGACCGCGCCGGCCCCTGTAATGCCATCCTGCCAACATCAGCAGGGCCACCAGAATCACGATGACAGCTACCGTCTTGCGCAAGACGACGGCATTGACCATATGCAGCATGGCAAGACCGATGGGCAGCCCCAGCAATGATGGAATAAACAGCCGCAATACGAGGCGCCAGTCTACGTGGCGCAACGCCTCTGGCAGCATTTGAAAAGTAGTTAATAGATTAAGGCCAAGCACAAGCACCACAACATCGGTGGGCGGCATCAATAAACTGAATACTGGCGCCATCAGCAGTCCCGCGCCGAATCCGGAATAACCCCGCATGACGCTGCCCATGAACGTAGTGCCCGCGAGTGCGGCATAGATGGACAGCGAAGGCACTGACGACACTAGAAAGGTTCCAAAATTTGGCTATGGTCTTAGCACCACCTTGATGCAGCCATCTTCCTTATCGCGAAAGGTTTTGTACATTTCGGGGCCGCGTTCCAAAGGCTCCCGATGGGTGATTACAAAGGACGGATCGATTTGGCCTTCCGCGATACGATTCACCAAATCATCTGTCCAGCGGTTGACGTGAGTCTGGCCCATGCGCCAAGTTAAGCCTTTGTTCATCGACGCTCCGAACGGGATTTTGTCGATCATGCCGCCATATACACCGGGAATCGACAACACACCCGAAGGCCGGCATACATATATCATCTCGCGCAATACGTGGGGCCGGTCTGATTCCAGCATTACCGCCTGCTTTACACGGTCGTACATGGAATCGACCGATCGGCTAGCGTGCGACTCCATGCCTACCGCGTCAATGCACTTTTCCGGCCCTCGACCGTCCGTAATTTCGTTAAGGCGCTCAAAAACGCCCTCTTCATCAAAATTAATCGTCATGGCGCCGCCCTGCTGTGCCATCAATAGGCGTTCCGGCACGCAATCGATAACCACCACTTGTTTTGCCCCCAGTAGTAAAGCGCTGCGGATGGCCATCTGACCGACAGGACCGGCTCCCCAGATCGCGACGGTATCGGTGGGCTCGATATCGCACTGGACCGCCGCCTGCCACCCGGTCGGCAATATATCGCCCAGGAACAGCACCTGCTCGTCGGTAAGGCCATCTGGAATTTTTACATGGGTCGTGTCGGCCAGCGGCACCCGAACGTATTCGGCTTGTCCTCCCGGATAACCGCCGGTTAGATGGGTATACCCGAACAGACCTGCGCCGCTGTGTCCGAACGCCTTGGCGGCATCATCCTGGTTGCGATTGCTGCGTTCGCATGCGGCAAAATTCGCGCGCCGACACTGTGCGCATTCGCCACAAAAAATAGTAAATGGAATCACCACGCGCTCGCCTACCTTAAGGGCCTTGTTGTCCTTTCCTACCTCCATGACCTCGCCCATAAACTCATGGCCCATGATGTCGCCCGACTGCATTCCGGGCATGAAGCCATCGAACAGATGAAGGTCCGATCCGCAAATTGCACACGCCGACACCTTAATAATGGCGTCCCGCGGCTGCTCAATAATGGGGTCTGGAACTGTGTCGAACCTGATGTCGTGCTTGCCATGCCATCTAAGTGCTCTCATGCCTCTCTCCCTAGTGATGCCTTTATCTTTATATAAGCCCACTTTTGCCGTACAGGCGCTGTGCTTATTAAAGGCGCGAGAACTCAGCATCGAGCGTGCCTGTCCAACCATCGCACGGCCGTGTGCCGTTATGGAAACGTACGACGGGAACGCGGCTTGCCCTCCGATTGGCGGACAGTTCTTAGTCTTTTCTTACTAGAGAGGCCCACCATGCCTGCGGACCGAGACAAAAAAACCCAAACGATACAAAAGAAGTCGTACGAAGCCGAGACGATGCCGGGACATCAGCCTGACAAGCCTAAAAAGCAAGAGCGCTCGCTGCTAAATCATCCCAACGATGCGAATGCATTAACCGCCAAAGGGAATATACCCCCCGGAATCACGCCGGAGGTGGCGGCAGACCCCGGACGAGCCACACCCGGGGCCGCGCCAGTTGACAATAGATCCGGGCAGAAAAAACCCTAAATTCGGCGGGCAGTTTGCCCTTGACGCCTCAAAAAGAGGCCATTGCCGGACTCACCCAGTCATTGCTTCGTCTGGCCATCCATGCCGCTCTTGCCATCATTAGCGCTAGTTCCCGGAGGGGTAGCGCCTTTGCCTGCGCCTTCAGTAGGCTTTCCGCCGATCTTATCCCGCGCTTCCATAGGATCGGTCGCGCTACCCTTATCGCTATTCGACTTGTGCCCTTCTCCCATGGTCGCGCCTGCGGTGCCTTGACGGCCCGAGCTTGCACTAGTGCCGCCCATGCTGTCTTTAGGTGTAGGACTTGTCCCTGCGGCCGGTGTGTTAGTCGTCGCGCCGCCCGTGGATGGCGTTTGCGCACCATTAGACATCGCGCCCCCGCTGGTTTGCGCATACAACGCAGGCACCATGGCGAGCGAAGCCGAGCATATGGCGAATGCTAAAAGTTTTCTCATGTTTGTCTCCTGGTAGATGACCCGATGGGTCCTTGGAGACAGAGCAATTCGTATGCCACGGCAGCACTTCAACGCCAAAGCCGCCGCGGAGGAAACCGCCTTGGTGAAACGCCGCTATCGGCTCGCAAGGGCCCAAATAGCCAGGCAAACGGCGACCACCGCCACGGCTCCAGCAGTGAAGGCGACACGCTTCAATAAAATCAATTGTTCCTGAAATCGCGAGGCTGCAGCGTCGAGACTTTCAATGCTTTCCTTTAACTGCATCGCGAGCCCTTTTACCGTCTCAGCGTTCTGGGTAACGGCGGACTGCAGCTCGGCGATCTGCTTAGGGATGACTTCATCAGGCTTGCCGCCCGCCGACTTTGACGTGAACATGGGCAGCGTCGCCGTGACGACTTGAGTGATATACGGCAATGCAATTTTTAGTACGGGCAGAAATGCGGCCATCGATTGTCCTATCTGCTATAAACGATAAAAAATAGTCTAGCATCAACCACAAGCGTGGCATGAAGCGAGGCCGTTTATGACCGCTAACCCGAAGTCAATCGAAGCCGTTCGTGCCACTCGGCAATGGATTCTTCTGGATACCCGTCAAAAAACTTATCACTTTTCCGCTTACTGATTTCAACCCACGGCGCCCTGGAATCCATAAACAAATGGGTATGTTCCGGGGGGATCGGCAACGGCGTATCGATCGCCGAAGCAAACGGATGAATCAGATGAGGCCACTCGGGACTAAATAGCCACAATGCGCTGCCGCAACGTTTGCAAAAATGCCGCTGGGCCGTGCTGGTCTGCGCAAACGCGTGGCCCTCTTCAGTGAGGCGAGCCTGGTACACCGATATACTGGCCGTTCCGGTGACTTTCATGGTGCGAGCATCGGCGGCCAGATTAATCGCGTAACCGCCGCCGCCCTGCGTCTTGCGGCAAATGGAACAATAGCAGCGTTGATACGGATAGGGCGTAGAACTGGACACCGAAAACTCGACTGCGCCACAATGGCAGGACCCTTCAAGTTTCATGCTTTCTCCTTGCTTTTCAGCCGTAGAACCAGCAAATGCAGTACCCACCTGCCACGTCACGACGCTTGACCCGGTGATGCTTGAGGGTATCGGCGTATGGGCTTCAGCCGCTAGACAGCGACGTCGGAAGCCGAGCCAGCACTTCGTAATGCGAGCCGTTTTGCGACGGCCGTGAGGCCACCAGTACGCATTGCGCCGGCGTCCAGTGCAGCTTAGGTTGCGGCAACGTGGCGAGATCGCCTGCACCCGCCTTACGCAACAACGATACATGCGGGCGGAACACCGAGGCAGGCCGTTGCCATCCCAGTGCTTCAAGATGATCCCACAAGATGGCGTAGGCGTCGTCGAGCCACTGAATACGTTCGCTATCGTCTATCGACGGCCCCAACCACACGACACGTGGCCCATAAAACCGGCCAAAGTGGCATAAGTCCACTGCCCCTACCGGAATCGACCAAGCCGGTGCCGCCTTGATCAGCTGCTCCAGTTTGTCTTGTGGTGTGTTACCAAGAAAGGCCAGCGTCATATGCAGCGATTCAGTTCGCATCATGCGTCCGCCGCACACGACATGAGCCTGATGGGCACAGCGGGCTATCTGGCCAGCGGCTTCGGCGGATGGCCACAAGGCAAAAAATACGCGCTGCGTGACCATAGAAGCGGGCCCGAAATGCGTTAAACCAGGTGCACTCTCGTCTTCCATCGAGACATCTCCGTTGCCTTGCGAAAAACCGGGACTTGGCATAAAGCCCCTTCCAGAACAATAAATCAAAAGCCGGGTGCTTGACTATCATACGTGGCAAGTGGGTGTAATGGACGGTGAGAAGTACGTCTACCTCGATTTCCGGATGTCCGAATGTCGAATAGTGCGGCCTAAGGAAAAAGTCGATCCCTTAACTAGCGCATTCCGAAGTGAGTTTCGCCGAAAACGCGATTTTTGCCGGGCGGCAAAGAACGCCAATACTGCGGGGGGCCGTAGACATGCTGATCCAGTTCGGCCGCCGCATGCCATGCCCAGCGGGGGTCGTATAACATGGCACGCCCCAAAGCGACCATGTCGGCCTGACCCTGTGACACTATCTGCTGCGCGTGGGATGGATCTGAGATCAAGCCGACCGCGATGGTAGGCAAGCCCACTTCCCGCTTAAGCTTTTGCGCAAAATCAACCTGATAACCGGGCTTCAGCGAAATCTGCTGCCTGGGCGAGACTCCACCGCTTGATACGTCGATCCAATCCGCGCCAGCTTCCTTAAGTTTCAAACCAAAGATGACTGTTTGATCGGGAGTCCAGCTAGGCTCGTCATCGATCCAGTCTGTGGCAGAGACGCGCACGCCAAGCGGCATATGGTCGGGCAATGCGGCACGAACCGCCTGAAATACCTCTAGCGGAAAGCGCATGCGGTTTTCCAGGCTGCCGCCGTATTCGTCGGTGCGATGGTTGGCTATCGGAGAAAGAAACTGATGCAATAGATAGCCATGAGCCGCATGCAGTTCAATGGCGTCCAGTCCCAGCCGTACTGCGCGCTCGGCGGCTCTGACGAAAGCCTGCTTGACCCGCGCAAGGTCGTCGGCCGTCATCGCGCGAGGTGCTGGCTCGGTGTCCTTATGCGGAATGGCTGACGGCGCCTCCGGCGTCCATCCACCATCTTCCAACGCAACCAGCTGACCACCATCCCACGGGGCGGCACTCGAGGCCTTGCGCCCGGCGTGGGCTAATTGAATAGCGAGCTTGACGGGCGATGCGGCGCGCAGCGTTTCGATTACCGTCGCTAAAGCAGCTTCGTTAGCGTCGTTCCATAAACCCAGGCAACCGGACGTAATGCGGCCCTCGGGGCTTACTGCCGTCGCTTCAATGCACAATAGTCCGGCACCGCCCAGTGCGAGGCTCGACAAATGGGCCATATGCCAGTGAGCCGCATTGCCGTCCACGGCAGAGTATTGGCACATCGGTGAAACAACGACGCGATTAGGTAGCGTAAGACCACGAAGCGTAATGGGGTCGAACAGATCGGGCATGGGCTTTCCTGGTAATGGCGGACAAGGTTATTTCGGATTCCAGGCGCAAGCACCGGGAGCGAATCCTAGATTGTCAGCTTAGCATTCCACGCGTGGATGTTACATAAAACTGGCACGATGACCCGGGCATACCCCAACGCCATACGATTGACGCACCCAGCGCTACTTGGCTAACATCAGTTCGGTTCCAATGGCAACGCTTGTGAACCTGTTATCCACCCGTAGTGTCATTGGAGACACATACAGTGAAACCCCAATCGCTGGACATGATCAAAAAGCTGGTCGGTTTCGACACCGTCTCGCGCAATTCGAACCTGGAACTCATCCACTACGTTCAAGACTACCTGGCCGGCTACGGGGTGCAAAGCCATCTTGTATCGAATGCCGAGAACACCAAAGCCAATCTGTTCGCCACGGTAGGCCCCAATACCGAAGGCGGCATCGTATTGTCGGGCCATACCGATGTCGTTCCCGTCGACGGCCAAGCCTGGGACACCGACCCGTTCAGCGTTGTGCAAAAAGACGGTCGCCTGTATGGCCGCGGCACTTGCGACATGAAAGCCTTTTCAGCTGTGGCACTGGCAATGGTGCCCGACATGCTGAAAAAAGATCTGAAGCGACCCGTGCACTTTGCGCTTAGCTACGACGAAGAAATCGGCTGCTTTGGCGCGCCATCCATGATCGACCGTTTGCTTACCGACATTGCCCGCCCCACCGCCGTCATAGTGGGTGAACCCACCAGCATGCGCCCAATTGTGGCGCACAAGGGCATAGCAGCCCTACGCACCACCATCATCGGCCACGAGGCCCACTCCAGCCAAGTGCAGCGCGGGGTAAGCGCCGTTACCACGGCCGCCAGACTGATCAGTTTCATCGACGACATGATGCTGGAAAACAAAGCGTCGGCCGATCCCGACAGCCAGTTCGAGCCGCCTTATACAACCCTGCACGTCGGCGTCGTGCATGGGGGTACCGCAATCAACATCATTTCGCGCGAGTGCTCATTTATCTGGGATATTCGCAGCCTTCCAGGCGACGATTGGCGTCCGTATCTGGATCGTTTTCAAGAGTACGCCAACAGCTTGTTGCCCGCCATGAAGGCCATCGCGCCAACGGCCTCCATCACAACCGAAATCCTGGCGGACGCGCCACCGCTGCAGGACCAAGGCGGAGCGGCACAAGAGCTCGTCTTCAGTCTGTGCGGGCATACGCACGGCGGCGTGGTGCCGTATGCCGCCGAAGCGGGGCAATTTCAGGAAAGGGGCTTTTCGGTTGTGCTGTGCGGTCCCGGATCCATCGATCAGGCCCATCAACCAAACGAATACATCGATGTATCGGAAGTCAGTGCCTGCGAGGCATTTCTAGATACGATGACCGACCAATTAGCCAAGTAACCGGTCAAGCTGCGCTTGACCATCGCTCAAAGGAGTTTCATTCCAAGCAGGGGATACATCGCGATAGTGCGCCAACACGGCTTCGCTGACAAGCCGCCAAAGTAGGTCTCTTTCCAGGGGCCACCACAACATGATGAGGGGCAGAGCAACAATGAAAATCACAAAGCTACTGAAACATTCCGCCATCGCCGCAGCGCTCGCACTGAGCGTAGGCTTGTCACAATCGGTCGACGCTAAAACGCTACGCTGGTCTTATCAAGGCGACATGATGTCGCTTGACCCAATGGCATTGAACGAAACCTTCACCCTGGGATTTCAAAGCTGGTTCTATGAAACCCTGACCGCCTATGACAAAGACCTTAAATTGGTCCCCATGCTGGCCGAGAAATGGGAAAATCCGGAACCTACCAAGTGGGTTTTTCACCTGCGAAAAGGCGTCAAATTTCATGATGGCAGCCCTTTTACAGCCGATGACGTGATCTTCTCCTGGAAGCGCAGCCAAACTCCAGGGTCCGACATGAAGGCCTATGGCGCCAAGGCGGCCGACATCAAAAAAATCGACGACCATACCGTCGAAGTCACCACCCCCACACCGAATCCGATCCTGCCACGTGACTGGACTTTCCTGTACATGATGAGCAAGTCCTGGGCCGAAAAGAATAAAACCACGGAAGCCACTAACGTCAAGGGCGGAGAAAGCAATTACGCCAACCTGCATGAGAATGGCACCGGTCCTTTCGTGATCGTGGATCGCCAGCCCGACGTAAAAACGACTCTTAAGCGCTTCGATCAATACTGGAACAAAGACCTTCCCACCAACGTCACCGACATTGTTTTCCAACCCATATCCCAAGAATCGACCCGCGTAGCCGCCCTTATTTCTGGCGAAATGGATATTGTCATTCCCGTACCCGTGCAAGACTGGCCTCGCCTGGAAAAAGAACCGAACGTGCAGGTCATGAACGAACCGGAAGCCCGCACTGTTTTCATCGGCATGGACCAGCACCGCGACGAACTGCTATTTTCCAACGTTAAAGGCAAGAATCCGTTCAAGGATAAACGCGTGCGCCAGGCAGTGGACCTTGCCGTCGATACCAATGTTATCAACCAGAAGATCATGCGCGGTGCCGCCAAACCTTTAGGCACGCTTATCGGTGACAAAATCAACGGCTTCGATGAATCGTTTGGAACGCCCTACAAACCCGACGTCGCCAAGGCCAAGCAACTATTGACCGACGCGGGTTACCCCGATGGCTTCAGCGTACAGCTCGATTGCCCCAACGATCGCTATGTCAACGACGAAAAAGTGTGCCAGGCCGTGGCCAGTATGCTGGCCCGCGTTGGCATAAAAATCGACTTGCTGGCACAAACCAAGTCCAAATACTTCGCTAAAATCCTGCTACAGGCCGGCAACAACACCAGCATGTATATGTTGGGATGGACACCCAGCTCCATCGACGCGGCCAATTCGCTGACCAACTTGGTCGCCTGCCGCGATCCTAAAACCGCCACAGGCCAGTTCAATCTTGGCGGCTATTGCAATAAAGAAATCGACGCCTTAACGGCGAAGATTGATGTCGAGACCGTGCAGGCGAAGCGCAATGCCATGATCAAGGAAGCCTTCACCATGTTGCACAACGACTATGGCTACCTGCCCCTGCATCAGCAACCCATGTCGTGGGGTATCAAAAAGGGCATCAAGCTTGCACAGCGTGCCGACGATGTGCTGGACATCCGCAACGTCGTAATGCCCTGAATCGACCAGGGTAAAGCCGGCATAGGCCGCGAGCTTCTCGAAGCGCGCGGCCTGCTGTTTCGGCCCGGTTTAAATGTAGAGGTCTGCCTTACATGCTCAACTTCATTGCCCGACGGATCTTTCAGTCGGTATTCGTTATGCTCGCCGTCGGATTCATCGCTTTCGCCATGTTCCGGTACGTCGGCGACCCGATCAACAATATGGTTGGGCAAGACACCACCCTTGAGCAGCGCATTGAAATACGCAAGCAGTTGGGCTTAGACGACCCGTTCCTGGTGCAATATGCCCGCTTCATCGGCAAAGCTGCCCAAGGCGATTTCGGAATGTCTTACCGACAGCGCCGGCCCGTTAGCGAGCTTATCGAAAGCCGCCTGCCCGCCACCCTCGAGCTATCGCTGGTGTCGGCGGTGATGGCCTTGTTCCTGGGTATACCAATGGGTATTTACACAGCGCTCAGGCGTAACGGCATCTTGTCGCGCACTTTCATGACCATATCCCTGATCGGGATCTCATTACCGACGTTCCTGATCGGCATACTAATGATCCTGTTCTTTGGCGTCATACTGCATTGGCTTCCCAGCTTTGGGCGTGGCGAGGTCGTGCGCTTGGGCTGGTGGTCAACGGGCTTTATGACCAAGAGCGGCTGGCAGTCTTTGATTATGCCGGCATTTACGCTTGCCCTGTTTCAGATGACGCTGATCATGCGGCTGGTACGCGCCGAAATGCTCGAGGTCATGCAGGCGGATTTCATCAAGTTCGCACGCGCCCGCGGCTTGCCGGACCGAATCATCAATTTCCGCCACGCACTGAAAAACACACTGGTACCCGTCATTACCATTACCGGCTTGCAACTCGGTTCGATCATTGCCTTCTCGATTATTACCGAAACGGTTTTCCAGTGGCCGGGCATGGGTTTGCTGTTCATTCAATCCATTGGCTCGGTCGATATCCCGGTAATGGCAGCCTATTTATTATTGATTGCTTTCTTCTTCGTGATCATTAATTTGATTGTCGATCTTCTGTACTTCGCTGTCGACCCTCGATTGCGCGTGCAAAAAAGCTAGAAGGTCCGGAATATGACCCAAAATGTTATCTCGCGCGCTTTTCACAGCGATGTTTTCTATAGCTTCAGCCGCTCTCCCACTGCGATTATTTCAGCGCTCGTCGCGCTCATCATCATCGTTGGTGCAGTGTGCGCGCCCTTGATTTCACCGCATAACCCCTTCGACCTTGCCACCCTGGATTTACTGGATGCAAACATTCCACCGGCATGGTCGGCCGAGGGTGACCCCCGCTTTCTGCTGGGCACTGACGATCAAGGCCGCGATATGCTGTCCGCCATCCTGTATGGGTCGCGCATATCCTTATTGGTAGGTTTTGCTTCCGTGATGCTTTCGCTGATTGTGGGTGTATCGCTGGGCCTGATCAGCGGCTATGTAGGGGGGCGGATCGATAGCATCATCATGCGCATAGCCGATGTGCAGTTATCGTTCCCCGCCATACTTATTGCCCTGTTGATCGACGGCGTTGCCCGCGCTTTGCTGCCCCGAGATTCCCAGGACAGTCTATCGCTATACGTGCTTATTTTCGCGATTGGCATTTCGGGGTGGGTGCAGTACGCCCGCACAGTACGCGGCGCAACTATGGTAGAGCGCAACAAAGAATACGTGCAAGCGGCAAGGTTGATTGGCATGGGCCCTTTCATGGTGCTGCGCCGGCACGTCCTGCCCAACGTCATGGGCCCCGTACTAGTCATTGCAACCATACATCTGGCGATCGCCATTATTACGGAAGCCACGTTGTCCTTCCTGGGCGTGGGCATTCCCCCAACAACCCCTTCGCTGGGCACGCTGATTCGCATTGGCAATAGCTACCTGTTTTCGGGCGACTGGTGGATTTCCATTTTCCCCGGTGTGGCACTGGTGCTGCTGGCCTTGTCGGTTAATTTGCTGGGCGATTGGCTGCGCGATGCACTCAATCCCAAGCTTCGTTAAGGCGTGCATATGGCATTGCTCGATATTGAAAATCTGCGCATTGAATTTGCAAGCCGGCGCGGCAATGTAGTCGCCATCCAGGATGTAAGCCTGTCGCTGGAAAAAGGTGAAATCCTTGGCGTGGTGGGGGAGTCGGGTGCGGGCAAATCGACCATAGGCAATGCTGTCATCGGACTGCTGGAGCCTCCTGGGAAAATGACCCGAGGTGCCGTACTGTTGAATGGCGAGCGCATCGACAAGCTTGGCCCTCAAGAATTTCGTGAGGTTCGTGGGCGGCGCATTGCAATGATTTTCCAGGATCCGCTCACCTCTCTGAACCCCTTGCAAACCATAGGAAGCCAGCTAATCGAAACGATGCAGGTGCATCTGCCTTTAAATGGCGCACAGGCGCAGGCTCGGGCGATCGAACTGCTGGACAGCGTCGGGATATCTGACGCCAAGATAAGGCTGAAGCAATACCCCCACCAGTTTTCAGGGGGAATGCGCCAGCGGGTTGTGATCGCCTTGGCCTTGTGCTGCGAACCCGAGATCATTATTGCAGATGAGCCCACGACAGCACTGGATGTTTCCATACAGGCTCAGATTCTGAATCTTCTGCGCAAGCTCTGTAAAGAGAAGCAGGTGGGCATGATCCTGATCACCCACGACATGGGTGTAATCGCCGAGGTCACCGACCGGGTCGCCGTGCTTTATCACGGTAAGCTCGTGGAAGAAGGTCCGACCAAGCACTTGTTAAGTCGCCCGCAGCATCTCTATACCAAAAGCTTGATTTCGGCGGTACCGCGACCGGATATCAAACTACGCCGCTTTCCGATGGTGACCTACATCGAAGACGTTATTGCACCCGCGAATAAACAAGACCTTGATGTGGCGACGCGCTGGCTGGGGCAGCAACGCAGCTACGGCGAACATTCGTCTAAGCCGCTACTTCAGGTGGAAGGTTTGAGCATGCGTTTCGTGCTGAAAAATGCGTTTCTAAGGCAAAACCGGATTTATCTCGACGCGGTCAAGAACGTCAGTTTCGATATCAAGGAAGGTGAGGTCTTCGGCCTGGTAGGCGAGTCGGGCTCGGGCAAATCGACCATCGCGCGGCTGATCGCGGGCCTGTATCAGACCAATAATGGCTCAGTAATTTTTAATGATGTAAACATTACGCAACTTGACAATAAGAAGATGATGAATGCGTTCCGACGTCAGATCCAGATGGTGTTTCAGGATCCGTTTTCGTCGCTGAATCCGCGCATGCGGGTCCTGGATATCGTGGCGGAACCGATACGCTTTCACAAAATCGCGACAACAGAAAAAATCACGCGCCAGATTGTCTGTGGTTTGCTGGACTATGTGGGTCTGGGCACGCAGGCGCTGTCACGCTTTCCGCATGAGTTTTCTGGGGGCCAGCGTCAGCGTATCTGTATTGCTCGCGCACTGGCGACGCGGCCGCGTTTCCTTATCTGCGATGAACCTACGTCGGCGCTTGATGTGTCGATTCAGGCGCAGATTCTGAATCTGTTGAAGGACCTTCAAGAAACTTTGGGATTGACGATTTTGTTTATCAGCCACGATCTGCCAGTGATCCGCCAGATGTGCGACCGGGTGGGTGTGATGAGGCACGGCGAGTTACTTGAGGTGGCTGATACCGAGGCGCTGTTTTCTGCCCCGAAGCATGAATATAGTCGGCATTTGCTGTCGCTGATGCCTAGGCTTGATTTCCTGTCGCAGGAGGGACTTGAGGTGGAGGGACCGGCAGTACGTCCTTGGGCGGAGGCTGCGGGTTTTTAGACTGTAGTTGTCGGTACTTTCGTTGCGGTTATCGTTTTTTCTTGCGTCGCATAATTGGTATGCGTCGTGGTTAATGGTTCTTGCGTCGTGGCTGTCGTTTCTTAAGCAGGTGCATAGGCCCGGGGTGCGCCCGGCTCAAGTCTCGCCTGCGGTCCCGTGCCGGGACTTCCCTTGCATCCGTCCCAGAGGGGGCGAGCGCGAACTCGTGAAACGGACAGCCACTGGCTGTCCGTAAGCGTCTCACTCGAACAGCGCGCTCTTAGTCCCCCCTCCGGTCCGACTGCGCGGCGCGCTCAAACTTTCGCCGGGCGCGCCCCGGGCCTCTGCACCTTCGCGTTCTGTGCGATCGAGGCGTCGATGGTAATTTATGTTCGATATGTTCTGATGCCGCCATACCTCTATGCTATGGCGGCAATTCGCTTATCTAAGCCGTCGTGCCGGGGGCTGGGTAAGCGAAGTATGCGCGCGCCGCGTTGGCGGTCTGAATCGGGGATGCAAGACCGCACTGTTTGAACGGCGAGTTTACGGACAGCCGGGGGCTGTCCGTTGCCGTGAGTTTGCGGTCGCCCCGATTCGGATCGTCAACGCGGGAAGTACTGGCGCAGCCAGTACCGGGCGAATTGAGCGCACCCAGTCCCCGGCACGACGGCGCTTAAAAAACCAAGCTACCGATCCAAATTACTAGGCTGCCCATTCAAGGCACGGCCAAGCCAAAGATGCTAAGCCACCAGCATCAAGACCCGCCTCTGGGGCCATGAACCCATACCCCGCTACGTTTCGATACAAAAATCGTCTTCGCACGCTAGACGCCAAGCTTCCGCATCCCTATGATTGACGCACAGAGTCGGCGTCACATCCGACCAGCACCATAATTCCCAGCCAGTCAATTTTCGTCTCTTTTAAAGGATACAAATCGCCATGGGCATTATCAGCATGATCGTAGTTGGCTTTATCGTAGGTCTGCTTGCACGGGCTATCATGCCGGGGGACCAAAAGTTCGGAATCATCTTGACCATTATCCTCGGTATTGTCGGCGCCATCGTGGCCGGTTACCTAGGTGCCGCCCTAGGCTTTTATCGGCCAGGCGAGGGCGCGGGATGGATCGGATCGATTATCGGCGCCATTATTGTGCTGTTTATCTACGGGCTTATAGTGAAGAAAAGATAGTATCCGCCTGACCCACCTTGCAGGATCAGGCTGAAGGGTTCAGTCCCCGGGCACTCCGAAAACTCGAGTGCCCTTTTTTATGCTTATCCTATTTGCGTGCGCCGGCTCAAAACGTACAGCCATCGATACAATACGCTATACATTCAACGCCAGCAGACTGGAGGCATCATGGATCGATTCCGGTATCAAAACGAATATACGCCCCGCCGCTTTTGGCAGAAACTTGGACCACGTGCCCAGTCCGTCGGGCGCGCTACCCTGGAAAAGGCACTGTACCTGTACTACGCCGTGCAAAGCCCCAACACACCAAAGTGGGCGAAACGCGTCATCTATGGTGCCCTGGGATATTTTATTTTCCCCCTGGACGCCATCCCAGATTTGGCGCCGCTCATAGGCTATACCGATGACATTAGCGTCATGGCCGCCGCATTGGCGACCGTCGCGTTCTACATCACTCCCGAGGTGAAGGACCAAGCTCACCGCAAGCTGGACCAGTGGTTCAATAAGCCTGCCGCCAATACTTATACGGATGCCTAGTGCTCAAGAGCCGGTTCAGCTCCGAAAGCCGGTTTTCACTCGTTACTGGCTGGCCGAGACTCTGCGCCTGCGCGAAGCGCTGTGGGGACCGCTGGAAGACGCCAACGAGGTTCGTCGCGCCCGTGCCGAGGCGCAGGGCTTTCATCAAAAGATACTGCTACGCGCCAAATATCTAGGCCAACGAGAACGCACCGATCAGGTCATCGCAAGATGGATTCAGCTTTCCAAGCTCGCGCTGCTGGCCATGTGGCTGGTCAGCATAGTGGCAGGCGCTGCGACCGCGGTGGGCGCCTTGGGCGATGGCAGCCGGTCCGTCAACGTGTTGCTCGCCTTGGTGGCCATGTTGGGGCTAAACGGCCTGGCGTTTCTGTTCTGGCTTCTAAGCTTTACTGTCAAGAGCACGAGCAGTGGTACCTGGCTAGGCGAGGTCTGGCTATGGCTTACGCGTCGATTGGCGCACGGGCCGGATGCGGCCCTGATACCCCGCGCACTGGTCGGCGTGCTGGGGCGCAATAACGCTTTGCGGTGGATCCTCGGTACTGTCAGCCATGGGCTCTGGTCTACCGCCCTGCTTAGCATGTTGCTGACGCTGCTGGGTGTGCTCTCGGCCCGGCGTTACGGTTTCAACTGGGAAACCACGCTTTTATCGGCCGATACCTTCGTGTCGCTGACTGCGGCGCTCGGTTGGCTGCCAGCGCATCTAGGTTTTGCCATACCCCCCGAAGCCGTCGTCCGTGCAAGCAATGGGCTGCAGGTTCTTCCTGAATCGGCGCAGGCGCTGTGGTCCAGCTGGCTAATCGGCTGCGTCGTGGCGTACGGTCTATTGCCGCGGCTTGTGTGCCTGGTTCTTGGACTGATTATGGCGCGCAAAAATCTTGCCGCGATAGGACTGGACGAGAGCCTTCCCGGCTATGCCGAATTGCGCGACCGGCTCGCCCCGACAAGCCAGAAAGCAGGTATCGATGCGCCGGCCAGCGCCGCATTCCAGGCACAGGTCCACCCTCGTCCCCACACTTCGTACACAGCCGATCAGCCATTGCTGGTGGGAATCGAGCTCGCGCCCGACACGGCCTGGCCGCCTGCCAATCTGCCGTCTACCGTTGTCGATCTGGGTATCGTCGATACCCGTCCGCAGCGCAAAAGCCTACTTGATCGCTTGCAACAGCAAAGTCCCCGACAATTGTTGATGGTCTGCGATGCGCAGCAAACCCCCGACCGCGGCACAGTCGCGCTGCTGACTGATTTGGCAAGCCTGGCGGGCGAAGCACATATCGTGGTGCAGGGTCAGCCGGCGGCCGATATCCGGCAAGATACTCGCAGCTCGGCCTGGCACGACCGTCTTCGTGCAGCCGGGTTCTCTGCAGAACAATTACACACGACCTTGAATTCCGGGCTGGCATGGATTACCGCCGCGCAGCCTGGCACTTCCCTATCCCGAGAGCCGAATGCCCAGCCCTGAAGCCCCTTTGCGTCTCGCCGTGGTCGGCCATACCAATACCGGCAAGACATCACTGCTGCGCACGCTGACACGGGATCCGGACTTCGGAGTCGTGGAAGATAGACCCGGCACGACACGGCATGTAGAAGGCGCACACTTGCTGGTCGATGGGGCGGTGGTCGTTGAACTGTACGATACGCCCGGCATGGAAGACGGGATCGCTCTACTGGATTACCTCGATCAGCTGACTCAGCCCGGAGAACGTGTCGACGGGCCCGAGCGGGTGCGCCGCTTTTTGAACAGCCCAGAAAGCAAACGTCGCTTCGAGCAGGAGGCGCGCGTGTTGCATAAGTTGCTGGATTGCGACGCCGGCCTGTACGTAGTGGATGTGCGCGATCCGGTGCTAGGCAAACACAAGGATGAATTAACGATCCTGGCCAGTTGTGGGCATCCCATCGTGCCCGTACTGAACTTTACCCACAGCCCAGAACAACGCCTGGCCGCATGGCGCGAAGCGCTAGGCCGATTAGGCCTGCACGTTATCGTCGAGTTCGACACGATCGCGCCGGCTCTGGACGGCGAAGCCCAGCTATACGACAAGTTGGCGCTGCTGATGGATAAACATGCCATGCTGCTACAAAGGCTGAAGCATGACGTTGCACAGCAACGAGAAATCCGACACCTTGACGCGATGCGCATTGTTGCGGAAATGTTGGTCGATGTCGCCGCGTGGCACTTGCCTAGCGAGCCCGACAAGGCAGCGCTGGAGAGCGCTACGCAGGTCTTAAGAAGTAGGGTTCGTACTCGTGAAAACCTTTGCGTGCAGGGTTTGCTGAAACGCTATAACTTCAATAGCCGCGACTTTCCCGCGCACACTTTGCCGCTTGAGGGCGAGCGTTGGGGAATGGATCTATTTCATCCGCAGGCCCTGAAGGACGTTGGAATTCATGTCAGCAAGGGCATGGCTGCGGGGGCCATGGCCGGGGCGACTCTTGATGTATTCACCGCCGGAATCAGTCTGGGTGCTGCCACCCTGCTGGGCGCCGCTGCTGGCGGGATCTGGCAGGGGGCCGATAAACTGGGTAAACGGATGCTAGGCCGCTTGAAGGGATACCATGAGCTTAGCGTCGACGATCCCGTATTACGCCTACTGGCGCTACGCCAGCTTGCCTTGGTCAAGGCACTGGAACGTCGTGGTCATGCCGCTCAGGGCCCCATACAGCTCGAGACCGTCTCGTTTGCCGACCATGACTCACCGTCGGGCGATGCAATGACTGAGGCCTGGCGGAGGAAAAAGCTGCCCGACGAACTGCTGGAGGCGCGCAGCCAACCGCAATGGTCCAGCCTGGCCGACGATCACGGAAGCAGTGCACGACGCGAGCTGGTCATTCGCATGCTGGCTAAGCAGCTTGCCAATGTCAGTGGGGAAGTCGGGGGGTTTCCTGCCAGCATGCGTTAAGGAAGTGGCCGTTCTTAAGTCGGTGCAGGGGGTGCCGGTTTTCCTTCCTGAATCGGTTCAGCGGTCTTCCTCTTAAATCGGTGCAGGGGGTGGCGGGAGGCTTTGCGAAAGATCGCTGCGGTCCAGCTTCGCCGGACTGCCCGGTCAAGCGCTCCGGCTCGGGGCAGGGCCGAACTCGCCCTCGCCAGGCCTGCGGCCTGTGCTTGTGGCTCAGACAGGCGGCCCCTTGCTTCCCCGATCCGCAGCACTTGACCGGCGCGCTCAAACTTTCGCCCAGCCTCCCGCCACCCCCTGCACCTTCGACGTGGAGTAATTGGACCGTGTTCGGTCTTGTGGCTAGGGTAGCGCTATGTTGGCCACGCTATGGCTAAGAGAGACCATGAATTCCGGCTCGTACTATTGGCTATATCGCTATGTGCCTATGTGCCTATGTGTCTATGTCCCTATGTCCCTATGTCGCTATGTCGCGAGGTGGCGATGTGACCACGTAGCGATGAGCCTACCCATGACGCGGTGTAGCTACGTATCTCCCGGCGCTTTGGCCATGCAGCACCTTGCCCCGCGTCCGGCGTAGCCACGGCCCCCATCGAACACCCACCGCCCCAATCAATACTGTGCCCTCGTTGCCATTCCGCATTCTCAAGCCGTCGTGCCTGGGGCTGGGCAAGCGATTCATTCGTCCGCCGCGTTACCGGGCTTTTGCGGGGAGACAAGGCCGCGCTGTCTGAGCAGCACGCTTGCGGACAGTCCTATGGACTGTTCGCGCTGCGAGTTCGCGGCCGCCCCGCAAAAGATCGGTGATGCGGGTAGCACTGGCAAAGCCAGGGCCGGGCGAATCTAGCGCACCCCAGCCCCTGGCACGACGGCGCTTAAGAAACGAAACCGAGAACAAAATAGCAAAAAATTCCGGACATTTTCGGACGAGCCGCGTATCAAGCCTTTATATCAACACCAATTCATCAGGTAAATCGTTGGTGTTAGCCTGGCCTTCCGGTAAAGGCGGGCAACGGGTACGCAGTATGGCTTCGATGCTGTCGATAGCAGCCAGGATGCCGCCCGCATAATCGTTCCGAAGAAGCCGGGCCTGCAATTGGTCGCATACCTGCACCCACAAGTCATCCGGCGCAGCAACGGCACGATCAGCGATGATCTCTATGCGATGTTTATCCAGTGCCAAATACAGCAGCACCCCTGTATTCAAGGGCGTATCCCAAACCCTAAGCCGTCCGAACACCTCAAGCGCACGCAAGTGGCTGTTGCGTTCGTGGGGTGGGCTAACGGCTTCTATGGCGACGACCAATTCACCCGTGTGATCGAGTTCGCCCTGCCTAATCCGGTCGGCAATTTGCGCCAGCACGCCGGAGGTAAAGTGCTTGCGCCGCAACCATTGACCCTCGATACTGGCCCAACCGGTGAATTCTTTCCACTTGGCCCCGTCTTGACGCACAGCTGCTCCTTGTTCCGATTCCAAAATAATAAAGCGTATGTCCCAGGCGAGTGCTGCCGTGGCCCTATCACGCGGCAAACGATTACCAACTACCGGATGCGCCGCCCCCGCCGCTGCCTCCGCCGCCGCCACCCATTCCACCCCCCATGCCTCCGCCGCCGAAACCTCCACCGAAGCCGCCGCCAAAGCCACCCCCTAATCCGCCTATGACGCCGCCGCGCCGGGACGCGCGCGCCGAACTGCTGCGGCCGCCTGCACCGAATTTTCGGCCTATGCTGCTTAATATGAACGCGGCAAGCGCAGCCAGCAGGCCGTAGCCTATGCTGCCAAACATCAGAAAAACAAAGATGCCGACCGCAAAGGCGGCGAAGGCCGCGGGCATGAAGAAGGTCATGACAGCCAAGGGGAGCAGCATGATCGCTGGCGATTCGTCATTGGTCGCCGCAGTGTTGCTCGCAACCGGCGCAGGCAGGGGCTCGCCGTCGACCAGTTTGATCAGGCTTTCCACCCCGGCCGTAATGCCACCGGCGTAGTCGTTTTGCTTGAAGCGAGGGGCGACCTGTTCACGAATGATCCGGCCGGCAAGCAGGTCGGGCACCGCGCCCTCCAGGCCATAGCCGACCTCGATCCGCAAATGGCGATCATCTTTCGCCACCACGAACAAAATGCCGTCATCAACCTTCTTGCGTCCCAGTCGCCATTGGTCGAAGACCCGGCGGGCGTAACTTTCGATGGTGTCTTCGCCCGTCGTCGGAACAATCAGGACGGCAATTTGTGCGCCCTTGCGCTTCTCGAGATCGGCAAGGACCTGGGTCAAATGGCTGCGGGTATTGGAATCGAGCGTTCCGGTCTGATCGGTTACCCAGTTTGTAAGCGCCGGCACCGGGGCTGTAGCTGCCAGCACAACAGGCGCCATTAACAAGCCAAGTACGATGGCAACGACAAGCCATCCCAGTTTCCGGATAATGCTTAGGCCCGGACTTCTGTTCTTATCGCCGTATAGATCAATGTATGTGGCAGCGCGCATGCCTAATCCTATTAATCACCTGCTTGACTCCAGACACTATGAAGGCCGACCCTCATGGCCCTACGATTTTCCGGGTGCTGGCAAGGTGAACTTGACCTCGGGGTCTTTGGTGATCTGGTCCTGCTTGGACACGCCATAATTTTCAATGGTGCGATAGCCGAATACCTTGGCCGTGATCAGGGTTGGGAACTGGCGCACGATAAGGTTGTAGTCCTGCACAGCCTGAACATAGCGCCCACGTTCGGTAGCAATGCGGTTTTCCGTGCCTTCCAGTTGCGTCATCAAGTCACGAAAAAGACCATCACTTTTTAATTGTGGATAATTTTCAGATACCGCAATCAAGCGCGATAGTGCCGAAGACAATTGCCCCTGCGCTTCGTTGAAGCGCGCCATCAATTCCGGGTTTTCAAGGTCTTTGGCACTGATTTGAATACTGCCTACTTTGGCGCGAGCCTCGGTCACCTGCGTCAACACAGCGCGTTCATTAACCATGTACGCATTTACCGAATTCACCAGTTTGGGGACCAGTTCGGCTCGGCGCTCGTACTGGTTCAATGTTTGCGACCAGGCGGTCTTCACCTGTTCGTCCAGACGCTGGATATCGTTATAGCCGCAACCGGCCAGCAGTACTGAAAGGCAGGGTAGAAGAACAAGCAAAAGTAGGCGTTTCATCATGGCGAACCCGAGAGAAATAATTATGCTCAATTTACAGTAGATTACCGCAATGGCGCTCGTTCAGGAACGAATCTTCCAAAGCGTGGGTATCTACGATATAATGCTAGATTACGTGTCGCACCAGTCAACACGTGTCTTGCAAAGCTATTCTTGCCTTGCCTGAGCTTTTTTGCTCTCAATTTCTTTTATCGTCTGCCTAGATTGGTATCTCTCAACTCGAGCGATGGGCTGTCGCTGGAGTTAATTCTTGAACACCGAAATTACATTTGCCTCCTTAGGGCTGGCGGAACCCCTTTTGCGTGCCATTACAGATACTGGCTACGTACATCCCACTCCTATTCAGGCACAAGCCATCCCCCAAGTCATGCTGGGTGGAGACCTATTGGCTGCTGCACAAACGGGTACTGGCAAAACAGCCGGTTTTACGCTGCCCATTCTGCATCGCCTGTTGCAAACGCCGGCACAAAGCCGCAAAGCAGGTCAGCCACGTGTGCTGATTCTGACCCCGACCCGCGAACTGACGGCCCAAGTCGAAGAGTCTGTGCGCGCCTACAGCCAGCACACGTCGATTCGATCCATGGTGATGTTTGGCGGCGTTAACATTAATCCGCAAATCAATGCCTTGCGCAAGCCGCTGGACATTCTGGTTGCCACCCCGGGCCGCCTGCTGGACCATGCACAACAGAAAACGGTGGACTTGTCTGCAGTGGAAATTCTGGTTCTCGACGAAGCCGACCGCATGCTCGACATGGGTTTCATTCGCGATATTCGCCGCATTATTGCGCTGCTGCCACGCAAGCGTCAGAACCTGTTGTTCTCGGCCACGTTCTCGGATGAAATCCGCGAGCTGTCCAAGGGCGTGCTGAACAATCCCATCGAAATTTCGGTCGCGCGCCGCAACACGGCATCTGAGCTGGTCACGCAAAAAATGGTCATGACCGAACAGTCGCACAAACGCGACCTGCTCAGCTACATCATTCGGGAAAGCGGCTGGCATCAGGTTCTTGTCTTTACGCGTACCAAGCATGGCGCCAACCGCCTGGCCGAAAAACTCGTCAAAGACGGTCTGTCCGCAGCCGCGATACACGGCAACAAGAGCCAAGCTGCACGGACACGCGCGCTGGCTGGCTTCAAAGACGGCAAGGTGGCTGTTCTGGTGGCAACCGATATCGCCGCACGTGGTATCGATATCGACCAATTACCGCATGTCGTCAACTTTGAACTGCCTAACGTTCCTGAAGACTACGTGCATCGTATCGGCCGCACGGGCCGCGCGGGCAGTGAAGGCTCCGCCTTGTCGCTGGTCGACCGGACTGAAATCAAGCTGTTGAACGCCATCGAGAAAGTCATCAAACGGACTATCGAGCGCACAACCATTGAAGGCTGGTCGGCCGATATGGTCAAGGCCGAACCGGCACATGTACGTGCCGACGACGACCGTGTGCACCGCCGCTCGAACGCACCTCGCAAACCTGGCAGCGCTGGAGCTGGCGCCCGCCCTGCGGGACGCTCCGGCGATTCTCGCCGCGCACCCAGCCCACGCCCTGAAGGCGGTGCTGGCAGAACCGCGGCATCGGCACGACCTGCCGGCACCTCGGCTTCGGCAGGCCAACCACGCCATCGCAGCGCCCCAAGCCGGGCCACAGGCGGCCAACGCGCGGCTCTGCTGGGAAAATAAGGCGTATTATTTCGTCCATCCCATTCTGGCTGGCTGATCTTCATGTCGTTCACTACTTGGCTCGCTTTCTTTGCAGCATCCTGGGCGATCTCGTTTTCGCCCGGCCCTGGCGCCATCTCGGCTATGGCCTCGGGGCTAAAATATGGCTTTCGACGCGGTTACTGGACGACCATCGGACTGATCCTCGGTATTTTGATACAGTTCATCGTGGTAGCGGTGGGGCTCGGCGCAGTGCTGGCCGCGTCGGAAGTCGCATTTGCTATCGTCAAGTGGTTGGGCGTTGCCTACCTGATTTATCTGGGCTACAAACAGTTTCGCACCGATGCCGCTCCGGTCGCGGTCGAATCCAGTGAAGCCACTCGCTCTACTATCCGTGAACTGATTCTGCGCGGACTCCTGATCAATATCACCAATCCCAAAGGTTCGGTATTCTTGCTGGCAGTAGTCCCGCAATTCCTGGATCTGTCGCGGCCCTTGGCGATCCAGTATGTTGTAATAGCTGCAACGCTGTGCTTTACCGATCTGGTTGCCATGGGCTGCTACACCACCTTGGCTTCCCGCATATTGCGGCTATTGCGCAGTCCCCGGCACATTCGCTGGGTCAATCGTACATTTGGTGCTCTATTCATATTGGCCGGCACGGTGCTGGCCTCGTTCAGTCATCATAAGTGAACCCTGTGCTGCAACTCATGGCGGCCCGTTTCCGGCTCCTGTGATAGCAGACGCTAAAATAAAATTATGAGCATTACCCAAGAAGTCGCGCGGCGACGCACATTTGCCATTATTTCCCACCCCGACGCGGGCAAGACCACGCTGACAGAAAAGCTTCTGCTGTTCGCAGGAGCGATCCAGATCGCCGGCAGCGTGAAAGCGCGTAAAGCCAGCCGTCATGCCTCGTCCGACTGGATGGAAATCGAGAAGCAACGTGGTATCTCTGTGGCCTCATCGGTCATGCAGATGGAATATCGCGACTGCGTAATCAACCTGCTCGACACCCCGGGACACCAGGACTTCTCTGAAGATACCTATCGGGTGCTGACTGCCGTCGATGCCGCGCTGATGGTGATCGACGCGGCCAACGGCGTCGAACCGCAAACGATCCGCCTGCTGCAAGTGTGCCGCGCGCGAAATACGCCGATCATTACGTTCATCAATAAGCTCGACCGCGAAGTGCAGGAGCCGCTAGACCTGCTGTCCGAGATCGAGGCTCATCTGGGCATGGACGCTGTACCGTTTTCCTGGCCGGTCGGCATGGGCCGCACGTTCGGCGGCGTCTTCGATATCCGCAGCGATCGCATGCGCGTTTTCCGGGCGCGGACAAGAGCGTCGCAACGACCGCGATGACCTAATCGACGGGCTGGACAATCCAGTCATTGCCGAGCGTTTTGGCGAAGCTTTCGCTCAAGGCCAATGAAGAGATCGAACTGATCAACGCCGCCGCGCCAGCCTTCGACGCGGAAGAATTCTTGGCCGGCAGAGCAGACACCCGTATTTTTTGGCTCCGCCATCAATAACTTCGGCGTGCAGGAAGTTCTGGATGCGCTGGTAGACCTCGCTCCGCAAACCGGGTGCCCGCACGGCCCTGCAGCGCGAAGTAAAACCCGACGAGCCCAAATTCAGCGGCGTCGTGTTCAAGGTCCAGGCCAATATGGACCCCGCCCACCGCGACCGCGTCGCCTTCGTGCGCGTTAGTTCTGGTCGCTTCGATCGCGGCATGCGCCTTAAGGTATCGCGCACCGGCAAGGAAATGCGCCCCAACAACGTGGTGTCGTTTCTGTCGCAACGCCGTGAGCTGCTCGACGAAGCCTACGCCGGCGACGTGATCGGTATTCCTAACCACGGCGTGCTGCAATTGGGCGATGTGCTGACGGAAGGCGAAACCCTTCAGTTCACCGGCCTGCCTTTTTTCGCGCCCGAACTTTTCCAGGCGGTCGAAGTCAAAGATCCCATGCGTACCAAGCAGTTGCGGATCGGCTTGACTCAACTGGGTGAAGAAGGCGCGATTCAGGTGTTTCGTCCCGAAGCAGCGGCGGCTCGTTGCTGTTGGGCGCCGTCGGGCAACTTCAGTTCGAAGTGGTCGCCCACCGGCTGAAGACCGAATATGGAGTCGACGCCCGACTAATGCCGTCGCGTTACAACATGGCACGTTGGATTACAGCCTAAGACCCCAAGGATCTTGCGAAAATTCATGGATGCCAATGCGGCAAACATCGCCTATGATGTAGTCGATGCCGTTGCGTTTCTTGAGCAAGTTCGCCAGCACAGTTGCGGGTAGCGCAAGAACTGTATCCCGGTGTGGAATTCCATGCCATGCGCGAGCACGGTGGCCAGGTCTTTGGGCAAAATGCATAGGCACTTAGTCGGCCATATGTTTTTTTCCAAAAAGCCTAGCTTGGTTACCGGGCTTTCTTTCCCAGACAGAGGGTAATAATGTCCTGGCGTTTCATCTTTGCAATTCTACTAGTCGCCGCGGGCGCTTCTGCCTGGGGTGGCATTCGTTTAGGCGACTGGCTTGTCGCGCACGGCCCTGTGGCACCCGTTATCGAAGAACCACCCGAGCTTTCCGCTGTACCCGTTCTTGACGCCAATGGGCTGCCCTATGTGGCACAGCCGCCTCAGCCTCTGATGAATGGTCAACATGGCGTGCCCGACGAACCGGCTACCAAATCGCTTGGCAAATACCCGAGAAGTCGCTCGACGAAACCAAGTCCAATTCCACCATAGCGCTTGCCACCACAACCATCACGATGGACGAGGCTGTGCAAATCGCCGCTTCCGGTAACCAGGGATTTCATGGAATTGCCGACGTTGGCGACTTGGGACTAGATGACAACTGGGTACAACGTCGCCCAGCAAGGCTTGCAGCCCATCGAAATGGCGCCAGCCGCCGCCCGCGCCAGTACCGCAGCCAACTGCCAGCGCCTGGCAATCAGGCATGGCAGGCCAGCTTGCGCCAAGACCTGCAGGCCTGCAGCGCCCAAAGCTTCTTCGACCGCCCTAGTTGCGCCTGGGCCGCACGCAATAAATACTGCGAACCCAATAACGCCTGGGGTAGTACCCGCGACTGTCCGGCAAAAAGCTTCTAAACAACGCCCTGCGATAGTTCACGCACGGGCGTGCTGCTTATAGGGCTATCAGTCGCTTAATTCGCCCATCTGGGACTGCAGGTAATTTTGCAGCCCCACTTTTCGATCAGTTCCATCTGGGTTTCCAGCCAATCGATGTGCTCTTCGGTATCGTTCAGGATGTCCTGGAACAGATCGCGCGACACGTAATCACGCACCGATTCGCAGTAGGCCATGGCTTCCTTCACGGTTTCCTGTGCGCCGCTTTCCAGCTTCTGATCACAGGACAAAATCTCAGGAACGTTTTCGCCTATCAAGCAGCTTGTGCAGATCTTGCAGATTAGGCAGGCCGTCTAGCATGAAAATCCGTTCTATCAAGCGATCGGCGTGCTTCATTTCCCCGATGGACTCATCGTATTCGTGCTTGCCCAGCTTGTTCAGGCCCCAGTGATCCAGCATGCGGGCATGCAGGAAATACTGGTTGATTGCGGTGAGTTCGTTCTTCAGTTGCGCGTTCAAATGCTGAATAACGGTTTTGTCGCCTTTCATAGCCATACTCCTAAGCAAGGTGAAGATCGATAGTAGTATCGATAGCAGGCGCCCGGGTATCCTGATGCCCCAGGCACCATATGTTGGCGTATAAGGCTACCATGCCAGCCCGACATTTTCAGCTTTACCAGGGTATTTTAGAAACCACCTTCACGCCCACCAACGGCAAGCGGTAGTGCGAACGCTCACTTTCCGCAGATTGACGGCCGAAAATTCGATTGCCTTTAGGCGGGGACTTCAGAGGCGGAAATAGCGGCAGGAATGCCGCATTGAAGGGGAACTGGTGGGGAATACGGTCGAACGGTCGATTAAATTGTTACCTGACGAATCAAGCGCGCCTTACCGTTACTGCAACCATGGTTTCGATGATCGTAACAAGGCCGGAATCATTCGCTGCATTCGAAACGGGCGTTCCAGCTTCCTGGTGTACGGTCGCTTGGCCCGCGTAGCGGCCGCCCGGTAAATATTCGCCCGCGGTCTCTGCGCAACACCCGCAACTAGTCGCGACCCCAAGCTGAGCTTGCAAATCGGACATGGTGATGGCGCCCTCGGCTACAGCCGATTGAACTTGGCGCTCAGTAATAGCATTGCAGATACAAATGAACATGAGAATAATTATCATCCAGTATCGAAGAAAAATCAATCGACACTAACAAACTTTTACGCAGAAGCAACGGAACGGCTATTACCCGTCAGAGCGGGATGTCCCCAATGCCGCGCGGGCTTTGCGCAGAATCGCCGGTTCTATACCCGCGGCCTCGCGGTATTTGGCGACAGTGCGGCGAGCAATCACCACACCCTGCTCGGCAAGACGAATGGCGATCTGGCTATCAGACAAAGGCTTCTTGCTGGATTCTTCCCCCACCAGCTTGAGGATCAGCGAGCGTACCGCTGTGGCCGAAGTGGTCTCCCCATCGTCGGTTTGCAGGGCGGCACCGAAAAAACGCTTCAGTTCGATAACCCCCCAGGGGGATTGCAGGTATTTTTGACGCGTTGCGCGTGACACGGTCGATTCGTGAAGCTCGAGTTCCTGAGCAATGTCACGCAATAGCAATGGCCGCATCGCGCGCACGCCATGCTCGAAATAGTCTTGCTGGCGATCCACGATCGCCTGGGTAACCCGCATAATTGTGACAAAGCGCTGATTGGTACTTTTGATCAACCCTTGCGCCTGCTGGAGCTGACCCTGCATCGCTGGCGCCGCCGGAGCCTGGGCAAGCAGACTTTCATAGACCGAATTGATTCGCAGTTTCGGCACAACCGCCGGATTCAGGCTGGCCTGCCAGCGATTTTTTACTTTGCGGATCAACACATCCGGCGTGACGTAATCGGCCGTCGAACTAGCCCAATTGCGCGCAGGTCGGGGCTCTAGCTTGAGCAATAAGGCATGGGCGGCGCGCAGGGTATTCTGGTTGCAAGACAGCGCGTCCCGCAGACGATTCAAATTGCCAGAGGCAAGAATGCCTAAATGGTCTCGCGCAATCTGCATCGCACACGCCAAAATGTCTGCAGGAATCGGGGCTTCGGCAACTGCACGCAGGTGGCTTAGCTGCAGACAAAGGCATTCAGATAAAGATCTCGCCGCCACACCGGGAGGATCGAAAGACTGCAGCAAACGCAAAGCCGTTTGCAATTCATCGATATCGATCGCAAGCTCGACAGGCAGATAGTGGAGAATGTCGTCCAGCGAAGTCGGCAAATAACCGTTCTGGTCAAGCTCGTCGATCAATAAAGTGATAAGGGCACAGTCGCGCGGCTGTGCATGCGTGACATGCAGTTGCTGCAACAGATGGTCTTGCAAAGTTTCAGCTAGCGCAGATTCAGGTCGCGTTTGCTCTTCGTCAGCACTATTATTGCTGGCACGGTTTATGGAAGTTAACAGCGGCCAGCGTTCATCCTGTTCCTGGGCCTCGTCGGCTACCGTATCTGCAACGTCGATGTCATACTCTTCTTCGTGCTCGAGCATGGGATTTTCGAGCAGCGCCTGAGCCAGTTCCAGTTCCAGTTCTTGAGCCGACAACTGCAGCAAACGTATCGATTGCTGCAACTGAGGAGTCAAGGCCAGTTGCTGATTCTGACGAAGTTCTAATGACTGACGCGATTGCATAGTTAAAATAACTTATATGAAAGCAAATACTCTACAGCCCACCCGACAAGACGTTTCCTTGTTACGCAACACTTTGCTAAAGCTAACGGCCGCACAAAAGGTCTTGTGCGTCGTGGTTGTCATCTTGGTGGCCCTCGTTTGGTATGACCTGCTGAACCGGCTCGTCGACTTCGGCCGAGACCTCGACTATAGCGGTCTACGCGTGCTTGGTGTGCAGACTATTGCGCTGATTAAACAATACAACCCATTCTTCTGGTGGGCGATAGTGGCGTTTTGCACCCTAATTATTGCTTATTTTTTGTATGGGTTTGTACAAAGCATGCAACGCCGTGCGAGCATGAAGCATGTAAGTGAAGAAACTATTGCCATGCTCTCGCGAACCCTGTCCGAGCCGGCCCTGGAAGTATTGCGCTGGGCATGGCAAGACCGCCGCAACCCCATTACCGTGGGCGATCTGCAACGCGCCTTGCAGGAATTGCGCAGCGGCCGCGCCGCCAAAATCACCCTCGCGCGGCGCCATTCCGTTCTGGTCGACGTGCCCGTAATTCCGTCGTCCGATCAATAAAAAGTTGCCAATTTGCTAAAAATATGGTTGACTAGCACCTATGACAACCGAACACGCCTTTCCTCATAACGTTGAATCCCGCAGCCTCGCTGCCGGATCGGCGTTACGTGTTCTACGCGATCCTTCGCGCATTCTATTGTCGCCCCTCGCACTATCGCTACTACTACCGATCGGTTGCCGGACCTAGCGTCTCGTGGCAGTTCGGCAGCCCGGTTTTAGCCACATTTTCCATATCACCGTCGTTATGTACGCAAGAGCTCTGTGCCAGATGCTCCGGTGATTGCGTCAAATAGTATCCAAATCAAATAGGTGTCCCATGATTTCCAATCCCTCAGACAAGTACCGTCCGTTCGTGCCTTTCGCGCGTGAATTCGCCGAGCGCACTTGGCCAGGCAAGAGCATTACTCACCCCCCTATCTGGATGAGCACCGATTTGCGCGATGGCAACCAATCGTTGATCGAACCCATGAGCGTTGAGCGCAAGTTGCGCTTCTTCGAACAACTGGTAAAGATCGGCTTCAAGGAAATCGAAGTGGGTTTTCCGTCGGCATCGCAGACCGACTTCGATTTCGTGCGCACAGCTGGTCGAAGAAGACCGCATTCCAGACGACGTGACCATTATCGTGCTGACCCAGGCTCGCGAAGATTTGATCCGCCGTACCGTCGAATCGGCGGCGGGCGCCAAGCAGGCCATCGTCCACCTGTACAACGCGTGCGCGCCGGCGTTCCGAAAAATTGTCTTCAACATGAGCAAGGACGAAGTCAAGGAGATCGCCCTGGAAGGAACCCGCCTGGTGAAGCAATGCATGAACGAGCATCCCGAGACGTCCTGGCGCTACGAGTACTCCCCTGAAGTATTCAGCACGACCGAGCCCGAGTTTGCGCTGGAAGTGTGTAATGCCGTTACCGAGGTGTGGCAGCCAACGCCGGAATCAAAGATTATCTTCAACCTGCCGGCCACGATCGAGGCCACCACACCCAATCTGTACGCCGACCAGGTCGAGTGGATGCATAACAATCTGAACCAGCGCGATTGCATTGTTCTTAGCGTGCATCCGCACAACGACCGCGGCACCGCGGTGGCCGCCGCCGAATTCGCCGTGATGGCCGGGGCCGACCGCATCGAAGGCTGCTTGTTCGGCAATGGCGAACGCACAGGCAACGTGGACCTCGTCACGCTGGCACTGAACCTCTATACCCAGGGCATACACCCGGGCCTGGACTTCTCCGACATCGACGAAGTGCGCCGCTGCGTGGAGTACTGCAATCAATTGCCGGTGCATCCGCGCCACCCTTATGCCGGCGACTTGGTCTTCACGGCGTTTTCCGGTTCGCACCAGGATGCCATCAAGAAAGGCTTCGCCCAGCAACAACCCGACACCTTGTGGGAAGTACCGTATTTGCCGATCGATCCTGCCGATTTGGGGCGCAACTACGATGCGGTCATCCGCGTCAATAGCCAATCGGGCAAGGGCGGCGTATCGTATCTGCTCGAGCAGGAGCACGGGCTGGTATTGCCGCGCCGCCTGCAAATCGAGTTCAGCCGCGCCATTCAACGGGTTACCGACGAAACGGGCTCCGAGGTGACGGCGGCCAAGGTGTTTGACGTGTTCAGCGAAGAGTATCTGGATCGCGATCAACCGCTTAAGCTGATACGCCACCGCATCACGGGTAATCCGAAGGCTGAAAGTGGTCACCAGTTCTCCATAGAAGTTGAAGTGGAAGACGACGGCGAGGTCCGTAACTTGGTGGGCCACGGTGACGGTGCGATTTCAGCGTTTGTTGATGCGCTCGATGCCGGGGTCCGGATCATGGATTATCACGAGCACGCGATTGGTACGGGTACTGATACGCGCGCGGCTTGTTATGTTGAGCTGCGGGTGGGTGAGTCTGCTACCGGGTTTGGGGTTGGCATCCACGGGGATATTGTGACGGCGTCGTTCTTGGCGATTTTGGGCGCGGTGAATCGTCATGCGGTTCATGTGCGGGCTGATGCGGTGGCTTCTGTTTAGTCGTTAGGTTATAGGTATAGGTATAGGTATAGGCGCTGACGTGAATTTGCTTATTCATGTCAGCGCTTATTTATTTCGTCCTGTAGGCACCTTCAGTACCGTTATTGGGTCGTTGCGGGGACAGTTACTACCGGTTTTATGCCCTGTCGCCGTTCCGAATTTGCCCGGTAAGTAGGCGCAGATTACGTTGTTTTTTTTATTCTATAGACGCTGCGGAGTGGGTGGTGGGGCCAATCGGGCCAGCGTGACCGGTTCGGCGCCCTGCGCGCCGAACGCCGCATCGCCTTGCTCGTCCGCCCGTCCGGGCTCCCTTCGCGTACGGCTTGCTCGGCCCCGAAAGGCCCGCTTGGCCCCACCACCCACTCCACACCTGCATACCTGAATAGCGTAAGGACGCCGGGACGAGCTGCGTGCTTGGCCTTCTTACCGAGACTTCAATGTATTCAAAAGAACGAGAGCGCTCGCCAGGCGTGTCCCGCCTGCCGGGACGCTTTGGCGTCGGGATGATTCTGGCGGACCGCTTTAGATTGTCCGTGTTGCACTGACCTTCGTAGGTCCACCGAATCCTGCGGCAACGCGGCTCGGTGGCCTATCGCGAACAGGCTTGCCTGCGTGGGACGACGGTAGTAAAGGGGAATGAAATCCCTTGAGCGGCACCGCGACGATGGCCAGCCAAGTTCCAAACAAGACCTCATTGCGCTATCACGAGCAATAAAGCACCGTCCAACATCCGAGGCGCGAATGCCCGAATGGCGATCCGCAGGGGATCGCTATTCGGGCGGCTATATGAAGTGTTTCAGGTGCAGCGGGCGGCATGCAAGAATGCCAAGCACGCTGGCCGTCCCGACGGCCTAAGGCATTTAGCTTCCGCAGTGGGGAGGCTGCGGTGGGTCGGCTGAAGGGACGTTCGGGGTCGAGCGAGACGTATGCGAAGGGAGCCCGGACGGGCGGACGAGCAAGGCGATGCGGCGTTCGGCGCGCAGGGCGCCGAACCGATCACGCGTACCGCAAGCCGACTCACCGCAGTCTCCCCACGTCATAAGCACCGATCAAGCCAAGAATAATCACCGCATAAAAAAAGCAGAAAATCGACCCGAAGCCCGCCTAGGGAAAACACTGTAATCAGGATGCAACACTTCATGTCTAATATGAAATCGTTTTCATACAACGATGAATATTGGAGGGGCTCTTGAGTGGTGAACTGCACGGCAAGCAGTCCAGGGACAGCGTCGTCATGACAGTTTCCCACTACGACCCCACCCTTGAAACAGCGGCAGTCAGCCCATGATTCGTGGGGAGAATGCGATGTTAATTGCTCAAATCAGCGACCTGCATATTCAAAGCGAAGGCCAGAACAAGGATCTGATAAATCCCGAACGACACCTCGCGCAATGCGTGGAAGCCTTGAATGCGCTGAGTCCGCGTCCAGACCTGGTCGTCGTCACCGGTGACCTTACCGAGTCCGGCACAAAGGAAGAATATCTGATCCTTAAGCCCCTGCTCGATGCTCTACAAATTCCGTATCTAGTCATTCCAGGCAACCATGACAGCGTCGAAAATCTTCGCGCGGTCTTCCAAGACCATAGTTATCTAAACACCGGTACGCCGTTCATTCAGTACACCGTCGAATCCTGGCCATTGCGCATTGTGGCGTTGGACACGACGGTCCCTATGTGCGGTCATGGCGAACTATGTGCGGACCGATTGAAGTGGCTGGCCGATACCCTGGCGCAGCAAGCGGATCGTCCGACGATTGTCCTGATGCACCACCCGCCATTCGAGACGGGCATCAAATTAATGGACGAGCTGGGCTTGCTGCAGGGGCGTGAAGCCTTCGCCGAGATCATTTCTGCCTATCGAAATATCGAACGGGTTTTATGCGGCCACCTGCATCGCACGATTGTCTGCCGGGTGGGCAACACCGTGGCGTCCACCTGCCCGGGGACTGCGCATCAAATCGTACTGAACCTGGGTAAGCCTCCAGAGCTGCTCTTTAATTTCGAGCCGCCCGGCTATCACCTGCATTACTACGGTGCCAGCGGCTTAGTGACGCACCATGCCGTTATTGGCGACTTTCCGGGGCCCTACCCTTTTTAACTATGTCTTCTATCACTCTGGATAATATTTGCAAGCAGTATGGCGCGGCGCCACCCGCGGTCGACCGAGTCAGCTTCACCGTGGATGCAGGCACCTTTACCGTCTTGCTGGGCCCCTCCGGCTGCGGCAAGTCGACGACGCTTCGGATGATCGCCGGGCTGGATGATCCGACCTCGGGGCGCATTCGTATCGGGGGCAACGATATCACCGAACTGCCTCCATCGAAGCGCAAGATCTCCATGGTGTTTCAGTCGTACGCATTGTTTCCTCATCTATCGGTTAAGGAAAACATACTGTTTGGCCTGAAAGTGCGCAAGGAACCTGCCGCCGACCATGGGCGCCGCCTTAGACACGTAGCCGACCTACTCGGCCTGGAAAAATTGCTAGAGCGCAAGCCATCGCAGTTATCGGGCGGTCAGCAGCAGCGTGTGGCATTGGGTCGGGCAGTCATTTCCGAAGCTCCGGTATGCCTGATGGACGAACCCTTATCTAACCTTGATGCGCAATTGCGCCATGAGATGCGACGCGAAATACGCGCGCTTCAGCAGAGCCTCGGTATCACCATGGTTTACGTCACGCATGATCAAACCGAAGCCATGAGCATGGCCGACAGGGTGGTTCTGCTAAATGGCGGGAAGATCGAACAAAACGACACGCCTGACATGCTGTATGCCAACCCAGTGTCGGAATTTTCGGCGCGTTTTATCGGCACCCCGCCCATGAATCTGCTGACGTTGGACCCCCGCACTCAGCAGATTTCTGGCTGCGGCGCCCCGCCCCTTACGCGACTTCCAGACGGTGCTGTCAAGCTCGGCCTACGGCCCGAGCACATCGCCATCAACGCCAATGGGAACGTCGGCGCACTGGTTGAAACCGTTGAGTATTTCGGCGCGGATTCCATTGTTATTTGCAAAGTCGGACAAAACACCGGTATTGCGGTTCGGGCGGCCGGTCATGTCCGAGCCAATCCGGGCGAGCAAATCAAGCTGCTTTGGAATTCAGGACAACAACATTTTTTTGACGCCTCGGGCAAAGCGCTGCCGCGCACGCCCTCTATTTCTTGATAGGAAAACATCATGCGACGTACTTTGTTGAAAGCCCTTGCAGTCGGTCTTGCCGGCGCTTTTTGCGCCGCTCCGGCTTGGTCGCAAGCCAAACCGGTCGAACTCGAATTCTATTATCCCGTTGCTGTAGGTGGCCCCATCACCAAAATCGTCGACGGCATGGTTGAAAAGTTCGAGCAAAGCCATCCCGACATCAAAATCAAATCCGTATATGCGGGCTCTTACCAAGATTCAGTCGCCAAGGCGCTAACCGCTCACAAAGGCGGCAATGCCCCACAATTGGCCGTTCTGCTGTCTACCGACATGTTCACCCTGATCGACGAAGGCGCAGTCATTCCGTTTGACCCGCTGGTACAGTCCGATTCAGACAAAAAATGGCTCAATGGCTTTTACAAAGGCTTCATGGCCAATAGCCAAACCGGCGGAAAAACCTGGGGTATTCCGTTCCAACGCTCCACCATCGTGATGTACTACAACAAAGACTTGTTCAAGGCGGCGGGTCTGGACCCCAATGCTCCTCCAGCAACTTGGGACGAGCTGGTCAGCCAAGCACAGAAACTGACCAAAAAAGACAGTTCCGGACAGGTCACGCAGTGGGGTCTGGAAATTCCATCGGGCGGCAGCTTTGCGTACTGGCTGTTCCAGGCCTTGACGACGCCTAACGACGCCATGTTGATGAACGAAGCTGGAAACGAAGTTTACCTGGACAAACCGGCGGTGATCGAGTCGCTGCAATATTGGCACGACCTGGCTTACAAACATAAAGTCATGCCGACGGGCACGATAGACTGGGGCACCACACCGAAAGATTTCCTGGTCGGCAAGACAGCCATTATGTGGACCACCACGGGCAACCTGACCAACGTTCGCAAGAACGCCAAATTCGACTTCGGCGTGGCGCCAATGCCCAAGGCCAAGCGCGGCGGTAGCCCAACGGGTGGCGGTAACTTCTATTTGTTCAAATCGGCCACACCTGAACAGCAAAAAGCCGCTTACTCGTTCGTTAAGTGGATGACTAGCCCGGAAAACGCTGCAGCGTGGAGCATCGATACAGGCTATGTAGCGGTCAGCCCAGCAGCATGGGAAACCGAGCAAATGAAGAAATATGTCAAAGAAGTGCCCGCTGCCGCGGTTGCCCGTGATCAACTTGAAGTCAGCGTGGCTGAATTCTCGACACACGATAACCAACGCGTTACCAAGCTGCTTAACGACAACATCCAGGCTGTCCTGACCAATGCCAAAACACCAGATCAGGCCATGAAAGATGCACAGCGCGAAGCTAATCGTTTGTTGCGCCCGTATAAGTAAGCATGAAAGCATCGCTTAACGCGGTCTACGGCTGGCTGCTTCTGCTGCCAGCTTTAGTATTGCTCGCCGCCTTTACCCACTATCCGGCCCTGGCCACCCTTTGGCACAGCTTCTTTTCCACGCCCAAGGCAAACCGCCCGGCGGTATTCGTGGGCATCGATAACTACGCGGCGATGCGCGATGATCCCGTGTTCTGGCAAGCATTGTGGAACAACCTGCTCTACGCAGTCGTCACCATTCCCGTGTCGGTGGCGATTGCACTGATTATGGCCTTATGGGTGAATCGCCAACTGGCAGGACGCAGTTTTTTGCGCATGGCCTACTTCACCCCTACCGTTCTGCCTATGGTGGCGGTCGCCAACATCTGGCTGTTTTTCTACACCCCTCAATATGGCTTGGTTGACCAAATTGCTTATTTCTTCAACCTGCCGGGGCTGAACTGGCTGGGCACCAAATCGACGGCCTTGCCCGCCCTGATGCTGGTAACGATCTGGAAAGAAGCAGGCTTTTTCATGATTTTTTATCTAGCTGCGCTTCAGCAAATCTCGCCGTCGCTGCGTGAAGCGGCGCTTCTGGAAGGAGCGTCGCGCTCGCAATACTTCTGGCGCATATTGCTGCCGCTGCTAATGCCAACCACGCTTTTCGTCTTGATCAATGCACTGATCAACGCCTTTCGCCTAGTCGACCACGTGCTGGTCATGACCAAGGGCGGGCCGGACAACGCCAGCACCCTATTGCTGTTTTACATCTACGAAACGGGCTTCAGTTACTGGGACACTTCGTACGCGGCGACCCTTTCAGTTGTATTGCTGCTAATACTGGCCCTGACGGCCTTCCTGAAGTTTCGCTGGCTAGACCGTCGGACGCACTACCAATGACACATAAACTCGATACGATAGGCGCCTGGCTGCTCGGCATAGTGTGGTTTCTGCCGCTTGCCTATACGGTGTGGGCGGCCTTCCATCCATCCGCCTACTCTACCCACTTTGACCTGACGGCGCCGCTTACGCTGGACAATTTTGTGGCGGCCTGGAACGCGGCTCCGTTCGCCCGGTATTTTCTGAATACCTTCATCCTGGTCACCATGGTGCTGGTGGCGCAATTCATTCTGTCGACGCTAGCCGCTTACGCCTTCGCAAGATTCGAATTCAAGGGACGGGACTTCGTCTTCATGCTGGTCTTGCTACAACTGATGATCATGCCCGACGTGCTGATCGTCGAAAATTATCGCCTGATGTCCTGGCTAGGGGTGCGCGATACCATTTTCGCTGTGGGCCTGCCGTACTTTGCTTCGGCCTTCGGCATATTCCTTTTGCGCCAAACCTTCAAAACTGTGCCTCGCGAACTGGAAGAGGCTGCACGGGTCGAGGGCGCCAGCCGCTGGCAGATACTAATGAAGGTTTATGTGCCCCTGGCACGACCTATTTATGTGGCCTACGGACTGGTATCCGTAAGCTATCACTGGAATAACTTCCTGTGGCCGTTGATCATTACCAACTCAGTCGAATCGCGGCCCCTGACCGTGGGTCTTCAGGTCTTTGCATCGACGGATCAGGGCATAGATTGGTCTATTATTACGGCCGCCACACTATTGAGCGCGGCGCCGTTGCTGGTGGCATTTCTATTATTCCAGCGGCAATTCGTGCAGTCGTTCATGCGCGCCGGGATACGCTAATATCCTACCGTCAAGCCCGGAAGATCGACCGTGATTAAGGGCTTTTCCAGGGCCATGGCGGCCATGGTGGCGAACTCTTGTGCGAGTTCGCCATTTTTCGATAATTCCACATAACCCAGGGCATCGGCCACACCCAGGATTTTATCCAGTAGCAAGACCTTGCCACTGGCGCGCAGAGGCTCGCAGCCCAGGCGCGACCAAGTCGTCTCGAACCAGTCGCGCGCCGTGGCCGAGTCAGCGCCGCCAGGCTCGACATCGACCGATACCTCGATGCGTTGCCGAGGATTGAAAATAATAGTCACCATACTGCGCATACAAAGCTCCAGGGTTCGTCAGGTTCCGGACAAGGGCCCGTCAACAACGTACGCAAATGCCACGGTTTTGAATGTCAGTCAGATGACATTGCGGTTTGGGCGTCAGACTTTTTTCAGATCAAATGCGAACGCGCGGGCCAAAGCGCAGACTTTACTGGCGCAAGGCAAGCCAAGTCGTCAGCGCGCACGTTTCAGCTAGAAATGAAGTTACCAGATCGGGGCCGGTTCCCACACCACATCGGCATCTTGCTCGTGCGAAAGCCGCAGCATTGCCAACAATGGAAACGCGCGGCGGCGAAAGCTTACAGGCTGTGCAATCGGATGCTCTTTGGTGTCGTTATTATCGTCGTTGTCGGAGAATTCGGACTGCGTGTCCGCCGCAATCGCATGCTCTATACCCTTGATCGCGGCGTCGAGCTGATCGCGAGTAATTACGCCGCGTTCGGGCAGCGTATCGGTGTAAGGCTTGCCGGCGGCCTTGAGTATGGGCAGTGCGTGTTTCGAGAACATCAGCACTTCGGCAGCGGCTTTAGAGTGAAAGACAACTAGCATATTCGGTTTCCCTCAGTAGACACATTCATACACTACTCTATCTTCCGCACGCTGCCAAGCGGCAACATGGAAAGCTTTAGTCCAAAGCGAAGCTGCCATGTTGCCAATATTACTAGTCGTGCTGCTTGCGTATACCCTGCCTTTTTCAGCTGCCGCCCAGCAGGCCGGCACCTGCGGGCCCTCGCCGCTCGGACAACCATGCTCTGGCGGCGGCATGGCCGTCGCCGCAGGGGCCGAGCCCGGACTGAGCCTCGCTGCGGGCAATCCCATCAACATCGCCACCGGCAATAAATATCAACAAGAAATCGACCTGCCCGCCAACCCCGACCTACCCGGCATTGAAATCGTGCGCCACTATAACGGACTGGACCAACGCGCCTCCGTTCTTGGTTCCGGTTGGAGGCTGTCATATGATACCCGGCTGCACCACGCCGGCGGCAGCTGGCAAATTGCTCAAGCCGACGGCAGCCGCATACATTTTGCCTCCGCGCAGAACCGACCTGTGGCAAATTCCTACGGTGCGCTACGTTTAGAAGACGAATTCTGGGTCTGGGCCTGGCCTAACGGCCGCGAATTATGGTTCGACGCCAGCGGCTACCTGATACGGATTCTTGCCAGGCCACATCTACAGCTCGATATCGAACGTCACGATCGGCCCGGACCGCTGGCGGGGGCCATCGCAAAGGTAAGCAATAGCCGCGGTCACACCCTTTCCTTTGCGTATCGGATTGTCGACAGTAGGGCCTATCTTCAACAAATAGACTCACCATTCGGACAATTCCAATATCAATACGAAGCCCAGTCTGACGAAAAACCTGGCCGCCTGCAATTAGTCCGGCTGATCAGGCCTGACGACATGCAACGGCACTACCTGTACGAACCGAAGCTTCAGGCCGGCAATCACAACGCGCTGACTGGCGTTGAAGTTGTCTCGGCCGACCTGCAACAAAAGCAACGCATCAGTACCTGGGGTTACGACGCACAAGGGCGTGCAGTGCTGGCTTGGGCCGGCGCACGCCACAGTTCCGCTGAAGAAATTTCGCTCCAGTATGTGCGGCCAGCCACACCAGCACGGCCAGGCCTTACCGTAATAAAGGACGCCGCAGGGCGGCAAACTACGTTCGAAATCGCCATCAAGGCTGGCCGCAACGTCTTGACCCGTGTAGACGGCCCAGGATGCGCGTCCTGCGCCGCTCCGGGCAGCCGCGCCAGCTATGACGAACACGGCCGCCTGATTGAAATCAACAATACCTTGATTCAACGCGACGCCAGCGGAGCGATACGCCAACTTAAACCCGCCGCCGATGGCTGGCCGGGCTTAGTCTTGCGCTACCATTCCAATGGCTACCGCGCCTCGTGGAGTTCTACCACGACGGGCACCGAGCAAATCTCATATAGGCAGGGGTCATTGCCGGTTCAGCGTCTTTTCGCCAATGGCGATCAGATCAACTATCACTACGACCTTCAGGGGCGACCCGTTCGACTGGTCGAAAAAAATGCCCGCAGCGAGGAAGAAACCGTTTTAAGCTGGCGCGGCAAATTACTGCAGCAGGTCGCCCATCCTCACGAAACCGAATCGCGTCAATACGACGACGACAACCGCCTGGTCAGCCGACGCGTCACTCGAAAGTCGCAAACTTCAGGTGCCCCGATGGCCTACACCGAGTCGTTCGAATACGATCAACAACATCGTCTGGTACGTCATCATCTACCCGAAGGAGGCAGCCTGAATTACAGCTGGGGTGATGGTACGCGGCTGCAAGGCATAAGCTGGCACGATCCCCAAGGACAAATCCATACGGTCATCGACACTGTTGCCGGCCTCGCCGGCTACCGCTACGGCAACGGCTTGCAAGCACAAACCTTGCTCGGCCCACATGGGCAAGCGCGTGAACTTAATTTCAGCGATGAAACCGGACTCATTTGGTCTCAGCACCATTATTACGATAAGCAGGGGCAGCTGCAATACGAACGGCAAGCCCATGCGTCAAGCGCACATAGCGAAGTCTGGAGCTACGCCTATGACCGGCAGGCGCGGCTTATTGGTGCGCAGGGCAATGCTCTATCGCAGAATGCCGGCACCACCCCGCGCGACACCTACTGGTATGCTTGGAACACCGACGGCGCGCTTGCCGCAAGCCGCAAGAATGGCGTCACCCGCAAGCCTGTGCTGCGCCGCGATGCCTCCGGATTGCCTGTTTCGATCGACGACATGACCCTCAGTTACGGTCCGAATCGTCGCCTGACAGGGGTTCAGCGGAAAGGTGAAATCGTCGCGACGTATTCGCATAACGCCTTTGGCCACCGGATTACCCGGCGCAGTAACGAAGCCCAAACGGACTATTTTTATCTGGACAACAAACTGGTTGCCGAATCCCACATCAGCGGTACAAGCAAAACGAACCATCCAAACGGCTTCAGTGCCCTCGCTACCACCAGCCCCGGCATCAACCGCCGTTATATTTATGCCCATCACGTTCCCGTCGGAATTATCGATTACACCGCTGGCGCCACGCCCGTCGCCCAGCTTTATGCGGTACACGCCGACCTGACGGGCGCGCCGCGCCTGATTACAGACGCCACCCGCAAGGTACGATGGTTGGGCCGTTACTCCCCCACCGGCCGCGCCGAACAAGTGGCCGGCGACCTGTCGTTCGACCTGCGATTACCGGGACAAGTTTTCGACGCCAGTACAGGCTGGCACGACAATCTCTTGCGCACCTATATGCCCCTTTCCGGAGACTACCTTGAGCCGGACCCACTGGGGCCGGTGCCACTGAACCAGGCGCTTGGTTATGCCAGACAACAGCCCAAGCGTTATGTCGACCCCTTGGGCCTACTGCTGTTCGCCTTCGATGGCACGCGCAACGCCCCGCAAAGCGTCACCAATGTGTGGAAGCTAAGCCAAACCTACCAAGACGGCCCCGTCTTCTACCATGCGGGCCCCGGCAACCCCGCGCAACTGGATTGGGACGCGGTCACCGCCTGGCAAGCCTCGCGTATCGTAGAAAACCAGTGGCAGTCATTGCTGACATCCCTGCAAGAAGGCGTAAATCAGAACGACCATATTCCCATCGACATCATCGGTTATTCGCGCGGCGCCGCACTGGCCCGACATTTCGCCAATATGGTGAATCAGCACGTCAATCAGGGCTTCTTCTCGTATACCGACCGCCTGCGCGGTCTGATCACGGCATGCGTGGATCTGCGCTTCATGGGGCTGTTCGACACAGTGGCGCAGTTCGGTCTGGCAGGTTCGCAAAATGCCAATTACGACCTCACGATCGCCCCCGCATGGGAATGGGTGGCACATGCTGTCGCGCTGCATGAACACCGCTGGCTGTTTCCACTGACAAGCGCTGCCAACACTGGGGGCGACAACATCGTCGAAGCGCCCTTTATAGGAGCGCATGCCGACATCGGCGGCGGCGTTCTGGCCGATGGTTCGGCCCGGCCGGCTACCTCGGGAGACCTGGCCGATGTCGCGCTTAACTGGATGCTATGGCAGGCTCGGGCCGCCTCTTTGCGCTTCGATGCATTGCCCGAATCCGATCGCGAGATTACCAACCCCATTTTGCATGACGAGCGCTCTCCTTTGTTGCGTTACATGCAGGACGGTGACCGCAGTATCCACGGTGCCGGCGGCGCGCTGCTGTACAACTATCAAGATGATCACGCACAACTGGGACGCAGCCGGCGCGAGCAAACCGAGAACTTGATCGAGCGGCACGATAACTGGCGTAGCGCGTATGGCGCTGAAGTCGGCATGGTAGACATGAGCGGGTACGCGGCCTGGTTGCATAACGAATTGGGGTGGCGGGCGCTGCCCTCGTGAATAGCGCGCAGGCCGGGCCCGCGTCCTTATGCCAAGCGGTGTTTAGCCCATGCAAGGGGAAATCACGCTATCATTTACCCCTTCCCGGCGTTCGCGTCTTTTGGCGCTGATCATGGCGTCCGACTATGCCCGCTACGGGCTTCGCATCTCTCTTTTCGACTATTTATTCGTCTTATGCTTCCTGGGCAACAACAACAACTCACCTCCCTGATACAGGCCGCTGTCGGCAAAATCCTGCCCGAGGCCACGCCAAACGTCCTGCTTGAACGGCCTAAAGTTGCCGCGCATGGCGATATGGCCTGCAATATTGCCATGCAGCTTGCCAAACCGGCCAAGCGCAACCCGCGTGAACTGGCACAACAAATCGTTGATGCATTGCTCGCCGACCCCGCATCGCAGCAGCTTCTCAGCTCGACCGAAATCGCCGGCCCAGGTTTTATTAATTTCCGCCTGTCGACCGCCGCGCGCCAGGCCGTACTGCACGCCGTACAGCAAGAAGGAACGCAATTCGGCCATCGCCCCGCTAGCGGCGAGAAAGTGATGGTGGAATTTGTATCGGCCAATCCGACAGGCCCCTTGCATGTAGGCCATTCCCGCCAGGCTGCGTTGGGCGATTCCATGTGCCGCTTGTTTACGGCGCAGGGCTATGACGTCACCCGCGAGTTCTATTACAACGATGCCGGCAACCAGATCGACAATCTGGCTATCAGCGTGCAAGCACGTGCCAAAGGTATAGAGCCCGACGCCTCCGACTTCCCCGAAGACGGTTACAAGGGCGACTATATTATGGATATTGCGCGCGACTTCCAGGCAGGTGCAACTGTTCAAGCGACTGATGGCACATCGGTCACCGCCACCACTAACTTGGACAGCCTGGACGATATCCGATTGTTCGCCGTCGCGTATCTGCGCCGCGAGCAAGATCTTGACCTTCAGGCATTCGGACTGAAGTTCGACAATTACTATCTGGAAAGCTCGCTATACACCAGCGGGCGCGTTGAAAAAACCGTGCAGGCGCTGGTTGCGGCGGGCCATACCTACGAAAGCGAAGGCGCGCTGTGGTTACGAACAACCGAGCTGGGTACCGGCGACGACAAAGATCGTGTCATGCGCAAATCGGAAGGCGGCTACACCTATTTCGTTCCCGATGTGGCCTACCATGTGACCAAATGGGAGCGCGGCTTTCATCATGCCATCAACATCCAGGGCACTGACCACCATGGCACGATCGCCCGCGTCCGCGCAGGGCTGCAAGCGTTGGAAATCGGCATTCCCAAAGATTTTCCTGCATACGTCCTACATAAAATGGTCAAGGTGGTGCGTGACGGCGCCGAGGTTAAAATTTCGAAGCGCGCCGGCAGCTATGTCACCATGCGCGACCTCATCGATTGGGTCGGTCAGGATGCCGTGCGATTCTTCCTAAGCCAGCGGCGTGCCGACTCGGAATTCGTCTTCGACATAGACCTTGCGCTCTCTAAAAGCGAGGAAAACCCGGTGTACTATATTCAGTACGCACATGCCCGTATTTGTTCCATGCTCGCGCAGTCGTCGACGCTGGCGGACCAGGTCCCGACCGCGCCCGTAGACAAGCTGCTCGCGCCTACCGAGTTCGCCCTAATGCAGCGCCTGGCCGAATATCCTAATACGCTGACGCTGGCTGCCCAGGAACTGGCCCCGCATCATCTGGCTTTCTGGCTGCGCGATTGCGCTGCGGACTTCCATGCGTGGTACAACGCCGAACGTGTGCTGGTAGACGATATCGAGCTCAAGCTTGCCCGCCTGCGCCTGGCCCAAGCCACCCGCCAAGTCATCGCCAGCGGTCTTGAACTACTGGGCGTTTCCGCCCCCGAAAGGATGTAATTCTCCCCATGGCTCGCAATAGTCGCAAAACCTCTAGCTCCAAGTCGGGCGGCAGTACCCTGTTTGGAGTCCTGATAGGCCTGATCTTCGGGCTGGCCGCTGCCGTGGCGGTGGCACTGTTTGTCACCAAAGTGCCAATGCCTTTTGTGGACAAGGCCAGCCGAGACGCGGCTACAACGCTTTTGCCCGATGTGCGCGATGCACCCGACCCTAACATCGGTTTGTATGGCAAAAACGGTGCCGCCGGCATCAGCCCCAGTGGCCCCACCGCTACGGCGCCTGTGCCTCTGCCCGGCATACCTGTGCCTGGCACTGAAGGCACGCCAAAGCCGGCCGCACCGGACGACCTTGGAAACCTTATCGCAAGCCTGGGCAAGCCCGATCAAGCCCAGAAGGCAGCTAATCCTGCCAAATCCGTTCCGGGCACCGAAGCACCCGCCCCTGCGCCAAAGTCTGCCACACCGGCAAGTAGCCAGACCATCTATTATTTGCAGGCAGGCGCGTTCCGTTCCGAAAGCGATGCCGAGGCCGTCAAGGCGCGCATACTGCTCATGGGCTTATCCGCACAGGTGCAAAAGGCTCAGGTCAATGGCGCAACGATCAACCGGGTCCGGGTCGGCCCGTTCAAGGGCATAGATGAAATGAACCGATCACGTGCGCGTTTGGGCGAAGAAAAAATCGCGTCGTCGGTGATTCGCCAGTAAGATGATGGCCGTCGTCCGTGTTGCGTCGATCATGCACCTAACCTCGGCGGCCTGAACTTAAACCGTCCTGGCCAGTCTTATTTGTTTTTGAATTGTTCTGGAAACCAATATGTCGCTTAAAAACCTGCTTCTTCGCACATTCGCTTTCATCGCTATCGGTTCGGGAACCTTGTTCGTCCCAGCGACACAGGCCCAGACCGCCAAAGGTCAATACGTAACGATCGAACCGGCTCAACCCTCGGATACGGCCGGAAAGATCGAAGTGCTTGAGTTCTTCGCCTACAGCTGCTCGCACTGCAATGCCATTGAGCCCATGATTCAGACCTGGGCGAAAACTCTACCCGAGAACGTTGTGTTCAAGCCGGTACCCGTTGCGTTCAATGCCAGCATGGCCGATCTGCAAAAACTGTACTACTCGCTGGAAAGCCTGAATCGCCTTGACCTGCATGGCGAAGTCTTCAAGGCCATTCACACCGAACGTAAGCGTATTTACGATGCCAAGGCGATTACCGACTGGGTTGTCAGCAAAGGCGTGGATCGCAAGGCCTTTGAAGACGTCTTCAATTCGTTCGGCGTGAAATCCAAGATCATGCGCGCCGACGAGCTGGCCAAAGCCTATAACGTTGAAGGTACGCCAAGCGTCGCAGTGGGCGGCAAGTACCTTACCTCGCCGACCATGACCAACAGCTACGAAGGTACCGTTACCCAGGCCCAAAAGCTTGTTGAGATGCTGAACAAATAAACGCCTGTCGAAAATCGCTACAGGGCGCGCCCCAGGGTGCGCCCTGTTCTTTTCAGGCGCTAATCATAGCCAATTAAATGGCGGCGGCTCGGTCCAGTGCCTGGCTAATATCGGCAATCAGGTCAATGGGCGATTCCAGTCCTATGTGCAGGCGAACCACGGCATGGGCATTCGCAGTCCAGTAGCCGTGAAGCTTTAACGACCCATGGTCGACCAACTGCACCAGGCTTTCGAAGCCCCCCCACGAGAACCCAATTCCGAATAGCGTCAGGGCGTCGACAAAGCGGCGAGCTGCGGCATGGGTAAATTTGAGTTCGACCGAAAGCATGCCGTTAGAGCCAGTGCAATCGCGCTTCCATAAAGCATGACCGGGATCCGCCGGCCAAGCGGGGTGATAGATACGTGCGACGTCAGGACAGCTACTTAGAAACTGGCAAACCTCGAGCGCATTTTGGGCGCTTTGGCGCATTCGTATGGGCAAGGTGCGTGCCCCGCGGATTGCCAGCCAGGCGTCATCCGCGCTGACGGAATAACCCATGGCATAGTGCGTATCGTTGATGCGCTGTACCAGGGCCGGGTCGTTAGCCATGACTGCACCGAGCATCAGGTCGGAGTGACCGCCCACATACTTGGTACCCGCCACGACGGAAATGTCGGCGCCCAATTCCAAGGGGCGGTATATATAGCCTGAGCCCCAAGTATTGTCGACAGCCAGAATCAAATCATGTTTGCGTGCGAATTCAGCTAACGCCGGGATGTCGAGCATTTCAAAAAGCAGCGAACCGGGCGATTCGACATAGAGCATTTTGGTATTGGGGCGCAACTGGGATTCGAGTGCATCCGGGGTCGCCCGGCTATAGCTGACGTCTATACCCATGCGGCCCAGAACGATTTTGTCCAGGTAGCGTACGGGGCCATATGCGCAATCGGCGACCAATACATGATCCTGGCAATTCAGCACACTGAAGAAGGCCAAGGTAATGGCAGACAGTCCGGATGGCGCAAGGAAAGCCCGCTGCGCGGCTTCGAGCCCGCAAAAAACCTCTTCCAACGCAGCATGGGTGTCCATTCCTGCGCGCCCGTAAGTGACGCTGCGATCACCTTTTGCTTTATTGGCCTGCGCTCGTTCAAGGGCGTCAAGATTCTGAAAACGCACAGTGCTGGTACGCATGGAGGGCAAAGCCACAGGTGCCGAGCCCCGATCGGGGTCGAACCCGGCGACGCCGGTATGTTGCAGTAAGGTATCCAGATGTCCGAAGTCAGATTTAGGCATGATGTCTGTTGAAAAATGGAGGTGCCAGCAACCTAAAGGGCCGATTGCCGACCGTCGTAGCGGCGATCGGGCGACCGTGCAGGCTTGATCATAAAGGATACGGGCTGCGTTTGTTGCAGGCAACGCGCATAATGGCTCTTCTTGCTTGAACTTTTCACGAGCACCACATCATGCTGACCTTTGAAGTAGCACTTTCTTTTTTCGGCGTTGCCATATTGCTCGCCCTGGCACCGGGGCCGGACAACCTGTTCGTTTTGACGCAGTCTGCGTTGTGGGGACGTGCCAGCGGCATGCTGGTGGTGCTGGGCCTGTGCACCGGGCTTATTGCTCATACCGTGGCCGTCGCGGTCGGGCTAGCGGCGGTTTTTGCCGCCTCAGAGACCGCCTTCACGGTGTTGAAGCTTGCCGGCGCCGCTTACCTGGTGTACCTGGCCTGGGGCGCCCTGCGCAGCCGGGGTACAGATCCCAACCTGGCCAAGCCGGCGCGGCAAAGCAAGGCACAGCTTTATCGGCGGGGCATAATCATGAATTTGACCAACCCCAAGGTTTCGCTGTTTTTTCTGGCTTTTTTACCGCAATTCACGTCGCCTGCGCGCGGTTCGGTAGCATTGCAAATCCTAAGCCTGGGCGCTCTTTTCATGCTCGCCACATTGCTGGTTTTCGGGGCAATCGCCCTATTTTCGGGATTCTTGGGCGAGCGCATACAGCGATCAAAAAAGGCACAACTTGTGTTGAACCGCACAGCCGGGGTAGTGTTCCTGGGCCTGGCCTTAAAGCTTGCATTTGTCGATCGATAACAGCAAGCACACCTCCAGGCCAGGCTGGCAAGACTACTTGCGTCTGAACCGAATGACACCATCACTACCGACGCTGCGTTCCAGCAAACCGTCGAAGAACAAGCTATGCAAGTGTGCCAGCGCTTCGCCCATGGCAAAAGTCAATTGATGAAGATCCAGCTGACGTTTGAACATCACCGGTAGGATATCCGTCGTGCTCATGGGTTCGGTGCAGGCATCCAGCACCTCGGCCAGGCGGTCCGAGTGATGTTGGTGCTGCTGAGCGATGCGTTCGTGCAATCCCTTGAAGGGCCGACCATGCGAAGGCAGCACCAAGGTATCTTCTGCGAGTTCGTCATAGCCGCGAAGCGAATTCAAATACAGCGGCAAAGGATTGGACTCGGGCTCGAAATCAAACACGCTAATGTTGGTCGAAATGCGCGGCAAGACCATGTCGCCTGAAATCAGTACCTGCAAAGTATCGCAATACAGGGACGCGTGTTCCGGCGCGTGACCATAGCCCACGATGACGCGCCAATAACGTCCACCTATCAAGATTCTGTCACCCTGCATCATGCGACAAAATCGTCCGGGCACATCGGGCACCAGGCTGGGGTAGTAATTGGACCGCTGGCGAATCTTTTCCTGCGCTTCGGGGTCGTTTAGTCCGTGACGGGTGAAGTGCTCGACGGCCGACTGGCCATTAGGCCCCCCTGGCGCGTACCGTTGACGGCAGGCCGCGACCACAGGCGCGCCACGGCATAGTCCGTCATGGTCATCCATAAGGGCGCATTCCAGCGTTCGCACAGCCAATAAGCCAAACCCACATGGTCCGGGTGCATGTGCGTGACGATAACGCGCAACACAGGCAAGCCCTCGAGCGCGTTATCGAATACCTCTTCCCACAAAGCTTTGACATCGTCGCGCGACACGCCGCAATCGACGATGGTCCAACCTTCGCGGCCGTCAATCTGGTCGCGCAGCAGCCACAGGTTTATGTGATCCAGTGCAAACGGCAGCGGCATGCGTATCCAGCGTACGCCATCGGCAACGACGCGTGCAGTTCCCGGTGCGGGCAAGGTGTCGCCCCACGGGTAGGTTAGTTTTTGTTCGTTCGGGTTCATAAAGTCTCCGCTCGCAGGGCACGACCCAAGGTCGTCCTAACGCAGTATGCCTGATCAACGTATTATGGCATCATAGTTTACGTTAACGTAAACTGCCAACCGGCCTTGTTCATGACCGATCCTACCTGGACTATTTCCGAGCTCGCGCACGAATTCTCCATCACGCCCCGCACCATTCGTTTTTACGAGGATCAAGGCATCGTCAGCCCCAGCCGCGATGGCCGCAATCGCGTCTATGGCTCACGCGATCGCACTCGCCTGAAACTCGCCCTGCGCGGCAAGCGCCTGGGCCTTCAACTGGCCGAAATCCTGTAGCCTGATCGACATGTACGATGGCCCGGGCGACACGATGGCGCAGTTGCGGCACTACATAAGCGTGCTGGAACAGCATCGCGCCATGCTGGAACAGCAGCGCCAAGATATCGAAGAAACCCTCAAAGAAATCCAGCGTCAACAGCCAATTGCGAGAAGCTTCTTGCGCAGCGCGAAGAAGAATGAGCCTATTGCAGTCAAAACAAGGGAAAACCCTTGTAGTTGACGTTTACGTAAACGTAATATAAATACAGCTTCCCACATCACCGTGCCAAACCGGTCAACGCTACTTCGGCACGCTGCACCGTCAGATCCGCCACTGGAGATAAAATGAATCTTCCCGGCCTGAATTTCGACCTAGGCTCCGACCTGGACATGCTGCGCGATGCGGTTCGACGATTTGCGCAAGCCGAAATCGCGCCACGCGCGGCTGAAGTCGATCGCAGCGACCAGTTTCCAATGGATCTATGGCGCAAGTTCGGCGAGCTGGGCTTGCTGGGCATGACCGTCAGCGAAGAATATGGCGGCTCGAATATGGGATATCTCGCGCACATGATCGCCATGGAAGAAATCTCACGCGCCAGCGCCTCCGTGGCACTTGTCGTATGGCGCTCACTCAAATCTGTGCGTCAACCAGATACACCGCAACGGCACTGCACAACAAAAACAAAAATATCTTCCCAAGCTGGTGTCGGGCGAACATGTGGGCGCGCTGGCCATGAGCGAACCGGGAGCCGGGTCCGACGTCGTCAGCATGAAGCTGCGCGCCGAAAAGAAGGGCGACCGCTATGTTCTCAACGGCACCAAGATGTGGATTACGAACGGCCCCGATGCCGACACGCTGGTGGTCTATGCCAAGACCGATCCAGCTGCCAAACAGCGCGGCATCACGGCTTTCATCATCGAAAAAGGCTACAAGGGTTTTTCGGTCGCGCAAAAGCTCGACAAGCTCGGCATGCGGGGTAGCCATACCGGCGAACTGGTGTTCCACGACTGCGAAGTGCCCGAGGAAAACATCTTGGGCGAACTCAATGGCGGCGCGAAAGTCCTAATGAGCGGTCTGGACTACGAGCGTGCCGTGCTGGCCGGGGGACCGCTGGGCATCATGCAGGCCGTCATGGACGTCGTCGTGCCCTATATTCACGATCGCAAGCAATTCGGCCAGTCGATAGGCGAATTTCAACTTATTCAGGGCAAGGTCGCCGACCTTTACACCACGCTTGCAGGCCAGCCGCGCGTTCTGCTACGCAGTGGGCAAAAACCTCGATAAGCTGGGCACCGGCCATGCGCGCGAAGTACGCAAGGATTGCGCCGCCGTGATTCTGTATTGCGCCGAAAAAGCCACCTGGATGGCCGGCGAAGGCATACAGATCCTGGGCGGCAACGGGTACATTAATGATTACCCCACGGGTCGCCTGTGGCGCGACGCCAAGCTATACGAGATCGGCGCGGGCACCAGCGAAATCCGCCGCATGCTGATCGGACGCGAACTGTTCAACGAAACCGCGTAAATTCATTCTGGCGCTCGTCCCCACCGGCGGGCGCCTCCAGGAGCACGCAGAAAGGTAAGGCATGACGTTTGTCGGAGACCATCAACGCATCGAGCCGGTCGCGCGGCCCGGGCTATCACCCCAGGCCGTCGCGCAAATCATACTCGATGGCTTTGATCGCCACTACGCGTTGTTTCGCTACGGCGCGCAACGCGCCAAATCATTGTTCGAGTCCGGACGACTGGCGCGACATACAGCAACTGTCGCGCGAGCGTATCGAGTACTACGACACGCGCGTACACGAATGCACCACGCTACTGAATGCAGCTCTGAAAGGCAGCTGTGGCCAGCCCAAGCCGGCGCATCGGCGCAACAGAGTCTGACGCCGAGCACAGCTGGACTTCTGGCAAATCGTCAAGACGGAATTCGTCGCCCTGCTGGCCGGCCACCGGCAACCGGAATGCGCCGAAACATTCTTCAATTCGGTATCGTGCCAAATCTTGCACCGCGATTACTTTCACAACGACTTCCTGTTTGTCCGGCCGGCCGTCGCCACGGACTATCTGGACAGCAGATTGCCTTCGTACCGCGTTTATTACCCAGTCACCGACGGCCTCGAGAGATCGCTTATCGACATGATGGCCGACTTCGGGCTGGCGGCCCCCTTCGCCGACCTGCCCGCCGACGCTCGCAAAGTGGCACGCATGGCCATCAACCAACTGCGACGAATCATCCCCAGCGGTGCCGGCCCGCGCCTGGCGCCCGACTGCCAGATTCATGTGCTGAATTCCCTGTTTTTCAGAAACAAGGGCGCGTATGCGGTCGGGCGGCTCGTAAATCAAGGCACGATCTACCCGTTTGCCATCGCTTTGCTGCATACCCCTTCGGGCCAGATCACGCTTGATGCCCTACTGCATACTTCCGACGACCTGAGCACACTGTTCAGTTTCACTCGCGCTTATTTCTTGGTCGACATGGAAACGCCCGCCGCCTATGTGCAATTCCTGACCTCGCTGCTGCCGCGCAAGCCCAAGGCAGAAATCTACACCACCATAGGCTTGCAGAAACAGGGCAAGACATTGTTCTACCGCGACTTTCTGCATCATTTGGCGCATTCGCACGATGCCTTCGATATCGCGCCCGGCATCAATGGCATGGTCATGACCGTGTTCACCCTGCCGTCTTATCCTTATGTCTTCAAGCTGATACGCGATCGCATCGCCAAGGAAGGCATGGACCACGCCACCGTGCGGCGAAAGTACCAGCTGGTTAAAAAGCACGACCGGGTGGGCCGTATGGCCGACACCTGGGAATATTCCCAAGTGGCTCTGCCTCGCGCGCGTTTCTCGAAAGCTCTACTTGCCGAACTGCGCGACCAGGTGCCCAGCCTGATCGAGGAAACCGACGACAGCATCGTTTTGCGCCACGTGTATATCGAACGGCGCATGACGCCGCTTAACATCTATACCTGGCGCGGGCTTCGGACGCCGCCCTGGAAACCGCCGTGAAAGGGTATGGCGAGGCGATTCGCGAATTGGCCGCGGCCAATATATTTCCCGGCGATATGCTGTTCAAAAACTTTGGCGTAACGCGACTTGGCCGCGTCGTCTTCTACGATTACGACGAAATCCAGCACATGACCGAAATGAATTTCCGGCATATCCCTGCGGCACCCAATGAAGAAGCCGAGCTATCGAACGAGCCCTGGTATCCCGTCGGCCCCAACGATGTGTTCCCCGAAGAGTTCCGATACTTTTTGCTGGGCGACGTCGCGCGTGCGCGCGGCTTTCCTGAAATACCATGCCGATCTGCTCGACGCCGACTGGTGGCAGAGCATGCCGCGAGCGCGTCGCACAGGGCCGCATCGAAGATATTTTCCCTTACGACCGGGACAGGCGACTTCAATTCTGGAACGCCAACGTCCCTTTAACCCACTCCTACTTTTCGCACCCATCCAGGAGCAAATCATGTCTGACCCTATTGTTGTAGTTTCGGTTGCACGTACCCCCATGGGCGGTATGATGGGCAGCCTATCCGGCCTTTCCGCACACGAGCTCGGTTCCATTGTGATCAAGGCCGCCATCGAGCGCGCCGGCATCCAGAACGATGCCGTCAATGAAGTCATTATGGGCAACGTGCTGCAGGCCGGCCAAGGCCAGGCGCCGGCACGTCAGGCCGCACTGGGCGCTGGCCTGCCATTGGGCGTGGGCTGCACCACCATACATAAAGTGTGCGGTTCGGGCCTGAAGGCCGCTATGTTCGGCCACGACATCATCGTGGCCGGCAGCGCCGACGTCGTCGTGGCAGGCGGCCAGGAAAGCATGAGCAATGCGCCGTATCTGCTGTTGAAGGGGCGCGAGGGCTATCGTTACGGTCACTCCAGCGTGTACGACCACATGGCGCTGGACGGCCTGGAAGACGCCTACCAACGCGGGCACGGCCATGGGCGTATTCGCCGAAGACTGCGCCTCGAAATACGCCTTTACCCGCGAACAACAAGACGCTTTCTCGCTCGAATCGCTGCGCCGCGCACGCACCGCCACGGACGATGGCAGCTTTAAATGGGAAATCACCCCGGTGACGGTCGCGGGCCGCAAAGGGCGACACCGTGATCGACTACCGACGAAGGGCCCCACCAAGGCCATGCCAGAGAAAGTCCCGACGCTTAAGCCGGCATTCAAGAAAGACGGAACGGTCACAGCGGCCAACTCATCGTCTATTTCCGACGGCGCTGCCGCCATGGTGCTGATGCGCGAATCCACCGCCCAAAAGCTTGGCGCAACGCCACTGGCGCGCATCGTCGGCCACACCCAGCATTCGCAGGAACCCGGCTGGTTCACGACCGCCCCTGTGGGCGCGATTCAGAAGCTGTTCGCCAAAACCGGCTGGACCGCTGAAGACGTCGATCTGTACGAGATCAACGAAGCCTTCGCCGTCGTAACCATGGCGGCCATGACCGACCTGAAGTTGTCGCACGACAAGGTCAACATTCACGGCGGCGCCACAGCATTGGGTCACCCGATCGGCGCATCGGGCGCGCGCCTGCTTACGACTCTGATCGGGGCGCTGCGCAAAACCGGCGGCAAACGGGGTGGCTTCCTTGTGCATAGGCGGTGGCGAAGCGGTTGCCATGGCCATCGAAATGGTCTGAAGCGGTTGAGGGGCGCGGCAGCATATCGCCGCGCCTTCTTTGATTTTTTAGGAACGACAAGCAATGCCCGTCATCGAATCCCGGATCAACCCGCGGTCACAAGCGTTTGTCGACAACGCCCGCGCTATGCAGGAACAGGTCGACGACCTGCAAGAACAACTGACGAAAACCGCCTTGGGCGGCAACGAGACGGCCCGCGCAAAGCACCTTGCCCGCGGCAAATTGCTGCCGCGTGACCGGGTCGAACGGCTGCTTGATCCAGGTACGCCCTTTCTGGAACTGTCACCTTTAGCGGCTTACAACGTATACGACAATGCCGCCCCCGGGGCTGGCCTTATCACCGGCATCGGCCGCATTGCCGGCGTCGAATGCATGATCGTCTGTAACGACGCCACGGTAAAAGGCGGCACCTACTATCCGCTTACGGTCAAAAAACACTTGCGGGCCCAGGAGATTGCGCAGCAGAACAATCTGCCCTGCATCTACTTGGTCGATTCGGGCGGCGCCAATCTGCCTAATCAGGACGAAGTCTTCCCCGATCGCGACCATTTCGGCCGCATCTTCTATAACCAGGCCGTCATGTCGTCCCAAGGCATAGGCCAGATCGCTGTCGTGATGGGTTCGTGCACCGCTGGCGGCGCTTATGTGCCCGCCATGAGCGATGAATCCATCATCGTAAAAGATCAGGGCACCATCTTTCTGGCCGGCCCACCGCTGGTCAAGGCAGCAACGGGCGAAGTGGTCAGCGCCGAAGACCTGGGCGGGGGCGACGTCCATACACGCCTGTCCGGGGTCGCCGACCACCTTGCCAACAACGACCTGCACGCGCTTTATCTGGCGCGCAGTGCCGTGGCCAGGCTGAATCGTCAGAAGCCGGTTCAACTACGGCGCAAGGCGTTTGCCGAGCCGCTGTACGACCCTCAAGAACTGAACGGCATCATTCCCAACGACACCCGCAAGCCTTACGACGTGCGCGAAGTCATCGCCCGCATCGTCGACGGATCCGAGTTCGACGAATTCAAGGCTCGCTTTGGCACCACGCTGATTACAGGTTTCGCACATATTCACGGCATGCCCGTGGGCATCATCGCCAATAACGGCGTCCTGTTTTCAGAAGCGGCACAAAAAGGCACACACTTCATCGAATTGTGCTGCCAGCGAAAAATCCCCCTTGTATTCCTGCAAAATATCACTGGCTTCATGGTCGGCCGCAAATACGAAAACGAAGGCATCGCGCGCCACGGCGCCAAAATGGTCACGGCCGTGTCCACCGCGTCGGTACCCAAATTCACCATACTGATCGGCGGCTCATTCGGGGCGGGCAACTATGGCATGTGCGGCCGCGCATTCGGTCCCGCGACTATTGTTTCTGTGGCCTAACGCGCGCATTTCGGTCATGGGCGGTGAGCAGGCGGCCAGCGTACTGGCGACCGTACGTCGCGATGGCATCGAAGCCAAGGGCGGCACCTGGAGCAAAACCGAAGAAGAAGAATTCAAGGCCCCGATTCGGAATCAGTACGAAAAAGAAGGCCACCCCTACTATGCCACGGCTCGACTGTGGGACGACGGCATCATCATGCCCGCCGATACGCGCCGGGTACTGGCTCTGGGCCTGTCCGCCGCGCTCAACGCCCCTATCGAGGACACACGTTTCGGCGTGTTCCGCATGTAATCCCAAGGAGTCGATTTGTTCACCACCTTACTGATTGCCAATCGCGGCGAGATCGCATGCCGCGTGGCCGCCAGCGCCCATCGCATGGGCCTGCGCACGGTTGCCGTGTATTCCGATGCCGATGCCGGTTCACGCCATGTCGCCGCTTGCGACACCGCGGTGCATATCGGCGGCTCCGAGCCGCGTGCCAGTTACCTTCGCGGCGACGCCATTATCGCGGCGGCGCTCAAGACCGGCGCCCAGGCCATACACCCGGGCTATGGTTTCCTGTCGGAAAACGAAGGGTTCGCCCAGGCCTGTGCAGATGCCGGCATTATTTTCGTTGGGCCCGCCGATCAGTGCCATTGCCGCCATGGGTAGCAAATCGGCGGCCAAAACGCTCATGGAAAAAGCCGGCGTACCGCTGGTGCCGGGCTACCACGGCGACAATCAGGATCCGCAATTCCTACAGACCCAAGCTGATGCCATCGGCTACCCAGTGCTGATCAAGGCCAGTGCGGGCGGCGGCGGCAAGGGCATGCGCATCGTGGAAAGCAGCGCCGCCTTCGCCGAAGCCCTGGCTTCCTGCCAGCGCGAAGCGGCCAGCAGCTTTGGTGACGACAAGGTATTGATCGAACGTTATCTGAAGAAGCCGCGTCATATCGAGATTCAGGTATTTGCCGATACCCACGGCAATTGCGTCTACTTGTTCGAACGCGATTGCTCGGTACAACGCCGCCATCAAAAGGTCATCGAAGAGGCGCCGGCACCGGGCATGACTGAAGCGCGGCGGCGCGCCATGGGCGAAGCCGCCGTCGCGGCCGCACGCGCGGTTGGTTACGAAGGCGCCGGCACGGTCGAATTCATCGTCGAGCCCGACGGTCGCTTTTATTTCATGGAAATGAATACACGGCTGCAGGTAGAACACCCCGTAACGGAAATGATTACCGGCCACGATCTGGTGGAATGGCAGTTACGTGTCGCAGCGGGCGAGGCGCTGCCCGTGACGCAGAACGAGCTCACGATCTCGGGCCATGCGATTGAAGCCCGCATTTATGCGGAGAATCCTGACAAAGGCTTCCTGCCATCCATCGGGGCTTTGACGACGCTGAACTTTCCGCCGCACGCAAGCTTTCAGAACGGTGATATCCGGGTGGACGGCGGCGTGCAGGCGGGTGACACCATCACGCCGTTTTACGACCCGATGATCGCGAAGCTGATCGTGCGCGGTGCCGACCGCGACCAAGCCAGGGCGCGCATGGTGCAGGCTCTGGGTGAGATCCAAAGCGTAGGGGTGCAAACCAATATCGCTTTCCTGCGCCGCCTGATGCTAGACCCGGCATTTGCCAGCGCTGACTTGGATACTGGCCTGATAGATCGTCAATACGATAGTTTGTTTCCGCCTGTCGCACAGGCGCCTTTCAGTACGCTGGCGCTGGCTGTGGCGGCATTGCTAGCCAAGCAGGGGCTTATGCAGTCGGCGGTTCGGGAGAACACGATGCATGTGGACCCTTGGGCGCAGGCGGATGGCTGGCGTATTAATGGTCGCTATGTTCAGGTTTTCGGTTTGCTGGAGCAGGATCAGGTCCAAGAGATCGAAGTCAAACGCAATGGCGATGAGTGGTCTTGCTCTCATAACGGCGAGTCTCACACTTTTAATTGGCGGGCTGATACGCTGCCAAGCCGTCAGTATCAGGTGCGCATCCGGCTGGGTAACGCGGATGCTTCGGCGAATGTTGTGTTGCATGGCGAAGATGTGCATGTATTTGCCGATGAGGGTTTGCGGGTGTTTCAGGTGCATGATGCGGTGGCTCATTCGGTGGATGATTCGGCGCAACATGGTGGCAGCTTGACCGCGCCGATGCCGGGCAAGATTATTTCGATTTCGGTGAAGGCGGGAGATAAGGTGAAGGGTGGCGATGCGTTGCTGGTGATGGAGGCAATGAAGATGGAGCACACTATTTATGCGCCCGCGGATGGTACGGTAGAGGAGCTCTTTTTCAGTGTCGGGGATCAGGTGAACGATGGGGCCGAGCTGATTTCTCTTGCTGACTAAAGGGGGTGAGTGCGGTGGTGGTCGGACTTTGTGTTTGTTCTCGGGTCTGTTCGTTCTCGGTTTTGTTCGTTCGGTTGTTCGTTGATGCGGTTCTTAAGAGCCGTCGTGCCAGGGGCTGGGGTGCGCTAGATTCGCCCGGCCCTGGCTTTGCCAGTGCTGCCCGCATCACCGATCTTTTGCGGGGCGGCCGCGAACTCGCAGCGCGAACAGTCCATAGGACTGTCCGCAAGCGTGCTGCTCAGACAGCGCGGCCTTGTATCCCCGCAAAAGCCCGGTAATGCGGCGGACGAATGAATCGCTTACCCAGCCCCAGGCACGACGGCTTGAGAATGCGGAATGGCATCGAGGGCACAGTATTGGTTGGGGCGATGGGTGTTCGATGGGGGCCGTGGCTACGCCGGACGCGTGGCAAGGTGCTGCATGGCCAAAGCGTCGGGAGAACGGTAGCCACACCGCGTCATGGGTAGGCTCCTCGCTACGTGGCCACATCGCCACGTCGCGACATAGGGACATAGGGACATAGCCACTCGACTATAAATACCCAGATAGCCCACGTGCCGGAATACATAGTCACTCTTAGCCACAGCGTGGCCAACATAGCGCTAACCTAGCCACAAGACCGAACACGGTCCAATTACTCCCACGTCGAAGGTGCAGGGGGTGGCGGGAGGCTGGGCGAAAGTTTGAGCGCGCCGGTCAAGCGCTGCTGGATCGGGGAAGCAAGGGGCCGCCTGTCTGAGCCACAAGCACAGGCCGCAGGCCTGGCGAGGGCGAGTTCGGCCCCGCCCCGAGCCGCAGCGCTTGACCGGGTAGTCCGGCGAAGCTGGACCGCAGCGATCTTTCGCAAAGCCTCCCGCCACCCCCTGCACCGATTTTAGAAACGACGACCCGTCCGAAGAACGAACGAGCCAACTTCGGAAACAACGCACCGCCTCAAGAGCAAAAGCCTACCGAAAGGTCAGCGTAGTCAATATCGATAACCTCGCCAGATAACTTCCGACACGCGGTATGCTGCAAAACCGCAGCCCGGCGAGCTTAATGCAGGTCACCAGCCGCTGAACCTATTCCAAGTTGCCAGAGGCTCGCCGTCTGCCTGCAATACCTGATAGGCCGCATGCTGGGCGCCTGTTGCGCAGGCGTGATTCGGAATAATCCGGAACTGGCTTCCGACCGGAAACCGGTTCTCGAGGTCGACTGAAGAATCGCCCACCCACGCCAACACTCCATGCTCCTGATTTGCGTCATTAAAGACCAATCCTTCGACCGGACGACCGCTGATGTCGCACACCAGTCCGTAACCATAGTCATGTGACATCTTTTGCGTGCCGCGGTCGCGGCTCATGGACATCCAGCCGCCGTCGGTAATGATCCACCCTGCGTCCCTCCGATGCCCGATTACCGTGCACAGCACTGACAAGGCAATCTCGTCATGGCTGCAGATGCCGACTTCGGACATCACCAGATCGAAGAACACGTAGACGCCGGCACGCACTTCAGTAACGCCGTCCAGCTTGGCGGCGCTCAGTGCAGTGGGTGTCGAGCCGACGCTGACGACTGGGCATTCGTAGCCGGCGTCGCGCAATCGCTGCGCCGCGCGGACACAGCCCGCCCGCTCTTGCTCTGCCATCGCCGCCAGTGCCTGCGGTGTGTTAAGCGAATACGAGCTACCCGCATGGGTTAAGACCCCGCGCAATTGAGCGCCAGATCCGCTTTCGACGCGCAGTGACTTTGCCACGTCGAGCAGTAGTTGTGCCTCGGGCTCGACACCGGAGCGGTGCCCATCGGTGTCGACTTCGATCAGCACCTCGAATAGCTGATTGTGGTCGATTCCGAACTGGGACAGCAGATTCGCTGCAAATACGGACTCCACCACCAACGTCAGTTGCAGGCCCGCCCTGAGCAGCCGTAACGCATGGTCGAACTTTGACGGAATGATAGCTACGGCATACAGAATGTCATTCACGCCTGCCGCATGGAACCGCTCGGCTTCTTTGAGCGTTGACACAGTAATACCGCGGGCTCCTGCGGCGATTTGGCGATGAACCACCTCTGGGCATTTGCTTGTCTTGGCATGTGGCCGGAATAATACGCCGAGCTCGTCCATGCGGCTTTGCATCCGATCGATATTACGGTCCATCCGGTTCTCGTCTAGCAAGAGCACGGGGGTTTCCAATTGGGAAAGTTGGTCGTTGATGCTCACATGCGCTCCAGTTGCGTTGGGGAAAAATTAATAATGACGGCGATTCGCAATCCTTTACCACGACGGCGCCCAACGGGTTTTACCCGCCTCGGCTTGCAACTGTAGACTTTTATGGGTAACTTTTGTTTCACCAAAATTTACTCCACTGTTAAACCAAACTTAATGCTTAACCTGGAAGACCTTCAGCTTATCCGCGCACTCGACATAAGCGGCTCTCTTGCCGCAGCCGCCCGCGCCCTGAATGTGACCCCTCCCGCGATTTCTTTACGGCTCAAGCGCATGGAGCAAAGGATGGGTGTCCATTTAGTCCTACGTGGCTCTCGAGGTTCTTTGTTCACCGACGAGGGCCTCAGATTGCGCGACGAAGCCCTAGCGGTGCTTGACCGCCTTGAGTCCATCCCCGAGGTGGTAGCCAACTCCGCTGCCGCTCTTGCCGGAAGCTTGCGTATCGTTGCACCGCTGGGGTTTGGACGACGGCATGTAGCGCCCATGGTGAAAAGCTTTCGTAGCTTGCACCCCGGTGTAGTTACGAGTCTGACTCTGGCGGAAAGCCCTTTGTCCCAAGCTGCAGGCATGGATCTGATCATCCACATCGGCATGGTTAAAGATTCTTCATTAGTTCGCCACTACCTCGCCCCCAACAAGCGGTATTTATGTGCGAGCCCCGAATACATTCGACGTCAGGGCGTTATCAACCATCCCTCTGCGCTGGCAGACGCGGACTGCCTGTGTCTGCGCGAAAACGACGAAGATCTTGCACTGTGGCGCTTCACGCCGGAAAAGCCGCAATATTATTCGGCCAAAGCGCGGCGCAGCGTACACGTCAAGATCAAGCCGGCACTATCATCCAATGACGGCGAGGTCATATCCCAGTGGGCGCTGGAGGGCATGGGCTACATGATTCGTTCCGAATGGGAGACCGCTGCCTTAATTGAGCGAGGGCGTCTGCAAAGAGCACTAAACGATTGGCACCTGGAGGAAGCGCCCGTTCTCGCGCTTGTGCCCAGCAAAGCCGCAACCTCCGCGCGCCTGCGCCTATTCTTGGATCACGCCAAGAACGCACTAAAGCCTATTCCGTGGCGCAAATGAGCTGCATGACCAAGGGCGTCAACGACCTTAATTCTGGCGCCGATCACGCCAAACCATGAACCAAGACCACACCAGCATGCATCCATTCAATCAATATCGGCCATCACGACACGCCGGCCTTCGAAAATGAAGAAAGGCCGTCTCTTTAGACGGCCTTCCTTGGTATCCCCGCACATCAGCTTGGGCTACTGTCAGCTTGAGCTACTGGTTAGAACGGAGGATCTTCATCATCCCCACCAACGGATACCGCCGTTCCTTTCGCAGCTTTCTTCACGGCCGCTTTGCTCACCGCCTTTTTGGCCGCTGTCTTCGTTGCCGCCTTCGCGGCCGCCTTCGGCACAGCCTTGCTTACCGCTTTCTTTACCGCCTTCTTCGCTACGGCCTTCTTGACCGCCGACTTAGCAGCAGTCTTCGTCGCCGTTTTGCTGGCGGTTTTTGACGCCGTTTTCGTCGCCGTCTTCCGTCCTGGCTTTTCCGGCCGCGGCTCAAATTCAAAACCTATCTTGCCGTCTTCCTGCTTCGCTAAATACGCCTTGAACTTGCGATTCGTGCGACTCGAGACGAAGCCTTCGAGTAGATCCGTCTTTCCGGTATTGAGAAGTTTTTGAATTTGCTCAGGCGAAATCTCCTGCTGCAGAATCATCTTACCCGTGCGGAAATCGCAGGTTTTATCAGGACCCGTCGACTTCTCGCACACATAATTCATCCCGTAATCGAACACCCGGCTTGCGCACTTCGGACAATTACCCAGCGGTGTATGCGTTGAGAAATCTACGGGCTCGGTGTCCTCGTCGTCTTTCTGACCAAAGTCGAACTCCAGCTTGAACTCATCTGTAATTCGCAATAGCGCTGCAAATGGGCGACCCATTTTGCTGATGAAGCCAGGCAACGGGCCCAATTGGCGTTCTCTGAGCAATTCCTCGACTTCAGGAATCTCGAAAGTGCGACCGCCGGGGTGCTTACCGATCGAAAAATCGCAACTGGTGCACGCATACCGCCGGTAGTTTTCCTTTACGACGGCGCCGCATTTTGGGCATGGTGTGCTTAAGGTTGCATAGTCGCCAGGCACCGTATCGCGTTCGTATTCTTTAGCACGCTTGACGATGACTTGGGTCATTTGCGCAATCTCGCGCATGAATTCGTCGCGATCCAGTTCGCGTTGCTCGATCTGCTTTAGGCGGTGCTCCCACTCGCCAGTCAGTTCGGGCGAAGTCAGCTCGTTGACACTCAGCCCGGAAAGCAGAGTCATAAGCTGGCGCGCTTTGGCGCTGGGGATAAGATCGCGGCCTTCCCGGCGCAAATAACCTTCGTTAAGTAAGCCTTCGATGATCGCGGCACGAGTCGCTGGCGTACCCAACCCTCGTTCAGACATGGCTTCGCGCAAGGCTTCGTCGTCGACCAGCTTGCCCGCGCCTTCCATGGCCGAGAGCAACGTTGCTTCGTTGAAGCGTGCTGGCGGTTTGGTGACAAGCGCTTTGGCTTCAATATCTTCGGTGCTGACTTTCTCGCCCTCGGAGACCGCCACCAGGTTTGTATCGTCGCCTTGGGCTTCCCTGCCATAAATGGCAAGCCATCCGGGCGATACCAGGACCTTGCCTTCGGTCTTGAATTGATGTCCAGATACTTCGGTAATTCGAGTGGTCAGGCGAAACTCTGCGGCCGGAAAGAACACGGCCAGAAATCGCTTGGCAATCAGGTCATAGATTTTGCCTTCGGCGTCGCTCAGTTCGCGTGGTATTTGCAAAGTCGGGATAATTGCAAAGTGATCCGACACCTTCTTATTGTCGAAAATGCGACGATTGGGCTTGACCCAATTTTGTTTGACCACGGTTTCGGCAAAAGGGCGAACGCTGGCTGCAGCCGACGAACCGCCTTCCGACAAAGCCTGCATGGTTTGCTGAACTGTGTGTATATAGTCTTCAGGCAGATAGCGCGAATCGGTACGAGGATAAGTCAACGCCTTATGCCGCTCGTACAGGGTTTGAGCCAAGCCCAACGTGGTCTTGGCCGAGAAACCAAAGCGCGAGTTGGCCTCGCGCTGCAGCGATGTAAGGTCGAACAAGGCCGGTGAAATTTGTGTGGAAGGCTTGGACTCTTCGCTTACCCGGCCAGGCTTGTCGCGACAAGCCGTGACGATGGTTTGCGCGGCAGTCTGCGACCATAGACGCGAATCACGGCGCTCGGGATCCCGTTCGTCTTTGACAAATTTTGGATCGAACCAGCGGCCGGTATAAATTCCCGCCGCGGCGACAAACGTGGCATGAACTTCCCAATAATCACGGGATATGAACTTGCGTATGCGTTCCTCGCGTTCCGCCACGATTGCCAGCGTAGGCGTCTGGACCCGCCCTACCGGCGTCTTGAAAAAGCCACCATCTTTGCTATTGAATGCCGTCATGGCGCGCGTGCCGTTGATGCCGACCAGCCAATCGGCCTCGGCTCGTGAACGCGCCGCCGCTTCCAGCGGCTTCATCGTTTCGTCGTCACGCAGATTATCGAACGCTTCGCGGATGGCCGCCTGTGTCATCGACCGTAGCCAGAGACGCATTACGGGCTTTTTTATCCCGGAATACTGAACGATATAGCGGAAAATCAGCTCGCCTTCACGTCCCGCGTCGCAGGCATTTATAACCGCAGTCACGTCTTTGCGTTTAAGCAGCTTGACCAATAATTTCAGGCGTTCAGCAGATCTCTTGTCGGTGGGCCCCAGTTCAAATTGAGGGGGGATGACCGGCAAATGGGCAAAGCTCCATTTACCGCGCACGGGATCATTGGGCGCGACTAGGCTCAGCAAGTGCCCAATGCTGGAAGCCAGCACATAATGCTCGCTTTCAAAGTAATCGCCTTCCCGGGTGAATCCTCCTAGGGCGCGCGAAATATCTAAAGCGACCGAGGGTTTCTCGGCAATAATCAGCGTTTTATTCATGAGTTTCCAGTAACTGCATTTCAGCAGCAATAGCGCGGATCATACGAGGTGGGAATCGCACTATGCAAGTCGAGTGTAATAAAAACAACCCCTTGCCGGCGTCACGATACACTAAATCGACTGTCCCACTGTACTTGAGCGCTGTGCCAGAAGGACTCCAGGTCGGTTTCCGGCATAGAGCTGAACCCCAATGCCTGCCACGCCTTGTTCAGCGTGCGCACCGGATTCGTAAGATCTAGCGCGGTCGCATGGTTCTGTTTCGATAACTTGCGGCCCGAATTGTCCAGCAGCAAAGGCACGTGCATGACGCGTGGATAGATAATACCAAGGTGGCGCGCCAATACCTGCTGCCGCGCCGTGGAGTCCAGCAGATCAGTACCGCGCACGATGTCGGTAACGCCCTGGTCGCCGTCGTCGACCACCACTGCCATTTGGTAAGCCCATACACCGTCGGCGCGCTTGACGATAAAGTCACCGACTTCGGCAGCCACATCCTGGTGCTGCGGGCCTTGCCAGCGATCGTGGAAACTTTCCATACCTGCCGGCACCCTGAATCGCCAGGCGCGTGCGTCGCGGCCTGGCGCGGGGCCGTTGCGGCATGTGCCCGGGTAGGGGCCCAGCGGAAGTTCTTGTCGAGTGCAAGCGCAGCCATATACCAATTGGCGGGCTAGCAGGCGATCGAATGAATTTTGATACAGTGGCAGCCGCTGCGTTTGCCAGACCGGCGCCTTATCCCATTGCATACCCAGGGCATGTAGTTGCCCCATGATGACCCGATCGGCGCCCGGCACAACGCGCTGGGTATCGATGTCTTCGATTCGTAACAGCCATATTCCGCCGTGTACCCTGGCGTCCAGGAAACTGGCCATGGCTGCCAGCAAGGAGCCATCATGCAAAGGCCCCGTTGGGCTGGGCGCAAAGCGGCCCGTATAGGGCCGCTTACTGCCTTGCATGTCAAGTGCCATCCGGCAGAATCCGCCTAATGCGATAACCGCGCAGGATCGTCGGCAAGCAGCTCTTCAAACACCAAATGGTCGACTTCGGCTTCTTGGCTCCAGAGAACCATGAGGGCGATAATCTTGATTTTTTCAAGAGAAATGGGCGATTCAGTTGTTGCCTGGGCGCGATCAATAAGAATTTCCCGCAGCGCCGATGGCAGCACGTCGGAGTTTTCGAGGAAGGTGATAAAACCTATGGCCTCGGTTCCGAGCGTTTGATATTCGTAGCTGGTATAAATACGCTTGCTGTCGCCAGCGGGATTTTTAGCCAGCTGACCGCATTCTTCGGTGGTCTGGGCCAAACCGTGCAGCCAGCCCAAGGCATCGTTGATGTCTTCGTGTTCGAAACCCACGGCAGCCAGCTTGTGCGCAAGGACATCAGCCTCGGGACATGCTTGCGGTGTATAGTAAGTCTCGAATAAATAAACCAATATATCGAACATATATATGCGATTCCGGTTACCGTTGCGAAAGTCTTTGCGTTTGCGAAGTCAGTGAGTAGATAAAAGCTTAACCGGTAAAGTTAATGATGACTGTACGCTGATTTGTCATCTCGGGCAAATCGGGCCGTTGTTGCAAACCGACGCCTGGCCGACTGGCTAGGTTAATACATAAACCGCAGCTTCATTCGATGTTGGGGGTGGGACATGGAAGAGGTTAAACAGGCTGTCATTGATTCAGAGCCGCACAAAGTCGAAAAAGTGGCGATTCCACCGATTGCTAGGCCGGGCGATCCGCTAAGCGCCATCGACACGCCCTGCCTTATTCTCGATTTGGACGTGTTCGAAGATAATCTGCGCACCATGCAGGTATTGGCAGAAAGACATGGCGTGGCCTTGCGTCCTCATGCAAAAGCCCACAAATGCCCCGAAATTGCGCTACGGCAAGTGGCCTTGGGGGCAGTGGGAATTTGCTGCCAGAAGGTTTCGGAAGCTGTGCCTTTTGTCGCTGCGGGCGTGCGCGATATCCTGATCAGCAACGAGGTCGTCGGTTCCGCAAAGCTGGCGCTGCTCGCGCGTCTGGCCAAACAGGCCCATATATCGGTATGTGTCGATAACCCCAAGGCGCTTGAAGCACTGTCTGCCATGATGGCCGAGCATGACGCAAATGTACGCGTTTTGATCGAGCTGGATGTCGGCCAGAAGCGTTGCGGGGTCCAAACGGCGGATGAGGCCATTGCTTTGGTGCATCTGATACGTAAACTGCCTCATGTAAGCTTTGCGGGTGTACAGGCCTATCATGGCGGCATTCAACATAAGCGTTCGTGGGACCAGCGCCAAAAGGCCGCCGACAAGACAGTGCGCCAGATTCGGCAGTACCTTGATGCCTTTTTTGCGGCCAGCATCGACTGCGCGATTGTCAGCGGAGGCGGAACGGGCACGGCCGCGTTTGACGTTGCAAGTGGGGTCTTCACCGAGATCCAGGCGGGGTCTTATGCGTTTATGGACTCCGATTATTCGGCGATTGATTGGGGCGAAGCCCTTTCGTTCCAGCACAGCCTTTTCTTGCTGGGCACTGTAATCAGCACGCCGACGCCTGACCGCGCGGTGGTCGATCTGGGGCTGAAATCGACAAGTGCGGAAAGCGGGGCTCCCCAGGTGGCCGACCGCGAGGGCTTACGTTGTGTGGGGGTGCATGACGAGCACTCTATATTGCTGGCCAGCAGTCGGCGCAATCGTCCGGAACTTGGCACGCATCTGCGTCTAATCCCGAGTCATTGCGATCCGACTTTCAATTTGCATGATTGTGTCGTGGCAATACGTGGAAACCACGTGGAAGCGGTGTGGCCTATTAGTGCTCGCGGATTAAGTAGGTGAGGGGATCTGCGGCTGGAGCCGAAACGGAGCTATGGGTAACCCCGAAGAATCGCAGCGATCTTAAGTCGGACCTGCTCTGAAGCGCTGCCTGAATATTGAAACGGTCTTTTTATAAACCGGCGTCAGTAGGTGGGGCCGTGCGCGCTCGATGCGTCGCGGTCATGGCTTCACCATGACTACCCGCGTCAACGCTTCGGCTTGGGGCGGCCGCGAACTCACGGCAACGGACAGGCTCCGGCTGTCCGTAAGCGCGCCGTTCAAACATGCGCGGCCTTGTACCCCCAATCCGAACCATTGCCACGGCGCACGCAAACCTCGCTCGCCCGGCCCCACCTACAGCCACCTTGGCGTCCATGGCAGTTGATGGGTTTCACAAGGGACGTCAATGGCATTTTTATGATTCAACGGCATGCCGAAAAGTCGAAACTCCAGGACAAGGAAGACATTCCGTTACTTGAAGAGGCGGCCGATGTTCGGCACGGGCAATCTGCCGCCACGTAAGCGTAGCGGTCCACCAATACCCTATACGAGATGCGGTGGGTCAGGGCAGGTCCGGCGAAAGTTTGAGCGCGCCGCGAATGGCCCGGGATCACGGAATCAAGGGCGAGCCTGTTTGAGTGGGACGCTTGCCAACAGTCCGATGGACTGTTGGCCCCACGAGTTCTCGCCCGCCGTGATCCTGGGCCGTTCGCGGGAAGTCCCGAAGGGACCGCAGCGATCTTGAGCCAGACCTGCCCTGACCCAATGCATCGCCTAAAGGAACAGAGACTACGCGCCTAACCCAATGCACCGCTTAGAGAAAAGAATTGCGACCGAGCCTTTCTACACCAAGCAAGAAGAAACACCAGCCGCCCCCCGCCTCAATGAAAAAGACACACAGGCTCGACCTCTATCTACCCGTATACCAGCTCCTTCAGGTACAGCGAAATCTCAGGCACATAGGTGATTAACAGCAGACACGTGACCGCTACCGCGACAAAAGGCAGTAACGGCCGTATCAGGCGCTCGATCGATAAATTCGCCACAGCGCATGCCGCGAACAGATTGACACCGAATGGTGGAGTCACCATGCCCAGTGCCAGATTCACCACCATGATGATGCCGAAATGGGCCGGATCCACACCGAAATGGACCGCCACCGGAAGCAGCAAGGGCGCCAGCACCACGATCGAAGCCGAGGTTTCGATGAACATGCCGATAATGAACAGCGCTGCGTTAACCCCCAGCAGGAAAGTGTACTTGTCGCTGAAAATCTGTCCCAGCCACTCGCCCAGCGCAGCAGGAATTCCTGCACGATTCAGCAAGAATCCGAACACACCGGCGTTGGCGATGACGAACATGATGACCGCAGTCGATATGACCGAACGATGCAGCGTTTTGGAAAGATTGGCGAATGTTATCCGGCGATAGATAAATATACCCACGACCAGTGCATAAACGACCGCTACCGCCGACGCCTCGGTGGGCGTAAAGATGCCGCCATAGATACCGCCCAGGATAATGACCGGCATCAACAGCGCAAGCCAGGCCTGCTTGAATGCCGGCCACAAGGCCAGGCGCCCTTCACCATCGCTCTTGCCATAACCGTGCTTGCGCGCGTAGATCCATACATAAAGCATCAGGGCCAGACCGATCAAGATACCCGGTCCTACGCCTGCAATAAATAATTCGCCCACCGAGGTATCCGTTGCGACAGCAAACAGGATCATGGGAATCGAAGGCGGAATGATGACGCCCAGCTCAGCCGCCGAGGCCTGCAAAGACGCCGCAAAGGGCTTGGGGTAACCGTGCTTGACCATGGCCGGTATAAGAATGGCGCCCACGGCGAAGGTGGTGGCCACGCTGGAACCGGCAACTGCTGCGAAAATCATGCAAGTCAGCACGCAGGTGCAGGCCAAGCCGCCTTGGAAGCCGCCGACCACGCTTTTCGCGAAAGTCACCATGCGTTCGGAAATACCGCCGGCCTCCATGAGGTTACCCGCCAGAATAAAGAACGGCACGGCGACCAAGGGGTATTTGTCCAGCGAGGCATAAATCTGCTGAGCCACGACCAGCCATGTCATCTGCCCGTCAAATGCAATACCCAGCACACTGCCCAATCCGATGGACACCGCCACCGGAACAGACAGCGCAAAAAACAGCAACATCGATACAACCATTAACTGCGACATTCATTCACCTGACGTATTTGTGGGGCTTTGTTGATTATTGGCTGACGTTCGAGGCGATCAAAGAACGGTGTCGTCCACAATGGCCTGCCGCGGACCATCGGCCCAGTAGGCGAAAACGGCCAGTATTGCGAGGGTCATTCCGATGGGAATCGCGATATACACCCATGAAATAGAAACGTCGAAGCTGGGCATGGTCTGGAAGCGCACACGCCAGGCCATTTGTCCGCCGACCCAGGCCATGAAACCCAGAAACCCTACGCAGATGACCAAGATCAGGTGTTCGAGCCAGCGCTTGTTGCGCGACCCTAGCATGCTGTGGAGCATTTCGACGCTAAGCATGGCGCCCTGACGAAAGGCCAGCGCCACACCCAACATTACCGTCCAGATCAGCGACGCCCGAGTCCACGCCTCGCTCCAGTCGGCCGGCGATTCAAGCACGAAGCGTGCGATAACCTGGTAAAACCCGGCCGCTACGGCTGACAGAATCAACAACTGCGTCACAAGCGATATAAACCGGAATAAAGTGCGGTCCAAGATGCGAAATATTTGCACGATCTATCCTGTCTGTTTTCTAGGGGTGCGTCCGCTGAAATATTGACGCTGATGCGAAGACACAATTAAATGGGGCTGACGCCTGCGCCAGCCCCTTGAAGCCACTACAGCGAAAGCACCGGCTTACTGAGTGTTGCGGATGGATTCCACGAACTCTTTGCCGAACTGTTTGTAATACTGTGGGTAGACGGGCTCGACGGCTTTGACAAAAGCTGCATGGTCGACGGTATTGACCTGCATGCCCTGTTTTTTAACTTCTTCAAGGCCGCTTTTTTCGACTGCATCGACGTAGTTGCGCATTGCTATGGCGGCATCGTGGCCGGCTGCCTTGAATTTCGCCTTGTCGGCATCAGACAGGCCGTCGTAGACATTGGGCGACATCAGGATCAAGGCCGGCCCGTATACGTGCGACGTCAACGACAGATATTTCTGCAATTGCGGGAGCTTGGCGGACACAATGACCGACAGCGGATTTTCCTGGCCGTCGATGGTGCCTTGCTGCAAGGCAGTCGCTACTTCAGGCCAGGCCATAGGGGTCGCCAGTACGCCCATATGCCGGAAGGCGGCAATATGAATGGGATTCTCGGTAGTGCGGATTTTCAGGCCCTTGGCGTCTTCAGGCTTGGCGACCGCGCGTACGTTGTTGGTAAGCTGCCGGAAGCCCTGTTCGCCCCAGGCCAAGGCCACCAAGCCGCGCTTGGGGAATTCAGCCAACATTTTCTGGCCGATGTCGCCGTCCAGTACCTTGCGGGCATGGCGTCAAGTCGCGAAACAGAAAGGGAATATCGAACACGCCGGTTTTCGGCACGAAATTCAAGGTCGCACCGGTTGAAACGATGGCGACGTCGATGGTGCCCAATTGCAGGCCTTCGATCACCTCGCGCTCGCCCCCCAGAGCACTGTTGGGGAACTGCTGAACCTTGTACTGCCCCTTGGCAGCGCCATCAATGGCCTTCGAGAATGCATCGGCGCCAGCACCATAATGCGAATTGGTTGACAGGGCATACGCCATTTTCAACGTTTTTTCGGCCATTGCCGGGCCGGCAGAAAAAATGCTTGCCACTGAAATGGCAAGCATGCATTTAGATACCCAGTTTTTACGCATTTTGTCCCTGACACTTGTTTCGTTAATTTGAACCAATCGGCAGTTGTACTACAACTGCCGGCGCAAGTGTATTGGGGTTTTCTTTAGGCTGTGCTCAATCTTCGACGTACCAGTTGTCTTCCGACAACATTACCTGCTGGTGACCATAACCGGCAGGCATCATCGGGAAGCAGTTTTCCTGTGACAACACCACCACATCCAAAAAGTATGGGCCGTCATAGGCCATGCATTCTGCAAGCGCTGCGTCCAGGTCGGCGGGATCTTCCACGCGGGCCGCACCCCAGCCGAAGGCCTTGGCCAGCGCCACGAAGTCAGGGAGCGATGCGTTATAACTGTGGCTGTAACGCCCGCCGTGTATCAATTCTTGCCATTGCCTGACCATGCCCATATGGCCGTTATTGCACAACACCACCTTGACTGGCGCCTGATGCTGGGTAGCGGTGGCCAATTCCTGAATATTCATCAGTACCGACGCGTCGCCGCTGATACACACCACCGGCTTATCCGGATGGGCGATTTGTGCGCCGATGGCTGCAGGCAGGCCATAACCCATGGTTCCGGCGCCCCCGGATGTCAACCAGCGGTTAGGCCGGTTAAATTTGATGTACTGGGCGGCCCACATTTGGTGCTGACCGACGTCGGTCGAAATAATGGCGTCCCGGCCAGACAGCATGTGGTCCACGCGCTGCATAAGATGCTGGGGCAATATGTGCTCGCTGGACGGCGTCACCTTCAGGCAGTCCTGTGCGCGCCACACAGCGATGCGCTGCCACCATGCATCGAGCCGCTTGGGAACGAGTTCGATTTGGGCCAATTCGCGGCGCAAGGCGCGCAGCAAGGGATAACAGTCGCCCACCATCGCTACGTCGGCCCGCACGACCTTGTTGATGGATGCAGGGTCGATATCCAGATGGATTTTGCTGGCGTGCGGGCAGAAATCCGAGAGACGTCCAGTTATTCGGTCATCAAAGCGCGCGCCCACGCACACAATCAAGTCTGCATGATGCATGGCCAAATTGGCCTCGAGCGTTCCGTGCATGCCCAACATGCCCAGAAACAGAGGATCGTCGGCCGGAAAGGCCCCCAGTCCCATTAAAGTAAGGGTGCAAGGTGCAGCCATGTCCTGGACCAAGCTGGCAAAGGTATGGCAAGCGTCCAAACCCGAGTTCACCAGGCCTCCGCCACCATAAAACACAGGGCGCTTGGCGTTGGCGATAAGCGCGGCCGCCCGTTTGATGGCAGCCTCGACCGACGGGCTGTTGGTTTCCACCTCGGCCAGCGCGGGCTCATCGGCGGCCGGCGGCTCGGGAGGCACCAGGCCGATTTGTATGTCCTTGGGGAAATCGAGCAAGACCGGGCCGGGACGACCGGAAGTCGTCAAATGGTAGGCCTTGGCGGCCATGGCAGCCACATCTTCGGTACGCCGAATCTGTGCGTTCCACTTTGTCACCGGGCGCGAGATCCCGACGGCATCGCACTCCTGAAAAGCATCGGTACCGATGGCGCTTGTAGCGACCTGGCCACTGATGCATAGTATTGGAATCGAGTCGCACATAGCGTCAAGCAGTCCCGACGTGGTGTTGGCCATGCCCGGGCCCGACGTCACGACCACTACGCCCGGCTTGCCGGTGGATCGCGCGTAGCCTTCGGCAGCGTGGACAGCGCCTTGCTCATGCCTGACGAGTACGTGACGAATTCGCGGTTCGGAATACAAGGCGTCGTACAGGGGCAGTACCGCGCCGCCGGGATAGCCAAAAATGGTATCTACGCCGTGGGCGATCAGGGTCTGCAGGAGGGTTTGGGCGCCATTTCGGCTGCCTGAGTCAGAGGAAGAATTCACAGAGTTTGTTTTAATTGCATAAGATATGGATACTTCAGCAGTTTATTCCTTTTAAGCCACCGCCCAAAACGCGCACATGACCCGAACGTCCGAACCCTGGCATATCGTTAAGCAATCCACCTTGCATGGCACCGGCGTCTTCGCCGCGCGCGACATCCCGGCGGGCACCCGTATCCTGGAATATGGAGGCAAGCGTATCACCCCGGAAGAGGCCGATGCCTTGCATCCCGTCAATCCCGACGACCCATTTCATACTTTTTTCTTTTCGCTCAGCAGTGGCAAGGTCATTGACGGAGGGAACAGGGGCAATGATGCACGCTGGATCAATCACTCCTGTGGGCCCAATTGCCAGGCGCGGGAAGGAAGTAGCGGAAAGCGCGTGCATATTGTCGCGTTGCGCGACATCGCGGCCGGTGAAGAACTGTTCTATGACTATGGCCTGATCATGGAAGGCCGCATCACCAAAAAGCTGAAGGAACAGTATAAATGCCTGTGCGGCACAGATGCCTGCCGCGGCACCATGCTGGCGCTGCCCAAACGCGGGAAACCCCGAACTACCAAAAAGACTTCCACGGGTTAGGATGTCGGCTATTATTCGGCTCCGAAAAATAGACTAATAGAATAAAAGTACGTCGTACCGGCTGGAGACAAATGGCATTACCCGAAGCACGCCTCGACGACGCCGTCGAACCGATCGTTCCCGAGATCCCCGATCCACCAGTCAAGGTCCCCCTGAAGGTCGAGGACTGGTTTTCGGTAATTATCCTGGGCGGCCTGGCGGTCATCACCTTTGCCAACGTACTGGTGCGTTACCTGACCAACAGCTCCTTTGCGTGGACTGAAGAAATCTCGATCTTCCTGCTTATCGTCCTAACGATGACCGCGGGGTCTACCGCTTTCGTACGCAACCAGCATATACGCATCGAAATCTTTGCCGACGGTGGTTCGCCTCAACGACGACGCAAGCTTGCGATCATTAGCAGTGTGGTCGTTTTACTGTTTTTTATCCTGCTTGCCGTGTTGTCGGCCCGAATGGCCTTTGACGACTACACATGGGGCGATACCTCGCCCGCCATTGGCATTCCTAACTGGTGGTACACCATTTGGATGCCCGTATTCACGATCGCCATTTCGCTGCGCATGCTAGGTATGTTGCGCCGCCTGCTGCGAGGCGAGCAATGATCGTCGCCTTGCTGTTTATTGTCTTTGTATTGCTGATGGTGATTGGCGTACCGGTAGGCGTGGCCCTCGGCGTATCCGGCACCCTGGCCATTGTGCTATCCAATCTTGACACCCAATGGTTCGGCTTGCTGGCTGTGCCGCAAAACTTCTATGCCGGCCTGGCCAAATACCCGCTGCTGGCCATTCCGATGTTCGTGCTGGTGGGATCCATATTCGACCGCTCTGGTGTTGCCAGCCGGCTGGTCAATTTCGCTATCGCGATCGTGGGCCGCGGCCCAGGCATGCTGCCCTTAGTCGCAATTGCCGTCGCCATGTTCCTGGGCGGAATCTCGGGCTCAGGGCCGGCCTGCGCGGCCGCTGTGGGCGCCGTCATGATCAGCGCCATGACCAAGGCCGGCTACCCGAAGCCGTTCTCGGCTAGCATCGTGGCGGCCGGTGCGTCTACCGATATCCTTATCCCGCCGTCTATTGCGTTCATCGTCTATTCGATTCTGGTGCCACAAGCGTCGGTACCTGCCCTGTTCGCCGCCGGCATGATTCCCGGCATACTGGCCGGAATTGCGTTGATCATTCCGGCCGTCTGGCTGTCGCGGCGCCACAATATGGGCACGCTGGAAAGCAGCCTGCCGCGCCCGCCGTTCTGGCCCAGCTTGCTCGACGCGACATGGGGCCTGATTGCGCCGGTGTTGATTCTGGGCGGAATGCGCATGGGCTGGTTCACGCCTACCGAAGCGGCTGTCGTGGCGGTGTTCTACGGACTTTTCGTCGGAATGTGCATACACCGCACGATCAAAATCCGCGACCTGTTTTTGATTCTGCGCGAAGCGGCTGAACTGTCGGCGGTGATCATGCTTGTAGTGACCCTGGCGGGCATCTTCGCCTGGGCGCTATCGACGCTTAGCGTCATCGACCCGATCACCAAGGCGATCGTGAACTCGGGCCTTGGTGAATACGGGGTGTTATCGCTACTGGTGCTTCTGCTGATGACGCTGGGGATGTTCCTGGACGGCATCTCGATTTTCCTGATTTTCGTACCGCTGTTAATGCCGATCGCCAATGCCTATAACTGGGATCCGGTCTGGTTTGGTGTCCTGCTGACGCTTAAGGTCGCGCTCGGGCAATTTACGCCACCGTTGGCGGTCAACCTGATGGTCTCGTGCCGCATCGCCAAGGTGCCTATGGAAAGCACCGTTCGATGGGTGATCTGGTTGCTAGTGTCGATGTTCACGGTACTGGTGTTGGTCATCGTTTTCCCCGAACTTGCCCTATGGTTGCCACGTTACCTGGGTTATTGATTTCGTTTCGTTGTGAATCGTTGTTGCACTGCTGTCTTAACCTGTGAAGAGGAATAATTATGAAAATTCGTGCACTGCTCGGCGCCATTGCGTGTTCGGTAGCCGCCCTTGCTGCTAGCTCTGCTGCCTACGCGGCTGGCTACAAATCTGAATACAAACTGTCCATCGTCGTGGGCACAACCTTCCCGTGGGGCCAAGGCGCCGAAATTTGGTCCAAACTGGTCCGCGAGCGCACCGACGGTCGCATCAACATCAAGATTTATCCTGGAACCTCGCTCGTCCAGGGCGACCAAACTCGTGAATTCACCGCCATTCGCCAAGGCCTGATCGACATGGCAGTCGGATCGACCATCAATTGGTCCCCGCAGGTTAAACAGCTCAACTTGTTTTCACTGCCTTTCCTGATGCCAGACTATGCAGCCATCGACGCGTTGATCCATGGTGAAGTGGGCAAGGCCTTGTTCAAGGACATCGAAAAAGCCGGAGTGCTGCCACTTGCCTGGGGCGAAAACGGCTACAGGCAGCTAAGCAACTCCAAACATGCCGTCAAAGCGCCAGAAGACCTCAAAGGCCAGAAACTGCGTGTGGTGGGCTCGCCCTTGTATATCGACACGTTTACCGCCCTGGGCGCCAATCCTACTCAAATGAGCTGGGCCGATGCGCAGCCGGCACTAGCGACCGGCGCAGTCGACGGCCAGGAAAACCCCCTGTCGATTTATGCGGGCGCCAAACTGTATGACGTCGCCCAAAAGCACCTGACCCTGTGGAACTATGTGGCCGACCCGCTCGTCTTTGTGGTGAACAAGCAAGTATGGGAATCCTGGACCGAAGCGGACCGTAAGATCGTGCGTGAATCGGCCATCGACGCCGGTAAACAGCAGATCGCCATTGCCCGTAAAGGCGTGACACCGGAAGATCCGTCCCTGCTCAAGGAAATCGAAAGCCACGGCGTCACGGTTACTAGCCTGACACCCGCCCAGCACGACGCCTTCGTAAAAGTCACCAAGCCGGTTTTCGATAAATGGAAGAAAACGATAGGCGAAGACCTGGTGTCGCAGGCTCAGAAAGACATCGCCAATCGCAAAATGTAATAGCCGGGTTCCGGCCCCACGAGCCGGCTACATCGAATCTATGCGTTGCAAGCAATCTTCCGCAGTGCCCACGATAACGTGGGCACTGCAGGCAATCATCAAGTTCAGATTCAAACCAAAATTTTCTACCGTGTAGCCCTGGTTATCGACATAGCTTCGTGTACCTGGCGCCTTATGCACTGCATGCTGTGCCACCAAAGAACGCTCTTGGTCGGTATAGACCCACACTGATTTGCTTAGAGCAGTCGCATACCCCACCTCGAAAACAGTACCCGAATCAGGCTCTGCGCCACGAAAGGCGTTCATGTTGGCCATGAGTATGTCGGACTGTTCGATGAGCGCGATATTGGACCGGTATATCCAACGCGCGAGATCTAATGAGGTCAGGTGGCGGGGCGGGCAATTATCCAGCGGATACAACCCTTCGAAGCCATATTTTTCACAAAGGATCTTCAGCTGTTCGCCGTACTGCTGCGCGTCAGGACGAAATACGTCAAACCCCGCCAGATAAATTTTTTTCATGGCGTATCCCCTACTTGAAGGCCGTTTCAATGAAGCTGCGCAGCTTACGCGAATGCAATCGTTCGCGTGGCATATCGCGCAAATTTTCCAGCGCTCGAATTCCTATATGCAGATGTTGGTTGACCTGAGTGCGATAAAAATCGCTTGCCATCCCCGGCAATTTCAATTCACCGTGCAGCGGTTTGTCGGATACGCAAAGTAAGGTGCCGTAGGGCACCCGAAATCTAAAGCCGTTGGCGGCGATGGTGGCGGACTCCATGTCCAGGGCAATTGCACGCGATTGCGACAAGCGTTGTACCGGTTCGCGGTGGTCGCGCAATTCCCAATTGCGATTGTCGATGGTGGCTACCGTACCTGTGCGCATAATCCTTTTCAGCTCCCAGCCCGACAGGCCTGCAACCTCGGCCACAGCTTGTTCCAATGCAACCTGTATTTCCGCCAATGGAGGAACTGGAACCCAGCTGGGCAGGTCGTCATCCAGCACGTGGTCTTGGCGCACGTAACCATGAGCCAGCACGTAGTCACCCAGACGCTGGGTGGTGCGCAGACCAGCGCAATGGCCAAGCATAAGCCATGCCGACGGGCGGAGCACGGCTACGTGGTCGGTGATCGTCTTGGCATTGGAAGGACCAATTCCGATGTTGATCAAGGTAATGCCCATATGTTTATCGCGCACCAGATGATACGAGGGCATCTGCGGTATGCGGCTAAGCGGCAGACCCGACCGCTCGGCCTCCGGGCCTGGGCCGGTAATGATGTTGCCGGGCTCTACCAATGCGGTGTAGCCGCCTTCTCCGGAGGCGAGCGTTTCTTTGGCCCACTGACAAAATTCGTCGATGTAAAACTGGTAATTGGTGAACAGGACAAAATTCTGAAAATACTTCGGCGCCGTGGCGGTGTAGTGCTGCAATCGGTGCAGTGAAAAATCGACTCGCGGGGCGGTAAAAGGCGCCAGGGGCAAGGGTTCGCCCGGCCTTCCGTGCCAGGTGCCGTTCACGATGGCGTCGTCGGTTACCGCAAGGTCGGGTACATCGAAATAGTCGCGTAAGGAATCGCCGGCCTTGTCCGAATACACCCCTTCCACGTATTGCCCGTCGACGAACGAAAAGTGCAGCGGTATGGGCATGTCGGATTCACCGATTTCTATCGGAACGCCATGGTTTTTGATCAACAGACCCAGTTGCTCAAGCAAATAATCGAAATACAGCGTGGGCTGCGTGATGGTTGTCATGTAGGTGCCTGGCTCTACCACGTGGCCATACGACAGTCGGCTGTCTACCCCCTGATAGGTGTCTACCTTGATGCGTATGGCCGGATAATAAGCGCGCACACGTTGCCGACGCGTGAAATTGCCCTTGGCATATTCGGCGAACGCATCTCGAATAAAGGCGGTGTTCCTGGCATAGATTTCGACCAGGCGCTCCACCGCCGCGCGCGCATCCATGTAACCCATAAATGGCATTACAGGAGGCAAAAGAGTAGGAGTGCCGGAATTCGAATTATCAAACATGTATGGCCACCAAGCAAAATAACAGTATAGAAACTCACTATGACACGAGATGCCCAGGACGGGTCCCCCATTCACGATGATACCTAACGCCAGCCACAATTTTTTGCTTTAATACGCCACATTCGAATCAACCTTCCTCTGGATTCCCCGTGAGCGTCATTATCAATGCAGTATTTCCGCTCTTTGCGTTGATACTCATCGGCTACATTAGCGGGCGCAAGCGGCTTTTGGGCGCCGGGGCCGTCGATAGCCTGAATAAATTCGTCGTCTGGATGGCGCTGCCAGCCCTTTTATTCCAGGCCATGGCGCAGATCACCTGGGAACAAATCAATCAGCCGGGCTATGTGGCGTCTTCAGGCCTGGCCATCGCCGCTGTATTCGGCGTCTCGTACGCGCTGGACCGCCGCCGGCGTGGCCGTCTGGCGGATGCCAGCATAGAGGGCCTGGCTGCGTCGTATTCCAACGCAGGTTTCATGGGCATACCGTTGTGCCTGATGGTATTTGGACCCGACAGTCTGCCCGCTGTGATCATTGCAACCTTGCTGACCGCCTGTGTCTTGTTTGCGTTTTCCATTGTGTTGATAGAGATCGACCTGCTCGGATCGCGCAGCCTGCTGAAAACCACCCGCAAAGTAGCACTGTCGTTGCTGAAGAACCCTTTGGTTGCCGCCCCTTTACTGGGGGTAGCAGTAGCAGCCACTCAGTTGCCCTTGCCGTATGCTGTGGTCCAGTTCACGACTTTGCTGGGCGCGGCCGCCAGCCCGTGCGCCCTGGTTACGATAGGCCTGTTCCTGGCCCAGGGCGAGCCTGCTGAACACGGTGGGGCGGTCTGGCGTATTGTGCTGCTGAAGCTTTTTCTGCACCCCTTTATCGCTTTCGTGCTGGTGCGCTGGGTGTTTGATATGCCGCCGCTGTGGGCCGCCACTGCCGTCCTGCTGGCCGCCCTGCCTGTAGGAACCGGCCCCTTCATGCTGGCCAAGCTTTATGAACGCGAGCCGGCGGTAACGTCGCGCGCCATTTTGATCTCGACAGTATTGTCGCTACTGACCGTCTCGGCCTTGGTCGCGTGGATTGGTGAGCCCGGCAATAAGCTAAGCGGGCCGCACACCGCTTGCAGTGCCGGCGCTTACGGTGCCACGGTGGCGTCAGATTGTCCGCTACGTTCAAGCGCGGCCGCCACAAAGCCACTGGCCTTCATCTCTTTAATGAAGTCCTGTAGGTAATTGAGTCCGGCGTCGCGCCCCTTGGGTGTCGCCATGGCCTGCTCGATCGCGGTAAAGCGGCCATCGATCACCCGCAATGTGTGGTCGCTAGCGGCATAAGCTGCCAAGGGCTGCCTGACACCGGCGGCGGCATCCAGCGCCTGATCGATGAACAGCTGAATGGCCGCCGCCGACGTATCGGCGCGCACGACTTGCGCATGCTTGAGCGCGCGGGTTAAAAATAAATCGTAGGCTGCGCCCTTGCCCACCGCTATGCGGATGCCTGGCTGATCTAGTTGGCCTATTGTCTGCAACGCAGAATCTTGACGAACCAGATACGTGCCTTCGATCTCGACGTATGGTTTCGTGAACAGAATTTTTTCAGCCCGTACAGGGTCAATCGCCATGAAGGCGACGTCCCATGTGTCAGCTTCAGCGTCCGCGAAGACTTTGCCAGCGCCATCGTACGTAACGAATTCAAAAGGCACTTCAAGCCGCCTTGCGAGTTCGGCAGCCAGGTCAGCCGACACGCCCATAGGAGCTTGAGTCTTTGGGTGCGCTTGCGCAATAACCGGATTCCCGAAGTTGATGGCAACACGCAGCGTGCCGCGAGGTGCCAGATCGTCAACCGCTTTCTTACTTTTAGTATTTTGCATGCGATGCCTGAATAGTTACTCGAGTTGGTCCATGAACAAAGCCAGGGCGACATCACGTTCGGTAACGCCTTTGGCATCGTGGGTAGTAAGGGTGACGCTTACGCGGTTATAAACGTTGGTCCATTCGGGATGATGATCGAGCTTTTCGGCCTGCAAGGCAACACAGGTCATGAATCCGAAGGCCTCGTTGAAATTCTTGAAAATGAAACTTTTATGGATGGCGTCCCGCCCTGCCGTTGCCGACCAGCCTTCCAGCAGCAGCAATGCCGAGGGCGCGCCGATCAGTTTCACTTGGTTTTTCATGATCTGTCCTTTGTCATGGATAGGCCAATAAGGAAAACTTAGTTCAGGGCGGCCCGATTCCGCATGGTATCCGGCATATCCCTTGGCAACAACAAGAACCTATGAACATCCAATCGGGCGCTATTCAATAACGATTTGGTACTTTAAGTATCAAGTCATTTGACTTTGGGTGTTGTTGAGTCCTTGTACGCTACGGTCCATAATAGGTACGCGCCTTACTGCACAGTCTACTCGCTCCAGGTTACAAAGCCTATACACACATGGCAGCTACGTCTGGCCGGGGCGACGCTTATTTTCCTTTTTTTTTGAAAACCTTACCAGGACCTGCAATGACCGAAAGAACAGAATGCAAGCGGCTGAAAGTTGCTACCGAACTTCACCAATTTGTCGAGCACGAAGCCCTGCCGGGCACCGGCGTCGCCTCCGATGCGTTCTGGTCTGGATTCGATAAAATCGTCCACGATTTGGCGCCGGAAAATCGTCAGCTGCTGGCTGAGCGCGACCGCCTGCAAGCGGAACTGGATAACTGGTACCGGCAAAACCCCGGGCCCATTGCCGACCCTGCCGCCTACCAGGCGTTCTTGCGCCAGATCGGATATCTGCAAGATGTTCCTGCCAGCGTGCAGATCAAAACCAGTAAGGTTGATAGCGAAATCACGCAGCAGGCAGGCCCTCAGCTGGTGGTACCGATCACGAACGCTCGCTATGCCCTTAATGCGGCCAATGCGCGCTGGGGTAGTCTGTACGATGCCCTGTACGGCACCGATGCTATCTCTGAAGACGACGGCGCCACCCGTGCCGGGGGGTACAACCCACAGCGCGGGGCCAAGGTTATCGCTTTTGCTCGAAAATTTCTGGACGAAAGCATCCCGCTGGCGCAAGGCTGGCATAGCGACGCCACGGCTTACGTTGTCGAGAACGGAAAGCTGCGAGTAAGCCTCGAAAGCGGCCAGCAAACCAGCTTGGCACAACCGGAGCTGTTTCTAGGGTATCGCGGCGAGCCATCGGCTCCGCAAGCGCTGGTGTTCCAACACAACGGCCTGCACTTCGAAGTACAGATCGACAAGTCACACCCCATCGGCGGGCAGGATAAAGCCGGCATAAAAGATGTGCTTATGGAGTCGGCACTGACCACCATCATGGATTGCGAAGACTCCATCGCTGCAGTCGATGCTCAAGACAAGGTAACCGCCTACCGCAACTGGCTGGGCCTGATGAACGGCACCCTGGTCGAAGAAGTATCCAAAGGCGGCAAGACCTTCACCCGTAGCCTGAATCCCGACCGCAGCTACACCGATATCAACGGCGAAACCCGCAAGCTCCATGGTCGCTCGCTTATGCTCATCCGCAACGTCGGCCACCTTATGACCAACCCCGCCGTACTCGACGAGCAAGGCCAGGAAGTACCCGAGGGCATTCTCGATGCCGTCTTCACGTCCCTTATTGCGATGCACGACCTGCAGAAGGCCGGAAACTCTCGTGCCGGTTCCATTTACATCGTCAAGCCCAAAATGCATGGTCCGGCCGAAGTCGCCTTTGCCAGCAAATTGTTTTCTCGCACAGAAGCCCTGCTCGGCCTGGCACCCAACACCCTCAAAATGGGCATCATGGATGAAGAGCGCCGCACCAGTACCAACCTGAAGGCCTGCATCGCCCAGGCTCAAGAGCGGGTCGCCTTCATCAACACTGGCTTCCTGGATCGCACCGGCGACGAAATGCATACCTCCATGGAAGCGGGTCCCATGGTGCGTAAAGGCGACATGAAACGCAGCGTCTGGATCGACGCTTACGAGCGAAACAACGTACAGGTGGGCCTGGAATGCGGCCTGCGCGGACACGCCCAGATCGGCAAAGGCATGTGGGCCATGCCTGATTTGATGGCCGACATGCTGGTCCAGAAAATCGGCCATCTTAAAGCCGGCGGAAATACGGCCTGGGTCCCGTCGCCCACGGCGGCCACGTTGCACGCGCTGCACTACCACCAGGTCGACGTTCAGGAGATCCAGCGCGGCATGGAAGGCAAAAGCGAACCATTGCTCGACAAGATCCTGACCGTGCCAGTGGCCACCGACACCAACTGGTCGGCGCAGGAAATCCAGGAAGAACTGGACAACAACGCGCAGGGCATTCTCGGCTATGTCGTGCGCTGGATCGATCAGGGCATCGGCTGCTCGAAGGTTCCCGATATTCACAACGTAGGCTTGATGGAAGACCGTGCAACCCTGCGGATTTCCAGCCAGCATATGGCAAATTGGCTGCGCCACAATATCGTAAGTAAAGACCAAGTAACCGAAACCATGCAGCGTATGGCGGCGGTGGTCGATAGCCAGAACGTCGGCGACCCAGCCTACCGTCCCATGGCTGGCAACTTCGAAACTTCGGCCGCTTATCAGGCCGCCTGCGACTTGGTATTCAAAGGACTGGAACAACCCAATGGCTATACCGAGCCCCTGTTGCACAAGTGGCGCCAGGTAGTCAAAGCTTCGTAGTAAAAAAATGGCGTGATCGGCATGGCAACACGCCGTTCGCGCCTTCTGCCACAGCGTGCCGGTTCAAGCCCCGGTAAAGTATTGCGGGTGTTGCCGTCGTATCTGTTCCGCATATTCCAGCGTTCCCGATAGATGGTTGCGCAGGCTATCCTGGGCATCGACGGCGTTGCCGCTTTCTATGGCGGCAAGAATCTGACGGTGGTCGATAACAATACGGTCAAGCTTACCGCTGGCTGGCAGATGAAGCCGACGCAAACGGTCGATATGACCGCTGCGGCTACGCACGAGTGTCCATAGGGCTTCCCTGCCCACAGCCCTGTACATGCAACGATGAAAGGCCTGGTCGGCTTCGGTGAAGCCATCCAGGTCGGGCTTATCGCGCAATAGTTCTTGCTGGTGCAGCAAAGACTTTAATTCGGCGATCAGTCCAGGTGATTCGACCAGCGCCAAGTCGCGCACAATTTCAAGCTCGATAGCCCGCCGCAAAAAATGCGTCTCTTGTGCGAAGCGGATGTCGATCAGACTGACCCGGGTAGCGGCCTGCGGAAACACATCGACCAGCCGCTCTTCCGTCAGCTTTAGCAACGCCTCGCGCACCGGGGTCTGGCTGACGTTAAATTCCGCCGATAACTGCACCCGCGATAAAGGCGCGCCCGGTAGAAGCTCGAGGGATACGATCTGGGCCCTGAGCAGTTCATACAGCTGCGGCGCCGCATGGCGACCGCGATCGAGCTCTATTTGCGGCTTCATGGCTAGGGCCTGTGAATTCATAAGCTTCCCGCCGCCGCTGGCGCGCTGTGTCCAGCGCCGCAGCGGCGTCCGTAATATGCCTTGATCAGCTGCGGACCTGGCTTATAACTTCGTCCAAGCGTTCAAGCATCAGTTCGACCTCTTCAGCCGTCACATTCAGGGCCGGCATAAAGCGCAACAAATTAGGCCTAGGGGCATTCAATAGCATGCCTTCCGGCGCCCAGTCGCGTGCGGTTTCGACGATCGCGGCGCCATCGTCGCGATCAAGTATGAGGGCGCGTAACAAGCCTTCGCCTCGCTCACCCTTCATTCCCCATTTTGCCGACAGTGCCAGCAAGCCTTCCGACAATTGAGTGGAGCGGGCGTTTACAGATTCCATAAAGCCGTCAGCCGTCAATGCGTCGAACACTGCCACACCGGCAGCGGTCATCAGCGGATTGCCGTTATAGGTGCCGCCCTGATCGCCGTGGTCGAAGCAAGACACGGCTTCGCGTGCGCACAAGGCTGCCAGTGGCACTCCCGCGCCAATGCCCTTGCCAAGCGTCATGATATCGGGGGTGATGCCTGAATGTTCGTAGGCAAATAACTTGCCGGTACGACCCATGCCGGTTTGCACTTCATCGACAATCAGCAGCAGGCCGTGTTCGTCGGCCAGCTTGCGCAGCGCCTGCATGAATTCCCGACTTGCTGGAATAACCCCGGCTTCGCCTTGAACGGGTTCCAACATGATGGCAACGGTCTGGTCGTCGATAAGCGCCCGAACGGATTCGAGATCATTTAGATTGGCTTTAGGGAAGCCATCTACCTGCGGCGCGAATATTTTGTCCCAACCCGGCTTGCCCGATGCCGACATCGTTGCCAAGGTGCGGCCATGGAAGCTGTGGTCGAACGTGATGATTTTGAAGGCGCCCTTGCGATTCAGGCGGCCCCATTTACGTGCCAGTTTAATGGCGCCTTCGTTGGCTTCTGCGCCGCTATTGGCAAAAAAGATGCGATCAAAGCATGAAGCACCCGTCAAGCGTTTGGCGAGCTCCATTGAGGGCACATTGTAAAACGCTGGAGAAGGGTTGATCAGGAGGGTGGACTGTTCGTTGATGGCCTTGACGACATCAGGCGGACAGTGACCCAGACAATTGACTGCCCACCCCTGGATGAAGTCCAGGTAGCGCTTGCCATTGTGGTCTTCCAGCCATGAGCCCTGCCCACGTACAAACACCAGCTCGGGACGCGAAGTGATTTCCATTAGCGCGTTCACACCCGACCGATCAAATTTCATGTTGGCATCCTGTATTTAAAAGAAGGGATCGCAGCAAATGCTGCGAAGCGCAAATTTTAGCGCAGTCGACTAACTTGCAGGGCGCCAGCGCTTCCATACCTGTAAGCCAAACACATTAATGGTCAGGCCCAGCATGACGACTGCCCCGCCCAGCCATTGCACCGGCGCCAGCCGTTCATTCAGAAACCATGCAGACGACAGCAGACCTACGATCGGCACCAAAAGACTAAGAGGAGCGACTTTACTGGCGGGATGGTTACTTAACAGGCGCCCCCACAGCACATAACCGACTATAGTCGCGACAATGGCCAGATAAAAGACGGCCAGCACGCCGACATAGGTTATATCACTTAGACTGGCTTGTATTCTCGCAGGACCTTCAAATATCCAAGACAGAACGAGAAAAGGCAATGGAGGGATAAGCGCCCCCCATACCACCAGGGCCA